>CAWIVW010000021.1:0-110587 GCA_963839695.1 uncultured Acidimicrobiia bacterium | reverse complement strand
CGAGACGGGCGTCTGACCTAGATGTGATGCCCAGCCAGGTTGTCCAATCTGGTGATGGGTGAGCACTTCCCAATGGCCGAGTGGGGCCGGTGGTGGTTGTACTCGTGGATCCATGCTGGCAGAGCGGCGAGGCGGGCGGACTCGGAGTTGTAGAACTTCTTGAATGCCCACCCCTCGGCGAGGGTCCGGTGGAAGCGCTCCATTCTCCCGTTGGTTTGCGGTCGGTAGGGCCGCGTCCGCTTCGCCGGTGACGCCCAGATCGGCACAGGTCTCACGCCAGAGATTGCCCTGCGGTAGCAGCTGCCGTTGTCGCTGAGCACTCGGTGGACGATGACGCCCCGGTCCGCGAACCAGGCAACCGCATGCTTGAGGACGTCGGTCGCGGTCTCCTTGGTCTCGTCGTCGCGGGCCTCGACGTAGGCCACCCGGGAGTGGTCATCGATCACGGTGTGCAGGTAGCAGGTTCCGATCGTCGGGTTGCCGTGGACTCGTTGCGCGGGCCGGCCGTGCGGACCGCAGTAGCTGAGCGGTTCTTGTTGCCCTGCGGGCGCCCGACATAGCGCCATCCACCGCCGTCGGGGACCCTGCCCAGCTTCTTCACGTCCACGTGGATCAGATCGCCCGGCCGCTCGTGCTCATATCGGCGGATCGGTTCACCCGTGGCTCGATCGATGTGGGAGAGGCGGTTGATCCGACACCGGACCAGAACCGCATGCACGGTCGAGGACGGCATGTTGAGCCGGCCGCCAATCTCAACCGGACCCAGGCGCTGCTTCCAGCGCAGGTGGACGATCTTGCGGACCACCGGAGCCGGGGTGCGGTCGCCGGCGTGCCGGAACACGGATCGTTGTCACCGGCGTCCGCCGCGAGGCACCCGCTGATAAGGCTCGAGCGATTGTCGTCAGCCTGAGGCCTTGCCGGGTTCCCCGCCGGCGAGATGAGCCCTGCCTGGCGGGCGTGGACGGGCTCGCTTCGGTCCGGTGGATAGGGCGAGGCCACGGGCGATGGCGATGGTGGCGGCGGGCTTCTGACCGGCGAGCGTGTAGGCGAGCCGGTAGACGAGGGCGTCGACCGCCACTGGGTCGTCTGGGGGTGCTCGGCGACGAAGCGCGGGCCATCCGTTGGTCCGATGACGTCCTCGGTGAGGGCCCGTTCGACGATGTCGGCGAGGGCGAGTTGGTTGATGCGAGACATCCGCACGTATTCCCCGCCGGCTTGTTCGGTGAGGGTGAGCTCGTGGAGGGTGTGGTGCCCGAGGGTTCGATCCCAGGTCACGTCGAGGCGGAGATCATAGGGGGGCTCCTCGGTGATCCAGATGGTGAATTCGTCGGGGATGGTAGATTCGTTCGGTCCGCCAGGAGGTCCGACCGCGATCTTTGAGGCCACGTCGCTGAACTCGTGTCGTCATGTTGCTCCAGTGTACATAGAACACGGGTTCACGACAAGACACGGGCTTTCACGGATCCAGGGTTGGAATTTCCCGTGGTCAGAGCGTTGGGTTGGCGGAACTCCCGCCCCTGCTGAAGGAACACCGCCGATGCCCACCACCGATCGCCATGACACTCTCGCCGAGTGCGCTGACCTCACTACGCCGACTTCATGTCGGCCAGCCGGGTCACGAGATCGAGCCGGGGACGAGCACGGGCGGCGGGAGTGATGGTCGGCCTCGTTCTCGGGCTCAGCGCAGTTCCGATCACTGGGATGGCCGCCGCCGCGTCGCCGCCGGAGCCGGCCGAACCGTCGACGATGACCACGCCGGCGTCCGGTGGACACGGCCATCCCGGAGCCGGCCGAACCGTCGGCGGTGACCACGCCGGTGCCGACGGACACGGCCATCCCGGAGCCGGCCGAACCGCCGGCGGTGACCGCCGCGGCGCCGGCGGACACGACCACGCCGGAGCCGGCCGAACCGCCGGCGGTGACCACGCCGGCGTCGGTGGACACGGCCATCCCGGAGCCGGGCCGAACCGTCGGACACGACCACGCGGGTGCCGGGACGGGGGAACCCGGCTCCCGTCCCGCTGGTGACCCCGCCGGCGCTCGCGCCGTCGACGGGGACGGGAACACGTGCTCGGATCGTCCCCGTCGCTGCGCACCGCCCGGTGGGCGACGACTACATCGTGGAAGTTGACGACGAGGCAGTTCTCGCCGCCGTGTCGCGCGGAGCTCGCCGCGGATGGCGTCGCGGTGACGAACACATGGGATGGTGCGGTCGACGGGTTCTCCGCGTCATTGCGCGAGACAGGGATGTGCGACGGCTCCGCGGGGCGCAAGGGGGTGCTGGCCGTGGAGCGTGACGACATGTCACGCTCTCCGGCATCCAGCGCGGAGCCCCGTGGAACCTGGACCGCATCGACCAGCGGCGGCTACCGCTGAACTCGAGGTACTCCTACCTCGACCGCGCCGCGTCACGGCCTACGTGATCGACTCGGGCATCCGTCCGACCCACGTCGACTTCCGCGGTCGGGCGGATCGTGCGGGCGTACTGGAACTTCGGGGACGGGACCGGGTATCAGCGACTGCAACGGACACGGGACCCACGTCGCAGGCACGATCGGCGGCTCGAGATGGGGCGTCGCGAAGTCTGTGACCATCGTGCCGGTGAAGGTGTTGCTTGCTGGGTTCGACGTCCGATGACATCCTCGATGAGGCGATGAACTGGGTGATCGACGACCACGCGGACGCCCGCCCTCGTCAACATGAGCCTGGGCGGACCAGCGTCGACGATCTTCGATCGGGCCGTGAACAGGATGGTCCAGACGGCATCACCGTGGTCGTCTCCGCCGGCAACGAGTCGGCGCCGACGCCTGTTACAGCAGCCCGGCCGGGTGTCGCCGGCGATCACGGTCGCCGCGTCGACGAGGTACGACGCCGCCGCCTACTTCTCCAACTACGGCCGGTGCAACGACCTGTACGCGCCTGGCGTCGACATCAGTCGGCGAGCCATCGATCGGACACGGGATCTGTGGTGCACGAACGGAACATCGATGGCGGCACCGCATGTCGCCGGAGCGGCCGCGCTGATCCTGCAGAACAGGCCTTCCGCGAAGTCCGGCATCCGTGTGGGCGGCCATCAGCGGTCAGGCCACGAGGGGCGCCCTGTCCGTCCCCCGCAGGCGACCCCAACCTGCTGCTCGACGTCAACCACCGATCACGGCACCTTCGGTGCCTCGGTCAGTGACCGCGTCCAGCGGACACCGGCCGTCAGGCTGTCCTGGGTGGTGCCGGCGACGAACGGCGGCGCGGCGATCACGGACTACGTGATGCAACGCTCGGCCAACGGCGGCCGCACGTGGTCGACGGTCGCCGACGGGGTGTCGATGCCCGCACCGCCACGGTCCCTGGCCTGATCAACGGAGAGGCGGTACCACTTCCGGGTCGCGGCCAAGAACCGCTCGGTACGAGCGGGTGGTCGCGACGTCCATCTGCCGCGATCCCGACGGCTCGACCGTCGGCCCCGCGGTCATTGGCCGCGGAACGCGCGGATCGGGCTGTCAGGCTCTCGTGGGTCGGCACCGGCTGAGCAGCGGCGGGGCGACGGTCACTGATTACGTCGTGCAGATGTCGTTCAACGGCGGTGCGACCTGGTCAGCGGTCGCCGATGGGGTGTCGAGCGCCCGCACTGCCACCGTCCCTGGCCTGATCAACGGACGGCGGTCCCACTTCCGTGTCGCCGCCAAGAACCGCTACGGGTGTGGCAGCTGGTCGAACGTCGCCGCCGCCGTTCCGGCTTCGGCGCCATCGGCGCCGCTGTTACTCGCCGCGAGGGGCATCGCTGGGGCCGTCGTGCTGTCATGGGAAGCGCCGGGGCATCGAACGGTGGGGCGGCGGTGACCGACTACGCCGTGCAGCGTTCGTCGAACGGTGGAGCGTCCTGGTCAACCGTCGCCGACGGAGCCTCGACCTCCCCATCCACCACCGTCCGCGGCCTGACCAACGGGCGCGCGTACCACTTCAGACGTCGCGGCGCGGAACGGCTCGGCGTGGGCGTTGGTCGAACGTCGATCCGCAGTCCCATACAGTCCCGAGGACGACGGATCGATCCCGCTCGCCCGCGATACCGGCGTCGGCACGGCACGAGCAGCTTCCCGACGTCCTCGCGGATCGGAGACGGACCTCACGGGTTGGCCGGCTCCGGCGCAGGCGACTTCGACTTCTACGCGGTCGAGCTCCGCGCCGGCCAGACGTTGATCGCCGACACCGACACCCCTGCCGGCGAGCTCGACACAATGATCTTCGTGTTCGACGCTTGGGGCAACGAGGTTGAGTTCAACGACGACTACGACGGTCGGGACAGCCGCGTCGAATTCACGCCGTGGGAGAGCGGCACGTACTACGTGGCGGTGGCGGGATTCTGGAACGAGCCGTGGGACCCGTTCGACTCGGGGAGTGGGGACGGCTTCGGGAGCGAAGGGCCGTACGACATCACGATCACGGCGCAGTAGCGCCAGTCGACATCAGCCGAGTCCGCGGTCCTCAGCCCTCCATCATCGCGGTGATCGCCGCCGAGTCGAGGTACTCGTCGAGACGGGTGATGCGCCCCTCGTGCACGGTGGCGACGATGCACGCCGGCACCTCGACCCGGCGCCCGGCGCGGTTCGTCACGACGAGCACGTGACGCTGGACGAAGCCGTCGTCGGTGGCCGAGCGACGGATCTCCGTGTACCGGAGCCCAGGCAGGTTGCGGGTGACCCATGCCAACGTGGCCAGGTTGGCGTCCCGCGACTGGGCGAGTCCGTCGGTGTTGTGCCAGACCTCGACATCCGGGTGGTAGAGCTCGCGCACGGCGTCGATGTCGCCGGCCTCGATGGCGGCGAACAGGCGGTCGGCGACCTCGAGCGGGTCAGCCATCAGGTCCGCTCGCCGACCCACGCCGCGATGAGGTCGGCGACGACGTCGCGTGCCCCCTCCGGCTGCTGGAAGTAGTGGTCACCGTCGATCGTCTCGAACTGCTTGTCCTTGGCCGCGATGCCGTCGAAGATCTCCTGCGCCTGCGACGGGAAGACGCCGTTGTCGGCCGACGGCTGCACGAGCAGTGTCGGCACGTCGAGGCGGGCGAGGTGTGGCGCCGCCCCGCAGTCGGAGTCCGTGAGGCTCCACATGTTGAGCCAGGTCCGGCACGTGCTGACCGCGCCGATGCCGAACGCTCCCGAGTTCGCCCGCTTCGGATCGCCGAGATAGCACCACGGCGTGCGGCGATCCGACGGGTCGAGGGCGCCGTCGATCATCCGTAGGTCGGCCCACGTCCGCGCCATCGTGAACAGCCGGTCGTTCAACCCGTGCCGCTCGAGCCGGTCGAGCTCGGCGTGGCACCACGCCGTGATCCGGGCGTTGCGGGCGCGCTGGGCCTCCCGGTAGCGGGCGACGAACTCGGCGTCGTACGGCGGTCCGTTCGCCGGATCGAACGGGTCGAGCGCCGGGTCGACCGACGTGATGTCGGCCTCGTCGGTGACCGACGGGTCCATCCAGTCGGTGAGGATCTCCGGGCGGCCCGGGATGGGCGGCGACGAAGACGAACAGGTCGGCGGCCGGCAGCGTCGAGCGCGGCCTCGACGACCGTGCGCCCGCGGGCGGGCCGGATGTTGGGCTCGACGCCTTGGGAGTGGTAGGCGCTCATCAGCGAGCCGCCGCCGGAGTTGCCGAGCAGCACCACCCGCTCGACGCCCTGGTCGCGCAACCACTGCACCCCGACGGCGATCTCGGCGAGCGCGTGGTCGAGCAGGAAGTACGCCTCGGCGCCGCGGAAGCGGGTGTTCCACCCGAGGAAGCCGTAGCCGCGGGCGGCGAGGTACTCGGCGAGGTAGTGCTCGGAGAAGTCGACGTTGTAGTGGGTGGCGATGAACGCCGTGGTCGGCCGCGCTTCGGCCGGGATGTGGTAGACGCCCTGGCACGGATGGCCGCCCGCACCGGCGCGGCCGATGACCGGCGACGGCAGCCCGACGAAGACGCGCTCGACGGCGTCCGTCACCGGCGGCGCCGGTCCGGCGGTGATCTTCTTCTCGGCGGCGTGGCGGTCGGTGGCCGTGAAGAGCTTGCGGGCTCCCTCGGGGTCGGGCTCGAAGCCGGGCGTGTCGCGGCAGAACTCGACCATGATCCCGTTGGGGTCGAGGTAGTAGAGCGAGTGGCACCAGCCGTGGTCGACCTCCATCAGCGGCTCGATCCCTTCGGCGTCCATGCGGGCGCGCACCGCCTGCTGCCTGGCCTCGTCGGCCTTGAAGGCGATGTGGTTGACCCACACCGGCAGCCCGTTGCCCTTGGAGATCGCGGTGCTCCAGCCCTCCTTCTCGCCGACGTTGTGGACGTCGAAGAAGGCGATGCACGTGCCGTCGCCGAGGTCGTAGAACGTGTGGCGGAAGAAGCCGCCGTTCTCGAACGTCTCGACCTCGGTGTGGACGAGCTTGAAGCCCATCAGGTCCTCGTAGAAGTGGTGCGTCGCCTCGAGGTCGCGGCAGGCGTAGGCCACGTGGTGCACGCCCGTCGGGCCGGCGGCGGTGGATGAGGTCGGGTCAGCCATGGGCGGACGCTACCGCGTCGACGCCTGTCCGCGCCTCAGCCCCGGACGTCGATGCCGCCGTCGGGGTGCAGGAACGTGCCGGTGATGCCGCGGGCGCCGTCGGAGGCGAGGAAGACGTAGCTCTGGGCGTGATCGGCCGGCGTCAGCGCGACCGCGAGCGGCGTCCGCGACTTGAGCTCGTCCTCGCGACCCGGTCGGGCGCCGAGGGACTGCTCGTCGAGGCCGAGCGCGGCCGGGCCGCGGAGGTCGGTGCCGACGGTGCCGCCCGGAGCGACGCCGTTCACCCGCACGTCGGGGGCGAGCTCGTGGGCGAGGGCGACGACGAGCCCGCGCACGGCGAACTTGCTGGCGACGTAGAGCACCCCACCTCGCCCCGGGTGGAAGCCGGACGTCGACGACGTGAGCACGACGCTGCCGCGGGACTGGGTGAGCGGACCGAGGGCAGCGTGGACGCCCGAGCAGCTGGGCTGGCGACGTTGACGCGGAACAGCTCGTCGAAGGCGGGCAGCAGCGTCGGCCCCGTCGAGCTCGCGCACGCCGCGGTAGAAGTCGAAGATCCCGACGCAGTTGACGAGCACGTCGAGGCCGCCGAGTGCGGCCACCGCGGCGTCGACGGCCGCCTCGTTGTCCGCGGGGACCGTCGCGTCGCCGGTGACGATCGTGGTGTCCGGGCTGCCTCGGCGTAGCTCGTCGGCCTTCGCCGCGTCCCGTTCGAGCACTGCGACGAAGGCGCCGTTCTCGACGAAGGCGTCGTGCACCGCCCGCCCGATGCCGGACCCGGCTCCGATGACCAGCGCCCGCTTCCCGGTGAGGGTCATGCAGCCTCCGTCGCTTCGATGCGAGCGAGCGAGCGCCAGCGAGCGAGTGACCAGCCGCTGCGCAGGCGTATGTGCGTGGCCGGGGAACGCCATGAGGTCATGGCGCCTTCCTCCGGGCCGAACGGGTGGGCCAGGAATCCGCTGAACACGTCGTGGGACTGCCACGTGAGGCTCTCCAGCTCCAGCGGATCGAGGTCGATCGCCCGCTGCAGTCGGGGCGACTCGATCCGGAGGCGCACCCCGTTGCGCGTCTCGACCCGCCGTACGACGACGCTGGCGAACTCGTTGACGATCTCGATCGGCTCGTCCATCGTCCTCACCTCCTCACAGGAAGATCGCCAGGTTCTGGGTGCGCAGCACCGCCTCGTCGACGGTGATCTCGCGCGACGCGAGCAGGTGCCGCTCACCGGCCGAGCGCAGGACGTCGCGCCGGCTGGCGCACACGTACTCCGGCTCGCGGTCGTCGCCCCGGCTGCGGAACAACAAGACCGTCGACTCGACCGCAGCACCTCGTCGTCGTGGTCGCCGGCGAACGTCCGGACGTTGGTGACGAGGTGCCGGGTGCGTGACGGCGGGTCCTCGGTCCAGGCGTACTCGGTGAGCAGGCGATCGACCCGTTTGGCCGAGCGCGTACCGGTCCTCGTCGAAGTGCGCCATGTCGGCTCGCGCGTCGTATCCGGCGTCGACCACCGTCGTCACCCGGACCGGCATCACGTAGCGGACGTCGTCGGTCAGCAGGTCGAGCCAGCGCGCCCAGTCGCGCCCATCGAGGATCGCCGCCTCCTCGACGAGGAACCGGTGCGCGGCGAGGTGGCGGGGGTCGTCGAACGGCAACGACGGCGCGTAGCCGGTCACCGCCGTGCCCCCAGCGGATGGATGGCTTCGCACTCGGCCCGCCACCGAGGTGACTCGACCACAGGGTCAGCCAGTTGCGCTGGTTGAACTCGCTGTAGCCGACCCGGGCCGAGCCCGGGCCGGAGAAGTCGTCGAGGCGTTGATTGATCGCCTCGTCGCCGGAGGTGAGACCCATCCGGCTGTTGAGCCGCAGCCGGCGCGCCATCGCCCCGCGAGAGACCTTGGTGATCGAGACCCAGTTCTCGACGTCGTCCTGCTCGAACATCCCGGACGATCCGAAGCACATCAGGTAGGCGCGGTACGAGTCGGCCTTGAACTGTTCGGGCGCGTTGCGGTCGACGGCGAACCACGACAGCACCTCGGTCTCCGTCGGCGACACCGGCTGCCACTGGCGGATCGAGATGAACGGGACGACGGTGCCGCCGGCGTCGACCTGCGGCCAGTTGTGGACGAAGCTGAGGTTCGGGAACAGCGTCGCCGCCGACACCATGAACCCGTCGGTGGCGACCATCGCCACCTGCTCGGCCGACCACGTCGCCGCGGCCCGGTCGATCATCTCGTCCGGATAGCCGACGTAGCGCATCCGGTACCGGAAGTCGCCAGGCGGCAGCTTGTAGGTCGTGCCGCCGCCCGTGCCGGCGAAGTAGAGCACGCCCTCCTTGCGCTTGTTCGCCTTCGGCTCGCGGAACAGGCCGACGTCGACGACGCTGCGGTGGGTGTGCGGCGTGTGGTACATGTCGCCGACGAAGTTCTCGCACCCGATCTTCCAGTTCGCCTTCACCCGCCACCGTTGTGGCCCGCGGAGTTCGAGCCCTTCGGGGCTCTGGTGCGTGTACAGGCCGAGGTAGAACGCGAAGTCGCCGATGTGCTCGCCGCAGCGCCGGGCCGTCGTCGGCGAGGCTGACGAAGATCATCCCGTCCACGGTGTCGACGCGGGGCGGAGGCAGGAGGTGCTGGTCCGCCCGTACGAGGCCGTCGTCGCCGCCGTAGGCGTCCTGGTGGAACGGCAGCCCGGCGAGCGCGCCGTCGTTGCGGTACGACCAGCCGTGGTACGAGCAGCGGAAGTGGGAGGCGTTGCCGACCTCGGCGCGGCACACCTGCATCCCGCGGTGCAGGCACATGTTGAAGTGGACCCGCACCCGGCCGCGCTCGTCCCGGATCACGATGAACGAGTCGTCGAGCACCCGGCGCACGACGTAGTCGCCGGGGTCGGGCACCTCGGACTCATGGGCGAGGAAGACCCACGCCGACCCGAACAGGCGCTCGCGCTCGAGCTCGAACACGTCGGGATCGCTGTAGACGTAGGCGGGGATCATCCCCGTTGCGGATCTCGCCGACGACGTCGTCGATGATCGCCTCGGTGTTCATCGGGCACCTCCTTCGAGGCCGAGCGCCGGCGTGGCGCAGCCGCTGCTCGTGGTGGCGCCAGAGCTGCTCGTCGTTGAACCCGGTACCGAGGTCGGGCAGCTGCGCCAGATCGTCCGACGCCAGCGGGTGCACGTCGGCGCCGAGCGAGGCCACGCGACAGGCCATCCGGGCGAGGGCGTCGACCGCCAGCGTGCGGGCCACGGCCTGCTCCAGCGTCTCGCCGACGGCCGTCACCCCGTGCCCGCGCAGCACGCACACCGGCCGGTCGTCCATCGCCTCCGCCATCTCCCGCCCCAGCTCGTCGGTGTTGATCAGTACGCCGCGTGGGTAGGTGGCGATGCCGTCGGCGGCGAGGCGTGCCGCCGGGATGTTGTAGGCGCCGACGATCGGGACGAGCGGGATCCCCGCCAGGTCGGCGGCGATCACCCATGGCGGGTGGACGTGGACGACCGCGCCGGCGGCGGCGCCGCGAGCGCGGTAGCAGGCGAGGTGGATCGGGAGCTCGTTCGGCGGTGCGTGGTCGGCGGCGATCGACTCGCCGGTCGTGAGCGAGCAGGCGATGACGTCCTCGGGGCTCGAGAACAACAGGCCCGCCTCGGCGGGACCGCGAGCCCGGACGAGGATCGTGTCGTCGTCGACTCGCACACTGACGTGCCCGAGGATGTCCTCGGCGAGGCCGGCGTGGGCGAGGATGCGGCAGGCGACGGCGACCCGACGGCGCAGCTCGGCAGTCATCGGGGACTCACCATCGTCGTCATCAGCGCACCGATCTCGGCGAGACGCGCGCCTCCCATCCGGGCGACTCGGGGCCGCGCAGCTGACCGCGGCGAGCGGGCGACCGAGCTCGTCGTCGACGGCGACGGCAACGGCCGCGACGCCGTCTTCGCTCTCGCTGCGATTGATGGCGTAGCCGGTCCGGCGGACCCGGCCGAGCGCCCGGGCGAGGGCCGAGTATGTGCCGATCGAGCGATCGGTGACGGTCTGCAGTGGCGAGTCGGGATAGCGGCGGCGCAACTCGTCCGGTGTCGAGCCGGGCGAGGAGCGCTTTGCCGGCCGCCGAGCAGTGCGCCGGCAGCGCCATTCCGGTGCGCCCGGCGACCCGGAGCACACGGGTGCTCTCGACGGCGTCGACGTAGCGGATCGTGGCCGCCTCGAGCACCCCGCAGTGGACCGTCTCGCCGGTCGCCGCGGAGAGCTCGTCGAGCAGTGGGCGGCAGATCGCGCGGTACATCCAAATGGCGGACGGCGGCGAGACCGACGTCGAGCAGGGCCGGCCCGGCGCGGTACGCGCGGTCACGGTCCTGGCGGACGAAGCCGCGGTGGGCGAGCATTGCCAGCAGCCGGTGGGCGGTCGAGTTGGCGACCCTGATCTCCTCCGCCGCCTCGGAGAGACGGATCGACGGCCGTTCGCGGAGCATCAACAGCAGCCGCAGGGCGTTGTCCACCGAGGCGATCGGGTACCGCGGAGCGACGCTGAGCGGCGGCTGCACGCATTCTGTCTAGCAGAACTCCATGGCTGGGATTTTCTGGCCTCTCGCGCCTGATCATTTATGCAGGCGTGTCCCGACACCTGCGGGTGCTCAAGGACGCGGGGGTGTTGCGCGAGCGACGGGAAGGCACCCGCCGGCTCTACGCGATCCGCCCGGAAGCGATTACCAGCGTGCGGGAATTCCTCGACGGCGGACCTGTTCCCGTACCTCACCGACCCGGCGCCGCCGGGATCCACGACCGTCGAGATCAGCCTCCACCGCGACGGTGACGCCACCGTTGTCGAGCTGGTCCACCGTGACCTCCCGCCGGAGGAGCGACCGGACCATGGCGTCGGGTGGGGGCACTTCCTCGGGCGTCTGGCGCTCGCCGCGGGTGGCGGCGATCCCGGGCCCGACCCGTGGGCGCAGCGTTGAGCACCGCGGTACCGTGGCTCCATGCCGGAGATCGAGCGCACCGAGACCGAGTGGCGGGAGCTGCTGACCCCTGAGCGGTACCACGTCCTGCGGGAGGCGGGGACCGAACGGCCGTGGAGCGGCGAGTACGTCGACAGTCATGCCGACGGCACCTACACGTGCGCGGCGTGCGGCGCCGAGCTGTTCGACTCCTCGACCAAGTTCGAGTCGGGCAGCGGGTGGCCGAGCTTCTACGAGCCCACGGTCGCCGACGCCGTCGAGCTCGTCGACGACCGCAGCCTCGGCATGGTGCGCACCGAGGTGCGCTGCCGCCGCTGCGGCTCGCATCTCGGGCACGTGTTCCCCGACGGGCCGCAGCCGACCGGGATGCGCTACTGCATGAACAGCCTCGCCCTCGACCTCGTCGAGGCCGATCAGGAGCAGGACGGCTCTACCGCGCCGGGGAGTTGAGGTCCTCGGCGAGGCCGAGCTTCCGCTCCAGCCGTTCCACCCGCAGCCAGAGCTCGGCGACGTCGCGGGCCAGGTCGGCGTTCAGCGCCGCCGGCGCGCCGGCCGTCGGCCGGCGCGGACTCGTCGGTCAGCCCGGCTCAGCGGCCGGAGGCCATCGAGTCCAGGCGAGCGGCGACGAATCCGGACAGCAGGTGGGCCCAGCGGTGGTCGCGCTCGCCGGGCCGCCGCTCGAGCCGCACCGCGAACGGCTTCAGGGCTCCGCGCGGCGAGGGTGTCGAGGATCTCCTCGACGGCATCGCGCCTCGTCGTTCGTCAGTTGACGTTCGGTCCGGGTGCGCACCTCACCGACGGTCTGGGGGCCGCGCAACACGAGCACCGCCAGCACCGCGAGCTCGGACCCCGAGAGGTGCCACCGCTCGCCGGCCACGTGCCGGTAGCGGATCGTCCGCCCTCCGTGGGACGGGTGGACGAAGCGCACCAACCCCATCGACTTGAGCGACAGCAGGGCGGCCTCGACGGTGCGATCGTCGTACGCCACGACCGGGTCACGGTTGGTCGACTGGTTGCAGGCGAGCCGCAGCGAGTTCAACGTCAGCGGGTAGCTGTCGGGGACCGTCGCCTCCTTCTCGATGAGGCAGGCGAGCACCCGAGCCTCCTCCGAGCTCAGCACCATGGCGCCAGTCTCGCGTGTCTCATGAGCCGGGACGGCGACCTCGCGCAATGCGAGCGAGCGAGCGCCAGCGAGCGAGCGGCGATTGCGATGCGAGGCGCCAGCGAAGCGGCTCACGCGGTCCGGCCGGGGAACGCAATGACGGTGTGGCCGGGAACGCTGCGACTGGTCAGATGACGACGTTGACCATGCGGCCGGGGACGACGATGACCTTCTTCGGGGTCGCGTCGCCGACGGCGGCGGCGACGCGGGGCTCGGCGAGCGCGGCCGCTTCGACCTCGGCGGCGGGGGCGTCGACGGGGACGGTGACGTGCCCACGCAGCTTGCCGTTCACCTGCACCGGGTACTCGACCGTCTCGTCGACGAGCAGGGCGGGATCCGCTTCGGGGAACGGGACGTAGGTGACGGTGCTCGTCGTGGCCGAGCCGGTGCCACAGCTCCTCGCCGATGTGGGGAGCGAACGGGGCGAGCATCAGCACCAGCGGCTCGGCGACCTCGCGCGGGGTGACCGCCGGTCTTGGTCAGGTGGTTGTTGAGCTCGATCAGCTTGGCGATCGCGGTGTTGAAGCGGAGGTCCTCGATCTCGGTGCGCACGAAGTCGATCGTGCGGTGCAGCTGGCGACGGGTGTCGTCGTCGGCGGGTGCGTCGCTGACGGCGGGCTCGCCGGTCTCCTCGTCGATCAGGTTGCGCCACAGCCGTTGCAGGAACCGGTGCATGCCGACGACGTCACGCGTCTCCCACGGGCGCGACGCGTCGAGCGGACCCGTGGCCATCAGGTGCAGGCGGAACGTGTCGGCGCCGTACAGCTCGCACAGCTCGTCGGGGGCGATGAAGTTCTTCAGGCTCTTGCCCATCGCTCCCCACTCGCGGTCGACGGGCCGGCCGTCGAACGTGAACGTGCCGTCGGGCTCGGCCACGACCCGGGCCGCGTCGACGTACATGCCCCGCTCGTCGGTGTACGCCGCGGCGAGGATGTACCCCTGGTTGAACAGCCGGGCGTAGGGCTCGGCGGACGACACGTAGCCCAGGTCGTACAGCACCTTGTGCCAGAACCGGGCGTACAGCAGGTGGAGCACGCGCGTGCTCGACGCCGCCGACGTAGAGGTCGACGCCGCCGGGGTGGTCGGGGCGCACGTCGGTCTGCGGCCCCATCCAGTAGCGCTCGACCTCGGGATCGACGAACGTGTTCTCGTTCGTCGGGTCGAGGTAGCGCAGCTCGTACCAGCACGAGCCCGCCCACTGCGGCATGACGTTGGTGTCGCGGCGGTAGGGCTGCGGGCCGTCGCCGAGGTCCATCGTCACCTCGACCCAGTCGGTCAGCCGGTCGAGCGGGCTCTCCGGGTCGGAGAACTCGTCGTCGGGATCGAACGTGCGCGGCGAGAAGCTGTCGGTCTCGGGCAGCTCGACGGGCAGCTGGTCGTCGGGCAGCAGGTGGGGGCGACCGTCGACGTCGTGGACGATCGGGAACGGCTCCCCCCAGTAGCGCTGGCGGCTGAACAGCCAGTCGCGCAGCTTGTACGTCACCGCTCCCTCGCCGTGGCCGTGTCGCTCCAGCCAGGCGTTGGTGGCGGCGATCGCCTCCTCGACGTTGTCGAGGCCGTCGAGATCCAAGCCGCCGTGGTTCGAGTTGACGTACGGGGCGTCGCCGATGAACGCCTCGCGCCAGCGGGACGTGTCGAGCGTGGGCTCGACCCCCTGGGCGGCGAACCACTCGTCCGGCGGGCGCTGGATCGCCGGGATGTCGAGACCGAACCCGCTGGCGAACTCGAAGTCGCGCTGGTCGCCGCACGGGACGGCCATGATCGCCCCGGTGCCGTAGCCCATCAGGACGTAGTCGGCGACCCAGATCGGGATGTCCTGGCCGGTCACCGGGTTGGTGGCGTACGAGCCGGTGAACACGCCGGTCTTGGCTCGGTTCTCGTCCTGCCGGTCGACGTCCTTGCGCGACTCGGCCTGCCGTTTGTACTCGGCGACGGTCGGGGCGTGCTCGGACGTGGTGAGGTCGGCGACGAGCGGGTGCTCCGGCGCGAGCACCATGAACGTCGCCCCGAACAGGGTGTCCGGACGCGTCGTGAACACGGTGATCGGCCCGTGCTCGGTCTGGAAGTCGACCCACGCCCCGGTCGAGCGGCCGATCCAGTTGCGCTGCATCGTCTTCAGTGAGTCGGTCCAGTCGAGGCGGTCGAGATCGTCGAGCAGCCGCTCGGCGTAGGCCGTGATGCGCATCATCCACTGCCGCATGTTGCGCTTGAAGACCGGGTAGTTGCCGCGGTCGCTGCGGCCGTCGGCGGTGACCTCCTCGTTGGCGATCACCGTGCCCAGGCCGGGACACCAGTTGACCGGAGCCTCGGCGACGTAGGCCAGCCGCTCAGCGTCGATCACGTCGGCCTGCTCGCCGGGACTCAGGTCACGCCAGCGCCGTCCGTCGTCGAGTGTTCGGGTGCCGGCGTCGAACTCGGCGCGCAGCTCGGCGATCGGGCGGGCGCGCCCGATCCCGCCGTCGGGGCGGGGGGCGTCGGGGTCGTACCACGAGTCGAAGATCCGGGCGAAGATCCACTGCGTCCAGCGGTAGTACCCGGGGTCGGTGGTCTCGACCGAACGGCGGCGGTCGTGGCTCAGCCCGAGGCGGCGGAGCTGCCGGCGGTAGGTCGCGACGTTCGCGGCGGTGGTGATCGCGGGGTGCTGGCCGGTCTGCACGGCGTACTGCTCGGCGGGCAGCCCGAAGGCGTCGAAGCCCATCGAGTACAGCACGTTGCGCCCGTTCATCCGCTGGTAGCGGACGTAGACGTCGGTGCCGGTGAAGCCCAGCGGGTGGCCGACGTGGAGGCCGGCCCCCGATGGGTACGGGAACATGTCGAGCACGAACAGCTTCGGACCCTTGGCGGCCACGGCATCGGGATCGGCCAGTGGGCCGGCCGGGTTGGGCGCCTCGAACGTGCGGTTGGCGTCCCAGAGGTCCTGCCAGCGGAGCTCGATGTCCTGGGCGAGGGCGGCGGTGTAGCGGTGCGGAGGGACGTCGTCGGAGGCCGCGGGAGCGGTCGGCGTCGGTTCGGTCGTCACGTCTTGGTCGGGCGCCATAGTGGACTCTCCAGCCTAAGGCCCGCGACCAGGAGCAACCTTCTCGGATCGGCCCGGCACTAGGTTGACCACAGTATGAGAGGTCCCGCGTCGACGATCGAGCGTCTCGAGCTGGCCGCCGATGCGCCGACCGGGGTGCGCTTCGTCGGTTCGTCCGTGACGTCCGACGGCCGGCCCGAGTTCGTGCCGTGGCGCCAGGTCCACGACGAAGCACGTGCCGTCGGCGCCGCCCTGCAGGCCCGGGGCATCGCCCCCGGCGACCACGTGGCGATCCTCGGTCCCGACCAGCCGCGCCCTCATCACGGTCGTGCGCGGGTGCTGGACGGCGGGCATCACCTCGATGGTGCTGCCGTTGCCGATGCGGATGGGCTCGCTGGAGGAGTTCATCGACACGACCCGGGCCAGGATCCGCCACGGCGACGCCAAGCTCGTGCTGATCGACGACCTCCTCGCGTCGTTCTACACGCCCCAGCCTGGTGACCCGCCGATCGCACCGCTCGGCAGCGTGCTGCCTGGCGCGCCGGGCGTACCCGGCGGCGACGCGCTCGAGGTGCCTCCACCCGATCCCGAGCGCCTCGTGATCCTGCAGTACACGAGCGGCTCGACGAGCGAACCGAAGGGCGTGATGATCCCCGACCGGGTGCTCTCGGCGAACATCGACGCCTGTCTCGAGGCGGCCGGGCTCGCGCCGGGCGAGGTGATGCTGTCGTGGCTGCCGCTGTACCACGACATGGGGCTGGTCGGGTTCCTCGCCATCCCGATGACGAAGGGCGTCGACCTCGTGCAAGCTGCCCCGCAGGACTTCCTGGCCCACCCGGGCAACTGGATGCAGTGGATCTCGGACTGGCGGGGTACGGCCACGGCCGGCCCGAACTTCGCGTGGGTGCTCGCCACCCGGGCGCTCGGGCGGATGCGCGACCTCGACCTGTCGTCGCTCACCCTGGCCCTCAACGGCGCCGAGCCCGTCGATCCGGACGCCGTCGAGGCCTTCGCCTCCGCCGCCGAGCCGTTCGGCTTCAAACCCGGCGGCGTGTTCCCGGCGTTCGGGATGGCCGAGGTGGCCATCGGCGCGTCGATGCCGCCGCGGCATCGGGGATTGGTGTGCGACACCGTCGACCGGGTCGTGCTCGAGCGTGATCGGGTGGCCAAGCCGATCGAGGTCGACGACCCCGACGAGTATCAGCTGACGGCGCGTCGGCTCCCGCTGCTCGGCACCGCCCTGCCCGGGCTCGAGCTGCGCATCGTCGACCCGGAGACGTTCGAGGAGCTGCCGGATCGCCATGTCGGCGAGCTGGTCATCCGAGGCACGTCGGTGACGCCCGGGTACTACAAGCGGCCCGACGCCACCGCCGACCTGTTCCACGACGAGTGGCTGCGCACCGGCGACCTCGGCCTACCAGCTCGACGGCGAGCTCGTGCTGTGCGGGCGGATCAAGGACGTCATCATCGTCGGCGGGCGCAACGTCTTCCCCGAGGACATCGAGCGGGCCGTCGGCGCCCTCGACGGCGTCCGAGCGGGCAACGTGATCGCCTTCGGGATGAGCGGCTACAAGGGCAAGGAGAGTGTCGTCGTCGTGGCCGAGGTGCGGGGCGAGGATCGAGTGCAGCTCGACGCGATCCGCGCCGCGATCCACCACCGCACCCTCGAGGTGTGCGGGCTGCCTCCGCGCGACGTGATGCTGGTGCAGCCGAGCACGCTTCCGAAGACGTCGTCGGGGAAGCTGCAGCGGGCCAAGTGCCGCGAGCAGTACCTCGACGAGGAGCTCGCACTGGCGTGAGCAAGCGGGCGTGAAGGTCATTCGCATCGGATCGCCATCGGCTCCACGATCCCGAGCACGAGATCGAGGCGTCGCGTCTGCAGCCGCCGTTCGAACACCCGGGCCGGGCCGAGGCGATCCGTGCCGCGTTGGCGGCCGACGAGCGATTCCTGATCGAGGACCCTCCGGCTCGGGGCCCAGCGCCGATCGAGGCCGTGCACGATCCGGGCCTCGTCCGGTTCCTCGCCTCGGCGTGGGAGGACTACCAGCGCGAGGTCCATCCGAGCCACGACGTCGTCCCCGACGTGTTCGCCCTCCCCGGTCTGCGGGCGGGCATGGGCGAAGGCCGGGGCGAGCCCTCGACCGTCGCCGCTCGCCTGGGCTGGTGGAGCTTCGAGACGACTACACCCCTGACAGCCGGTGCGTACGAAGCTGCCCGCTCGGCGGTGGACTGCGCGCTCGCCGCCGCCGACGCCGTGCTGGTCGGCGAGCGGGTCGCCTACGGGCTGTGCCGTCCACCCGGGCATCACGCCACCCGCTCGCTGTACGGCGGCTACTGCTTCTTCAACAACGCGGCGATCGCCGCCGCCCACGTCGTCGCCGCGACCGGTTCGCGGGTCGCCGTGCTCGACGTCGACTACCACCACGGCAACGGCACCCAGCAGATCTTCTACGACCGCGGTGACGTCGCGTTCGTGTCGCTGCACGGCGACCCGGCGCGGGCGTACCCGTACCACACCGGGTTCGCCGACGAGACGGGCGCCGGTCGAGGGACGGGGTCGACGTGCAACCTCCCGCTGCCGGTCGGCACCGACGACGACGCCTACCTGGCCGCGCTCGATCGGGCGCTGGCGACGGTCGACGCGTTCGACCCGGCTGTCGTCGTCGTGTCGCTCGGTGTCGACACGTACGCCGGGGACCCGATGTGCGACCTGGCCGTGTCCACCGAGGGCTTCGGGCGGTGCGGGCAGGCGGTCGCCGCCCTCGGCCGCCCGCTCGTCGTGCTCCAGGAGGGCGGTTACGCCGATGACGCCCTCGGCGCCAACGTCGTCAGCTGGTTGGGCGGCGCGATCAGCTCGCCTTGAGGTCGTCGAGGACGGCCTGCCAGCGCTCGGGGTCGCGTGCGGTACGGCGCGTAGAACGAGATGCGGGAGATCACGTCGCCGTAGCGGCGGCGCAGCTCGGGCGCGATCGCTTCGGGCTCGCCGACGACGGCGAACGTCTGCAGGATCTCGTCGTCGATCAGCTCGCCCATCTCCGTCCAGCGGCCCTGCTTCGACAGGGCGTTGAGCTCGTCCTGCAGCCCGCCCCAGCCGTGGGCGTCGAGCACGCCCCGGTAGGCCGGGGTCGATCCGTAGAACGCGATCTGCTGGCGGGTCGCCGCGCCGCCGCGGCCCGCTCCTTCGTCGTCGGTGCCGGTGACCACGAAGCTCGGCCCGGCGATCTCGAACCCCTCCATCGTCTTGCCGGCGGCCGCCCGGCCCCGCTCCAGCGCCGGGATGGTCACCTCGCGGAGGTACTTCTCGGTGGTGAACCCGTGGCAGAGGAAGCCGTCGGCGACCTCACCGGCGACCTCGGTCATCCGCGCGCCGACTCCGGCGAGGAAGATCCTCGGCACCCCGAACCCGTCCAGCTCGGCCCGGTCCGGGGCGAAGAACGGCGTCATCAGGGTGTGGGTGTAGAACTCACCGCGGAACTCGAGGCGATCCCCGGTGAGCCAGGCGTCCCAGATCGCCCGGACGGCGAGGACCAGCTCGCGCATGCGGGCGGCCGGCTGGCTCCACGGCATCGAGAACCGCTTGGTGATGTGCGGCTTGATCTGGCTGCCCAGGCCGAGGATGAACCGGCCGCCGAGTAGCTCTGCAGGTCCCACGCCAGGTTGGCCAGGCGTCATCGGGTTCCGGGCGAAGGCGACGGCGATCGACGTCCCGAGCTCGATCTCACCGGTCTGCTCGGCCGCCAGCACCAGCGGCAGGAACGGGTCGTGGCTGGTCTCCGCCGTCCAGGCCCCGGAGTAGCCGGCCTTCTCCAGCTCGGCCGCCTGGGCGCCGGCCCGGGCGAGGTTCGTGGTGATCGATCCGTCGACCTTCATGGTGGGACAACCTAGAGCGCGCGGCGTTTGTGTCACCGACGCACGCCGCATACGGCGCGAACGGTGACCCAGATTCAGCTCTTGCCCTGCTCGCGGAGGAAGCGCTCGACCTCGGCGGCGAGCTCGTCGCCCGAGCGCATCTCGAGCCCGCCGTCGGCGGGTGGCGTCCGGTGCGTCGGCGGCCTCCTCGGCGGCGTCGTACATCCGCTCGAACTGGGTCGACCATCGCCTGGTGCTCGTCGTTCGCCTCGACCAGCTGGTCGATGCGCTGCCGCTGCAGCGTCGGCCTCGCGCGCGCAGCTCGTCGGCGGCGATCGGTGATCCCGGTCGCCGTCGCCAGACCCTCCAGCAGGGCCACCGACGCCGCCGGGTACGACATCGAGGCGACGTAGTGGGGCACCTGGGCCCAGATGCCCAGGGTCGGGATGCCCCGCTCGTGCAGCGCGCTGCTCGAGCGCGGCCGACATCCCGGCGGGCACGTCGACCGAGCTGAGCCGGAAGGGCAGCTCGGCGAGCACGTCGGCGCGACGGCGACGTCGCCGACAGCCGCGGCGGTCGGGTGTGGGGCGCGGCGAACGGGTAGGCGCCGAGGGCGACCATCCGGGCCACGCCGAGCTCGCCGGCGAGCTCGCCGATCGGCGGCGGTGAAGCGGTGCCACGCCATGTCCGGCTCCGGACCGCTGAGCAGCAGCACGTCGTGGCCGTGCGGGTCCCGGCCGACCTGCAGCTGCGGCGTCAGCCACACGAGCCCGGTGTTGACGCCGTTGCGCAGCTCGAGCAGCGGCCGGCGGGCCCGGTAGTCGATGAACACGTCGTCGTCGAACACGACCAACGGCCGTCGCGCCGCACTCCGTCTCGAGCGCACCCATCGCCGCCGCGGCGGCGCCGCTGGCATCGATCCAGCCCGAGAGCATGACGATGAGCACCGGCTCGTCGAAGGTCGGGGACCTCGGCGACGAACCAGTGGTCGGGCATCGCTTACGAGCCGCTCCAGGTGCTCGGCGGCCTTGGTGATCGCCGCCGTCGACCTGGGCGGCGAACGGCGCCAGCTCGGCCGGGTCGCGGTCGCCGAGCGCGCCGCCGAGGTACCGCGCGTACACGCCCTCGACGATGCAGGCGAGCTTCCAGAAGCCGAAGGCGACGTAGAAGTCGAGCTCGGACAGGTCCCGCCCGGACACCTCGGCGTAGCGCGGCGCGAGCTGGCTCCGGTTCCAGAACCCGTCGGCGGTCGTGGCCCCGCTCGCCCCTCGCCCCACGCGCTCGGCTCGTCGTCCGGGCCGGTCCAGTAGACGTGGAGCAGGCCGATGTCGGCGAGCGGGTCGCCGAGCGTGCAGATCTCCCAGTCGAGCACGGCGACGACGTCGCCGGCGTCGGACACGATCGAGTTGTCGAGGCGGTAGTCGCCGTGGACGATCGTCGCCGGTCCCTGCTCGGGGATCCGGGCGGCGAGGGCGTCGTGGACCTCCTCGACCAGCGGGAGGTCGCGTGTCTTCTGCTGGTCCCACTGGCCGTACCACCGCTTGAGCTGGCGGGCGATGTAGCCCTCGTGACGGCCGAGGTCGGACAGCCCGGCGGCGTCGAGGTCCACGGCGTGGATCGCGGCCATCGTGTCGACGATCGAGCGGCTCGCGTTGGCCCGAGCCGCTGGCGTCGAGCGCGGCCTCGGCGAGCGCCCGATCGCGGACGACGTGCCCCTCGACGAACCCCATCACGTAGAACGGCACGCCGTTGACGGCGGGTCGTCGCAGTAGCCGAGCGACGGCGGTACCGGCACCGCGCTGTCCTGCAGCCCGGCGATGATCCGGTGCTCGCGACCCATGTCGTGGGCGCTGGCGAGCACGTGGCCGAGCGGCGGGCGGCGGAGCACGAAGGCGGAGCCGTCGCCGTCCGGTGACGCGGAACGTGAGGTTGGAGTGGCCGCCGGCGATGACGTCGAACGTGAACGGCGGCTCGGCGCCGTCGACGTTGGCGGCGAGCCACGCGGTGACCGCGTCGACGTCGATCCCTGGCGGTGCCGTGATCATCCACCGGAGGGTACATCGGAGGGTTTCGCCGCTCGGGAGGGGTGCGGCAAACCCTCGGGTCGACCGTAGCGTGAGGTGCATGGCCTACACCGATGTCACCGACGCCACGTTCGAGACCGACGTCGTCGAGCGGTCGAAGTCGGTCCCGGTCGTCGTCGACCTCTGGGCGCCGTGGTGCGGACCGTGCCGCACGCTCGGGCCGACCATCGAGAAGGTGGTCGACGCCACCGACGGCAAGGTGGTGCTGGTGAAGGTGAACGTCGACGAGAACCCGGCGATCAGCCAGGCGTTCCGCGTCCAGTCGATCCCCGCCGTCTACGCGATGCGCGACGGTCAGGTGGTCGACGGGTTCATCGGCGCCTATCCCGAGCACGAGGTCGAGCGCTTCGTCACCGGCCTGCTGCCGACCGAGGCGGAGACCGAGATCTCCCAGCTCGTCGCCGCCGGCGACGAGGAGAGCCTGCGCCGGGCGCTCGACCTCGAGCCGGGCAACGAGGACGCCATCGTCGCCCTCGCCGAGCTGCTCGTCGCCGAGGGCGACGGCGAGCAGGCGCTCGAGCTGCTCGAGCGGATCCCCGAGACCGAGCGGACCCGCAAGGTGGCGGCCGCGGCGCGCCTCGGCAACCGCCCCGACCGACGACTACGACGCCACCCTCACCGGGCTGCTCGACCGGGTGAAGGACGACGACGACGCCCGCCAGGAGTTCGTCGACATCCTCGAGCTGATGGGTCCCGACGACCCGCGCACGGCCGAGTACCGGCGCCGCCTGACGGCGCAGTTGTTCTGACGCCCGATAGGGTCCTGACGCACCGACATCCCCCGCTGTGAACGCGCGCGTGCTCGGCGCGCCCGATGCGAGGAGGATGTCGTGTCCTTCGACGTCAACCAGGATCCGGGTCGTCCCGATCCGCCGCCGCCTGTCGACCCGCCGTTCCGCCCGGGTCCCCGCCGTCACGCTGACGTTCTGATCGCTCGGGTGCGGCCGTGGGTGCACTGGGTCGGAGGCGGCCGCATCGTGACCGCCGCGGTGGCCGTGCTCGCGGTGGGCGCCGGCGGCTGGTGGCTGCTGCGCACGCCGCCACCGCCGACCGAGGCCGGGCTGCCGTACGCGGCCACGTCGACCACGAGCTCGTCGGCGACGACCGGCGCCGACCGCCACCACCTTCGCCGCCGACCGGCGACGCCGGCCGAGCGTCGTCGTGCACGTCGCCGGCGCGGTGGCCGAGCCCGGCGTCTACGAGCTGCCCGAGCGGATCCCGCGTCCACGCCGCCATCGACGCCGCCGGCGGTGCCGCTGCGCGAGGCCGCGCCGAGCGCGCTCAACCTCGCCGCGCCGCTCGTCGACGGCGAACGGATCTACGTCCCGCGGGTCGGCGAGAACGTGCCTGTCGCCGCCGTCGACGTCACGACCTCCGGCGGCGACGACGCCCACCCGTCGGGACCGATCGACCTCAACCACGCCACGGTCGAGCAGCTCGACGAGCTCCCGGGCATCGGTCCGACGACCGCGGCCGCGATCGTCGACCATCGCGAGCAGAACGGCCCGTTCGCCACCGTCGACGATCTGGAGGCCGTGCGCGGCATCGGCCCGGCCAAGCTCGAGGCGATCCGTGACCTCGTCACGGTGTGAGCGCGCTGAACGCCTCAGATCAGCGCTTCACCGAGGGTGTAGCGGGCGATGACGAGGGCGGCGGTGGCGCCGATCCAGATCCCGACGGCGAGCCACCAGTAGTTGCGCCAGAAGTCGGCCCACGAGGCCATCGGGTTGCGGGTGGCCCGACGGGCGGCGAGCGTAGCCGACGATCAGCCACAGCACGACGCTCACCGCGATGCCGATCGGGTACAGCGTCGTGCTGGAGAACGGCGCCCCGACGGCGAGCAGGCCCGGGGCGGCGAACACGCCGAGCACGAGCCCGACCAGCCCGCTGGCCGTGCTGTCGCCGACGTTCAGGGCGACGAGCGCGACCGCGCCGAGCACGGCGGGGGCGACCAGGGCGAGCAACGGGCCCTGGCTGCGGATCCGGGTGCGGATACCAGCGCGGGCCTTCGATCACGTAGTTGGGCATGGTTGAGACGGCGATGGAGCCAGGCTATGAGGTCGAGGCCGCGCCGGCCCGGCATCCTACGGGTCCGCGCCGGTCGCGAGGCGCTCGCCACGGTCACGATCGTCCTGCTCGCGGCCGCTGTCGTCGATCGCGGTCGTCACCCGCTCGTGGTCGGCCGGCGCGGTGGCGGGTCGTCGCTGCGGTCGCGTACGGCCGGCGGGTTCCGATCGCCATCGGCGTGGCCGTGCTCGTCGTCGTGGCGGCGACGCGGTCGGACGGCGGCCTGGGACGGCCTGGATGCCGACCGGCTCGGGCCGTTCGCGGGGTGGGCGGTGGTCGTCGAGGAGCCGCGGCGGTTCGACGGCGCGACCGCGGGTGCTCGTCGAGTTGGAGGGCGAGCGGTTCGAGATCTGGGTGCGCGGCCGGGCCGGCCAGCTCCGCGTCGCCGGATGGCGCGCCGGCGACTCGGTGCAGCTCGCCGGCGAGCGCTCCGACGCTCGAGCCCGACCGCGTGCGTCGGGTCGCGTGGCAGCACGTCGTCGGCGAGCTCGACGCCGACTGGCTCGGCGACACGGTCCCCGGCGGTCGGCTGGCGACGGCGTCCAACCGGGTGCGGGCCCTGGTCGAGCGGGGCGCGGCCGCGCTGCCGGCCCGACCACGCCGTGCTCGCCCGGGGACTCGTCATCGGTGACGACCGCGATCAACCGGCCGAGATGGTCGAGCGGTTCCGCCGGAGCGGGCTCAGCCACCTGATGGCGGTCTCGGGACAGAACGTCGCGTTCGTCGTCGCCGCCGCCGGGCCGGTGCTGCGGCGCGCTCCGCCCTTCGCCCGCTGGCTGCTGACCGTGCTGCTGATCGCCTGGTTCGTCGTGATCACGCGCGCCGAACCGTCGGTGCTGCGGGCCGGCCTGATGGCCGCCCTCGGCGCCACCGCCTTCGTGCTCGGCCGCCGCCGCGAGCCGGTGCGGCATGCTCGCCGTCGGCCGTGATCGTGCTCCTCTTGCTCGATCCGTTGCTCGCCTGGTCGGTCGGGTTCTGGCTGTCCGTCGGGGCCACGGCCGGGGTCACCGGGGTCGGTCCGTGGTTGACCCAGCGCCTGGCGCGGCTCGGGCCGGTGGCCGCGCCGCTGGGGATCACGCTCGGCGCCCAGGCGGGAGTGGCCCTGCCGAGCCTGCTCGTGTTCGGGCGCCTGTCGCTGGTGGGAACGGTCGCCAACCTGGTGGCGGTGCCGGTCGCCGGGCTGGTGATGCTCTACGGGCTGCCCGCCTGCCTGCTCGCCGGGGCCGTACCGGTGGCCGCGCCGCTGGTGATGGCGCCGGTCGGCTGGGGCGTGCGCTGGATCGACGCCGTCGCCACCCTCGGCGCGACGCTCGAGCCGGGGCCGCCGTGGTCGTGGCTGGGTTGGCTGGTGCTGATCGTCGGGCGTGCTCGCCGTGATCGCGTTCGGCAGGGGATGCGAGACTCAGGCTCCGTGAGCGTCCACCTCGTCACTGGCGACGACGAGTCGATCGTTCGCGCCGCGGTGAGCGAGCTTGACGCATCGGCTCGTCGGAGACGGCGACCGGACCCTGATGGTCGACGAGTTCGACGGCGACGAGTACGAGTTGCGGGCGGTGGTGGATGCCGCCCAGACCCCGCCGTTCCTGACCGAGCGGCGGATCGTCGTGGCCCGGGGGATCGGCCGGTTCGCCGCCGACGAGCTCGCGCCGCTCCTCGCCTACCTCGGCGATCCGCTGCCCACCACCGATCTTCGTCCTCGTCGCCGGAGGAGGGCGGTTGGCCAAGACGTTGAGCGACGCCGTCAAGGCCGGCGGCGCCGAGGTCATCAGCACGTCGCCACCGTCGCGAGCGCGCGACCGCGAGGTGTGGATCAATGGCGAGGCCGAAGCCCGCGGACGTCAAGCTGTCGCCCGGCGCGGTCGAGCGCGATCGCCGAGCGGCTCGGCGAGGACGTCGGCCGGCTCGACGGGATCCTCGCCACGCTCGCCGGCACGTTCGGGGCGAGTCGTCCACTGACGCCCGCGGAGGTCGAGCCGTTCCTCGGCGAGGCGGGCGACGTGCCCCCGTGGGAGCTCACCGACGCCCTCGACGCCGGCAACACCTCAGCCGCGCTCGGTGTGCTGGCGCGGATGACCGGCGCCGGGGCGCGGCATCCGCTCCAGGTGATGGCGGTGCTGCACAACCACTTCGTCCGGCTGGCCCGGCTCGACGGCATCGAGGCCCGGTCCGACGCCGAGGCCGCGGACGCCCTCGGGATCAAGCCCGGGTTCCCGGCGAAGAAGGCCCTGCGGCAGTACCGGCGGCTCGGTGGGGGAGGGATCCAGCGGGCGATCGACCTGCTCGCCGCGGCCGATCTCGACCTGCGGGGCGCCAAGGAGCTCCCCGACGACGTCGTGATGGAAGTGCTCGTGGCCCGGCTCTCCCGCCTCGCCCGCTGACAAGATCCGGTTCTTGCAGTCAGATCGGCCCCTCAGGGACCGATCTGACTGCAGAAACGAGAAGGGTCAGGCGCCGGCGTTGACCTTGGCCATCAGGCGGCTCTTGCGGCGGGCGGCCTGGTTGGGGTGGATGACACCCTTGGAGGCGGCCATGTCGAGGCGCTTGACGGCGAGACGCACGTCCTCGTCGTTGGTGTCGGTGCCGATCGAGGTCGTGGCCGTCTTGACGCGTGTCTTCAGCTCGCTCTTGACGGCCTTGTTGCGCGCCGCCCGCTTGGCGTTGGTGAGGTTGCGCTTCTTCTGGCTCTTGATGTTGGCCACGGTCGTCCTGACGTCTTCGATCGGAACAGCCGGGCAAGGCTACCGGCCAGCTCAGGGGCCTCCCAACCGTCACCGATAGCATCGAGCGACGCCCATGGACCTCGACCGGATCCGCAACTTCTCGATCATCGCCCACATCGACCACGGCAAGTCGACCCTGTCGGACCGGATCCTGGAGATCACCGGCGCCGTCGACGCCCGCGACATGCGCGAGCAGTACCTCGACTCGATGGAGCTCGAGCGGGAGCGGGGGATCACGATCAAGGCCCAGAACGTCCGGGTCGAGTGGCGGGGTCACGTCTTCCACCTCATCGACACGCCCGGGCACGTCGACTTCGGCTACGAGGTGAGCCGGTCGCTCGCCGCGTGCGAAGGCGTGGTGCTGGTGGTCGACGCGGCCCAGGGCATCGAGGCCCAGACCCTGGCCAACTGCTACCTCGCGCTGGAGAACGACCTCGAGATCGTCGCCGCGCTGAACAAGATCGACCTGCCCGCCGCCGACCCGGACCGCTACGCGCAGGAGATCGAGACCGTGCTCGGCGTCCCGGCCGCCGACATCCTGCGCATCTCGGCCAAGACCGGCGAGGGCGTGCCCGAGCTGCTCGACGCCGTGATCGACCGCATCCCGGCGCCGCGCGGCGATCCCGACGCCCCGCTGCAGGCGCTGATCTTCGACAGCCAGTTCGACCAGTACCGCGGCGTCGTGTCGAGCGTCCGCGTGATGAACGGGCGACTGGGCGCCGGCTCCCGGCTGCGGTTCCTGCAGACCGGGGCGCTCGCACGACGCGATCGAGATCGGCGTGCGCCAGCCGGCGCCGACGCCGGTCCCCGAGCTCGGCACCGGCGAGGTCGGCTACCTGATCGCCGGGGTCAAGGACGTCGCCGAGGCCCGCAGCGGCGAGACCGTCACCACCGCGAGCCACGGCAGCACCGAGGCCGCTGCCCGGCTACCGCGACCCCAAGCCGATGGTCTTCTCCGGGCTGTTCCCGATCGACGGCGACGACTTCGAGGACCTGCGCGACTCGCTCGCAGAAGCTCAAGCTCAACGACGCCTCGATCACCTACACGCCCGAGTCGTCCGGTGCGCTCGGCTTCGGGTTCCGCTGCGGGTTCCTCGGCCTGCTGCACATGGAGATCGTCAAGGAGCGCCTCGAGCGCGAGTTCGACCTCGCCCTCATCGCCACCGCGCCGAGCGTCGAGTACCTCGTCCATCGCACCGACGGCGGGCTCGACGTCGTCGACAACCCGGCCGACCTGCCCGAGCAGCAGCGCATCGACTACGTCGAGGAGCCCTACTTCAAGGTCTCGATCATCACGCCCAAGGAGTACACCGGGCACGCTGATGGAGCTCTGCCAGCAGCGCCGCGGCGAGCTCGACAAGCTCGAGTACCTCTCGCCCGAACGGGTCGAGTTGCACTACTCGATGCCGCTCGCCGAGGTCGTCGTCGACTTCTTCGACCAGCTGAAGAGCCGCAGCCAGGGCTACGCCAGCCTCGACTACGAGCCGGCGGGCTACCGCCGGTCGCACCTCGTCAAGGTCGACCTCCTCCTCAACGGTGTCCCGGCCGACGCCTTCTCCACGATCGTGCACCGCGACCGGGCGTTCGAGTACGGCCGGCAGATGACCGAGAAGCTGCAGAAGCTGATCCCTCGCCAGCTCTTCGACGTCCCGATCCAGGCCGCCATCGGCGGCAAGGTGATCGCCCGGGAGACGGTGAAGGCCAAGCGCAAGGACGTCCTCGCCAAGTGCTACGGCGGCGACATCACGCGCAAGCGCAAGCTCCTCGAGCGGCAGAAGGAGGGCAAGAAGAAGATGAAGTCGATCGGCCGGGTCGAGGTGCCCGGCGACGTGTTCATCTCCGCCCTCCGGCTCGATGACTGAACCGCCACCCCGTTCTGTCCTGTCGGAATCGGCCCGAGCCGGCCGATTCCGGCGGACAGAACTGGCGCGGAGTCCGGGATGTTCCGGAGCCTGCGCCACTACAACGCCCGGCTCTTCTTCGCCGGCCTGCTCGTCTCGAACATCGGGACGTGGCTGCAGCTCACCGCGATGGCGCTGCTCGTGTACCGCCTCACCGGGCGGGCCACCGACCTCGGCATCACCTTCGCCCTGCAGTTCCTGCCGATGCTGCTGCTCGGGGCGTGGGCCGGCGCGGTCGCCGACCAGCGCGACAAGCGCACGCTCGCCATCGTGACCCAGGCCGGCCTCGCCGCCCAGGCCTTCGTGCTCGGGCTGCTCGACCTGTTCGGCTCGGCGAGCGTCGGCGATGGTGTGGGGCCTCACGCTCGTGCTCGGCGTGCTCAACGCCTTCGACAACCCGGCCCGCCGCGGGCTCGTCATCGAGCTCGTCGACCCCGAGGACATCTCCAACGCGACCGCCCTCAACACCGCGGTGATGACGGGCTCGCGGATCTTCGGGCCGGCCCTCGCCGCGGTCATGGTCGAGTCGGTCGGCACGTCGTGGTGCTTCCTGCTCAACGGCGTGTCGTTCGCCGCCGTGCTCGTCTCGCTGTTCAGCCTCCGCGTCGACGAGCTGCGGCCGTCGCCGCTGCTTCGAGCGCGGCGGGCATCCGGTGCGCGAGGCGCTGTCGTTCATCGTCCACCGCCGGCACGCTGCTCGTGCTCGCCGTCGTCTTCGCCATCGTGAGCACGTTCGCGTTCAACTACCAGGTGTCGTTGCCGAAGCTGGCCGACGAGCGGTGGGGCGGTGAGGGCCGCTTCGGCCTCGTCCTGTCGGTCACGAGCGTCGGCGCGCTCATCGGCTCGCTGCTGACGGCCCGCCTGCCGAGTGTGACGATGCGCTGGTTCCTCGGCAGCACGGTCGTGCTCGGGCTGGCCGGGACTGGCCCTGGCCTGGACTCCGAACCTCGCCGCGGCCGCTGGCAGTCGGCGTGCCGCTCGGCGTCGGTGGAGCGGCGTTCGTGACCGGAGCCAACGCGATCATCCAGCAGGAGAGCCCGAGCGACATGCGCGGCCGGCTGCTCGCCCTCACCGCCGTGGCCTTCCTCGGTTCGACGCCGATCGGCGGCCCGATCACCGGGATCATCGGCGACCGGGTGGGCGCCGAGTGGTCGCTGGCGTACGGCAGCGTGATCGCCCTCGTGTCGGTCGCCGTGGCGACGGTCGTGCTGAGCGGATCGAGCTCAGCCCCTCCGGGCGCTAGCACTCGGTAGCCTGGACTGCCAGGATGCTCGACGACCGCAAGACCGCGATCCTCAGTGCCGTCGTGCAGGAGTACATCGCGACGGCACTCCCGGTGGGCTCGACCCACATCGCCGACGCGCCCGGCGTGCGGGTGTCGTCGGCCACGGTGCGCAACGAGATGGCGGTGCTCGAGCAGGAGGGCTACCTCGTCCAGCCCCACACCTCGGCCGGGCGGATCCCGACCGACAAGGGCTACCGCTTCTTCGTCGACCACCTCGCCGCCCCGGGCCGGCTCGACACCGCCACGCGGACGCAGGTGGGGGAGTTCTTCCGCACCGCCCACGGCCGCCTCGAGGAGATGCTCCACCGCACGTCCGACCTGCTGGCCCAGCTCACCAACTACGCCGCGGTGGTCGTCGGCCCCCGCGCCGAGGCGGTCACCGTGCGGACCGTGCACGTGGTCGGGTTGTCGCCCACGCTGGCCACGGTGGTCGTCGTCCTCGGCAACGGCAGCGTGGTGAGCGAGACCATCGACCTGCCCGCCGACGTCAACGACGCCCACCTCGCCACGGCGTCGGCGCACCTCTCGGCGCACCTGTCCGGGTCGCTGCTCGGGTCGCCGGAACCCGTCACCCCGACCGGTGACCACGTCGTGGACGCGGTGTGCGAGTCGGCGCTGGGCGCGCTCCACCGGCAGTCGGCGAGCGAGCACGTGTACCTGGGCGGCACGTCCTCGATGGCCTCGGCCTTCGACGCCGTGGAGGTGGTCCGCGACGTGCTGCGCACCCTCGAGCAGCAGTTCGTGGTGGTGACGCTGGTCAGCGATCTGGTCCAGCGCGGGTTGTCGGTGGCGATCGGGGTCGAGCACGGTGTCGAGCCCCTGTCGGCGTGCTCGGTGATCGTGGCGCCGGTCGTCGTCGACGGGGAGCACCAGGGCTCGGTCGGCGTGCTCGGGCCCACCCGCATGAACTATCCGCAGGCGTTGGCGACGGTCGAGGTGGTCAGCGACCAGCTCGGCCGGCGGCTCGAGGAAGGCTGACGGGCGGGCTCGATGGCCGACTACTACGAGCTGCTGGGCGTCTCCCGCACCGCCGGCACCGAAGAGATCAAGCGGGCGTACCGCCGCAAGGCGCGCGAGCTGCACCCCGACGCCAACGACGGCGACTCGGCGACCGCGGAGCGGTTCAAGGAGGTCGCCCGCGCCTACCAGGTGCTGTCGGATCCGGAGCAGCGGGAGCGCTACGACCGGTTCGGCGAGGCCGGGGTCGGTGGACCCGAACGGGCCGCGGATGGACGACGTCTTCTCCGGCGGCCTGAACGACCTGTTCGACGCCTTCTTCGGCGGGCAGAGCCCGTTCGGCGGCGGCGGCGGCCGGCGCCGGCCGGCCGGACCGCCACGCGGGCAGGACCTCGAGATCGTCGCCGACATCACGTTCGAACAGGCGGTCTTCGGGGCGACCGTGCCGATCACGTTGCGGCTGCCCCAGCGCTGCGCGGACTGTGGCGGAAGCGGCGCCGGATCCGGCACCCAGCCGGTGACGTGCGCCGACTGCGGCGGGTCCGGCCAGGTGCAGCGGGTGCGCCAGAGCCTGCTCGGGCAGATGGTCACGAGCGCGCCGTGCCCGCGCTGCGGCGGGCTCGGCGAGGTCGTCGTCACCCCGTGCCCCACCTGCCGGGGCGAGGGCCGGGTGACGAACGAGCACACCTACCAGGTCGACGTGCCCGCCGGCGTCGACACCGGCTCGACGCTGCGCCTCAGCGGACGGGGCGCCGCCGGACCGCGGGGCGGCAGGACCGGCGACCTGTTCGTCCACCTGCGCGTCGCCCCGCACGAGCGGTACCGGCGCGACGGCAACGACCTCGTCACCGACGTGCCCATCTCGATCGCCCAGGCGGCGCTCGGCACGACCATCGTCCTGCCCACGCTCGACGGTGACGAGGAGCTCGTCGTGCCGCCGGGAACCCAGCCCGGGTCGCGAGTTCCGGCTGCGGAACCGGGGCGTGCCGCGGCTGCAGGGCCGCGGCCGCGGCGACCTGCGGGCGCAGCTCGTCGTCGAGGTGCCGACGAAGCTCGACGAGGACGAGGCGGCGCTGCTCCGCCAGCTGGCCGAGAAGCGGGGCGAGCCGGTGAACCCGCCGGAGAAGGGCCTGTTCTCGCGCATCAAGTCGGCGTTCTCCTGATGGCCGCATCCGGGCGCGGCGTGATCGCCGAGGCGCTGCGGCGGTCGGCGGCGCACGTGCTCGTCGCCGACGTCGCCGATCCGGTGCTCGACGACCCGACCGTGCACCACCTGCGCCGGGTGCTGCGGCTGCGCGACGGCGAGCCGATCACGGTGACCGACGGCGCCGGCGCGTGGCGGTGCGGCGCGTTCGTCGGCGACCGCGTCGAGCCCGACGGCGACGTCGTCGTGACCCCGGCGCCCGATCCAGCGCTCACGCTGGCCGTCGCTCCGCCCAAGGGCGAGCGCGCCGAGTGGCTGGTGCAGAAGTGCACGGAGGCCGGCGTCGACCGGATCGTGTGGCTCGCGCGCCGAGCGGTCGGTCGTGCGCTGGGACGGCGAGCGCGCCGAGCGGCACCTCGTCCGGCTGCGGCGCATCGCCACCGAGGCTGCGCTGCAGTCGCGCCGGGTGTGGCTGCCGGTGCTCGAGGGTCCGCTCGCCGCCGTCGACGTGCTGGCCGGAGCCGCGATCGCCGAGCCCGGCGGACGACCGGTCGCCGCCGGCGACACGACGATCGCGGTCGGCCCCGAGGGCGGCTGGTCGGAGCGAGGAGTCGGCGCTGGCCGCGAGCCACGTGTCGCTCGGCCCGAACGTCCTGCGCGTCGAGACCGCCGCGCTCGTGGCGGTGGCGTTGATGGTGGACCGAAGGTGAGCGCCGAGCCGTTCGGGGTGTACGTCCACGTCCCGTTCTGCACCAAGCGTTGCGACTACTGCGCGTTCGCCACCTGGACCGACCGACCCCACCTGATCGGCGCCTACCTCGACGCCGTGCGGGCCGACATCGACGGCCGCCGTGTCCGCCGGCATGGCGCCGGCGACGAGCGTGTTCGTCGGCGGCGGGACACCGTCGCTGGTGCCGGCCGAGGGGCTGGCCGCGGTCCTGGCGGCCATCCCGCTCGCGCCCGGCGCCGAGGTCACCGTCGAGTGCAACCCCGACGACGTGACCGCCGGCGCTGTTCGAGACGTACGTCGGGGCGGGGGTGACGCGGGTGTCGATCGGCGTGCAGTCGATGGTGCCGCACGTGCTCGCCGCGCTCGGCCGCACGCACGACCCGGCCAACGTCCACCGGGCCGTCGCCGCGGCGCGGTCGGTGGGGCTGGCGACGTTCAACCTCGACGTGATCTACGGCACCGCCGGCGAGACGCTCGCCGACTGGCGCACGACGCTCGAGGGCATCCTCGAGCTCGACCCGCCGCACGTCTCGGCGTACGCGCTGACGGTCGAGGCCGGCACGCCGCTCGCCGGGGATCCCGCCCGCCACCCGGACGACGACGTCCAGGCCGACGAGTACGAGCTCGCCGACGAGCTGCTCACCGCGGCCGGCCTGGCGAACTACGAGGTGTCGAACTGGGCCCGGCCCGGGCACGAGTGCCGACACAACCTGCTGTATTGGGCGCAGCACGACTACCTCGGCTTCGGCTGCGCGGCGCACTCGCACCGCGCCGGCCGCCGATGGTGGAACGTGCGCACGCCCGAGCGCTACATCGACGCGGTGCGGGCCGGGCCGCCCGACCGAGGCGGCGGGGGAGACCCTCGACGACGAAGTCCGGCGCATCGAAGGGCTGCAACTGGCCCTGCGGACCACGGACGGGCGTGCCCGTCGACGCCCTCGACGGCGACGCGCTCCCCGGCCTGGTCGAGCGCACCGGCGACCGCTGGACGCTCACCCGCCGGGGCCGGCTGCTCGCCAACGAGGTGTCGGTCCGGCTGCGCTGACTGGTAACTTTCCCCGACGCGAGGGCGCGTAGCTCAGTTGGTTAGAGCGCCAGCATGACACGCTGGAGGTCCCGGGTTCGAGTCCCGTCGTGCCCACGCTCGCTCGCTGACGCTCGCTCGCCGTGGGCACGAAGCGTGCACCGTTCCTGCTGCCTCCGGCGGGCGTTCAGGCGCCACGCAGGCTTGCCTCGTTGAGTGTGCGTCAGGTCAACGGGCAGGGCTCGAGCGCGCCCGGTGGTTCGGGGCTGACAAAGGGCTCGCTCGCTGACGCTCGCTCGCTGTGGGCACGAAGCGTGCACCGTTCTTGCTGCCTCCGGCGGGCGTTCCGGCGCCACGCAGGCTTGCCTCGTTGAGTGTGCGTGTGCGTCAGGTCAACGGGCAGGGCTCGAGCGCGCCCGGTGGGTTCGGGTGCTGACAAAGGGCTCGCTCGCTGACGCTCGCTCGCCTGTGGGCTACGAAGCGTGCACCGTTCTTGCTGCCTCCGGCGGGCGTTCAGGCGCCACGCAGGCTTGCCTCGTTGAGTGTGCGTGTGCGTCAGGTCAACGGGCAGGGCTCGAGCGCGCCCGGTGGGTTCGGGGCTGACAAAGGGCACGAACACCTATTGGCTAAAGAGCCAATCCAGCGTGGCCGGCTCTCACCCTCGAACACCGGCTCTTCGGTAGGTCCATGCCCCGAACCCGCAGCCACCTTAGGACGCGTCCGGGCAGGGTGGCAAGCGCCGCCACACTCCTGTCGTTCGCAATCGGCCGGATCTGGCTGATTCCAAACGACAGAACGGCGCTCACGTCGGGCGGAGGGCCTCGGCGGGGTCGAGGCGGGCGGCGCGGATCGCCGGCGAGACGCCGGCGAGCAGGCCGACGGCGAGGGCGATCCCGGCGCCCGCGGCCAGCGCCGGCACCGGGACGTCGACCAGCCAGCCCTGGCTGCGGGCGTAGATCGCGGTGACCGCCGCGCCCGAGCGCGACGCCCGGCGAGCCCGCCGATCGTGGCGAGCACGCCGGCCTCGGCGAGGAACTGGCCGGCGATGTGCACGCGGCGGGCGCCGAGGGCCCGGCGCACGCCGATCTCGCCGCGCCGCTCGAGCACGGAGATCACCATCACGTTGGTGATGCCGACGCCGCCGACGACCAGGGCCACGGCGCCGAGGGCGAGGAGCAGGTTGCGCAGCGCGACGTCGGTCGCCGCCCGGGCCTCGAGCGCGTCGGACGGCCGGGACACGTCGACCTCGTCGGGCGTCTCGCGGTCGACCGATGCGGGCGAGCACGGCCCGCACGTTCTCGACCTGCTCGGGCACCGTGCGCACGTACAGCGTCGACGGCGACGTCGTCGTCTCGAACAGCTCCGCGGCGACCGGGTAGCCGATGAGGGCGGCCGAGTCGAGGTCGGGCGCGAGCGGAGCCGGTTCGAGGATCCCGATCACGGCGAACCACTCGTCGCCGAGCCACACCCTGACGCCGGCGTCGACGTCGGTGATGCCGAGCCGCTCGGCGGCGTCGGCGCCGAGCACGACCGTCGGCAGCTGTGATCGACGCGGCGTCGAGGAAGCGGCCGTCGGCGAGCTCGCCGCTGACCGCGTCGAGCACGTCCGACGTCGGCGGCGGCGACGCGGATGCCGCCGGTGACGGCCTCGTCGATGAGGTCGTTGCGGCGGACGGTCGTCGCCACGTACGTGATGCCGGCGGCCTCGGTGACCGGCCCGATCCGCTCGGCGGTCGCCCGGGCCGACTCGGGCAGCGTCGTCGACTCGCCGAACGCCGTCTGGCCCGGGGCGACCCGGAGCAGGTCGGTGCCCGAGCGCGTCGAGCTCGGCGATCAGGTCGGCCCGGCTCGACGACGAGATGCCGACGACGGCGACCATCGCCGCGATGCCGATGGCGATGCCGAGCGCGGTGAGCGTCGTGCGCAGCCGCCGGGACCGCAGCCCGATCGTGCCGACGCGCGAGCAGGTCGCGCGAGCGCGCAGCCGGCTGGACGCAGGGGTGGCGCGCGGGCCGCGGTCACGCCGCCACCCTCGCGGTGTCGTCGACCACCCGGCCGTCGAGGAGCGAGACCCGCCGGGGGGCGCGGGCCGCGATCTCGCGGTCGTGGGTGATCAACACGATCGTCCGGCCCTGCGGCGTGGAGGTCGACGAGCAGGCCGACGATCGCCTCGCCGGTGCGGCTGTCGAGGTTGCCGGTCGGCTCGTCGGCGAGCACGATCGCCGGGTCGCCGACGAGCGCCCGGGCGATCGCCACCCGCTGGCGCTCGCCGCCGGACAGCTGCCCGGGTCGGTGGCCGGCCCGCTCGGCGAGCCCGACCGCCTCGAGCGCCTCCCGGGCGCGGCTCGATCCGCTGGCGGCGCGGCACGCCGGCGTAGAGCAGGCCGTCGGCGACGTTCTCCAGCGCGCGTCAGCCCCTCGACGAGGTGGAACTGCTGGAACACGAAGCCGATGCGCCGGCCCCGCACCGCGGCCAGCCGGGCGTCGCGCGAGCGAGCTGACGTCGTGGCCGTCGATGCGCACCGTGCCGGCCGTCGGCCGCTGCAGCGCGCCGACGATGTTCATCAGCGTCGACTTGCCCGAGCCGGACGGCCCGACGATGACGACGAACTCGCCCGCGGTCGACCGTGAGGTCGACGCCGTCGAGCGCGTGGACCGGTGGGCTGCCGGGGTAGTGCTTGGTGACGCCGCTGCAGCTCGAGCACCGCCGTCACCGCGTCGCTCGCTCACGGCACCACCACCTGGGCGCCGGCGTCGATGTCGCCGTTGATCTCGACCATCCCGTCGGCGAACACCCCGAGCGTCGACGCCGACGAGGTGGGTCGCGCCGGCGACCGTCGGCGACCTCGACGGCGTAGCCGCCCTCGGCGAGCGCCAGCACCGCCTCGACCGGCACGGCGAGGACGTCCTCGGCGGCGGCGATCTCGACGTGCACGTCGACCGGCGTGCCGTCGGCGAGCGGCGGAGCGTCGGTCAGCGTGAGCGTGACCGGGAGGCGTCGATGGCGCCGGTCGCCTCGTCGGTCTCGCGCCGCCCCGATCGTCGGTGACCGTCGCCGTCGCCGTCGCGCCGGTGGGCAGCTCGACCTCGACCTCGTCGTCGACGGCGAGCAGGTCGGCGTCGGCCGCGTCGAGGTCGACGTGGACCGACTGCTCGGTCGGCGGTGACGGAGATGCCGGCCTCGGACGCCGGCTGGCCGAGCGACGCCGGTCGACGTCGGCGACGCAGCACCGGTCCGTCGATGAACACGATCTCGCCGAGGTCGATCTCGCCGTCGTCGTCCTGGCCGTGGTCCTCCTGGAACGCCTCGACGGCGTCGGTGGTCGCCGACGTCCAGTCCTCGTCGACGGTCACGTCGTGCTCCTCGGCGTAGCCGAGCGACGCCAGCATGTACTCGAGCTGCAGGACGTCCTTGCCGTCGTCGACGCCGGGGCCGAGCGCCCGCCACAGCGGGAACGCGCCCTGCAGGGCGATGATCGGCAGCCCGTCGACCTCGGCGACGACGTCGCCGGGCTCGATCACGTCGCCGGCTCGGGCAGCGCGGTGAGCGTGCCCTGGGCGGTCGAGCACGAGCGGCGTGGCGTCGCCGTGGCCGACGGTGCCGTCGAGCTCCTCGACCCGGGCGAGGTCGCGGCGCACGACGTCGACCGTGGCGAGCTCGGCCTCGGTGGCTCGTCGGTCGTCGGCCGGCGGCTCGTCGCTCCGCTCCGAGGGCAGTCGACCCCGGCGACGCCGGCGCCGGCGGCCACGACGGCGGCCCCGGCGGTCCAGCAGCCACCAGCCGCGCACCGTCAGTCGCCCTCGTCCGTCGGGACACGCTGCCGCGCCCGGCGCCATCGGGCCGAACACCAGCCTCGTCCGGCTGCACTCCTCCTGCGGCGGCCTCGAAGTCGTCGTCGTCCCTGCGGGTCGCCGCCGTCCGACGGGCCGTTCGCCTGGATCTGCGACCCGGCCGTCGTCGGCGAACACCGGGTCGGGCATGTCGATGCCGTGGTCGCGCATGCACTCGGCGAACTCGAGCATCTGCTCCCGCATCTCGGCCTCCTGCTCCGGGTCGAGCTCGATGTCGCCTGCTGGCGTCCTCGAGGAGCGGCTCGCACGCCTCCTGGGCCGTCCTCGAACTCGTCCGACTCGGGTCGTCGCGGCTCGCCCTCGATGGCGATCGATCCCGCCGCCGCCCTCGCCGCTGATCTGCGGGTCGGGCATGTCGATGCCGTGGTCGCGCATGCACTCGGCGAAGTCGAGCATCGCCTCCTCCGGGTCGGCCGGCGACGGCTCGGTCGTCGCCCGTGCCGTCGGATCGTGTCGTCGTCGACGGTGTCGTCGTCGAGGCTGGCGACCTCGGCGGACCGGCGTCGTCGCCGCTCGCCGCACGCCGCGAGCAGCCCGGCGGCGAGCACGATCGCAGCCGTGGCGGCCGCACGGCGCCGGTTGCTGATCGTCATTGGCCCTCCATGGCGCTTCGATGTCGTCGCGCACCGTGCCGGGAGCGCGCTGAGAGGACGGTGAGAGCCGCTGAGCGGATCGCTGAGAAGCGGGTTCCCTGTCGGCCGGCGGACCGTCAGACTCCGGGCCATGCGCGTGCTGGTGGTCGAGGACGAGGTCCGCCTCGCCGAGGCGGTGGCGCGCGGCCTGCGGGCCGAGGGGTTCGAGGTCGACGTCGCCCACACCGGTCCCGACGGGCTGTGGCGGGCCAGCGAGGGCGCCTACGCGGCGATCGTGCTCGACATCCTGCTGCCCGGGCTCAACGGCTACGCGGTGTGCCGGGAGCTGCGGCTCGACGGCAACCGGACCCCGGTCCTGATGCTCACGGCGAAGCAGGGCGAGCACGACGAGGCCGAGGGCCTCGAGCTCGGCGCCGACGACTTCCTGCGCAAGCCGTTCAGCTTCGTCGTGCTCGTCGCCCGGCTGCGGGCCCTGATCCGGCGGGCGACGAACGCCGCCCGACGGCGTGCTCGCCATCGGCGACCTGCGCGTCGACCCCGAGCAAGCGGCGCTGCTGGCGGGGGCCGAGCGAGGTCGTGCTGACGGCCCGCGAGCTCGACCTGCTCGTCGCCCTCGCCCGCCGTGACGGCGGCACGGCGACGAAGCCCGAGCTGCTCGCCGAGGTGTGGGGCTTCGACTTCGAGGGCGACGCCAACATCGTCGAGGTCTACGTCGGCTACCTGCGCACGCAAGATCGACCGGCCGTTCGCCCGCAACAGCCTGCAGACCGTGCGCACGATCGGCTACCGGCTCGTCGACGACGACGCCGCGGTGGCGGCCGGTGATGCGGGCCGTCAGGTGGGTGCGGCGGGCACGCGGCTCGGTCCGCCTGCGGGTGACGCTGCTCGCCGCCGGCGCGTTCGCCGTCGTCCTCGCCGTCGCCGTCGTTCGTGCTGCTGCGGGCGCTCGAAGCGAGCGCTGGAGGACGACGTGCGCAGCGCCGAGCGAGGCGGTGCTGCGGCGGCAAGCCGCGCTGGTGCTCACCGAGGGCATGCCGGCCGGCGCCGAGCGGGTCGCCGCGACGAACGGCGCAGGCGTTCGAGCTGCCCGTCCGGCACCGCCGTGAGCGGTCTCGGGCGCGTGGTCCTGTTCACCGCGCGACGCGGCGAACCTGCCGGCGGTCGACCAGCTCGCCCGACGCCGAGGTCGGCGAGGCGGCCGGCGCCGACGTCGTCATACGTCGGACGGTGCTGCCGGTGGCCAGCCCCGGCGTGCTCGGCATCGACGGCCCCGTCGACGACTACTCGGTGTCGTCGCTGCGCGTCGGCGGGCGTCACGCTGGCCACGGCGGCCTCGCTGGACGAGGTCCGCGACACCATCGCCACCACCCAGACGCTGTTCTGGGTCGTCGGGCCGGCGCTCGTCGCGCTCGTCGCCGGGCTGGCCTGGCTGCTCGCCGGGCGGGCGCTGCGGCCGGTCCACGCCGTGACGTCGCGGGTCGCCGCGATCGGGTCGCACTCGCTGCACGAGCGGGTGCCGGTGCCGGCGTCGTCGGACGAGATCGCCGAGCTGGCCACGACGATGAACGACATGCTCGGCCGGCTGGAGGCGGCGAGCGCGACGAACCGGCGCCTGGTGTCGGACGCGTCCACGAGCTGCGCACGCCCGGTCGCCGTGATGCGCACGGAGCTGGAGGTCGCCGGCCGCGACGCCGACACCGACTGGGAGGCGACGAGCGCGGTGCTGCTCGGCGAGCTCGACCGCCTGCAGGGCATGTCGACGACCTCTTGCTCCTCGCCCGCGGCGACGAGCGGGCGTTCGCCCGCGACCGACGTCGACTCGCCGACGTGGTGCACGAGGTCGCCGCCCGGCGCCGGCCGGTGCCGGTGGCCGTCGACGTCGGCGACGAGCCGGTCGCTGGCGTCGGCGACGCGGACGCGCTGCGGCGGGCCGCTCGACCACCTCGTCGCCAACGCCGCCCGCCACGCCGCCACCTCGGTGGCAGTCGCGTCGATCGACGTGCACGACGGCGAGGTCGCGTCCACGTCGACGACGACGGGCCGGGCATCCCCGAGCGCGACCGACGCGCGACGTCGTGCGTCGCTTCGTGCGCCTCGACGAGGGGCGGGCGCGGGACGATGGCGGCGCCGGGCTCGGGCTGGCCGTCACCGTCCGACGTCGCGGCCGCCCACGGCGGGCGGCTCGAGATCGGCGACTCGCCGCTCGGCGGGGCCCGGGTCAGCCTGATCCTGCCCCGGCAGAACTGACGCCTGCCGACGAGCGGGATCGCTCCTAGGCTCGACGCCGCCCCTCGATGTCGATCCTTCTCGCCCTGTGCTCCGCGCTCGTCTACGGGTCGTCCGACTACTGCGGGGGTCGGGCGACCCGGTCGGCGCCGACGTTCGTGGTCGTGACGCTCGCCGGTCAGCTCGCGAGTGCTGACGCTGCATCGCGATCGTCGTGGCGCGTGCTCGGCGATCCGTTCCCTGGCCGGCGTCGACGTCGGCGTGGAGCGGCGGCGGCGGTGTCGCGATGCACGACCGTTGGGGTCGCCGCCTTCTACTACGCCCTGGCCAACGGTGCGATGACCGTCGTCGCCCCGATCACGGCGGTGGTCAGCGCCGTCGTGCCGGTGACGGTCGGGGTCGCCCTCGGTGAGCGCCCGGTCGGCGTGGCGCGCTCGGCGGGGTCGTCCTCGCGCTCGTCGCGGTGGCGCTCGGTCAGCGGCCTCGCTGCGGCGACGGCCGACCGCCCGACGCGCTGCCGGTCATCGCTGCTCGTGCGCCGTGGTCGGCGGGCATCGGGTTCGGGCTGCTGTTCGTCTTCCTCGACCGCACCAGCGACGAGCAGCGGGCTGTGGCCGCTGCTCATCGCGCCAGGTGGCTCGTGTCTCATGCTCGCCGTGGCGGCGATCGCGTGCGCCGCCGCGTCCCGCTGTCAGCGGTGCGGCCGGTGGTCGGCTTGACTGGTGCTCGCCGGGACGGTTCGCGTGGCCGCCAACGTCTGCCTACCTGGTCGCCACCCGGCAGGGTCTGCTCTCGCTGGTCGCCGTCATCACGTCGCTGTACCCGGCGACGCACGGTGGTGCTGGCGACGGTGCTCGACGGTGAGCGGATCGAGCCGCTCGCAGGTGGTTGGGCATCGGGCTCGCCCGGTCGCCGCGTCGGCCTGGTCGGCGCCGGCTCGTGATCGAGCGGTCAGCCCGCCGCGGCGGCGTCGATCGCAGCGGCGCAGGATGTCCACGATCGTCTCGATCTCGCCCTCGCTGATCGTCAGCGGGCACCCGATCATCACGGCGTCCTCGACCGGGCCGGAGCCGGCCGGGTAGATCCACATGTCGCGGGCGAGGCACTCCCTGACGCACGGCCGCCGTCGAACCGACCGCCGCTCGGCGTCGAGCTCGATGCCGCGGAACAGGCCGCGCCCGCGCAGGTCGACGACGTCGGGGTGGTCGCCGAGCGCGTCGGCGAGGAGCGCTCGGCCAGCACGTCGCCCATCGCGGCCGCCCGCTCGACGAGGTGCTCGGCCTCGAGCACGTCGAGCACCGCCGCGGCGCCGGCGCAGGCGCCGTCGTTGGCGGTGAACGTGAAGTACATGAACCGCTGGCCGCGCAGCGGCTCGACGACGTCGTCGGTGGCGGCGACCATGCCGATCGGCACGTAGCCGCCGCCGAGGCCCTTGCCGCCGTACAGGATGTCGGGCGGATCGGGAGGTGCTCGTGACCCCAGCGCCGGCCGGTGCGCCCGAACCCGGTCATCACCTCGTCGGCGATGAGCAGGATGTCGTGGCGCCGGCAGATCTCCTCGACGGCCTCCCAGTACTCGTCGGACGCCGTCAGGCAGGCGCCGGCCGCACCGGTGATCGGCTCGAACAGGAACGCGGCGATCGTCGTACGGTCCTCCCGCTCGATCGTCGTCGACCAGAGCGTCGGCGTCGTCCCACGGCACCTTCGGGAAGTCGAGCAGGAGCGGCTCGTACCCGGCCCGCCGGCGCGCTGTGGCTGCCCGCGGCCATCGCCCCCAGCGTGATGCCGTGGTAGCTCGGATGGCGCCCGACCACCTTCCACCGCTCCGGTCGACCCGCGGCCACGTGGTCGCCCGGGCCAGGCGCAGCGCCGAGTCGGCCGACTCGCTGCCGCCGCTGGTGAAGAACACGTTGCCCATCCCGGCCGGCAGCCAGCGCTCGACGAGCACGTCGTGCAGCCGCTCGCGGTGCGGCGTCGACCAGATCGGCACGACGTAGGCGCCGCCGTCGAGGGCGTCGCGCACGGCGTCGGCGACGACCGCGGCGGCCGTGGCCGATGTTGGCGACCATCGCCCCGCCGGCGGCGTCGAGGATCCGCCGGCCGTCGTCGGTGATCAGCCAGCAGCCGTCGCCGCCGACGATCGTCGGTCCGCGACGTGCCGGGGACGAAGTGGTAGCTCGGATCGGCATTGATCGTCGAGGCCGGTCGAGCGTCGTCAGCGCGGCTCCGCTCGCGGGCAGGCCGAGGACCCGCTCGCCGAGGATGTTGCGCATGATGTTCGAGGTGCCGCCCATGATCGTGTAGCCCGGGGGCGTAGGCGAGGCCGCGGGTGACGTCGGTCCACAGCGTCGCCTCGGCGCCGAGCACGCCGGCGACGAACTCGGCGACCCGCCACTCGTGCTCGGTGCAGAAGCACTTCGTCGCCGCCGAGAACCCGGCCGGCGCCTGACCGCAGCACCTCGCGGACGACGAGGATGCGCCCGATGCGGTAGCCGGTCTCGAGGGCGGCGATCTCCTGGCGCACCAGCGGATCGGTCGGTGTCGGCGCGTTCGGCGGCCAGCCGGTACAGCGCGTGGTTCGACACCAGCCGGTCGATGCCGCCGCGCTCGTGCTCGAGCTGGCGCATCGTCTGCTTGAAGGCGTTGCCCTCGACGCCGACGAGGTTGGCGACCGGCACCCGGACGTCGGTGAAGAACACCTCGCAGAAGTGGCGGTTCGTCGTCATGTCGGTGATCGGGCGGACCTCGATGCCCGGGCGTCGACATCGGCACGATGATCTCGCTGATGCCCTGGTGCGGCGGCCCGTCGCTCGACGTGCGGCAGATCAGGTAGCAGTAGTCGGCGACGGCGGCGAAGCTGGTCCAGATCTTCTGCCCGTTGATCACCCACTCGTCGCCGTCGCGCCGGGCCGACGTCCGCAGGCCCGCCAGGTCGCTGCCGGCCTCGGGCTCGGACATCCCGATGCACCACGTCGTCTCGCCGGCGAGGATCCCGGGCAGGAACTCGGCCTGCTGGTCGGGCGCGGCCGAAGGCGATCAGCGCCGGGCCCATCTGGCGGTCGGCGAACCACATCGCCGCGATCGGGGCCCCGGCGGCGATCAGCTCCTCGCCGATGATCAGCCGGTCGATCGGCGGCCGGCCGCCGCCGCCGTGCTCGACCGGCCACGTCAGCCCGATCCAGCCGAGCGCGGCCAGCTCCTTGGCGAACTCGGCGGAGTAGCCGTTGATCCACGAGTCGTTGTGCCGGCCGAAGCGGGCGACGGCGTCGGCGGCGACCTCGCGGGCCTGGTCGCGCAGCGCGTGCTGCTCGGCGTCCAGTCGAAGTCCATCGGCCGGAGGCTAGGTCCGGCGGTCCTGGGCTACCCTCCGACAAGTTCGATACAAGTCGCCGTGAGGAGCCCCCATGACCAAGATCAAGGTGCAAACCCCGTCGTCGAGATGGACGGCGACGAGATGACGCGCATCATCTGGGCGTTCATCAAGGACCAGCTGATCCTGCCCTACCTCGACGTCGACCTGAAGTACTTCGACCTGTCGATCGAGCACCGCGACGCCACCGACGACCAGGTCACGATCGACGCCGCCGAGGCCACCAAGCGCTACGGCGTCGGCGTCAAGTGCGCCACGATCACGCCCGACGAGGCCCGCGTCGAGGAGTTCGGGCTGAAGAAGATGTGGCGCTCGCCGAACGGGACGATCCGCAACATCCTCGGCGGCGTCGTGTTCCGCGAGCCGATCATCATCTCCAACATCCCCCGGCTCGTGCCCGGCTGGACCAAGCCGATCGTCATCGGCCGTCACGCCCACGGCGACCAGTACAGGGCGACCGACTTCAAGGTGCCCGGCGCCGGGACGCTGACGATCACCTACACGCCCGGCCGACGGCAGCGAGCCGATGGAGTTCGAGGTCGCCAAGTACCCCGACGGCGGCGGCATCGCGATGGGCATGTACAACTACGCCGACTCGATCCGCGACTTCGCCCGGGCGTCGTTGCGCTACGGCCTGGCCCGCGGCTACCCGGTCTACCTGTCGACGAAGAACACGATCCTCAAGGCCTACGACGGGATGTTCAAGGACCTCTTCCAGGAGGTGTTCGACGCCGAGTTCAAGGACGAGTTCGACGCCGCCGGGCTCACCTACGAGCACCGCCTCATCGACGACATGGTCGCCCAGGTCATGAAGTGGGAGGGCGGCTACGTCTGGGCGTGCAAGAACTACGACGGCGACGTGCAGTCCGACACGATCGCCCAGGGCTTCGGCTCGCTCGGTCTGATGACGTCGGTGCTGATGACGCCCGACGGCAAGACCGTCGAGGCCGAGGCCGCCCACGGCACGGTGACCCGGCACTACCGCGAGCACCAGAAGGGCAACAAGACCTCGACCAACCCGATCGCCTCGATCTTCGCCTGGACCGGCGGGCTCAAGCACCGCGGCAAGCTCGACGGCACGCCCGAGGTCACGCAGTTCGCCGAGACGCTCGAGCAGGTGTGCATCGAGGCCGTCGAGGACGGGCGAGATGACCAAGGACCTCGCCCTGCTGGTCGCCAAGGACGCCCCGTTCCTGCACACCGAGGACTTCCTGGCCGCCCTCGACGAGCGGCTGCAGGCGAAGATGGGGGAGTGGCGCGGAACCGCCGGCCGACCGGCCGAGCGTCGAATGAGACATGCGCCGGCTGCTCGCTCGCCGTTCGCACTCGTCGCCGTCGCTCGTCGCGCTGTGGCGGCGAGCGACGACGATGACGCCGCGGCGGTACGGTGCCGACCGTGAGCGACACCGACGGACCGTCGAGCCGAGCGATCGCCGGCTCCGACATCGCGAGCCGCCGTCGACGACGCCGCCGTCGTCTCGGCGACGCCGCTCGCGCCGCAGTCGACGCCGTCGGGCACGATGCCCGGGCACGCCGATCGACCCGACGCTGCCGCTCGTCACGGCCGCGGTCGAGGATCTCGCCGGGCGCCTCGGGATCGACGCCGGCCGACGTCACCGTGGTCGATGCCCGCGCCGTCACGTGGCCCGACAGCAGCCTCGGCTGCCCGGAGCCGGGGATGATGTACACCCAGGTGCTCGTCGACGGGACGCTCGTCGTGCTCGAGGCGGGCGGACGCCGCTACGAGTACCACGGCGGCGACCCGCTGGTCCTCTGCGAGAACCCGACAGCGTCGCTCGTCGGGAGGCTGGTTGCCCACCCAACCGATTCCGTGACCAGAGCGAGCGCGCCGCTACCGTGGGACGACTGACGATGGCGGATCTCACGATCGTGGTCACCCGCGGCACGCGGCTCGCCGTCATCTCGGTCGTCACCGTGGCCGCCGCCGACCTGGTTGCCGGTGACGTCGACCGTGTAGGTCACGGTGCCGCCCGGCGTGGCGCCCGTGCTGACGTGACCCGTTGCGGCTGGCTCGGCAGCGAGGCCGCCATGTCGCCCTCACCGAACTTGTTCTCGGCCCCGACGAGGAAGGCCTGCCCGTTGGGTTCGGCCGGGCTGCCGGGTCCATAGGCGAAGGAGACGTCCTGAGCCGGGGTGGCGTCGTTGCTGAGTCCGATCCAGATCTGGAAGACCTCGCGGTCGTGGTCGCTGCCCGAACACGTTCGACGTTCCACTGCGACGACGATCCAGGTGCTCCGTGCCGTGACTGGTCCTGCGCTGAACGTGGCGACACGGACGCCCGGGGCGCCGGTGCCCTCGAGATCGGTCCAGAACGGCGCCAGCATGTTGTTCGGCCGGGCCGGGTCCGGTCCGGCGGGCAGGTCGCAGCACTCGATGTCCTCGAAGACGCTGCCGTCGCCGACGACGAGGTAGCCGTTCGACGTCGACGCCGAACGGTCGTCCAGATCTCGCCGTTGTAGGCGAACGCCGGCGACGTTGAAGTTGAGGATGGTCCTCGTCGCCGATGGCGATCGGTGTCACCCCGAAGGCCGCCAGGTCGAGGATGAACCGCCCGCCGGTGTCGAGCCGTTGTCGACCGACGGGACTCCGGGCGGCATCGCCGTCGAGGGCGACGTCATGCAGCTGGGCCTGACGGTTGTCGACGAGCGTCGGCGCCGTTCGCTCCGGCGATCGCGCAGCGTGCGGCTGACGAACGTGTCGTCAGGTCGACCGGTCTGGTCGTCGAACGAGTTGTTCGCCGCCGCGACCGTGCACGTCGTGGTGCTCCCGCTGCGCGGATCTCGTCGCGGTGTGCAGTTCTGCGTCAGCCTCACCGCGCCCTGGGCGTGGACGAACGCGACCGGCAGGTGGAGCGTCGGGTAGCCGCCCTCGCTCGGCTCGAGCTGGATCGCGCCGAACTGCTGCACGCCGTTCGGCGCGTCGGATTCGATCGTGATCGTCGAGTGTCCACCGACTGGTCCGGGTTGAGGCTGAAGCTGGCTCGGTGAGACCGTGATCGTCGATGCCGACGGGTGCGTCGGCGTCGACGTCGTAGCGCTGACGCCGCTCGCGTCATGTTCGTCGCCACTCGCGTGGTCGACGCAGCCGGCCGGGCATCGCCGGCGCGTTGATCGACGGCATGTTCAGGTGGACGGCGTTCGACCGGGTCGTTCGCCCATGGCGAAGCATGTTCTGCGGCCGTGTCGCTCGAACGTCAGCCGGGGCCGCTCGGCCGCCGCCGATGTCGATGCGCGCCGCGCCCCATGTCGAACGGGTCGGCCGGCGGTCGACGAGGTCCTCCTTGACGACGTCGGTGGTCGCCGTCGTCATCAGCGCCGACTTGATCTGGCCCGGGTGTCCAGTCGGGTGCAGGCCGTCTTCAGGAGCAGGCCGCGCCGGCGATGTGCGGCGACGACATCGACGTGCCGGCGATCGCCTGGAAGAACTCGCCGGGAGGCTGCCGCCGTCGACCGGGTCGGGCGTCCGGGAACGGCGTGTGCCCGGCGAGGATCTGCACGCCGGGCGCGGTGATGTCCGGCTTGAGGAAGCAGCCCGGCCGGGCCTCGCGACGAGAACGCGGCCATCACGTCGCCCTGACCGTCGCGCGTTCTCACCGGCGGTGAACGACGCCGGTGACCCCGGTGTGGCTGTTCATGAAGGCGAGGAAGTCGGTGCCGTCGGCGCAGGTGGACCGTCGGCAGCCAGTGGTTGTCGGTCTCGATGTCGGCCAGCGTCGGGTTGTACAGGACCATGCCCGCGGCGCCGCCCTGCGAGTGACGTTGAAGCCCTTCTCAGACGCGGGCCTGGACGCCGCGCTGGCAGGCGACGATCTAGCCCGTCGAAGACGCCGGCGGGGCGGGTCGACGCCGCACTGGGCGCGTCGCGGTGTACGCGCGCGGCCGTACGCCGCGACGTTCTGGGCAGACGACCGGCAGCGGTCCGGCGCCGGCCGTGATCGTCGCGCCGTCGGCCGTGAACGTGTCGCCGTTGCCGGCGGTCAGCGACAGCGTCGACTGCGAACTCGCGGGTCTGGGTCGACGCGGCGACGGTGGTGACCCACGGCGACAGGTGGTTCGCCGTGCCGGCGCCGGGACCGTCGTTGCCGGCTGACGCGGCGACGAACACGCCGGCCGCGTAGGCGTCGAGGAACGCCAGCTCCACCGGGTCGGTGAACGGGTTGGTGCCGCCGGAGATCGAGAAGTTGATCACGTCGACGCCGTCGAGGATCGCCTGGCCGCACGGCCGCCGCCGAGTCGAAGCACGTTGCAGCCCTGGAGGCCGCAGACCTTGTACTCCGATGACGTACGCGCCCGGGGCGAGGCCCTGGATCGGGCCGCGGTCGACGCCGAAGACGTCGGCGCCGCGTCGAGCACGTTCCCGGCCGACGTGCTCGTCGTGTGGGTGCCGTGGCCGTTGGAGTCGCGGGCGCGTGTCGGGAACGGCTCGTCGGCGGCCGGGCCGGGCTCGAGAGGTACGTCGTCGAGGAACGGCCTGCCCGCCGATCAGCTTGTTCTTGCACTCGAACGGATCGTCTGCGCCGGCGTCAGCGGGTTGTCGCCGAAGTCGCACGTCGCGGCTGCCGTTGGCCGCCGGCGGCGGCGGCAGAGTTGCCCTGGTCGGCGAACGACGGGTGCTCGGGCCACACGCCGGTGTCGAGGATCGCCGAAGATCAGGCCCGTCGCCGGCGTTCGCGGTCGCCGCCAAGCTCCTCGTAGACGGCGGTCGCGTCGATGAACTCCGGGCTCGAGTCGGTGAGCGGCTGGTGCAGGTCGTCCTTCTGGACGGCCACCACGCCGGGGATGGCGAGCACGTCGTCGACGGCGTTGGCCGGGATCGTCGGCGGCGACGCCGCCGTAGACGGTGCGCAGCGACTGGCCCGATCTCGACGCTCGGGACACTGCGGCCGCAGCGTCGTCGATGAAGGCGGCCTCCTGGCCCGCGACGTACGCGTCGTAGCGCCGTCGCGGCCGCCGGACGCTCGCTGAGCGGCACGCCCGTGACCGACGGGCTGGTCGCCTCGAAGCCCTCGACCCCGCCGGCGTACGTCGGCGACGGCGTCGTAGTCGAGCTTGACGACGACCTGGACCGGCGTGGCGTCGGTGCGGCCCAGCAGCGCCCGGTCGGTCTTGGCGAGGCGGCTGCGTCAGCGCCTTGTCGCCCGTCGATGCCGTCCGTCGGGCGTCGAGCGACGTCGCGCGGTGAGATCCGGGCGGTTCGTCCTGCTGAGCTCGGGCGTCCGACGCCGACAGCGAGCGACGAGCAGCGGACGACGATCAGCCACTGCGCCGAGTCGCACGACGCCGCGCACGTCGGCCGAAGTGGCTGTCCGTACCCCCATGATGATCCATCCCGTTCGTCGTTGACATGCCGTATGCCCGCCCGCGCCTGGACGACGTGTGTATCCCGGCAACGTCGCAGCTCGACGCACCGAGCGCCGAGATCCGGACCACCGCAGTTCCAGCGAAGCGCGCTCGCGCTGTCGCCGTCAGCGATCGCCGAGCTTGACGTAGTCGCGCTCGGCGACGCCGGTGTACCACTGCCGCGGGCGGGAGATCTTCTGGTCCTTGTCGGCGAGCAGCTCGTCCCAGTGGGCCAGCCAGCCGGACATCCGCGGGATCGCGAACAGCACCGTGAACATGTCGACCGGGAACCCCATCGCCTGGTAGATCAGCCCGGAGTAGAAGTCGACGTTCGGGTACAGCTTGCGGTCGACGAAGTACGGAGTCCTCGAGCGCGGTCTCCTCGAGCTTGAGGGCGATGTCGAGCAGCGGGTTCTTGCCGGTGACCTCGAACACCTCGTAGGCGGTCTGCTTGATGATCCGCGCCCGCGGGTCGTAGTTCTTGTAGACGCGGTGGCCGAAGCCCATCAGCCGGCCCTTGCCGCTCTTGACCGCCGTCGACGAACGCCGGCACCTCGTCGATCGAGCCGATCTCGGCGAGCATCCGCACGACCGCCTCGTTGGCGCCGCCGTGGAGCGGGCCGTACAGCGCCGACGCCGCGGCGGCGGCCGCCGAGTAGGGGTCGGCGTGGCTCGAGCCGACGACGCGCATCGCCGTCGTGCCGCAGTTCTGCTCGTGGTCGGCGTGGAGGATGAACAGCACGTCCATCGCCCGCTCGAGCGTCGGGTGGACCTCGTACTCGCCGATCTTCCACATCATGTTGAGGAAGTTGGCCGGGTAGCGACAGCGAGTTGTCGGGGAGGAAGAACGGCAGGCCGGCCGCGAAGCGGTGGCACATCGCGGCCAGCGTCGGCGCCTTGGCGATCAGGCGGAGGATCTGCTTGTGCCGGCTCTCGTCGTCGAAGATGTCCTTGGCGTCGAGGTAGAACGTGCCGAGCGCGGCCAGCGGCGGAGACGAACATCCCCATCGGGTGGGCGTCGTAGTGGAACCCGTCGACGAACCGCTTGCGCATGTTCTCGTGGATGAACGTGTGGTGGGTGACGTCGTAGCGTCCACGTCTGCAGCTGCGTCTCGTTGGGCAGCTCGCCGTAGAGCAGGAGGTAGGCGACCTCGAGGTACGTCGAGTGCTCGGCGAGCTGCTCGATCGGGTAGCCGCGGTAGCGCAGGATGCCGGCGTCGCCGTCGAGGTAGGTGATCGTCCGACTTGCACGCCGCCGTCGACAGGTAGGCCGGGTCGTACATGAACAGGGTCGGGTCGAGCTCGCGGAGCGCCGAGCTCGGGAACACGCCGTCGGTGATCGGGACCGTCACGGTCTTGCCCGTGCGGTCGTCGGTGATCGTGATGGTGTCGGGCACGTCGTTCCCTTCGTCGCTCACGGATGTCGGGGCTTCCTCCCCGCCGGAACGTTAGCCCTGGTTCAGTCGTTCGGAATCGTCCGGAGACGGTCGGTGGCGAACGACGAACCGGCTGGGTCAGCAGGCTCGCTCAGCACGGCTCGTTGCCGTGCTTGCGGGCGCTGCAGCTGCTCGCGCTTGTCGGCGAGCGAGGCGCAGGGCGGCGGCGAGCTCGCGGCGGGTCTCGGCGGGGTCGATCACGGCGTCGACGTAGCCCGCGCTCGGCGGCGATGTACGGGTTGAGCAGGCGCTCGGCGTAGTCGGCCTCGAACGCCGCCCGCTCCTCGGGCGTCGCCCGGCGCTGCAGGATCGCCGCCGCCTGCCCGGCGCCCATCACCGCCAGCTCGGCCCACGGCCAGGCGAGGCAGCAGGTCGTTGCCCATCGGCTTGGAGTCCATGACGATGTACGCCCCGCCGTAGCTCTTGCGCAGGATCACGCACAGGCGCGGCACCGTGGCCCGGCGCGTAGGCGAACACGAGCTGGGCGCCGTGGCGGATCATGCCCCGCCACTCGAGGTCCTTGCCCGGATAGAAGCCCGGGCGTGTCGACGAGCGTGAGGATCGGCAGGTTGAAGGCGTCGCAGAAGCGACACGAATCGGGCCGCCTTCTGCGAGCCGGGGATGTCCAGCGTGCCGGCGAGCGACAGCGGCTGGTTGGCGACGACACCGATCGGCTGGCCGCCGATCGTGGCGAAGGCGGTGACGACGTTGGCGGCCCAGCGGTCGCGGATCTCCAGCAGGCTGTCCGCGTCGACGATCGCCGCGGCGACCTGCGCGGACGTCGTAGCTGCCCGTCGACGATCGGCGGGATCAGCTCGCCCGGCCTCCGGGCACGAGCCGATCGACGGGGTCGTCGGACTGGCCAACGCGGCGGTTCGTCGTCGACGCTCGACGGGAGGTAGGCGAGCAGGTCGCCGACGGCGTCGACGGCGGCGTCTCGCGTCGGCACGACGAGGCTCGGGACGCCGGTGCGCGCGGGCCAGTCTCGCCGGCGCCGCCGAGCTCGTCGGTCGCTGATCCGCACGCCGGTGAACTCCTCGACCATCACCGGCCCGTTGACGAACGCGTAGCTGGCCTCGGTCATCACGACGAGGTCGGCGACGCCGAGCAGCAGCGCCGGGCCGGAGACCGCCGGGCCGTCGACGACGAGGATCGTCGGCACGATGCCCGAGCAGTCGACGAGCGCCCTGGCGAGCCGGCCCCACCCCTCGAGGGCGGCGATGCCCTCGACGATGTCGGCCCCCGTCGAGGCCAGCACGACGACGAGCGGCATGCCCTCGTCGCGGCGCGGTGCGGGCGGCGGACTCGACGACCGACGAGGTCGCCGACGACAGCGGCACGCCGCGGAAGCCCGAGGCCGTCGTCCCGCCGAGCTCGACCCACACGACCGAGGCGGTCGCCGATCGTCCGGACCTCGGCCGTGACCGGTGCGCCGTCGCCCGGCGCAGGTGCAGAGCCGAGCGCCGATCGTCACCGCTCGCTGTACGCCGTACGTGGCCCGGCGCCGATCCGTCACGATGCAGCTGCCACAGCAGCCGCGCCGTCACGGCGATGCAGCAGGACGGCGAACAGGACGTTGGACAGCTCGTCGCTCATCTGGTCGGCGAGCGATGCCGCCGAGCGCCGCGGTGACGATGCCGGACGCCCCGACGATCGCCGCCGCCCGCAGGTCGGTGTTGCCGCGTCGCGCGGTTGCGCCACGTGCCCATCACCGCGGCGGGGATGATCGACCGCCGCCGACGTGCCCTTGGCCACCACGGGCGTGATGCCGAACAGCAGGATCATCGCCGGGACCATGACGATCGCCGCCGCCGACGCCGAGCAGGCCGGCGAGGATGCCGGCGACGAAGCCGACGACGCAGCATCGCCGCGGCGCCGAGCACGATGAGCGCTGCCCGGCCGTCGGCGTCGGTCGCCGATGAACAGCCGCACGGCCGACGACGAACAGGACGGCGGCGAACATGAGCGACAGCGTGCGCTGCGGCAGGACGTGCAAGCAGCTTGCGTGCCGACGACGGCGCCGGCGACGGCGCCGATGGACAGGCACAGCGGCGACCGCCCAGTCGACGTTGCCGTGGGCCGGCGTAGGTGATGAACGAGGCGGTCGAGATCGGCAGCACCGCGGCCAGTGACGTGCCGTGGGCGCAGCCGCTGGTCCATGCCGGCGGCGAGGACGAGGCCCGGGACGATGAGGATGCCGCCGCCGACGCCGAAGAGCCCGGCGAGGAACCCGGCGGCGACGCCGACCGCGGCGATCGGCAGCGACCGCCGGAGACGAGGCGACGACGCGGTGGCGGTCACGGGACGGGGCGGCCGAGCGGGAAGGCCTCGGTGCCGAGGCGGACGCCCGGCTCGCTGCGTGCGCCGCGAGCACGGCGCGCAGCACGTCGAACAGGGCCCGCGTCGGCGCGCTCGGCGGCGGCCGGCGCTGGTGGGCGAGGGCGACGACGCGTGGCGGCGAGCTCGGGGACCCGGACGACGCCGCAGTCGTCCGGCGCTGAACGGCGGGACCGCCGTCGCCGGGACGATCGCCGCCCCGTGGCCGTCGACGGCGAGCGCGGCGAGCAGGCGCACGCCGTCGATCTCGGCCTGGGCGTGCAGCTGCACGCCGACCGATCGGCCGCCGCCCGGTCGAGCACCCGGCGCAGCGCCGAACCGGGCGGAGGCAGCAGCAGGCGGTGCCGGCGAGCTCGGTCAGCGGCATCTCGCCGGCGTCGGCGAGCGGGTGGTCGAGCCGGGGCGACGAGGAGCAGGTCCTCGGCGAACAGCGGCTCGATCGTCAGCTCCGGATCGTCGACCGGCAGGTGCACGACGGCGGCGTTGAAGCGGCCACCGAGCAGGCCCGGGAGGAGCGACCGACGTGCTGCCTTCCGACACGATGGCCCGCACGTGGGGGTGGCGTCCGCGAGAGCGTCGGGAGCAGGCCGGGGAGCAGCCAGCGGGCCGTCGTGCCGAGCATCCCGAGGCGCACGTCGCCGGTGACGTCGCCGTCGACGGGGGCCACGTCGGCGGCGATGTCCTCGATCTCGCGCAGGATCCGCCGGGCCCGCTCGACGACCCGGTGCGCCGTCGTCGGTGAGCCCGCCCTGGGCCCGGTCGACGAGCGCCGTCCCGAGCTCCTTCTCGAGGCGGGCGATGTGGCTGGAGACGTTGGACTGCACCGTGAACAGCGCTCGCGCCGCGGCCGAGAACGTGCCGTGGTCAGCGATGGCGACGAGGGCGGAGAGCTGGCGGACGTCCATCTGTCGGAACGATAGCCAGCATCGAAATGTTCTACTTGCCAGATCGGACGCCATGTGCGTATACTCACAAGCACAAGATCGAATGCGATACACCCCCCATGTACCGCTCGATGGAACCCACCACGTCGACCCCCCATCGACAGGGTTCAGGTTGAGAGGCCCCGCTCCCCCAGCGGGGCTTCTCCCGTTTTCACGTACAGTCGCCGCATGTCGCAACGGGTCCGCCGACACCGCGGCCCGAGGGGGCGGCGTTCTTCGACCTCGACCGCACGCTGCTCGCCGGCGCGTCGGGCGAGGTGTTCTCGGCGGCGATGCAGGCCGGCCGGGTTCATGTCCGCGTCGATCCCCGGCGAGGGCCTGCTCTACGGGCTGTTCAACCGCATCGGCGAGACGCTGCCGTCGATGGCGATCGCCCGCCAGGGCGGCGACGCTCGCCAAGGGCCGTCGCGGGCGGCGATGGTCGGCCGCCGGCGAGGCCGCCGCCGACGGGCTGGCGGCGATGGTCCAGCCCTTCGCCGGGCCGATCTTCGAGCAGCACCGCGCGGCCGGCCGGCCGGTCGTGCTGGCCACGACGACGCCGTACGACCTCGTCAAGCCGCTCGCCGACCGGCTCGGCCTCGACGACGTGGTCGCCACCCGCTACGGCGTCGACGCCGACGGCACGCTACGACGGCACGATCGTCGGGCCGTTCGTGTGGGCCGCCGGCAAGCTCGAGGCGGTCCGGGCGTGGGCCGACGAGCACGGCGTCGACCTCGCCGAGAGCTACGCCTACTCGGACAGCTTCTACGACACGCCGCTGCTGTCGCGCCGTCGGCACGCCGATCGTCGTCAACCCCGACCCGCGGATGGTGCTCATGGCGACGGCGCGGCGCTGGCCGATCCTCAACCTCGACGTGTCGCCGGGCGTCGTGAAGATCCCGGTGCTCGGGCATCGAGCTGCAGCGGCTCGCCCTGCAGTTCTCGCGGCCCGACGCTGATGCCGTACGCGCGGTTCGACATCGACGGCGTCGAGCACATCCCGGCCGCCGGGCGCGGCGATCCTCGTCGCCAACCACCGCAGCTACTTCGACCCGGCGGCGATGTCGGTGGTCATCGCCAGAGCGGGCGCACCGTGCGCTTCCTCGGCAAGAAGGAGGTGTTCGACGTACCGGTCGTCGGCCAGCTGGCCACGGCGATGGGCGGCATCCGGGTCGACCGGGCGAGCGGCTCGGACGAGCCGCTGCGAGGCCGCCGCCGACGCCCTCGCCGGTGGCGAGGTGGTGGCGATCATGCCGCAGGGCACGATCCCGCGGGGGCCGGCGTTCTTCGATCCCGAGCTGAAGGGGCGCTGGGGCGCGGCCCGGCTCGCCCAGATGACCAAGGCGCCGGTGATCCCGATCGGGCTGTGGGGCACCGAGAAGGTGTGGCCGCGGTCGAGCCGGCTGCCGAACGTGCTCAACCTCACCGACCCGCCGACCGTCCGCATCCGGGTCGGGCGAGCCGGTGGAGCTGAAGTACCGCTCGCTCGACGCCGACACCAAGCGGATCATGGCGGCGATCGGCGCGCTGCTCCCGCCCGAGGCCCGCCAGTCGCCGGACCCCGACCGCCGAGGAGCTGGCCGCCACGTACCCGCCCGGGTACAAGAGCGACCCGCGAGCGCGCGAGTCCGAGCCGCCGCCCGGGCACGGACTGAGCACGTCGCGACGGCATGAAGCACACGGATGCTGCGTCGACGCTCACCCGATCGCCGTTGCGGAGGCGGAGCTCGACGATCTGCGCGAGCGGTTGCGGCGGACGCGGTGGCCGGAGCGGGAGACGGTCGACGACTGGTCGCAGGGGATCCCGCTCGACTACGTGCAGGAGGTCTGCCGCTACTGGGCCGACGACTACGACTGGCGGCGGGTCGAGGCCGAGCTCAACAGCTACGAGCAGCTGCGCGTACGCCCGACACCGGCAGCCGGACGCGTCGGCATCCAGGTGCTCCACGCGCCCGTCGCCCGAGCCGGCCGCGCTGCCCGCTCGTGCTCACCCACGGCTGGCCGGGATCGGTCGTCGAGTTCCTCGACGTCATCGAGCCGCTGCGCGACCCGGCCGCGCACGGCGGCGACCCGGCCGACGCCTTCCACGTCGTCTGCCCGACGCTGCCCGGCTACGGCTTCAGCGACAAGCCGGCCGAGCCGGGCTGGGGCGTCGAGCGCATCGCCGACGTGCTGGGTCGAGGCTGATGGCGGCGCTCGGCTACGACGCGCTTCGGCGCCCAGGGCGGCGACTGGGGCTCGGCGGTCACGACCCGCCTCGGCGCCCAGCACCCCGACCACTGCGTCGGGATCCACCTCAACATGGTCACGGTCGGACCGCCGCACGACGCCACCGACCACACCGACGGCCGAGCAGGCGGCGCTGGCGTCGCTCGCCCACTACCAGCAGTGGGACTCCGGCTACTCGACGCAGCAGGCGACCCGGCCGCAGACCGCTCGGCTACGGGCTCGTCGACTCGCCGGCCGGCCAGGCGGCGTGGGTGCTGGAGAAGTTCTGGGCGTGGACCGACCACGGCGGCCACCCCGAGGACGTGATCACCCGCGACCGGCTGCTCGACAACGTCATGCACTACTGGCTGCCCGGCGCCGGGCGCGTCGTCGGCGCGGCTGTACTGGGAGAGCTTCCGCGGCGCGCCCGCGATCCGGTCGAGGTCCCGTGCCGTCGGGCATGTCGATCTTCCCCAAGGAGATCTTCCGCGCGTCGCGGCGCTGGGCCGAGCGCCGGTTCACCGACATCCGCCACTGGAACGAGCTCGACGCGGGCGGCCACTTCGCCGCGTTCGAGCAGCCCGGCGATCGTTCGTCGACGAGGTCCGGGCGTTCTTCCGGACCGTGCGCTGACGTTCCTCCATCTGGGCGGAATCTTGCCAACTCGATCTGGGCGGGAATCGTGTCGACTGTTGGCACAGATCCCGCCCGAAAGCGGGCGCCACGGCAATGTCCGCGACGGCGAACCCAGTCCATGGCCTTCTGATCGCCCGACGGTCGATCCGTCCCGGCGCAGGTTCAGCGCACGTCGAACGGCGGGCCGTCGAAGCGGTCGACGGTGGTGAACGCCTCGACCGGGTGCCGCCGCAGCTTGGTGACTCGATGCTCGGGCACGCCGAGGAAGATCGTCGCCGCGAGCGCGTGGTGCGCCGGCAGGCCGAGTTCCGGCGCGGCTGCGGGCTCGACGCGGGACAGGAACGTCGTCATCACGCCGCCGAGGCCCCGGGCGTGGCCGGCGAGGAGGATGCTCCAGCAGAACGGGTAGATCGAGGCGCCGCCGGTGAGTCGGCAGGCCGCTTCGAGCACGCCGTCCATCAGGGCGATGCTGGCGCAGGTCGGCGGCGACGGCGAGCACGACGGGGATCGACTCGATGCCGTCGAGCAACGCGTTCGGGACCGGCGCGACCGTGGGCGGCTCGCGGTCGTCGACGCAGTTGAACGGCGTGATCGCCGAGCGCAGCCGCGGGCGACGTAGCCGTCCCACACCGGCTGCATCAGCTCACCCAGCCGCCGGCGGATCGTCGTGTCCTTGACGATGGCGACCCGCCACGGCTGGCGGTTGCCGCCGCTCGGTGCGAAGCGGGCGTCGTCGAGGAGCTCGCGGATCGCCGCGTCGGCGACCGGCTCGTCGGTGAACGCGCGCACCGCGCCGGTCGTCCGCAGCGTCGAGACGACGTCCATCGCGGCAGCCTGCCGGATTCTCCGGAGTCTTGTTCGCGCCGAACGCGACTCCGAGGCTCAGAACCGGTTTCGCTGACCTTCTGGCGGACGATGTTGAGGGCCGAGCCGGCCTTGAACCACTCGACCTGGTCGGGGCTGAACGTGTGGGTGGTCTCGAAGTCGACGGTCGAGCCGTCGGGCTTGACGATCTGGCAGCGCACGTTCTGGCCCGGCACCGGCGGGAGGTCGAGCACGTTGATGCGGTCGTCCTCGCCGATCTCGTCGTACGTCGCCGGGTCGGCGAACGTCAGCGGCACCATCCCCTGCTTCTTGAGGTTGGTCTCGTGGATGCGGGCGAAGCTGCGGGCGAAGACCACCACGCCGTTGCGGAACCGCGGCTCCATCGCGGCGTGCTCACGCGACGAGCCCTCGCCGTAGTTGCGGTCGCCGACGGCGCACCAGCGGATGCCCTGCTCGCCGTAGCGCTTGGCGATCTCCGGGAACGGCCGGGTCTCGCCGTCGGTGACGTCCTTGCCCTCGCCGGTCGCGCCGGTGAACGCGTTGACGACGCCGAGGAAGAGGTTGCCGGAGATGTTCTCGAGGTGGCCGCGGTACTTCAGCCACGGCCCGGCGGCCGAGATGTGGTCGGTGGTGCACTTGCCCTGCGCCTTCATCAGCACCGGCAGCTCGCGGTAGTCCTCGCCGTCCCACGCCGGGAACGGCTCGAGCAGCTGCAGCCGGTCGCTCGTCGGGCTCACCACGACCTCGACGCCGGACCGGTCGTCCGGCGGCGGCGGTGAACGTGTTCTCGCCGGGGTCGTAGCCCTTGTCCGGCAGGACCTCGCCGACCGGTGGCTCGAGCAGGACCTCGCTGCCGTCGGGCGCGGTCAGCGTGTCGGTGGTCGGGTCGAAGTCGAGGCGGCCGGCGAGGGCGAGCGCCATCACGGTGTCGGGTGAGGTGACGAAGCGAGCGTCTTGGCCGAGCCGTCGTTGCGCTTCGGGAAGTTGCGGTTGTACGAGTTGACGATCGTGTTCGGGCGGCCGGTGATGCTCTCCGGTCGCGACCACTGCCCGATGCACGGTCCGCACGCGTTGGCGAGCACGGTGGCCCCGACGGCCTCGAGGTCGGCGAGCAGCCCGTCGCGCTCGATCGTCGCCCGGATCTGCTCCGACCCCGGCGTGACGAGCAGCTCGATCTGGGCACGCAGCCCCTTCGCCGCGGCGTGGCGGGCGACCGACGCGGCGCGGGTGATGTCCTCGTACGACGAGTTGGTGCACGACCCGATGAGGGCCGAGGAGATCTCCAGCGGCCAGTCGTTCTCCTGCGCCGCGGCGCCGACCTCGGCGCCGACCCGGTGGGCCCGGTCGGGGGAGTGGGGACCGTTGATCAACGGCTTCAGCTCGTCGAGGTCGATCTCGACGAGCCGGTCGTAGAACGCGCCGTCGTCCGGGCGGAGGTGCTCGGCGACCGCGTCGGCGGCGTCGGCGATGGCCTCCCGGCCGGTCGCCTTGAGGTAGACGCCCATGTTGTCGTCGTACGGGAACAGCGACGTGGTGGCGCCGATCTCGGCGCCCATGTTGCAGATCGTCCCCTTGCCGGTGGCCGAGATCGAGTCGGCGCCGGGACCGTGGTACTCGATGATCGCCCCGGTGCCGCCCTCGACGGTGAGGATGCGGGCGACCTCGAGGATCACGTCCTTGGGACTCGACCATCCCGACAGCGAGCCGGTGAGGTGGACGCCGATGACCTTGGGCCAGCGCACGTTGAACGGGAATCCGGTCATCACGTCGACGGCGTCGGCGCCGCCGACGCCGATGGCGACCATGCCGAGGCCGCCGGCGTTCGGCGTGTGCGAGTCGGTGCCGATCATCATCCCGCCGGGGAAGGCGTAGTTCTCCAGCACGACCTGGTGGATGATCCCGCTGCCCGGGCCCCCAGAAGCCGATGCCGTACTTCGCCGAGACCGAGCGCAGGAAGTCGTAGACCTCCTGGTTGGTGTCGATGGCGACGCCGAGGTCGATCGAGGCGCCGACCTTGGCCTGGATGAGGTGGTCGCAGTGCACCGTCGACGGCACGGCGACGTCGGGCAGGCCGGCGGTCATGAACTGGAGCAGCGCCATCTGGGCGGTGGCGTCCTGCATCGCCACCCGGTCGGGGTGGAAGTCGGCGTAGCTCTCGCCGCGCACCATCTCCTGGCCCTGCGGGGTCGGCGAGGTGGTTTACGAGTATCTTCTCGGTGAGCGTGAGCGGCCGGCCGAGACGCTCACGGCCGAGGGCGACCCGTTCGGCGAGCGTGGCGTAGACGCCTTCGACGAGCTCGATCGGGGTGGTGGCGGTGACGGTCATGGGCGAACCCCTTGGGTCTTGCATTCGGATCGATGTAGACAACTCTAATACAAGTGAGGCGCATCCGCTATCAGGAGATCGCCGCCGAGCTGCGGGCCCGGGCCGCGGCGAGCGCCGGCCGGATCGCTGCTGCCGAGCGAGGCCGAGCTCAGCGCCGAGTTCGGCGCCAGCCGGGTCACCGTGCGCCGGGCGCTCGAGCTGGTGCGCGACGAGGGGCTGATCGCCGCCCGTCAGGGGTTCGGCTGGTTCGTCGCCACCGAGCCGGTGCGCCAGCGCCTCGAGCACCTCGGCACGATCGAGGACCAGCTCCACGACAGCGGCCGCCGCGGCGAGCGGCGGGTGATCGAGTTCGCCTTCGAGACCCCGCCCGAGCGGGTGCGCAACGTGCTCGGCGTCGACCAGGTGCTGCGCGTCAAGCGGCTCAACCTCGCCGACGGCGAGCCGTTCGCCGTCGTCACGGTGTGGTGCCCGGCGGAGCTCGGCCGGCGCGCTGTCGCGTGAAGACGTCGAGCGCCGGCCGTTCTACGAACTGCTCGACGTCGCGCTGCGCGGCGCGACCCAGACGATCGGCGCCGACGCCGCCGAGTCCGCCGACGCCGAGCTGCTCGGCGTCCCGGTCGGCGCGCCGCTGCTGCGCTGCCAGCGGGTCACGACCGACACCGCCGGCCGTCCGGTGCTGATGAGCGAGCACCTCTTCCCGGCCCACCGCACCGAGTTCGTCGTCGAGCTCCCCCTCGCCGAGCCGTCGACGAGCCCGGCCGGGCTGCGGCTCGTCGAGTGAGCCAGCGCGCGGCTACACCTGTGCACATGAAGTTCGGCATCTTCTACGAGCTGCAGCTGCCGCGGCCGTGGAGCGACGACGACGAGTACGCGCTGGTGAACCAGGCGCTCGACCAGATCGAGCTCGCCGACCGACTCGGCTTCGACTACGCCTGGGAGGTCGAGCACCACTTCCTCGAGGAGTACAGCCACTCGTCGGCTCCCGAGGTGTTCCTCGGGGCGGCGAGCCAGCGCACGGAGCGCATCCGGCTCGGCCACGGCATCGTCCAGCTCCCGACGAACCATCCGGCGCGCGTCGCCGAGCGGATCAGCACGCTCGACCTGATCAGCCACGGCCGGGTCGAGTTCGGCGTCGGCGAGGGCAGCAGCGTCACCGAGCTGCACCCGTTCGACCGTCGCTTCCGCGACAAGCGCGCCGTGTGGGAGGACGCGATGCGCTGTCTCATGCCGATGTTCTGGGAGGAAGGCTGGGAGTACCACGGCGAGTTCTTCGACTTCCCGCTGCGCAACGTCGTCCCCAAGCCGCGGCAGCGCCCGCATCCTCCGTTGTGGGTCGCGTGCAGCCAGCTCGACACGATCGAGATGGCGGGCCGGCGGGGGATCGGCGCGCTCGGCTTCCAGTTCGTCTCGGCGGAGGCGGCCCACGCGTGGGTGCACGCCTACTACAACGCGTTCACCAAGCACCTCGACCCGCTCGGCCCGTACGAGACCAACCCGAACATCGCCGTCGTCAGCCAGTTCATGTGCGCGGACACCGACGAGGAGGCGAGGGCGCGGGCGGACGGCTCGACGTTCTTCCAGTTCGCCCTCCGCTTCTACAACGAGCACGGCCCGGTCGTCCCCGGGACGGTCAGCCTGTGGGACGAGTACCAGACGTGGAAGGCGGGACCGGCGGGGCAGAAGGCGCAGCACGGCGGTCTGATCGGGTCACCGGAGACGATCCGCGAGAAGCTGCACCGGTTCGCGGCGTCCAACGTCGATCAGGTCATCCTCCTCAACCAGGCCGGGCGCAACCGCCACGAACACATCTGCGCCGCGCTCGAGCTGTTCGCCACCGAGGTGATGCCGGAGTTCCACGCGATGGAGCCCGAGCACGACGAGTGGAAGCGGCGGGTCCTCTCCGGCGAGCTCGAGCTCGAGGAGATCGACACCGAGCCCTACAACTTCATCAGCCCGGCGTCGCCGAAGTGGAAGCCGGGGATGCCGGTCCCGGTCCCCGAGTGACGGCGAGGGCGGCGACTACCACCGGTCCCAGTGGAGGATCCGGTCCAGCGGTTCGCGCTTGGCCGGCTTGAAGTCGGTGCCGATCGTGTAGGCGATCGGGAACAGGCCGCCCTGGCAGACCTTGTCGAACGGGATGCCGAGCAGCTCGGCCACCTGCTGCTCGCCGTCGTTCATCAGGTGGATCGTCGTCCACGCCGAGCCCAGCCCCCGCTCGCGCAGGGCGAGCATGAAGCTCCAAACGGCCGGCAGCAGCGATCCCCAGCCGCCGGCACCCATCACGACGGACGCGTTGTCGAAGCGGCCCCACATGCACGGGATCATCATCAGCGGCACGCGGTGGAAGTTGTCCGACAGGTAGCCGGCCGAGTCCCGGACCATCTCCATCCGCTCGCCGCGCGAGTCGCCCTCCTTGTAGACGGCGCCGGGCATGTTGCGGTACTCGTCGAAGTTGGCGCGGTAGACGTCGGCGATCGCCTGCTTCGTCGCCGGATCCTCGACGACGACCCAGTGCCAGCCCTGGCGGTTGGATCCGGTGGGCGCCTGGAGGGCGATCTCGAGGCACTCCTCGACGACGGCCCGCTCGACCGGCCGGTCGAAGTCGAGGCGCTTGCGGACCGAGCGGGTCGTGGTCAGCAGTTCGTCGGCCGTCAGGTTGAGCTTCATCCGGCCGAGTGTGTCAGGCGAGACTGCATGCGATGAGCGACCGGGTGACCATCTCCATCGACGATCAAGGCCTCGCCGACGTGCGGCTCAACCGCCCGGAGAAGCGCAACGCGCTCGACGGGGCGATGTTCACCGCGCTGGCCGCGGCCGGTGAACGTCTGAAGGGTGAGCCCGCCGTTCGGGCGGTGGTGCTGTCGGGCGAGGGCGAGTCGTTCTGCGCCGGCCTGGACTTCGCGTCGTTCCAGACGTTGGCGTCGGGTGAGGGCGGCGGCGGCGACGGGAACCCAGGTGCGCTCACTGCGGGTGGCATCACCCACCTCGGCCAGCAGGTGTGCTGGGTGTGGCAGGAGCTCGCCGTTCCCGTGATCGCCGCCGTGCACGGCCACGCCCTCGGTGGCGGGCTGCAGATCGCGCTCGGCGCGGACATCCGCATCGTGCATCCCGACACGCAGCTCTCCGTGCGCGAGGTGCACTGGGGGCTGGTGCCCGACATGACCGGCACCCTGTTCCTCTCGCGGCTGGTCGGCCCGGACGTGGCCAAGGAGCTCACCTTCACGGCCCGCATCGTGAGCGGCCGCGAAGCCGCCGAGCTCGGCCTGGCGACTCGCCTGAGCGACGATCCGCGCAAGGACGCCTTCGCCCTCGCCGGCGAGATCGCGGCGCGCAGTCCGGAGGCGGTGCGGGGCGCCAAGGCGCTCTTCAACCGGCTGACCAACGACGGCGCGGCCGAGCAGTTCGCCGAGGAGCGGCGGGTGATCGGCGGGCTGATCGGCCGCCCCAACCAGGTCGAGGCGGTGATGGCGAACTTCGAGAAGCGCCCGCCGGCCTTCGCCGACCCGGCCTGACGCATCCGAGGGTTTGCGGCACCACAGGGGCGCACGAAAACCTCCGGTGGCCTGAAAACCTCGGATGCGCGACTACGGGTTGTTCTTGACGACGAAACCCGGGGAGAGCAGCCCCAGTGCGTTGCGCACGTCGAATCCGTCCAGCCAGACCGTGACGGCGTGGCCACCCCGCCGGCCGATCACCCGCACGCCGGCGGCCCGCCTGGCGTCCCCGCGAGGAAAGACGAAGACGCTCGTGACCCTGCCGAAGCCGAGCGCCCGGGCGACCTTGCGCCGGGTGAAGCCCCGTGTCCACGAGCGCGCCCAGTTGTCCGACGCCCGGTCCCAGCGGCTGTCGTCGACCGGCCGCAGGTACGACACGGGCGACCCGCCCCACGAGTAGACCTTGTCCTCGGTCCACCCGCCCATCGACGACGAGTAGAGCGCATCGATCGCCCGGTTCGAACCGTCGACGACGATCTCGCCGCTGGTCGCCCACACCGCGGCGCGCCACCGAGAGCCCTGAGCCAGGTCGCGGGCCTCCTGGTCGTAGCCGTCGTAGTTCTGGTGGGCGACGGTCGGCAGCAGCGCGCCGGCGCGCCGGACGGCGAACGTGCGGCCGGCGACCGCCTGGGCCCGCAGCGCTGCCCGTGGCCAGCTCGCCGGTACCTCGGCCAGCCCGAGCAGGTACTTGTTCATCGCCCGGCCGTGGCGGTTGTTGCCGAAGACCTTGACGACGTCCATCCCCGCGCTGTCGACGCGGAACGAGATCCCAGTCCCAGCGCAGCGACATCGGCAACTTGCCGTACGGGTCGGTCGGCGAGTCCAGGCGCACGACGCCGGCCCGGTGGACGGCCCGCAGCCCGGCGGCGGAGACGGGTCCGGCCCAGACTCGCCTGCGGCGGCGGAGGAGCTCGGCGGATGTGGCGCCGATCCGCCGCACGCGCACGACGCCGGCGCGTTGGACGTAGACGGTGTGGTCGCCGTTGCGCCACACGACCGCGCCGGACACCAGCGTGACGGAGGCGACGCCGGCGTTCTCCGTCATCCGCACGTTGACCGTCGCCGGCATCGAGGCCGCAGTCACGCGGGTGCCGGTGTAGTACGTCCGCAGGATCCGGCGGTACGTGCAGCCGAGGCGGCCCGCGCCCTGGGCGCCGTACTGGCTCATCCCGAGGCCGTGCCCCCAGCCGTGGCCGCGGAACACGATCGGGGCCGTCGGCACGGGGTCGGGGGCGTTGGCGATCGCGCACTCCTCCTGCCGGCGGACATGCGGCCTCGACCTGGTCGGCGACGGCGAGCGACGACAGCGACGCCACCAGCACTGCAACGGCTCCGCCCGCCCGGATGCGTCTGCGCACGGGCACGGGCGGCGAAGCTACTACCGGGGGCCGATTGAATGGTTCGCGGGTCCGCCGGCCGCTCACGTACACTGTGCGCACCGTTCGGGCCAGCGTCGTCCCGAACGTCCACAGAGCCGGCCCCGACTTCAGTGGATGTACGAGGACGATGCAGACAATTCCGGGCCCGGTGGGCCTCTACGACCCGCGATTCGAGCACGACTCGTGCGGCGTCTCCTTCGTGGCCAACATCAAGGGCGCGCGCAGCCATGAGCTGGTCCGCACCGGCCTCGAGGCCCTGACCAACCTCGCCCACCGCGGCGCGACCGGGGCCGAGGCCGACACGGGGGACGGCGCCGGGATCCTCGTCCAGGTGCCCGACCGGTTCCTCCGCGCCGTGATCGATGCCGACCTGCCCCCGCCGGGCGCCTACGCCGTCGGGCTGGCGTTCCTGCCCACCGACACCGTCGCCGCCGAGAAGGCCGAGGCGGCGATCGAGGCCATCGTCGCCGAGGAAGGACTCGAAGTCGTCGCCTGGCGCCCCGTCCCCGTCGAGCCGGACTGCCTCGGGGCGACGGCCCGGGCGGCGATGCCCCGCTTCAAGCACCTGGTCCTCGCCGATCCCGGAGGGGCTCGCGGCATCGACCTCGACCGCCGCGTGTACGTCGCCCGGAAGCGGATCGAGCACGAGCTCGACGCGGAGATCGCCACGTACTTCGCGTCGCTGTCCGCGCGCACGCTCGTCTACAAGGGGATGCTGACCACCCCGCAGCTGGCGGCGTTCTTCCCCGACCTCTCCGACGAGCGCTTCGAGAGCGCGCTGCTGCTGATCCACAGCCGCTTCTCCACCAACACGTTCCCGACGTGGCCGCTCGCCCATCCCGTACCGCTACATCGCCCACAACGGCGAGATCAACACGGTGCAGGGCAACCAGAACTGGATGCGGGCGCGCGAGGCGATGCTGGGGAGCCCGCTGCTCCCCGACCTCGAGCGGGCGTACCCGATCTGCACGCCCGGCGCCTCGGACACCGCCCGCTTCGACGAGGTGCTCGAGCTGCTCCACCTCGCCGGGCGTCCGATCCACCACGCCGTGTTGATGATGATCCCGGCGGCGTGGGAGAACGACGACGAGATGGACGCCGACCAGCGGGCGTTCTACCGCTTCCACTCCTCGCTGATGGAGCCGTGGGACGGCCCGGCCAGCGTCGCGTTCACGGACGGCACCGTCATCGGCGCCGTGCTCGACCGCAACGGGCTGCGGCCGAGCCGCTACTGGGTCACCGACGACGACATCGTCGTGATGGCGTCCGAGGTCGGCGTCGTCGACGTCGACCCGGCGAAGGTGATCACCAAGGGCCGGCTGCAGCCGGGGCGGATGTTCCTCATCGACACCGCCGAGGGGCGCATCGTCGACGACGAGGAGATCAAGACCACCCTCGCCGCCGAGCATCCGTACGCCGAGTGGCTGGAGCGAGGGCTCGTCGAGTTCGCCGATCTCCCGCCGCGCGAGCACGTGGTGTTCAGCCACGACAGCGTGCTGCGCCGCCAGCAGCTCTTCGGCTACACGCACGAAGAGCTCAAGGTGATCCTCGCCCCGATGGCGCTCAATGGCGTCGAACCGATCGGGTCGATGGGCACGGACACCCCGATCGCCGTGCTCTCGGAGCGCCCGCGGCTGCTGTTCGACTACTTCGCCCAGCTCTTCGCCCAGGTGACGAACCCGCCCCTCGACGCCATCCGCGAGGAGGTCGTGACGTCGGTGGCGTCCACCGTCGGTCCCGAGGACAACCTGCTCGCGCCCGGTCCGCAGAGCTGTCGCCAGCTGGCCCTGCCGTACCCGATCATCGACAACGACGAGCTGGCGAAGATCATCCACGCCGACGACGACGGTCGCTACCCCGGCCTGCGGGCACACGTCGTCAAGGGGCTGTACCGGGTGGCCGGCGGTGGGCTGGCGCTGGAGCGGGCGCTGACCGCGATCTGCGCCGAGGTGTCGGCCGAGATCGAGGCGCGGCGCGCGGGTGATCGTCCTGTCGGACCGCAACTCGGACGCCGTCGAGGCACCGATCCCGTCGCTGCTGCTCACTGCGGCGGTGCACCACCACCTCGTGCGCACCAAGCAGCGGACGATGGTCGGGCTGATCGTCGAGTGCGGCGACGCCCGCGAGGTGCACCACATGGCGCTGCTCGTCGGCTACGGCGCCGGCGCGATCAACCCCTATCTCGCCTTCGAGTCGATCGAGGACCTGATCGCCGAGGATCTGCACGGCCTCGGGCCGGTCGAGCCGCGCAAGGCGGTGCGCAGCTACATCAAGGCGTGCGGCAAGGGCGTGCTCAAGGTGATGTCGAAGATGGGCGTGTCGACGGTGGCCAGCTACACCGGCGCCCAGATCTTCGAGGCCCTCGGTCTCGGCGCCGAGCTGGTCGAGCGCTACTTCACCGGCACGGTCAGCCGGCTCGGCGGGCATCGGCCTCGACCAGATCGCGGCGGAGGTCGCCGCCCGCCACGCCACCGCCCACCCGACCCGACCCGAGGAGCGCGCCCACCGCAAGCTCGACCTCGGCGGCGAGTACCAGTGGCGGCGCGAGGGTGAGCACCATCTGTTCAACCCCGAGACGGTCTTCAAGCTCCAGCACGCCACCCGGGCCAAGCGCTTCGACATCTTCCGCGACTACTCACGGGCGGTCGACGACCAGTCCAAGCGGCTGGCGACGCTGCGCGGGCTGTTCGAGCTGCGCACCGGGGCGCGTCCACCGGTTCCGCTCGAGGAGGTCGAGCCGGTGGAGGCGATCGTGCGCCGCTTCTCGACCGGGGCGATGAGCTACGGATCGATCTCCGCCGAGGCCCACGAGACGCTGGCGATCGCGATGAACCGCCTCGGGGGGAAGAGCAACACCGGCGAGGGCGGGGAGGATCCCGAGCGTCTGCACGACCCGGAACGCCGCTCGGCGGTCAAGCAGGTGGCCTCGGGCCGTTTCGGCGTCACCGCCGAGTACCTCACCAACGCCGACGACCTGCAGATCAAGATGGCCCAGGGCGCCAAGCCCGGCGAGGGCGGCCAGCTCCCCGGCCACAAGGTCTACCCGTGGATCGCCAAGACCCGGTACTCCACGCCGGGCGTCGGCCTGATCAGCCCGCCACCCCACCACGACATCTACTCGATCGAGGACCTCAAGCAGCTCATCCACGACCTGAAGAACTCCAACCCGGCGGCGCGCGTGCACGTCAAGCTCGTCGCCGAGGTCGGCGTCGGCACGGTGGCCGCCGGCGTGAGCAAGGCCAAGGCCGACGTCGTGCTGATCTCCGGTCACGACGGCGGCACCGGCGCCAGCCCACTGACCTCGCTGAAGCACGCCGGCGGGCCCTGGGAGCTCGGCCTCGCCGAGACCCAGCAGACGCTGCTGCTCAACGGGCTGCGCGACCGCATCGTCGTGCAGACCGACGGCCAGCTCAAGACCGGGCGCGACGTCGTGATCGCCGCCCTCCTCGGAGCCGAGGAGTACGGCTTCGCCACCGCGCCGCTGGTCGTCTCGGGCTGCGTGATGATGCGGGTCTGCCACCTCGACACCTGCCCGGTCGGGATCGCGACCCAGAACCCCGAGTTGCGCAAGCGGTTCACGGGGCGCCCCGAGTTCGTCGAGACGTTCTTCGAGTACATCGCCGAGGAGGTGCGCGAGCTGATGGCCGCGTTGGGCTTCCGCACGATGGCGGAGTTGATCGGCCACGTCGAGATGCTCGACACTCGTGCCGCGATCGAGCACTGGAAGGCCGACGGGCTCGACATCAGCCCGATCCTGGCGGTGCCGGAGAACCGCTACGGCCAGACCCTGCACCAGTCGATGCCCCAGGACCACGGGCTGGACCAGGCGCTCGACGTCGAGCTCATCCGCCTCGCCCAGCCGGCGATCAATGACGGCCTCCACGTCGAGATCGAGCTGCCGATCCGCAACGTCAACCGCACCGTCGGCACGATGCTCGGCCACGAGATCACCAAGCGGTGGAAGGGCGCCGGCTTGCCCGACGGCACGATCGAGATGCGGTTCCGCGGCTCCGCCGGGCAGAGCTTCGGCGCCTTCGTGCCCGCCGGGTGTCACGATGCGCCTCGAAGGCGACGCCAACGACTACCTCGGCAAGGGCCTGTCCGGCGGGCGGCTGATCGTGCTGCCGCCGCCGACGTCGCCGTTCGTCGCCGAGGAGCAGATCATCGCCGGCAACGTCATCGCCTACGGCGCGACCGGCGGGGAGATCTTCCTTCGGGGGGTCGTCGGCGAGCGCTTCTGCGTGCGCAACTCGGGCGCGCTGGCCGTCGCCGAGGGCGTGGGCGACCACGGCTGCGAGTACATGACCGGCGGGCGGGTCGTGGTCCTCGGGCCGACCGGACGGAACTTCGGAGCCGGGATGTCCGGGGGGATCGCCTACGTCTACGACCACGACGGCGAGTTCCGCGCTCGGCTCAACGACGAGATGGTCGTGCTCGAGGAGCTCGACTCCGATGACCGCGAGTTCCTCCACGGCGTCGTCGCCCGTCACGGCGAGCTCACGGGGTCGGAAGTGGCGCGGCGCCTGCTCGCCGGGTGGCCGGTCGCGGTGAGCCGCTTCCGCAAGGTGATGCCGCTCGACTACCGCCGGGTGCTGGCCGTCATGCGGCAGGCCGAGGCCGACGGTCTCGACGAGACCGAGACCCTGGAGCGGGTCATGGCAGCCGCGCATGGGTGAGGCCACCGGGTTCTTGAAGTGGGACCGGGCGCTGCCGTCACGGCGGCCGGTGCCGGTCCGGCTGCGCGACTGGAAGGAGGTGTACGAGGACTTCCCCGCCGAGGAGGCGCAGACCCAGGCCGGTCGGTGCATGGACTGCGGGATCCCGTTCTGCAACAACGGCTGCCCGCTGGGCAACCTGATCCCGGACTGGAACGACCTCGTCTACCGCGACCACTGGCGCGACGCCATCGACCGGCTCCACGCCACCAACAACTTCCCGGAGTTCACCGGCCGGCTGTGCCCGGCGCCGTGCGAGGCGGCGTGCGTGCTCGGGATCAACGCCGACCCGGTGACGATCAAGCAGGTCGAGGTCGAGATCATCGACCGGGCCTGGGACGAGGGCTGGGTCAGCCCGCAGGTCCCATCGGTGCGCACCGGCAAACGGGTCGCCGTCATCGGGTCCGGTCCGGCGGGGTTGGCCGCGGCCCAGCAGCTCACCCGGGCGGGCCACAACGTCGTGGTGCTCGAGCGCGACGACCGGATCGGCGGGCTGCTGCGCTACGGCATCCCCGAGTTCAAGATGGAGAAGCGCCACGTCGACCGTCGTCTCGAGCAGATGGCCGCCGAGGGCACCGTGTTCCGCACCAACGCCGGGGTCGGCGACGGCGTCGACATCGAGGTCCTGCTCGCGGCCACGGACGCGGTTGTGCTCGCCTGCGGGGCCACCGCCTGGCGCGACCTGCCGGTGCCCGGCCGCGAGCTCGCCGGCATCTACCAGGCGATGGAGTACCTGCCGTGGGCCAACCGGGTCCAGCAGGGCGACCTCGACGAATCGCCGATCAGCGCCGAGGGCCAGCACGTCGTGATCATCGGCGGCGGCGACACCGGTGCCGACTGCCTCGGCACGGTGCACCGCCAGGGTGCGGCGTCGGTGACCCAACTCGAGATCCTGCCCCGCCCGCCCGACAACAGGGCGGTCGAAAACCCGTGGCCGCAATGGAGCCTGATCTACCGAGTCTCGTCGGCCCACGAGGAGGGCGGCGAACGGGTCTACAGCGTCAACACGGAGCGGTTCCTCGACGACGGCGCCGGAAACGTGCGGGCGCTGGCGATCCACGAGGTCGAGTTCGTCGGGGGCCGGTTCGAGAAGGTCGCTGGGACCGAACGGGAACTGCCCGCCGATCTCGTGCTCCTGGCGATGGGCTTCGTCGGGCCGGAGAAGGGCGAGTGGCTCGACCGCCTCGGCGTCGACTTCGACGAGCGCGGCAACGTGTGGCGCGACGACGACTTCATGACGAGCGTGCCCGGGGTGTTCGCCGCCGGCGACATGGGTAGGGGGCAGAGCCTGATCGTGTGGGCGATCGCCGAAGGGCGGGCCTGCGCCGCCGGCGTCGACCGCTATCTGGTCGGCGAGACCACCCTCCCGGCGCCCGTGCTGCCGACGACGCGAGCATTGACGTAAGAGTTCCGCTGGTGCGATTGCTGTCCGGCGACGGCGATCTAGCCTGACGGCCATGCTTTCGTCCTTGAAGCGACCGAGCGGCGCGTCTTCTCTCGCGACCGCGGCCTGCTTCGCCCTCGGTACCGGCCTGCTTCTCACCCTCGCCTCGTGCGGCGACTCCGACGGGTCCGCCCAGTCGGCGACCACGATCACGATCCAGCCGACGAGCTACGTGATCAGGGAGCAGGTGACGACGACGAGCACTCCGGTCCAGAACTCGGCCGACACCGAGGGTCGTTCGCAGGTGGAGCAGGCGTACACCGTCCAGGCCGGTGACTACCCGGTCAAGGTCGCGACCCTCTACGACGTCGACCTCGACGAGCTCAGCAACTTCAACCAGTGGGAGGCCGACTACTCCGACTTCCCGTCGGTCGGGGGGACGGTGCGGATCCCTCCGGGCGCCAAGTTCGTCAATCCCAACGCGCCCGACACGACCGAGGACGCGACCGAGGACACGACCGAGGACACGGAGGACGGCGGCACGGAGGACGAGAGCACGACGAGCACCGTCCTCGGCGGCCCGTGCGATCCGGGCACCTACACGCTGGAGGACGGGCGACTTCCCGGGCGGGGTGGCGGAGAAGTTCGACGTGAGCGTCGAGGCGCTCAACCAGGCCAACGCGGCGACGGAGGGCTACGACGCCTTCTACGTCGGCCTCGACATCGTCATCCCCCCGCCGTCCGACTGCTGAGGACCGGCGTTCTTGCACCCAGGTGTTGCGCGATCACGCAACACTTGGCGGCAGGTTCGTGGATCTGCTTCAGAGCTCCGGCCAGCGGCGGGTCGGTGGCCTGCGCCAGCCGGCGATGCCCTGCCGGCGGCGGACCGACAGCGTCCACTGGCGGCGCCAGCCCGTGTACTCCGGGCCGCCGAGTGACGGGTTCTGACCGGCGGCCGCCCGGCGGCGGGCGGCCCAGTAGTCGGTGGTCGCCTCGTCGGCGAGCGCGGTCACCGCGGCCTCGATGCGGGCGTTGAGGCGGCGCGTGCTCTCGTCGCCCTCCGGATGCAGCGGAGCGCCGAACAGGACCCGCGTCCGGCCGGGCTTGGGGCGCTTCATGCCCTTGCCGAAGATCGAGCCGGTGCCGTCGATGAAGACCGGCACGACCGGCGCGCCGGTGCGGCTCGACAGGTAGGCGGCACCGCCCTTGAACTCCTGGCCCCAGCCGTCGGGCGACCGTCCGCCCTCCGGATAGATCACGAGGCTCCAGCCGTCCTCGATCAGGTCGCGGATCATGCGCGCCGACCTGCGTCCGGTCGACTCACGGTCGATCGGGATCGCGTTCAGCGACAGCGCGGCCAGCGTCGCCTTCCACCGCTTGTCGAAGAAGTAGTCGGCGGCGGCGGCGACGACGAGCTTGCGCCGCCACGGCAACGGCACCGAGCGCACCATCAGCATCGTGTCGAGATGGCTGTGATGGTTGGGGGTGAAGATCAGGGGAGGGGTGTCCTCCAGTCGGGCGAGGTCGGCGAGCCGGTCGCGACCCTTGATCTCAGGCGCGGCGAGGCCACGGACGCCGAGGCGCAGCGGCCCCTCGGCGATCACGGCGCGGGCGACCCGGGCGACCGGCGAGCCGCGCCCACTCGGTGTCGTAGTCGGCCCCGAGCGCCGGCGCCTTCTCGGGGACCTGAACGCCGCGGGGCAGGCTGGGAGCCCGATACGGGAAGGCGACGTTGCGTCCTGGCGCGGTGACCCGCCTGGCGGCCCGCTCCAGCAGGGCGGCGGCCCGCGCCGCCTCGCGCAGCCGTCGCCGGGCAGCCTGGCTGTAGTCGGGGGTCGTCACGTTCGGCTCCTACTTGACGTCGGCGATGATGAGCGGCGGCGTGTGCAGGTGGGTGATCGTCGGGGCGCGGCCGACCACGTCGGACGCGATCTCGAGCGCGTCGTCCAGCGTCGACGCCGGAACGAAGCCGAGCCGGCGCACCGCCTTGGGATCGCCGCCGACGATGATCACCCGCCCACAGTGCTGCAGCCCGTGCGCCCCCCAGTACCACATGTAGAACGGGTGGACGCCGTGGTAGGCGTAGCTCGTCCGGTACAGGTGGCGGTACCAGTCGTCGGTCGCGTACCGCTCCTCCCACTTCTTCGACATCTCGTGCGGGTCGGTCGTGTCGGCCAGGACCTGCTCGTAGAAGTCGATGTAGCTCGGGTGGTGCACCGGGTGGAAGTCGGGCTGGGTCGGGTGGGCCATGATCACGACCCCGCCCTCGCGCACCAGCGGCCGGCCGCGGTACATGTTGAAGAAGTACCCGAGACCCGTGCACATCACGAGGATCGGGTTCATGATCGAGTGCACGTTGTACGGGCAGATGTAGGGGATGCCCATGGTGAGGATGTCGGTCTGCCCCTCGACCTCGACGAGCTGCTGACGCATGACGTTGGCCACGGTGACGTCGTGCACCGCGCCGACCTCGCCCGCCTGCACGCTCGTCGGACGATGCGGCGCCTCGATCGAGTGGAAGATCTTCCGGGCCAGGCGCACCGGGGCGAGTGACAGCGACTTGGCGGTGCCGAGGTAGGTCGCCCGATCCTTGGCGGTCCACTCCCACTCCCGCTTGGAGAGGAAGTCGAACGGCGGTGGGAACGTGTCGGTGTTGAGCGTGGTCTCGATCTGGAAGACCTTCACGCCGGCGTCGACGAGCACCTGGCCCATCCGCCAGTTGCTCTTGTGCAGCTCGCTGCGGTGCGAGTCCATGAAGCTGTGGCTGGCCTCCATGGTCCGTGGGTTGTGGTGGTGACGGAGGGAGCGGTAGCTCGCCAGCCCGGTGGCGGTCGACTTCCACCCGCCGTCCATCGGGACGAGGTTGATGTTGACGTAGACGAGGAGGTCGGACTCGGCGGCCCGCTTGCTGATCTCGACCTCCTCGCCCTCCGGCGTCGAGCCGAGGAGGACGAGCTGGTCCGGGTCCTCGGCGTCGTGCTGGTAGAGGAGGCCACGGGGCTCGAAGGCGTCGTAGACGCGGTCGCCGACGGCGTGGCGCAGCTCGGCCTCGGTCATCCGGCGATGGAGGGCGAGGGCGGCGATCAGGTGGACGTCGTCGACCCCGGCCTCCGCCGCCATGTCGAGCACGGCCTCGATGACCCGCTGGCGGATGTCCGGCCGGCGCATCTTGGGGAGCGGCAGGCTCACGTCGTCGAAGGCGATGGTGAGCTTCATCCCCGGACGCAGCAGCGCCGGCAGCGGGTCCTGGTCGAGCGGGTGCAGCAGGGCCTGGCGGATCGCGCCGTCGACGTCGTCGAGCGGCTCCAGCGGCTCCGGGGGGTAGATGACCCGGCTGCGGTCGGCGGGGAGCTGTTCGAGGGTGAAGCCCTCGCCGCGCCAGAACAACGTCGGCGGCGTGGAACGGTCCACCTCGAGGACGAATCCGGGGCGGGGCATGGTTAGCGACTCCTTGCCGTGGGGTCGAAGGCGACCTTGATCGCCCCGCGCCGGCCCGCCGCGGCGGCATGGGCGATCGCGTCGACGTGGTCGGCGAGCGGGTAGGTGGCCGAGAGCCAGCGTTCGGCCTCGATCGCGTCGGCTGTCTCGATGGCGAGATCGAAGGTGCGGACCCGTCGGCCGTCGCGCGATGTCTCGCCGCCGCCTGCGGCGGGCAATGTCTCCGTGCCGTAGGTGTAGGCGCCGACGAGCTCGGTCTCCCGGTGCCAGAGACCGGTGAGGTCGAGGGTGACCTCGCCCGGCATCCCCATCAGCACGACCCGGCCCCGTGGCCGGGTGATGCGCAGGGCGTCGGCGATCGACGTCTCGGTGCCGACGGCGTCGATCGTCGCGTGGGCGCCGGAGGAGAGCTGGTCGCCGATCACATGGCACCCGGCGAGGCGGCGCACGGCGCGGGGGAGCTCGGCCGCCGGCACGACCTCGGGAGCGCCCAACCGGCGGGCTTCGCGCTGCTGGTGCGGCGTAGCGGGCGCCGACGACGACCCGCACCCCCGGGCAGTAGCGGACGAGGCCGGCGGTCGCGGCGAGTCCCATCGTGCCCGGCGCCGAGGACGGCGACGAGCGGGGCGTCGGCCGTGGCGACCGACGGCGTCGCCGCGGCCATCAGCGCGGCGTGGATGCCGGCGGCGAGCGGCTCGATGAGCACCGCGCGCTCGTCCGGGACGTCGTCGCCGATCGGGTGGAGCTGGCTGTCGTGGGCGACGAGCTCGGGCGACCACCCGCCGCCGGTCGAGCAGCAGAAGCCGGTCTGGATCCCCGGCTCGAGTGTCCCGGTCGCGAGGTGGGCGTAGTCGTCGCCGTCGCCGGGCGCGGCGCCGTCGAACGGCGGCGGGAAGCCGCGCGCCTCGTGGCCGAGCACCGGCTCGAGGACGACGCGGCGGCCGTCGTCGAGCTCGCCGACGACCTCGTGGCCGGGCACGAACGGGAAGCTGACCCAGTCGTCGAAGTACGTCGAGGCGTGGCCCTCGATCATCGACAGGTCCGACCCGCAGATCCCGCTCAGCCGCGGGCGGACCCGGTGCCAACCCGGCCCCGGCAGCTCCGGCGGGTCGACCGTCGTGTACTCCAAGGGCCCGATCCGCACCGCCGCCGCGGGCGCCGAGCGCTGACGCAACCCGGGCGAGCCCGAGCCTCGCGACAGATCGTTGGATCTGCAGCGCTTTCATCCGCGGATCTCCAGTGCGCCCGAGGGTTTCCAGCGCCCCGTCCGGTCCGGAAACCCTCCGGTGGCGCGAAACCCTCGGATGGGCGAGCGTCATGCGAACCTCCGGCGGCGCTCGCGCTCGACCATGACCGGGCCGATCGGCAGGAGGGGGCGGGGGCCACCGGTCGCCTTGGCCCAGCTGCTCGACGAGCCAGCCGCGCTTGCGGGCGATCGCGGCGAGGCGGGTCTCGGGATTCACGGCGACGGGGAACCCGACCGCCTCGAGCAGCGGCAGGTCGCTGGTCGAGTCGGCGTAGGCGACGCTCTCGTCGAGCCGGAAGCCTTCCGCCGCGCAGTACTCGGCCAGGATCTGGGCCCGCGTCTCGCCGGTCGGCGGCACCTGCACCATCTCGCCCGAGTACGTGCCGTCCGGGCGGACGCTCATCTCGGCGGCGATGATCTCGTCGAACAGCGGCCGCAGTCCCTCGACGGCGAAGTCGAGGGCGCCGGTGATCAGCAGCGTGCGATGCCCGAGGGCGCGGTGCTCCCGCACCCGCCGCAGCCCGGCCGGGAAGCCCTTGGTCAGGATCAGCTCCGACAGCAGCTCGCGGGCGTCGAGGTCGATCTGCTCGACCGGCGCGTCCTCGTAGCGCCGGTAGAAGTGGCGCAGGAAGTCGGTCCGGTCGCGGCGGTCGAGCTTGAGCAACCCCGGCGCCTCGGTGAGCGTGCGCAGCACGTAGCGCAGCCGCTCGCCGCGGTCGAGGCGGCGGGTCGCCAGCCACGAGTAGCTCTCGACGACGTTGCTCGCGATCAGCGTGTTCTCGAGGTCGAAGGCGGCGACGTGGCGGTCGGGGGAGAGGACCTGCCGGCGCAGCCGTGCCGTGCGGTCCGTGCGGGTCTTGCCCGGATGGGTCTTCACCCGGGCGTGTTGGACGATCGACGGCAGGTGGACCTCGCGGATGTACGTCGGCCAGTCGATCACCCGCGGGTCGAAGGCGAACGCCGCCCGGTCGGCGGCGTCGAGGCCGTCCCACATCGTGAGCAGGTGGTCGATCTGGTAGATCGCCTCGCACTCGGTGTAGAGCCCGTACAGCTCGACGTACTCGAGCGCCCGCTCGACCTCCGCCCGCTTGGTCTCGAGTCGCGCCGACAGCTCGGCCTGCCGGCCGCGCAGGGGCAGCGACTGGAGCACCCTCTCGCCCGTCGTGATCGCCTTCTTCGCTCGCGTGAGCTGGGCCTGCACACGACCGCGCCCGGGGAAGTCCCATTCCGGCACCACGATCGGCTGGCCCTCGGCGTCGTACAGCGGGTGCTCGAGGAACCAGCCGCTCACGTTGTCGACGAGCACGCGGTACTTGAACGGGTTGACCCCTCCCGATGCGACCTGGCAGATCGGCGGGGCTCGGTCCGGACCGAGGGCGGCGACGGCGATGATCGCCGCGACGACGAGGTCGACGGGGATCACGTCGACCGTCCCCTCCGGGACGCCCGGGAACTCGCGCAGCATGCCCCGGGCGTAGGAGATGATCACCGGCTCGGCCATGCGGAAGCCGCGGATCCAACCGGGACGGGGCTCGGCGAGCGCCGACTCGATGATCGACGGTCGCACGATGCTGACCGGAACGGCGCCCTTGGAGTCGACCAAGCGCCTGCTCCCCGAGCGCCTTGGTGAAGGCGTAGGCGTCGGGCCAGCCGACGCTCGCCGCCCGTGCCCGCCCGGCCTCGATCAGGCGGTCCCGCACCCACTTCTCGCGCAGCTGCTCGGTCTTGGCGGCGAGGGCCGGGGCGCCGGCCGCGCCGAGCTCGGTCCGGGCCGCCGACCTGAGCTTGGCGAGCCGGTCGGGGTCGCGGCTGGCGGTCTCGGAGTCGCCGCGCAGCCGCCGAGCGGCGGCGACCTCCGCCCGCCAGTTGAGCCCGAGATCGAACGGTCCGGCGCTGACGAGCTCCTCGGGCGCGGTGCCGCGGCGGTTGCCCGCGACGTAGCACGTCGACACGGCGACGAGATGGGGAGTGACGGCGAGATCGCCGAGCAACGTCGCGATGCGCGTCGGGCCGAGCAGGTTGACCTCCACCGCCGTGTCGAGCGGGGAGTCGAACGACACGGCTGCTGCGGCGTGGATCACGACGTCGCACGACGCGAACACGGCCCGATCGTCGGCCAACAGGCCGAGGCCGTCGGTTCCCACGTCGCCGGAGATCGTCGTGATCCGTCGCTCGGTCAGCTCCTCGAACGACTCCGCCGCCCCGTCGGCGCGGCACTGCGGCGCGGAGGCGATCGAAGGCGTCGTTGCGGAGCAGTTCGCGCTCGACTCGCCGGGCGGCGGGGGAGCGCTTCCCGCCGCGGACGACGAGCACCAGCTCGCAGCCGGGCACGCACCGGAGCAGGCGCTCCACCAGCGCGGTGCCGACGAACCCGGTGGCCCCGGTGATGGCGATGCGCTTGCCGGCGAGCGACTCGGCGATCACAGGCCAGCCGTCTCTAGCACATCTCTCTACCAAATGGTAGACAGAGTCCTCGTGGCGACCGTGGCGCCCACGACCCGCGACCGGATCCTCGCTGCCGCGCTCGATCTGTTCGGCACGCGGGGGGTCGACGCGGTGTCCCTCGACGACATCGCCGCCGTCGTCGGGGTGCGCAAGCAGACCGTCCTGTACTGGTTCGCCAGCAAGGAGGAGCTCGTCGACGCCGTCCTCGAGGCCGCCGCCGCCGAGCTCGCCGTCGTCGTCGACGCCGCCGTGCGGGCCGGCGCCCGACGACCCGCTCGAGCGCGTCGACGCAGTGGTGCGGGCGGTGTTCCGCCCGGCCGTCCGGCGGCCGGCCCTGCTCGGGCTGGTGCGCGAGCTGAGTCGGCTGCCGCCGGGAGCAGGCGGAGCGGCTGCGGGCCCACGTCGACCCGCTCATCGAGCAGGCGCGTCGGGTTCCTCGCCGCCGAGATGGATGCGGGCCGGCTGCGGCGGGGCGACCCGCGTCTCGTCGCCGCCCTCGCCTACGCCACCGTGACCGGGATCGCCACCGAACCCGAGGCGCTGCGGGGCGTGGGCTGGGAGCCGACGGCAGTGGGACTGCGCCGGCTGCGGGCGGAGCTGCGGGCCGTTCCTGCGGGCCGCCCTGGAACCCTGACGTCAGGCGATCTCGTCCACGAACTGGCTGACCACCGCCAACGTCTCCGCGGGCGCTTCCAGGTGCGGGGCGTGGCCGACGCCGGGCAGCACCACCCGGGTGCACTCGCCGCGCACGCCGTGCTCGATCGCATCGAGCTGGGCGAGCGTGCCGTACGGGTCGGCGTCTCCCTGGACGAGGAGGACGGGGCACGTGATCCCGCCGAGCCGGTCCTCGATGTTCCACGACCGGAACTCCGGCGACAGCCACACGTCGTTCCACCCCCAGAACATCGCCGTCGGGGTCGTCGTGGTGGCGGGCGAGGCGGGCGGCGAGGTCGCCCTCCCGGTAGCTGCGACGGGCCGCTTCGATTCCCTCGATCGACCGGTCCTCGACGAACACGTGGGGCGCCAGCAGCACGAGCCCGCGCACGGCACCACCGCCGCCGGCGTACAGCAGGGCGATCGACGCCCCGTCGCTGTGCCCGACGAGGATCGGCGCCGTGATGGCGAACCGATCGAGCAGCGGCGGCAGCACCTCGTCGGCCTCGTCGTGCATGTACGTGACGCGGCGTGGTCCGCTGAGCGGCTCGCTGTGGCCGTATCCCTGGCGGGAGTAGACGAGCAGTTCCGGGTTTCCCGCACGCCCGGCGGACGTCCGCGGGGAACGACCGCCAGAGCGCCGATCGAGCCGAGCCCCTCGTGCAGGAACACGAGGGCGGGAGGCGTCCCTGGCGTGTGCTCGACGTCGATGGCGGTGCCACCGACGGAGACCAGCGTCACGGCGCGGCGGCGAGCTGCTCGCGCAGGGCGAAGCGCCGGATCTTGCCGGTCGCGGTCTTCGGGCAGCTCGGCGACCTCGATCACCCGCCGCGGCCGCTTGAACGCGGCCATCCGCCCGCGGCAGTGGGCGTCGATGCGCGGCGGGGTCGATCGTCGCTCCGGAGCGGGGCACGACGAAGGCGACGGTCTCCTCGAGCCCGGCGGCGTTGCGGGCGCCGACGACCGCCGCCTCGAGCACGTCGGGGTGCTCGACGAGCACGCCCTCCACCTCCGCCGGCGACACCCACATCCCGCCGGCCTTGATCATGTCGTTGTTGCGGCCGAGGAACGTCCAGTAGCCGTCGTCCGAGCGCACGTAGACGTCGCCGGTGCGCAGCCAGTCGCCGACGAACGCGGCGGCGGTCGCCTCCTCCCGTTGCCAGTACCCGGTGGCGATCGACGGCCCTCTGCACGTGCAGGTATCCCGGCGTGTCCGGCGCGGTGACCTCGGCGCCGTCGTCGTCGAGCAGCTTCGCCGCGTACCCGGGCACCGGCACGCCCGCTCGACCCCGGGCGCTGGTCGGCGAGCGTGTTGGACAGGAAGATGTGCAGCGCCTCGGTCGATCCGATGCCGTCGAGCACGCGGATGGCCGAAGCGCTCGGCGAACCGGCGCTGGAGGTCGGCCGGGCAGCGACTCGCCGGCGGTCACGGTCGCAGCGCACGGACGCGAACGTGTCGGCCGGGGCGTCGGTGTCGAGCAGCGCGGCGACGAAGCCCGGGCTGGCGAAGAACAGCGTCGGCTGCTCGCGTCCGGACGAGGTCGAGCGATGCCCGGAGGGGTCGGGCGGGCCGGGTCGAGGATCGCGGTGCCGCCGACGGAGAACGGGAACGTGAGCGAGTTGCCGAGGCCGAAGGCGAAGAACAGCTTGGCGACGGACAGGAACCGGTCGTCGGGGCTGCACGCCGAGGACCTCGCGGCCGTACGTGTCGGCCGTCGCCTGCAGGTCGACCGTGGCGGTGCATGACCCCCTTCGGCACGCCGGTGGTCCCCGAGCTGTACAGCCAGAACGCCGGCCGAGTCCGGTTCCGTCGGCGCGACCGGTGCCTCGCTCGCGTCGGAGAACTCCGACCACTCGTAGGTGGCGGTCCCGGCGTCCGATGGCGGTTCGCCGGCGACGACGGCGGCGCGCACGGTCGGCGCGCGGCGGGCGATCGGCGGCGATCCGGTCGGCGTGCTCGGCCGATGCGACGACCGCGGTCGCTCCGGCGTCGGCGACGATCGCGGCCGAGCTCGTCGCCGGTCAGCATCGTCGAGAGCGGCACCGGCACGACCCCGGACCGCAGGCCGCCGAGGAACCAGGCGACGAACGTCGGCTCGTCGTTGACGCACCATGGCCACCCGCTCGCCGGCGCCGATCCCCAGCTTCTCGCAGCGCGTGCTGGGCGCGCCACACCTCGCCCAGCACGTCGGCGTAGGTGTGCGACTCGCCGCGCGCAGCGGATCGCCGACGCGCGCGCCGAGCCCGGCCTCGACGTGCCGGTCGAGCAGCCACGCTGCCGCGTTGTAGCGTCCGCCATGGCTCAGATCTTGACGTACTCGAAGTCGAGCGGCTTGGCGTGGATGCCCGCGGACGGCGGCGCCACCCACCCTGCCATCTTCCCCGGCTCGACGACGCCGACCATCAGCGACTCGACGTGGTCACGGTCGGCCCGCGATGGCAGCCATGCGTCCACCGACGCAGCCCACTCGCTCCTCCGACAGGAGCCGGCCATCCGGGCTGACCCGCCGGCCGGCGAACGTGCCCGACGGCGCGGTTGAAGCCGACGTGGGGGAGGGTCAGCCGGGCGCCGACGTCCTCCAGGATGCGGTTCCAGCGGTCGATCCCCTTGCGCGAGTCGGCGACGAAGTCCTCGCGCAGCGTCTCGTTGAGCGCCGACAGCTGCGGCGCCTCCCGCTCGCCGATGCCGTCGTCCGTGGCCACCGGGACCAGCCGCGTCGACTCCTTCAGCTGGTGGTCGTCGTCGCGGTCCTCCTCCTTGAACCGCCCCTTCAGGCCGGCGGCGAAGTAGTTGGCGGCGTTGGTCGAGGTCTCCGCGCCGAACAGGTCGAGCGACACGCTGTAGTGGAAGTTCAGGTAGCGCTGCAGCGTGCCGACGTCGATGCCGCCGTGGGGGCGGATGTCGTCGGTGTCGTGCTCCTTCATCAGCTCGGCCGTGCGCTGCACCACCCGCCCGACGCCGGTGGCGCCGACGAACATGTGGTGCGCCTCCTCCTTGAGCATGAAGTCGCACGTGCGCGACAGCGGGTCGAACGCCGACTCGCGCAGCGAGGCGAGCTGGAACTTGCCGTCGCGGTCGGTGAAGTAGGTGAACATGAAGAACGACAGCCAGTCCGGGGTCGGCTCGTTGAACGCGCCGAGGATGCGCGGCTTGTCGGCGTCGCCGGAGTGGCGCTCGAGCATCTCGTCGGCCTCGTCGCGGCCGTCGCGGCCGAAGTAGCGGTGCAGCAGGTACACCATCGCCCACAGGTGGCGCCCCTCCTCGACGTTCACCTGGAACAGGTTGCGCAGGTCGTACAGGCTCGGCGCCGTGGTGCACAGGTGCCGCTGTTGCTCGACCGATGCCGGCTCGGTGTCGCCTTGGACGACGACGAGGCGGCGCAGGTCGGCGCGGTGCTCGCCGGGGACGTCCTGCCACACCGGCTCGCCCTTGTGGTCGCCGAACGCGATCCGGCGGTCCGGCTCCGGCTCGGCCAGGAAGACTCCCCAGCGGTACTCGGGCATCTCGACGTGGTCGAAGTGGGCCCACCCCTCCTTGCCGACGGCCACCGCAGTGCGCAGGTAGACCGGCCGGTCCTGGTAGGCGACGGGACCGAGCTGCCGCCACCAGTCGACGAACTTGGGCTGCCACGACTCGAGCGCCCGCTGGAGGCGGCGGTCGCCGGCCAGGTCGACGTTGTTGGGGATCCTGGCGTCGATATCGACGGTGGTCAGTCGCCATTGGCGCCTCCTCTCACGTGCGATGACGGTCGAACTCCGGGCGCGAGCCGGTGCCGAAGCGGCGCAGGGCGCCCTCGGGGCCGACGGCGTTGGGACGCTGGAAGATCCAGTTCTGCCACGCCGAGAGACGGGCGAAGATCTTGGTCTCCATCGTCTCCGGACCGGCGAAGCGGAAGCTCGCCTCCATCCCGGTGAGCGCGTCGGGGGAGAAGCTGTTGCGCTCCTCGAGCATCACCCGCACCTCGTCGTCCCAGTCGATGTCGTCCGGGGCGAACGTGACCAGCCCGGCGTCGAGCGCCTCCTGGGCGAGCAGGTCCTTGCCGATCTGCCCGCGGGCGGCGGTCGAGCGCGTCGTCGCGTCCGAACATCCGGGTGGCGAGCCGCGACAGCCCGTTGGCCATCGGGTACCACCCGTCGTTGGCGGCCGTGAGCCGGAGCGTCGGTGGCGGCGAGGAGTCGCCCTCCCACGTCCCGTCGAGCATGAACGTGCGGTCGGCGGCGAGGGCGAGCTCGGCCAGCGTTCCGGCGAAGCAGCTTCCCGGCTCGACGAGCGCGACCACGGTGCGGGCGGAGTGGTCGAGACGCTTCAGCGTGCGCGTCCAGTAGAGCCGGACTTCGCGAGCGAGCCAGTGATCGCCGGCGACGAGCTCCTCAGCGGCGGCGACGGCGTCGGGGTCGCCGACGGTCTTGAACACCCACGTACCGAGCTCGGGCTCGTTGAACCGCAGGTGCAGGATGGCGTCGTCGAGCTGACGGACGAGGGAGAGCACCCACGCGTCGGCTCCGGTGACGGCGAGCTCGTCGGCCGTCGCGGGCTGCGCGCCACGCGGCCCGGTCACGGTGAGCGACGGCCGCGCCGAGCCCACGGTCGAGGTCGACGCGCAGGTCGCGGTAGCGCGATCGACTCACCGTCGGCAGTCCGCTCGACGGGCGTGAGCTCGATCCCTGCCGCGCCGTCGGGACGGTCGGAGCCGGCGGCGCGGGCTGCCGCCCGCTCGGCGACGAGGTCGTCGAACGCGCTGCGCGGCGCGGCCGCGTCGACGAGGCCCCAGTCCAGCGCCTGCGCCGCCTTGACCCCCTCCGTGCGGGTGGCGAACACGTCGGCCAGGTCGCGGCGGACGTGACGCTTGTCGACGAGCCGGGTCAAGCCGCCGGTACCGGGCAGGACGGCGAGCAGCGGCACCTCGGGGAGCGACACGGCCGTCGCCCGATCGTCGATCATGACGATCTCGTCGCAGGCGAGGGCGAGCTCGTAGCCGCCGCCGGCCGCGGTGCCGTTGACGGCGGCGATCCACGTCTGCCCGGAGTTGGCCGTGGCGTCCTCGATGCCGTTGCGCGTCTCGTTGGTGAACTTGCAGAAGTTGACCTTGTGGCCGTGCGACGAGCCGGCGAGCATCTGGATGTTGGCCCCGGCGCAGAACACGTTGTCGATGCCGCCCGTGACCACGACCGTCTTGACGTCGGGATGCTCGAAGCGCAGCCGCTGGACGATGTCGTAGAGCTCGATGTCGACGGAGAGGTCGTAGGAGTTGAGCTTGAGCTCGTAGTCCTCGCGGAGGCCGGCATCGGGGGTCACCGTCAGGCGCAGCGTCGCGACCGGCGGATCCACCTCGAGCTGCCAGTGCCGGTACTGGCCGGGATCGGTGGCGAACGTGATCGGCTGGTCCTTCACTCGCGTCGATCCTAAGCGGGTGTCGCCGACGGCTCGTCGACGAGCACGGCGAGCCTGGTTCGGCGCTGCGACGTGAGCGAAATCGCGACTTGACGGGCTGATCTACCCTGAGGGGTGGAGGTGATCGGATGCGAGCCGAAGTCGGTGACGTGCTCCACGTGCGGGGTAGAACGGTCGGCATGGCGGAACGCCAGGGTCAGGTGGTCGAAGTCCGCGGCGCGGACGGCGCCCCTCCGTATCTCGTGCGCTTCGACGACGGGCACGAGGCCCTGGTGTTCCCCGGCTCCGACTGCGTCGTCGAGCACCCGAACAACTGACCAGCGCCCCGTTCTGTCGTTTGCGACGGGCCCGATCCGGCCGGTTCCAAACGACAGAACGAGGGTCAGTGCTTGGTGTTGCGGCGGCGGCGGCCGTGGCGCTCGACGGCGAGCTCGACGAGGCGGTCGATCAGGTCGGGGTAGGAGCAGCCCGGCGGCCTGCCACAGCTTCGGGTACATCGAGATCGGGGTGAAGCCGGGCATCGTGTTGGCCTCGTTGCACAGGAAGCCGCGGCCGCCCTCCTCGAAGAAGAAGTCGACGCGGGCGAGCCCGTCGCAGCGCAGCAGCTGGAACACCCGCACGGCGAGCGCCCTGACCTCCTCGGCCTCGGCGGCCGTGAGGGGCGCCGGGATCAGGAGCTGGGCGCCGTCGGTGACGTACTTGTCCTCGTAGTCGTAGAACTCGGCGCCGGGCACGATCTCGCCCGGCCCCGACGCCTCGGGGTGGATGCCGCCGAGCACGGCGACCTCGATCTCCCGGCCGACGACGGCCTCCTCCGCGACGACCCACTCGTCGTAGGTGAGGGCGTGGTCGATCCCGTCGCGCAGTTCCTCCACGGTGTGCGCCTTGGTGACGCCGACCGACGACCCCATGTTCGACGGCTTGACGAAGCACGGCAGGCCGAGCTCGTCGGCGAGCTGCGCCGGCAGGCCCGGCGTGCGCTGGTGGTCGGCGAAGGCGTGGAAGCGGGCCTGGGCGATGCCGTTGGCGGCGAGCACCTGCTTGGCCGTCGCCTTGTCCATCGCCAGCGCCGAACCGAGCACGCCGGAGCCGACGTACGCGACGTCGGCGAGCTCGAGCATCCCCTGCACGGTGCCGTCCTCGCCGAGCGGGCCGTGCAGCAACGGCAGCACGACCGTGCGCTCGCCGTCGGGTCGGGTCGCCGGCGAGCACGGCTGCCGCCGAGACGGCAGGGCCGTGCGGATCGAGCTTGTCGGGAAGCTCCGCCGGACCGGCGGCCAGCGCCTCGCGGGCGCCCTCGGCGAGCGCCCACTCGCCGTCGGTCGAGATCCCGATCGGCGTGACGCGGTACTTCGCCGTGTCGATCGCCCGCAGCACGTGGGTGGCGGTGACGCAGCTGACGTCGTGCTCCGCCGACTGCCCGCCGAACAGCACGACGAGATGGGTCCGGCCGTCACTGTACATCGGCTCGCGGCGCTCGCTCATCACACGACGGTACCGTTCGCGGCCGTGAGGATCCGGGCATCCGAGGTGGCCGCGGCGACGCGCGGCCGCCTCGCCGGGCCGGACGTCGAGATCATCGGGGCCGCCTTCGACTCCCGCTCGCTACGGCCCGGCGACCTGTTCGTGCCGATCGTGGCCGCCCGCGACGGGCACGACTTCGTCGCCGACGCGATCGCCGCCGGGGCGGCCGCCTACCTGACCAGCCGCCCGGCGCTCGACGCCGCCCACTCGTCCACGGTCGCGGCGATCGAGGTCGCCGACACCGGCGACGCGCTCATGGCGCTCGCCGGCTGGGCCCGCACCCGCCTCCCCGGCACGGTGGTCGGCATCACCGGCAGCGTCGGCAAGACCAGCACCAAGGACCTCGTCGCCGCGGCCGTCGCCGCGGATCGACGGGTCGCCGCCAACGAGCGCAGCTTCAACAACGAGCAGGGTCTGCCGGTCACGATCATCGGAGCCCCGGACGACACCGAGGTCCTCGTGCTGGAGATGGGCATGCGCGGCACTCGGCGAGATCGCCCGCCTCTGCGCGGTCGCCCGGCCCGACATCGGCGTCGTCACCGGGGTCGCCGCCGCCCACACCGAGCGCGTCGGTGGGCTCGAAGGGGTCGCCCGGGCGAAGGGGGAGTTGGTCGATGCCCTTCCGGCCGACGGCACGGCGATCCTCAACGCCGACGACCAGGCCGTCGCGGCGATGGCCGGCGCGGACGAGCGCGAACGTCGTCACGTTCGGACGGTCCGAGCCCGCCGACGTGCGCATCGACGGCCTGCAGCTCGACGGCCTCGCTCGACCGACGTTCGTGACGAGGACCCCGTGGGGAACGGTCCCGGTCACGCTCGCCGTCAGCGGGGCCCACATGGCGATGAACGCCGCCGCCGCGCTCGCCGTCGCCGGGGTCGTCGGCGTCGACCTGTCCCGCGCCGCGGCCGCGCTCGGCTCGGCGACCGTCTCCGCCGATGCGGATGCAGGTGGTCTCCGTCGACGCCGGGGGGGTCGTGATCAACGACGCCTACAACGCCAACCCGACATCCATGCGGGCGGCGCTGGAGGCGCTGGCGAACGTCGACGCCGAGCGGCGGGTCGCCGTCGTCGGGCTGATGGCCGAGCTCGACGAGCCCGGCCCCGCCCATCGGGAGATCGCCACCTACGCCGCGGAGTCTGGGGATCGAGCTGATCGCCGTCGGCACCGACCGGTACGGGGTCGCGCCGGTCGAACCCGCCGACGTCGTCGCGGCGCTCGCGCCCGGTGGAGGCCGGGACCGCGGTGCTCGTCAAGGCCAGCCGCGCGGTGGGGCTCGAGTCGGTCGCCGGCGGCCCTGATCAGCCGACGCTGAATCGCTGGTACCGTCGCCGCGATGACGGCCGCCGGTGCCGCCAACGTGACGATGGCCGCGCTCGCCCGCAATGCCGCTGATCGCTTCGGCGACGAGATCGCGGCCCGGTTCCTCCGCGACGGCGAGTGGGCCGAGCTCACCTACGCCGAGCTCTGGCAGCAGGTCCGCGACCTGGCGTTGGGGCTCGTCGCGCTCGGCGTGGAGGTGGGCGATCGGGTGAGCATCCTCGCCAACACGCGGGTCGAGTTCACCGTCGTCGACCTCGCCGCCTCGGCCACGGGCGCGATCGTGGTCCCGGTCTATCCGACCAACTCGGCCGACGAGTGCGAGTGGGTGCGTCGGCGACTCCGGCGCCAAGGTGATCTTCTGCGAGGACGCCGCCCAGGTCGCCAAGATCGACCAGGTCCGGGCCGGGCTGCCCGACCTCGAGCACGTGATCGTCATCGACGGCGAGGCAGCGGGCGCGCTGTCGATCGCAGACGTCGTGGGGCGTGGCGACGACGGTCGCGGTCGACCGCGCTCGACGAGCGGGCCGAGGCGGTCGGGCCGGACGACGCCTGCCTGATCATCTACACCTCCGGGACGACGGGGCGACCGAAGGGCGTCGTCCTCACGAACAAGGGCTTCGCCGCCGGGGCGGCGCTGCGCCGTCGAGATGGAGCTGTTCGGTCCCGGCGACGTCGTCTACCTCTATCTGCCCCTCGCCCACGTCTTCGCCCAGCTCGTCCAGGCGGACTGCGTCGAGGTCGGGGCGACGATCGCCTACTGGGGTGGGGACAGCCGGCAGATCGTGGGCGAGCTCGGCCAGGTCAAGCCGACCGTTCTGCCGTCGGTGCCGCGCATCTTCGAGAAGGTCTATGCCGTCGCCAGCGGCATGGTCCCGCCGGAGAAGCGGGAGGAGGTCGCCCAGGCGATCCAGCTCGGACTCAGGGTGCGCCAGGCCCGGCGGAGCGGCGCGGACGTGCCGGCGGCCGAGGCGGAGGCGTTCGAGAAGGCCGACGCCGAGATGTTCGCCCTCGTGCGCGGGATCTTCGGCGGCAACATCCACCTCGCGATCTCCGGCGCGGCGCCGATCGCCCCCGAGATACTCGAGTTCTTCTACGCCGCCGGCGTGCCGGTGTTCGAGGGCTGGGGGATGACCGAGACGACGTCGCTCGGCACGCTCAACCTCCCCGACGCCTTCAAGTTCGGCACGATCGGCCGGCGCGGTCTGCGGGGTCGACGTCCGGATCGCCGACGACGGTGAGATCGAGATCGCCGGCGAGATCCTGCTCAGGGAGTACTGGCGCAATCCCGAGGCCACCGCGGACGGCGCTCACCGACGACGGCTACCTGCGCACGGGCGACCTTGGGTCGATCGACGACGACGGCTTCGTCACGATCACCGGCCGCAAGAAGGACATCATCATCACCGCCGGCGGGAAGAACCTCACGCCGGCCAACCTGGAAGGCGACCTCCGACGGTCCCGCTTCATCTCCCAGGCGGTGATGTTCGGCGACCGGAAGCCCTATCCGGTCGCGCTGATCACGCTCGACGCCGAGGAGATCGTGCCGTGGGCGGAGGAGCAAGGGCTCCCGACCGACCTCGCCGAGCTGGCCGAGCACGAGGAGATCCGCCGGCTGATCCAGGCCGAGCTCGACGCGGCCAACGCCCGCTACGCCCAGGTCGAGCAGATCAAGCGGTTCAAGATCCTCAGCCGTGACTTCACCCTCGAGTCCGGCGAGCTCACCCCGTCGCTGAAGCTCAAGCGCAACGTGATCTACGCCAACTACGCCGACCACTTCGACGAGTTGTACGGGGTGACTTGACAAACTAATACCGACGGTATTCAATACTGGCGGTATGCGTAGTGGTATGACTCGGGCCGAGAAGGGTGAGCAGGTGCGCCGCTCCCTGCTCGACGCCGCCCGCGACGTCTTCGTGCGCGACGGCTTCCATGGGGCCTCGCTCGACTCAGTCGCCGACGCTGCCGGCCTCACCAAGGGGGCGGTCTACTCCCGCTTCTCGAGCAAGGCCGACCTGTTCCTCGCCCTCCTCGAAGAGCGGATCGCCGAGCGGGTGGCGCAGGTGGAGTCGGTGCTCGACAGCGAGTCGCCGAAGCGCGACGCCGCGGCGGTCACGCGCCAGTACCTCGACGTCCTTCGCGGGCAGATGGCATGGACGCTGCTCGTGCTCGAGTTCCGCATCCACGCCGCCCGCGATCCCGAGTTGAACCGGCGCTACGCCGAGCTCCACGATCGGTTCCGCGCCGCCCTGGTCGCTGCGGCAGCGCGCTCGTTCGGCCGGCCACCGGACGAGGTGCTGCCGTACGTCAACGGCACGCTCGCCATCGGGGCCGGGGTCGCCCTCGAACATGCGGCCCACGGCGAGGTGTTCACCGTCGAGCAGCTCGAGCGGTGGACCATCGCCGTCATGGACGGGGCTGAATCCCTCGGGAGGAAGTGACATGAACGACCTCGGTGACGCCTTCGCCGGCCACCGCGCCGCGCGTGAGGCCGCAATCCCAGATCACCTCGAACGGTTGTGCTGGGACCGCACCCGGATCCGGCGTCATCAACACGATCAGCTCCGCCGCTTGCTCGCCGCGGCGATCGCCGGCTCGCCGTTCCACGCCCGGCGGCTGCGCGGGATCGATCCGGCGCGGTTCGAGCTCGCCGATCTCGCTTCACTTCCGACGATGACGAAGTCCGAGATGATGGCGAGCCTCGACGATGTCTTCGTCGACCGCCGGCTCGACCGGGCGATGCTCGAGCGCCACCTCGCCGGGACAGGAAGTGAACCCTCGGACCTCCTCGACGAGTACCTGGTGCTCGCCTCCGGCGGCAGTTCCGGCGAGCGGGGGATGTTCGTGTTCGGCCGGTCGGCGACCGTCGAGTACGCCCTCGGGATGGTGCGGGCGGGCGTCGCCCGGCTCCTCGCCATGGGCGGACCTCCCCCAGGGGGCGTGACGATGGCGATCGTCGCGGCCGGGAGCGCAGTCCACGCGACCCGCGCGCTGCCGGCCATCTTCAGCGGCGGAATGCTCACGATCACGTCGATCCCGGTGACCCAGCCGCTGGCGGCGATCGTCGAACGGCTCAATCAGCTCCAGCCGATGATGCTGCAGGGGTACCCGTCGGTGCTGGGGCTGCTGGCGGAGGAGCAGCTCGCCGGGCGCCTGCGGATCGCGCCTCTGACTGTGACCGGAAGCAGCGAGCAGTTCCTGGCGCCCACGAAGGTGCAGGTCGAAACCACCTTCGGCGTTCCGGTCGTCGACCAGTTCGGGTCGACCGAAGGGGTGGTCGGGGTGAGTGCGCCGGGCGACAGGGAGATCGTGCTCGCCAGCGACCTCGCGATCGTCGAACTCGTCGACGAGGACGATCGACCTGTGGCGCCCGGCCGGCCGTCGGCGAAGGTGCTGGTGACCAACCTCTTCAATCGCGTCCAGCCGCTGATCCGCTACGAGCTCACCGACCGCTTCGTCGAGGCGCCGGTCGTCCCCGAGCACGGACACGTCCGAGTCACGGTCGAGGGTCGTCAGGACGAGCTGCTCCGTTGGGGCACCACGGTGGTCCACCCGTTGATCATCCGGTCGGCGCTGCTCGACTGGCCCTCGGTCGTCGAGTACCAGGTCCACCAGACGAATGACGGCGTCGAGGTGTCCGTGGTCGCCGCTGGCGCACTCGACGAACCGGCGGTCGCGACTGCGGTCGAGCGGGCGCTCGCGACGGCCGGTCTGCGGTCGCCGCGGGTGGCGGTGCGTCGGGTCGACACCCTCGCCCGGCACCCGCTCACCGGGAAGCTGACCCGGTTCGTGCCGCTGTCTGCGGCCGGTGCCGGTCAGCCGAGCAGCGTCTCGGCGTAGCCCTCCAGCATCGAGGCGGGTCCGCTGACGAGGAACGTCGTGAGGCACGTGTCCCTCCACGCGGCGAGCTCCTCGCGGATCTTCTCGGGCGGGCCGACGAGGGCGACGTCCTCGACCATCGACAGCGGGATCGCCGCCGCGGCCTCGCCTTTGCGGCCGTCGAGGTAGAGATCCTGGACCTTGGTCGCGACGTCCTCGTAGCCCATCCGGGCGAACACCTCGAAGTGGAAGTTGGCGCCGCGGGCGCCCATGCCGCCGGCGTAGAGCGCGAGGAACGGGCGGACGAAGTCGGCGCAGGCGTTCACGTCGTCGCCGGGGATGACGAACAACGTCGTCACGACCTCGAACCGGTCGGCCTTGTCCGGGCTCCCCGCTGGCGGCGAACCCGCGGGCGAGGCACTCGCGGTAGAAGGCGTCCTCCTTCGGGGCGAAGAACATCGGCAGCCAGCCGTCGCCGATCTCGGCGGCGAGGGCGACGTTCTTCGGCCCCTCGGCGGCGATGAAGATCGGGATCGCGGCTGCGCAGCGGGTGCACGGTCGACTTGAGCGCCTTGCCCAGTCCGGTCCCGCCCTGGAGGGGCAGGTCGTAGAAGTCGCCGTGGTGCTCGACCGGCCGGTCCCGGGCGACGATGCTGCGCACGACGTCGACGTACTCGCGGGTGCGGGCCAGCGGCCGCGGATACGGCTGGCCGTACCAGCCCTCGACGACCTGCGGTCCGGACGCCCCGAGACCGAGGATGAAGCGCCCGCCGGACAGGTGGTCGAGGGTGATCGCGGCCATCGCCGTCGCCGCCGGGGTGCGGGCGGAGAGCTGCACGATGCCGGTGCCGAGGCGGATCCGCTCGGTGTGCGCGCCCCACCAGGCGAGCGGCGTGAGGGCGTCGGAGCCGTAGGCCTCGGCCGTCCAGACCGAGTCGAACCCGAGCCGCTCGGCCTCCTTGACCGCCTCGAGGGCGCCCTCAGGCGGGCCGGCGGACCAGTACCCGGTGTTGTAGCCAAGCTTGCAGGGTCACCCCGCCGACCGTATCCGCGCTTGGTACTGTCGGTCGCGATGACCGATGTTCCTCCGCCACCTCCGGGCTCCCCACCGCCGCCTCCGCCGTCCGTGCCCCCGAGTGGCCCCGGATACTACGTGACCCCCGTCGGCCGACCGCCGGAGAGCATCGGCGGGGCCTTCTACAGCATCGGGCTGACGATCCTGCTGACGATCGTGACGCTCTCGGTCTGGGCGTACTTGTGGACGTACCGGACGAGCGAGGACCTCAAGCGGTACAACGGCGACGGGCTCGGGGGCGTGCTCGGCATCGTGATCCTTTTCGTCTTCTCGCCCGTCCTGTTCTTCACGATCCCCAACGAGATCAAGAACCTGTACCAGCGGGCGGGCCGGGAGAGCCCGATCTCGGCCGTGTGGGGCTTGTGGATCCTGCTCCCGATCATCGGCTGGATCGTCTGGTACGTGAAGGTGCAGCGGTCGCTCAACGACTTCTGGCTCAGCGCAGGGTCGCGCCCGAACTGACCGCAACAGTCCTTGCCAGCCCCTAGGCGCGGCGGGAGAATGTCCGGAGCACCCGGTGCGCATGCGAGCGAGTGAGCGCCAGCGAACTAGCGTCCAGGCAACGGCCTGGCGTGGCCGGGGAACGCCATGAACGGAGCGAGGAGGTGACGATGCACGTCGCAGCCATCCTGTCGGCCAAGGGCGCCACCGTCGAGGTGATCGGCCCGGACACTCCCGTGACCGTGGCCGTGCACCGGATGGCCAGCCGGGGCATCGGCTCGCTGGTGGTCGTCGGTCCCGATGACGAGCTGCTCGGAGTGCTCGGCGAGCGGGACGTGGTGCGGGCGATCGACCGCCACGGCGACGGGTTCTCCCGGCTGCGCGTGCGCGACGTGATCGCCCCGGGTGTGGCGGCGACGTGCGCCGTCACCGACGACCTCGGCGAGGTGATGCGGCGGATGACGCTCACCCGCCAGCGCCACCTGCCCGTGCTCGACGGCACCACCCTGGTCGGGATCATCAGCATCGGCGACGTCGTCAAGCACCGCCTCGACGAGCTCGAGCTGCAGACCCACGTCCTCCGCGACGCCTACCTCTCGCGCAGCTGATCGCCTCGGCTCCGTTTCGTGCAGCTGAGATCGGGCGCCTATAGCGGCCGATCTAGCTGCAAGAACGCGACCGCGGGCCTGTCAGTGGCCGGGCGTGAACGTGACCGGGAGGTGCTCGGGGCCGAAGATGCCGACCGTGTTGGGCTTCCAGGTGATCTCGCCGTCGAGGGCGAGGTCGGGCATCCGGCGGGCGAGCAGCGGCAGCGCCTCCTGCAGCTCGGCCCGGGCGAGCGCGGCGCCGAGGCAGTAGTGGATCCCTGAGCCGAACGTGAGCTGCGGCTGGCCGCTCGGCTCGCGCGTGATGTCGAACACCTCCGGGTCGGCGAACACCGACGGGTCGCGGTTGGCCGTGGCCATTGACGGGGCGATGAACGTCCCGGCGGGGAACAGGATCCCGCGGTACTCGATGTCCTCGCTGGCCAGCCGCCCGGTGCCGCGGATCGCGCCGAAGTAGCGCATGCTCTCCTCGACGGCACGCGGCGCCATCTCGGGCTGGTCGGCGAGCAGCTTCCACTGCTCGGGGTAGTTGGCGAACAGGGCGACGGTGCAGCCGAGCTGGTTGCGGGTCGTGTCCGTCCCGCCGACGAGCACGGCGTCGACCATCATCACCAGCTCGTCCGTCGACAGCCGGTCGCCCTCCTCCTCGGCGGCGATCAGGTCGGTGAGCAGGTCCTCGGCCGGCTTGTCGCGGCGATCGGCGATCAGCTCGCGCGTGTACTCGTCGAGCTCGTCCTGGGCGGCGGCGATGATCGGGAGGTCCTCGTGGAGGTTGCCGTTGAAGATGCGCAGCACGTCGGCCGCCCACCGGCTGAACAGCTTCCAGTCCTCCTTCGGCGCGCCGAGCAGCTCGCAGATGATCGGGATCGGGTACGGCTCGCAGATGTCGACGGCGAAGTCGGCGCGCCCGGCCGGGGCGACGGCATCGACCAATCCGCCGATCACCTCGCGCATGAACGGCCGCAAGCCGGTCGGCCGCCCGAGGTGAGAACGCCTTGCCGACGAGCCGGCGCAGCCGGGTGTGCTCCTCGCCCTCCGCCGACAGGATCGACGTCCGCCGCCGGGCGAGGTACTCCGGGTCGGTCACCCCCTACAGCTCCATGATCTTGCGACGTTGCGCTGTGCCACCGCTTGTCGCGCAGCATCGCGACCACGTCGTCGTAGTGGAGGATCGAGAAGCCGAACGGGTTGCGGGCGATCCAGCTCGTCCTCGGCGGCGGCCAGGCGCTCGGCCATGAGGTCGAAGTTGGTCTCGCCGAGCTCGACCTCCAGCGTCGGCATCTCGAGGTCGAACACGCTGGTGCGCCATGGCGCGAACCCTACGCGGCGACGGTTCAGCCGGCGAAGGCGGCGAGCGGCTCGACGTACTCCACCCCGAGGAACTCGGCCACCGGCTGCGTTGGTGACCTTGCCGCCGACGGTGTTGATCGCCGTAGGCGATCGCCGGGTCCCGCCGGGCGGCCGCCTCCGGCCCGAACACGGCGACGTCCTGGATGTAGGGGAGCGTGGCGTTCGTCAACGCGTACGTGCTCGTGTTGGGGACCGCCCCGGGCATGTTGCCGACCGCGTAGTGGACGACGCCGTGGGTCTCGTACACCGGGTCGTCGTGGGTGGTCTCGCGCGTCGTCTCGATGCAGCCGCCCTGGTCGACGGCGACGTCGACGATCACCGCCCGCGGCTTCATCGCCCGCACCATGCTCCTCGCTCACGATGACCGGCGCCCGCCCGCCCGGCACGAGCACGGCGCCGATGACCAGGTCGGCGTCGTACACGGCCCGCTCGATCGCGCCGCGGTTCGACGCCACGGTCATGATCCGCCCCTTGTGGATCTGGTCCACCCAGCGCAGCCGGTCGAGGTTCTTGTCGACCATCACGACCTCGGCCTCCATGCCCGCCGCGATCCACGCCGCGTTCCAGCCGACGTTGCCGGCCCCGAGGACGACGACCTTGGCCGGGCGCACGCCGGGCGCCCCGCCCATGAGCACGCCGCGGCCGCCCTTGTGGCGCTCGAGGAAGTGGGCGCCCTGCTGGGGCGCGAGCCGCCCGGCGACCTCGCTCATCGGGGCGAGCAGGGGCAGCGCCCCGGTGTCCAGCTGCACCGTCTCGTAGGCGAGCGCCGTCGTCCCGGCCGCCAGCAGCGCCTTGGCGACGTCCGGGTAGGCGGCGAGGTGCAGGTAGGTGAACAGCGTCAGGTCGTCGCGGAGGAACCCGAACTCCTCCTCCTTCGGCTCCTTGACCTTGACCACCAGCTCCTGCGCCCAGGCGTCCTCGGCGCTCGGCACGATGTCGGCCCCGGCCGCCCGGTAGTCGGCGTCGGTGATCGAGGCGCCCTCGCCCGCACCGGCCTCGACGTGGACCTGGATCCCGTGGCGCTCGAGCTCGCGGACCCCGTCGGGCGTCATCGCCACCCGGTGTTCGGCGGTCTTGATCTCCTTCGGCACGCCGACGGAGTGGATGGCTGTGGTCACGGCCGCCGAGCGTAATTGGAGCGGCTGTTACCGGCGGGGCGCGTGATCGTGGTACAACTCGCTCATGAAGGCCTTCTCCAACTTCGTCAACGGCAAGCACGTCGACGCCGCCGACGGGCGGACGACGCCGGTGATCAACCCGGCGACCGGCGAGCAGTACGGCGAAGCCCCGCTCTCGGGACCCGCCGACGTCGACGCGGCGATGGAGGCGGCGGCCGCCGCGTTCGAGGCGTGGCGCGACACGACGCCGTCGGAACGCTCGCTCGCCGTGTTCCGCATCGCCGACGCGATCGAGGCGCGCGCCGACGAGCTGATCGCGTTGGAGGTGGAGAACACCGGCAAGCCGATCGGGCTGACCCGGTCGGAGGAGATCCCGCCGATGGTCGACCAGATCCGCTTCTACGCCTCCGCGGCCCGCCACCTCGAGGGCAAGAGCGCGGGGAGTACATGGCCAACATGACGTCGATGATCCGGCGCGAGCCGGTCGGCGTGTGCGCCCAGGTGGCGCCGTGGAACTACCCGATGATGATGGCGGTGTGGAAGTTCGCCCCCGCCATCGCCGCGGGGAACACGGTCGTGCTCAAGCCGAGCGACACCACGCCGGCGAGCACGACCCTGCTCGCCGAGATCGCCGCCGAGTTCCTCCCGCCCGGCGTGCTCAACGTCATCTGCGGTGACCGCGACACGGGCCGGGCGATGATCGACCACGACACGCCGGCGATGGTCTCGGTCACCGGGTCCGGTCCGGGCCGGGATGGAGGTCGCCGGCTCGGCGGCCAAGCGGCTCAAGCGGGTCCATCTCGAGCTCGGCGGCAAGGCGCCGGTCGTGGTGTTCGACGACGCCGACGTCGCGGCGGCGGTCGAGGGCATCTCCGTCGCCGGCTACTTCAACGCCGGCCAGGACTGCACCGCCGCCACCCGCGTGCTCGCCGGCCCGTCGCGTCTACGGCGACTTCGTCGACGCCCTCACCCAGGCGGCGAAGGAGACCAAGACCGGGATGCCCGACGACGAGGACGTGCTCTACGGCGCCGATGAACAACGCCGACCAGCTGGCCAAGGTGAGCGGCTTCGTCGAGCGGGCTCCCGACCACGCCCGCGTCCTCACCGGCGGCGGCCGGCAGGGCGACACGCGGCTACTTCTACCAGCCCACGGTCGTCGCCGACCTGCTCCAGGACGACGAGATGAGCCAGAACGAGGTCTTCGGCCCGGTCATCACCGTGCAGCAGTTCAGCGACGAGGACGAGGCCGTGCGCTGGGCCAACGGCGTCGACTACGGGCTCGCCTCGAGCGTGTGGACGAAGGACCTCGGGCGGGCGATGCGGATGGCCAAGCGCCTCGACTTCGGGTGCGTGTGGATCAACACCCACATCCCGCTCGTCGCCGAGATGCCCCACGGCGGGTTCAAGCGCTCGGGGTACGGCAAGGACCTGTCGATGTACGGGTTCGAGGACTACACCCGCGTCAAGCACGTGATGGCGAACTTGGAGAGCTGACCAGGGCGTACTATTCGGCACGTCACGGGGAGGGGACGGCGTTGGAAACGGGGAGCGCCGCGAACGGCGATGACGTCATCGAGCTCGATCGGCGTCAGCAAGCACTTCGGCGACCTTTCCCGCCGTCCGCCACGCGGACTTCACCATCGCCCGCGGCGAGTTCTTCGCCATGCTCGGACCCTCGGGTTGCGGCAAGACGACGACGCTCAAGATGATCGCCGGGTTCGAGCAGCCCACCGCCGGCCGCGTCCTGCTCGAGGGGAATGACGTCAGCAGGGTCCCGCCACACCGTCGCAATGTCAACACGGTGTTCCAGCAGTACGCGCTCTTCCCTCACATGACCGTCGCCGAGAACGTCGCCTTCGGGCCACGTTCGAAAAAGGTGCCGCGTGCTGAGTACACGCACCGTGTCGCTGACATGCTCGACGTGGTACGGCTGGCCGAGTTCGCCGGTCGCAAGCCGTCGCAGCTGTCGGGCGGTCAGCAGCAACGCGTCGCCCTGGCCCGGGCGCTGGTCAACTACCCGAGCGCCCTCCTCCTCGACGAACCGCTCGCGGCCCTCGACCTCAAGCTGCGCGAGGCGATGCAGCTCGAGCTCAAGCGGATCCAGCGCGAGGTCGGGATCACGTTCGTCTTCGTCACCCACGACCAGGGCGAGGCGCTGACGATGAGTGATCGCATCGCGGTGATGAGCGAGGGGATCGTCGAGCAGATCGGAACGCCCGAGGAGATCTACCAGCGGCCGGCAACCCTGTTCGTCGCCGGGTTCATCGGGTCGGCCAACGTGCTCCCGGGCACGGTCACCTCATCCGACGGCGACGAGGCGGTGGTTGACCTCGAATGCGGCGTGACGGTGCGGGCTGCCGGCGACCGCTGGGCCACCGTCGGTGACCCGGTTTCGCTGATGATCCGCCCGGAGCGCCTCCAGGTCGCGATGACGCCAGGGACGGACGGTCGCAGCCTCGAAGGTGTCGTTGACCAGGTGATCTTCCACGGCGCGTCCGTCCGCCTGCATCTCATGCTGAAGGACGGCACCGCGGTCGTGACCAATGTCGACCCCGACGCGGAGCTGCCGTTCCTTCGCCCAGGAGCCCAGCGTGCACGTCACGTGGAACAGGGGCGCGGCTCGCCTGCTCCGCGGCTGGCCGAAGAAGCCCGGCGCCAGCGACACCGACGTCGACCAGGTCGAGGCAGCGCTCTGAACACCCGAAAGGACCTTCCGATGCCACGTTCCACCAATCCGACGCCGGCGACCGGCGCTCAACCGGCGACAGTTCCTCTGGCGATCAGGCGCACTCGGCGCCGCCGGTCTGTCGATCCCGACGCTGCTCGCCGCGTGCGGCGGCGACGACGACGACGGTGCCGGCGGTGCGACGACGAGCCCGGGCGCGACGAGCCTGGCACGACCACGCCTGGCACGACCACGCCCGGCACGACCACGCCCGGCACGACCACGCCCGGCACGTCGGGTGCCAGCCAACCGTCCGGTGGCGGCGGCGGCGAGCTGTTCTTCGAGAACTGGCCCGAGTACATCGATCCGAACTGAGGGCGGGACGACCGGCACCGTCGACCGCTTCATCGAGGCAACCGGAATCGCGATGCGCTACGGGGAAGCGATCAATGACAACAACGAGTACTTCGCACTCATCCAGCCGGTGCTCGGCCGCGGTGACAGGATCGATGCCGACCTCATCGCCCTGACCGGCTGGATGGCCGGGCGATTGATCAACCTCGGTTGGGTCGACCCGCTGCCCCTCGACCAGGTTCCGAATGCCGCCAACCTGCGGCCGGACCTGCAGAACCCGACGTGGGACCCGACCGGCGAGTTCTCGCTGCCGTGGCAGACCGGGATCACCGGGATCGCCTACAACCTCGACGCCACGGGCGCGAGATCGGCAGCGTCGAGGACCTGTTCGACCCGGCGTTCAACGGCAAGATCGGCATGCTCACCGAGATGCGTGACACGGTCGGCCTGATCCTGCTCGGCCTCGGCGTCGACCCCTCGACGGTGACCACGTTCGATGACGCGGCCGGTGCGTTCGACCAACTGGCCGAGGCGAAGTCCAACGGCCAGATCAGGGCGTTCACCGGCAACGACTACCTCGACGATCTTTCGACGGGGAACTTCGCCGCCTGCATCGGCTGGTCCGGCGACGTCGTCCAGCTGTCACGTCGACAACCCGGCCGTCAGCTTCGTCATCCCCGAGGAAGGCGGGATGAGCTGGGCCGACACGATGCTGATGCCGAAAGGGGCGGCGAACCGTGATCCCGCGGCACAGTGGATGAACTTCGTCTACGACCCGGTCCAGGCCGCCCAGATCACGGCCTAGGTGCAGTACGTCTCGCCGGTGGTCGGTGTGCAAGAAGAGCTCGCCAAGCTCGACCCCGAGCTCGCCGAGAGCCCATTGCTGTTCCCCGACGACGCAACCCTCGAGCGTCTCCACGGCTTCGCCAACCTCTCCGAGGAGGTCGAAGCCGAGTACGACGCGGCGTTCTCCGAGATCGTCGGCGCCTGAGAGCACGCAACCCGTGACGGCCACCGTCGGCACCACGACCGATGACGAGGCGCCTCCGACGCGACGAACCGATCTGATCGGGTACGGCGGGCTGCTCGCGGCCGGCCTCTTGGTGGCCGCGATCGGGATGCGGTTGATCACGGGCCCGCTGGCGGTCATCGCGACCGGCCTGCTGTTCGCCATCATCGTCGGTCTGATCGTCGTGGCCGTCGCGGGCGGGCCGGAGACGCGCCGGCGGTTGGCGCCGTACGGGCTGCTCAACCCCGGGATCCTCTGGCTCGCCCTCTTCTACCTCGCGCCGCTGTTCACCCTGCTGCGCACATCCCTGTCGACGCTGCCCAGCAGGTTCGCCGTCGAGCCCGAGTTCGACTGGAACTTCGACAACTACGTCGACGCGTTCACCGACTTCGGCGACCAGTTCAGGCGCGGCTTCCTCTACGCCGGGACCGCCACCGTCCTGTGCATCGTCATCGGCTATCCGCTCGCCTATGTCATCGCGTTTCGCGGCGGCCGTTGGCGCAACCTGCTGCTCGGTCTCGTCGTCATCCCGTTCTTCACGTCGTTCCTGATCCGCACGATCGCCTGGTCGAGCCTGCTCGCCGACAGCGGCCCGATCGTGCGTACCATCGACCGGCTGCACCTCGTCGGGTTCTTCGAGGCGATCGGCATCATGGACAACGGCAGGTTGCTGAACACGCCGGCGGCCGTCATCGGTGGACTCACCTACAACTTCTTGCCGTTCATGGTCCTGCCGATCTACGTCAGCCTGGAGAAGATCGACCCGGCGCTCGTCGACGCGGCCAAGGACCTCTACTCGACCGCGGCCGCGGCCTTCCGCAAGGTCGTCCTGCCCCTCTCGATCCCAGGCGTGTTCGCCGGCACGCTGCTCACGTTCATCCCGGCGGCCGGCGACTTCATCAACGCGCAGTACCTCGGCAGCCCGAACACGACGATGATCGGAAACTCGATCCAGGACCAGTTCCTCGTGCAGAACAACACGCCCCTCGCGTCGGCGATGTCGTTCGTGTTGATGGCCATCATCACCGTCGCCGTGCTCATCTACACCAAGTTCCTGGGCACCGAGGACCTGACATGAGCGCACCTCGGTCGGCGCGCGGCACCGTCGCCCGCTGGGGCCTCAACATCTATGCCGCTCTCGGGCTGATCTACCTGTTCGTGCCGATCGCTTGGATCGTGTCGTTCTCGTTCAACCAACCCGAGGGCCGCTACAACCTCGTGTGGCAACGGTTCACGCTGGACAACTGGGCCGATCCGTTCAGCAACGAGGCGCTCACGGACGCCTTCATCGTGAGCCTCAAGATCGCCGCCATCTCGACCGCCATCTCGACGGTGCTCGGGTCGATGATCGCGATCGCCCTGGCGCGGTACTCGTTCAAGGGGTCGAGCGGGATCAACCTCTTCCTCGTCCTCCCCCTCACGACGCCGGAGATCGTCCTCGGCTCGGCGCTGGCCACGTTGTTCCTCGACTGGGACGTGAGCCGGGGGTTCACCACCGTCATCATCGCCCACGTCATGTTCCAGGTCAGCTTCGTCGCGCTCACCGTGCGGGCCCGCGTACGGGGGTTCGACTGGACGCTCGAGCAGGCCGCGCAGGACCTCGGCGCCACGCCGCTCAGGACGTTCTGGAAGATCACCTTTCCGCTGATGCTGCCCGGGATCCTCGCCGCCGCCCTGCTCTCGTTCGCCTTGTCGATCGACGACTTCATCATCACGTTGTTCAATGCCGGATCGTTGAGCACGTTCCCGCTGTACATCAACGGCAGCTTCCGTGTGCAGTTCCCGCCCCAGGTCAACGTGCTGGCCACGGTGATCCTCGCGGTGAGCGTCACGTTGTTGCTCGCCGGGGTGATGCGCTCCTCTCGCAAGGCTGCGACGGGCGGATAATCTCGACCTGACCATGCCGAGACCCGAGGCCCCCCGCATCGCCCTCGCCCCCGAACCCGCTCCGGGCTGGATGGCCGAGGCGATCAGCGACGGGGGCGGCCACATCGTCCCGCTGGCGGAGGCGGAAGCGATCGTGTGGGCCGACCCGCGCGATCCCGACACGCTCGCCAAGGCGCTCCCCGAGGCCCCGCACGCGCGATGGGTGCAGTTGCCGTTCGCCGGCATCGAGAACTTCATCCACCTGATCGACCACGACCGTGAGTGGACGGCCGGAAAGGGCGTCTACGCCGAGCCGGTCGCCGAGCTCGCCCTGTCGCTGGCTCTGGCGGGGATGCGCGGCCTCGGGACCTACGCACGCGCCACGTCGTGGGCGGCGCCACAGGGTGTGAACCTGCTCAACGGGCGCGTCACGATCCTCGGCGGTGGGGGCATCTGCGCGTCGCTGGTGCGGTTGCTCCAGCCGTGGAACTGCCACATCACCGTGGTCCGCCGCAACGTGAGCGACCTCGACGGGGTCGACGACGTGTTGGAGGCCGACCGCTACGCCGACGCCCTCCCCGGTGCCGATCTCGTGGTGGTCGCGCTCGCCTTGACCCCGGAGACCGAGGGCATCATCGCCGCGGGCGAGCTCGAGCTGATGGAGCGCCACGCCTGGCTCGTCAACGTGGCGCGCGGGTCGCCACGTGGTCACCGACGACCTCGTCGCCGCGCTGCGCGAGGGCGAGATCGGCGGCGCCGGGCTCGACGTCACCGAGCCCGAGCCGCTGCCGCCCGGTCATCCGCTGTGGTCGCTGCCGAACTGCCTCATCACCCCCCATGTCGGCAACACGCCGGAGATGGCGGTGCCGCTGCTCGCCGAGCGGATCACGGCGAACGTGCGCCGGTTCGCCGCTGGGCGAGGAGTTGATCGGCCCGGTCGACGTCGACGCCGGCTACTGACCGATGACTGGCGCGGCGGCGAGCTCGACGCGGGCACGCTCGTCGGCCTGCTGGCCGACGACGACCGGCGGCAGGTGTTCGCCGCGCTGACGCTCGGTGCGACCGGCGTCGACGACGTCGTCCGAGCGACCGGGCTGACCGCCGAACGCACCGGCAAGGCGCTCGCCCGGCTGGTCGACGCCGGGCTGGTGGTGGCGAGCGACGACGGTGGCCTGGTCGTGTTGGGCGCGGCGTTCCAGCGGGCGGCCCGGCGGGCGCTCGCCCGGCCGCCACGCGACGAGCACGCCGGTGAGCCGGACGACCGCCGGAAGGTGCTCGACGCGTTCGTCCGCGACGGGCGGATCACGTCGCTGCCGGCGGCGCGATCGAAGCGGCGCGTGCTGCTCGACTGGCTGGCCCAGGACTTCGAGCCCGGCCAGCGCTACAGCGAGGCGCGGGTCAACGCGATCCTCGAACGCCGCCATCCCGATGTGGCCACGCTGCGCCGCTACCTCGTCGACGAGGAGCTGCTCGACCGGGACGCCGGCGAGTACTGGCGCATCGGCGGCACGGTCGGTTGAGGTGACGCACTACGACACGCTCGGTGTCGTGCCCACGGCGTCGGCGGCCGAGATCCGGGACGCCTACCGCCGCCTCGCCCGCCGTCATCACCCCGATCGAGCGGCCGGGCCGGATGCCGCCGCGATGGCCGCGATCAACGAGGCGTACCGGGTGCTGGGCGACGCCGGCCGCCGGGCGGCGTACGACGCGCAGCTGCGCGGCGGGGTGCGGACGTTCACTCCCGCGCCGGTGCCGGAGCCGGCGGGCCCGCCTCCTGTCGCCGACCTGCCGCCGGCCCGGTTCCCGTGGAAGCTGGCCGCGGTGATGGCCGCCGTCGGGGCGACCGTCGTCCTGATCGGCGCCGCGTTCTACGAGCCGGGCACGGACCCGCCGCCCGACAACGTCCTCCAGCCGGGCTCGTGCGTGACGATCGAGCCGAACCGTGACGCAAGGGAGGTCAACTGCACCGGGAGCGAGGACGAGCTCGTCGTCGAAGGGCTCGTCGCGGTCGACGAACGATGCCCCGACGGCCTCGCCGCCTACCGCGACCGGCAGGGGCTGGGCATGGCCTGCGTCCGAGTGCCCGGCTGACCGTCCGCCGTCCCGAGAGGTTTGTGTCACCGTTCTCGCCGCATGCCGGCGGCGTCGGTGACACAAACGGCGAATGGCGAAGGCTGGTAGCCTGCGACACCCGCAAGGGCGATTAGCTCAGCTGGAAGAGCGCCACGTTCACACCGTGGAGGTCAGGCGATCGAGGCGCCTATCGCCCACCCGAAAAGTCCTGGTAGATGGCGGTTTTGCCGACTGCGTCGATCGCACCCTCGCCAGGTGCACACCAGGTGCACAGGATCTGACGGCACTCGACGACACGAGCCGGCACCGCACGGCACGCGACGTCATCGTCACCGCTGTCCGCGCACCGCCCTCAGACTGGCCGCGAGCGCAAGGCCGTCCGCAGGGGCGGCGGCCCGGCTCGAGGTGTTCTGATGGGCGGGTGGTTCACCCGGGCTCGCCGCGTGGACGACGGTGCGTGGCGACTCTTCGACTTCGCCCCCTTCGACATGCCCGGGCGCTGGCGCCCTTGCAATCAACACGTCGTCCACATCGACGTCGTGCCACTTCTCAGGGCATGATTGTGCCATGAGCCGTGTGAGGGTCAGCACGACGGTGGACGAGAACCTCCTGGCGGACGCTCGCCGAGCGCTGGAGGGTCAAGCCCGACGCCGTGGTGATCGACGAGGCACTCCGTTCGCTACTGCGGCGCCATCGGTCGGCGGAACTCGACGCCGAATACGCCGCCTACGGCGCCCACCCGCTCGAAGAGCCCGACGAGTGGGGCGACCTGGCGTCGTTCGCGACGCGGCCGCCGCGACCTGATGGCCCAGCCCCTTCGCGGCGAGCTGTGGTGGTGCGAGCCACCACAGGGAAGGCGACCCGTAGTGGTGCTCTCACGCGATGTAGCGATCCCACGGTTGCGTCGAGCACTGTCGCGCCGTGCACGACGACAATCCGTGGCCTCAGCAGCGAGGTGCGGCTTGAACCCGGCGAGGACCCCGTTCCGCGGGTCAGTGCGGTCAACCTGGACTCTATCGAGAGCGTGTCGATCGCCGTGCTGGTCGACCGAATCGGACGGCTCAGCGACGACCGAATGCGTCAGATCTGCGCCGCCCTCGAAGTCGCCGTCGACTGCCAACGCTGAGCTAGAGGCCGGGGTAGCGGGTGACGAAGGTGGTTTCGCTTTAGGTTGGCGGTGGTCAGGGCGGCGGCGATGCTCGCATCCGAGATCACCGGTTGGATTCTCTCCTCAGCGGAGGTCGCGCCAGATCCACGAGGCGTTCTCGACGAGGATTCCGGATCGCCGGTCCACAGTTCAGCGTCGTGGGCTTGTGCGGTAACGGCAGCGAACGCGTCGGCGTAGGCGAGGGGGTACTCGGACTTGATCCGACCGGCCTGGAGCACCCGCTGTTCGTCGGGAAGCTCGGCGTCGATGACGTCGCGCAGGTCCCGGACCGTGGACGCCGCAGCATTTTCGCCGTCGCTGCGCCGGATGACGTAGAAGACCTCACCGAGATTGATCCAGCTGATGACCGGGTGTTCTGCGGTCAGCAGTTCGGCGACCTCACTGGCGGCGTCACCCTCATCTTCGAGGTAGCGAAGAACGGCCCAGGAGTCCAGGACGGTCGTCATCGCTCGCGAGCGCGGTCAGCCTGCCGTTCAGCCTCGAGTGTGGCGGTGAGCTCACGGCCGCGGAACCGTCCACGTAGCTCCGCACGACCGACGGGACGTACCACGACGTGATCGTCATGGCGCCAGAAGTTGACCTCGTCGCCGGGTTCGATGCCCAGCTCGTTCGCGAAGCTCCTTTGGGATCACGACCTGCCCTTTCGGCCCGACACGATGAGTCATACCAGCGAGTATAACCAATTTAAGCCCACCAAATCCTCTCTCTTTTTTGCCTGACCCCGCACGTTGCCCAGGATCCTGTCGCCGGTCGAGGCCGGACGTCACCTACGAGGCTCGGGCCCGATACTCGTCGATCGCGTCGGCGGGCACATGAGCGATACCGTAGACCATCACGTAGCGGATCCTGTGCTCGTAGATGAGACGAAGGAAGCTCGCTGGTTGGGATCTCGAGCAGAAGAGCGGCCTCGGTCGCCCGAAGCGGTTCACCGTCCATCGGTGCCTCCTGCCGGATCGTCGAAGCCGAGTTTACGGCTGAGGTCGCGGATCTCATTCTCAATGCTCGCCGACGACGGCGAGGTGGCCGCTGTCGACCAATGCATCTCGGGCGTCTTCGCGCGCCGCGAGCAGGGGCGAGGGCCTCGTCCAGGTCGTAGCGGATCTGCGCTGGAGGTTCCGGCTCGTCAGCAGCACGAGGCTAAGTCTGCCCGTCGAGCACGTTCACTGAGGAGGACCACAGTTCGCACGGTGGCGTCCGTGCCAAGCCAACCCGTATCGGTCGGTGTCAACTGGTGCGGAAGCCAGCTGATGTCCGGGCTGTGGCCGCTGCTCGCTGGCGGCATTCTGGTCGTGATCGGCCATGGGCTCGGTCCTTGATCGGGCATGGCCGTCCGCGTGGCCTGACGTCGTGTTCGGGCGCTGGAATTTCTTCACCCGTTCTGGCCGGTTGTCGTCCGTTTGCTGGAAACCGTGACGAAAGCGGGCCTCACGGGAGGCATGTAACAGGTGAACGTGATGAACCAACGAACGTGACGAGCTACGGTGCGCCCCAGACCTGTTGACGGTCGAGGAGGCGGCGCGGGTGTTGCGGATCGGCCGCACGAACGCGTACGAGCTGGCCCGCCGCTATCTCGGCGAGCGACGGCGCCGAGGGGATGCCGGTGCTGCGGGTTGGTCATCTGCTGCGCGTGCCGCGCTGCGGACTGGAGGAGTTGGTGGGTGGTCCGATCACCTGGCCGATCTCCGACGAGCTCGTCGCCGAGCAGCACCACTCCGATCACCGCGATCGACGCACGCTCCCACTCGACCTCGTCGACGCCGCTCACCCTCCTCCCAGCCGTCCCTGCCCCTGCCGTCGTAGGAGCCTCAAGATGCCAACTACCCGACCCCTCTCCGACACTTCCCGATGTTTGACAGACAGGTGCCCGCCGGCGGCCGGTGTGCGGTCGGGTGGTGGTGATGCTGCGGGTGTCGACGTTGTATGCGTCGTCGGCGGCGGCGACCGCCGCCTACTACACGCGCTATCTGACGGAGGCGCCGGGCGAGCAGCCCGGGGTGTGGTCGGGCAGCCAGGCCGACGGGTTCGGGCTCGCCGGCGAGGTGACAGCCGAGGCGTTGCAGACGTTGTTGGAGGGCCGTGACCCGGTGACTGGGTCACGGCTCGGTCGGGAGTTGGTGGATCGGGTGAAGGCGAACGGGCGGCTGGTGCGGGCGGTGGCGGGGTTCGACGCCACGTTCTCGGCCCCGAAGTCGCTGTCGCGTGTGGTGGGCGTTGACCGGCGACACCCGGCTGCTCGCCGCCCACGACGCCGCCGTCACCGGGGCGTTGGAGCATTTGGAGCGGTTCGGGTCGACGACCCGGGTGCGCGTCGGACGGTCGGCGGCTGCATCCCGACAGCCACGGGTTGACGATCGCCTCGTTCCGGCAGTCGACGTCACGGGACGACGACCCCCAGATCCACACCCACGCCGTCATCTCGGCGAAGGTGCAGACGCTGGACGGCCGCTGGTACGCGTTGGACGCCAGGTATCTGAAGCGGTATCAGCGGATGCTGGGCGGGCTGTATCAGTCGCTGCTGCGCTCCGAGCTCACCCACCGTTTCGGGGTCGCCTGGGGCGAGATTGTGAACGGGCAGGCCGAGATCGCCGGCGTCCCGACGGATCTGTTGCAAACGTTCTCGAAGCGCAGCGTCGAGATCAACGAGGCGCTCATCGACAAGGTCGAGGAGTTCATCGATCGGGAGGGGCGGACACCGACCCGCTTCGAGCACGCCGCGTTGGAGCGGGAAGCAGCCAAGGACACCCGCCACAAGAAGACCGGGCACGGTGTCGCCGATCTGGCGACCCGCTGGCAGACCGAAGCGCGAAACGGTCGGCTGGACCGGTCCGGACGTTGACGGAGGCGATCGAGGCGGCCGGCCGCGAGCTGGCGGATCGGCCGGTCGCCCGGGCTGACCGTCGGCGAAGTCATCGACGAGGTGTCCGCAGGCAGCTCGACGTGGGGTCGGGCCGACGTGCTGCGGGCGATCTGCGACCGGCAACGACCCGTGTCCCGAGATGCCGGCCGAGCGTTGGCTGGCGGTGTTGGAGCGGGCCGCCGACCGGGTCGTCGAGCACTGCGTCGACTTGGACCCGCCCGGCACCACGTCACGCCGGTCGTCGGATGGGCGGTCGGTGTGGATCGAACCGACGGCGCCGGGGTTGACGAGCGAGGCGGTGCTCGTCGAAGAAGAGCAGATCGTGGCGTGGGCGATCGACGCCCAGCTCGCCGAACCGAACCCGTCGACCACCGTTGACATCGAGGGTCTGGACGTGTTGCAGGCCGACGCCGCGGCCGCGGTCGCCGGATGGGACGACCTGGTGTTGGTGGTCGGGCCGGCGGGCACCGGCAAGACGACGATGCTGGCCCGGGCCCGGCGAGGATCTGCACCGTCACACCGCTCCGGTGTTCGGGTTGGCGCCGACGGCGAAGGCGGCCCGGGTGTTGGAGCGGGACACCGGCATGGCCGCCGACACGGTCGCCAAGCTGCTCTACGAATGGTCCCGCCCCGAGCTGGAACCGGGCTCCCCGTATCGGCTGCCGAAGACCACGACGGTGATCGTGGACGAGGCGGGGATGATCGGCACCCACGACCTGGCCCGGCTCGTCACCCTGGCCCAGCAGAACGAGTGGCGGCTGGTGCTGGTCGGCGACCCCCGCCAGTTGCAGGCGGTCGGGCGGGGCGGCCTGTTCGACGAGCTGTGCCGCAACGGCCGAGTCCACCAGCTCGAACAGATCCACCGGTTCACCCACCGCGTGGGAGGCGGAGGCGTCACTCCAGCTGCGGACCGGTGACCCTCGGGCCCTGGACGCCTACGAGGCGCACGGCCGGATCATCCCCGGCACCCTGGAGGAGCATCTCGGCGAGATCGCCAAACGGTGGGTCGACCGCCACAACCGGGGCGACACGGTGGCGTTGGTGGCGTCCACGAACGAGCACGTCGACCTGCTCAACGCCGCCGTCCAGAACCTCCGGCTCATCGTCGGCGACCTCGACCCCGACACCGCCGTCGACATCGCCGGCGGCGAGCACGCCCACGTCGGCGACGTGGTGGCCACCCGGCGCAACAACCGGCGGCTGATCACCACCGAAGGCGAGCCGGTGCGCAACCGGGAACTGTGGACCGTCACCGCCACCCACGGCGACGGGTCGCTCACCGTGTCCCACCACGAAGGACACGGCCAGGTGACCCTGCCCGCCGACTACGTCCAGGAGCATGTGCGGCTGGGGTATGCGGCGACCGAGCACGGCTACCAGTCCGACACCGTCACCATCGGCATCAACCTCGCCAGCGAGGCGACCACCCGCCGCGGCCTGTACGTCGCCGTCACCCGCGGCCGCGAGGAGAACTCGATCCATGTCATCACCGACAGCCCCGACGTGGCCGAGGCCCGGGACGTCCTCGAACGCATCCTCGCCGTGGACCGCGCCGACATCCCCGCCGTCACCCAACGCCGCCAACTCGCCGAACAAGACCAGCCGCCGCCGGGCTCGGCGAGACCCCGGGAGCGGCCGGGTCGGTGTGAGATCCCCGACTGGTTCGACCAGCTGCGTGACCAGACCCGCCAGCAGCTTGAGGAGGCCGAGCAGCGGGCGACGGCCAACGCCACCAAACGTGAACGCCTCGAAGCCGAGCTGGACGCCGCCCGAGCGCGATCGTCGACCGGCTCGACCAGCCCACCCGGCGACAGCGGGAGGAGCTCGTTCGCCGCCCAACACGACCTCGACAACGCCAGGCGGGAACACGAGGTTGCTGAACACCGGCTCGAGCGCAGCGGACTGCGCGGCCGACGTCACGCCCGCCGTGACCTCGCCGCCGCCGACAACCGGCTCACCTGGGCCAACCACACCCTCGAGCACCTCCAGGCGCAGGCGTCACCCGACGTCGAGCGCTACCACCAAGCCCACGCACGAGATGCGTCAGCTGCGCGAGGCGCTGCGGCGCCACGAGCTGAGCGAACTGTTCGACCGGTACACGGCCATCGACCGGATCCCGCACCTTCAACAACGCCTCGACGCCCTCGACACCTGGTGGCGATTCGCCAAAGGCGACCGCATCGACGTCGACCGACTCGGCGAGCTCGTCGACATCCTCGGCAACGTCGCTGGCGACCACGGGCACTACCGCGGGCTCGCCGACACCGTCGAGCAGTACTGCCACGACGCCGGCATCCACGTGTCCACCCCAACGGCAGCCACCGCCGCCCGAGAGCTCTCCGGGCCCGAACTCGGCTTGTGACCACCCTCCGAGTCCCCTGGACGTCGTGCTCCGCGCCGGTCGAGATCGATTCATTCAAAACGGGTGATGTCAACGAACAGCAGGGGCTGCAGGGTGGAGGTCGCCCGAGCGATGAGCCGTGACGCGGCTACGGGGAGACACCACGATGAACGAAACGACGGTTGGCACGGCTGTCATCGAGTCCTTGACGAGGCGATCGACGAGGTAGTTGGTCGGTCGTCGAGAAAATGGGCACTCCTGCTCGTCGCGTTCGTCGTCGGGGCTGCGGCCGCCGCGGTGCTGGCCCGTCGTGCCCGAGCACGCGCCGGACCTTCCGACGGCTTGGAACAGCACGGCCCTCCACCTACGGACGGCGGTACCGCATGAGTCGCGACGAGCATCCAAGCGCACAAGTGGGGCCCGAACACGAGGCCGTCCGGAGTCTCGACCTCCCACCCACACTGACCGGCGCCCGTTCCGAGCTTCGGTGCCGGACTATGGCCTACCGGGAGGTGGACGTCACCGATCTCCTCCTGGACGCCGGCGACACCGGGGCGAGCTCGCCCTCAGGTGCCTGAGAGGTGAGTTCCGCACGTTCGACCCGGCGTCGGTCCGCGTGCTTCTGGTCGACGGGGGCAGCGAGCCGCTCGCCACCTTCGGCGATCGGCTGTCCGGCAAGGCGACCAAGGAACTCCAGCGCCTCGGGGTCGAGCTGCGGATGAACGCGAGGGTTGTCGGCGTTGACGCCACCGGGGTCGACGTCGCCGGCACCGATGGTGGGACGACCCGCATCGACGCCTTCACGACGATCTGGGCCGCCGGGGTCCAGGCCACGCCGCTGGCCGCCAAGCTGGCAGAGGCGAGCGGCGCGACCGTGGACCGCGCCGGGCGCGTCGCTGTGCTCCCAGACCTCACCCTGCCCGGTCACCCTGAGGTCTTCGCGATCGGCGACATGACGACGCTGAACGATCTGCCAGGCGTCGCCGAGGTGGCGATGCAGGGCGGCCTCCACGCCGCCAACACGATCTCGCGCCGACTGGACGGCAAGGACGCCGTGCCGTTCAAGTACCGGGACCTCGGCAGCGTCGCCACGATCGCCCGCTTCCGCGCCATCGCCAGCGTACGCAAGGTCCGTCTCAGCGGGTTCCCAGGTTGGGTCGTCTGGTTCTTCGTCCACCTCGCCTTCCTCACCGGTTTCGGCAACCGGCTGTCAACGATGCTGCGCTGGCTCCGCTCGATGATCGGGCGGGGCCGGGGAGAGCGGGTGGTCAGCACCGCCCACACCGGCGGCGACCTCAGCCTCCCCGAGTCGGTCAGAGCGATCGTCCAACCGAACCCGTTCCCCAACGCCGGTTGACGGCTCGT
>CAWIVW010000020.1:0-152971 GCA_963839695.1 uncultured Acidimicrobiia bacterium | reverse complement strand
CTACGGCCTCGAACGGACGCTCGCGCCGGACGAGCTCGCCGTTGTGCACGCCGTGCGCGCGTTCATGCGCGATGAGGTGGAGCCGATCATCAACGACTACTGGACCCGGGCCAGGTTCCCGTTCCAGATCCTCGACGGGTTCCGCCAACTCGGCATCGCCGGCCTCCCCTATGAGGGGTTCGGCTGCCCCGGCCGCAGCCGCACGCTGGACGGGATGGTGTTCATGGAGCTCGCCCGCACTGACCCGTCGATCGCCACGTTCCACGGCGTCCACAGCGGGCTGGCGATGGGGACGATCTACGTGTGCGGATCCGACGAGCAACGCGATCGCTGGCTACCGGCCATGGCCCGGCTCGAACAGATCGGCGCGTTCGGGCTGACCGAGCCCGACGTCGGATCGGGCGCCTCGCGGGGTCTCACCACGACGGCTCGCCGCGACGGCGACCACTGGATCCTCAACGGCCAGAAGAAGTGGATCGGCAACGCCAGCTTTGCCGACCTCGTCATCATCTGGGCCCGCGACGAGGAGGACAATCAGGTCAAAGGGTTCGTCGTCGAGCGCGGCACGCCCGGGATGAGTGTCGAAGACCTGCAGGACAAGATCGCCCTGCGCGTCGTCCAGAACGGGCTGATCACCCTCGACGCCGTGATCGTCCCCGAGACCAACCGCCTCCAACGAGCCACCTCGTTCCGCGACACCGCCAAGGTGCTCAAGCTCACCCGGGCCGGTGTCGCCTGGATGGCAGTCGGCTGCGGCCTCGGCGCCTACGAGCACGCCCTCGCCTACGCCAAACAGCGCCACCAGTTCGGGCGACCGATCGCCGGCTTCCAGCTGGTCCAGGACCTCCTCGTGCGCATGCTCGGCAACTGCACCACCTCCGCCTGCCTCTGCCTGCGCCTCGCCCAACTCGCCGAAGCCGGCGAAGACCTCGACGAGCACTCGGCCTTGGCCAAAGCCGTCTGCACCGTGCGGATGCGGGAGACGGTCGGCTGGGCCCGCGAGCTGATGGGCGGCAACGGCATCCTCCTCGACCACCACGTCGGCCGCTTCGTCGCCGACGCCGAAGCCCTCTACTCCTACGAAGGCACCCGCGAGATCAACACCTTGATCGTCGGACGCAGCATCACCGGCATCAGCGCCTTCGTCTGACCGGCCTCGCCAGAAACGTCTTCCGCACTTGAAGCTTGCACCGCCGTCGGTCGCCGCCGCCACCGAGGCGCTCGATCGACGCGACGTCGGCCGGTCCCGGCGAGTCGGTCCGCCCCTCGCCACCATCGAAGCCGACGAGGCAACACCCGGAACCCCTTCCAGGTGCACACCGTGCCGTCCAGCCACTCACCCTTCGCATCGATGCCCGACGCCCTCGCCGAGGTGCTGTCCGATGGCTGATACCGCGCGGGCGCTACCGTGCCCGAATGATGACCAGCACCGCCGTGGCCACGACGTTGGCGCGGCCTTGCCGCCACGCTGGTGGTGATCGGCGTCGCCGGCTGCGGTGATGATCCGAGCGCAGAGGAACGGGTGTGTGACGCCCGAACGGAGCTACGCGAGGCTGTCGACGATGTCGTGGCAGACATCGAAGCCGGCAACTTCGGTGACGCCAGTGATGGCACCGCCGCCATCAGCGAAGCCTATGACGAGCTCGCGTCCGCAGTCGACGAACTCGGTCAGGAGCAACGCGAGGTATTGGCTCCCGACGTCGAAAACCTCCGAGCTGAAATCGAGGCACTGCCAGAGGCGCAGGGACTCGATCAGCTCGGTTCAGGCATCGAGGCCATCGTGACAGGAGTGCAGCACATCTACGACGAGGCAACCGACGCGCTGCGATGCGAGTGAATCCACATCGCGACACCCAAACTGTCCGGCGTGGGCAGACGTTTGAGTCCCTCGGCGTCGAGGTGGCAAGAACCATCGCGTCGTCGCCTCTCGTGAACGTCGTCCCGGTGCACGCCATATTCGTCGCCACTACTACCGGGCGGCCAACGTGCTCGCCCGAGCGGACCGTTCTTCGCTCGAACAACTCCTCACCCGTCGCGTTGGACCCGATGACCTCGACCATGCCCTGGCCAGAGGGCCGGACGACATCAAGGTCGTGATGGAATTCCAATCGCCGTGACCGGTGAGATCGCCAACACACAGCACACGCATGAACGAGGTGGCAAGGTGGCCCTGAGAATTGAAGACTACGCATTGATTGGCGACACGACGACGGCGGCGCTCGTCGGGACGGACGGGTCCATCGACTGGCTGTGTGCGCCCCGATTCGACTCCCCCGCCTTCTTCGCGGCGTTGCTCGGTAGCGATGCCAACGGCCACTGGCGCATCGCCCCTGCAGCCGAGGCGCGCCGAGTCGAGCGGCGCTACCGGCCGGGCACGCTCGTGCTGGAGACCGACTTCGAGACGAGCGATGGCCTGGTCCGGGTGGTCGACAGCATGCCGTTGGGCGACGAGTACGTCGACGTGATCCGGATGGTCGAGGGCCTACGAGGCCGGGTCGCGATGCAGATGCGGCTCAACCCGAGATTCGACTACGGACACCTCGTCCCGGCGACTGGCCGGATCGACCAGGGGATGTTCGCCGTGGCCGGGCCGGACGCGGTGTGCCTGCGCACCCCCGTGGAGATCGGCGCAGAGGGCGGTGCCACGGCGTCGGCGGCGTTCACGGTCTCGGAAGGCGAACGGGTCCCGTTTCACCTCGCCTGGTATCCCTCGCACGCCCCGCGTCCCGAGCCGATCGACCCGTTCAACACGCTGGCGCGGACGGAATCGTGGTGGCGGGAGTGGTCGGGCCGCTGCACGTACGAGGGCCCGCACCCCGAGGTCGTCCAGAGATCGCTGATCACGCTGAAGGCGCTCACGTACGCGCCGACGGGCGCGATCGTCGCCGCGCTGACGACGTCGCTGCCGGAGGAGGTCGGGGGGGAGCGAAACTGGGACTACCGCTTCTGCTGGCTGCGCGACGGCTCGTTCACGCTGGCGCCGCTGGTGCAGGCCGGCTACATGGAAGAGGCTGTTGCCTGGCGCGACTGGCTCTTCCGGGCGATCGCCGGCGACCCGAGCCAGCTGCAGATCATGTACGGCATCGGCGGCGAGCACCGACTGACGGAGCTCGAGCTGCCTTGGTTGTCTGGTTACGAAGACTCGAAGCCGGTGCGAATCGGTAACGCCGCCAGCGAGCAGTTCCAGCTCGACATCTTCGGCGAAGTGCTGGCGGTCTTCTACGGGGCGTGGGAGGCCGGGCTGCCCGAGCGCGATGAAACGCGCTCGCCAGGGATCGACGTCCGCGACGCGATTGAGCTCGTCGAGCGCATGTGGCGCGATCCGGACGAGGGGATCTGGGAGATCCGCGGGCAGCGGCAGCACTTCACCTACTCCAAGGTCTCCGCCTGGACCGCGATCGATCGGGCGGTCAAGTTCGCGGAGGCGACCGGAGCGGATGCACCCCTGGACCGATGGCGGGCCGTGCGCGACGAGATCCATGCCGAGGTCTTGGCCAAGGGCTACGACGCCGAGCGCAACACGTTCGTCCAGTACTACGGCGGGAAGGGGTTGGATGCGAGCTTGCTGCTCATCCCGGAGTCCGGCTTTCTGCCCGCCGAGGACCCGCGCGTCCTGGGCACGATCGAAGCGATCCAGCGGGAGATCTGCGACGGACCATTCGTCTGGCGCTACTCGACGGAGGAGGGCGTGGACGGGCTCGCTGGCGGCGAAGGGGCCTTCCTCATCTGCTCGTTCTGGCTGGTGAGCGCACTGGCGAAAGCCGGGCGCGTGGAAGCAGCCGAACGCAACCTGGAGCAGCTCATGGCGCTGCAAAACGACGTCGGCCTCCTCAGCGAGGAGTACGACCCCCAACGCGAACGCCTGCTGGGCAACTTCCCGCAGGCGTTCTCGCACATCGGACTGTTGCGCTCCCTCTATGCGATCTCCGAAGCGCGCCAGCAGGCAAGTGCGCGAGCGTGACCTAGACGAGTCGTCCCTGGGTGCGGCAATGAGACAACGAACGCGGAGGTCGACACCGCCAGATGGCGGCCAAGCTGCCCGACGCGATGTAGGTGCACGCCGACGTCTCGGATCCGGCCAGCGCCACAGGCGACCCGACGTGACCTACGCGCTTCGCCGGCGTCGTACGCTGGGCGCGGCGATGCGGCGGCTGGGATCACGTCGACAGGCGATCGGCGTAGACGGCCCGGCGCACCGGCGATCGCAGCGTCGACCGGACGTGTGAGGCCAGGAACGTTCGAGCCGCTTCGTAGGACGCTTCGATCAGGTCGTGCGAGTGCGAGAAGTCGAGCGGAGAGACGGGCCGCGGGGCGGGTCCCGGGAGGTAGACGACGGGATGTCCTGGGCGACGACGGGCGCCTCGCGGACCGCTTGGGTGCGCATGGTGACCATCGCGGTGCACAGCAGGATCTCGGCGAAGCTCTCGCCGGGGGTCGGCAGCTGACCATCGGCTACTCGCCCGCTGCCCGCTCGCTCGGCTGGCGGAAGTCCCTGCGCCCGTGTGGGCGACCGCTCTCGATACGATCCCCCAGTGAGCGACGCGTCCGACCGAGGCTCGCGGGTCCCGCCGGCAGAACGGCTCGCGGAGGTGATGGAGGCCCGCGCGACGCCCCGGCGATCGGTCGCCGCCAAGGCACTGCACGAGCTCGCTCAGGTCGATCTTGCCGTCTACCGCGCGATCGCCGTCACACCGACGCCCACGCTCGACCGGCCGCTTCGCCGCCTCTCCGGACTGGCGAACCACTCGAAGCTGTCGCTCGTGGCCGCGACGGCCCTGTTCGCGTTCGGGGGACCAAGAGGGCGAAGGGCGGCGGCGACAGGGCTCGTCTCGGTGGGCATCAACTCGGCCGTCGTGAATCTACCGATGAAGCTGGCGAGCCGGCGGGAGCGCCCGGACCGCGACGCGGCCGGTGTGCCGGAGGGGCGCCACGTACCGATGCCGACCTCCACCTCCTTCCCGTCGGGCCACTCCGCGTCGGCGTTCGCGTTCGCAGGGGCCGTGGCAGGGTCGATGCCGGTGTTCGGCGCACTGTTGCGCGGCCTGGCCGCGGCGGTCGCCTACTCGCGCGTGCACACGGGCGTGCACTACCCGGGCGACGTCATCATCGGGTCGGTCATCGGGGCGACGATCGGCCAGACGACCGCGCTCGCGGCGAGTCGCCGATTCGATGGACGGTGATGCGGGCGTTGAGCTGCCACAGCACCGGCAACGGCAGGCGGGTTTCGGTCCCTCATCACGACGACGTCTCGGCGTGTCGGAGGTCGAACGGGACGCTATCGATCGGCGGGTCGAGCAGGAGGTCGACCACCAACGCGGTCCACCCGGTCTGGTGGGACGCGCCCAGCCCGGCGCCGTTGTCGCCGTGGAAGTACTCGAAGAACAACAGGTTGTCCCAGGCCGGATCCTGCTGGAAGCGGGCGGTGCCGCCGAACACCGGCCGATGACCGTCGGGTGCGCGCAGAAAGATCGACGTGAGACGGTCGGCGAGGTCCTGGGCGATCTCGAGGAGGGTGCGCTGGTGACCGGACCCGGTCGGGTACTCGACCGTGAACTCGGGCCCGACGTAGTGGTGGAACCGGGTGAGCGAACGGATGACCAGATAGTTCATCGGCACCCAGATCGGTCCCCGCCAATTCGAGTTGCCGCCGTACATGGGCGTGGTCGACTCGGCCGGCTCGTAGTCGACGGCGTAGCTCGCGCCGTCGACGGTGATCGCGTAGGGCCGGCTCTCGTAGCGCTTCGACAGCGAACGCAAGCCGAACGGTGCGAGGAACGACGACTCGTCGAACAACTCGGCGAGCGTCGTGCGGAGTTGGTCGGGTGACACCACGCTCACCAGCAGCTCGGCGGCGGGGCCCTCGACGCGCAGGCGGCCGAGCGCCTCGAGATCCGCCACATCGGCCGACTGGCGGTCAAGGAGACGCTCCAGCCGTCGACGCAGCGCCTGTCGCCGCTCCCCGCCGTCGCGGGCGGTCATCGTCACCGCCGAGAACAGCGGCACCGCCCCGGCGATGGTCTCCACTTGGACCCGCTGGCGTCCGGCGGCACTGTCGACGAAGTCGTAGAAGAACCCGCGCGTCGGGTCGTACATGCCCGAGGAGTTGATCGCCCTCGTGATCGACACGAACCGCTCGAGGAACGTGACCACCATGTCGTCATAGGCTTCGTGGCGATCGGCGAGCACCACCGCCATGGTCAGCATCGCCAGGCTGTTGAACGCCATCCAGGCCGAACCGTCGGCTTGGACGAGCGTCGCCCCTGGCGGCAAGTGCGATCGATCGATCGGACTGACGTTGTCCAGGCCCAGGAAGCCGCCCCCGAAGAGGTTGTTGCCGTCGGGATCCTGCCGGTTCAACCACCACATGTAGTTGAGGAGGAGCTTGTGGAAGGCGCGCTCGAGGAAGTCCACGTCGTCGTCGCCGGCGACGTGGAACACGCGCAGGGCGGCGAATGCGTGGACGGGCGGGTTGACGTCGTCGAAACTCCATTCGTAGGCGGGCAGTGCGCCGTTGGGGTTGAGGAACCACTCGCGCAACAGCACCAACACCTGGTATTTGGCGAACGGCGGGTCCAGGTGGGCCCAGGCGATGGCGTGAAACGCGAGATCCCACGCCGCGAACCACGGGTACTCCCAGGCATCGGGCATGGCCAGCACGTCGTCGGCGTCGAGGTGGCGCCATCCGGCGTTGCGCCCGTTCCGATGTTCTGACGGTGGTGCCGGCTGACCGGGATCCCCATCCAGCCAGCGCGCCACCCGGTACGGGTAGTACTGCTTGCTCCACACCAGCCCGGCGCACGCCTGGCGGACGACCCTCGCCCGCTCAACGTCCATCGTCTCAGGGATGAGCGCCGCGTAGTACTCGTCGGCCTCCCGCTCCCGTTCCGCCATGACCTTGGAGAACGACGACCCGAGCTCGGCCTTGACGGTCCGTCCGCGCTCGCTCGTGCGAGAAGAACGACCGGGTTCGTCGCCGTCGTCGCCGGCTGGCTCCGCGAGCCGCAGCCGGAGACGCAGCTCCACCTCCTCCCCGGCGTCAACGCTCATCCGGTACCACCACGCCGCCTTCGTCCCGACCCCGTCGTCGCTGACAGTGGCCGCACCACCGATCACGTGGTCGTTGATGCCGTCCTTCGGACACGGCGTCGACGACGCATGACCGAAGATCCGGGCCGTGTTGGTCTCGTTCTCGCAGAACAGCGCGACCGGCGGCCCAGCAGGTCCGTCGGCCGCGACCAACTCATAGACGCAGCCATCGTCGAGCTCGGCTCGGATCGCGCCCCCGTCGAGCCGCATCACCGGCTTCGGCGTGGCACCGCCGTCCCATGCCCACCGGTTGCGAAACCACAGGGTCGGCAGGACGTGCAACTCATCCGCATCGGGACCGTGGTTCTTCACCGTGATGCGCATGAGAACGTCGGTCGGATCCACCTTGGCGTAGGTCACCTCGATCGCCCAATAGCGGTCCTGGTCGAACACCCCAGTGTCGAGCAACTCGAACTCGGGGTCGTGGAACCCTCGCCGACCGTTCTCCGCCACCAGCAACTCGTACGGGAATGCCGCCTGCGGGTAGTGGTAGCGCCAGCGCAGCCACGCGTGACTGGGCAACGCGTCGAGATACCACCAGTACTCCTTCGCGTCCTCACCGTGGTTGCCCTCCGGGCCCGTCAACCCGAAGATCCGCTCTTTGAGGATCGGATCACGGCCGTTCCACAGCGCCAGCGCCAGGCACAGCCGCTGCCGCACATCACACAACCCCGCCAGCCCGTCCTCGTTCCAACGGAACACGCGCGACCGGGCATGGTCATGCGGGAACGAGGACCACGCATCGCCACCGGCGCTGTAGTCCTCGCGCACCGAACCCCACGCCCGCTCGGCCAGATACGGACCCCACTCATACCACTCACTCGCCGTGAACAGGTCACCCTCGGGTCGACCGACCGCAGCGAGCCGGCCGTGCTCTGCCGTGCGCACTCGCTTCGCCGTCAACGTCCGCTCCTCTCCACCGACCTCAGGGGCCGAGCCATCATCGACAACCATCGGAATCTGCCACCACCGGGCGGGGCACGCGACGCCAAGAGTTCACGTCTCCGCAACACGGAGTTGGAGGCTGACCGCCCCACGTGGCCGCAACGTAGTCATCGTCTGCTCGCTCGCCGGTCACCCGACGGTCGTCTCGCTGGCCGATACTCGCACACCAACGGTGGAAGGTTGAGAAGGGGACGTGGCGTGCGGTTCCTGGTCAAGCTCGCGGCTGGCCGACAGTGTCGGCTGCGACCAACTCATCGAGTACTTCGGGCAGCACATCGAGTCGTCGACGTGGGACCTGGTTCGGCACCGCGTCGTGGCCGACCACATGTTCAAGGTCGGCGACGCGCCGGGCGTCATCCTGTTCCTCGACGTCGACACGAGCGGCGAAGCCGAGGAGGTGGCCGAGGCGCTGCCGGTGGTCGAGCACGTACTGCTTGGCTTCGAGCTCGATCCGGTGAGTGCGATCACCCACTCGCCATCGCTCGCCAACCCGCCGATTTCGCAGCTACCGGACGATCCCACCTGAGCACTCCGGCGCATTGCCCGGTGAGAGTGCCCGCATAACAACCGACGACCCGCTCGCGGACTGCGGACAGGAAGGGTGTCGTCTCGACCGAAAGCGGTGTTCCACCGTTTCGTCGATCGGGTCAGCGCGCCGGTGACGTGGTGTGATGCAGCGAGGGCGTCGTGCTCGACGCCGGTCTCGTCGTGTTCTACCGATCGTTCCTCCGGGTCCCGATCGCCGGGACCACCCACCCGAGGAGGACGATGATGAACGGATACGTGGCGAAGCGGCGGGGACGGTTCTACGCCGTGATCTACGAGGGACTCGACCCTGTCACCGGTCGTGAACGGCGACGGTGGCACCCCGCTGGCACCGACCGGGAACGAGGCGCAACGACTCGCCGCCCGGCTCGCCGCCGAGGAGCAGGGACGTGCCGACGCCGTGCGGGCGTTGACCTTCGGTGCCTACCTCACCGGTCAATGGCTTCCCGCCAAGAAGCTGCAGCTCGCCGCCAGCACCTACCGCGGCTACGAGCGCAACGTGCAGCGCCACATCCTGCCGGTACTCGGACGGATCAGCCTGCGCCGGCTACGGTCACCACTACATCGAGGCGCTCTACGACCAGCTCCTCAGCCCCACCTCCGAGCGACCCGCCCTCGCACCGAAGACCGTCTATGAGATCCACCTCGTCATCCGCGGCTGCCTCGCCGACGCCGTCCGTCGAGGTCTGCTCAGCCGTAACGTCGCCCTCCTCGCCCGCTCCCCCAGGCTGAAGGCGATCCCAAGAACCGAAGCCCAGTCCTGGACCGACGCCCAGCTCCGCCAGTTCCTGCGCACCGCGGCCGGCCACCGGCTCTTCCCGCTGCTGTGGCTCACCGCGATGACCGGGATGCGCCGCAACGAGGTCCTCGGACTCAAATGGGGCGACATCGACTTCGAGAAACGCCGCCTCGGCCTCAACCGCGGCCTCGTCGCCATCGGCTACGACCTGCACCAGACCCGCGGCATGCAGGCCGAGGCCGCCCGGACCTACCAGCGCCTCACTGCGCCCGTTCCAAAGGGCCCCGCCGACCCGGTGGAACGCCGGAGGAACAGCCGGAAGAACACCACCGACAGCCGGTAGACGCCGCCATCAACGCCGAAGGCCCAGGTCGCTGACCTGGGCCTTCGAACTTCAATTGGTGGCGGGGGCAGGATTTGAACCTGCGACCTTCGGGTTATGAGCCCGACGAGCTACCGGACTGCTCCACCCCGCGTCGGTGGGTTCTCCATAATACGGGATCCCGGCCTCGGTGGCAACGGTCGAGCGACATCCGCGATGGCGGATCTGCGTGCCGCGATCATGTGGTAATGGCCAATGCTGAGGCGGCCGCAGAACGGCCGTCGGGGATCGGCACCGGGAGGCTGGAGGCGTTCAGCGACGGCGTCTTCGCGATCGCCATCACCCTGCTGGTCCTGGAGATCACTGTGCCCACCGGGTCCGAAGCCGATCTGTGGGGCGCGATCACGGACCAGTGGCGCTCGTACCTCGCCTACGCGGTCAGCTTCGCGACCATCGGGGCACTGTGGCTCGCCCACTCCGTCATCACCGAGTACCTCGGCCGTGCCAACGCTTTGCTGGTGCGCCTCAACCTCCTGCTGTTGATGGTTGTTTCGTTCATCCCCTTCCCGACCCGGCTGCTCGCTGAGTACGGCGGCGACGACGACGCCGACCGGGTCGCGACCACGATCTACGGCCTCACCATCTTCACCGCGGTCGTTCTGACCTCAATCATCTGGCGCTACGCGGTCGGCGCCCGGCTGGTACGAACTGATGCCGCCGAGGAGCAGATCGCGGACCTGACCTCTCGGCTCACGCCGGGACTGGCCGGCTACGTGGTGATGCTGGTGCTCGGGCTGTTCCTGCCGACCCTCGCCGTCGTCGGCTATCTCGTGGTCGCGATCTTCATCCTCGTGCCGTTCGAGCTGTTCAGGCGTCGACCCGCAACCTGATCGCCGGCCCGACTTGGCGCCGTTTCGGGAAGAGCACTATGGTCTGACAATCAGTCCACGGGACGTCGAGCCGCCCTCCCGAAGGAGCGTGACGATGCCCATCACCCGCATGAACCACGCCGTGCTGTACGTGCGCGACGCCCGGCGCACCCAAGCCTTCTACGCCGACGTGCTCGGGTTCACCACCGTCTCCGATCACCCCGAGGGCGCGTACGCCTTCATGCGCGCGCCCGGCTCGGAGAACCACCACGACATCGCCTTCTTCTCGATCGGCGACCAGGCCCTCCCGAGCGCTGCCGGCCGGCAGTCCGTTGGGCTCTATCACGTCGCCTGGGAGGTACCGACCCTGGCCGAGCTCGAGGAGGTCCGGGATCGGCTCGCCGCGGCCGGCGCGCTGGTCGGGGCCAGCGACCATGGCGCCAGCAAGAGCCTCTACGCCCACGACCCCGACGGGCTCGAGTTCGAGGTGATGTGGGCGGTCCCGCCCGAGCACTGGGGCGACTCCGAGGATCAGGCGGTGGTCGCCCCGCTCGATCTCGCCGCCGAGCGCCGGCACTTCGCCGAGCACGGACTGTCGTGACGCGCCGCGTCGAGGAAGCCACCCGTGAGCACGGCCACGTTCGAGCCGGTCTCCCGGCGGACGATCTCGTCCGCGATCCGCGACCGGCTGCTCGAGGCGATCCGCACCGGCGAGCTGATCCCCGGCGACCCGCTGCCGTCCGAGCGGGTGCTGTGCCAGGAGTTCGGCGTCGCCCGCACGTCGGTGCGCGAGGCGATCCAGGGGCTGGTGACCGCCGGATACCTCGAGCGCCGGGGCAATCGCCCGGTCGTCGCCGAGATGCTCCCCTCCCTCGAACTCACCCTCGACGATCGCAAGACGCTCGTCCACCAGCTGTTCGAGGTTCGACAGGTGATCGAGCCGGCGATGGGCCGCCTTGCCTGCGAGCGGGCGAGCGACGACGATCGGGCCGCGTTGGTGCAACTGGCCGCCGACCTCCCGCCCACGCTCGACGACTTCCGCGCCACCGACCGTGCCTTCCACTCGACGATCGCGCGAGCAAGCGGCAACCCGGTGCTCGCCGAGGTCCACGCCAAGGCCCTCGCCGCGCTGTTCGGCAGCGACGAGTTCGCCTCGCTGCTCTACGCCGAGGTGAACCGGCGGGAGGTCGAGCAGATCATCCGCAGCGCCACTGATGCCCACCGCGCGATCGCCGCGGCGATCGCCCGCGGCGACCGACGACGTACCGTCGCCGCGGTGACCGACCACCTCACCGACGTCGAGCGCCGGATGCTCGAACGGCTCGTGTGATGACCGTCCCCGACCTCTCCGAGCACTACTGCTACTTCTTCGACGACGACGCCTTCGCCGAGACCGACCGCTCGGGTTTCCGCCGCCGCGTGATCACCGGCGAGTCGTTGCAGCTCTGCTTCTGGCGGATCAAGGGCGGCGCCGAGGGGTCGGTCCTCCATCACCACAACGACCAGGAGCAGCTCGGCATCGTCGTCCGCGGCGCGCTCGATTTCCGCATCGGCGCCGAGGACACGACCGAGCGAACCGTGCTGCGCGCCGGCGAGATCTACCTCGCGCCGCGAGGCGTCTGGCATGGCGACAGCGTGTTCATCGGCGACGACGAGCTCGACGAGGTGTGGATCCTCGACGTCTTCGCCCCGCCGCGCGAGGACCTGCGCAGTGGCTGACCGTCCGGCGCCTCGCCGTCGACATCGGCGGCACGTTCACCGACGCGGTGCTGCTCGACGCGGCGTCCGGCGACGTCGTCGTCGACAAGACGCTCACCACCCCGGCGGCACCGCTCGACGGCGTGCGGGCGGGCGTCGACGGCGTCCTCGCCAAGGCGGGAGTGCGCCCGGCCGAGATCACGGCCCCGATCGTCCATGCCACCACGCTCATCACCAACGCCCTGATCGAGAACAAGATCGGGCGGGCCGCGGTGGTGACGACGAACGGCTTCGGCGACACCCTGGCGATCCGTGACGAGCACCGCTACGACATGTACGACCTGCAGATCGAGTTCCCGGCCCCGCCGGTGCCACGCGACCGCGTCGTCGAGATCGTCGAGCGGACCAACCCCGACGGCGCCGTCGTCGAGGCCCCGACGGAGGCCGCGCTCGCCGCCGTCACCGACGCCCTGCGTGCCGAGCAGGTCGAAGCGGTCGGCGATCTGTCTGATCAACAGCTACGCCAACCCCGCCAACGAGCGGGCGGTCGCCGACCACGTCGCCGACCGCCTCGGCGTGCCGGTGTGCATCAGCGCCGAGCTCTCGCCGCAGCTGCGCGAGTACCCGCGGATGATCACGACCGCCTGCAACGCGGCGACGATGCCGGTGATCGGGCCGTACCTCGACGAGCTGCAGAAGTGGCTCGCCTCCGAGGGGTTCGGTGGCTCGGTGCTGATGATGCTGTCCAACGGTGGCGTGGTCTCGGCCGACGACGCGGCCAAGGCGCCGATCCGGCTCGTCGAGAGCGGACCCGCAGCCGGCGCGCTGGCTGGAAGCTGGTTCGCCCGCCGCCTCGGAGAGGAGCGGCTGCTGTGCTTCGACATGGGCGGCACGACGGCGAAGAGCTGCCTCATCACTAGCGGTGAGCCGGTACTGACGACGACGTTCGAGGTCGCCCGGATGTACCGCTTCAAGAAGGGCAGCGGCTTCCCGGTCAACGTTCCGTCGGTCGATCTCGTCGAGATCGGGGCCGGTGGCGGCAGCGAGGCGTGGGTCGACGACGTCGCCTCGGGTGGGTTGGGCCTGCTCAAGGTCGGCCCGCAGTCGGCCGGTGCCGACCCCGGCCCGGCGTGCTACGGCCGTGGCGGTGCCGAGCCGACCGTCACCGACGCCGACGTCACCCTCGGGCTCCTCGATCCCGCCTACTTCCTCGGCGGCGACATGCCGCTCGACGCAACGGCGGCGAACGCGGTGCTCGACTCGCTCGCCGCCACCCTCGGCCGCCCGCGCGACGAGACCGCGGCCGGGATCACCGATCTCGTCAACCAGAACATGGCCGCGGCGAGCCGGATGCACGCCGTCGAGCAGGGCGCCGACCTGCGCGGGGTGACGCTGCTCGCCTTCGGCGGGGCCGGTCCGGTGCACGCCTGCGGGGTGGCCGAGCTGCTCGAGTCGCCACGGGTCGTGTTCCCGGTGAACGCCAGCGTGCTCAGCGCGTTCGGAACGCTCGTCTCGCCCGTGCGCATCGACCTCGCCCGATCGATGGTCCGCCCGCTCGACGCCGTCGACGCAGCCGAGCGGGACGCCTTGCTCGACGAGCTGCGCCACGAAGGCCGGCGGGTGCTCGCCGCCGCCGGCGTGCGCCCGGACCGGATCCGCCTGCGCTACGGCCTCGACGCCCGCTACCTCGGGCAGGGCAACGAGCTCACGATCTGGGTCGGCGAGGGCGAGCGCTGGCCGGCCACGGTGGCCGACGTCGTCGCCCGGTTCGAGGACGACTACCGCCGCATCTACGGGCTGACCATCCCCGACGTCGGCATCGAGGTCGTCACCTGGAGGCTGAGCGCCTACGCCGACGCCGACGCCGTCGAGCCGCTCGCCACGTTCGGCGACGCACCGGGGGAGCCGTTGCGCACCCGGCCCGTGTGCTTCACCCGCGGCGCCGCGCCCCTCGACACGCCCGTATACCGCCGCGAACGACTCGGCGTCGACCAGCGGATCACCGGCCCGGCGATCGTCGAGGAGCGCGAGACGACCGTCGTGATCCGGCCAGGGTGGACGGCGGTGCTCGCGGCGCGACGGGACGCTGGTGGCGGAGGCGGACTCGACATGACGTTCGACCCGATCGAGCTCGAGGTGCTGTGGCAGAGCCTCATCGCCACCGTCAACGAGCAGGCGCGGGCCCTGCAGCGGGCGGCCTTCTCGCCGATCGTGCGCGAGGCCGGCGACCTCGCCAACGCCGTGTTCGACCGCCGCGGGCGGATGGTCGCCCAGGCCGTCACCGGCACGCCCGGCCACATCAACAGCCTCGCCCGGGCCGCCGGGGCGATCCTCGCCGAGCACCCGACCGACACGTTGGTCGAGGGCGACGTGCTGATCACCAACGATCCCGTACCGCACGGCCGGACAGCTGCTCGACGTCACGGTGCTCTACCCGGTGTTCCGGGACGGTCGGCCGATCGCCTTCTTCGGCAGCACGATCCACCACACCGACGTCGGCGGCTACGGCATCGGCGCCGGCGCCCGCGACGTGTTCGAGGAAGGGCTGTGGATCCCGATCTGCAAGCTGATGCGGGCGGGCGCGCGCAACGACGACGTCTGGCGGTTCATCCTGTCCAACGTCCGCCAGCCCGACCACATGGCCGGCGACCTGCACGCCCAGATGGCGAGCGGCGAGGTCGGCGCCCAGCGGCTGCTGAGCCTCTGCGCGCGCCACGGTCTCGACGACATCGAAGCGCTCGCCGACGAGATCATCGAGCGCAGTGAGGCCGCGACCCGGGCGTCCATCGCCCAGCTGCCTGCCGGCACGTACCACGCCTCGGCCGAGCTCGATCTCGCCGACGGGAGCCGCATCGACATCGTGTGTGCCGTCACCGTCGACCCCGAGCGGGGCGAGATCCTCGTCGACTACGCCGGCTCGAGCGACGCCAGCCCGTACGGCATCAACGTGGTGAAGAACTACACCCACGCCTACACGACGTTCACCGTGCGGTCGGTGCTCAACCCCGACCTGCCGAACAACCACGGCAGCCTCGCCCCGATCAAGGTCGAGGCGCCCGAGGGCAGCATCGTCAACGCGGTGTCGCCGCAGCCGTGCACGGCCCGCCACGTGGTCGGCATGTTCCTGCCCAACGCGCTGCTCAAGGCGCTCGCCCAGATCCGCCCCGAGGCGGCGATGGCCGAGGGGTCGGGCGCGGTGTGGACGATGCAGATCAACGGCAACCATCCCGACGGCCGGCCGTTCATCACGGCGATGTTCACGTACGCCGGCGGGGTCGGTGCCCGGTCCGCCAAACCCGGCCTCGACGCCTGCTCCTACCCCACCGGCGTGGCGGCCGTGCCGGTCGAGGTCGTCGAGGCATCGGCACCCGTGCGCTTCCTGCGCAAGGCAGCTGCGGCCGGGCTCCGGCGGTGCGGGAGCGCAGCGGGGCGGGCTCGGCCAGACGATCGAGTTCACCGTCGACACCGACCGGCCGTGGCAGCTCAACGCCGTCACGTCGCGGCTCGCGGTGCCGCCGGAGGGGATCTTCGGCGGCGAGCCGGGCGCGGCCGGGTCGTTCACGGTCAACGGCGAACCGGTGCGGACCCAGTCCGCGCTTCACGTTGCAGCCCGGCGACCACGTCCGCCTCGACCTCCCCGGCGGCGGGGGTTACGGGGAGCCGGCGGCGTGAGCGCGATGCTGCCTCGCACCATCGTCGGCAAGATCCGTAAGTTCGTGCTCAAGGAGGGGCAATGAGTCTCTTCACCGACGAGCTCCTCGCGTCGTTCGACGCGTCGACCACCGACGTCGCCACGGCTTGCACGCTGCCGCCCGAGATCTACACGGATGAGGCGCTTCCTGGCGTTCGAGCGGCGCGCCCTGTTCAGCCGCGAGTGGCTGTGCGTCGGGCTCGCCAGCCAGGTCCCGGAACCTGGCGACTACGTGACCACCACCGCCAACGGCGAACCGATCATCGTCGCCCGGGGCAAGGACGCGGTCGTGCGGGCGTTCTCTGCCGTCTGTCGCCACCGCGGCATGCAGATCGCCGACGACGCCGGCAACTGCGGCACGTTCACCTGCCCGTACCACCAGTGGGTCTACGGACTCGACGGCCGCCTGCTCGGCGCGCCGGCGATGGAGCGCACCGCCGACTTCGACAAGAAGCAGATCGCCCTCCCGATGCTCGCCGTCGAGGAGTGGCAGGGCTTCCTGTTCGTCAACTTCGACACCGACGCCGCGCCGCTCGGCCCGACGCTGCGCCGCTACGAGCCGTACCTCGAGCACTACGAGCTCGACCGCGCGGTCTGCCCGGGTACGTTCACGCTCACCGACCTGCCGTGGAACTGGAAGGTGATGTTCGAGAACTTCAACGACGGCTACCACGCCAACCGGCTGCACCACACGATCCAGGACTTCTGTCCCAGTCGCCTCGCTGCCTTCCCCGTGCCGTGGGACGACGCGTCCAACGTGATCTTCCGCACCAACGGCTACACCCACATCGACGGCGGCTTCAACGCCACGACCAAGGCGCTGTTGCCGGTGTTCCCGCAGCTCACCGAGGAGGAGCGCTGGCGCAGCACCTTCGCCCTGGTGCCGCCGACGCTGTGCATGGGAACCGCACCGGACCAGGCGTTCTTCTTCATCGTCCGGCCCAAGACCGTCGACACGATCGACGTCGAGATCGGCTACCTGCTGCATCCGAGCGCGCTCGAGCACCCGATGTTCGAGCACCTGTTCAAGATGAGCGACGCCGGCGTGCAGGTCTTCGTCGCCCAGGACCGCGACGCGACCACCAAGGTGCAGCGCGGGCTGCACAGCCGGTTCGCGATCCGCGGGCGCTACTCGTGGCAGGAAGAGAGCCACGTCCAGTTCAACCGCTGGCTCGTCCAGCGCTACCGCCGGCACTGGCCGACGGATCACCAACCACCAGAGGGAGCAAGGGGGAGCCTTGAGAACCACGATCTCGCACACCGCCTCAGTAGGACCCTCGCCGTGCTCGCCGCGGCAACGCTCGCCGTCGCCGCGTGCGGAGACGATGACGACGATGGCGCCGCGTCCACCGCTGCATCCGGCACGACCGCCGCGCCCGGCACGACCGCGGCGCCCGGCACGACCGCGGCGCCCGGCACGACCGCGCACCGACGACCGCGCCCGGTACGACCGCGGCGCCTGGCACGAGCGGCGCACCGTCGACGACCGGCGCGACCGGCGACAGCGACGCCCTCGACACCAACGGCGACGGGGTCGTGCAGTTCGGCGTCGCGACGCCGGGCCGCGTGACGACGGCGCCTACTACCAGGCGCTCGTCACGGAGGTCGAGGAGTTCTCCGAGACCAACGGCTACCAGCCGCCGATCATCGTGGACGAGATCACCGCCCGAGGACGCCGCCGCCGAGTTGGCCAACCTCGCCGAACAGGGAGTCGACGTGATCACGGTCGGCGCGAGTGAGATCGCCGAACCGCTCGCCGACCTCGTCGAGCAGTACCCCGAAATCTTCTGGTACTGCAGCTGTGGTGCCGGCTACCCGGAAAACCCGGGTCTCGCCCAGAGCCAGGACGACTCTTCGGAGATCAGCTACACGGCCGGGTACGCGACCGGGCTGCTGTTGCAGCAGTCAGACGGCGATAGCACGGTGTTCCTCGGATGTTGCGACCTGAACTTCGAGAAGGAGTCCTACATGGCGTATGAGCTCGGCCTGCAGGCCGTCGATCCATCGTTCACGATGACGTACGTGCCGACTGGTGATTTCAACGACACGGCAGGCCGCGACCGAGGCGTTCAACACCGCCCTCGCCGAGGGCGTCGACGCGGTCTACCCCTTCCTCGGCGGGTCCCACGAGTCCGTGGTGCAACTGGCAAACGAGGCCGGAGTCATCGCGATGTCGGCAGGACCGTCGGACGCGTGCGACCGCGACGACCTCGACTACCAGATCCAGGTCCGCTTCGACGCCGGCGACTACCTCGACCCGATCCTCGCCGAGATCCAGAGCGGCGAGTTCCAGGAGGGCGACGTGCGGGTGTTCCACGTCGGAGTCGACCCCGAGCCGGGTGCCGAGATCTGCGACCCCACGCCCGAGCAGCAGGCGGCGATGGACGAGGTCTACAGCCAGATCGCGGCCGGCGACTTCGCCGAGCAGTTCGGATCAGATCAAGGCCGAGGCGTACGCCGGCGGATAACGGAGCCGACCCGATGGTCGCGAGCACCAGCGTCGTCGAGCTGCAGCACGTCACCAAGCGTTACGGCGCGGTCGTGGCGTGCGACCGCGTCGACCTCGCCTTGCACGCCGGGCAGGTGCACGGAGTGCTCGGCGAGAACGGCGCCGGCAAGTCCACGCTGATGAAGGTCCTGATCGGGCTCGTCCAGCCTGACGAGGGCCGGGTACTGCTCGACGGTGTGCCGCGCCGCATCCCCGATCCGCAGACTGCGGCCGCCCTCGGCATCGGCATGGTCCACCAGCACTTCAGCCTCGTCGAGCCGCTGACCGTGTGGGAGAACGTCGTCCTCGGGTGACGACGCCCGGCTCGACCGGCGGCGGGCCCGCGACCTCGTGGCCGAGATCGGCGAGTACTACGGGCTCGCCCTCGACCCCGACGCCCGGGTCGCCGACCTGTCCGCCGGCAACCGCCAGCGGGTGGAGCTGCTCAAGTGCCTGCGGCGCAAGCCGCGGGTGGTCGTGCTCGACGAGCCGACGTCGGTGCTGACGCCGCAGGAGAGCGAGGGGCTCTTCGCCGCGATGCGCGAGATCGTCGCCCGCGACCTCCAGGCCGCGGTGCTCGTCAGCCACAAGCTGGCCGAGGTGCTCCACGCCACCGACGTCGTGACGATCATGCGCCACGGCCGCGTCGTCGACCACCACCCGACGGCCGGAGCCACCGCGGCCTCGCTCGCCCGAGGTCGATGGTCGGCCGGATCGGTGTCGCTGCGCGACGAGGCCGCGGCCGCTCGGCGCCACCGACATGGTCGAGGAGGTCGCCGACGCGAGGCGGCCGCCGACGACGTCGGACCCGTCCGACGCCCGTGGTGCTGCGGATCACCGACGCCACGGTGCACCGCCACGGCGTCGCCGCGCTCGACGGGCTCGACCTCGACGTGCGCGCCGGCGAGATCGTCGGGGTGGCCGGCGTCGAGGGCAACGGGCAACGCGAGCTCGGCGACCTGCTGTCGAGCCTGATCACGCTCGACCGCGGGCACGTCGAGGTCGCCGGCCGGACCGTGCGCACCGGGCGGGCCGGCGCGATGGCCCGTGCCGGCGTCGCCGTGATCCCCGAGGATCGCCACGACAGCGGGTGCGCCCTCGACATGAGCGTGGCCGAGAACCTCGTCGTCGACCGCCTCGGCTCGGTGTCCCGCCTCGGCATGATCGACCGGGCCGCGCTCCAGCGCCGGGCGTCCGAGCTGATGGAGGCGTACGACATCAGGGCGGCGAGCCCGTGGGCGCCGATGCGCACCCTGTCCGGCGGCAACCAGCAACGCGTCGTGCTCGCTCGCGAGCTGAGCCACCGGCCGGCCGTGCTCGTCGCGGCCCAGCCGACGCGGGGCCTCGACGTCGGCGCCATCGAGTACATGTCGACGCGGCTGCGGGCGGCCGCCGCCGACGGGATCGGCGTGCTGTTGATCTCGACCGAGCTCGACGAGATCCTCGACCTCGCCGACCGCGTCGTCGTGCTGTCCCGCGGCCGCGTGATCGGCACGCTCGACCGGGCCGACGCCACCCTCGACCGCCTCGGGCTCCTGATGGGCGGGGTCACCGTCGATGCTTGAGGCGGCGGCGACGCCGAAGCCGTCCGCCGGCGAGCCGTCGGCGCCCGACGGCTCGTCCCTTGCGGCGCCCGCCCGCGGCGCACCCGACTGGCTGGTCGCCGTCGGGCTGTACGCGCTCTGCGTCGGCGTCGCGCTCGTCGCCTCTGCCGTCCTCGTCGCGGTCACCGGCGGTCCGTGGTCGTCCGTGCTGTCGGCGCTGGTCGACGGAAGCGTGCGCAATCCCGGTCGCTGGGGCGCCACCCTCGCCGAGGCGGCCCCGATCCTCATCGTCGCCCTGGGGGCGATCGTCTCGACCCGCGCCGGCCTCGTCAACATCGGGCAGGAAGGTCAGCTCGCGATCGGCGCCGCGTGCGCGGCGTACGTCGCGACCCGTGCGTCCGGCGTCGGCGCCCTGCTCGGTGCGCTGGCCGTCGCCGTCGCCGGCGGGGCGGCGTGGGCGGGCATCGCCGCCGTTCTGCGGTTCTGGCGCAAGGTGCCGGAGGTGATCACGACCCTGCTGCTGGTGTTCGTCGCCGCGCAGCTCACCGGCTACGCGCTCACCCGTCAGTTCCTGCTGCTCGACCGCGACCCGAACCGGCCCAACCGGACGCAGACGAGCGGCCAGCTCGACGCCGACACCCACCTGCCGACGATCCGGCTGTTCGGCAACGAGTTCCCGGTCACCGTCGTGATCGCGCTCGGACTGGCCGTCGCCGCGGCGGTGCTGATCAACCGCTCGACGTGGGGGTTCAAGCTGCGCCTCGTCGGGATCAACCCACGCACCGCGCAGCGGGCCGGCGTGTCGGCCGTCGTCGTCGGCTGCCTCGCCCTCGCCATCGGCGGTGGGCTCGCCGGCTTCGCCGGAGGGCTCATGCTGACCGGCGGGGTCGCCAACTACCGCTACACGCCGGGCTTCGCCAACAACGTCGGGTGGGAAGGGCTGCTCGTCGCCCTCGTCGCCCGCAACCGGCCGCTGGTCGCGATCCCGGTGGCCCTCGTCTTCGGCGCCCTCCGCACCGGCGCCGGCTTCCTCGCCTCCACCGGTGTCGAGCGCGAGATCGTCGACGTCGTGCGCGGGCTGCTCGTCCTCGCCCTGCTCGTGCCGCCCGCGTTGTTGGCGGTCCGGGCCCGGCGGCGCGGCGGCGGCGGCGGGCGGCGAGCCGGTCGACCTCGGCGTGACCGAGGCACGGTCGGCGCGTCGCCGTCGTGATCGCATCCGCGCTCGACGCCGATCGGCGACGTCCTGTCGAGCTCGACGATGTACGAGTCGATGATGCGCTTCGCCATCGTGCTCGCCTTCGCCGCCGTCGGCGAGTGGGTGGCGGAGCGGGCGGGGACGCTCAACATCTCGCTCGAGGCGATGCTCATCGCCGGCGCCTTCACGGGCGCCGTGATCTACGACACCACCGGGTTCGACCGCCGCCGGGTTGGCGGCCGGCTCGGTGGCCGGCGGATTGGTCGCCCTGGCCCAGGGGAACCTGAGCCACCGGCTGACGACGGACCAGTTCGTCGTCGGCCTCACGCTCAACCTGCTCGTGCTCGGGCTGGCGCTGTTCCTCGACGGCGAGTTCGAGCCGGTCACCCGCGTCGCCCGCGTCGTCGAGATCCCGGTGCTCTCCGACCTGCCCGCTCGTCGGCGAGGCGCTGTTCGGCCAGCCGTGGCCGATGTACCTCATCGTGCCGGTGGTGCCGCTGGCGTGGTGGCTGGTCTTCCGCACCCGATGGGGGCTCGAGGCGCGGGCGGCGGGCGAGAACCCGCAGTCGGCCGACGTCAGCGGCATCGACGTCAACGCCCGTCGCCGCCAGGCGATCGGCGTGGCCGGGCTGTGCGCCGGGCTCGGCGGCGCCGTGCTCGTGCTCGGCCAGATCGCGATCTCCGGGTACGAGGCCGGCCACGTCGGGCTGAAGGGCATCGTCGCCATCGCCGCCGTGATCTTCGGCGGGTGGACGCTGCGGGGCACGATCGCCGGCTGCCTGCTGTTCGGCTACTTCTTCGCCCTCCAGCAGGCGCTGCCGGTGATCGGCTACCGGATCAACGCCCAGCTCGCCGCCTCGCTCCCCTACATCGTGGCGCTCGCCGTCACCGCCGCCTTCGCCCGCCACACCCGCCAGCCCCGCGCCCTCGCCCAGCCGTTCGTCCGCGGCCTGACCTGACCCGACCTGACCTGACCTCATCCGAGGTTTTCGCGGCACCCGAGGGTTTCGTGCGCCCCGTCCGGGACGGAAACCCTCCGGTGCGCTGGAAACCTCGGATGTCTAGAGGGCGTCGGCGGGGTTGACGGTGGTGCCGGGCGGGACGATCTCGTCGATCGCGGCGAGGACGTCGGCGGCGAGCGGCTGACGGCGTCGGGTCGAGCAGCTCGGTGAGCTGCTCGGGCGTGCGCGGACCGAGCAGCACGGCGGTGACGTCCGGGTTGGCGAGGGCGAACCCGAGGGCGAGCTGGGTGAGGGTGAGGCCGGCATCGGCGGCGACCGCGGCGAGGCGATCGACGAGCTCCCGCTTGGTCGTCCGCATCGCCGCGTCGCGGTGATCGAAGTGATCGGGCTCACGGAGTGCCCGCGAGGCGGGATCGACGTCGTCCTGCTGGTACTTGCCCGTCAGCCAGCCGCCGTTGAGCGGCGCCCACACCAGCACGCCGATCCCGTGGCGCCGGCAGGTCGGGAGCACCTCGGACTCGATGCCGCGCACGAGCACGCTGTACGGCGGCTGCTCGCTCGTCGGACGGACCCATCCGCGGTCGGCGGCGAGGCGCTGCAGCTCGTCGAGCTGGGTCGGCCGGGAACGTCGACGTCCCGACGGCGCCGACCTTGCCCGCCTCGCACCAGTTCGTCGAAGGCGGCGAGCGACTCCTCGAGTGGCGTGTCCGGGTCGGGACGGTGCATCTGGTACACGTCGATGTGGTCGACGCCGAGGCGGCGCAGGCTTGCGTCGCACGAGGCCAGGATCCACCGCCGGGACAGCCCGCGCTCGGCGGGATCGTCGCTCATCGCGTTGCCGACCTTGGTGGCGAGCACGACCCGGTCGCGTCGCCCGGCGATCGCCGCGCCGACGATCTCCTCGGACACGCCGAAGTCGTAGATGTCGGCGGTGTCGATGAGGTCGATGCCGGCGTCGAGCGCGATGTCGACCATCCGGCGGCAGGCGGCGCGGTCGGGGTTGCCCCAGCGACCGAACATCATCGTGCCGAGGGCGAGCTGCGCGCCCGGTCATCCGAGGCCCGCCTGACGCCGGAAGACCTCGCTGTCCCAGTAGTCGACGCGCCGGCAGATGAGCCCGTCGGCACCGACGACGAACCGCATCACGCCACGGACCGCGATCTCACGCCCGTTGACCCGGGCGCGCAGCGTGTACGGGATCACCACCCGGTCGCGGGTGGCCACGACGTCCTCGATCTCGTAGCGCAGGTCCGGCATCGACGCGATGAAGCCCGGGAGGCGGCGGCGGTACTCGTCGATGCCGACCGAGCCCTCGCCGAGGGCCGCCGTGTGCTCGTTGACGAAGCCGTCGGCGACGTGGGCGAGGACGAGCTCGGGATCGCCGGTGGCGAAGGCGGCGAGATAGGCGACGCAGACCGCCGCCGGGTCAGCTCGCGGCCCCGTTGCCCCAGACCTCCTGCGCCTTGGCGTAGACGCCCTGGTCGAAGCTGAACTCGACGACGTTGCCGTCGGGGTCGGTGAGGGCGCAGATGTAGCCGATCGGCGGCGGCATCTGGCGCGGCTCCCACATCAGGCAGCCTTCGGCGCGCCCCGCTCGGCCGACTTCGTCGACGTCCTCGCGGCTGGTGAGCTCGATGCCGATGTGGGCGAACGGGGCCATGATCGGCTGCTTCGTGCCCTGGCTGGCGAAGAAGCTGACGAGGACGAGGATGAACGGCTTGTCGGCCATGTCCGGGTGGCCGAGCCAGGCCCCGTAGCCGTCGGCGTCCTCGCGGCGATCGAGCAGGCGCAGCGGGGTGAAGCGCTCGTACCAGGCGATCGTGGCGTCGATGTCGTCGCACGGCAGGGCGATGTGCGTCCAGCGCGGCGACGGCGGGCGGACGGCGGTGTCACTCACGGGTGAAGTCCTCCGGGATCTGCGGATCGTCGCCGCCCTTGGTCCACAGCACGATCGTGTTGCCCCACGGATCGAGGAAGGCGCCGTTGAAGCCGTTGAACTCCGCCCAGTAGTGGTTGCGCCACAGCACCGTGGCGCCGAGCTTCTCGGCGGTGTCGAGGATGCGGTCCTGGTTGTCGTCGTCGCTGACGAGGATCCACAACCGCATCGTCCGGCCACCGGTCGGACACGGCGCGAGGCTCGACGCCCGCTGGATCGGGATGCGGGCGGGCGTTGGTCGGGTTGTAGATCCCGAGGTGGAGGTTGCCGACGTCGGACGGCGTGCCGTCGGAGAGCAGGAAGTTCTGCCCGGGCACGATGCGATGGAACACGCCGGTCGGCCGGCCCTCGACCTCCCAGCCGAACACCTCGGCGTAGAACGTGCCGGCCGCCTCCGGGTCGTCCGCCGGCAGGTCGACGAAGATCAGCGTGTTCGGGTACGCTCATGGCCGAACCTTACTGTTTGGTCTGACCATCAGTCCAAAGGCGCCGAGCTGTCGGCCAGCCTCGGAGGGTTTCCGGCCCGGAGGGGGCGCACGAAGACCTCGGGTGCGTCGAAAACCTCGGATGTGTCAGACGTGGCCGGCCGCCCGCAGCAGGAAGTCGCGGCGGGCGGTGGCCTCGGTGCGCAGGGCGTCGAGGTCGACGGTGACGCAGCGGCCGCCGGCGACGACGACCCGCCCGGCGACGACGACGTCCGACACGCTGCGCCCGTCGCTCGCCCACACCAGCTGCCGGACCGGGTCGGTGCCCCGCGGCACCCACTGCGGCCCGGACGTGTCGTGGAGCACGATGTCGGCCTGCTTGCCCGGCTCCAGCGACCCGATCCGATCGCCCATCCCGACCGCCTCCGCCCCCGCCGACGTCAGCAGGGCGAGCCCGTCGCTCGCGGTGATCGACGTCGGGTCGCCGGACCGGTCGCGCTCCAGACCGACGAACAGCGCCGCCGCCCGCAGCGCGTCGATGGCGTCGGACGCGTTCTCGGCGTCGCAGCCGAGGGCGAGCCGCCCGCCCCGGCGCCAGTACTCCAGGTGCCGGCCGCCCGTGGTGATCCCCTGGGCGAGCCGGAGGTAGGCCCACGGGCAGCAGGCGATCGCCGCGCCGGCGCGGAGCACGACACTCGAGCTCGTCGTCGTCGACGTGCACGGCGTGGGCGAGGAGGACGTGCGGACCGAGCACGCCGAGGCGGTCGAGGTGGACGAGCGGCGCGGCGCCGGTGCGGGCGATGTACGACTCGCGGTCGTCGCGGTGGGGCGAGATGTGGAACGTGAGCCCGGTCGCCCGCCGGCGGGCCAGGTCGCTCGCGCCGGCGACGAGCTCGTCGCTCATCAGGTCGTGCCCGACCAGCGTCACCCACGCCTCCACCAGTCCGCCGGGCGGAAACCGGTCGACGAGCGCTCTCGGCGGCGGCGAGCACGTCGCCCGCCGGCGCGGCGAGCGGTCCCTCGCCGACGTCCCACCCCCACCGGCCGATGGTGCCTCGGACGCCCACCGCGGCGAACGCGGCGGCGACCCGCTCGGGATGCTTCACGGTCCCTGCCTCGATCGTCGTCGTGATGCCGTTGCCGACCGCCTCGACCAGCGACAGCGTCGCGCTCAACTCGTCGTCGTCGGCGGAGTGGGCGGCGTGCACCGGCACGGCCCACCCGAAGATGCTCTCGTCGCTCCCGATGTCGTCGGGGATGCACGAGCGCACGAGCCGGTCGCCGGTCAGGTGCTGGTGGGCGTTGACGTACCCGGGCGTCGCCAGCGCGTCCGGACCGCCGAGCACGCGCGCCTGCGGGTAGCGGCGGGCCACGTCGGCGTACGGCGCGAGCTCGGCGATCTCGGCCCCGCGTACGACGATCGCCGCGTCGCCGAGCACGTCGTGCTCGGCGTTCATCGTGATCACGGTGCCGGCGCGGACGACCAGGTCCGGATCGCCCTGGCTGTTCGGCTCGGTCCACGTGGTAAGAGTCCCACAGTGACCGGTGCGCTGACCTCCAACGCGGCGCTGAAGAACCACTGGTACGCGGTCGCCCTGGCGGACGACGTGGCCGAAGCGCCGATCGGCGCCGAGGTGCTGGGGGTCAAGGTCGCCATCTGGCGGGCGGGCGACGGGCGCCTCGCCGCCTTCCCCGACCGTTGCGCCCATCGCGAAGCGCCGCTCTCCAAGGGCGAGATCGACGACGGCTGCCTCGTCTGCTCGTACCACGGCTGGACGTACGAGCCGGACGGACGCTGCGTCCGCGTCCCGTCGGCGAGCGAGGGCGTGCCCGCGCCGCCCCGGGCCCACCTCACGCCGTTCGGCTGCCAGGAGCGCTACGGGCTGGTGTGGGTGTGCGTCGGCGAGCCGGCCGGCGACATCCCGACGATGCGGTGGGAGGACGATCCGGCGTTCCGGCGGATCAACCCGCCGGTCGAGGTGTGGCACACGTCGACGCCGAGGATGACGGACAACTTCCTCGACATCACCCACTTCCCGTACGTCCACCGGGGGACGTTCGGCAGCCAGCAGGACCCGCGGGTGCCCAAGTTCGAGCTCGAATGGCTCGACGACGAGTTCTACGGCTACCGCTACGAGGTTCAGGCCGACAACACCGCCGGCGGTGCCGTCGTCACGGGAGAGGACAGCCGCCGTGGTGCACCGCGAGATGACGAGCGGGTTCCACCTCCCGTTCGACGTCCGCAGCACGATCCACTACGACAGCGGCCTCGATCACATCCTGCTGCTGCTGTCCACGCCGATCGACGACGAGACCTCGTACTTCACGTTCGTCGTCTGGCGCAACGACGACTTCAGCGTCCCGGCCGAGGAGGTCATCGCCTTCGACCTGGCGATCGGCGCCGAGGACAAGCGGATGCTCGAGCAGTTCGACGGCGTGCTCCCGCTCGACCAGACGACGCTCGTCAGCGTGCAGGCCGACAAGTGCAACGTCGAGTGGCGCCGCCGCCTCGTGGAGCTGATGAGTCGCGCAGCCGGCCGCGACACGGCGAGCTGAGCTCAGGCGACGCGCGGCGCGGATGCCGCCGTCGGGACCGGCCCGGCGGGTGTTCTCGACGATCTCGTCGATGATCTCGTCCGATCCGCGGCCTGGGCAGGTCGTGGCCCATGTCCGGGTACATCACGAGGCGGGCGCCCGGGATCGCCTTGGCGGTGGCGATCCCTCCGTCGGGCTGCACCAACCGATCGACGAGGCCATGGATGACCAGCGTCGGCGCGCGCACCTGGCGCAGATCCCAGGTGCGGTCCGGGCTGGCCGCGACGGCCATCGTCTGGCGGGCGACGCCGGCCGCGTCGTAGCTGCGCAGGAAGGCCTCCTCCGTCATCGCCCGCACCGCGGCGGCGTCGAAGTGGGGCCCGGAGATCAGCCGGAAGACCTCGACCCCGTTGGCGATGGCGTCGTCGGGGTTGCGGGTCATCAGGCTCGGCAGCCGCCGCAGCAGCGAGCGGTGGATGCGGCCGTGCTTGCGGTCGCCGGTGTTGGACATGATCGACGTCAGGCTGGCCACGCGGCCGGGATGGGTGATGGCGAGGGTCTGGGCGATCATCCCGCCCATCGAGATGCCGACCACGTGGGCCCGGTCGATGCGGAGGTGGTCGAGCAACCCGGCGGCGTCGTCGGCCATGTCGGCGAGCTTGTAGTCCGACTTCGCGAAGCGGCGGCTCAGCAGGGCGGCGATCAGCTGGCGACGCGTCGGCGGCGGGGTCGGCATCTTCGACGACAGCCCGATGTCGCGGTTGTCGAACCGGATCACCTTGAAGCCCCGATCGGCGAGCCGTTGCACGAACTCGATCGGCCAGCCGACGAGCTGGCCGCCGAGGCCCATGACGAGCAGCAGCGGCTCGCCGTCGCCGTGGACGTCGTACTCGATGGTGATCCCGTTCGCCGGTGCCGCAGTCATGACCTGCCAGGCTATTGGCGATGCCGCGGAAACTCAGGGTCTGCTACATCCAGCCCGCAGGCGGGTCCGTCGACGCCGCCGACGACGCGGCGAGCGAGGAAGCGGCGATCCGCGAGCGCGTCGACAACATCCGGGTCACGCCGCTGGCGGGTGCCCGCACCTCTCGGCCGCGGGCGGCGGTGGAGCGGTTCAAGCTGTGGCAGAACGGGCGCCGCTTGCGCGTCCGCTTCCTCGACGGTCTCGCCGACGTGCAGGAGAAGGTCGCCGCGATCGCCAAGGAGTGGGAGGAAGTCGCCAACATCCACTTCGACTTCGTCGCCGGATCCACCGCCGAGCTCCGGATCAGCTTCGCCGAGCAAGGGGTTCTCGTGGTCGACCGTCGGTACCGACGCGCTCACCGTCCCGAGCACCCGGCCGACGATGAACTACGGGTGGCTCGAGCCGGACACCCCGATCCGGGAGTACCAGCGGGTGGTGCGCCACGAGTTCGGCCACGCCCTCGGGATGATCCACGAGCACCAGAACCCGGCGGCGGTGGGCCAGATCCCGTGGGACAAGCCCAAGGTGTACGAGTACTACGCCCAGCAGGGCTGGACCGAGGACGACGTCGACCAGAACATCTTCGACGTGTACGACGAGGACACGACGAACTTCACCGAGTTCGATCCCTATGTCGATCATGCAGTACGCGATCCCCGACTCGCTCGACGATCGGCACCTACTCGGTCGGCTGGAACACCGCGCTGTCCGAGCTCGACCGCTCGTTCATGGCCGAGCAGTACCCGGCGGAGGCGCCGGGAATGGTCGAGCTCGAGGTCGGGGGCGAGCGCCACGCCGCCGACCTCGCCGCCGGCGCCGAGGTCGACAGCTACCACTTCGACGCCACGGACGCGGTGCGGCACATCATCACGACCGAAGGGGCCATCGACACCGTGCTCACGCTCCATGGGCCGGACGACCCCGGCGCGGTGCTGTCGTGGGACGACGACCGCGGCCGGGACCAGAACGCCCGCATCGTGCGCAAGCTGGAGCCCGGCGCCTACTGGCTGACCGTCCGCCACAAGCAGCCCGGCGGGACCGGCACCTACACGGTCGGGGTGAAGACGTACACGCGCGTTGACCGTCGGTACGGTGGCCGCGGATGGGACTGTTCCGCCGTGCCAAGCCGATGGACCCCGCCGAGATCGACCGGATGAAGGCCGAGATGGCGTCCCTGCGGGAGGCGCTCGAACGGCACGGCTCCGTCGGCGACGAGCCCTCGAGTCCCGCGTCGGGGCCCTCGACGCCCGGGCGATCCCGCCCGATCCGAGCGACCGGCTCGACGAGCTGGCCGCCAAGGTGGCCGAGCTCGACGCCCGGGTGACGTCGGTGTCGACCGAGCTCGCCAACCAGATCGCCGAGCTCGGCAACGACATCGACGCCCTGAACAGCCGCCCGCCGGGCGACGGCGTCGACCCGGAGGCCGTCGGCGAGCTCCGCGACGGGCAGGTGCGCCTGGCCAACGAGCAGGCCCGCTACCAGATCGCCTTCCGCGAGGACCTCGCCCGCCTCGCCGAGCAGCTCCGCCGGCCGGGCTGAGCCTGCTCCGGACTCCCACCTGTCCCGCGATCTGGGCGGGATCCGTCGCGACAGGTGGAACGAATCCCGCCCAGATCGCCGGTTGGGACGATTCCCGCCCAGATGGAGGTTGTGCGGTCAGCCGCCCCCGGTGGCGCCGAGCAGGTCGAGGGCCTGGTCGATCAGGTCGCCGGCCTCGTCGACCTTGGTCTGGTACTCGCCGAGGTCGCCCTCGCGCAGGGCGGTGTCGGCCTCGTCCAGCAACTGGCTGGCGTCGGCGAGCAGCTCGGCGGCGGTGGCGCCGGTCTCGCCGCCGGTCTCGGGCGGGGTCGTCGGTTCGGTGCCCTCCTCGCCGGGCTCGGGTTCGGCGCCCGACCCGGTCGCCGAGGTCCTCCTCGAAGCCGGGGAAGAGCCCGCCCAATGCCTCTCCGAGCGACTCGCCGATCGCCGCCCGGCCGGCGTGGAAGGCGATCACGAAGCGGTACTCGGTCACGGTCACGCTGGTGTCGGCTCCCCTGGGGCACGAGGGCGTAGAACGGCCGGATGTAGATCAGCCCGTCGCCGACCGGCACGAGCTGCAGGTCGCCGTAGTGGACGGTGTTGCCGCCACCGGTCTGGAAGTTGACCTGCTGGCTGACCGACGGCTCGGCGTCGATGCGGTTGGCCACGGTTCGCGGTCCGTCGGGCTGATCTCCCGTCACGACGTAGGCGGTCAGACTCGCCGTAGGTCTCCGGGATCACTGGACGCGGTCATGTACGCCTGCAGCTCCGTCCGCTCGTCGTTGCGCGAGAACGGGACGAACGGCCGCAGGATCACGAACTCCTCGTCCCCCGTCTCGTCTTGCGGAACAGCGTGTAGTACGGGATGAACCGGTTCGTCTGCGACTCGGTCGCCAGCTCCTCCGGGGCCTGGTCGTCGGCGACATTGGTCGTCTGCGGCTCCGAGCCCGACGCCGGTTGACGGGGTCGATGCCCGGTGCCTGGGCGACCGACCAGGCACCGACCCGGGCGAAGAAGTCCTCCGGCGGGAGCTGGTACTTCGAGTACACGTCGGTCTGCACCCGGAACAGGTCCTCGGGGTAGCGGAGGTGTTCCCGGAGCTCGGCCGGCATCTGGTCCTCCGGCGTGAAGAGGTCGTCGAACGCACCCTGCCAGGCCTGGATGATCGGGATCGTCGGGATCGACGACGTAGAACTCCACCGAGCCGTCGTAGGCATCGACGACGGCCTTGACGCTGTTGCGCACGTAGTTGGCGTCACGCGACAGGCCGCTGTCCGCGAGTCAGCTGGATGTCGTTGCCGATGCGCTGGGCGTACGGATAGCGGCTGGTCGACGTGTAGGCGTCGACCACCCACTTGACCCGGCCCTGCACGACGACGGGGTAGGGATCGCCGTCGTAGGAGAGGAACGGCGCCAACTTGGCGAGTCGGTCGCGCACGTTGCGGACCCACAGCATCTGCGAGTCGTCCTCGATCGCGCCCGAGCCGAGCACGTTGTAGTCGAGGAAGGCGAGGGCGAACGCCGCCCGCCGCACGAACGACGACATCTCGACCCCGGCCGACCCGCCGTACGGGCCCTCGTCGTCACTGCACGCCCGCTCGCTCTCGCTCGTCCCGGCCACGGCGTAGCTGTCGAGACTGGGGCTGAAGTACAGCTCGGGCCGGTCGAGGGCGACCGCTCGATAGTCCGGTTGTCGGTTGCTCTCCTGCACCCGCCCCACCGGCGCCATGATCAGCCCGCACCCGTGCGTGTTGATGAGGTGACGACCCTGCCAGCTGCGGTTGGGGCTCCCGTCGACGTCGAGCTCCCTGGCCGTGATGAGCACCTGCTGGCGCTTCCCGTCGACCTCGTAGCGGTCGACGTCGAGGTCGACGATCTTCAGCCCGGCCTCCTGGCCCTGGTCGATGCTGAAGCGGGACAGCATCTCCGTCGGGTTGAGCAGGCGGACGTTGCGCAGCGGCTCCAGGTCGCCCGCCACCTCCTCGGACGTCAGCCGGTCGAACGACACGTCCCGTTTCTCGACCTCTTCGAGCGGGATGCCCATGGCCGCCCTGGTGGCGATGACGTTGCGGGTGATGAACGGAGCCTCGCGGGACTGCTGGTTGGGGTTCACCACCAGTGACTGCACGACGGCCGGGTACACGAGGGCGCCGGCGACGAGCACGACGAGCCACAGGCCGGAGGCGATCAGTGGCAACCGCCATGACATCCCGCGCAGCGTGGCGAGGAACAGCCCCCCGGTGAGCAGGGCGATGAGCATGAGGAGCATCAGCGCGGGGAGCTGGGCGTTGACGACGGCGTAGGTGGCGCCCTGGACGAACCCGCGCCGCTCGTTGGTCAGCTCGTAGCGGTTGACCCAGTAGTCCGCCGCCTTCAACGCCGCCAGCACGGCGAGGAGTACCGCGATGTGCCCCTTCGTCGCCGGCCGCACCGAGGGCATCGGCGAGGCGAACACCACCCCGCCGTTGAGGACGTGGGTGAGCAGGGTGATCAGCAGCACCAGCACCATCGCGATGAACAGCCAGTCGAGGACGAACCCGATGAATGGCAGCTCGAACACGTAGAACCCGACGTCGGCGCCGAACTGGGCGTCGCTCACGCCGAACGACCGGCTGTTGCGGAACAGCAACCAGGACTGCCACTGCGACGTGGTGGGGAGGGCCACGAGCAGGGCGAGGAGGCCGGCGGCGAGGTAGCGGAAGGCGCGGAGGCGATGCCCGAACAGCTCGTGGAAGCGCTCGACGTAGGGGTGGACGTTCGCCGGGAACCGGGACGGGGCGAGCTTGTCGGCGATGAACAGGTTGACGCCGACCAACGTGGCGAACGTGAGGAAGAAGACGACGAACAGCGTCCCCTTGGCCCGGATCACGCCCCAGAAGACGTCGTCGCGGCCGAGCCCGTCGTGCCACAGGAAGTCGATGTAGAAGCGGGCGATGGCGCGTCCGAAGACGACGACCAGCAGGAACAGCACGCCGACGGCGATCAGGATCGCTCGGCCCGAGATTCTCCGCCTCGCCCGCCGCGGGGCGTCGGAGGCGCGCACCATCAGCCCGTGGGGGCCGCGCCCCCACCCCCCATGGCCGTACTGCGCAGGCGGCATATAGCTGGCGCTCGCTCGTCCGGCGTGTGCTCGCTGCGCTCGCCCACGGGCGCGAAGCTAGCGGTCGACGGGTGCGATCAAGCAGCGGCACCCGGCATGGGCCGGGGCGCAGGTGTGACCGGTCGGGAACGGCTGACCGAGCTCGACGACGCCGGCGAGGGAGTTGTCCTCGGCGTCGGGGCAGGCGGGCCCGTCGGGATCGACGATCCAGCTGACCGTGGTGCCGGGCTCGATCGCGTCGCACTGGCCGCGCCCGTAGGCGAGGCGGAACACGTCGTCGAGTTGCTCGTCGATGCGCTGCGTCTTCCACTCGCGGTAGACCGCGCGAGCGCGCTTGGTGACGGCGTCGTTGTCGCCGTCGCCCTCGTCGACGCAGCGCTCGAGACGCTCGCGCAACGGCACGACCAGCCCGGATGCGAGCGCCTCCCGCACGGGCGTCATCGTGTCGCCAGTCGGCCCGAGGTCGAGCGCCACTGTTGCTCCCACGGACGACGAGCCGGCTTCGGCCGCGAGCATGAGCTCGGGCGCGATGGCGTCGACGTAACGCTCGGACTGCTCGGTCGCCGCCGGCACGAGCGCGTCGAGCGACCGCACCGGATCCTTGCTGCGCAGGGCGTCGAGGACCTCGTTCTGCTCGTCGGCGAGCACCCGCTTCAGCTTGCGGGCACCGGCGACGATCAACGGGACGAGCGTCGCATCGCGCCGCTGGAACGGCGTCTCGGGGACGTCGGCTTCTTCGGCGTCATCCGCATCCCTGGCCACCTCAGCGACGCCGGTTGCCTCCTCCGGATCCGCCGGCGGGCCCGCCATGTCGTCGACGTCGTCGGCCGCGGTGGGGAACGGGACGACCGTCGCATCCCGCGCCGCCGCGGTCGACGAGGGGCTCTGGCTGGGCTCGTCGGGCTCGTCCACCTCTTCGGCGGTCGCCGGCACGACTTCCGGCGCGTCGACATCGACGACGTCCACCGGCGCGGTCGTGTCGTCGGTCGCGGTGGAGTTCGTCGGCCGGTGGAACCAGCGCCATCGGGCCGGTGGGCGCCTCGAAGTCGGTGTACTCCTCGGGCGATCCGAGGGGCGAGATCTCGGCGACGACGTCGATCGCCACCATGCGGGCGCGCTCGAACGCCTCGAGCAGGCGATCGCGACCGTGGACGAGCTGCTCGATCTGCTGGCGGGCCAGCTCGCGGCGCCGCGCCAGTTCGCTCAACACCCGCTCGCGGTACGCCCGCGCCTCCTCGACCATCTCCCGGCCCTGCTGCTTGGCCATCGCCAGCTCGGCCTCGGCGTCGGCGACGGCGTCGCTGCGGCGTCGCGAGGCCTCGAGGTCGGCCTCCTCCCGTTGGCGCTGGGCCTCCTCGGTGGCCTCGCGCAGCAACCGGGCGGCGGCCTCCTCGGCCCGCGACTTGATCTGGTTCCCGCTCTCGCGGGCCGTCTGGAGGATGCGGGTCGCCTCCTCGCCGAGCAGGCGCGTCACGGTGTCCTCGTCGAGTTCGGGCGGGCCGGCATCGAGCCGGGCGTCGAGCTCCCGCTCGAGGCGCCGCTCCCGCTCCTGCAGCCGGCCGAGCTCGCCGGCCACCCGGCGCAGGAACTCGTGGACCTGCTGCGGATCGAAGCCCTTGCGAGCGGTGGAGAACGTGGCGTTGGCAACGGCGTCGGGCGAGGACGGCTCAGGGCGCGGAGAAGCAAATGCCATTGCGGCCAGCGTACGCGTGTTGGTCAGATCTCGACGCGCATGCCGATCTCGAGCACCCGGTCGGCGGGAAGGTGGAAGTACACGGCCGCATCCGACGCGTTGCGGACCATCAGCGCGAAAATCACCTCCCGCCAGCGGGCCATCCCCGGTCGCTCCGTCGACCGCACCGTCTCCCGGCCGAGGAAGTAGTACGTCGACTCGGGCTCGAGGTGAAGGTGGGCGGCCAGGTCGTCGGCGACCCGCGTCTGCTCCATGAAGCCGTAGCACAGCCCGACCTGATGGAAGCCGTGACCGAGGTCGGTCACGTGCACCCGTTGCTCCGGATCGACGCGCGGCGTGTCGGCGCCGGCGATGGACACCACGAAGACCCGCTCATGCAATGCGTGGCTGGCGCGGACGAGCCCGCTCATGCTCGACGGGGTCACGTCCTGCTGCCGGTGCAGGAACACCGCCGTACCGGGCACGCGCGTGATCTCGGCCGGGCTGCCGGTGCCCACGCGCTCGACGAATGCGGCGAGCGGGGGGCGGTCACGCCTGACGCGCTCGGCCACCAGCGCCCGGCCGGTCTTCCACGTCGTGAGCTGGGTGACGATGACGATCCCGACGACGAGCGGGAACCACCCGCCGTGGGGGATCTTGAAGACGTTGGCGAGCAGGAAGGCGCCCTCGACGATCATGATCGCACCGGTGCCCACGGCGAGCAGCCACAGACCCCAGCCCCATCGGCGACGGGCGTAGACGGCGAACAGGATCGTCGTGATGAACATCGTCCCCGTGACGGACAGACCGAACGCGGCGGCGAGCCGGGCGGACGATCCGAAGAACACGACGAGGCCGACGCACGCGATCATCAGCGCCCAGTTGATGAGCGGGACGTAGATCTGGCCCTTCGCGGTCGGCGACGTGGACACGATTCGGGTCAGCGGGGCGTAGCCGAGCTGGACCGCCTGCCGGGTGAGGGAGAACACGCCGGAGATCAACGCCTGTGACGCGATCACCGTGGCGAACGTCGCCAGGAGCACGAGCGGGAACTGCAAGGCGTCCGAGGCGAGCAGGAAGAACGGGCTCTCGATGGCCTCGGGCTCGCGGAGCAGCAGGCCGCCGATGCCGAAGTAGGTGAGGAGCAACGACGGCATCACGATCGTGTACCAGCCGACGCGGATCGGGCGCCGCCCGAAGTGGCCCATGTCGGCGTACAGCGCCTCGCCGCCGGTCACGACGAGGAACAGCGAGCCCATCGACAGGAAGCCCTTGGTGGTGTTGGTCGTGAAGTAGCGGACGGCGTTGACCGGGTTGACGGCCTGCAGGATCTCGGGCGTGCGGGCCAGGCTCACGGCTCCGAGCACGGCCATCACGGCGAACCACACGACCATCACCGGCCCGAACAGCCGCCCGACGGTGGCGGTGCCGAAGCGCTGGATGGCGAACAGCGCGACGAGTATGACCACGGAGATCGGCACGACGGCGGACTCGAGTCCTGGGCTCACCAACTCGATGCCCTCGACGGCGGAGAGCACGCTGATCGCCGGCGTGATCATCCCGTCGCCGAACAGCAACGCCGTGCCGAACAGCCCGAGCAGCAACAGGATCCCGGTTCGCGTCCGGGTCGCCGTCGGCGACGTCTCTCCGCGGCGCGACCAGGGCGGTGAGCGCGAGGATGCCGCCTTCGCCGTCGTTGTCCGCCCGCAACACCAGCAGCACGTACTTGATCGCGATGATCACGACCAGCGTCCACACGATGATCGAGACCGCCCCCATGACGTTCACGCGGTCGACGGCGAGGCGATGGCTCTCGCCGACGAACGCCTCGCGGATCGAGTACAGCGGGCTCGTGCCGAGGTCGCCGTAGACGACGCCGAGCGCCCCCACGACGAGCGGTGCGAGACCCGCCGGCGCGGCGTGCGCCCGCCCGACGTCCGAGACCGGCCCGACCGTCGCCGAGTCGCCGGTCACGCCATCAGTCGACCGGGACGACCGGGTCGCCGCCGAGCTCCTCGAGGGCGGCGAGGGCCTCGTCGAGCGTGGCCACCTCGATGATCTCGACGTCGTCGCCGGCGATCTCCCGTGGCAGCAGCCAGCTGCTCGTCCCCCTGCGAAGCCGGTACCAGGAAGTGGTCGACGCCGACCTGCTTGACGGCCGACACCTTCTGCGGCAGGCCGCCGATCGCGCCGACGCTGCCGTCGACGCCGATCTCGCCGGTGACGGCGACGTCGATGCCGCCGGTGAGATCGCCGTCCGACAGCTCGTCGATGAGGGTCAACGTGAACGCCAGGCCCGCAGAGGGGCCGCCGATCCGGCCGGTGTCGATGTCGATCTCGAAGGGCAGCTCGATGGTCGCGGTGTCGAACGGGATGAACCCGATGATCGTCCGCTCGGGGTCGTCAGGCGAAGCGATCAGTTCGACCGACACGGTCTGTGGTCCCGCCTCGGGGCGCTCGATCGCCAGCTCGACGACGTCGCCCGGCTGCTTGTCGGCGAGCTCGGCGACGAGATCCTCGACCGTCGCCACCGGCACCCCGTCGACGGAGTTGATCGTGTCGCCCGGGTCGAGCACGGCGTCGGCGGGCGCGGGCACGGCGCAGCCGGTGTCGTTCTCCTCGAGGCACACGAGTTGCGCCACGACGACGTCACCCGGCAGGAGCTGGGCGTCCTCGTAGCCGACGGCTTGCAACGCCACGTACTGGGCGACCTGCTCGGAGGTGCGCATCTGCTGGAGGCCGATCTCCCGGCGCTGGGAGGGGGTCGCGGTGCCGAACTTCTCGTCCCGGGTGAGGAAGTCGATCTCCGCCTTGTCGCGCCCGACCCAATAGGACAGCACCGACTGTTGGGGCTCGGAGATGGTGACGAAGTAGAAGTCGCCTTGGCGGTCCTCGTCGACCTCGGCGACCCCCTCGAGCTGGCCGAACGAGATCCGATCGGAGACCGCCTGGGCCGAAGCGGGGACGCGGGCGTACGGCGTCGCCTCGACAACCGTGGCGTCCGGGTTCGCCGGGTCGGCGACCTCCTTCTCGGCGACCAGGCTGGAGGGGAGGATCGCGGTGACGGCGACGAGAACCAGCGTGGCGAGGCCGAGCCCGGCCAGCGGCACCGCCCACCAGCGGTGGCTCCGCGTCGGGCGGTCGCGCGGTGCCGGGTGGAGCCGGGGAGTGGGGGGTTAACGTTTCGTCCTGCGTGTCGATCAACGATCTCACCGTTCGGATGGCCTGGATCGCCGGCCTGGCCATAGCGGCCCTGGTCTTCGCCGGGTGGCGTAAGACTGCCAGAGCGCAGCCCAAACCACTACGCAACCCGGTCGAAACTCCCCGCCGGGTGCCGTTCCAGGTCAGCGAGACGGTGACCCAGCCCTACCGGCCGGCCGGCGTGCTCCGCCGGCTGTGGGCGGTGGTGGCGAGCTCGGGGCTGGCGCTGATCATCGGTGCGGTGATCGCCACGATCACCGCCTTCAGCCTGGCGTGGATCGTGACGACGCTCACCGACCTGCTGAAGCAGTGACCGCCGTCCACCATCTGGGCGGGATTCGTCCCACCGTGCCTTCTGGGCGCGGATTCGTCTCGACAGGTGGAACAGATCCCGCCCAGATCGCGGCGATGAGCGTGCGACGGGATGTCGCGGTCGCCGGTCACACGGGCGATCTCACGACGGCCCGGCGCGGTCTCGCGCACCGCGACGCGACGGTCCGGGCGACCGCACTCGGCGCGCTCGAACGCCTCGGACAGCTCGACGACGACCAGCTCAATGCCGCCTTCGCCGACCCCGACCCGGCGGTCCGCAAACGGGCCGCCACGATCGCGGCACGGCATCCAAGCGTCGATCTCCGACCGCTCCTGGCCGACGCCGAGCCGGCCGTGGTCGAGGTGGCGGCGTGGGCGAGCGGCGAGCGGGAGCGCGTCGACGACCTCGTGCTCGAGGCGCTGGTCTCGCTCGCCACCGGAGCCGGGACCGGCGACGATCCCCTCGTGCGCGAGGCGGCGGTCGCCGCGCTCGGCGCGATCGGTGACGACCGCGGGCTCGACGCGATCCTGTCCGCCACCGAGGATCGGCCGGCCGTGCGCCGGCGGGCGGTGCTGGCCTTGGCGCCGTTCCTCGACCCGCGGCATCCTCGTGCCGCCGACGTGACGGCGGCCCTCGACCGGGCCGCCACCGACCGTGACTGGCAAGTCCGTCAAGCCGCGGAGGACCTCACGTAGTAGCCGCGTCAACGGAGCTTGTAGCGGTAGACGTTGGTCTCGTAGGGCTGGAAGCCAAGGCGCTGGTACAGGCGGTTGGCGGATTCGCGGAAGGGCCGGCTGGTCAGGCTGACGTCCTTGGCGCCGCGGCGGCGCGCCTCCTCGACCGCCGCCACGCTCAATGCCTCCCCGACCCCGTGGCCCCGGGCCGACTCGTCGACGACGACATCGTCGATCCACGCCTTCAACCCCGTGGGGATCTGGTACAGGGCCAACGTGAGGCTGCCGACGATGCGGCCATCGATCCGGGCGAGGTACAGGACGGAGAACGGGTCGTCGACGATCGCCGCCAGGTCCTCGCGGTCCGGGGGCGGGGGACGACGACGAGAGCTGGGGGATCAACCGACCGAAGGCGGCGACGAGCTCGTCGGTCACCTCGGTCGCGATCTCGATCTCGGCGGACACGATGGGCCGACGCTATCCTACGGCCGCGTGAGGGTGCCGCGCATGAGTGTCGCCACGCATCCCGCCCGGCGTCTCGGCGCCGTTCTCGAGCCGGTTGCGGCTCAGGTGTACTTCGCGCCGGAGTGCCACAAGGGCTACACCGCCCTCGGCTTCGACGACAGCGCCCGCGAGGTCAACGGGGTCGCGATGCCCGACGGGCCGGCGTACTTCACCAGTCGCGGCAGCATCCTCGGCCAGGTTCCCGGTGACGTCGTCGCCGCCGCGTTCGGGGTGTTCAACCCGGAGGTCGTCGTGCCGTGCGTCGAGCTGGGATGGTCGCGAACCGACGCCCCGACGATCGGTGCTGCGCGCACCGAGGGCGCCACCGAGCAGCTCCGCCGCGTCCTCGGCGACGAGCCCGACGGCCTGGACCGGGTCAACGAGCTCCTCGCCCGCGCGGTCGAGCCCCTCCGCCCGGAGGGCCGATCGCTGTACGCCGGGTTGCGGGCCCTCGACGTCCCCGACGATCCGCTGGCGGCGATGTGGCGGCGGTGCGACATGCTCCGCGAGTTCCGCGGTGACAGCCACATCGCGTCGTGGGTGTCCGCGGGTCTCGACGCCACCGAGATCGGTCTACTTACCGAGCTGTTCTGGGGGCTGCCGTTGCGCAGCCTACAGCCGGACGAGAGCGTGGACGACCGAGCAGTTCGACGCCGCCACGGAACGTCTCGAGTCCCGCGGGCTCGTCGCCGACGGCGCCTTCACGCCGGCCGGTCGGGAGCTCCGCGAGGACATCGAAGTCCACACCGACACCCAGATGAGCCCGACCCTCGACGCGCTCGACGACGAACTGATCGAGCTCTGCGACGCGTCTCGCGCCATGGGGCGAGGCGATCCGGGCGGCCAAGGGATACCCAGCATCAGGTCCCCACGACCTGGCGCGGGCCGCGTCCGGCCAGGAGAGCGACCTCATGATCATCACCGACGACCACATCGATCGCGTGCTCGCCACCGAGTTCGCCTCGGCGACCGGCTGGGACCCCAAGCCCGAGGGTTTGTGCCGGGGCGAGGTCTGCGTGCCGGCGCCCGGCGCCTTGCGCGACGACGGAACGGTCGACGTCGTGGCCGCCGCCAGCCCCCTGGGCATGCCCGTGGTCCACGACGACCGGCACGGGATCACCGCGATCGGCCCCGGCTCGACCACCGGCCACACGCTCAGCACCGCCGCCGCGCCGGACCCCGAGCTGATCGACCGCCACGGGAACCCGTTCCTCCTGTCCTCGTTGCACGGTCGCAAGGTGCTGCTCGTCGCCTGGGCCAGCTATTGAGGTTGCCGGCTGAGCCTGCCCGGGTGGCAGGCGCTGCACGCCGAGCTCGAGCCCGCCGGCCTCACGGTGGTGACGGTGGCCCTCGACATCGAACCTGCCCACGCCCATCAGTGGATCGACGCCGCCGCTCCGACCCACCCGAGCCTGATCGACACCGAGCACGTGACCGGCGAGCTGTTCGGCTTCGTCAACATCCCGATGGCGGTGTGGATCGACGAGTCGGGAACGATCGTGCGCAACGCCGAGACGGCCTCGATCGAGCGCAGCCCGTTCCGCGACGTGGACATCCCCGACGGACTTCCCGAGCGGATGACGCAGATGCTGACCGAGGTCAAGGCGATCCCCGACGACTCGGCCCCCTACCGCGACGCGGTCGTCGACTGGGCGCCAGCGCGGCGAGGAGTCGGCGTACGTCCTGCCAGCGGACGAGGTGGTCGCCCGTTCCCGGCCCCGTGGCGTCGCCGAAGCGGAGGCCGCGGCCTGCTTCGAGCTCGGCCGGCACCTGCGGGCCAGCATCTCCGAGGAAGCGGCCGTGCCGTGGTGGCGCCGCGCCCACGAGCTCGACCCGGGGAACTGGACCTACAAGCGGCAGGCCTGGACGTTGGTCACGACGCCGGGGGACGCGACCGAGAACGATCTCATCCAGGGTCCCAACGACGTCTACGCCGGCAACTGGCTCGACGACGTCCTCGCCGCCGGAGGCGGCGTCAACTACTCGACCCGCCCTCGCCTCTAGCCTTCAGTCCTCACACGACGAGCGCCCACGTGGCGGCGCGTAGACGGGAAGGGATGGAAGGCAGGCAGTGAGCGCGCACGGGACGATCCGCACGTGACCGGCAGGATCGTCATCCTCGGCGCCGGCCCGACCGGGCTCGGCGCGGCCCACCGCCTGGCGGAGCTCGGCCACACCGACTGGGACGTCTGCGAGCGCACCGACCACGTCGGCGGGCTGGCGGCGAGCGTCACCGACCCGCACGGCTTCATCTGGGATCACGGCGGCCACGTGATGTTCAGCCACTACCACTACTTCGACGAGCTGGTCGAGAAGATGCTGCGCGGCGACTACGACCAGCACATGCGGGAGGCGTGGGTGTGGATCCACGGCCGGTTCGTGCCCTACCCGTTCCAGAACAACATCCACCGCCTCCCGCCGGACGTGTTCCTGGACTGCGTGATGGGGATCATCGAGTCCCGCGACAACACCAAACGCGACAACTTCGACGCGTGGATCACGTCCGTTTTCGGCGAGGGCATCGCCGAGCACTTCATGCGGCCCTACAACTTCAAGGTCTGGGCCCATCCGCTCGAGATGATCGGCACCACCTGGCAGGGCGATCGGGTGCCCACGGTCGACATCCGCCGGATCCTCGAGAACCAGATCGAGGACCGCGACGACGTCAGCTGGGGCCCCAACAACCTGTTCAAGTTCCCCCTTCAAGGCACCGGCATGCTCTACGAGCGGATCGCCGACGCGCTCCCCAAGCCGGTGCAGTTCCACAAGGAGGCGGCCTCGATCGACGCCGACGCCAAGGTGGTCACGTTCACCGACGGGACCTCGGCCTCGTTCGACCACCTCGTCACGACGATGCCGCTGACGGAGTTGGTCAAGATCGTCGTCGGCTGCCCGGACGAGGTGCTCGAAGCCGCCCACGACCTGAAGCACACCGCCGGAATGTTCGTCGGGATCGGCGTCGACGACCCGTGCCCGAGCACGAAGTGCTGGATGTACTTCCCCGGGACCGACTCGCCCTTCTACCGGGTGACCTACCTGTCCAACTACTCCCCGCAGATGACCCCGGCGCAGGACCAGTTCTCGCTCCTCGCCGAGGTCTCGGCGTCGGAGTACAAGCGGGAGGATCCCGACACGGTGGTGCAGCGCACGATCGACGGGATGCTCGCCTGCGAGCTGCTCTCCCCGGAGCAGGTCGAGAAAAAGATCATCTCCCAGCACCTCATCGAGGTGCCGTACTCGTACCCCGTGCCGACGCTCGGACGCGACTCGGCGCTGGCGGTGATCCAGCCCTGGCTGGCGGACCGGGACATCTTCTCGCGAGGCCGGTTCGGCGCGTGGCGCTATGAGATCGGCAACACCGACCACTCGGTGATGATGGGCGTCGAGCTCGCCGACCACTTGGTTTCCGGGACGCCCGAGCTGACGTGGGGATTGCTGCCAGGCGAAGAAGCCCGCTCCGTCATCGCCTGAGCCGACCCCAGCCATCATGGGTAGGGTGCAGGTGATGGATCACGTGCGCTGGCTGGCGGAGCCGCCGTTGCGCAACCCAACGGTGCTCTACGCCTTCACCGGCTGGAACGACGCCGGGGATGCCGCCTCGACCGCGGTGCGCACCCTGATCGAGCGATGGGACGCCACGGCCGTCGCCGAGATCGACCCCGAGCCGTTCACCGACTTCGCCACGATCCGCCCGCACGTCCGGCTCGACGACGGCCGCCGGACGATCGTGTGGCCGAAGGTCGGGATCTGGTCGGCGTCGGTCCCCGGCGGCGACGCCTTGCTGGTCCTCGGACCCGAACCATCGCTGCGGTGGCGGCTGTTCTGCGAGCAGCTCGTCGGCGTGGCCGCGCGGTTCGTCGCGCCGATGACGATCAGCCTCGGCGCGCTCCTGGCCGACGTTCCGCACACCAGGGCGGTGCAGGTCATCGGCACAGCCAGTGATCCCGACCTGATCGATCGGTTCGGGCTGCAGCGGTCGCGCTGACGAAGGTCCGACGGGCATCGTCGGCGTGTTGCTCGACGCCCTCACCACGGCAGGCCTCTCGGCCACGTCGCTGTGGGCCGCGGTGCCCGGCTATGCCGCTCAGGTTCCCTCGCCGAAGGCGGCGCTGGCGCTGCTCGACCGGGCCTGCGCGATGATCGGCACCCCGGCGCCCCGCGACGCGTTGGGCACCGCGGCGGCCGAGTACGACGCCCGCGTTGCCGCCTTGATCGCCCAGGACGAGGACCTGATGGACTACGTCGCCAGGCTGGAGACGATGATCGACGACGCAGAACTCGACAACGGGCTCGACCTCGGCGACACCGCCTCTGAACCGGACGGGTCAGAGGTCGACCCCGAAGCGCTGGTTGCCGAGGTCGAGAAGTACCTCCGCGACCGGGACTCCTGACCCCCGTTCTGTCGTTTGGAACCGGCCGGATCCGGCCGGTCCTAAACGACAGAACGCCTCAGTGCCGCCAAACCGGGGAACGCACGTCGTCGAATTGCGTTGGAAACTGCTCGCCGTTGATCGCGGCGAAGGCCATGGGCGCCCACCACTGCGCGCCGGCCGTCGCCTCCGGAAGGTCGTTCGGTGCGAACCAGCCGACGTCGCGACACTCGAGCGGATGCCGCTGGAGACCACCGCCGACGGCCCGGCAGAGGAACACGAGCATGTACATCCCGAACCGGGAGAAGCCCATCCGTTGGCCGTCGATGACCGCCAGAACACGCTCGGGTACGCACTCGACCCCGGTCTCCTCGAGGACCTCCTTCACTGCCACCTCGGCGGGTGAATAGCCGACGTCCGCCCAACCGGTCGGGTACAGCCAGATCCCGGAGTCCGCCCGTTGGACGAGCAACAGCTGGCCGTCGTCGTTGCCGACCACCGCGCCGATCGCCACCTTCGGCGTGACGTAGCCCGGTACGCCGACACCGACCGACTCCAGCCACTCCTGCACGAAATGATCCTGCTCGCGGGACGCCTCGATGTCCTCGAGCGCTTCGATGGCCGCGGCCTTGATGTCGGCGGCGACGTTGAGCACCTCGGTGAAGCGCTCCCGCTCGTAGAGGTTGTCGGTGAACCCGAGCCCGGTCCTGGCGATCGCGGCGAGCGCCTCGCTCCAGCGGACCAGGTCGCCGGTGAAGCGCTGCCGTTCCTCGTCGTCCGGTCGCGCCGCGTCGTCCACGCCGGTCACGTTAAGCCGCCCATCGCCGGAACCCGCTACGCGGACCCGTCACCCGACGGCATGTACGACGGCCCGCTCGATCTCGCCGCGGTGGAAGGCGTCCGTGACGAGCCGGCCGGCCAGCGTGCGCACGTAGAACGTGTCGACGACCTCGTCGGCGATCGTCTGCACCGTGGCGTGGCGGATGTCGAGACCGAGCTCAGCCAGCGCGTTGGCGATGCGGTGCAACACCCCGACCCGATCCGCCGCCCGCACTTCGATCACGGTCGCGTCGCTCGACGCGTCGTCGTGGAACGTGACCTTCGGCGGACCGGGTGGGACGGCCTGCGTCGCCTTGCGCCGGCGATAGGTGCGGGCCCGCTCCGCCAGCCGGGCCTCGATGGCCAGCTCGCCGGCGAGCGCCCGCTGGAGGTCCTCGACGAGGCGATCCCACGCCACGCCCGCCGGCGGGGCGACGACACGGAACTGCGACGCCGCCATCGCCGGTCCCCCGAACTCGCCCGAATACGCCGACGCGGCCAGCACGTCGAGCCCGCGCAACGACAGCACCCCGGCGATGCGGGCGAACGCACCCGGGCGGTCGTCGCAAACGACAGTGACCCGCCGCGTGCCGGCGGCGCCGTCGTCCTCCTCCTCGACGCGCACGTCGAGCCGGCCGGCGGCCATCGTCGCCATCGTCCCGTCGTCGGGGACGCGGCGCCACGTCGGCGCGGTGATGTCGCCGCCGTCGAGCACGTGCCGGGTCCGCGCCACCAGCTCGGCGACGAGCTGTTCCTTCCAGCTGCCCCACGCCGACGGCCCGGTGGCGAGCGAGTCGGCCTCGGTGAGGGCGTGCAGCAGCTCGAGTGTGCCGGCGTCGCCGACGGCGTCGGCGACTCGGCGAATCGTGGCCGGATCGGCGAGGTCGCGCCGCACGGCGACGTCCGGGAGCAGCAGGTGATGTTGCACGAGCCGCACGAGGATGGCCACGGAGTACTCGTCGAGGCCGAGGCGCGGGCCGATCGTGCGCACTAGCTCCATTCCCGCCGCGGTGTGATCGCCCGCGGATCCCTTGCCGAGATCGTGGAACAGCGCGGCGAGCACGAGGAGGTCGGGGCGCCCCACCCGATCGGCGAGCGCGGCGGCGTTGGCCGCAGCTTCCCAGAGGTGGCGATCGACGGTGAAGCGGTGATAGGCGTTGCGTTGCGGCCGGCTGCGCACCGGCGCCCACTCGGGCAGGAGGCGCACGAGGAGGCCGCGTTGGTCGAGCGCCTCGAGCACGTCGATGGCGCGGTGCCCCTGGCGCAGCAGCGCCACCAGCTCGTCGAGGGCACCGTCGGGCCAACGGTGGTGCCATACGGCGGCGGCGACGCCGGCCGCGAGCCGGTCGAGCGACAGCGCGCCCGATCGGGACATCCCGCTGGGCGGCCACCCTTGCCGCCCGCAGGATCAGCGTCGGATCCGCCTGCGGATCGGCGTCCGGCGCCAGCTCGACCTGCCGGTCGACGATCACGAGCCCCGCTCCCGCCGGCTCCTCGCTCCCGGCCGGCGTGGCCGAGACACTGCGCCACGAGCCGTCGGCAACCCACACGACCGTCCGCGCCGCGGCGGCCACGCCGGCCATCAGCTCGTCGGCCGATACGAGGCCGAGCGCGTCCGCGACCGCGTCCTGATCCTCCAGGTGGAGCACGTCGCCCGCCCGGCGCTTCACTCGGTGCAGGGCCACACGGGCCGCCACCAGGGTGTCGTAACAGTGGTCGATGAGGACGAGATCGTCGTCCGGTGCGGACAGACCGGCGTCCGCCGCCCACCACAGGGTCTGGACGTCACGCAGCCCGCCGTGACCGTATTTGAGGTCCGGCTCCAACAGGAAGGCCACGTCACCGGCCTGCTCCCGGCGCTCGATCATCCGGGAACGCAGGGCGTCGAGCCAGCGGCGTCCGTTGCGCCGCCAGCGCGTGCGCCCCTCGACGACGAGGCGGCCGGCGAGCTCGGCGTCCCCGGCGACCACCCGGGCGCTGAGTTGGGCGGTGGCCGCGTCGAGGTCCTCGTCCGCTCGGGCCAGCTGTTGGTCGAGCGATCGAACCGCGTGGCCCAACTGCAAACCGGAGTCCCAGAGCGGGTACCACAGTGCGGCGGCGAGCTCGTCGATGCCGCCGGGCCGCCCGTCGTGGACGAGGAGCACGTCGATGTCGCTGTACGGGGCGAGCTCCTCGCGGCCGTAGCCGCCCACAGCGACCAGGGCGACGGACCCCTTGCGGCGAGCGGGGAAGCGGGCCTCGGCATCGGCGAAAAGTGACCTCAGGAGGTCGTCGGTGGCGCCGGCCAGAGCGGCGTACAGGTCCCGACCGCCGATTGTCCGGTCGGCGATCAGCTCGTCGCGGCGGGAGGTCACCGTCGTGGCCATCCACGAAGGCTAATGCCGGCCCCCGCGAGGGACACCGGGCCGTGTCCCCTCTATGTTGGGCCGATGCCCGGCCGCCGACTCGTCCGCCGACGCGCCGGACTCATCGCCGCCATCGCGCTGACGCTGCCGCTGGCCTGTACCGACGACGACGACTCCTCGGCGACGAGCGTGGCGCCGTCCACCTCGGCGACGCCGTCGACCGAGCCGGCGCGGACCAACGACGGGGTGCTCAGAATCGGCCTGCTCTTGCCGCTCAGTGGCGAAGGAGCGACGATCGGCCAGGGCATGGCCGAGGCGGCAGGACGGGCCGTCGACGAGATCAACAGCGCCGGCGGCGTGCTCGGGCAGCCGGTGGAGCTCATCAGTGGCATCGACGAAGGCGCCGACGCCTCGTCGGCCGCCGACGGCATCGACTCGCTCCTCGACGACGGCGTCGACGCGGTCGTCGGACCGGCGTCGTCGACGGTCGCTCTGGCGACGCTGGGCGACCTACTGGGCGCGGGGGTGCTCACGTGCTCGCCGACCGCGACCTCGCTCGCGCTCGACGAGTTCCCGTCGTCGCAGCTCTTCTTCCGCACCGCCCCGAGTGACTCGCTGCAGGCCGACGCGATCGCGAAGCTCGCCCAGCAGACGGGCACCTTCACTGTCGCGGTCGCCTACCTCGACGACGCCTACGGCCGCCCCCTCGCCGAGGCCACCGTCGCCGCGCTCGTCGATCGCGCCCTCACGGTCGTCGCCCCGGTGCCGTTCACCAGCAGCGACGAGAGTCTCCTCGACCAAGCCACCGAGCTCGTCGAGAGCGAGGCCGACCTGGTGGTCGTCATCGGCGACGGCGAACACGGGCTGCGGATGCTGACGGCGATGGGCGAGACGGTCGGCCGGTTCTCGGACGACCCGCCGGACATCATCGTCAACGACGCCCTACGTCTACCGCCGTCGGCGCAACTCGTGCAGGCACTGCCGGCGGACATCCGTGAGCAGATCGAAGGCGTGTCACCGATGGCCCGGACCCAGTTCGAGGACGAGCCGCCGGGTCACTTCGCCACCAACGCGTACGATTGCGTGAACCTCATTGCGCTCGCCGCGGTACAGGCCAACGAGGACGATCCCGAGCGGATGGCCGGCCGGATGGCCGAGGTCAGCGCCCAGGGCGTGCCGTGCCGCGAGTTCGAGACGTGTTTTCAGCTGCTGGCCGTCCCCCGCAACATCGACTACGACGGGCCTGGGCGGCACCGTCCAGATCGGCGCCAACGGCGATCCCGAGCGGGCCCGGTTCGACGTCTTCGAGTTCGACGAGTCGGGCACGGACGTCTCCACCACGCCGTCGCTGATGGTTCCTTAGCAGCGACGAGCGCGTCCAGCGCCTCGTCGAGCCCGGTCACGTAACCGACGTAGAAACGACCGAACTCGCCATAGAGCGCCGACCCCTGGTCGAAGCGCATCGTGTACACGACGTCCTTGACCACCTCGGGCGAGAGGGCGAACAGGGTGACCCCCCACTCGAAGTCATCGAGACCGGTGGAGCCGGTGATCAGCTGGACGACCTTGCCGGCGAACGTGCGCCCGGTCGTGCCGTGTTCGCGCATCATCGCGTTCCGCCGTTCGTACGGCGTCGCGTACCAGTTGGCGTGCGCCTCGCGACGCTTGGTCATCGGGTAGAAGCAGAACACCGGTTTCCCCGCCGGCGGCAATGAGGGGTACAGGCGCTCGCGCAGCAGCTCCTCGGGCATCCCCTTGGCGTACTCGCTCACCTCGGTCGACGCTCACGTAGCTGTCGACGACATCCAGCCCGGCGGTCTGCAGCCCGGTCTGCAGCCGGCGCAACACCGCCCAGTCGCGGTGCAGCGCCATCACTGCGAGGTCGCACTTGTGGCCGAGCATCGCCGCCGTCACGACCTGTCCGTCGGCGGCCTCGACCGCCTTGGTCGCGGCCACGGCGGCTTCCCGGTCGACCGTCTCCCCGGCCTTGCAGAACAGATGGAGCACCCCGAGCCCGATCTCCGTGCGCACGGTCTCACGTTACGTTCTGTCGTTTGGATTCAGCCGGTTCCGGCCGATTCCAAACGACAGAACGGGGGATCAGGTGTACTGATTGAACGAGTCGCGGCGGACGAAGCCGACCAGTGTGAGCCCGGCGCGGCGGGCGGCGTGGACAGCGAGCGCGGTCGGTGCGCTCACCGCGACAAGCGATCCGAATCCGGCCGCCCAGGCCTTCTGCACCATCTCCACCGACGCCCGCCCACTGACGAACAGCCCACGGCCGGTGGCCGGAAGCTCGCCCGCGAGCAGGAGGGCGCCGACCACCTTGTCGACGGCGTTGTGGCGACCGACGTCCTCCCGGGTCAATGACACCTCGCCGTCGCGGTCGAACGCGGCGGCGGCGTGCACCGCCCCGGTCCTCGCGAACAGTCCCTGCCCGTCGAGCACGCGGTCGGGCACCGCAGCCAGCACCGTGGGAGCGATCGGCTCCGACGGCGGCACCGGCGTGAGCCGTTCGACGAGTGACTCGATCTGGTCGCGGCCGCACCAGCCACAGCTCGACGACACCGGGCCGAGGCGTGGCGATCGGGGTCGGGGCGACACCGCCGGTCTCGACCGTGACCTCGTTGAACGCCGTCGCCGCGGCGGCGCCGTTGGCGCAGTAGCGCACCGCCTCCACAGGCGCGCCGGCGAGCAGGCCCTCGGTGAAGCAGAACCCGGCGGCGAGCTCGAAGTCGTGCCCCGGCGTGCGCATCGTCGTCGACACCACGACGCCATCGAGCTGGATGGTCATCGGCTCCTCGACGATGAGGTCGTCGGGGCGGCGCCGCCGGCCGGTGGGCGTCGTGGTCGTGACGATCAGCCGCTCGGTCCGCTTGCGCGTTGCACGACCGGCGTCAATCACGCCTGTCACGCTATCGAACAGGGTCACCGAGGGCCCGAGGGAGGCATCACCCGGGCGTGGCGGCGGGTTCATTAACGTTTCGCGTCATGGAGCCACTCGATCCTCCAACTCCGCCCGACTCAGGTCCGGCCGCTCCTCCACCGCCATCGCGGTCGAACGTCCCGCCCGCTGCGCCGTCCTCCACGACGCCCGCGCCGGACGCACCGGTGGTGCCGATCCCCACCGTCCCCGTGACCCCCGTCGAGACCACTGTGGTGACCGACTACGGCCGCATCTTCGCCGCCGAGTTCGTGGGGACCGCCGTGCTGGTGCTGTGCGGGCCGGGGACCGCGATCCTCGCCCCCGACATCGGACAGCTGGGCATCGCCCTGGCGTTCGGCTTCGCCCTGCTGGTGATGGCCTACGTCGTCGGGAACGTGACCGGCTGCAACATCAACCCCGCGGTCACCCTCGGGATGCTGCTCACCCGGAAGCTTGAGCTCCGTGAGGCGGTCTACTACTGGGTCGCCCAGGTGCTCGGAGGCATCTTCGGCGCCGCCATCGTCTACGGCATCGCCAGCGGACGGGACGGCTTCCAGCGGGGCAACTTCGCCTCCAACGGCTTCGATCGCGACGGTTTCAGCGGTCTGGGAGCGGCGATCATCGTCGAGATCGTCTTCACCGCCCTGCTCGTGTACGTCGTACTGGCCACGACGACGCGGCATGTTCGCCCCCGGGTTCGGCGGCCTCGTCGCCGGGATCACCCTCGCCCTGATCCACTTCGTCACGATCCCGGTCGACAACACGAGCGTCAACCCGGCCCGCAGCATCGCCACCGCGATCTTCGCCGACACCTCACCGAACGCGCTCGGGCAGCTCTGGGTGTTCATCATCTTCCCGATGGTCGGTGCCGTCCTCGGCGTGTTCGTCTGGCTGCTCACCGATCCGGCATCGCTCGAGGACACGATGTTCGACAGCGAGATCCTCCGCGACGCACGCGACAAGCTCGACAACGTCATCGACTGAGCTCCACGCGTCACCCGCCGGCGGCCGCGGCGGCTTGATTCTTCGGAGTCCTGGGATCACTGAGTGATCCCAGGTGTCGTCAGAACCGAGACGCGCAGAGGCCCGGGCCGCAGCCCGGGCCTCTGCCGTTTCCGGGGGTGCAGGACTCAGAAGTCCATGTCGCCGCCGCCGGGCATGGCGGGGGCTTCCTTCTCCGGCTTGTCGGCGATGACCGCCTCGGTCGTGAGGAACAGCGCCGCGATCGAGGCCGCGTTCTGCAGCGCCGACCGGGTGACCTTGGCGGCGTCGATGACGCCGATCTTGACGAGGTCCTCGTAGTCGCCGGTGGCGGCGTTGAGACCCTCGGACCCCGACAGGCCACGGACCCGCTCGACGACGACGCCGCCCTCGAGGCCGGCGTTCTCGGCGATCTGCTTGATCGGGCCCTCGAGCGACTTCGCCACGAGGCGGGCGCCGGTGGCCTCGTCGCCCGTGAGCGAATCGGCCGCCTTCTGCACCGCCGACTGCGAGCGCAGCAGCGACACGCCGCCGCCGGGCACGACGCCCTCCTCGATGGCCGCCTTGGTGGTCGACACGGCGTCCTCGATGCGGTGCTTCTTCTCCTTCAGCTCGACCTCGGTGGCCGCGCCGACCTTGAGGACGGCGACACCGCCCGACAGCTTGGCGAGACGCTCCTGCAGCTTCTCCCGGTCGTAGTCCGAGTCGGTGTTGTCGATCTCGGCCTTGATCTGGTTGATCCGGCCCTTGATGTCGTCCTCGGTCCCGCCGCCCTCGACGATGGTGGTCTCGTCCTTGGTGACGATGACCTTCTTCGCCGAGCCGAGCAGGTCGAGGGTGACGTTCTCCAGCTTGAGGCCGACCTCCTCGGAGATCACCTGGCCGCCGGAGAGGATCGCCATGTCCTGGAGCATCGCCTTGCGCCGCTCGCCGAAGCCGGGCGCCTTGACGGCGGCCGACTTGAACGTGCCGCGGATCTTGTTGACGACGAGCGTGGCCAGAGCCTCGCCCTCGACGTCCTCGCCGATGATCACCAGCGGGCGACCGCCCTGCATGACCTTCTCGAGCACGGGCACGAGATCACGCACCGACGAGATCTTCGACGACACCAGCAGGATGTACGGGTCCTCGAGGACCGCCTCCATGCGCTCGGTGTCGGTGACGAAGTAGGGCGAGATGTAGCCCTTGTCGAAGCGCATGCCCTCGACGAGGTCCATCTCCATGCCGAAGGTCTGGCTCTCCTCGACGGTGATCACACCGTCCTTGCCGACCTTGTCGATGGCCTCGGAGATCATCGCCCCGATCTCGTCGTCGGCCGCCGAGATGGCCGCGACCTGGGCGATCTGCTCCTTCGAGTCGACCTCCTTGGCGAGCTCCTTGATCGAGGCCACGGCGGCCTCGACACCCGCCTCGATGCCCCGCTTCAGGCTCATCGGGTTGGCCCCGGCGGCGACGTTGCGCAGGCCCTCGCGGACCATCTGCCAGGCGAGCACGGTGGCCGTGGTCGTGCCGTCACCGGCGACGTCGTCGGTCTTCTTGGCGACCTCCTTGACCAGCTCGGCGCCGATCTTCTCGTAGGGGTCCTCGAGCTCGATCTCCTTGGCGATGGAGACACCGTCGTTGGTGATCGTGGGCGCACCCCACTTCTTCTCCAGCACCACGTTGCGGCCCTTGGGGCCGAGCGTCACTCGCACGGCGTCGGCGAGCTTGTTCATGCCCGCCTCCAGCCCGCGACGGGCCTCGGAATCGAACGCGATCATCTTGGGCATCTGTTGTCCTCCGTTGGACGGTTAGCACTCGGACAAGGTGAGTGCTAGCACTCTACGCCCGCGACCGCCAGCGGGGCAACCGTTCGCACTCGCGCTCGCTCCGCTCGCCCGACCCCAGCGCGTCAGTTTCAGCCGCCGGCGACGGCGGGGATGATGCTCACGGTCTGGCCGTCGGGGACGTCGGTCTTGAGGCCGTCGAGGTAGCGGACGTCGTCGTCGTCGACGAACACGTTGACGAACCGGCGCAGGTTGCCCTCCTCGTCGACCACCCGGTCCTGCAGGCCGGGGTGGACGGCATCGAGGGCGGCGATGACGTCGGCGAGCGAGCCGCCGGCGACCTCGACGGTGGCGGCGCCGCCGGCCAGGGGGCGGAGGGTGGTCGGGATGCGCACCGTCACGGCCATGACGAAACCTTACCGGGGCGATCAGGATTCGCCCGAGGGCCCGGGACCTACGCTCGGCGCCGTGCGTGTGCTCATCGCGCTCGACAAGTTCCGGGGGACGGTGACCGCCGCCGAGGCGACCGCGGCGGTGGGCCACGCCTGCTGGGAGCTCGGCCACGACGCCGACGAGGCGCCGATGTCCGACGGCGGCGAGGGCCTGCTCGACGTGCTCGGCGGCGCCAACCGCAGCTCGATCGTCACCGGTCCGCTCGGCGCGCCGGTCGAGGCGGGGTGGCGGCTCGCCCAGCGCGCGGCGGTGATCGAGATGGCGCGGGCCAGCGGCTTGATCGCTCGCCGGTGGGCCGGAAGCGAACGATCCGCTGAACGCGTCGACGATCGGCACCGGCCAACTCATCGACCGGGCGCTCGAACAGGGGGCTCGCCAGATCGTCGTCGGGCTCGGCGGTTCGGCCACCACCGACGGTGGGCTCGGCGCGCTCGAAGCGTTGCGCAGCCCGGCCCGCCTGCGCGCCGTCGACCTCCAGGTCGCCTGCGACGTGCGCACGACGTTCGTCGATGCGGCGGCCGTGTTCGCCCCGCAGAAGGGCGCCACGCCGGCCCAGGTCGCGCTGCTCACGGCGCCGCCTCGAAGGTCTCGCCGAGCGCTACCGCGTCCGAGTACGGCGTCGACGTCCGCGAGCTGCCGGGCTCGGGTGCGGCGGGCGGGCTGGCGGGCGGGCTCGCCGCCGTCGGCGGCCGCCTCGTCCCGGGTTTCGATCTCGTGGCCGAGCACGTCGCGCTCGACGAACGGGTGGCGACCGCCGACGTCGTCGTGACGGGCGAGGGCTACCTCGATGCGCAGAGTCTCGACGGCAAGGTCGTCGGAGGCGTGCTCGCGCTGGCCGCCGCCGCCGATCGCCCGCTCGTCGTGATCGTCGGCGACGCCGACGCGGACGCCGTCGCCGCGGCTCGACGGGGACGTGACGGTGATGTCGCTCGTCGAGCGATACGGCGAGGCCCGCTCGTTCACCGAACCGCGGTGGTGCATCGAGCACGCCGCCGCCGAAGCGCTGGCGCGCGCTGACGTCAGCCCGTCGTCGTGGTCGTCGTGCCGGCGACCGATGGCGCCGTCACGGACGTCGGGTTGAGCTCGGCCAGCGTCTTGCCCGCGGCGTCGGTGCCGAGCATCACGAGCACGGTGGCGTTCCCGAGTCTCGCCAGTGACCGGGGGCTCGGCCGGCATCCGCTGGACCCGCAGGCCACCCATGTCGCGGGCGATGGACTCGGCGGTCGCCCGCGCTGCGGTCATCACCCCTGCACGAAGAAGACGAGCGAGCGTGTCCTGCTGCCCCTCGCTGGAGTCGGTGGCCTCGCCCAGCCGTGTAGCCGACCGCTTCCAGCGCCGTCGTCATCTGCCCTGCCGAACCGCCGATCCCGCTGGCGTTGGCGACGACGACCGTCGCGTCCGTCACCCGGCCGACCGTCGTCGTCGGCGCCACGGTCGTCGCGGTCGTGCCGTTCTCCGCCGGTCGCGGTCGTGGCCGGCCCGGCGACGGTCGTGCCCGGTGGCGTGAGGCCAGCCGACGAGTCGTCGTCGTCGTCGAAGATCGAGCGCAGGATCAGGAAGCCGGCGACCACGGCGACGACGGCGAGCACGATGCTGAGCGTCGAGCCGACCGGTGAACCGGAGTCGCCGACTCGAGGCGGGCGTCGCCCGGTGCCCCGCTCGACCTGACCCGATCCTTCCGGTACGTCGCTCACTGGACGACCCGACGCGAATGCGAGCGAGTGAGCGCAGCGAACGAGCGGCTGCGCTGCGCAGGCAGCTTGCGTGGCCGGGGAACGCTACGAACGGACATGCGCGGGCATCGTAGTCAGGGAGGTCGAACGGCCGGGCGCACCACGACGCGCGCCGCGCGACAGCTATCGTCACGCGCCCGTGGGTGAGCTGCCGGCGCGGCCGTTCCTGATCGGCGTGGCCGGCGGATCGTCGTCAGGCAAGACCACGGTGTCGGAGCGGCTGGCCGAGCTCGCCGGGGAACAGCACCTCGCCCTGATCAAGCTCGACTCGTACTACGTCGACCTCGGCGACCGTCCGCGCGAGGAACGGGAGTCGTTCAACTTCGACCACCCTGACGCCTTCGACTGGGCGCTCCTCAACGACCATCTCGCCGCGCTCGCCGCCGGCGCGGCCGTGCCGGTGCCGATCTACGACTACGAGCTGTACAACCGCAGCGGTCAGGTCCGCATGGTGCGGCCGGCGCGCATCGTCGTGGTCGAGGGGATCCTCGTGCTGTGGGAGCCGTCGTTGCGGGAGCGCTTCGACCTCAAGGTCTTCATGGACGCCGACGCCGACCTGCGCTTGATCCGCCGCCTGCGCCGCGACATGACCGAGCGCGGGCGCACCGCCGAGAGCGTGATCGAGCAGTACCTGGCGACCGTGCGCCCGGCCCACGAGCAGTTCATCGAGCCGAGCAAGCGCTACGCCGACGTGATCATCCCCGAGGGCGGGCTGAACCGTCCCGCCGTCGACGTCCTCCTGGCCCGGGTCCGCGAGCTCGCCGGCTGACCCCGTTCTGTCGTTTGGAATCGGCCCGATCCGGTCGTTGCCAAACGACAGAACGGGGGAGGTTCAGCGGATGCGCAGGAGGACGACCTCGGGCTCGTCGTCGATCGGCGGTGGCCCGCGAACTGGGCGTTGACGGCGACGAAGCAGGTTGCCGCGCTTGGCGAGCGTCGTCGCGGTCTCGAACAACTCGCTCGTCCTCGTGGCGACGATCCGCCCCGACGTCAGGTCGCGGCTCAACCGGATCACCGCGATCTGGTTGGGCACGCCTCGGCGCGTTGCCGTTCTGGAGGACGTACAGCGTGCGCCCGTCGAGCAGGATCCCGTCGCCGGTCGGCACCGTCCCGCCCCCGAGATCGATGAGCTTGCTCGCGCCGGTCTCGGCGTCGACCGTGTAGAGCTCGCCCTTGCCGCTGTTGACGACGATCAGGGTCTTCCCGTCCCGGGTGGCATCGATCCCGTTGAGGTTGAACCCGGGGTCGAAGTCGCCGGCCGGCCCGCTGAGCGGGACCGTCTCGGGCTCGCCCACGCCACCGCGGCGGGACACCGGTACCCGGTACAACTCGGGCACCATGCTGTTCGTGAAGTAGGCGGCGTCACGGGTCGAGACGACGTCGTTGATGAACGACGGCACGATGGTCGTGAGCGTCAGCCCGGGTGCGGGTACGGCGGGCGCGGCGGAGTCGAGTCGGTACGCCGCCGCCCTTCCGGTCGGTCCCCCCGCGACCCACAGCAGGCCGTGGCGGACGTCCGCGTCCAGCCCGATCGCCGGGTTGAGGATCGGCTGCGTCACCCAGACCTCGGCAGGTGCGCTCGGCGGAGGTTGCCGCGGGCGATGTGCCCGCCGGCGCGCGAGCCGGCGTAGAACGTGTTGCCGGCGCCGACGGCGACTCCTTCGCCGGCGAACCCTGCCGGGAGGTCGATGGTGTCGTCGGCCCTGGGCGCAGCGGTGGCCGTCCCGATCGGCAGAGCCAGGGCGACGACGACGGCGGCGGCGGCGGTGCTCAGTCGCATGGTGATCTCCTCGACTCCGCCCGGCACCGAACGGTAAACCGGCGGGACGCGGGAGTCACGTCGCGGCGTCGCCTCCGGCGCGGCCGTGCTTCCAGTAGCCCCTGATCACAGCGGCGGCGCGGGGCCAGCCCGCGCTCCTCGAAGAGGTGACGGCGGATGCGCTGCATCGCCGCCGCCTCTCCGGCCACCCAGAGCCGGGTGCCCGTCAGGATGTCGACGCCGCTGACCGTCGCCACGAGCGCGTCGCCGGGTGCGGCACCGGGCGGCGGGTCGAGCCAGTGAACGGTGGCGCGAGTGGAGGCCGGCATCGGGATCCGCGCGGCGGGGTCGGCGACCTCGACGTAGACCTCCACCGGCGCCTCGGCGGGCAGGTGCTCGAGCAGCTGGCTGATCGCGGGGATCGCCGTCTCGTCGCCGGCGAGCACGAATCCCGGCGCGTCGTGGTCGATGGTGTAGCCCCGACCGGGACCGGAGATCGCGGCCTCGTCGCCGGGGCCGGCGGCCGCGGCCCAGCCGGCGGCGACGCCCCCGCCGTGGAGGACGATGTCGACGTCGAGCTCGAGGGCGTCCGTGGTCGAACCGTCGCGGGGTGAGGGTCCGGATCGTCGCCCGCCGCCCGTCCGGCAGCAGGAACTCGTTGCCGTGCCAGGTCGGCATCACGAGCGCGGAGTCGCCGGGCGTCGGCAGGAGCAGCCGCACGCTCGCCGCCGGCTCGTCCACCGACCACCCGGCGAGCTCGGCACCGGCGAGCGTGACGCGGGCCAGGCGCGGGCTCAACCGCTCGACCCGCCGAACCGCAACCCGGCGGAACGGCGGCGGCGAACGGCGCACCCGCACCATGTCGTCCATCACCGGGCGCCCGCGTGCATCAGACAACGGTCTAGCGCGAGCGTCAGGTCGGACAGCCGTCCAGCGGTCCGATGATCGGGCAGGCTCCGCGCCAGGACCGGGCGCAGCGTGACGACGCCGGGCTGCTCGACCTGGACCACGGTCCATCCCTCCGCGGCTCGGGGACACGCAACCGCCGGGGTCGAGGGACCAGTGACTCGAGTAGCGCACCCGCACCAGCACCGGATCGGCGGCGGCGACGTCGAGCACGACCTCCGCCGGATCCATCCGGACGAGCGTGGCCGGTCCCTCGACCATCGGCTCGGCGTCGACGACCCGCCACAGTCGCCAGTGATCGTCGTGCCAGACCGGTTCGAGGAACGGCAGCCCGCGCTGGACGAGATCCGCCTCCTGCCGTCCTGACGGGTCGATCGGCACGTCGGCGATGGCCACGAACCGCACCGCGTGGTCGCGCAACCATCGGTGGTACGCGTCGGGGTCGAGCTCGGCGCCGTAGAAGACCGGGTTGCGGCCCATGTCGAGCTGACGCTCCCACCCACGCGCCAGGGGCAGTTCGATCGCCACGTGCACGGTCTCCCAGTGCCGTTGGGTCGGCACGATCTCCAGCCGCCCGTTCGCCGGACCCGCCGAGCGCACCGCGTCGATCAGAGGTTGGTGATAGTCGACCGCGGCGGACGGATCGCGCCCGGCGCGGACGATGCCGTCGACCGCCGGTGACCACAGCCACCAGATCACGGCCGGCAGGGCGACCGCGACGAGCGGCGAGCGCAGACGCCGGGCCGTGAGTACGAGGATCGGCGCGGCGACGAACATGCCGAGCCGGGTGGCGTTGGCGCCGAGCGGGTTGGGCACGACGAACGCCGCCGCGCAGGCGACGGCGTAGAGGCAGGCGCCGATGCGCACGACGCGGGCGTCGGTCGCGATCGCGACGACGGCGGCGACGCCGATTGACCACGCCAGCGCCTCGGCGCGGAACGGGAACCGACCACCCTGCGGGAACAGCACCGCCGCGGCGGCGACCGGCGCGACCGCGAGCGCGGCGAGCACCAGCAGGGAGGTCCGCCGGCTGTGCAGCCACCAGGCGGCGAGGCGAGACCGAGCATCACTCCGGCGACCGGGCTCGCCGGTGCCGTCAGGACGACCAGGGCCGTGGCCAGCACCGGGCGTCCGCCACGGACCGCCGCGAGCGCCGCCAACGCCAGCGCCAGCCCGAGAGCGAAGGTCAGCCGGCCGACCGCGACGTTGACGACCGTGCCCGCCGCGAACACCACGCTCGCCGCCATCGTCCGGCGATCGTCGTAGTGGCCGCGCGCGAGGAGGTGGAAGCATCCCGCGGCGACGGCACAGCTGATCACGGCCACCGTCCCCGGACCGACGGCCGCGGCGAGGGTCGGGAACAGCAGGCCGTAGCCCGGTGTGTGGTGACCGGCGAACCACAGGTTGTTCCAGACCGCCGGCCCGGCCCGCTCGACGAGCTCGACCCGCAGCAGCTGGGCGGGCCAGTCCCCGCCGCGCCACCCGAGCCCGACGGCCGCGCTCGCCAGCACCGCCGCCAGCCCGACCGGGACGAGGTCGATGCGGCGCAGCGAGAAGGTCCGCATCAGCCGACCACCGAAGTCGTGCCGACGTAGATGCTCGCCAGCAGGCCGAGCGTGCCGACAGCGTCAGCGGTGAGCACCCGCGAGGTCCGCAGCTTGCAGGCCCCGGCGGCGGCGAGCACTTTGCTCGTCGGGCGCAACGCCACCCCGACCAGCCCGAGGCGGAGCATGATGCGCCGAGCACGGTCGGGCACGAACCGCCCGCCGTAGCGGCGGCCGAGCGCGATGTGGATCGGGTCGCCGACGAGCATCCGGGGGACGGCGACGCCGAAGAACAACACCGGGTTGGCCGCGGTCGCGGCCAGGATCAGGAAGGGAAGCCGCGGCGTGAACGCAACCAGCAGCATCGGGAAGGCGAGCAGCGCCGGCGTGAGCGCGGTGCCCAGCGCCGAGAACGCCGACAAGACCGCCCAGGCGCCCAGGATCCAGCGGGTCTTGACCCGCCAGCCGGCCCGCTCGGCGAGGTCTTCACCGGTCGGGGCCAGCCGTCCCCGCACCCAGGTGACCAACCTGGACGCTGCCCGTGTCGTCGTCGGAAGCGTGATCGCGTGCATGGGACGATCGTGAGCCCGAGACGGCCGCGCGACGACCAAGGTGACCAGCCGATTCGGCGCGCATACCCAGCGCGTGGGATAGGGAAAACCCGCACCGCCGGGGCGGGTCGGCCCTCCGCCAGGTCAGCTCTCCGGCGTGGTCGACAGGAACACGAGAGTGTCGCTGACGGCAACTTCCTGGACGGCCCCTGGAAGGGCGTAGCCGCGGCTCTTGCCCAGCGTGACGACGCTCTCGGTCCAGCGCTGATCCCCGTCGGCGGCGTCGAGGGCGGCGACCTCGACGCCCCCCGCGACCACCACGACATCGTCGTTGGCCGCGATGTCGGCGGTCCCGTCGCCCACGGCCACCTCCTCGGAGAGGGACCGGGTCCACACGGTTGCGCCGCTGTCAGCATCGACCTTGAGGATGCGCCCGCCCGCTACACCGGCGGCGCCGGGCGTGGCCACGTACACGTACACGCTGTCCCCGATGGGGGCGACGTCGTGCACCTGTTCCCCTGGGAACGGCCGTGTCCATCCATTGCCCTCGACGCGTGCGGGACCGAATTCGATGTCCCCGTCGACGGGTTCCGGCACGGCGTCCTCGAAGCCGGGGACGGAAGCGCCGCCGGCGGTCGCCTGCCCGGTACCGGCCTCCGAGCTGGTCCCCACGAGGTCGCCCGTTTCCAGGTCCAAGGCGTAGAGGCGAGGGCGCGGGTTGCTCTCGAGGAACGGGCCGATGCAGAGGATCGTCGTCAGGCCGGCCCACGCCAGCCCGCTGAGCGACGCGCGGCTCAACCGGTCGGACGCGGTCGCCCACGTGATCAGCGCCGCCAGCGCCAGCCCGAGCCCGACGACGGTGAGCGAGCCGCGCAGCAACGGGTAGAGACGCCGGTCGCCGATCGACGGCTGGTGGACGAGCAGCAGCGTGACGAGGGCGGCGGGCACCAGCCCGGCCGCCCCGAGCACAAGGACCCGGCGACTGTGGACCGGCGTGACGAGCAACATGCTCCCTCCCGAACCGACTCTATGTCGTCGAGATGGTGGAAAACCCCACCACGACCCTGCCGGTCACCATGGTGGACCGGAGGGCCCGGCGGCGGGATGATGGGCAGGTGACAAGGCCCCCCGGCGCCGAACGGCTGATGTCGGCCGCCTCCGTCGCCGGCATCGTCGTTGCCATCGGCCTCGCCGGCCGGGTGCAGGCCCCGGCGGGCGGCGACGAGTGGACGGACGGCGCCGCCGGCGCGTGGCTGTGGATCCTCGTCGGGCTCGTCCCCGTCGTCGTCGCCGGCCTGGTCACGGCGTGGCGGCGACGGGCCCGCCCCGGCGGGCTCCTCCCGCTCGCAGTGGCGACGACCGTTGTCCTCGCCACCGTCGCCGGCGAGGCGATGCACATGACCGATCCCTTCTTCGATCGGCAACTCGTCGGCGCGGCCGGTGCCGGACTCGACGTGGCTGCCGTCGTTCTCGCCGCAGGCATGGTCGCGACGTTGCTGCGCCGGACGGCTGGCGCAGCTGGTGGTGCCGCTCGCCACGCTCACTGGCACGCGCGACCGCGTTGGCGATGGGGATCGCCGAGTCCTCGAGCGCGGAGCCGCGACCCCTGCCGGCCGTCTCGCCGCTCCAGGTTCCGTCGCTCTCCTTCTTCGACACCCCCGGAGAGGCCGTGCTGCTCGCGCTCGCGCTCGTACCCCTCGTCGCCGGCGGGATCCTCGTGTGGACGCTGTTCGCGGCGAGCCTCGACGAGCGGCGGCGGGTTCGGTGGCTCGCGTTGAGCCTGCTGACCGCGGTGGGGGTCGTGGCCGTGATGCAGCTCGTTCGGCTGCTCGGGCTGGTCGAGGTGGGCGACGGCTTCCTCGCCGCCCTGCCGAGGGCCGTCGCCTGGGCGGCCGTGGCGGGCGGCGTCGCGGCGACGATCGTCCAACCAGAGCTCGGCGACGCGGCGGTCGCCGTGCGGAAAGTGGCGGTGGGTGTCGGTCTGGTCTCCGTGCTCGGCGCGGCAGGGGGTATCGCCTGGTTCGCGGCCGACGCCACGACGGGGCTGATCGTGCCGGGCGCGCCCGCTGCGGCCGCGGTGCTCACGGTGGCCGCCCTCCTCCTTCCGGTGCGCGACTGGCTGGAGCGGGCCGCCGACCGGTGGCTGTTCGGCGAGATCGGCAGCGACGCCCGGTTGATCGACGCGTTTGGTGCCGCCGCCGAGCACGCCGGGCGATCCGAGCTGCTCGGGCTGCTGGTCACCACCGCCCGCAAGGTGCTGCGATTGCGGTGGGCCCGGGCATCGACCATGGGGACCACCCCGGTCGTCGCGATGGCCGGCGGGGCCGGCGGGGAGCCGCCCGTCCCGGCGGCTCGATTCGCCTTGGTCGAGGGCGGCGAGCAGCTGGGGCTCCTCGAGTGCGGGCCCAAGCGGGGCGGCCCGCTCAACGCCCACGATCGCCAGCTGCTCGGCGCGCTCGGTCGCGAGGCTGCGCTCCGCTTGCGGACGGTGAGCCAGGCGGACGAGCTCGAGGCGCGCCTGCACCAGATCGAGCAGCAGGCGACCGAGATCGCCGCCTCCCGGGCGCGCATCGTCGAGGCCCAGGACGAGGAGCGCCGGCGCCTCGAGCGCGACATCCACGACGGGGTGCAGCAGGAGCTGGCGTCCGTGATCGGCATGTTGCGGCTGGCGCTCGTCCAACTCCCGCTCGCACCGGAAGACGCCTCGGCGACGATCGCCGGCGCCCAGGACGACGTGCGGCGGGCGCTCGCCGACGTGCGGGCCATCGCCCAGGGGATCCACCCGGCGATCCTCGACGATCACGGCATCGTGCGGGCGATCGACGCGCGGGCGAAGCGGCTGCCGCTCGAGGTCACCGTGGACGCCCCGCCGGAGCTGGCGGGCCGGCGGTTCGAGCGGCCGGTGGAGGGCGCGGCGTACTTCGTCGCCTCCGAAGCGCTCGCCAACATCGTCAAGCACGCCGACGCGACGGCGGTCGCCGTCAACCTGGCGGTCGAGAGCGACCGGCTGGTCATCCGGATCAGCGACGACGGGCGGGGCCTCGGTGACGACATCGTCCGCGGCAGCGGGCTCACGAACATGGCCGACCGGGCAGCGGCGCTCGGGGGCCACGTGACGGTGGAGGCGGATCCGGGCGGCGGCACGACGGTCATCGCCGAGCTGCCCCTCGCCCCTACTGTTGCAATGTGACGTTGCGGGTCGTGATCGCCGAGGACAACAAGGTCTATCGGGAGGGGGTCCGCGCCGTCCTGGAGTACGGCGGCGAGTTCGAGGTGGTCGCGGCAGTCGACCGCCCGGACGAGCTCCTGGAGCAGGTGGACGAGCTCCTCCCCGACGCCGTGATCACCGACATCCGGATGCCACCGACGCACCACATGGAAGGCATCGAGGCCGCCCACGAGATCCGCCGGCGGCACCCCGACATCGGCATCCTCGTGCTGTCCCAACACGCCGACGACAGCTACGCGTTCGAGCTCCTGAAGGACGGGACCGCCGGTCTCGGCTATCTGCTCAAGGAGCGCATCGGCGACGACGACGCGGCGATCTCGCGGGCGCTGAAGGAGGTCGTCAGCGGGCGCTCGGTGATCGATCCGGAAGTCGTCGACGGGCTGGTGTCCAGGCAGGCAAAAGCCCGCTCGTCGCCGCTGCACCGGCTCACCGACCGCGAGCGCGACGTGATGGCGTTGATGGCCCAGGGCAAGACGAACGATGCGATCGCCGAGTCCTTGCACCTGCACCGGGCCACGGTGGAGAAGCACATCAACTCGATCTTCCTCGCCTTCGACCTCGCCGAGGAGAAGCAGGTCAACAAGCGCGTCGCCGCCGTGCTCCTGTTCCTGCGCGACGCGTGATCGTCACCGTGGGCGACCGATTCCGGGAGCCGCAGTTCGGCCGAGCGTGGTTAGCGTCGACGGTGCGATGACGACCGAGACCGACCGCGACGCCGAACGCAAGCCGATCCTGCTCACCGTGGACGACGATCCCGGCGTCTCGCGCGCCGTCGCGCGGGACCTCCGCCGCCACTACGGGGAGAAGTACCGGGTGGTGCGCACCGAGTCCGGCCCGCAGGCACTCGAGACGCTGCGCGAGCTGAAGCTTCGTGGCGCCCTGGTGGCGGTACTGCTCGCCGACCACCGGATGCCCGGGATGAGCGGTCTCGAGTTCCTCGAGGAGGCGATGGACCTCTTTCCCCACGCCCGGCGGGCCCTGCTCACCGCGTACGCCGACACCGACGCCGCGATCGAGGCGATCAACGTGGTCGACCTCGACCACTACCTGCTCAAGCCGTGGGATCCGCCCGAGGAGAAGCTCTACCCGATCATCGACGCCCTCATCGAGATGTGGCGCGACAGCGACGTGGAGCCGGTGAGCCGCACCCAGGTCGTGGGCCATCGCTGGTCGGCGCACTCCTTCGAGGTGCGTGACTTCCTGGCCTGCAATTCGGTGCCCTACCGCTGGCTGTCCAGCGAGGACCCCGAAGGGCGACGGCTGCTGTCGGCCGCCGGGGTGGATGCCACTGCGGTCCCCCTCGTGGTGACGCCAGCGGGCGACCACCTGGTCGCGCCCACCATCGGTGACCTGGCCAACCAGGTGGGGCTCTCGACGACGCCCGCCATCGACTTCTACGACGTCGTCATCGTCGGCGGAGGGCCCGCTGGGCTCGGCGCCGCGGTCTACGCCGCGTCGGAGGGCCTGCGCACGGTGCTGGTCGAGCGGCGGGCGACGGGCGGGCAGGCGGGGCAGAGCTCGCGCATCGAGAACTACCTCGGGTTCCCCGACGGGGTCACGGGAACCCAGCTGACCGACCGGGCTCGCCGCCAGGCGCAAAAGTTCGGCGCCGAGATCCTCACCACCCGCGATGTCGTCGGCCTCGACGTCCGACCGTCGTCCCGAGCGGTTCGCTTCGACGACGGCGGCGAGGTCGTCGCCCACTCCGTGCTGCTCGCGACCGGGATCTCCTACCGCATGCTCGATGTGCCTGGTGCTGAGGCGTTGACCGGGCGGGGTGTGTTCTACGGTTCGACGGCGACGGAGGCCCCGGCGTGCGCCGGCGACGAGGTCTACATCGTCGGCGGCGCCAACTCGGCCGGTCAGGCGGCGGTGTTCCTGTCCCGCCACGCCAGGCGCGTCACCATGCTCTGTCGGGCGAGCAGCCTGGAGGCGTCGATGTCGCACTACCTCATCCGCCAGATCGAGGAGACGCCGAACATCGTCGTGCGGCACGACACCGAGGTGATCGGGATGAGCGGTGACGACCACCTCGAAGGGCTCACCCTCTGCAACCGCGCCGAGGGAGTCCAGGAGGACGTGAAGACGGGCTACCTCTTCGTGTTCATCGGCGCCGCGCCCCGCACCGAGTGGCTCCACGGCGTGGTGGCACGCGACGCGAGAGGATTCGTGCTCACCGGTCCGTCGCTGACGGTTGAGGGGCGGCGGCCACGCGGATGGGACCTCGAACGCGACCCGTACTACCTCGAGGCCAGTGTGCCCGGCGTCTTCGCGGCCGGCGACGTGCGGGCCAACTCGGTGAAGCGAGTCGCCTCCGCGGTCGGAGAAGGCGCGATGGCGATCCAGCTCATCCACGGCTACCGGGAGCATGGATGACGCCTCCTGAACGGCTGACCCCGGACGAGCTGCGCACGCTGTTCCTCTTCGAGGAGCTCAACGACGACCAACTCTCCTGGCTGACTCAGCGGGGCCGGATCGTGGAGTACCCGGCCGGCGCCACCATCCACGCCGAGGGCGCACCGGCATCGTGCTTCCTCGTGCTGCTCTCGGGGATGCTCGCGATGTCGCGGCGCGTGCAGGGCGGCGAGCTGGAGCTGGGGCGCACCGAGTACCGCGGCGCCTACACCGGCGCCTTCAACTTCTACCTCACCAACCAGAACGTGCCGCAGGTGTACCCGGCCACGGCCCGCGCCGTCACGGACTGCCGGCTGTTCGAGCTGCCGGCGGCCGAACTGGGCCGGGCCGTCAGGGAGTGGTACCCGATGGCCGCGCACTTGCTCGAGGGAGTCTCGACCCAGGGCATGGAGAGCCGCGACACCATCGAGCGCCACGAGCGCCTGGTAGCCCTCGGCCGGGTGACCGCCGGGCTCACCCACCAGCTGAACAACCCTGTCGCAGCGGTGTCGCGGGCGAGCTCGCGCCTGCGGGAGATGCTGGAAGAGATGCGGGAGAAGCTCGGCCTCCTCGTCCGCAGCCAGCTTCCCGCCGACAAGCTCGAGGCGGTCGCCGACCTGGCGGCGCGCGCGCTGGCCAGCTCTCGGGCGGCGCCGTCGCTGTCGCCGATCGAGGCGTCCGACCGCGAGGACGAGGTGGGTGACTGGCTGACCGACCATGGGATCGCCGACGGCTGGGACATCGCGCCGATCCTCGTCTCCGCCGGTATTGGCGTCGAGTGGCTCGAGGAGCTGATCGTCGTGACTCCGCCCCCGCACCTCGACTACGGCCTCTCCTATCCGGTCCGGGCGGTCGAAACCGACAACCTGCTCAACGAGATCACCCACGCTGTCGAGCGGATCTCCGGCCTGTTGGAGCGGGCGAAGCAGTACACCCAGCTGGACCGGGCGCCACAGCAGACGATCGACGTGCACGAGGGGCTCGATGCCACATTGACCATGCTCAAGTACAAGCTCGGCGACGACGTCAAGCTGGTGCGCGAGTACGACCGCAGCCTCCCGCGGCTGGTCGCCTACCCCGGCGAGCTGAACGAGGTGTGGACGAACCTGATCGACAACGCCATCGACGCCATGGGTGGGTCCGGCACGCTCACGGTGTGTACGCGGGCAGAAGGCGACCGGCTGGCCGTCGAGATCGCCGACACCGGCCCTGGTGTTCCGATGGACATTCGCAGCCGGGTCTTCGAGCCGTTCTTCACGACCAAGGAGGTCGGCACCGGCACCGGCCTCGGGCTCGACGTGGTCTGGCAGATCGTCGTCGCCCGCCATGGCGGCGAGATCAGCCTCGACTCCGAGCCCGGCGACACCCGGTTCACGGTCGTGCTTCCCGTTCGCCCGCCAAACGATGAATAGCGCGCTGCTGCGATGTCTTACCGCTTGGCATACGGTGCGTGAACAGAGTAAGAGAGTAAGTAGGTGCGGACATGAGTGATGGGGACCTGCGGACTGCCCCCGCCGTCGCGGAAACGGAACGACCGCTGGTGGTCGCCCTCGATGACGCGGCGGCGCTCGAGGCTGCGCTCGCGGGGGGCAAGGCGGCCGCCCTGGCACGCGGCCGGGCCGCCGCGCTGGCGACCCTCCCTGGCGTCGTCTTGACCACCGCGTTCTCCGACGCGATCGACGCCGGCGCCGAGGTGGCCACGCACGCCGCCGTGCAGGACGCCTTCGAGCGGGCGGGTGGCGACCAGACGCAGCTCGTCGCCCGGAGCTCGTCGGTGGTCGAGGACATGGCGACGTCGTCGATGGCCGGGCAGTTCGAGTCGGTCATCGGGATCAGCGGCTTCGAGGCGTTCGTCGACGCGGTGACCGCGGTGCTCGATTCGCGGAAGCGGGCCGGGGCCGCCGAGCATCCGATCGCGGTGCTCGTCCAACCGCTGATCGAACCGGCGTACGGCGGAGTGATGTTCGGGATCGATCCGGTGACCGGTCGAACCGATCGTCGCGTCGTGAGTGCCGTCCGGGGTGGGCCCGAGCCGCTTGGTGAGCGGCGAGGTCGACGGCTCCCGGTACGTGCTCGACGCGTCCAACTCGAAGGTCCTCGACTTCGCGGCCAACGACGGTCCGCCGCTCGAGGCGGCCGATCTCCGGCGGCTCGTCGAGCTGTCGGGCAAGGTCGCGGCCGTCTACGGCGGCCCCCAAGACGTCGAGTGGGCCATCGCCACGGACAAGCAACTGTGGCTGCTGCAGTCGCGCCCGGTCACGACCGAGATCCGCGGGGTTCCACGCGGACCGATCTACGGGCCTGGTCCCGTCGCCGAGACCTTCCCGGACCCGCTCACCGAGCTCGAGCACGATCTCTGGGTTCCGCCGCTCCAACAGGCAGTGCGCGAAGCAGTGGTTCTGGCGGGCTCGGCCACCCCGGCGCAGCTGGCGGACAGCGAGGTCGTCGTGTGCGTCGATGGGCACGTCGCCATCGACCTGCGCCTGGCCGGGGAGATCAAGCCCAAGCTGACGCTGCTGAACCGGCTGAACCCGGTCCCCGCCGCCCGCCGCCTGCGGGGCGCGTGGACGGTCGGTCGGCTGCGGTCCGCCCTCCCTCATCTCGCCGAACACCTCCTCGACCGCACGGACGCCGATCTCGAGGCCGTGCCGCCGTTGTCCGAGCTCACGAGCCGGCAGCTGATCGCCCTGCTGCACCGCAGCCAGGCCATCCTCCGGGCACTCCACGCCCACGAGATCCTCATCGGCATGCTCACCGACACTGGCGGCAACCGGATGACGGGCGCCTCGGTGGCATTGCGGGTCCTGGCCGAGGCGCGTGAGGACGGGCTCGACGACAAGGAGATCCTCGTTCGGAGTCCGGCCGTGCTGGCGCTCACCGGCCCGCGGGTGGCCCGGGCGCCCGTCCTGCCGGAAGAGGCCATCACGCTGCACATCCCGACGGCTCCGGCGTGCATGCGCTGCAGCAACAACGGGATCCTCCGGGAAGCGCTCCGGCTCCGGGTGCGCTGGGTGCAGGAGCTGTCAGGCCGGGCCGCATGGGAGCTCGGCGAGCGAATGGCGGCGATCGGCGAGCTCACCGAACCCGCCCTGATCCGCCACATGACGCTCGACCACGTGGAGGCGGTGGCCACCAAGCGCGCCGTCGTCATCCCGGCGCTCGTGGCGGGCCACCACCACGATTTCGGGTCTCCCCTTCCCGCCCGGTTCCAGCTGTCCGACCGGCGCCGGCCGATCCCGGTGCAGGACGCCGGCGAGAAGGGCGGCGGCACCGGCGCCGGCGGCGGTTCAGGCAGCGGGCCGGTGAGCTACGACACGGATGATCCACCGGTCGGCGCGGTCCTCGTCACCACCACGCTGGCTCCCGGGCTCGGGCCCTTGCTCCCGCGACTCAAGGGCATCGTGTCGGAGACCGGGTCGGTGCTGTCCCACCTCGCCATCCTGGCCCGCGAGGCCCGGGTGCCCACGGTCGTCGGCTACGCCGGTGCCACCGCCGACCTGCCCGAAGGGGTCGTCGTCAACGTCGACGGCGACACGGGACGGGTCACCATCGAGGGCAAGGAGTCGACGTCATGAAGACCATCGCCTGGCTCGCCGGCGTCGGCACCTTGCTCGGCGGCGCCGTCTACATGGTCGTCTCGTTGAACCGTTGGGAATGGAACCGAGCGCTGTTCTTCGGGTTGATCGTCCTGATCGCCGAAGTCGGCCTCGCGACCGGGCTGGTGCTGCGTCGCCTTGCCCGCCTCGAACACAACATGGGGACCAACGCGCGATCCGGCGGTGGCGCAGATCCTCACCGAGACCCGGCCGTCGCGCGACCGCTTCGCCTGGATGCGGGAATCCACGGGACAGTTCAACGTCTTCATCACCTTCCTGGTCGGTGGGGGCGTGCTCCTCTCGGGGGTCGCCTGGCTCGTCGATCGCCTCGCGTCGAAGACCTCCTCGCCCGCCGGCGAGGAGCGTCTCGCCCGCCAGCTGTACCCGATCAGCTACCCGACGGGCGGCCTCCTGCTCGACGACGTCACCGTGCTGGCGCAGGAAGTACCGGGCGCCGACGACGCGCAGATCCGGCAGCTGCTGCGTCGCGGCGGACGCCCGTGACCAAGCTCACTCCGGTCCGAGCGGCGCTCGGGCTGGTGGGTCTCGCGGTCGGCGTCGCCGGAGTCCTGGCCGCTCCGTGAAGCGACGCTCTCCACCCACGAGGCGGTGGCCGGCGAAGAGATGGAGCTCGTCGTGTCGGCGAAGACCGCGGGCGGTGAGCAGGGTCAGACCCTCGCCGAGATGGTCGAGGCCCAGCTGCTGACGTGCCGGCTCGAGGTCAGCTCCGACCTCGCCGGGCCGATCGAGGCCCTCGGCGACGGGCGCTTCCGTGCCGTGTTGGTGCCGGCCATGGACCAGACCAACCGCCGGCAGTTCCGCGGGTGCGTCGAGGACTTCGTGACCGACCACTTACAGATCGACGTCGTCGAGCTCAACGAAGTCGGCTGAGTCCGGCCACTCATCGCTCCCACCACGGCCGCGGCAGAGCGAGTTGACTGGTGCGATGCCGCAGATCGAGCGTTCACCAGCTGACGTCTTGCGTCTGCTCGTCGCGGGTCGGCGTGGCGGTTGCGCTGATCCTCGTCGAGTGGTTGTTCGGTGACACTCTGGTCGGCTTCACGTCGGACCTGTTGCGGGGCCTCGACGCGGTTCCGGCGTGGATCATCGACGTCGTCGTCGTCGGGACGCGGATCCTCGGGCTCGTCGTGGTCGGTGGAGGGCTCGTGGTGGGCGGTGCTCCGACGCAGGTGGCGATTGCTCGCGACGGTCGCGCTGGCGGTGGGGTTGGCGGAGCTGCTGATCGCACTGGCGGAGCTGCGTCGACCACGACGAGGGCCGCGGCCCTGGTCGACGTCGGCGCCGACCTCGGACCGCTGAGCGCGGACGGCTTCCCGACGATCTGGGGGATCGGCGCCGTGGCGGCGGCGACTCACCGCGGCGGCGCCGTGGCTGAGCCGGGGATGGCGGCGGGCGGGATGGGTGTTGCTCGTCGGCGCCATCGTGACGGCGTTCCTGGATTCGCCGGTGTCGTTCGCCTGGCTCTTTGCCCCGGTGCTCGGGTGGGTGGCCGGGGCCGCGGTGCTCGTGGCGCTCGGCGCGCCGTCGCGGCGCCCGACGTCGCAGGCGGTCGCCGACGGTCTCGCCGGCGTCGGGCTCCCACTGCGGCAGCTGAATCAAGCGGGGGTCGACGCCCGCGGGTCGACGCCGTACTTCGGTGTGGCGGAGAACGGTGACGAGTTGTTCGTCAAGGCGCTCGGCGAGGACGAACGCAGCGCCGACCTGTTGTTCCGCCTCTACCGCCGGATCCAGCGCCGCGACCTCGGTGACGAGAAGCCCTTCAACACGCTGCGACGGGCCGTCGAGCACGAGGCCCTCCTCGCGCTGGCCGCCCGAGACCTGCCGCTCCGCACGCCGCGCCTCCGCGCGTTCGCGACGGCGGAACCGAACGGGTACGTGCTGGCGTACGACAAGATCGAGGGGAGATCCCTCGACCGCCTCGATCCGGGCGAGGTCACCGACGAGGTCCTGGCCGCGATCTGGGACCTCGTCGGTCAGCTGCGCCAGCGCCGCATCGCCCACCGCGACCTCCGCCTGGCGAACATCTTCGTCGATGACGACGGTGAGGTGTGGTTGATCGACTTCGGCTTCAGCGAGATGGCCGCGTCCGACCTGTTGCTGGCGACCGACGTCGCCGAGCTGCTCGCCTCGTCGAGCGTGTACGTCGGATCCGAACGGGCCGTCGCCCAGGCGGTGTCCAGCGTCGACCGGGCGACGTTGACGCGGGCGCTCGACCGGCTGCGGCCGTGGGCGCTCGCCGGCGCGACGCGGACCGCGCTCGAAGTCCCGACCGGGCTTGCTCGACGAGTTGCGCGGCCGCGTGTCCGGCTGCCGTCGAGAGCGGCGGATGAGCGGTGAACGCCTGGTGGCTACTCGTCGCCGGTGGCGGGTTGCTCGTGCTCGCGGCATCCGTCGCCTTCGCCCGCCAGCCTTCCATCAGCGCCGTCGAATCGAGCGTGTTCCACGCCGTCAACGGGCTGCCCGACGGTGCTCTATCGCATCCTGTGGTTGCCGATGCAACTCGGCAACCTGGTCGTCGGCACACTCGCCGGCCTGGCGGTCGCGGTCGTCGACGGTGACCTCGCCGTCGCCATCGGCGTGGTCCTGGCGATGCTGCTCAAGTTGGTCACCGAGCGCATCGTCCGCAAGGAGATGGCCGACTACCTCGCCGTCCGTCAGCGGCCGGGGACCAGCCAGGTCGGTGCCATCCTGCGGGGCGACGTTCCGGCGACGGGGCCGAGCTTCCCGTCGGGGCACGTCATCCTCGTCGCCGCCGTGGCCAGCGTCATCGCGCCGGCCATCCCGGCCGAATGGTGGTGGTTGCCGATCCTGCTGACGATCCTGGTGATGGTCGGGCGGGTGTACGTCGGAGCCCACAACCCGCTCGACGTCACCGCCGGGCTCGGGGCCGGTCTCGTGCTCGGCGGCATCCTGGCGACCTTCGTCCAGTGATCGCCGGTGGCGGGCGGTTGTAGGGGAACCCCGCTAGCGCCGACAGGGCCTCTTCCATACCGTGCCGGTCCGTGCAACATCGTGATCAGCGGCCTCGCCCGCGACACGTCGACGGCTACGGCCTCGCTCGGGTCCTGGGGTAGGAGCGCTCGCGCCGTCAGCTCCCGGCGAGGAAATCACCCACCAGCGCGAGCGTGCGCTCGGTCTGCTCGACGTGGGGGAAGTGGGCGGCGTTCTCGAGGACCTCGACTCGGGCGCCGCTGATCCCTCGGGCGAACTCGTCCGCGTAGACGCTCTTGACGAAGTTGTCGCGATGGCCCCAGACGACCAACGTGGGCGCGCTGATCCGGTGGATGCGCTTGTCCAGCCCTCGATCCGGGATCGGCCAGAAGAACTTCCCGGTGCACGCCAGTGACCACGTCATCTGGATCACGGCGGTCTGGCCGGCCTCCGACTCGAGATCCGGTGGGGCCAGGAATCGCTGGGCGAGCGGCCCGCTCTGGTCGGCGACCGTCAGGGGGACGAACTCGTCAGGGGTCATCACGAGGAGGTTGGGGATGGGCGCGTCGTCCCGCCACAGGCCCAGGGCATTCATCAGCACCAGCTTCGAGACCCGTCGGCGGAAGGTGGCGGCCACCTCCGCCGCGACCATGCCGCCGAAGGAGTGGCCGATCACTGCGGGGGCCTCGACGCCGAGGGCGTCGAACAGCTCGTCGTAGTACAGGACGAGGTCCCACAGGTGGTCGAGCGCACGGATGCCGTCCGGGTCCCCGAGCGTGGTGCCGGGGTGCTCGGGTGCGTGCACGGTGAAGCGCTCGGCGAGGCCGTCGAGGAAGGCATCCCACTCGAGACCACCGGCGCCATGAAGGAACACGACCGGCTCACCACTCCCCGCGGTGTGCACACGCGTGGTGATCCGCCCGTCCCACACGCTCAGTGACTGGGTGGTGGGAGCCATCACCGCACCGTCCCCGTCAGCTGCCGCTGGTGCCGCAGGCTCTGCGGCCACCAGTGGTTCTCCCACTCCGACCAGTTGTCCCGGAGGTGCGGGAGCACCTCGCGGCTGAACAGGTCGATGTTCTTGAGCGTCAGCTCGTGGGGCATCGAGCCGATGTGCAGGAGCACCATCAGGTTCCCGACCCGAAGGTTCTCGATCGCGCCCTGCAGCTGGTCACGCACCGTCGCGGGGCTGCCGCAGATGACGAACTGGTCGTCGATGAAGTCCTTGAACGTCATCTCCTTCAGGCGGGTGAGGGTCTGCCACCGTGCGGGCCGCGGTGCCCGAGCGGATGCCGTGCTCGAGGCTCCGGAAGTCCTGGTGTCCGGGCGGGGCCGAGGTACTGCGGCGGGATGTGCAGGCACTTCGCGTAGAAGTACTTGATGTGCTCGGCGTACTCCTTCTCGGCCTGGGCGTCGGTGTCCCCGACGGCGACCAACTGCAGGAACCCGGCCCGGTGAGGGTTCGGGTCGAGGTTCGACTTGTCGACGAACTCCCAGAAGCCGTCCATCACCCGCTTGCCGAGCTGGTTCCCGAAGTAGCTCAGGAAGCAGTAGCAGTGGTCGTGCTTGGCCGAGAAGTCCCAGGTCGACAGGCTGCCCGTACCGGGGACCCACACCGGCGGATGGGGCGTCTGGACGGGACGGGGCCAGAGGTTGACCATCCCCAGCTTCTGGTACTTGCCGTTCCAGGCGAACATCTCCTGCGAGGTCCACGCCTTGATGATGAGGTCGTGGGCCTCGTAGTAGCGCTCCCGCTGCTCGATCGGCGGGATCCCGTAGACCATGTTGGCGTCCATGGGGCTGCCGAGCGGCATGCCGGCGACGAGGCGGCCGCCGCTGATGCAGTCGATCATGGCGTACTCCTCGGCCACCCGGATCGGCGGGTTGGTCGTCGGCAGCGTGGAGCCCATCTGGACGATCGCCACGTCCAAGCCGTTGGTGGCCCGGGCGAGGACCGAACCCATCAGATTGGGCCCGGGCATGAACCCGTAGGCGTTCTGGTGGTGCTCGTTGACGCAGATGCCGTCCAACCCCGCCTGGGCGGCATACATGAGCTCGTCGAGCGTCCAGTTGTAGTACTGACCCACGCGCTCGGATCGGCCAGCTCGTGCCACGGCGGATCGACCCACACGGACTTGTACCGCTGCTCGAAGTCGTCCGGCAGCTCCCGGTGGGGCATGAGATGGAACATCGAGATCTTCACGCCAATCCTCCTCGTGAACTCTCGGCACGGTGCCCCCGCACGCGTGCCCGGCTCCCATGGTACGCGCGGCGATCGACACGGCGGGGAGGTCGGACGGCCCGGCAGCGAGTGGGCGGCAACGCTCCCCGCGCCAAGGGCTCCTTCGTCGTGACCGAACGTCAGCACGAGGCTGCCGACCTTGTGGCCGCTGTCGACCCGGCGGTGGGCGTCGACGATCTGGGCGAACGGCAACACTGAATCGATCACCGGCTGCAGTGCTCCCCGCTCGGTCAGGTCGACGAGGGTTTGGAGGTGGTTCGCGCTGATCGTGGCGGTGCCGCCGATCACCGCCTTCTGCCACGACGCGGCGATCATCGGCCAGAGTTCGCCGTAGACCATCAGGACCCGGCCGCCGGGTTCCAGCGAGCCCTTGACCCGGGCGTAGGTGGCGTTGCCCTGGTTGTCCATGATCACGTCGTAGCGCTGTCCGTTGCGGGTGAAGTCCTCGGCTGCGTAGTCGACGACGTGGTCCGCTCCGAGGCTCGTGACCAGGTCCGTGTTGGCGCCACTGCACACGGCGGTGACCTCGGCGCCCGTGTGCTTGGCGAGCTGAACGGCCATCGCACCGACCGCCCCGGAGGCGCCGTTGATCAGCACCTTCTGATCGGCGGCGAGCTCGGCCCGCTCGAAGAAGTGGAGAGCCGTCGAACCACCGAAGCACAACGCGACGGCGTCGGGGTCGCTGAGGGTGTCGGGGATCGTGGCGATCGCTCCCTGCTCGGCCACGGTGACGTACTCAGCGTGGCAGCCGAGGTCGAAGTCGCGCGAGGCCACCACCCTGTCTCCGGGCTGGAACCGGGTGACCTCCGTACCCACCGCCTCGATCCGGCCGGCGACGTCGAAGCCGAAGACGGGTTGCTTCGGCTTGGTGAGACCAAACCTCAGGCGCACGGCCAGGCCGATGCCGCGGGGGACGCGTAGCGCCGCGGATCCGGGCGTCACCGGAGTTGACCGTCGTCGCGCGCGGCCCTGATCAGCACCTCGCCGGCCGCTGGTACCGGATTGGGCACCTCCCTGATCCGGACGACCTCCGGCGGTCCATACCCCTCGCACACTGCTGCCTTCATGACGCACCCACGCCGCGCATCCCAGAACGCTAACAATGCCCCCGCGCGGGTACTCGGAGGCCGGCGCCAGATCGGGCCTTCGGCGCCAGCCGTCATCTGGGCGGGATTCGTCCCGGATCTCTATCTGGGCGGGATCTGTCGCGACAGCCGCGACGAATCCCGCCCACAACTGATGCTCGGTGTATCGCGCGGTACGCGGAGCTTCGCGCGGCGGAATCCGAGCCCACTCGGCGGGCTCGGTGATCTCGGCCGACGTCGGCGTTGCCAAGGGCTCACCCGGTCGGAGGTTGTCGTCGACGTAGAAGCTGCCTACGTGCCGGAAGCTCGACCTCTGACCGCCCTGCCGGCCGCCACCGTCCGCCGCGACCGGCGCCGCGATCGTGCCGACCGCCACCGACGCCAGCAGTGCCAGCGGAAACCCTCGGCGACGCCGACCCGCCCGATTCGTCGGTCCCATCATCTCTCCCGCAGCTCCTCGTGGGGGCGAGGTCTAGACGACGGCAACGACATCGAGGTGAACCGGTGTCGACGCGGCGCTGAACTCATGGCGACACGGCACCGCGCCCTGATCCTGCCGTGAGCCGCATCGGCGACGGGCCACGCGTCGACTGTGTCGTGCCTGACGCCCCGTCGTTCCGGCTGTTCCGCCCGTTTGATTCGTCGTTCATCTGACGTCCGCCTGTTGTTCACCGCACCGCAGTCGGGGTGGGTACGACCCGCGGCATGGCACAGAAGACAGCGCAGGACACGCGGACGGAGGTCGTGAAGCAGCGGCTGCAGGAGGAGCTGGTCGACGAGCAGGGGCGCCCCGCGGAGCCCGACGACGTGGCAAGCGTCGTGCAGGCCAAGGCCGAGTCCCTCGCCGAGGCGCCGTTGCAGGAGTTCGTCCCTCTCCTGATCGAGCACCAAGCCCGGGACGAACTGCGCCAGCACGGGCTCCACCGAGACCTCGGCGATGACACGTCCGCGGGAGACGACCAGCCGCCGCCGAGTGGCGAACGCCCCTAGCATCGAACGCCTCGACTCCGACTTGCGCGCCACAGCGGGATATCCGAGATCGACGCGCACGACCCGAGCTTCCGTGCCCAAGCTCGCCGGCGAGATGCCGCGGTTACGCTCCCGACGTGACTCCGGAGGTGTCACAACTGCTCGCCGCACTCGATGTTCAGCGGACGGGCGTGCTCGACAAGCTGGCAGGTCTCAGCGATGAGGATGCCCGTCGCAGCACGGTGCAATCCGGTACGAACCTGGCTGGGCTCTTGCAGCATCTCACGTTCGTCGAGTCGATGTGGTTCGAAGAGGTCGTCGCCGGCGGCAGGGCTGGACGGGGGCGCCGGTCGATGACCGTTGGTCCCTCGGTCTCGCTGCGGACACTCCGAGCCGAGTACCGAGCCGCCTGTGAGGCCAGCCGGCCATGCCGACATCATCCGGGAGCAGATTGACGGCAGGCGCGGACGCTGACCTGAACGTCGAGTCGAGCCGCGCACAACGCCGAGGTGTCCGCTCGCCGCGCTGGAGTGCGACGGGCGAATCGCCGACTCGGCTACCTGTAGCGCGCCGGGTCAGTCGGAGGCGTCGAGACGCTTGGAGAAGAGGGTCGTACCGGCGATGTTCTTGAGCCGGACGTCGAGACGGCGACGAGTTGCTTCCACGACGCCGTAATACTGGCGGCCGGCCGTGGGTGGCTGGTTGGGGGTGATCGCCGCCTCGACGAACTCCGCGGACGGTCCGAACGTCGGGTCGAGTGTGTTGGGGCCGAACGTCCCCGCGTTGATCGGGCCGGCGACGAACTCCCAGAACGCGTCGAAGCCCGTGAATGCGGCGCGGGCGGGGTCGTAATGGTGGGCCGCGGCGTAGTGCACGTCGGTGGTCAGCCACACGACGTTGCTGACGCGGTCCTGCTTGATCGAGGCCAGCAACGACGCGATCTCGAGCTCGCGACCGAGCGGCTGGCCGGGGTCGCGGTTGGCGACCGCTTCGATGTCACCGTGCGCCGTCGGGCACGACGAGCCCGATCGGCATGTCGGACGGCGACGATCTTCCACACGGCCCGCGAGCGGCGCAACTCGCGCTGGAGCCAGCGCAGCTGGTCGGCGCCGAGGATCGCGGTGTTGGGTCCGCTCGGCTCGAGGCCGGGGGAGTTCGGTCCGCGGTAGGTCCGCATGTCGAGGACGAACACGTCGACGAGTGGCCCGTACGACACGACGCGGTGCACCGGCCCCGGGCGCCGCGGGGTCATCGGGAAGTACTCGTGGAAGGCCTGGGCGGCTCGGGCGGCGAGAGTGTCGACCACCTTCTCGGTGTATCGGGCGTCGCCACCGGTGTCGGTCAGGATCTCGCCGGGGTACCAGTTGTTGGTCACTTCGTGGTCGTCCCACTGGACGATCACCGGAACCTCGGCGTTGAACCGGCGCACGTTGCCGTCGAGCAGGTTGTAGCGCCACTGGCCCCGGTATTCGGCCAGCGTCTCGGCGACCTTCGACTTCTCAGGGGTGACGATGTTGCGCCACAGCGACCCGTCGGCCAGAACGACCTGGGCCGCGAGGGGCCCGTCGGCGTAGACGGTGTCGCCGCTGAACACGAAGAAATCGGGCGACTCCTGCCGCATCGCCTCGAACCCGCGCATGCCGCCCCAGTCCGGGTTGATGCCCCAGCCCTGGCCGGCACAGTCACCGGTCCAGACGAACCGCACCGGGTCGTGCTGACCGCCGGGCGTGCGGAAGCTTCCCCCTTCGCTGGGCCCGCGGTGGCCATCCGAATCCTCGAACCACACCCGGTAGCGCTGACGCTCGCCCCGGGCCAGGCGATCGACGGTCACCTGCCCGGTGAAGTCGGTTGCGTCGGACACCGCCGGGCCCCGCACTCTGCGGCCGTGACGCGAACCACGGCCGTCGAGCAGGTCGACCCACATCCGCCCCGGCCCTTCGGCGCGGGCCCACAGGGCGGCGCCCCGGTCACTGACGTCACCGACCTGCACCCCCGACGTCAACGCCGGGCCCGGGCGCACTGATAGCCGCCGCGAAACCGGCGCCAGGCCGGTCGCCACTGCCGACCTGGGAACAGCCAGTGCTCCGGCCGTCACTGCGCCGGCGAGGAGGAATCGACGCCGGTCGACGTGCCGGCCCGACCCGGCCGACTGGTCCGTCGGTGGTGACGTGGACATCCACACTTCTCCTTTCTACGGCCGCCCGCTCCGTAGAGCATGACCTCGTCATCTGAGCGCGGCGGTGACGGCCCGAGGAACCCGCAACTGCCAGGACGTGAAGTCGAGATGCCGGCGAGCCGCGGCCGAGCAAACGTCGACGCGGACGGAGCCGGCCGTCGACCGCTAGGGGGATCGCGCTCGCCGGCCGGCTCGACGCCACGCACGACGCTACGGAACGAGATCGACGTTTCGGTTTCGGCGAGATGAAGCCTCAGGCCCGCGGCGAACTGATCAGCCGGATGTCGCACCGACGGCGTCGTCGACCTTCGCCGACGACCTGCCGCTCAAGGAACGTGTTCTTGCCGGACGGTCCGAGCTGTCAGGGCCCACCCGATCCATGACGTCCGCTCGACAGCTCGGAGCGTCGGTGACGGCTGCGTTCGATGGAGCGTTCGACGGCTTCGTTGGCGCCGCGGAGGTAGTCGAGGACGGTCCCCAGCTGGTCGTCGTCGAAGCGGTCGACGAGCTCGGCGATCTCTACCTGGAGTGGGCCGAACAGCTCAACCATCTCGGCGTAGCGGGCCGCATGCGGGCCGTCCGGCGCCGGCGGGACCAGCTCGACCATCACCTTCCGGCGATCGGTTGGATCCGCGGCTCGGCGCACCCAGCCGCCGCGCTCCAGGCGGTCGATGGCGCCCGTGACCGCGCCCGACGTGATGCCCACCCGGCGGGCGAGCTCCCCGGCCGTGATCGGGCCCGTCCAGTCGAGCACGTCCAGGCACTCCCAATCGGTGCCGTTGAGCCCGGCGCGCTCGGCGAGGGCCTTGGCGTGCAGCGCGCCGACCGAGCCGGTGCGGCGGTTCTCCCGGTCGAGCTCTTCGATCAGTTTCGTCCGCTTGGTCGTTCGCCGTCGTGACACTGGTCACCTCTCATGTGCTTGAACTCTTATCTACTAAGAGTTATAGTCGGCGAGGGAGATCATACACCTGGAGGCTCGAGATGGAAGCGATGGTCGAGGCCGAAGGCCTCCACAAGCACTACGGCAAGGTCGCCGCCCTGGACGGGCTGACGATGTCGGCCCCGCCCGGCGGCGTGCTCGCCGTGCTCGGACCGAACGGCGCCGGCAAGACGACGTTCGTGCGCACGATGGCGACGTTGACCCGGCCCGACTCCGGCACGCTGCGCGTGGCCGGCGTCGACGCCCTGCGCCAACCGCACCGCGTGCGGGCCCTGATCGGGCTCGCCGGCCAGTCGGCCGCGGTCGAGGAGGCGATGACCGGGCGGGAGAACCTCGAGATGGTGGCCCGCCTGTTCGGCCAGTCCCCCGCCGACGCCCGCCGCAACTCTTCGGAAGTACTCGACCGGCTCGACCTCACCGATGCCGCCGACCGTCTCGTGCGCGGCTGGTCGGGCGGGATGCGCCGCCGCCTCGACCTCGGCGCGAGCCTCGTCGGCCGGCCCCGCATCCTGCTGCTCGACGAGCCGACCACCGGGCTCGACCCGGCGAGCCGCATCACGCTGTGGGAAGCCGTACGCGAGCTCGTCGCCGACGGCACCGAAGTCGCTGCTCACCACCCAGTACCTCGAGGAGGCCGACCACCTGGCCGACCGCATCGTGATCATCGACCACGGCCGGGTCATCGCCGAAGGCACCCCGGCCGAGCTCAAGTCACGGGCCGGCCGCGACGTCATCGAGGCCCACCCCCGGGTCCGCCACGAGGCGCCGGTGATCGCCGCCGCCCTGACCGCAGCGGCCGAGCACCGAGGCCCACGTCGATCCCGCCACCGGCATCGTGTCGGTCCCTGTCGCCGACGGCACCGCCGCCCTGGCCGCCGCCGTGCGCGCCCTCGACAGCCACCGCCTTCACGTCGACGACCTGGCCCTGCGCCGTCCCACCCTCGACGAAGTGTTCCTCGCCCTCACCGGGCCCGCAACCGAACGGCAAGCATCATGAGTCCCACCACCGCAACCGCACCTACAACCACCCTCACGACACCCGTCCGTCGCGGCCCACCCGGCCGGCACCGGCGGCTCCGGGATTCATCGACCAGCAGCAGCGTCGTCGCCCGGCGCACCCTCACCGCGTTCGCCCGCACCCCGCAGCTGCTCGTCGTCGCCACCGTCCAAGGGGCGATGTTCCTGCTCATCTTCCGCTACGTCTTCGGCGGTGCCATCGGCCAGTCCGACGGCGTGGGCTACGTCGACTTCATGGTCCCTGGGTTCGTCGTCGCCGGCGTCCTGTTCTCGGGGATGGCAGCCGCTGCCGGCGTCGCCGAAGACGTCCAACGAGGCGTCGTCGACCGCTTCCGGTCCCTGCCCATCCCCCGGGCGGCGCTGGCGACCGGGCGGGCGCTGGGCGAGACCGCCCTCGTGACCTGGGGCATCCTGGTCACCGCGGCCATCGGGTTGGCGATCGGCTTCCGGCCGGCCGGCTCGATGCTCGACTCGCTGATCGCCCTCGGACTCTGCGTGACCTTCGGCTTCGCCTTCACCTGGATGTTCATCACCATCGGCCTCATCTCCGGCTCGGCGCAGGCCGCCCAGGGCATGTCGCTGCTGGTGTTCCCGCTGACGTTCGTCTCCAGCGCCTACGTGGCAGTGGACACCATGCCCGGCTGGATGCAACCGATCGCCCGCAACCAACCGGTCACAGCGATGGTCGACGCCACCCGCTCATGGGTCATCGAGGACCCGGCGGCCAACCTCGGCCAGAGCCCCGGCTTCCTCACCGCCAAAGCCCTGCTGTGGTCAGTCGCCCTCGTGGTCGCCTTCGCCCCCCTGGCGATCGCCCGCTACGCCAGAAGCTGACGACTGAGTTCGCAACCGTGGCCAGGAGCGGTCAGCCTCGCCCCGCCGGTCTGAGCGCCGGGTCCTGTTCAATGTTCCTCACGGGCCGACCAGGTCACCGCGCTCGGACGCCAGGAGGCGTGGGAGGACTCGCCCGAGGACTACCCGCAGACGCCGCCCTACCAGTGGTGGAACTACCACGACGCGTACCCCAACGGCGCGTGACCGCGCCACCTCGGCGGTGGTCGGCGTCAATGCCGGCACCATCGCCACGCAGTGCTACGCAGCTGGCCTGCTCGACGAAGTCTGGATCGACCTCGTACCCGTGATCCTCGGCGGTGGGCGGCCCCTGTTCGACGCGCGGGTCGGCCCGGTCTCGACGGGCCCTCGAGATCGCCGAGGGCACCGGCGATCACCCACCCTTCCGCTACGCCGTGCCGCGGGCCGGCCTGACGGTGCATGCGCACTGCAGGGAGGCGACCAACGCCACCACCGACTAGGACCGGCGTATGCCGAGTACTTCGATGAGCGTGTGCTCGCCTGCCTTGCCTGGGAGCGAGCAGCGGAAAGAACGCCCGACCTCCACGTCGTCGCCAACCTCGGCAAGCGTTGCCTCGGACATCAGGAACCGCGTGCCGTGCTCCTTGTTCGCCTGTTCGATGCGGCTCGCCATGTTGACGGTGTCGCCGATCGCCGTCACCGAGGATGGAGCATCCCCCAACGTGCCGACGATGGCTGCGCCGTAGTGGAGCCCTACGTTCACATCGAACGATCGCCCATAGAGCTGCTCCAGGCCATGCCGTCGGATGTCGGTCTGGGTGAGCATCTCCTGCCCCGCCTGGACAGCACGCAGGCTGGGCGAGCGGCGGTCCCGTAGACCGAACAGGGCCATGACGCCATCGCCCATGTAGCTCGTGACGACGCCGCCGCGCCGCTCGACCGCTCGCTGCACCATCCGGAGATGACGCTGCAACTCGTGGATCACGTCGTACGGCAGTAGCGCCTCAGAGAACGAGGTGAACCCACGGATGTCGGAGAAGAGAATGGCCACCTGCATCTCGTCGCCGATCGAGTGCGCTCGGGAACGGCGGCTCGCCAAACCGCCGAACGCCCACTGCACCCGCCCCGGTGCTCGCCGGCGAGCGAAACGAGGGCGGATGTCGGCCAGCTCGATGTCGTCGTCGTCGAGAACCAGGCGCCGGATCGTCACATCGGCGGAGACCGTCGTCTGGCAGGCGAGGCGGAACTCCGGGTTGAAGCCGAGCCGCTCGGCGATGACACGTTCCTTCGGGGTCCGCTCAGAGCACGCCTGCCAACCCTCCACGACGACGACACGGCACGTCGAGCACGAGGCGCGCCCACCGCAGGCGTGAGCGAACGGGATCCGGGCGCGCAAGGCCGCCCGCAGGATCGGCTCGGCGGGGCGACACTCGACGAGCCGCTGATCAGGAAGGACGTAAACGCTCGGCATGGCACGCTCGGGCGCGAGCCTATGTAAGGCGCTGCGGATCATCCCTCGCCGGTTCGGCCGTGGTAGTGGGTTACCGGCCCAACTTCACCCGTCCGTACGTGACCACCGGTGTGGCTCTGGTCAGCGTCGACGCGGTGGCCGAGCAGCCACCTGATCGTCCAGTCGCCCGCCCGGGATCGGTAGTCAAGCGCGCCCGCTGCGGGTCGCCGCCACCCTCCGTCTCCGGGTCATCCGCGACGCAGAGGTCGCTCGATCGGGTACAGCCAGCCGCGCAGCAGCCGGCTGACTCGTGGCATGACCACCCAGGTCATGATCGGGACGGTGACGGCGGTGGTGACGCCGAGTCGGGGGATGAGGGCGAGCCGTTCGAGTAGCGGCTCGAGTGCGATGACCACGAGGGTGATGAGGGGGAAGAGGGTGACCCAGGTGAGCAGCGCCATCTTGTACGGCGGCGGGGGTGGGGTGCCGGGGCGGTCGGGCAGCGTGAACCAGGCCTCCAGTCCGGTCAGGAACTGGGTGCGCAGCGGGCCGACGACGTGCGGCTCGGCGCGTTCGAGCCAGGCGGTGCGCTCGTCGGAGTCGAGCCAGGCGCGTAGGTGCTCGCGGGTGTCGAAGCGGTACACGACGCGGTACTCGCCCGTCGAGGCGTTCGCTGGGCGGAACACCTCGACGCCGAGGTGGCCAGGGAAGCGGGCGGCGGCGGTGATGATGCCCTCGAGGAACGATTCGTAGAAGGGTTCGTGGCCGGCCTTGACCCGGCGGGTGACCGTCGTCGTCACCGGGCCCTCGATGCCTTCCGGGTTCAACCGAGTGCCTGGTCTTTGAGTTGCAGCAGTCCGATCGTGTTTCCACCGGGATCGACGAACCACGCCGACAGTGCAAAGCCGACGTCGGCGACGCCATCCACGGTCTTGAGCCAGGGCTCGTCGTAGTCGACGATCTCGACGCCACGGGCGCGAAGGTCGGCGACCTCGGCGGCGACGTCGGCGACCCGCCAGCTCGCCTTCGTTGTCTGCTCGGTGCTCGGTGTGGTGGTGCGGGTGACGACGAGGCGGCTGTCTCCACCGCAGCGGAACGTCACGAAGTCGTCGCTCTCGATGATGACGTCGAGTCCGATCCGGTCGCCGTAGAACTGCTTCACGACCGCGAGGTCCGCAGCGGTGAGCATCACGTCAATGGCGTGCTTTGCCAGCATGGGTTCTCCTTCCGGCGGACTGTCGACTCGGCCGGCCTAGCCGCGGTTCATCGACCGAGGGTGTCGATGATCAAATCGGCGGTGTCGCCCCCGCTGAAGTTCTGTTGTCCGGTGATCAGGTTTCCGTCGCGGATGGCGAAACCTCGCCACAGTCCGGCCTGGATGAAGTTGGCGCCGAGCGCCTTGAGCTCGTCCTCGATGCGCCACGGCATGACGTGGGTGTCGGGCGAGAGGGCGCCGATGTCCCACACGTACTGGTCGGCGTAGTCCTCCTCGACGTTGGCGAACCCGGTGACGGTCCTGCCGGCGACGAGCGGCTCGCCATTGGGCAGCCGGGTGTAGCGGAGCACGGCGACGCCGTGGCACAGGGCGGCGCAGAGTTTGCCGGCTTCGAAGAACTCGGTGAACTTGGCGTGCAGGTTCGTGGCCGCCTCGAAGGTGAACATCGGGCCTTGACCGCCAGCGACGACGATGGCGTCGAACCGCTGGAGGTCGATCTCGTCGACGGGGCGGGTGCTCTCGATGAGCTTGACGAACTGGGGGTCGTGTTTGTAGCCGCGGCTGATCACGTCTTCGGCTTGCCAGCCGCTGGGGTCCTCGGGGTCACTCATCGCGTCGGCGTCGCACGGGCCGCCGAGGGGGCTGAACAGCTCGACCTCGTAGCCGGCCTCGGTGAACTTGAAGTAGGGGTGGGTCAACTCGGCCCACCAGAACCCGACCGGCCAGCCGGTGGTCGACGACACGCCCGGGTTGGACAGCACGATGGCGACCCGCGTGGGGCGGCCGGGCACGCTCGGGTTGAGGTTCTTGTGGCTCACGGAGATCCCTCCTCGGGAGCGGGATTCGTGGTGGTCGTCGCCGGTTGCTGGGCGTGGCGTCGCCGTCCTCGCTCGGCGGCGTCGGGGTCGTCCCACGGTTGAGGTTGGAACGGTGGGGTCTGGCCCCAGCCCCAGTGAGGGATCGGGGCGTGCTCTGTGACCGCGGCGTCGGGTTGGCTGTTGATGACGGCGAGGCGGGTGCCCCACTCGAGGTAGGCGACGAAGGTGGAGCGGAAGCCGGGGTCGGTGGGGAGCCCGACGTGGTCGGCGGCGTCGAGCATGCGGGCCACCCAGCGCCGTCGCTGAGTCTCGGTGAGGGCGCGGTTGAGGTGCTTGGCGAGCATGTGCTCGTAGCCGCCGAGTTCATCGGTGTAGGTGGTCGGTCCGCCGAAGGTCTCGGCGAGCCAGGCGGCGACGTGGCGGGGATGCTCCGGACCCATCCTGCCGGAGCACGGGCTCCAGGATCGGGTCCGGCTCGGACAGGATGGCGTCGTAGAAATGAGACGTGAGCCGCTCGAACGTGGCGATGCCGCCGGCCCACTCGTACAGCGAGGGCGGGTGAGTGGCGAGTTCTGGCGGGAGCGGGTCGCGGAACCCCGCGTACCAGTGGGAGCCGTCACAGAACGGCTTGTTGTTCGACTGCCCACACCGACACAGCGTCTGGCGGGCCCGGGCCTCGTAGGGGCGGCCATCAGCTCCGACGACCTGAATCGCGCCACGCACCCGGTACGGGCCGTCGACGATCGGCGTGATCGACGGCTCGGCGGCGGTCTCCACCGTCTCGCCGTCGCTGCCACGGGCGAAGGCCAGCGCGCCCGAGGGACACCCGGCGACGACATCAGCGATCGAATCACGGGCGGCGTTGTGGGGGTCCACGAACGGCTCGGCGGCGGCACGGAACACAGCCGGCAACCGGTCGGTGCACTGCCCGAAGTGGGCGCACACGGTGCGGTCGTCGAACACGGTGAAACCGTCAGCCGGGTAGCTGTCACGACGGTCGGCGATCGCACCGTGGTCGGCGGACTCGGATCCATCGAAACCCTTCAGCCCGTGCGTGACGTCACAAAACGGCTTGTTGCGACTGCCGCCGCAGCGACACAGACACCACGTGCCACCGTGGCGCAACAGGTTGCCCTCGGCGTCGAAGATCGCCACGTCACCGGAGACCCGGTACGGCCCCTGATCCGTGATCTCGATACGAGCCACTCCGGTCCGCGCCGACGTCGACATCACTCGTTCCTCGTTCTCACGCCAGTTCATTGACATTCGGGGCGTTCAACGTGGGAGAACCGTTGTTCAGTGGGACATCGACCACGCCTGCTCCTCAGCTCGAACATGAGGCGCCGCTCGCATCCAACGGCCGTTGAACAACAGTGCACGGCGATTGCACGCCGAAGTTGAGCCCGGAGAAAAGGAGATGCAGATGAATCACGGGATCAAGACGATCATCGTTCCGGTCAAGGACCTCACCGCGTCCAAGGCTCTCTACACCGCGCTGCTCGGCGTCGAGCCCTACGCCGACGCTCCCTACTACGTCGGCTTCCGCGTCGGCGAGCAGGAGATCGGCCTCGACCCGAACGGCCACAGCAACGGGCTGACCGGACCCATCGGCTACTCGCACGTCGACGACATCGAGACATCACTGAAGGCGCTGCTCGACACAGGGGCCCAGGCGGAGCAGGCGGTCAACGACGTCGGCGGCGGCAGGCTGATCGCGTCGGTCCGCGACACGGATGGCAACGTCATCGGGGTGCTGCAGGATCCTCAGCGATGACGGCGGCTGCCACCTCGGCGCGGACCAATGTTCGGCTCATGATGAACTCCGGCAAGTCCCCAACGGCGTTTCCTCGAGGCTGACTGTGAAGTTCGGTCGGAATGTCTCTCTGTTGACGAACCTCGCACCGGCCACGTCCGACGACCGCAGCGTGATCCCAAATCGCGACGCACGCGAACCCAACCAAGTGACCAGATCGTCAACACGCCCAGGCGAGCCGGCGCGCCTCGGACCGAGTCGTAGTCGTGAGGTGGATCATGCGAGAAGCGTTCCTGGCACTGCACATCGTTAGCGGGACCGCGGCGCTGGCCCTTGGGGCGGGAACGCTGCAGGCATCCGCCCGCCAGCACGCGACGCGCGAACCACTCTTGATCGCCTACCTGGGGGCGGTGTTCGCCACCTGCCTGACCGCGACCGTCCTGGCGCTCCTGGACTGGTCGCGGCTGTGGTGGATCGTTCTGCTCGCCCTGGTGTCGTCCATCCTGGCAGTGGCGGGCTACGTGGCCGTGCGTCGAGGCGGGCCGAAGTGGGTGGTCGCCCATGGCCTGGGCGGCTCCTACATCGGCCTCGTGACGGCGCTGCTGGTGGTCAGCGCGGGGGACATCTCGACCACCGCCGAGATCTTCGCTTGGATCCTGCCGACCGCCGTCGGGGTGCCCCTGATCGTCCGGGCCCACACCGGCGACCGCGCCGCCGCGGTTTGAGTCAGTCAGCCTGGGTACTCGCCGGTCTGAGCCGAGAGGAGCGAGCGACTCGGCTGGGATGTTCGCGCGCGCTCGTCGGAGCTTCGCCAAACGTAGCCATCGTCAATCGGTACCTGGGATTAGGCTTCGTCGGCGGAGGACGCTGGCATGGACGACGCGGTGCGGCGGACAGCCGGGCGGGTGTTCGTGGGCCGGGACCGCGAGGTGGCCGAGCTGGTGTCCGGCCTGGAGGACGCCGCGGGCGGGCGGGGGCGACTGTTCCTGATTGCCGGCGAGCCCGGGATCGGCAAGACGTGGTTGGCGGAGCGCGTTGCCGAGCACGCGACGTCCCGAGGGAATCGGGTGGTGTGGGGTCGCTGCTGGGAGGGAGGGGGCGCACCACCGTTCTGGCCGTGGACGCAAGCGATCGGTGCCCTCACCGAGGACGACGACGACCACACCGTGGCCGAGTGGCTGGGCGCCGGGGCGGCACACGTTGCCCAAATAGCCCCGGTTCTCGCCGAGCGTCTCGGCATCCCTGGGGTACCCGATGCGGCGCCAGAGTCCGAGGCGGCCCGCTTCTACCAGTTCGAGGCGACCACCCGGTTCCTCCAGCACGCCGCCGCATCCCAGCCACTGCTCGTTGTCCTGGAAGATCTGCATGCGGCCGACGAAGCCTCGCTGCTCCTGTTGCAGTTCCTGGCGCGCCAGCTACGGGACGCCAGGCTGCTTGTCGTCGGGACGTACCGCGACGCGGACGCAGACCGGCAGCCTGCGGTCCTCGATGCGGTCGGGCAGCTGGTGCGAGAGGGCCAGCTCGTCACGCTGGGCGGGCTGGAGCGCGACGAGGTGAAGGGTCTCATCGAGGCGCTGACCGGCATGGCGCCCTCCGCCGCGGACGTCAATGCCGTCCACGAAACGACGGACGGCAATCCCCTGTTCGTGCGGGAGGTTGTGCGCCTCCTGGCCAGCGAGCCTGCTGACGAGCGGCCGGCCCGGCGTGGCGTCCCCATCCCGCCACAGCGTGCGGGTGGCGATCCAGCGGCGGCTGGCACCGCTGTCGGCCGACGCCGTCGGGGTGTTGTCGGCGGCGGCGGTGATCGGCCGGGAATTCGATCTGGCGCTGCTGACCGCCGCCTGCCAGCTGCCCGGCGAGCGCGTGCTCGTCGCGCTGTCGGAGGCGGCGGCGCTGGGGATGGTGGCCGAGGCGGAGGGCGCCGTCGGCGGCTACCGCTTCTCGCACTCGCTGGTGCGCGAGGTCCTCTGCGAGCAGCTCCCGCTTCCAATCAGAGTCCAGCTCCACCGGCGGGTCGGCGAGACGATCGAGGCGGTGTATGGGACTGGTTCATCGGCCCCGGTTGCGGAGCTGGCGCGCCATTTCGCCGAGGTGGCGGCCGCTGGCGAGGCCGGCAAAGCGCTCGCGTATGCCCGAAGGGCCGGCGAGCGGGCCATGGACATGCACGCCTATGAGCAGGCCGCCGCCGAGTATCAGCGGGCGCTGGGGGCGTGGGGATACGCCGGCGGCGACGACACCGTTGGCTGCGAGTTGCTGCTGCGGCTGGGTGCCGCCCAGGCGAGAGCGGGCGACTATCGCCACGCCGCGGAGAGCTGCCAGCGGGCCGCGGAGATCAGCAGGAGGCTTGGAGCGCCCGAGCAGCTGGCACGCGCCGCCCTGGGCTTGGGCGAACGTCAGGTCGAGGGCGGCATCGTCAACCGGCAGCTCGTGGCGCTACTCGAGGAGGCACTCCAGGCCCTGGGGACCGAAGATTCGCCGCTTCGCGCCCGGCTCTTGGCCCGGCTGTCCCTGGAGCTCACCTTCTCGGACGAGACCGACCGCATGAAGTCGCTCAGCGACGAAGCGGTCGCCATGGCCCGTCGGCTGGGCGATCCGGCGGCGCTACGCACGGTGCTCGATACCCGCTGGATGGCGGTGTGGGGCCCGGACGGGCTGGAGGAGCGCACCGCGCTGGCCGAAGAGGTGCTGCGACTGGGGCGGGAGACCGGCGACCGGGAGATGGAGCTGGACGGTCACGCCGCCCGGGCGGCCACCTCGCTCGAGTCCGGTGACATCCGGACCGTGTGGGCCGAGGTTGCCGTTCACGCACGGCTGACCGAGGAGCTGCCCATCGCCATCCACCGGTGGAAGGCGACCACGATGCGAGCACTGCGAGCGCTGCTCTCTGGCGCCTTCGCCGACGCGGAGCGGCTGGCCGACGAGGCCTTGACCCGACAACCGGGGCGACCCAACGCCATGTTCACCCGCCTGATCCAGTCGGCTCTGGCGCGGTGGGAGCAGGGCGAACTGGCGGAGATGCGGGGCGAGCTGCAAGCAGTCGTCGACCGGTTTCCCCGGGCGGCGTTTGCCGGCGCGTGGCTGGCGCTCGCCCACGCCGAGCTGGGGGACAGCGATGCGGCGCGTGGGGGTTTGCGCTCGCTGGCCGAACAGCTGCCCCAGCAGCCTCGAAACGGCATCTGGTTGCCGGCCGTCGCGCTGGCGTCCGAGCTGGCCACACGCCTGAACGATCCGGAGGCCGCCGCGACGCTGTACCCGCTGGTGGCGCCCTATCGCCACCGCATCATCGCCTTCACCGCACCCCAGCCGGTCGCCTGCTACGGCTCGGCGTCGCTGTACGCGGGCCTGCTGGCGACCGTCATGGCTCGGTGGGCGGATGCGGCCGACCACTTCGAGGCGGCCATCCGAGCCCACGACCGGCTCGGGGCCAGACCGTTCCTGGCCCGAACCCGTTACGAGTATGCCCGCATGCTGCTGTCCCGGGGCCGTCCCGAGGACGAGACCCACGCGTGTTCGAACTGCTGGACCGGGCGCACGCCGCCGCCCGCACACTGGGGATGGCCGCCGTCGCCGGTGGGATCGAGGCGCTACGAGCGGCTCCGGAGGCCGTCGCCGCCGCGGACGGCCCATCCTCGGCGCCCGCCGCCCCCGAGACATTCAGCGACGTCTTTCGCCGGGAAGGCGACTACTGGACCGTCCGCTACCAGGGATCGGTGGTACGCCTCAAGGACGCCAAGGGACTGCGTCATCTGGCCCGGCTGCTGGCCAATCCGGCACGCGAGTTCCACGCCGTGGACCTCGAGTCGGCCGACAGCCCGGCGGCGCTCCGAGCCGCGACCGCACGGGGCAGGTCCGACGACCTGGAGACCCGCGCCGATCTGGGCGACGCGGGGGAGTTGCTCGACGCCACCGCCAAGGCCGCCTACCAGACCCGAATCGAAGAGCTGCGGACCGAGCTGGACGAGGCCGAGGGGTTCAATGACCCCGCCCGCGCCGCCAAGGCTCGAGCCGAGCTGGACTTCCTCGTCGCCGAGCTGGCGCGGGCAGTGGGGCTGGGCGGGCGCGACCGCCGGGCCGCGGCGCATGCCGAGCGGGCCCGGCTCAATGCGACCAGGGCCATTCGCGCCGCGATCGCCAACGTCGCCCGCGTCCACCCCTCGCTCGGCCGCCACCTGGTCTCGACCATCCGGACCGGTCGGTACTGCTCGTACACGCCCGACCCCCGGGTTCCCATCGTGTGGGAGACCTGACCGGGAGCCGGCGACGCCTGGTGTGAACAACTGTGCGCCTCGCGTGAACGCCACCCCCGCGCGTGGACGGCCCCGTGTGGGGACGCCCGGGGGAAGGAGGCGTGATGCGCCCGTCGGCAGGTGTGCTCGCCGGTACGGCGAGTCGAGGCGACCGCTCAACGCGACGTGGGATGCTGATCCGCATCTCCGTCGAGAGCACCCAGCCGCTCGCAGGGTCAGCCGCCAGTGACGAGGCCGGGCCGCTGTACTTCGACGGCTGGTTGGAGCTGCTCAGGGTGGTCTCCGAGCTGGTCACCCCGGCCCGCTCCGGCGGCGAGGATGCGAATCGGACGGAGGCCGCCATATCGGCGAAGCCAGTCGGCGATGACGACACGGGCGCCGATGGAACACGTGGTCACTCGCGCTGAACGCTCCCATTCCGAGGACTCGGATCCCCGCCGGAGAGGAGCTCTACGTGCCCGACAACATCGCTGCGTCGAAGTGGTGGCGATGATCGGACCCGGTGTCGACACCGTGGACGTTGATCTCTCCGCCGACCCCCCTACACTTAACCTCATGGTTCAGTTTCCGGGTGCGGTGCTCGACCGGACCTTCTCCGCCCTGGCTGATGCGCACCGCCGCCAGATCCTCGACCGGTTGGGCGATGGGCCGGTGTCGATCTCCGAGCTAGCCGTCCCGCTCGGGATGTCACTTCCCGGTGTCTTGAAGCATGTGCGGGCCTTGGAGCGGGCGCGCCTGATCGTCACCGAGAAGCGGGGGCGCACCCGCTGGTGCCGGCTCGCCGAGCGGCCGCTCGATGGGGCGTCGGCCTGGATCGACGAGCGCCGGGCGCTGTGGGAGCGGCGGCTGGACCGGTTCGAGGGCTCGCTCCACGACATGGGGCCGGCGCGGTGACGGGCTTTGACCTGCGGCTGCAACGCGTCATGAACACCACGCCGGAGGCGGCGTTCAGGCACTGGGTCGACGCCGAGGCGCGACGCCGCTGGTACGCGCCCGACGCGGCGTGGATCGTGGAGGCCGAGACTGATCTCCGCGTCGGCGGTGAGTGGCGCGTTCGGTTCGGGCCGACGCGGGACTGGATGTTCGTCGAGTACGGCGAGTTCGAGGAGATCGATCCTCCCCATCGCGTCGTCTACACGACGCGCTACGAATATCCCGACGGACGTCCCGAGTTCGCCACCCAGGTCACCGTGTCGTTCGAGGCTCACGACGGCGGCACGCTCCTGACCGTCCTCGACACCGGCTATCCGACCGCCGAGCTGCGGGATGCCAACGAGAGCGGGTGGCCCTCGTTCCTGGACGCCTTCGAGCGCACCGTCGCGCCGTGGCCGGCGGGGTGACCGAGGAGCAGAGCCCGATGAACGAGACGTTGTCGACGACCGCAGCTGGGTTGGGCCGGCCGGTGGACCGCCCACCGCCCCGTGCGACGCGGCGCGAATGGGCCGGACTGGCGGTGCTGGCCCTCCCGACGCTGTTGGTGGCGATGGACCTCACCGTGTTGCACCTCGCCGTGCCCCACCTCAGCGCCGACCTGCAGCCCAGCAGCGCCGAGCTGCTGTGGATCGTGGACATCTACGGCTTCCTCGTCGCCGGCTCATTGATCACGATGGGCACGCTCGGGGACCGGATCGGGCGCCGTCGCCTGCTGCTCGCCGGGGCGGCGACGTTCGGGGTGGCGTCGGTGATCGCCGCCTTCGCCAACAGCGCCGGAATGCTCATCGCGACCCGCGCCCTGCTCGGCGTGGCCGGGGCGACCCTGCTGCCCTCGACCCTGGCTCTGATCCGGCACATGTTCGTCGACCCGAAGCAACGGGGTCTCGCCATCGGAGTGTGGGCGGCGGTGTTCTCGGCGGGGACGGCGGTGGGCCCGGTGCTCGGCGGGGCGCTGCTGGAGCGCTTCTGGTGGGGGTCCGTGTTCCTGATCGCCGTGCCCGCGATGCTGGCCCTGCTGCTGCTCGGCCCGGCGCTGTTGCCGGAGTACCGCGATCCGGGCGCTGGCCGCCTCGATCTCGTCAGCGCCGCGCTTTCGCTGGTGGGAGTGCTCGCCGTCATCTACGGCCTCAAGCAGATCGCCGAGCACGGTGTGGGCGCCCTGTCGGTGCTGTCCATCGCCGCCGGGTTGGCGGTCGGTGTCGTCTTTGTGCTCCGCCAGCGGGCGCTCGCCGATCCGCTGATCGACCTTCGGCTGTTCGGCGCGCCTGCGTTCAGCGCGTCCCTCACCGCCGAGACCTTCGCCCTGTTTGCGTGGGCAGGGACGTACCTGTTCCTGGCGCAGTACCTACAGCTCGTGAAGGGCCTGTCGCCGCTGGAGGCGGGAGTGTGGTTGCTCCCCGCGGCGGGCGGAAGCGTTGCCGGGTCGATGCTCGCCCCGCTGCTCGCGCGCCGAACCAGCCCCGCTCTCGTTGTGTCGGCCGGTCTCGTGCTCGCCGCCGGGGGCTTTGCACTGCTGACCCGGGTCGATCAGTCAGCGGATCTCGCCGTCCTGGTGGCAGGATCAGTGGTGTTCTCGCTGGGCATCGTTCCGGCGGTGACGTTGGGTACCGATCTGATCGTGGGCGCCGCGCCGCCGGAGCAGGCCGGGGCGGCATCGGCGATCTCCGAGACCGGCTCCGAGCTCGGCCTCGCACTCGGGGTCGCCGTGATCGGCAGCATCGGCACCGCGGTGTACCGCAGCGACCTGGCCGACGCGATGCCCGCGGGAGTGCCCACGTCGATCTCCGAGACGGCTCGTGACACGCTGGGCGGCGCCGTTGCGTCAGCCGACACCCTGCCCGGCGCGCTCGGCGCCGACCTCGTCGACGCCGCCCGCGCGGCGTTCACCAACGGGCTCCAAATCGCTGCCGCATGCAGCGCGGCGGTCGCCGTCGTGCTCGCCGTCGTCGCCGGCCTCCTGCTGCGGCGATCCTCCCGAGCAGCGGTGACGTCCGGGACCTCCGACGCGGTGAGGATGGGTGAGTTCAGGGTCGACCCGTCGATCGCCGTGTCCGACATGGCGCAGGCACGAACGTTCTTCGAGGACAAGCTCGGGCTGTCCGGCACCAACGGCGACGACGGCAGCTGCGTGTACCGCTGCGGCGACGGCACGCTGCTCCACGTGTACCCGTCCGCCGCCCGCCCCGGCACGTCGACGGCGACGCTGGCCACCTGGCGGGTACCCGACGTCGAGCTGGTCGTCGACCAGTTGCGATCACGCGGCGTGAGCTTCGAGCAGTACGAGGACGCCGCACTGGACACCGACGAGCAAGGAATCCACACGATGACCGACGGAAAGGTCGCCTGGTTCCGCGACGCCGACGGGAACACGTTCGCGATCGAGCAGCGCTGACCGGCGACCAGAAGGGAACAGCATGTTGAAAGACGCCCAGGTAGCGACCCGCATCCCGGTCCAAGACCTCGACCGTGCCCGACGGTTCTACGCCAGCAAGCTCGATCTGGAGCCCAGCGAAGAGCGACCGGGCGGTCTGCTCTACCGCTGCGGGCGCGGAGAGTTCGCGTTGTTCGAGTCGGCCGGCAGCTCGCCCGGCACGTTCACGCAGATGGCGTTCGACGTCGACGACCTCGACGCCACCGTCGCCGAGCTGCGACGCCGCGGGATCGTGTTCGAGGACGTCGACCTGCCCGGCCTGACCACCGTCGACGGCATCGCCGAGGTCGCCGGCAACTATCCGAGCAAAGGGGGACGAGGTGAACGGGCCGCCTGGTTCCGCGACCTCGACGGCAACCTGTTCGGCATCGGCGAACCGGTGCAGTGACTCCCGACGGGACTCAGCTCACCTGGGCCGACAACCGGATAGCGACGCCATGACACGTACCGCTGCCGCGCCCGACGCGACCCAACCAATCTGGGCGCGAAGTCCCATATGCGAACTCTCCGCGCCAGATAGCCGTTTCGACGATTCCCGCCCAGTTCGCGAGCACAGGGTCGATCCCGTCGCGCGACAGACCCACCATCTCTGTAAGACGTCCTCGACAACGATGCTGTTCGCACAACTCGGCGTTGCCGGTTTCTTGGCGGAACATCCTTCCGGGACACTAGGCACGCGATGGGGCACACCAACCGAACTGGAGAACGTCCGCAGCGACCTCGCCGCCGCCGCAGCGTGGACACACCAACGAGGTCGGCAGTTGTTCATCGGCGACTTCGGCACGTTTCACGCGCCGCACCCGACGACCGGGCGGCATGGACAGCACACGTCCGAGACACCGCCGACGAGCTCGTCAGAGACGTGCTGCGGATCGGTAGCGACGCGCACCGGCTCGGGGACCGCTCGGGCTCGGAAGGCGGCCCGCAGGTCCTCGTCGAGATCGGTGAGGGCGGAGTCGTCGAACACGTCCCAGTCGGGAAGCGGGATCTCACCATCGATCTCGGGGAGCTCATCGTTGATGACACCGCCCTCGCCGATAGGTCCTGAGTCGACGTAGATCGCGCGCGCTCGGCGCAGCCGTCGTCACGTGCCGGTCATGGAGCTTGGGCTGCGGGGCCACGGGTGAGCAGGTCCAGAAGCTCGTCGTGCGGTCGTGCGGACAAGTCGCTCACCTGCTGCGCCCATCGGTCGGTGCCGACGATCGATGCCCACCGCTTCCATGTCTCGTCGAGCCGAGCAGCGACGCCGGGCGGAAGCACCATGTGCTGCTCGTCACGCACCGCGACCGCGGCGGCGGCAGCAGCGGCCGCGATCTCGGGCTCGTCGACGGCGAGCGCCAAGCCGGTGAGCACCTCGACGCGCCGCAGCGGCGTGCTGTGGCGTCGCATCTGCGTGAGCGCGCTGGCGAAGGATCCTGCCGCCTGCTCGCCCGCAGCGAGCCGCACCTCGCCCTCCGCCCACAGCGCCCATCCCATGACCGAGCTAGCCGCCCGCTGGGTCGCCGTGGCGAGGGCGACCGCGGCGAGGTGGCGGGCCCGTTCGATGTCACCGAGACCGGCGGCCACCACCGCCCACTCGGCGAACCAGGTGGCGCCGAAGCGAGGCTCGTCAAGCCCGGTCACGAGCGAATCGGACTCGGCGTAGATGCGATCGGCCGCGACCAGGTCGCCCCGAAGCCGCACGATGTTGGCCAGGACCCGGAACCCCACTGCCAACCGGTACGGGTGGTCGTGCTGGCGGGCGACGGCAATCGCCCGCCGGACGGTGCGCTCGGCCTCGGCCAGGTCGCCGAGTTGAGCCAGACCCGAGGCGAGGTTGACCAAGACATAGGACAGGTAGTAGGAGTCGCTCGTCGGCTCGAGGCTCACAGCCGCCTCTCGACTGCGCCGCACCGACTCCTCGAGCGCCCGGTACAGGTCGAGGTCGCCCAGGACGCCCACGGCCACGGCGACGCCTTGGGCGTCGCCCTGACGTCGATACCCCTCGACGCTCTGCTCGGCGAGGCGGCGGGACACCGTGGGGTGGCCGCCATAGTGGGCGAGGAAGGAGGCGTAGAGTTGAGCCCGCGGCGCCTGTTCGACCGCACCGGCCCGCTGCAGCAGTGTGTCGTACCACGCGAGGCCCTCGTCCGCGCTGCCGCGGAAGCCCCAGTAGCGAAAGAGGTCGCTGGCGAACGCCAAGCCTGTTGCCGCATCGTTCTGCGCGAACCACTCGAGCGCGGCCCGTAAGTTGTCGCCATCGGCGCGGAGACGTTGCTGCACGATCGTGCTGGCCGCGGCAAGTTCGGTCTGCAGATCTGCGACCCACCGGTGGAAGAATTCGGCGTGGCGAAGGGCCAAGGTGTCGGCGATCCTCGCGTCGCTGGCGTAGGAGCCGGCGAATGCCTGGATCGTGGGCAGCATCGAGAAGCGCCGGCCGGTTGTGTCATCGTGGGTCTCCACCAGACCCAGCGCCGCCAACCGGTCGAGGTGATCGAGCAGCGGCCCCCGGCCGACCACCTCGGTTGCGGCCTCGAGCGTCCAGCCGCCACGGAAGACTGAAAGGCCGTGCAGGACGTGCCGTGTCTCGTCTGTGAGTAGGCCATGGCTGGCCGCCAGCGCGCTGCGCACCGAGCTGTGGACGGCGGGCCGGGCGCCCTGAAGATCGTGCACGTCGAGCGGATCGGCGCTGATCGCATCCAGCACGCCGCGGGCCCCGAGCACTCGCCAACTGCCGGCGGCCAGCTCCAACGCCAGCGGTAACCCGTCGAGACGCCGACACACCTCGGCCACCACCGGAGCGGCGTCGCCGGTCAAATCGAAGGCGGGCGTGGCGCGGCGGACGCGATCGACGAACAGCTCGACCGAGGAAACCGCCGTGAGCTCCTCCACGCCGCTCTCGTGGTCGGCCGGTACCGCCAACGGCCGAACCGGCCACGCCTGCTCGTCGGGAAGCCCGATCGGCGCCCGGCTCGTCACCAGCGCCGTCACCTCGGGAACCCGCCGAAGCAGGTCCGTGAGCACGTCACCGACGCCATCGAGGTGCTCGAGGTTGTCGACGACCAGCAGCGCCGGCTGCGCCGCCCAATCGGATGCCGATCGCCTCGACCGTGACCTCGGAGACGCCGAGGGCGCCGGCGACGGCGTCGAGCACGTACTTCGACTCGCCGACACCCGACAGCGGCACCCACCACGTTCGCCGACCCCGCCGGGCGGCGCCCTCGGCGACGGCCAGGGCGAGGCGGGTCTTCCCGATGCCGGCCAGCCCCGTGAGTGTGATCAGGCGCGTGGTCCTGCCGAGCACGACCTCGACGAGCCGCGACGCTTCGGAGTCCCGACCAAAGAGGGGTGACAACGGCACCGGGATCGAGCCACCCGTGGTCAATGCCGCCGCATGTCGCGCCGCCACGTCGAGACCGGCGAGCAGGTCGAACCGTCTCCGCTCCTCGGCCTGGAGACCGAGGCCGTCGGCCAGGGCTCGGACCGACGAGAGCCGGGGACTCCTCAAACGTTCGCTCTCCAGATTGCGGATGGTTCGCACGCTGACGCCGGCCCGTTCCGCCAACTCCTCCTGGGTCAGTCGCGCCTGCCATCGGAACCCGCGCAACATCGCCCCGAACGTCTGGCTGCTACTCACTGCTGAGCCCGAGTCGTGCCGACCTCCTCAGCCACACCTACGGCGATGGAGAGCATCGATTGTAGGTGCGTCGATCCACTCACGGGCCTCTCCGATATTGCCGCCGAGTTGCCGGTGTATTGCCTCGACACTGCGTGCGTCGTGTCCCAGATTGCTCGGTGTACTGGACGCGCGCCAGAGCCCGCTCCGGTGTGGACAAGGCTGCAGAACAGGAAGGTTGACATGCGAATCGAGTTGGCTGCGATCGGCGTTGATGATCCGGTATGACAGCTCGGCTCGCAGGTGATCCAGACCCTCCGGACAGGGCACTCCGCCGGGGAGGCCATCGGTGACCGCGGTGATCGAGGTGGAGGGGTTGATGAAGCGTTACGGCGCTCATCTGGCTGTCGACGACGTTGGGTTCACGGTGAGCGAGGGTGAGATCTTCGGCATCCTCGGCGTCAACGGGGCGGGTAAGACGACCACCGTGGAGTGCCTGCAGGGTCTGCGCCGACCCGACGGCGGCCGGATGCGGGTGCTCGGCGTGGATCCACTGACCGACCGGCTCGCGGCTGCGGGTGCTGGTGGGCAGCCAGCTGCAGGCTTCGGCGCTGCCGGACCGGCTGCGGGTCGACGAGGCGGTGCGGCTGTTCGGTGACGGGGATCGACATGCCGCCGACGCGGCTGTTGGACACGTGGAAGCTCGCCGGGTTGCGGCGCTCGAGCTTCGCCTCGCTGTCAGGAGGTCAGCGTCAGCGCCTGTTCATCGCTCTCGCCCTGCTCAACCAGCCCCGGGTGGTGTTCTTCGATGAGCTCACCCAGGGTCTCGACCCGCTTGCCCGCAGCGACGTGTGGGACGCCATCGGCGACGTCCGCGACCGGGGCACGACGGTCGTGCTGGTCACCCATTTCATGGACGAGGCCGAAGCGCTCTGCGACCGGGTGGCGGTGATGCGCGCCGGCCGCATCGTCGACACCGGCACCCCGGCCGAGCTGATCGCCCGCCACACCCGCACCACCACCGTCACGTTCACGCCGCCGGTGTGGTTCGACCCGACCGCCCTGGCGGCCCTGCCCGGGGTCGACGCGGTGCAACGCGACGGCGACCGGATCCGGGTCGTCGGCACGAGCCAGCTGATCGCGCCGGTGTGCGCCGCGGTGCTGGGCGACGACCGCCTCGGCCCACCCGACCTGCGCGTCCACCACCCCGACCTCGAAGACGCGCTGATCGCCCTGATCAGCGACAGCGCCACCGCCGACCGCGGCCCCGACGCGGCCGCCGAGCGCTCCCTCGAGGGAGCGTCGTGATGCGTCGCCCTGATCCGGCTGGCGGTGAGCGAGCTGAAGCTGTTCGTGCGCGAGCCGATGGTGCTCACCTTCGTGTTCGCCTTCCCCGTGCTCACGGTGTTGATCTTGGGCGGGGTGTTCGACGACGACGATCCCAATTTCGAAGGTGCCCTCCCGTCGGACTACTACGTCGCCGCCTACATCGGGGTGGTCATCGCCGCCATCGGCCTGGTCATGCTGCCCGTCCACCTCGCCACCTACCGCGAGCGTGGGATCCTGCGCCGCTTCGACGTCAGCCGCTACCCGCGCTGGGCGCTCCCTGCGGCCTGGATCCTGGTGGCCATGGTGATCACCGCCGTCGCCGTCACCGTCCTGCTGGTGACCGGCCACCTCGTCTACGGCCTGCCGACACCCGACAACCTCCTCGGCGTCACCGTGGGCACGCTGCTCGGCGCGTTCACGTTCATCAGCATCGGCATCGCCGTGGGCCTGGTCGATGCCCAGCGCCCGGTCCGCCCAAGGCCTCGGGATGCTGCTGTTCTTCCCGTTCTTCCTGCTCGGCGGCGCCGGCCCACCACCGGACGCGATGGGAGACCCGATGAGTTCGATCGCCAACGTGGTGCCGCTCACCCATGTCGTGCGCTCGATCCAAGAACCGTGGCTCGACCTCGGCAGCCCCAGCGGCCACCTCGCCGTGCTCGCCGCCCTCGCCGTCGTGGCCACCACCGGATGGATCACCCTCAGCACCCGGGCTACACCATGAGCGGCCCACAACCACCTGCTGATCACACGACAGTGTCGAGCGGCGTTCCCGCGCCACAACCCCAACCCGACCCCCAGCAGCTGAGGGCCGACGCGCAACGATGGGTTCGCCGGCTACGAATCCTCTACACGATCCTCGGCATCTACGCCGTGCTCAGTCTGATGTGGTTCGCCATCGACATGGCCGACGGCACCGAGAGCCTGTGGTTCTACTGGCCGATGCTCGGCGTCGGGCTCGCTGTCGCCGTCGCCGCCATCGTCCTGGTCGGCATCGGCGGCCTGTTCGGAGCTGACTGGGAGAACAGAAAGGTGGAGCGCTACCTCCGCCAGCACCAAGCCAGGGACGACCCCGGGTACCCGGCGCCGCCCCCACCATCGACGAAAACTCCCGACGAGAACGAGCGCAAGGAGGCCAGACCATGAGGATCGGCATCGTCGACGTGTTCGTCGACGACCAGGAGCGTGCCCGGGACTTCTACACCGCGATGCTCGGCTTGGAGGTCAAAGTGGACGCTGCCTACGGCGAGAGCGGACGCTGGGTGACGGTCGTGTCACCACAGGATCGTGACGGCACCGCGTTGCTGTTGGCACGGCTCGACGACGCGGCCAAGGTGCTGCAGGCGGCCCGACGGGAGAGCGGCACACCGGCGGTGTCGTTCACCACCGATGACTGCGAGCGCAGCTACCGCGAGCTGCTCGAGCGAGGTGTCGTGTTCGTGTCCGAGCCTCGGGCGATGGGCTATGGGGGAATCGACGCCGTGTTCGAGGACGGCTGCGGCAACCTGCTCAACCTGCACCAGGACACCGCCGCCGCAACCGGCGCCTGAATCCCGCAATACGAACGGACAAGCCCGCATGCGAAGGGCCGAATCAGGACGACGACACCGAGCACCCTCCTCGGTCCCGGCGGGGCGGCGTCGAGCGATGGTTGCGGCCGCCGTCCGCACCGCCTGGGCGGGCGAGCCCGGCCTGTCAGCGGTGGGGGCGGCTGGCCTGGTGCTGGGACTGGTGTGTCTTGTCGGCGTTGCCGTGCGCGGCCGGTTCATCCCGCCCGAAGGCAAACTGCTCGATGCCGCCACCTTCTGCTTCGGCGTGGGTGTGTTCACCATCACCGTCGCGCTGCTGTTGCCCCTGGCGGGTTACGCGCCGACGCCACGACGCCGTTGGCGGCGAGGCTTCTACGTCTTCGCCGTGTACGGGCTGGTGCTCGAGTCGCTCCAGGCGTTTCGTGGCCTCGATCCCCGCTTCACCGACGAGGGCGGCCATCTGGACGTCATCGCCGGCATCATCTTCGGTCTCACCGCCTTGTCGAACACCATCTTGTTCGTCGTTCTCGGGCTGCGCTTCTTCCGCTCCGACGTGTGGCCGATCGACCCGTGTTGCGTCTCGGGATCCGCTACGGCGTCGCCGCCGTCGGACTCTCGTTCGCCGTCGGATCGTGATGAGCATCAACTCAGGACGCGAGATCGGCGAGAAGGCAACCTGCTGTTGTCCCACGGGCTCGGCGTCCACGGCATCCAGGCCATCCCCGTCGTCGCCCTCTTGGTCGCCGCGGCCGCAACCACCCCACCGGCCACGCAGTGGCTGCATGCCGTCGGCATCGGGTGGCTCGCTGCCTGCGCCGCGCCCTCGCAGGCACTGCTCGGCCATGCCCCACTCGAGGCGTCGATCCTCACCACGGTCATCGTGGCCGGACTGGCGTGTGGGCTGCCGGCGCCAGCCACGCCCTCCTGACCTGGCGCCGGACAGCCCACCCACCGCTCACCTCGAGCACATCACCATGAGCAGCGGCGCGTGTCCCTGACGTTGCGCGGCATCAACTATGACGTCGGCACCCGCTACGACGCTGGTGACGGGCCCGGCCGGCTCTCGACGCACCGGTACGACATCGACGGTCACATGCGACGGGACATGGACGTCATCGCCGCCGAGCTCCACTGCAATGCCGTGCAGCTCTATGGCACCGACGTGGATCGTCTGATGGTCGCGGCGTCGCTCGCGCTCGAACGCGGTCTCAGCCCGTGGATCCAGCCCCGGTTGATCGGCGCGACCCGAGCCGACCATCTGGACCACCTCGGACAGGTCGCGCGCGCCGCCGAGCTGCTGCGTCGCCGGTTTGGGCGAGTCACAGTCAGCGTCGGCGCCGAGCTGAGCCTGTTCATGTCGGGGATCGTTGAGGGCAGGACTGTCGCGGATCGGATGGAGCAGCTGCTCGCCGAGGCGTCGGCGCCGAGCTCCGTAGCGGAGGACCTGAACGAACATTTGCGCGCCGCCGAGGCCGAAGCCAGAGCGCAGTTCGGCGGTCCAATCACCTATGGGGCCGGGTACTGGGAACAGGTGAATTGGCGGGACATGTTCGATCTGGTCGGCCTCGATGTGTACCTGCGACCGATCGATGCGACCTCGATCGTCAGTCATCTCGGTGCTTTCCAGCACTTCGACAAGCCCGTCGTCGCCACCGAGTTCGGCTGTGTGACCAACAACCTCGGCGCCCACGAATACGGCGCCGACGTCGTCGACTGGACCACGAGGCCGCCGCGCATCACGGGCGCCACCATCCGGGACGAGGAGATCCAGGCCCAGTCACTCGCGACCCATCTCCGCGCCTTTGACGCCGCCGCCATCCATGGAGCGTTCTGCTTCGTGTTCATCGAACCCGTCTACCTGCACGACGCCACGCCTGGTCTTGACCTCGACATGGCATCGTTCGGTGTCGTTGCCGCAGTGGAGACAGACGACGCGGCCGAAGCCGACAACCCTCTCGGGTGGCAGCGCAAACGCGCGTTCTACGAGCTTGCCAAGCTGTACGCCAGGTACTGAGGTCGATCCCGTCCTGAAACAAGCAGCCCAATACGAGTCTGTTCGGTCCCTCCTACTCGTCCCTCAGAAGCGCCTCAATCTCGATTTCGACGAGCACTCGCTTGCCGACCAGCAGGCCGCCGGTCTCGAGCACCACGTTCCAGTTGGCGCCGAAGTCGTCCCGGTCGATCTCCGTGCGGGCGGAGAAGCCGGCTCGCTTGCCTCCCCACGGATCGTCGCTCCAGCCCAGGTACTCGACGTCCAGCGATACCGTCCTGGTCACATCACGTATCGTGAGATCGCCGTCGAGGCGGAGGACACCCTCGCCGTCGAATTCGCGCACACCTGAGCTCCGGAACGTCAGTGTGGGGAAGCGCTCGACGTCGAGGAAGTCGGCGTCGCGGATGCTTCTTGTGGCTGGTGTGATGTTGGGCGCCTGAATCGGCAGCAGGTGCTCGTCGCGCTTCTTGTGGTTGGTGTCGATGTTGGGCGCCTGAATCGGCACCACCGCGCTGGACTGGGTCGGGTCCGTTCCGACCTCGATGGTCCCGCCGAACTCGGTGAACCGACCGCGAACACGCGAACGCACCACCGTGCTGGATGGGTCGGGTCCGTTCCTCGATCCTCGATGGTCCCGCCGAACTCGGTGAACGACCGCGAACACGCGAGAACAGGTGCTTCGGGCCACCGCCCGACGGTCGGCGGGGTCACCCGCTCCCTCCCGTCCTGAGCATCATCGGAGTTTGCGATCAGCGGAACGTCAGCAGGGACCGGTGACGTCCGGCCGGCCCACCTGATGATCGAATGGTGAGTGGGTCGGGAGTACTCTCCGGGCCGTGGGCGGGCCGTTTCGGTTGCAGCCGCCGGCGTTGCCCGGCGGGATGGTGGCGCGCTCCAGGCTGCTCGCGCCGCTCGCGCGACGATGGGAACGGCGGATCGTGACGATGGTTGCCGGCCCCGGGTTCGGCAAGACGGCATTGCTGGTGTCGGCGATGTCGGACCCGTCGCGTCGGTCTGGCGACCGGGATGTGTGGCTCTCGTGTGAGCCGGCGGATGCCGATGCCGGTGTGTTGCTGGCGGGTCTCGGTGAGGCGCTGGGTGTGACCAGTGTGGATCGCTGGATGCGGTGATGCGGGCGGTGTGGCTTGCCGCTCCGAGCCGCGTCTGCCTGGTGCTCGACGATGTTCATGAGATTCCCCCCGACTCGGACGGCGCCGACGTGCTGGCGCGCGTGGTGGCCGAGCTGCCGCGCAACGGTCATCTCGTGTTGGCGTCGCGTGCGCCGGTGCCGGTTCCGGTCGCCCGCCTCGCGGCCCGTCAACAGCTCGAGCGGATCGTGGAATCTGATCTCTTGTTCGACGGGCCGGAGTTGGCTTTGTTTGCCGAGGCCCGCGGTGTCGATGTGACGGTCCTGTCGTCCTCTGGTGGTTGGCCGGCGGTTGCCGAGTTGGCGGCGACGGCGGGCGCGGACCTCGTCTTCGAGTACGTGTGGGAGGAAGTGCTGGCGACGATCGGTGACGCCCGCACCCATGAGTTGGCGCGCTTCGCCGCGGCAGGCGGGGGCGATGATGCAGTTGCGGCGGCGGTCGTACCGGGTGTCGATGGCGTCGAGGCACTCGTCGCGGGTGTGCCGCTCGTGGAGCGCACTGGCGGTGGGTGGGTCACGTTGCACCCGCTCTGGGGCCCGGTGCTGCGGCGCCGGTTGACCGATGGCGAAGCCGACGCCTGCCGACGACTGGCGGCGGAGGTGCATCGGGACGCCGGCCGCTACGACACGGCGATCGGCCTGCTCGTGGAGGCGCAGGCGTGGGACGAGGTGATGGCGACCGTCCGCGCCGTCGAGATCGAGCCCCTGTCGCGAGGCGACGGGGCGTCGTTCGGGCGCTGGTACCGGATGTTGCCGCCGGCGTACCGGCAGCAGCCGGCTGCCCAGTTCGCCGCGGCGATCGAACTGACCTCCCGTCTCCCGCTCGACGCGCCGCCGTTGCTCGCCGCCGCGACCGCCGGATTCCGGGCGGCCGGCGACGTCGACGGCGAGATTGCCGTCATCTTCCACGACGGGCTGATCCGATGGTGGGCCAACGACGTCGCCGGCGTGGCCGAGCTGTACGAACGAGTGACCGTTCTGGCCGCCGCCGGTTCCGCCCCGGCGGCGACGCTGTTGAGCATCGGCACGGCGGCGATCGCCCACATCAACGCCGACTCCGCCGGCGTCCTCGCGGCGCTGTCGGACGTGCAGGACGGTGTGCTCGACGACGGCTGGTCGGCGACCGTCGACTGGTTCCGCCACGTCGCCCATCGGCGGGCCGGCGATCTCGACCGCGCCGAGCTCGTGCTCGACGGCGCCGCATCGCCGATCACAACGGATCCCGACGCGCGGACCGTGCTTGCCCGTCTCCAGATCGCCTGGCTCCGTGGCCGCGTCGACCACGTCCGCGACCACCTCCCCACATTGGAGCGGCATTTCCGCGCCATCGGCAATCGCTACCTCCACGTGGAAGTCGCCCTCGAGCTCGCCGCCCACCTGGCCTGGCTCGGTGACCGTGGACGAGCGCAGGAGCTGCTCGACGAGACGACCCCGTTGCTGGCCGAGATGCCGGGAGCACTGGTGCAGATCCTGCACCTGATCGCCGCCGCGTCGGTCGCCATCGCCGACGGTGACGACGTCGCGGCGACCGCGCTGCTCGTTGATGACCCCCACATAATTCCGGGCAGAGCGGACAATTGGTACTGGCGCGACCGCGCCGCGGTTGCGCTGCCCTACCTGCTGTTGCCGCAGCGACGACAGGCGTGGGATGCCGAGACACTCAGCCCGACGCATTGCGTCGGGATCGAGCTCGCCCGCGCCCTCGAAGCGGCCCGCCGCGGCGACATCACGACGCTGCGGGCACTGCGTTGGCCCGAACCGGGACTCGCCCGCGCCCACCTCCCTCTGCGTTGGCTGGCCGAGCTCGCCGCAGCGGGGATCAGCGCGGGCAATCCCCCACACCCCGCGCTCGCTCGATGCCCTCGGCGACTCGTTGCGTCCGGCGCTGCAGCGCATCGTCATCGTCGGGGCGACGCCGGCGCTCATGCCGGCAGTCACCCAGCTCGCCGCCCGGGTACCAGCAGCGCCGACTCATCGGCTGACGATCTCCGTCCTCGGGCCCCTCGAGTTGCGACGCGACGACCTCATCGTCGAGCACCGCGACCTCGCCCGCCGCCGGGTGCGCGAACTGCTGAGCCTGCTCGTCGCCCGCCGCCGCGTCCGGCGCGAGGTCGCCGCCGATGCGCTGTGGCCGGAGCTCGCCGATCCTCGGCACAACCTGCGCGTCACCCTCAACTACCTCCAGGGCATCCTCGAGCCCAACCGTCCCCGGACCGAACCGAGCTACTTCTTGCGCACGAGGGGTGACACGCTCACGCTGGTCTCCAGCGACCGGCTGCGGTGCGATGTCTGGGATCTCGCCGCGCACCTCGACGCCGCCGACGCCGCCGAACGCAGCGGCGACCCCGCCGCCGCGCTCGCTGCCTACCAGGCGGCGCTGCCGCTGTGGCGAGGCGATCCGTACGACGACATCGGTGATGTCGAATGGGCCCGCGACGAGCAGCGCCAGTGGACGAACCGGTACGTCGTCGCCGCGCTGCGGGCCGGCGAGCTGCTGTTCGCCAAGCGAGCCGCCCACGAGGCGAGCCGCGCCGCGGAGCACGCCCTCACCGCCGACTCCGCCCACGAGCCCGCCTATCAGCTGCTCGCCCGAGCACTTCTTGCGCTGCATGACACCCGAGGCGCCCGCCGCGCGCTCGACGCCTGCCTCAGCGCCCTCGCCGGCCTCGGGGTCACGCCCAGCAGCGCGACGCTCGAGCTGCTCGCCGCACTCGATCGAGCCGTCGCCGAGCCGGAGTTGACGGGGTCGACCGGCTGATGCGTCGCTGACGGCGAGGTCTGATCATCATGGCGAGACACGAGGAGACCTCGCCTGATGCCCCGTTACTCGTTCCGCACGTTGCCGCTGGGTGAGACGGTTCGGCGGCACGCGATGGAGATCGCCGCACGGCGCTTCCCCGAGGTCGACGTGATGGATTGCGGGTCCGACGACGGCCGCGACGACACCCTGACGTGGATGTGTCGCGCACCGAACGCCGACCACGTCCGACGATGGGCGGCGGCGGCCGAGCTGGCTCCGGCCGATATCAGCGAGGTGACTCGCTGACGTCTCGCTGACGCGGCTGGACGATGCTCGCCTCCACACGAAGGGCTCCGGTGAGCCAGCGTGAAGGGAGAGCGGGCGTGCTCGGTCATCACCACAGGTCGCGGACCACCATTCCTGCCACGCGGGCCAGGGGGAGATCCAGGAGCCTCCGCATCGTGATCCTGATGGCCACCGTCTGCGGCGCCACGCTGGCCTCGGTGGGCTGGAGCGATCGGGTCGCGGCCGACGGCTCGGCTATCGCCCAGAGCCTGGGCGGTGTAGCCAGTCTGCTCACGCCGCTGACGTCGACGGTGGGTCCGGGTGGTGCCTACGGCCAGCGCCCCAACGCGGCAGCCGTGCCCTTCCTCGGCGCGACACCGACCCAGGGGCTGGAGGACGTCTTCGCCGGCTTGGCCGGGCTGGGCGGCTTCGGCAGCTTCACTCCCGGCAATGACGATGCCGTTTCGGTGATCACGGAGAGGATTCGATCGGTCGACATGGCGCTGGGCGGCACGGATCAAGATCAGCTGTTGAACATCGACATCGCCTGCGGCGAGTGCACCAGCATCGGCGACGTCACGTCGATCCGGTTCCGGGTCACCGTGCAGGGCAGCAAGACCGGCGAGGTTCCGTTCACATCGCTGGGGCTGCCGTCGATTGGTTTCCTGCCCCGGGGCGGGACGCTCGACGTTGCGTTGGGCTGGACCGTCGACGTCGGCATCGTCGCCGACGCGCAGGGACTGCGGTTGGAGCCTGCGCCTGGGGACGCCCACGAGCTCGTGCTGACGCCCCAGATCACGCTCCGCACGGAGACCATCACCGTCGACCTCGGGGCGTTGGTCATCGAGGCCGCTCCCGTCCGCCAACCCGGTTTCCGGGGCAACCTGACGGTCGATCTCGGCGGCGCCGCGCCGGCGTTCGGGTTCGACGGTGCCGCGTTCGATGCCCGCTGGCACCTGAAGACGACGGACGACAGCCCTATTTCGCATGTCGAGGGTGACCTCGACATCAACTGGCCGCTCGCCGGCGCGGACGTCAAGAGCGACGATCTTCGGATCACGCTCGAGAACATGAGGATCGACACCAGCAAGCTGGTGGGAGAAGACATCGCGGCTGCGGCCAAGCTGCTCCGCGAGATCACCCACCCGATCCGCACGGCGATGTCACCACTGCTCGAACCGATTCCTGGCCTGTCCGAGCTGTCGAAGGTCCTCGGGCAGGGAGACACCTCGTTGCTTCGGCTTGCCGAGTACAGGGGCTTCAGCCCAGAACTGCGCAAGCTGATCGAGAAGCTCGTGGTGATCGATGACGCGATCGGCATGGTCGGCGGTGGCACGGTCGAGCTCGGCTCGATCACGCTGGTCGGAGAGACGGCCTTGCAAGAAGAGGGCCTGCCCGTCGATCTCGCCCAGATCGGCACCATCGTCAACATGTGTGAGCCGTGCGAGGAGGCGATGAACACGTTCCTCAGCAAGGCGAACGGCGCGATCACGCCTGGTGAGGGCGGATTCGGGTTCGACTTCCCTGTGCTGCGGGATCCTGGCACCCTCGCTGGGTTGCTCCTGGGGCGCGACGTCGAGCTGTTCACGTTCGACACGGAGCGGCTCGGCCCCAGGCAGCACGTCAACATCCCGATCGTGAGCATCCTCGTCTTCTCGATCGAGATCGACGGCGATGTCGAGGCAACGGTCCGGCTCAAGGGTGGGTTCGACACGAGGGGGATCATCGACGCCCTGAACGGCGGCGGAGCGGCCGACGTGCTCAACGGGATCTACCTCGCAGAACCCCGGGGACGGGCCCGTGGTCCGCCTCTTCAGCACCGTCGGGCTCTCCGCGGCAGCTGGCCTCGGCATCGCCCGGATCACGGGCGGTCCGTTCGCCGACGTGCGGCTCACGGTCCCGGCCCCGCCTGGCGGTGACGGGAAGCTGCGCCCGGCGATCGACGGCATCGGCTGCGCACTGCTGGAGGCGCACCCGACTCCGAGGCCGACTTCGGCGTCCACATCACCGGTGAGATCGATCTTCCGATCATCCCGACGATCCGGAAGACGTTCGCGTCGCACACGTTCCTCACGAAGAGCGACCTCTGCGAGCCCGCAGCGACGAGGGTGAAGGTCGCGGAGCTCGACGGTAACGGCAGCCTCGAGATCACGACGGGCACCGAGCGTGGCGTCCCGACGAACGAGCCGGACACGATCAAGGTGTTCGCCCGCCACGACGCCAGCGGGGCTCCGAGCGAGATCGTGGTGACTGTCAACAACAACCGGCGCGAGGAGTTCCCAGCGGCCGAGGTCCACACCGTGCGATACGACTCGACGGGCGACAACCGGGACGTCTTCTTCCAGGTGGTGAGGACGGACAGCAAGCCGTTCGAGAAGCAGGTCAACGTGCAGACGGCTGGGGGCAACGACGACCTCTTCGTCGATACGCAGGACTTCGCGGACCTGCGCACCGAGGGTGGACAGGACAAGATCATCGTCACAGCCGCTCCGGGCGATGGCGGCGGCCTCATCGCGGGCGGTCCAGATGACGACTACCTGCTCGGCGGCCCGAACACGGATTTCCTCGCCGGCGAGGAGGGGAACGACACGATCGAGGGCGGCGGCGGCGCCGACCAGCTCTTCGGCGGGCCGGACGACGACACGCTGATGGACGCGTCCATCGACCAGAACTGCATGGTCGGCGGCGACGGGAACGACCAGTTGCTGGCCGGCCGAGGCGCCGACGTGCTGAGCGGCGACGAAGGCGGATTCCTCTTCATCGCCTGCTGCCCAGAACCTCGGGCCCGAGGAGGCAGGGTCCGAGACGGGTGGTCGCGACCTCATCGTGACCGGTGGTGGCGCCGACAAGGTCGTCGCCGGCAACGGTGATGACCTCGTTCGGCTCTTCGGCGACTCCGTCGCGGACGACTGGACCGATCCGAACGACCCGATCTACGACGCCGACGTGATCGTCCACGGCAACGGTGGGAACGACACGCTGCTCACCGGCGACGGCGCCGACGACGTCCACGGCGGCCCGGGCCACGACACGATCAACGCCGGCCACGGCGCCAACGAGGTGTACGGCGGCATGGGCCAGGACAAGATCGACACCGGCGACGGCACCGACACGGTGTTCGGCGACAACGGGGACGACGCGTGTCTGCCGTCGCCGCCGCAGCCTGTGGCGGAGAACGACACAGCGGGGAGCGTGACGTCGTGACGGGCGGCGGCGGCGCCGACCGCATCGCTCTGGAGAACGGCGACGACGAGGTGCATGGCGGTGACGGCAACGACGTGATGTGCGGTCATGCCGGCGCCGACGACCTCAACGGAGACGGGAGTGACGACTACATCGACGCCGGTACGGGCGCCGACCGCGCCGACGGCGGTGAAGGCGACGACGACGTCTACGGCCGCGACGGCAACGACACTGTCCGGGGCGGCAACGCCACCGATGACGTCTTCGGCAACAACGGGGCCGACAACGTCTTCGGGGACGCGGGCGATGACCACCTCGTCGGTGGCAGCCCCGACGCCACGACCGCCGACGACGGCACCGCCGATGACGGCTTCGGCGACCACGTGTACGGCGGTGACGGCAACGACGCGCTGGCTGGCGACAACGCCACCATTGGCGCTGACGGTGTGGTGACCTTGCTCGCCGAGACCACCATCGGGCAGCCGGACCTCCTGTTCGGCGACGCCGGTCACGACGCCATGTACGGGGAGACGGGCAACGACGCCATCCATGGTGGCGACGGTGACGACCACGCCGAAGGTGGTGTCGGCTCCGACGACATCTTCGGTGAGGCCGATCAGGACGACCTCATCGGTGGCACGGCGAAGACGACCCTGCCCGATGCGGGCGACAACCTCGACGGCGGACCCGGTCACGATGTCATCGCCGGCGACAACGCGACGTCGTGCGGTTCGGCACGCGCGGGGGCGTGGACGGCCGACGATCTCGTCGACCGGGCCGGCGATGCGGACGACGTGCTCGGCATGATCCGGCGGCGCGTCACGCTGTTCGATGTCGCCACGACGGCGGCGCCGACGGCGGACGCCGGCTTCAGCGGCGCCGACCACATCGCCGGTGGCGACGGCCACGACATCGCCTACGGGCAGGGCGGCGACGACGAGCTGCAGGGCGGCCGTCTCGACGACTACCTCGAGGGCGGCGCGGGCAGCGACTTCGTGTACGGCCAGTCCGGGCAGGACGACGTCATCGGCGGCACTGGCCGCCGGATCAGCGATTCCCCTGCCACGGCGGTCGACGGCCGTCTGGACGGCGCCGAGACGCTGTTCGGCGACGACGATCCGAACCTGCGGCCGCTGAGCAACACCGACGACTTCGACGTGGTCGTGGGCGACAACGCCACGGTGCTCCGCAACGATCCGTTCTTCACCGGTCTCGCCGGCGCCGGGTGGGTCTTCAACAGCTTCAACGCGTCGATCACACGGGCCGTGTTCCTCTACGACGTCGGCACGAGCGGCACCCCGGCGGCGCCCGGTACCGGTGCCGGCGACGTGCTGTGCGGTCAGTCGGCCGACGACGTGATGTACGGCCAGGGCGGCGCCGACGAATGGTCGGTGGCGAGGGCGACGACTACATGGAGGGCAACGAGGCCACCGACACGATCCTCGGTCAGACCGGCAACGACGACATCGTCGGCGGCACCGGCCGCATCAACAACGACCCGGCTCAGCGGCACCAACGGCCGGCTCGATTCGGCCGAGATCGCTGTCGGGCGGTCCCGGCTTCGACGTGATGGCCGGCGACAACGCGATCATCCGACGTGTCGTCGGACCGACTGGCGAGTGGCTGCCGAACACGTTCAACGGCGGCATCCAGCACGAACGGGTGCAGTTGGTCGACATCGCCTCGCTGTCCAACCCGAACGTCCCCGGCGATGTGAGCGGTGGCGACACGATGGCGGGCAACGAGGACGACGACGTCATGTACGGCCAAGGCAACGCCGACGTCATGAACGGCAACGACGGCGACGACTACATGGAAGGCAACGCCGGCGACGACGTCATGGAGGGCGACGCCAACCAGGACGACATGATCGGCGGCACCGGCCGAGTCAACCAGGATCCCGCCCGGAGGCGGCAACGGCCGTTTCGATGGCAACGACCTGATGTACGGCACCGACGACGTGGCCGCCGCGGGCGGCGACGGTGGCGACGACTACGACGTGATGACTCGGCGACAACGGCGTCATCGAGCGCCCGCTCACGCCGCTGCCCGCAGGCGACTGGAAGGTCAACACCTTCAACGACGGCATCGCAGCGCACGATCGTCATGCTCGACATCGAGTCGGGCGTCGGCGCCCGCCGTCGACACCCGGGTCCACGGCGACGACACCATGTTCGGCAACGGCGACGACGACATCATGCGGGGCCAGGGCGGCAACGACACGATGCACGGCAACGACGGCGACGACGACATGGAAGGCAACTCCGCCGTCGACCACATGTTCGGCGACGGCCAGCAGGACGACATGCTCGGCGGCGTCACGGCTCGCCGGCTGGCGCGACGGCGGGGACTTCCTGTACGGCGGCGACGACCACGACACCGTCCTCGGTGACAACGCGACGCTGATCCGGCCCGCTCACGCCGCTGCCCGCGGGCGACTGGCAGGTGCAGGACTACGGGCACGTGTTCGGCGACGCGGTGGCGACGGTCGACCAGCACCGGGTGATCCGCCAGATCGCCAACCTCGATCACGGCCATCGGCCTCACGAGCGGTTCCGATGTCGTCCACGGCCAGGCCGGCGACGACGAGCTGTACGGCCAGCTCGACGACACCGGCGACACCAACGGCGGCGCCGGTGCCGTCCCGGTGTCGGAGAACTGCGACATGCGGCGCCGCTCGTCATGCCCGACGACCCGTTCTTCACCGGCGAGCCGACGGGCGCGTTCACCGATCGCCAGGCGACCTGCTGTGCGGCGGCGTCGGCGAGGACGCCATCCTCGGCGACCAGGGCAACGTGCACGTCGTTCGTCGAGCACGGCAACCAGGTCGTGCTGACCCACGATGGGGCACCGTTCATCACCGAGCCGTCGCGGGTCGAGAACTCGCTGGCCCGCAAGGTGGTGCTCGAGGGCATCGCCCGTCGGCGGCGCCGACGTGACTCCTCGGCGACGATCCCGTCAACCGGACGGGCGACGGCATCGTCCCCGCCGGGCTCGGAGCCCACGACTCGCATCCACGGCGGCGCCGGCGACGACATCGTCCACGGCGGCCAGGGCGACGACTTCCTGTTCGGCGACGACGGGCGCGACGCCATCTGGGGCGGCGACCACGACGACCACGCGTGGGGCGGCTACGAGGGCGACTCCATCGACGTCCTTCCTCGCACCACCGAGGAGACGGGCATCGCCGTGGACGATCCCATCACCTGGTTCTTCTTCGCCCCCGACGATCCCGACACGGTCGACAACCCGGCGACCGAGGCCCGCGAGGGCTACGACGGCTACCGCGGCTTCGACATCATCTACGGCGGTTGGGGCCAGGACGCGATGCAGGCCAACGAGGGCGACAACGGCCCCGTCGAAGGCGATCGCCTCGTCGACTGGGTCGGCGCGTACAACGCCTACTACCTGTGCCCGGCCACGTACGGCGAGTTCGTGTCGACCCGCCAGATGAGCCCGTCGCTGCTCGACCTACCTCCAGCAGCAGGCCGAGGCCGACGGCGCCACCGACGTGCTCGGTGGACCGCGGCAGACCGACTCCGGCTACGACGAGCTGGCGCTGGTCTACAAGACCGACATCAAGCAGCAACTCCAACCCGACCCATCCCGACACGCCCGCCCACTTCACCTGCCGCTGACGAGGCTCGGCCGCGAGGTCGACGAGCATTCCGTTTCAGGGTTCGATCGTGACGACCTCCCCGTCGAGCGCGTCCGCCACGTCCATCGTGATGTCCTTCTGCTCGTCGGTCATCGCCAGTGTCGACGAATCGAGGTTGCTGACTGACACCAGCACTCGATCGTCGGGTCCTGCTCGGACGAACTGGATCTCCTCGATACCGAACGCCTTCAGGTACTCCTTCACGACGGTGTCGAGCTGGGCGTTGGCCATCTCCACCGCCTCGTCGTCGGCGAGCACCGTGATCTCCGCGGGAAGACCGTTGATCGTGCACTCGCCGAGCTCACCCTCCGGCTCCGGCACGAACCGTTGCCGCTGTCTCCGCAGGATCGGGAGGGTGGATGTCCTCACATCCCAGTCCGGCCTCGGTGAGCCGAGCAGCAACCGAGGCGGGCGACGGTTCTTCGCCATCGACCGGCGGTTGCGTGATCGTCGCCGGCGTCGAAGGTGTTGCGTCGTCGCCGTCGTCCCCGCACGTCGAAAGGACCAGCGCCATCGCAAGGAGCCCCGCCGCGTACTGCACCGGGCGTGGCCGCATCACTGGACCTCCAGGTCGAGCATGTGGCGCCGACACTAGGTCGCGCAACAGCTTCCGAGTCGCCTTCGTCACGGCTTCCGCGGACCGTCCCGCAGAGTTCCGTGACCAGGAGCGCCGACGCGATGCGCAGTCGACAGGCCGTTCGAGATCCGAGTGGGCGTACGAGTCCTACCCCAAGGCCGCATTGAATCGATGCTGCAAACGCAGCCCGCGTCGGGAGTCGGCGACGGCATCACCCGACCCATCTCGAGCGGCATCAGAATGGGCACCGTCAGTTCCGGAGCGGACTCGACAGCGGCGCCGCGGTCGTCGCTGTCGAAACCATTCCGTTTGGAGCGGGCTCACCAGGGACACTGAGCCACGTTCGATCGCGCCCGGCGGTGCCGCGATCTGTCCACGCGAGCGGGCCGACCCTGTATCCAGTGGCGACACGACACTTCCGGCGACGGTCCCCCGTGTGGGTCGGAGGTCAGCGTCCACCCGACAGCGGAAGGGCTACCAGATGTTGCCGCGCCGGGCGTGTAGCTGTTGGCGACCACGTTGTCGGCGATCACCGTTGCGCACTTCAGTACGCCTGACAGGTCGACCATCCCCGACTCGAACGCGGACGTACCTCACGACGGTTCCGCGTTGGGCACCGAAGGGGCTCGATCGCCTCGCCGTCGCCGCCGTCTTGATCTTGAAGGGTGGTTCGCAGCGCGAAGGGTGCGCACCGAACAGCGCTGCCCACTGCCCGGTCACTGCGGTCAGTCACCCCAAGCACCGGGTCGTCGAGCACGCGGCGAGGGCGAGTGGCGTGCCGCGTCACGTCGGGTGTTGATGACCACGCCCTGTCGAACTGGTGCCAAGACGTGGGCGTCGAGGAGTGAGCAGATCGGGGGGTGAACCAGGGTCAGCGCCGCCGTGGAGCGACGCAGCCCAGTCGTCGAAAGTCCGTGGACGTGCAGCAGCAGGTCGTACGAGACAGCACTGCTTAGGACGACGCACCTGCTCAGACCGTACGAGGCAGCACGAGGCATTACCGGACAGAACCCGTCGTAACGCTCTGATAAGGATGAGGTCACAAGTTCGATTCTTGTTAGCCCCACCGGAAATCCCTGCTAGAGGCGCTCAGCGAACCGAACGGGTCGCCCCGTTCGAATCGTACGACTGGGACCGCAACCAGCTGAGTACGGCGGGCTCGCAGCGTCGATATCGAACGATGAACCGCGAAGTCCCGCGGCTCAGATGCGACTGGTGTGCGTGAAGTCCTGCCAGACCCCCCTGATCTCGTGCTGGCCGCCTCGGCGTCGGTCCCAATCGCACACGCCGTGCGGGAACGCTGCGGCCAACCGTTCGCGCTGGTCGGCGGTGAACTCGACCGCATAGGCGGCGAAGTCGAGACGCGCCAGCGGGCAGCTGAGGATGTCGTTAGCGAGCGGCGCCCCGGCTGCGATGCGGGTATCCGCGAACACCGGATAGTGGCTGTTGCACACGCCTGTGCCGACACCGCCGGGGGTTGCCGGCTCGTTCACGTGCTCACCCGCCGGTGTCCAGCAGCCGTCGACGAGGTCGGCGGGCTTGGCGGCGACAACGTCGCCGTGGCTGAGCCCGTCCCTGCGCACCGGGGCGAGGGCGTTGAGCCAGCGCTCCATGGCGTCGAGGCTGTACCAGCTGGCCGTGGCGAGATTGGTCAGGCTCAAGTCCGTGACGAGCATGACCTGGTTGCCGGCGTCGCCGTTCTCCTCGATCAGCCGTTCGCGTGTGCTGAAGGACCAGAACCGCGTATGGATGTCACCAAAGTGATCGAGGTATGGACGCAGATCGATGATCGGGACTGCGCCGAGGCCTCCGCTGCCGGTGTTCAGCACACCAGTCGCGATGGAGCCGTTGCACGGCAAGCGGGTCTGCGGCCGACCGCTCGGCAACGACCGTGCCGGCCACATCGAAGCCGCCGATGCGCTCGTTCAGATCGACGAACTGCTCGGCCGAGATCGCTCCCTGCTGGAGCGCGAGCAGTCCGTACTGCACGCCAACGTTGTCGAACCAGCTGCGCACGAATCCGGTTTGCGCGTCACGTCCGAGCTGCCAGACCTGCTGCTCGGCCATCGTGCACCTGATGCCGTCGGGATTGGTCGGGCTCCAGAGGTGATCCATGGGGATCGCCGGTGGGCAGGCCTCGTCGGCGTCGTACCGGCTGGCGAAGCTGCGGTCCCACGCCACACACGAGCCGTAGTCGCCGTACCCGGAGACGTGCTGGCGCTGCTCCTCGGTATAGGCCAGCGTGGTGGCCTCGAAATAGCGGGCCACGAGCCGACACTCACCGACCGTGATGAGACCGGCCGCGTCCGGATATGAGGCGAGAGGGACGATCCCGTCGAGGATGCCCGGGTAACCCTGGGCGATCAGATGCTGCTGAATAGCGCCGCCCGAGCCACCCCATCCGATCGTGTGCGCCACCGGCCCGTACGTCTCGATGGCGTGCTCCTTGACCATCATCGCCGTCTCGGCCGATATCACGTGGTTGCAGTTGGTGTCGAGCACGTTGAGGCTCGCCGAGGCGACGGCGTAGCCACGCCGAGAGGAACAGCTCGTCGAGCACGCCACCAGTGGACGCGCCCTGGTGGTAACCCACGTTGCAGCCGCCGCCGAACGTGTACACCAGCCGGGAGTTCCAACCGGCCTCCGCTCGCTGCGGGCTCGGGTCCTGCCCGTCGTAGAGAGCAGCCAGCTCGTACACGGCGCGGTTGATCGTGCCCCGCTCCAGGCGAACGATGAACGGCAGCGTGTGCCCGTCGACCGTCACCGTCGCGGCATCCGTCGGTGGCATCGTCGGGTCGGCGAGCGTGGCGAAAACGCCTGTCGTCCTGCGGTACAGGTAGCTGACGCCGGTCGGCGCCATGCAATCGGGCTGCTCAGCCGCCGGCAGGCCGAATGCCTGGGTCTCACAGAAGAACGGCAACTGTTGCGGTCCCGAGAAGACCCGGTCCATTGAGATCGTGATCACCCAAGCGCAGGCTTGTCGTCTGGTTGCCGACTCGCGCCTGCACTCGGTTGTTCCCAGGCTCGAGGCCATCGACAAGACCGAGCAGGCTGCCGTCTGGCTGCACGGCGAACCGGTCGGTCACATCCCGGTTGGCCAGCTTGACCTGAACGTCGGCGGCGGCGAAGGCGTCAGGCACATAGATGCGCAACAACACGTCGCCGCCGCTCACGAACAACGGTTGTGGGTTGGACACCGACGTGATCGACAGTCGCCCTCCACCGGCCAATGGATTCGCCGCCGGCGCTAGGCCGTGTCCGGAGAGCAGAACCGTCCGCCACAGCGGGTGCGAGAATGACCACGACGCGGGGGTTCGTCAGCAGGCGCATCCTGCCGATGCCGATCTCGGGCTACATCGTGCGCATTCATGAACCCCCAAGAGCCCGCTGCTCGCTGTTGTAACACGCCAGAGCAAGCACCTGCATCGTCCCGCTCAGTGCCAAGCTCGAGTGGGAGAATCGGGAAGCGGCTGACGAGGAAATCGTCACCAGGTCGCGTGCCATGCCGCCTGCGGGACGAGTCGGGGAGCCTCGCTGGTGCAGTCCTCGCCGCCGTCGCTGGAAGGGGGCTTCGTCGACGCATCGTGGACAGCCAGCCGGTAGGCGCGAGCAGGCCGGTGGCACTCGACCGTGACGACGAACACGCCGACCTAGACCAGCCAGTGTGATCATCACGGCCGCGAGCCTGCTCCGGGTGCGCCGACGGACGAGCCGATCGGCGTCGGCGATCCAGCCCGTCGGTGGAGCAGGTCAGCCCACACGGTCAATGCCGATGACGAGCGGAATGACCGAGTCCCCGCCGTGGAGCGGGTGCTGCGTCAGTCCACGCGTGCTGCGTCCCAGAACGGTCTGCGCAGCTCGCGCTTGTTGAGCTTGCCCATCGGCGTGCGGCCGACCGTCTCGACGATGTCGACCGAACGCGGGCACTTGTAGCCGGCCAGTCGCTCCCGGCACCAGGCGATCAGCTCGTCGGCGCCGGTGGTCGGCGCGGTCCGACCGGCACGACGAGCGCCTTGCACCTCTTCGCCCATCTCGCGGTTCGGCACGCCGATGACGGCGACGTCGGCGACCGACGGGATGCTCGATCAGCACCTGCTCCGCCTCGGCGGGGTAGATGTTGACGCCGCCGGACACGATCATGTCGCTGAACCGGTCGGTGATGTAGACGTACCCGTCCTCGGTGACGTAGCCGATCTCGCCGAGCGTGAACACGCCCGGTCGGAAGTGCGCCTGCGGCCGTCTTCTCCGGGTCGTTCGGGTAGATGATGCCGCGTCCGGTGGGTCCTCGAAGTACAGCCGGCCTTCGGTTCTCGGCGGCACCTCCTGATCGTCCTCGTCGACGACGATCGCGCGGAACGGCGGCACGGCGCGGCCGACCGATCCGGGGTGCTTCAGCCACTCCTCGTGGAGATCGTGCACGTCGTGCCGACCTCGGTGGCGCCGTAGGCCTCCTGCAGCACCGGCCCGAACCACTCGATCATCCGTGCTTGACGTCGACGGGCACGACCGCACCGGTGTGGGTCACGAGCCGCAGCGAGCTGACGTCGTAGTCGTCCCGCACCTCATCGGGGAGCTGCGAGCAGCCGGACGAAATGCGTCGGCACCATCACCGTTGTCTCGATCCGATGCGCTCGATCGCCGCAGCACGCGCTCGGCGTCGAAGCGGCCCAGCACGACGACGGGTATGCCGACCGCCAGGACGCGTCGCCCGACAGCGGTCCGGTGTGGTACAGCGGGCCGACGACGAGATGGGTGCCGAACGCGGCGTGCGCGGTTCCTTCGAGCGCGGCGACATGCTCCGTCATCGTCGCGCCGCCGGCGAACATCGTCGGTGGCAGCTCGACGCCCTTCGGTCGCCCGGTCGTGCCAGACGTGTACATCAGATTCGGTCGCGGGCTCGACGTCGGCGACGGCTCCGCTGGTGACGACGCCGCCAGCCAGTCCTCCCATGACGGAGGCCATGCGCTCGATCGTCACGCCGCCATCCGATGATCCACCGGCATGCCGGCGTGCCGGCAGCTTCGACGCCCGTCGCTTCCGTCTCCGGACCGACGAACAGCACCCGCGCCGCCGGAGTCCTCGAGGATGTACGCCAGCTCCTCGGCGTTGAAGTGGAAGTTGACCGGGACGGTCGACGCGCCAGCGAGCAGCCCGCCGAGGTGGGCGAGGACCGTCTCCACGCTGTTCTCCGCGAACACCGCGATCCGGCGGTTCGGACCGAGATCGAACTCACCGAGACCGTTCACGACCCGGTTGAGGATGTCGTCGACGTCGGCCCAGCGCAGCGCCGTCTCCTCATAGCGCAGCGCCACCTGCTCTGGACGCTCGACGGCGAGCTGGCCGGCGACGAGGACCACTAACTGGATCGTAGTTGAGTAACTTCGATGGCGAAACCGACGCCGGCCGAGACCGAAGGGGTCCGCATTGGCTTCTCGCACACCCGCCCGTTCCGCTTCGCAGCCCAGGCGTTCGAGGCCAGGTCTGGCAAGGAGTGGACGGATATCGCCCGCCGAGCGGAGGCCCTCGGCTACAGCACGCTGTTCACGACCGACCACTACTTCGGTCCCGGGGCGATCGCCGAGTCGTCGGGCCATCGGCCGGTCGATGTGGCACCGATCGCCGCGATGATCGCCGCCGCAATCGCCACCACCGAGCTGCGCGTCGGTTGCCGCGTCTTCAACGTCGATCTCCATCAGCCGGTCGTGCTGGCCAAGGAGCTGGCCACGCTCGATCTGGTCCGGATGGTCGCCTGGAGGTCGGTCTCGGGGCAGGCTGGGTTGCCGCCGAGTACGAGGGCCTGGGCGTCGCCATGGACCGGCCGGGCGTGCGCATCTCCCGCCTCGGTGAGGTCGTGGAGCTGATGAAAGCGCACTGGAGCGGCGACCAGGTCGCCGTCGACGGCACGTACGTCCATGCCCACGGGTTCGCCGGCTTGCCACTGCCCGTCCAGCAGCCGCACCCGCCGATCCTCATCGGCGGCGGGCGCCAGCGGATCCTCACCCTTGCCGGTCAGCTGGCCGACATCGTCAGCTTCAACTACGACAACTCCGCGGGCCGCCTTGGCCCGGCCAGCGTGGCCAGCTCCGGAGCGGATGAGACGGCGCAGAAGGTCGAGTGGGTGCGCGCCGGGAGCCGGCGCTCGCTTCGAGGACATCGAGCTCGAGATCGGCGCCTACTTCGTCGCTGTGAACGATGACCCGCGATCGATGATCGCGGCGATGGCGACCCGCTTCGGCGTCAGCGAGAGCGCCTTCGACTCCCACCCACACGCCGTACTGGGCAGCGTGGACTCGATCTGCGCCACCCTGCAGGAACGACGCGAGCGCTACGGGTTCTCGTACGTCACGGTGGCGCAGCGCAACATCGACGACTTCGCTCCCGTCGTCGCCCGCCTGGCCGGCACGTGAGAGCCTGCAGGGGATGGCTTGCGTTCCGTACCCCGACGCCTCGACGTTGAGCGCCGAGACCGCCGAGCACCTGGCGCGACTCCCTCAGCTGAACATCTTCCGGATGCTCGCCGGGGGAGAAGGGCTCCTCCGCGTGGTTCAGCCGGTTCGCCGATCACCTGCTCAACCGCACCGCGTCGATCCGGTGTTGAGGGAGATCGCCATCCTGCGCGTCGGTGTGCTGTCCGATGCCGGTTACGAGCTCCACCAACATGACGCCATCGGACGCCGCATCGGGATGAGTGAGGAGTTGCTTGCCGCCATCCGCAACGGCCCCGCCGACCCGGCGCTCGATGAGCGCAAGCGCCTCGTCGTGCGCTTCACCGATGACGTCGTGGCGAACGTTCGCCCGTCCGACGACACGTTCGAACCGCTACGTGCGATGCTCAGCGCCCGCGAGCTCAACGAGCTGGTCATGACGATCGGCTGCTACATGGCCGTGTGCCGCTACCTCGAGACGTTCGGCGTCGACATCGAGGATCCGGACAGCACCGTCCCCCTCGACGTCCGAGTTTCTTGACATGCTGGTCGCTCACGCAAGCTAGACATCGCGGCATGGACGCATGGAACACGATGGTGGCGGACGGCCCCGAGCCGGCCCGGTTGCAGCAGCTGACGGAGGACTCCCTGCCCGACGGCGACGTCACGGTGGCGGTCGAATGGTCGTCGTTGGACTACAAGGACGAATTGGCGGTCACGGGGCCGCGTCGTCGTCGATGTTGCGAACTGAGCGTGCGATCGGCCCGAGCCCATCGCGCGTATACATGGCTGCGCTGGGGGGTTCTGAGCAAGGAGGCGATGCGTCATGAGCTTTCCCGTTCAACCCGATCAATTGTCCGCGACAGTGGCTGACGGAGCAGCTTCGTGCAGCCGGCGTCCTCGGCTCGCAGACGGCGGTCCGAGACCTCATCTCGAAGTCGATCGGCGATGGTGTGGGCCTGCTCGGTCTCGTCGTGCGGGTGGAGTTGACCTACGACGGGCCGCCGAACCGGACCGGCCGACGGTCGTGATCAAGTTCGCTCATCCGGTCGAGCCAATCGTGCGATCGCGATGAACACGCGGATGTACGAGCGGGAGGTGACGTTCTTCCGCCAGATCGCTCCGCACGTCGCCGTCCCGATGCCCGAAGTGCTCCGCGGCCGAGGTCGACCCGGAGTCAGGACGAGGCCATCGTCGTGCTCCAGGACATCCGGGGGTACCGCGCCGGCGACCAGGTCGAGGGCTGTGACGCCGAGGAAGCCAAAGACATCATCGACGCCTTCGTACCGCTCCACGTCGACGTTCTGGGGAGATACCGATCGAGACATCCTCGCGACGGCGATGCGCATCGACGGCGAGTACATCGAAGGGTTCAGCCCGGCACCTGAGGGGACGTGGCGACGGTGCCTCGAGATGTTCGACCACTGCATGACCGACTACGTGCGCGAGGGGCATGGAGCGCTACATCGGCGTCGATCCGCGAGCTGCACCGCGTCCATGGGCGCCCGCACCCAGACGCTCGTGCACGGCGACGTCCGCCTCGACAACGTCATGTTCGGCGAGGAGGAAGGGCCACCACAAGCATCGTGCTCGTCGACTGGCAGGCGATCATGGTGTCCAATCCCGCTCCAGGACCTGGCGCTATCTCGTGAGCCAGAACGTCCGCACCGAGGAACGTCGGGCCCACGAGGACGAGCTGCTGCACCACTACCACGACCGGCTGCTGGAGCAGGGCGTCGAAGAACTACAGCTTCGAGCAGTGCGTCGACGACTACGACGTTGCCGTGCTGTACCTGCTGTCGTATCCCGATCGTCGTCGCCGGTGCCTTCGACCCTGCGAACGACCGTGGTCGGCAGCTCGCCGAGGCCTTCCTGGGCCGAGCCGTCAGACTGTCACCGACCGGGACCTCTTCGCTCGTCTCCCGGCGTGACACCCTCTTGCCTCCGCGAGTCAACGTGATCTAAAGTTACCGAATCCGTATTCCGATTCTGCGCGACGCGGGGATGAGGCCGACTTCCGCGAATCGGGAAGTCAGAATGTGGCGGATCGCATGGGTCGCAGGCTGTTCGGCGTGGCAATGGTCGGCTTGCTCGTCGCCGTCGCCGCATGTAGTGGTGACGACGACCACGACGATTCCGGTCGGCGTTGCTCGCCTTCACCGAGTGGCTGACCGACAACCAGCAGATCGTCGGCCTGCCGAATCGGCGGGATCATCGTGCTGGCCCGCGTCAGTGGTGCCGGCCCGACGCTCGGGGCGAGCTACGTGCTCCCGGTGTTCGCCGCCACCTTCTTGGGTGCCACGCAGTTCCAGCCCGGACGGTTCAACGTCTGGGGCACCGTGCTCGCCGTCTATCTGCTCGGAACCGGCACGAAGGGCCTCCAGCTCGCCGGCTTCGAGCCGTGGGTCGACAAGCCGTTCTATGGTGCGGCACTCATCATTGCCGTGGCCCTCGCCGGCTTCGAAGGCCGCCAGCGCCTTCGCCGCAAAGGACGTGCGCCTGAGATCCAAGGCGCCTGAGCGATGAAGAAGAGGATCCCAACATGAGGAGCATGAAGCACCCGATGACCGGCGTCGTCTACGAGCTCGACGGGCACGGCAACGTCCGCCTGACCGACGGTGACCGCACCGGCATCTTCGATCGCCACGGCCGCTGGTTGTCGGGCGACAAGATCATCGCCGACCCGCAGCTGTGCCTGTGGGTCGGTGCCGGGCCGCTGCATGCTGTCGACCTGAGCTCGAACCGACGCTTCCGCAACGTCGTCGTCCCCGTGAAGGCAGGCACCCCATGACCGTCGACGAGGCCCGGCGTGGGACGGCCCGCTCGCCGGGCGCCACGTACCAGCAGGTCATCAGCGCCGACGCCCGGCCGGGCGCCGAGGTGCTCCGTGACGAGACGCCGGGATCGTTCGGCGATCACGACATCGCCGTCGCCCGCTACACGAGCTGGGCCTTCCACGAGCTGGAGAAGGACAAGCTCTGTAGACGTGTCTGGCAGATGGCGTGCCGGCTGGAGGAGATCCCGGAAGTCGGTGACACGACGCTCTACGAGATCTGTGACAAGTCGATCCTGATCGTGCGCACTGGCCCGGACGAGGTCCGCGCCTTCTGGAACTCGTGCCGTCACCGCGGCCGCCAGTTGGTCTCCGAGCCCGGCTACCTCCAACAGCTGCGCTGTCCCTTTCACGGTTTCACCTGGAACCTCGACGGTTCGCTCGCCTTCATTCCCTCGCGCTGGGACTTCCCGGAAATCGACGATGAGCAACTGGGCCTCGGCCAGCTGCGCGTCGGTACGTGGGCCGGGTTCGTGTTCGTTAACCCCGACCCCCAGTGCGAGGAGCTGGAGATGTTCCTCGGGAGCCTGATCGAGTACTTCGTGGACTGGACGCTCGAGGACCGGTACATCGAGGGCCACGCGGCGAATATCTACAAGGCCAACTGGAAGGTCGCCCAGGAAGCCTTCATGGAGGCGTTCCACGTCCCCTCGACCCATCCCCAGATGCTGGTTCGCATGGGTGATGTTAACGGTCAGTACGACTGCTACGAGCACTTCAGCCGGAGCATGAATGCCAGCGGCATCCCCAGCCCGGTCCTGCGCCTGCAACCGTCGGAGCAGGACATGCTCGACGCGATGCTGGACCGCCGGCTGGACGAACCGGCCCAGATCGAGGTTCCCGACGGGATGACCTTCCGGGAGTTCTCGGGCCAGCTCAGCCGCGAGTCGCTCCGACCGATCATCGGCGATCGAGCCGACCAGTTGTCGGATGCCGAGCTCGTCGACTCGATCGACTACTCGGTGTTCCCGAACTTCCACCCGTGGGCCGCCTACCAGCGCTTGGTGTACCGCTTCCGACCGAACGGCGACGATCACGAGTCCTGCATCATGGACGTGTACATCCTGTCGCCATTCACCGGAGTCCGTCCGGCGGCGGCGCCGGTGCAGCTGCTCGGACCGGAGGAATCGTGGATCGATGCCGACGTGCTCGGCTCGACCGGTCGCATCCTCGACCAGGATTCGTTCAACATCCCGAAGGTGCAGATCGGGCTGCGCTCGGCACCGGGACCGGGCTTGCCGCTCAGCCTGTACCAGGAGAGCAAGGTGCGACACTTCCACGACCTGCTCGACCGTTGGCTCGGGATCGATGTCCCGGGCGGGGCCGGGTGAGTGACCGCCGATCGCGGTCGCCGTCGCATGAGCGAGCGAGTCTTCGAGCGAGCGAATCAGCATTACGGTCTTCACGCTCACTGGTGCCCCGTGCGTTTGATCAAGTCGAACGTGTCGCACGAATGGATGGTGCACCAGTGAGCGCGCCGTTGCCCCAGGAAGAGCGCCCGTCCCCAGGATCGAGAGCTGCGAGCCCGCGAACAGCTGATCCAAGCCGCACGGGAGGTCTTCGAGCGAGATGGCTTCCATGGCGCCCGCATCGTCGACGTAGCCAACGCCGCGGGCGTCGGCATCGGGACCTTCTACCGCCACTTCGAATCCAAGAGCGCGCTGTTCCGCGCCGTGATCGGGCAGGTCTTCGACGAGATCTACACCGGCGGCTCGACGCACTCGGCCGATGCGTCCGATCCCGCAGCTGCCATCGAGCTGGCCAACCGCCGCTTCCTCGAGCAGTACCGTCGTGAGGCGACGATGCACTCGCTGCTCGAGCAGCTCGCGCCGATCGACGAGGAGGCCCGACAGGTGCTGTTGACCGGGCGAGCACGGGCCGTCGAACGCATCGCCCGCTCCATCACGTGGTTGCAGGGACGGGGCCTGGCGAACCCCGACCTGGACCCACGAGTGGCCGCCGGAGCCCTCGTGGCGATGGTCAACAACTCCGCGCACATCTGGTTCAACCTCGGTGAGCCGTTCGACGAGGACGTCGCCCTCGCCACGCTCAACCAGATCTGGATCAGCGGGATCGGCCTCGACGAATCAGCACGAGATGGGCGAACGAGACGAGAGGAGGAGCCGCCATGACGACCGTCGTGCTCGACGGGGTCGATCCGTTCAGCTACGCGTTCCAGCAGGATCCGTTCCCCTACTACGCAGCGATGCGGGAAGCATCGCCGGCATGGCACCTGCCGGGCTCGGACCTCCACTTCATCACGCGTGACGACGTGGCGACGAAGATCCTCCGCGACACGGCGACGTTCTCGTCGGCGTACGGAGCGACCGCCAACCAGCCACCGAAGCCGCACCTGGCCGAGCAGCTCGAGGCGATTCGCGCAGGGCTGGAATCGGCCGCCGACCATGCTGACGGTCGATCCGCCCGACCACACCCGCTACCGCGGGACGGTGTCGAAGGCCTTCAACGCCAGAGCGATCGCCGTGTTGCGCCCCGCCATCGAGGAGATCGTCGAGCAGGAGATCGACCGGTTCATCGACCAGGGCGTGGTCAACTTCAAGACGGTCTTCGCGACGCCGTACCCGTCCGAGTGATCGTGAAGGCACTAACCTGGCGGCCGGGACACGAGCCGACATCAAGCGCTGGTCGGACGACACGACCGCGTCGATCGGAGCCGATCTCTCCGATGAACGACTGATCGAGGCGCAGCACGGGATCCTGGAGCTGCAGCGCTTCATGTACGGCGAGCTCGAGGAACGTCGCCGCCAGCCACAGGACGACGTCGTCACCGCGCCGGTCAAGGCGGAGCTCCCGCTGCCCGATGGTGCCGGCACACGCCAGCTGACGGTCGAGGAGCTGCTCGGCATCCTGCAGCAGCTGATCGGCGCGGGCAACGAGACCAGCACGAAGCTCTTCAGCCAGATGATCAGGAACCTGGCCGACGAGCACGACGAGTGGTGGAAGCTGAAGGCCGACCCGGGCCGGGCCTCGATCGTCGTCGAGGAAGCGCTCCGTCTCGCCAGCCCGACGCAGGGCCTGTACCGCAAGGTGACCCGCTACGTGGAGATCGAGGGCACATCCATCCCGGCCGGCGACCGGCTGCTCGTCATGTTCGCCGCGGCCAACCGCGATCCGCCGACGTTCCCCGATCCGGACACGTTCAGGCCCGATCGTGCGAACGTGCGCGATCACCTCGCCTTCGGGTACGGCGTCCACTTCTGCATCGGTGCACCGCTCGCCCGGTTGGAGAACTGTGGTCGTGCGCGAGAAGTTGGCTCGAGCGCTTCGATGATTTCAAGTTGGCTGCCGACAACACGTTCGAGTTCGAACCGAGCTTCATCCTGCGCGGCCTCAAGGATCTCTACGTCGAGTTCACGCCGGCCGCCAGCACTCCGAGTTGAGCGATCCGGTGAATGAGGCGGAGGCCGCCCCGCTCGACGTGCTCGTCCTGACCGGCGGTCACAGCGTCGATCTCGACGTGCTGCTCGGCATGGTCGCTGCGATCTGCGAGGAGCGTGGCTGGCGTTGGGCGCACGCCCGCCAGCCGTCGGCGCAGGCCTGGCTGGTGCCGTCGGCGGGCAGGGCGGTGGGGCGCCATCCTCGCCCACGACATCCCTGGCCTGCGGTTGCGGCGCGGGCACGCTGCCAAAGCTGGATGGCCGAGCACGGGCGGTCCGAGAGTCGCTCGTGGGGCTGCTGCGTGCTGGCCAGGGCATCGTCGCCACCCATCACGCGGTCGGCGGGCTGGCCCGGCTGGGAAGGCTGGGCCGAGGCGCTCGGCGGGCGGTTCCACTACGCCCCCGGACGGTTGCGCGGCCGGGACTGGCCGTCGTCAGGAACTCGGATCACGACCTACACCGCCCGCGTGCCGTCGCTCCGGATCACCCGGTGTGTACCGGCGTCGACGTGTTCGGGCTCACGGACGAGCTGTACTGCTGCCCGGTGTTCGAGGACGACGTGGTGCCGCTCCTGCGGACCGACGCCCCGATGGACGGTGCGCTCTTCATCTCCAACTACGAGCACGTCCTGGTCGGCGATGCCGATGCCCCGGATTGCCGCGCGCACGCCGCCGGCGAGCGATCTCATCGGCTGGGCGACGGTCGCCGAACGTAGTCCCGTCGTCTACCTGCAGCCCGGGGACACGGCCGCGACGTTCGGGCTCGAGCAGTACCGGAGGCTGCTCGCCAATCCGCTGGCTTGGGTTGCATCGACCGACGCGCACCTCGCTGGGCGCAGGCCCATCCCAGGACGGTGCCCGTCGACGGGCCGGAATGAGGTCTGGTTTCGCCTGGTTTCGTCACCCGTGACGGGCCGGATCGCCTGGCAGTGGTGATGGGCCCTCGCTGCGCTAGAGCACAGCGGGATCTCCGGGTCGGTGCCCCTCGTGGGCCCGGCGGTACTTGGCGAAGGTCTCCAGGATGTATGGCGGATCACCGTGGATCTCCGTGAACCCACCGGTCACGGACCTCGTGTCGAAGTAGGCGGCGTCGACACCGCCGGTCCACAGCTCACAGGCGACCTCAAAGCCTTGATCGAGGAAGTACCGCTTGGCTGCCGGGAAGTCGTGGACGAGGGTGGCGATGTGATGGAACCCTTCCTCTCCGGGCGTGTAGATTTCCGCGGAAGATCGACGGGGTGTCGTCGTGTTGCTGGATCAGCTGGACCATCGTGTCACCGAGGTAGCCGAAGGCGTAGGAGACGTCCGCCTCCTGCGGGGTCCCGCGGTACCTGAACCGCGACGCGCGTGGTGGCGGCGGCAATGGAAAACGGCCCGGCGCCGAGCAACTCACTCCAGCCGTTGATCGATCGATCCAGGTCGTTGACCACGTAGGCGTGCTGGAACAGCGGAAACGTCGGCACATCAACCCCCTTGGCTGGTGGGCCGGAGCTGGCGAACCTAGTAGCACCGGGCGTTGACGATCGCTCTCCCTCCGGCGATGTGTCAGATCATCTCGCCAACCGTGGTTGACGGCTTCCTTTCTGGTGTGACGTCATTCGAGGCGGAGCACGTCGATCTGGAGGTGGTCGATGATGAAGTCTTCGACGCAGCCTTTGAACTGCCGGCGGTCGGTTTCGTCGAGTGTGGGAGTCAGGACTGCGCTGTATGTGTCATCGCCGAGCGCCTCGATCGGTCCGGCGAAGTCGGAGTTGACCTCCAGCCGACAGGTCAGCAGTTGCGCTTCGACCATCTCGTCGAGGTGCGGGGTCGGTTCGCCGCCGTGCGTGGAGCAGAGACGACGACTTCGACCTGCGACCCGGGTTGCACCGGCTGGTGGGTCGACAACGTCGCCTCGCGGAGGGCGAACACAGCGCCAACGCCGAGTGCCAGCCCGATGCTTCCGAGCGCCACCCGTACGGCCGTCGCGGTGTCTCATCGCTGATGTCCGGCCCGTCCGAGCAGCTTGCGGATCTGGGTGTCGTCGGCCCCGGGGACCTCCTGGGCGAGGGCGGTCACGTCATCGACGAGCAGGCCGCCGCGGGGGTAGGAGATCGCCGTGATCCGCTGTGCGAGGCGTTTGTCGCCGGCCGCCCCACCGGTCTTCGATGCGACGCGGTCGATCATCCAGGCGACGCCTGACAGGATCACCCCTCCGCCGACGAGGAACGTGATGAACACGTTGGTCTGGCGCATCGTGCTCGGTGTATCCAGGCAAACCGATTCGGATTGGCCGGTCGCGTACGTGCGCAGGATCTCGACCAGCTCGGGGTCGACGGCGACCGAGTCGCGGGCGGCAGGCGCCGCAGGATCAGTGCGGTGGCCAGGGCGATCTCGGCGATGACGACGACGAGCCCGAAGAACAGGACCCGGTTCCACTCCCATTGGTTGAGGGGCGCTGGATCATGAACACCAGTCCGGCGATCAGTGTTCCGATCAAGGCGAGCCAGGCGATGGTCTTCATGGGGAGCCCTCCTTGTCTTGGATGGTGACGAGGCCGGTGTTCCCGTCGACGCAGGTGACCGCGCCCTCGGGCAGGTCGGTCATCGCGCCCTGGTAACCGACGACGGTGGCGACCCCCGCTTCACGCGCCAGGATGGCCAGGTGTGACAGCACCGACCCGGTCTCGGCGACGATCCCGTTCAGTCGCGGCAGCAGCGGGGCGAGGCCAGGTGTCAGTGTCGTGGTGACGAGCACGGACCGATCTGGCGGGTCGTCGGTGTCGTAGCTGATCGGCCCGCACGAGGAGCCACCTCCGGCGCCGGTGCCGCCGCCGATCTCGGCGGCGCATTGCACGGGCATCGGCTTACCGAGGTCGGTCAGTCGGAACCACGCCGGCAGGGGTGCACCGAAGTCGTGCTCGTGTGAGGCGACGAGACTTGGGACGACCACCGCCCGCTTCGTCGCTACCGCCTCGACGTGGTCGAGGTCCATGTGGCGGATCAACGCCGGTTCGGTGAGGTCGCCGGCGGCCGCCAACCGCTCGCCGAGCTCCCACGCCGCCCTCCCCGTCACCTCCTGGATCCAGCGCACCCGTAACCGCAGCGCCTCACGCACGATGCCGTTGCCGTCGCCGGGCCCGGGGTCGGGACCCAGGTCAATGGCCGAGCTCGCCGCCGGCAGCACCGGACGAGGCGCCACCCGGGGCGGGGTGAACGCCAACACCACCGGGCTGGCGTCGAGGATCTCGTCGTTGCTGTGACCGTCCCGGCGAGCCTCGACCAGGACACGCAGGGCCACAGAGGCTCCCCTCAGCCGGTTCCTTGCGGTATCGGTGAGCATGCCGATCAGGATCTCGTGTGCGTGCAGCGCCCGCAGCACCTTCCGTCCGCGGCGCATCAGGGCGATCAGCTGGCGGCTGGTCAGTTCACCCATGTTGGGGATCGTCTCGAGGTCCCGGTCGGCTTGGTCGAGGAGGCGTTCGGCGAGCTTCGGCAGCGCCGCCCGCAGCCGTCCGATCCTCCACGCCGCACCGACGTGCCGACTTGCGGCAACCGGGTTGAGGCGCTGCCCGACGCCACGCTTGCGGGGATCGCCCCGCCAGAGGAGGTCGATCGCCACGTGCCCGTCGACCGACACGACCACTTCGCTGCGGTCCACCTCGGCCGCAGTTGCGGCACCAGCGAGCAGCACGGCTTCCCGCACGGCACGCCGCAGCGGCGGCACCCACAGGTCACGCTCGAGCTCGGTCAACGGTTCGGGAACATCTCGGCGACGGGCCCCGGCCCGTAGATCGGGCCACTCGGCGCACCACGCGTCTCGGTCGTCACCGGTTGACGACTGGAGCAGCCACTGCTGGCCGTCAGCGCCGATCGCCCACTCGACGTTCTGCGGTCCGCCGAACACGGCGGCGACCTCGTTGGACAGCTCGAGCAGCCGCCGCAGGTCGCCACGGTGCAGCCGGGGGCCGTCGTTGGCCTCGGACCGCAGAACCTTGCCGGAGGCGTCGAGGACGTAGCGGGAACCCTCGACCTGCCCGCTGACGAGAGGTTCCGGGGCGCCCCTGACCGCACTGATGATCCGTCGATCGCTGCGCCCGCTGACCGGATCGATGCCGAACGTCACCCCGCCGAACGCCGGCTCGAGCAGCGGCTGGACGAGCACGGCGATCGGCTCGCCGGGCGCTCCGGCACGCGACGCAAGTCGAGGACCGTCCTCACCGCTGAGACGAAGGCGTCGAGGCCGTGGATCCCGATGACCGACTCGAACCGTCCAGCCATCGAGGACTCCGCCGAGTCCTCCACCACCGACGAACTACGGGCGACCAGATCACGCTCGTACCCGCCGGCCAGCTCGAACGCCACGCCGACATCCGGCACGGCGCTCACGTCGACGCCGCCGTCGACGAGATACCGAGAACACCGTCGTCAACACGATGCCCGGCAACGTGGGCAGACCGGCCTGGGCGGCCGTCGCCAAGGCGCTCGCTTTGCCGCCGGTCGGCGTCGCGTCGCGTGCAGCAGCGGCGGCCAGGTCGACCACCAGCGGGCGCCCGCTTCGCCGCGCCGAGGTCGGCGGGCGGTGTCGCCCCAGACACGTCCATGACAACAACCTAGGACGAGCCCGGACATCGGCCGGCCGGGTGTAGGCATCAACTGGTGAATGCTTGGACGTTCGACGGTCCCGTCGGCCAGCAGCGATCCGGTGATATCGGACTCAGACGACGAACGGGGCGGCGTCGGGCTCGGTTTGAACGGTCCACGCGCCCTCCTTGCGGAAGCTCCCGGCCGTTGCATACGTGTCCTCGAGGAACTGCACGTAGGTGACCTTGGCGTCGGTCACCCGGACATGGATCGAGAACGGGGAGGTGACGACCTTGCCGAGCGAGTTCGACTTTACTGGAAGTCCCCGAACACCGCCACGTTCTCGTCGTCGCCGAACATGGCGGTGACGTTGAAGGCCTGGTTCTCCCAGCGGCTGAAGATCGCGTAGAGGGCATCCAGGAAGGCCTGCGGGCCATGCGAGGTGCCCGCCCACGGCAGGATCTTGTTGAGCTCGGCATTTTCGGTGTTCAGCGACACGTAGACCGTATCCGGCGCGATGACGTTGTTCACGACGTCGGGGTCTTGCATGTTCTGCAGCCACCGCCCAACGATCTCGATCGGGCTCTCGGACATGTGTTTCCAACTCCTTCTCTACGTCCGGATGCCCCGGTGGCATCCGGATCACTGTTCGACGTGATGGTTCACGTGGTCTCGGGCGGCGACCAGGTTCGGGCTGCGAAGCAGCGCCGTAGCTCGGCGACCAGGACATCGGGCTGCTGCAGCGCTGGGAAGCGAGAGACGGGCCCGATGTTGTTCCAGTAGAAGGGTCGCGACAGGTGAGCCCTGCCCAGATCTCGTCAGTGCTCCCGCGTCAAGCGAGCGATCTGGCTGCAGCCGACCGGAACCGTCAGCTCGCCGCTGGCGGCCTCCTCGAGCAAGGGCCACCAGTCGCGACCGGCGGCGGTGGTGTTGGCGAGCCAGTGCATCATCACGCCGTCGATGACCTCGTCCGCTTCGAGGCTCGACTCGGCGTTCACGTCTGCGTCAATCCACGGTGCGTAGGCCTCCAACATCGATGCGGCGAGGCCCGCCGGCGAGTCCGTGAGGGCGACGTCCCAGGCGTGCGAGTTCTCGCGGGTGGCGCCGCCCAGCCGGAGTCGGAGTCTTCGTACGTCGCCAGGTGGACGGCCTCGAGGCCCGTCCGGCCGCAGCAGCGCCAGCTGCGCGGCGAGCCTCGCGCCCAACCTCCGCCGTGGGCGAGCCAGCGGTCGTAGCCGAGCCGGCCCATCAAACGGGCCCAGGCATTCGCCAGCCGAGGCAGGTCGGTGACCGCCGGGGCGCCGGAGAGGCCTGAGCCTGGGCAGGCAGGGGATGACGACGTGAAAGGGCTGCCGATCCTCGGCCGTCCGAATGCAGCTGGCTCGGTCAGGGCACGGATGACGCTCCGGAACTCGAGCACCGAGCCGGGCCAGCTGTGGACGAGAAGGATTGGAAACGCGTCTGCTCGTGGCGACGGAACATGCAGGAAGTCGATGACCGCGTCATCGACGATGGTGCTGAAGCACCCGAAGGAGTTGAGGAGGCTTTCACGGGCGCGCCAGTCGTAGTGGTGTAGCCAGTGGTGGACGATGCCCCGAAGTCGGAAGACCGGAACATCGTGCGACCTTCGGCCTTGGACCTCTGGCCAGCGCGTTGCCCGCAGGCGCCGGTGAAGGTCTGCCATCTGCTCGTCCGGCACGCAGATCCGCAGGGACTGGATGGCGGCGGACGTCAGCCCCGGACGACTGCTCGCTCACGATCGATCTCCTGGATGTTCGTTTGGGGAGCCCGACGAGCCGTTGCCTAGCGACCGCTCGGGGACTGCCAACGCGCCCCGCAGGGCGTCCACGTCTGGCGCATAGCGGAGCATCGGGACTCGGTCCTTCGCCGTCAGCACCAGAGACGGCGTCATCATCGAGCTCTACGCGATCGTCACCGAGATCCGTCAGCCGTCCTAGCTTGATGCCGAAGTGGCCAGACGTGCTCCGTGCTCGATGATGCCGCGGATGTTCTTGCCGTCTTCGAGGTCCTGGTAGCCCTGGCTGATGTGCTCGAGGGCGTACCGGTTGGTCACCGCATCAGCCAGGTTGAGCTGACCTCGACGCCAGAGCTCAGCCAGCATCGGGATGTCGTGCTGCGGGCTGCACAGCCCGTAGAGCACACCCACGACCGTCTTCGCCCACGCGCTCATGATCGTGGCTCGCGGCGGGCCTCCACGGCCAGCCTCGTGACCCGCCGCCACCGGGCCAGCTCGCGTCGAGTTGCACGCGCCGGTCGCCGGACCAGGCCCCGGCTGGCTGTCGCGACGTCGGCGAGGATCGCCTCGGCGCAGGCGCGACCGGGCAGCCCGCTGACGCTCGGACCGGGATTCGTCCCGGCGCCGGTCAGGTAGACGCCGTCGATGCCCGACCGGTGGTCGGCCGACCCCCGGGCCGGTCGGCCGGCCAGCAGCTGGCCGATGACGGTGGACACGTGGGCGCCGGCGTTCACCGATCCCGTCCGCCTGGTCAGGTCCTCCGACGACGTGAACATCGCGTCGCTGACCAGCTCGCGCACACCCGGCAGGCAGGAGTCGACGGTGGCCCAGACGTGCTCGCTGGCGACCTCCGCTCCACGGTCCCAGCCGCCCTCCAGGCGATGGGCGACGAACCCGTTGACCCAGGCCGTGGCCGCCCCCTCCGGCGCGGCGGAGGGATCGAGCAGCGACGGGAAGGTGAGGAGCACGCCGGGTCGAGCGGCGAGGGTGCCGGCGAGCGCGGCCGCGGGGTTCGCCAGCGCGCCGGCCGGCTCGGGGAGCATCCAGAGCTGACTCCCCGCGAACCCCGGACGAAGGTGATCGACGGGGGGTGGGCTGCGCAGCGCGGCAGCCAGGGTGAACTGGCTGAGGTTCCCGCTGATCACCTCGACCCGATCGAACCTCCGCCGCAGCGGCGCCGGCACGACGTCCGGGTCGATCAATCGCAGGATCGCATCCTGAGGAGCGACGGCCGACACCACGGCCCGTGAGGCGAACACCGCGTCGGACTCCGTGGACTCGATCCGCCAGCCGCCATCGCCGCGGCTCACGCGGCTGACGGCGAAGTCGCACCGGACCCGCCCGCCGAAGCCGACGACCGACGACTGCAGCGCGTCGACGAACGCTCTCGAGCCGCCGCGCGGACGGCCGAGGCGGCGCCCGTGCCCGGCGGGCGTCAGGGCGAAGACCGCCCCGGTGCCCGGATACCACGGGGGTAGGCCGGAGAACTGCGACCGGAACACCGCCAGCGCCCGCATGTGGGGGCTGCGAAACCACCGTTCGGCGACCTCGACGGCCGAGCTGCGAGCCAGCTCGATGATTGGTCGGCCGGCCCGTCCGAGCGCTAGCCGCCCGAGCCGCTGCGCGGCCTCCAATGGCACCGGGGGATCACGCGACAGCTCACCCGTCAGCGCGAGGAGCTTGCCTGACAGGGCAGCCAGCTCCATCCACGCCGCGGCGTCCGCGGCATCAACCTCGGCGATCGATCGAGCGGTGTCGTCAGCGGTCTCCGCGATGGCGATCTGGACACCGTCACCGTAGAGGTGCAGCGCGGCGGCCGTCCGGTAGACGTAGTCGAGACCGTGACGCTCGAGCTCGAGCTCGTCGGGGATGGTGGAGCCGATGATGGTGGAGTGGTCGACCGCTCCGTGCTCGAGCGTGAACCCATCCTTCGTCGTGCTGAAGAGCGCCCCGCCGCATCGACTGTTGCGTTCGACCACCAACACGTCGAGCCCAGCGCGGGCCAGGTAGGCGGCGCAGACGAGCCCGTTGTGGCCGCCGCCGACGACCACCACCTCGGCGCGCGACGACGCGTCGCCGGGAAGGGGGGCGACCACGGCGCATGAGATTACCGAGCCCCAAGGTGGCGATCGGTCCGACTGCCGCCGCGCCGGCCATGACCACCCTGAACCGTGGTGCGCGCTAGCCAGCGCAAGGCCAAGATGGAAGCTCAGCAGCGCAAGAACGCCACGAATCGAACAACCCCCGGATACCGGATCCATACGGGCCGCGCCCCTCGCTGCATACCGACCGCCCGCATACTGCGACCACTCACCCGGCGACGAGGAGCAGCACAACAACGCCAACGTCCACCGGCTCGCGAAAGTGGGGAGCAGCCACGATCGGCGACAGCCAAGTTCCAGCACCTCCACCGGCTGCGGACACTGGTCGCTGCTCGGCTCGGTGTGCGGTACGTGTTGGTGTGCTAGAGGCCGATCGACTTGCGGTACCGCTCAAGCCAGTGCACGAGCTCGTCCGGACGGGCGAGCGCTGGGAGGTGGCCTCCGCCCATTTCGTCGGGATCGAAGCCCAGCCGTTCACGCACGACGCGCCGCTGGAAGTCAGCTGGGAAGAACCTGTCGTCGCGGCACAGCAGGAATCGGGTCGGCACATCAGGCCACCGGTCCAGCGGCCACGGGTCCTCGAACGGGCGGCCGGACTGGTCGCGGACATGACAGAGCGACTCGGCGGCGAGTTCGGGTGGGAGATCGTGGGTGAAGATCTCGGCCGGGTCGAATGGCTCGGGAAACACGTGGCCCGTGTTGGCCCACCAGTCCCCTGCCGTCTCGCCTGGCTTCGGCACCATCGCGGCGACCAGTACGAGCAGTCGAACGTCCGCCATCGCGCACACGAGCGGCGCGGTGAATCCTCCTAGGGACTGTGCCACCACGATCACGGCGCTGTGATCGCCGATCGCGTCGATCACCGTCTGCTTGTACTGCTCGAGGCCGGCGGTGTCGTCGTCGCACGGCAGGTCGACGGCGATCGCTTCGTGTCCGAGCGCTCGCAAGCGGGGGATGACGAGGTGCCAATACCACGAGTCGGAGCCGGCACCGTGGATGAGGACATAGGTGGCCACGCAGGTTCGACGGCGCGAGATCCGCCGACTCATCGCGCGTTCAAGGCCAGATTGGCGATTCCGACTGCGAGCCTCCGGCAACCATGGAGCATGAGGTCGTCCTGGCCTGGGACCAATCGACCGACAACGTCGACCCGCAGTCGTTGGTCAGGTACGAGTTCGACCTCAACGGGTGCTCAACGAAACAGCATGCTGACCTACGGCTTTCACGAGCCGGAACCGAGCACCCTCACCCTCCGCGCCGTCGACCCGGCGATCGAAGACGCGGCCGCCCCTGTGATGCGGACGCGATACTCGGACGTGTGTGCGGACGCCGCGATCAGTTCCGTTGTCGTTCGACGACGAGCGCCGGACGGTGCGGGTGATTGATGTCGTCACCCATCTCGACGTCGATCGACCTGCAGCCGACGTGTTCGCGTTCGTCAGCGATCAGCTCAACGCACCGCGCTGGCAGCGCGGCCTGCACGAGGTTCGACGAACGACCGACGGCCCGATCGGCGTCGGAAGCCAGCACGTGTTCGTACGCCGCTTCGCCGGCCGCCGAATCGAGTCACGCAACCGTTTCGTCGAGTTCGAGCCTGGCCGCTACGTCGCGTTCGAGATCCCCGACGGTGCGATGACCGGTCGAGCGTCGTACCTCGTCGAGCCAATCGACGCCAACCGGTGCCACGTGACGAGCACCATGCGGTTCAACGTTGCAGGTTGGATGAGGATCGTCGAGCCGCTGTTGGCGCGTGTCCTCAGGCGGGACAGCCGACGCGACGAACAGAGCCTGAAGCGACTGCTCGAGTCCACGCCACAGTGAGATCGATCGACGAGAGCAGTCAATCGCGGCGCATGATCCGGTGTCAGCGGATCGAGAACGTGCGATCGCGGTCGGGGTGGCCAACAGAATTGAACCGCGGGACGCGGTCGATCGAGCAACGCCCGCGATGGGTCTATTCTCTCACGAACGGTGCAGGGAGGTTGAGGGCGCACATGACGCAAGATCCGAAGGCAGTCGTCGAGCGGTTCTGGGTCGAGGTCTGGAACGATCAGAACCCGGCAGCGGCCGAGGAGTTGCTCGCCGAAGGTTTCGTCTGGACGACACCGACCCTCGGCACGTTCCGTGGACGCGCCGAAGCAATGGCGGAGCTCGCAGAGATACGCGCCGCGTTCCCGGACATGACGTTGACCGTCGAGGCGATCGTCGTCGAGGGCGACCGGGTGGTCACCAAGTGGGCGAACACTGCGACGCATCGCGGTCCGTACCGTGGCGCCGACCCGACGGGACAGGAGGTCGGTTGGGCGGGCATGACGATGCATCGGGTCGTGGACGGGCAGATCGTCGAACACCATGCCTTCGTGGACGCCGAGTCACCTGGCAGCCCCCACGAGATCGCGACCCGCTGAGCACCGCGGTACGCCGGACCTACCAATCCCAGAGCTCGTCGAGTTCGGCGTCGCTGCGGGCACGGAGGTCGGCGGCGATCTTCTTTCGCATGATCACGTTGGTGCCGTCAGAGTGCAGGAAGACCACGGAGTCCCGGAACAGCTTCTCCATGCCGGTCTCGCGGATGATCCCCGACCCGCCGAACATCTCGAGGGACTTGCGCGTCACCTCGACGGCGACCTCGGAGGCGACCAGCTTCGGGACGGCAGCCATCTTGGGATCGAACCGCAGGGCGTGGTCAGCGGCCCACGCCGCCCGGAACACATAGGTGCGCGCCGTCTCGAGGCGGGCGTAGAGATCACCGAGCTCGGCTCCGATGACGTCGTGGTCAATGATCAGCCGACCACCCTGCACCCGGGCGCGCGTGTGCCGCAGCGCACGGGTCAGCGCGGCGCGGGCCACCCCGAGGATGCACGCCGCGGCGTAGGCGTTGGACCCCCGCATGAGGCGGGCGACGTCAGCCAGGATCGAGTTCTCTTCGCCGAGCAGGTCGTCGGTCGGCACGAACACGTCCTCGAAGAAGATCTCGGAGTTGTTGGCCAAGCGTTCGCCAACCTTGTCGTGGACGATCCCAAAGCGGACGTTGGGATGGTCAGCCGGAACGATGAAGCACGTGACGCCGGCGGAGACCGGGAGGTCCGACCTCGTACGGGCCATCGCCAGGATCGTGTCGGCACGGTTGGCGTTGGAGATGTAGCGCTTCGTCCCGTTCAGCATCCAGCCACCGTCGACACGCGTGGCCGACGTCTGCATGCCCCCGTCGGCACCGCCATACGGCAGGAGGTTGTCCGAGCCGGCGTGTGGCTCCGTGAACGACGCGGCCATCAGACCCCGCCGGTTGGCGGCCAGCCTGGTCAGCCAGCGGGCGCGCTGATCCGGCGTGCCGAGCTCCATCAGGACCTGGGCGAACTTCCAGGTCTGGGCGAGAACCACCGACGCACCGAGGTCGGCGGCGGCGATCTCCTCGAGCATGACGGCATTGGTCAGAAAGTCCGTGCCACAGCCGGCGAACTCGGCGGGCAGTGGCGCGAGACGCAACCCGTACTCAGACGCCGCCTCGACAAGATCCCAGGAAAACGACGCCGCCGGATCAACCTGCGCGTCGAGTCGAGCGGCGACGGGCGCCACAACCTCCTGCGCATAGGTCCTCGCGATCTCCCGCCAACGGCGCTGCTCCGCGGTCAGCGACCAGTCCACGAGCAGCGACGGTAGCTTGCGGCACCGGCCGGGAACTGTGAGCCGCGCGTGTGCGCTGCACGGAATGAAGGACTCGCAGAACTCGTCACTGGGCACTCCCGATGGTTGCCTGCCGGCGCCGTGGCCTCCCGGAGCTCCTCGATCTTGATCACCAGGTCATCGGGACCCGTCCAGTCGGGGGTGGCGGCAGGCCGAGCGCTGGTCGATCCCGGCGGGAAGCGTGCGCGTACCCGCCACCCGCTCGCCGACCTTCTGGCCGGATCGTCGGGCGGGAGCCTCGACCCGGGATTGCGGGTCCTGCGCAGCGCGACGGAGTAGAGCGAGCTCATGTGCGCCATCGCCTGGTCGGCGAAGGTCGTCGGATCGGCGAAGGTCGTCGGATCGGCCACCGTCGATGACCCTCACGCAGCCTGCGAGTCGCGGTCGGGCTCGGCGAGCTCGAGTTCGGCCCCGCCGGGAGGTTGGAGTCGTTGCTGGGCGGCGAGGCTTTCCAGCTTGTGGACCCGTTCGTCGTGGCCGATCTGGCGGAGCAGGTCGCCGAGCGTGTCGAAGCGTCCGTAGCCGTCGGCAGCGTCACAGACGACCGGTTCGTCGTCGAGCTCGGGGTGCAGGGCGACGAAGTGCATGTACTCGTGTTCGGCGTGGTCTTCGAAGCTGGCGTTGAGCCGGTAGCTCCACACCGGGCGGATCAGATGGAGGAGCCACGTGAACGCGTGCCACGGGCCGGCCAGCAGTCGCGGCAGGATCCGGTAGCGGATACGACCCGGCGCTGCGCCACGGCGAATCAGCAGCTCGTCGATGATCAGGAGGTGGAACTGCTCGTTGTCCTGCTGTGCTCGGGCCTCCACAACACGGTCCATGATCCGCAGTGCGAGATGTGATCGTCCTTCGGTGCGGGCGATGGCGCGTTGGGCGACCCGTTCCCACGTCTGGTACGGGATGCGGGCAAGGTGTTCGAGGACCAGGAACTTGGCCAGCGCGGGTCGCCGGCCGTAGAGCACGTTGACGGTGAAGAACATCAGGCGGGAGAACGGGTCATAGCGCAGACGCGGCGCGGCCAGCGTCGCCGCTTGCGCCACCCGCAGCGCGTGCGATGGCAGGGTCGGCGGGCCGATGGGGAGCGGCCACCGCACGAGCTGACCGTTGGGGGACGTGGACATGGTGAAGCCTCCGAGAGGTTGGGGGGTAAGCGGTTGGGGTGACGGCGTCGCTCGTCTTGACGCGGTCAACGCGTCGGCGTGCTCGCGTACCGGCGCCTCAGCTCGACCGGGCTCGAGCCCGATGAGGTGGCGTTGTAGGTCCAGTCCGGCTGTTTGTGGCGGTGGTGCTCGTCGACGATCGCCCGTCCGTCGCGGATGTCGACGAGCTCGGCGATGAGAGCTGGCTCGGCCGGCGCGGCGTCGCCCGTGACGTGGGCGTCGAACTCGCTGCGGAACTCGTTGAAGATGCTGCTGAGCACGGTCTCCTGCTGGGCGGCCAGGTAGCAGCGGGCGCCGTAGCCGACGGTGCCGATGCGTCGCTCGAACATCTCGAGGTCGGCAGCCGTCGCGTTGCACCGGGCAAGGCGATCGAGCAGGGTGGCCAGATCGATGCCGTCGAGCTTGCAGGGGGTGCACTGCCCGCAAGACTCGACGGCGAGGAAGCGGGCGACGCCGGCGGCGACGGCGACCATGTCCGTCGGGTGGGCGAAGACGATGAACCCCGCCGAGCCGAGGCCGCAGCCGATGCTTCGCATGCCTTCGTGGCTGACCGGCACGTCGAGTTGGTCCCCGAGGATCACCGGGTTGGCGACGCCGCTGAGCACCGCCTTGACTTGCGCCGTCGATCCGCCGCCAACAGTCTCGAGGACCTGCCGCAACGGTGTGCCCATGGGGACTTCACCGACGCCGTGGCGGTGGAGATCCCCGGTCACCGTGGACACGACGGTGCCCGGCGAGTTGGGGGTGCCGAGGGATCGGAACCACTGCGAGCCACAGGAGACGATGTTGGGGACGTTGGCGATCGTCTCGACGTTGTTGACCAACGCCGGCCCGGCGCCGACCCGACGGTGGGGGTCGTCGCCGAGCAGGCCGACCCGGTAGGGCGGCACGATTCGGGGGAAGGGACCGCGACCGTCGATCGTCTCGAGCAGGGCGCTCTCCTCGCCGTAGAGGTACTCGTCGGGTCCTTCGAAGACGGAGCCGTCGATCGAGAGCGGTAGCAGGTTCGCCGCCCGCATCTCGGCGAGGGCGGCCCGGGTCCGTTCGACCTCGGCGACGAAGGACCGCTTGAGGGCGATGATCACGCGGTCGGCGTGGACCGCGCGGGCGGCGATGAACGCTCCTTCGATCACCCGGTAGGGGTTGTGGCGAAGAATGCTGCGGTCCTTGAACGTGCCGGGCTCCCCCTCGGCGCCGTTGACGACGACGGTAGCGGGAGGCCCACCAAGGGCGTTGTCAGCGACGGTCTGCCACTTCCGGCCGCTGGGGAAGCCGGCGCCGCCGCGCCCGCTCAGTCCAGAGTCGAGCACGGTGGCGATGATCTGCTGCGAGCTCATCTCGTTGGCGGCGACGAGCCCACGGAGTCCGCCGACGGCGCGGTACTCGTCGAGCGAGGAGAGCACCGTCTCGTCCAGCACGCGCCGCGCACCGTCGGGTGGGCGGCAATCGTCCGGGGCTGAGAACGGTGCGACGAGTCGCAGATGTCGGTGCCCGGCAGGTCGGTCTCGGGACGCCGGCTCGCCGACCGTCGGGTCGATCACGGGCGCGGCGAGGGAAAGGTTTGTGGTCATTGGGGGGTCTCCAGGGGGGAACGGGCCGGCTGGGCCGTTTGGCTACATGACCCGGCCGGAACGGGTCATGTGACTGCGGCGCGCTGGAACACTCGGATCGAGGTGGCGGTGAGGGCGGCGGCGAACACGACGACGACGGTGAGGCTGAGGGCGGCCATCGTCGTGGTGTTGTCCATGCCCCAGATGTCGTGCAGTCCTTGGCCGCTGCGGTCGACCAGCCCGTAGCGCATGAGGGCGAGCACGTGGGTGATTGGCAGCACCTTGGCGATGACGGTGAGTCCAGCGGGCAGGGCGCTGATCGGGAACAGGCCACCGGCGAAGAAGTAGGGGACGATGGCCACCGGAGGCAGTGCGCCGATGTACTCCTCTTGTGTGGGCAGCCGGTTGGCCAGCACCTCGGCGATGCCGTACATGGCGATGGCGAAGCCCAGCGTGGAGGCGACGAACCAGCCCACGCCCGTTGCGCTCACGTGATACTCGGCGCCGCGCACGGCAGACGCGCCGACGACGACCAGGACCTGCAGCCCGCTCAGGGCGACGGCCACGACCAGGTTGCCGGCGACGATCAGCGACCGGGGTATCGGCGCGGCGAGGAGGTCGCGTCGAGCGCCGCCGAGGCGGTCGACCACAACGCCGAGACCCGACTGGATGCAGCTCAGCGGCACGAGCAGCCCGAGCGTGGACACGGCGACGAAGGTCATGTAGTCGATGCCGCCCGGTGAGGCGTTGAACGTGTCGGCGAGGGCGGGGGCGATGACGATGGCGAACAGCAACGGCGCCATCACCGGGATCAGCAGCTCCCGGGGCGTTCGCACGCTGAGCGCCAGCCGGCGACGGACGAGGGTGGCTACGGCGGCGAGGCTGCCGCCACGGCGACCGGCGCTGGGGTCGGCACGGGCGGGCAGGTCAACGGTAGGGGAGATGGTGGTCATGGGGGTTCCTTTCGAGCGGTGCGTTGCTGAGGGCGTGAGCGGATAGGCGCTCGAGTCCTCAGGCGGCGAGCGACTCGCCGGTGAGCTGGAGGTAGACGTCGTCGAGCGTCGGTGTGCGGCTGGTGATGGCGCGGGCGGCCACACCGAGGTCGGTGATGGCGGCGACGGTGTCACGGCCGGACCGGGTGGCCAGCGGGATGTGGACGGTGGCGCCGACAACGAACATGTCGCTGCCGGCGATGCCGTGGTTGCGCAGCGAGGCGATGGTGGCGGTGGCGTCGCCGTCGACGCGCAGCTCGACGAGCTCGCGGCCCAACCGGGCCAACAGGGCACCGGGGCTGTCCAGCGCGACGACGCGGCCCTCATGCACGATGGCGACGCGGTCGCAGAGCTGTTCGGCCTCGTCGAGGTAGTGGGTGGTGAGCAGGATGGTCATCCCCTGGCGAGCCCGCAGGCCGGCGATGTAGTCCAACAGCTCGAACCGGATGCGCGGGTCGAGCCCGACGGTCGGCTCGTCGAGGAACAGCACCTGGGGATCCGACACGAGCGCCCTGGCGATCTCCAACCGGCGGCGCTGACCACCGCTGTAGGTGTCGACGGCCCGGTCGATGAGCTCGCTGAGGCCGAACGCGTGGACCACGTCGTCGATGCGCTCCGCCGCGGCGGCCGGGTCGAGTCCCCACAGCCGGGCGTGCACCGCGAGGTTGCGGCGACCGGTGAGGGGGCGGTCGACCACCGGTTCCTGGAACACGACGGCACTCACCCGGCGCGTCTCGATCGGTTGCGTGGCGACGTCGAAGCCGGCCAGGCGGGCGCGGCCGGACGTGGGCGCGATCGTGGTGGTGAGCATGCCGACCGTGGTCGACTTGCCGGCACCGTTGGGGCCGAGCAGACCGAACACTTCGCCGGCGGCGACGTCGAAGTCGATGCCCTTCACCGCTTCGACGCCGCCGGGGTAGGTCTTGGTGAGCTCACGAACCTCGATTGCCGAGGTGGTTGTGGTGGAATGCATGCCTGGAAGGACGTCAGGCGGCCGTTGGGTGTGACGTCGCCGAAGTCACACGGCGGCGATGTCACATTCCGTCGCCGGGTGCGTCCTTTTCAGACGGGCCGCCCCCGCGGCGCCGTGACCACGAGGAGCACAACCCATGGACCGCCACCGGCGCACAGCTGAATCCCGCGACGTCGACGTCGAGCTCGGTCGGGCCTGGCGCGACCATCGACGCCACCTGCTCGACATCGGCTTCCGCATGCTCGGCAACGTGAGCGAAGCCGAAGACGCCGTGCAGGAGGCGTTCGCTCGCCTGGTGCGAGCCGACATCGGCGAGATCGACGACGTCGGTGGCTGGCTCGTCGTCGTGGTCAGCCGGCTCTGCCTCGACAAGCTGCGCGCCCAACGCCGGCACCCAGCCTCGCCCGAGCTGTCGCTGGGCGATCGGGGCGCCGACCCCGGGCTCGACCCGGCCGACCGCATCACGCTCGACGACAACGTCCGCATCGCCCTGCAGCTGGTGCTGCAACGACTCACCCCGGCCGAGCGCACCGCCTTCGTTCTGCACGACGTGTTCCAGTACACGTTCGAGGCGATCGGCGAGATCGTCGGCCGCACGCCTGCGGCGTGCCGGCAACTCGCCGCTCGGGCCCGCCGCGCCATCACCGCCGACGTCGGCCCCTCCCGGTTTCAGGTCGACTCGGCCGAGCAACGGCTGCTCACCGAGCAGTTCATCGCCGCCTGCACGACCGGGGATCTGGACGGCCTGCTGGCGATCCTCGACCCCGAGGTCGACGGCTGGGCCGACCTCGGCGGCGGCGCCTTCAGGAGGGACGCCGGCCCGTCCTCCGTCGCCACCGGGCTGCTGCGCTACCTCGGCCCGAGCTCGTCGACCACGCTGCTCTCCCTGCCCGCCGTGGGCGAAGCCGGCGTCGTCGCGCTGCGCGATGGCCGGATCATCACGGTCGTCATGCTCACCGTTCGAGAAGGACGCATCGAGCACATCGAAGCGCTCGTCGACCCGTTCAAGCTCGCACCCATCGCCAAGGCGCTCGGCACCAGCTAGCCGCCGTCGAGCCTGCTGCTCGCATCGAGACTGCTGAGCAAGTGGCTCCTTCGCCGGGTGGGTGGTGGTCGTGGCGTTGTTCGTCGGTCCGGGGAGATGACCGACCGAAGAGCGATGTTGGGGGTGAGGTCGGCCGCGGCTGGATGGCTGATCGCCGAAGGTGTCGTTCCCTCTTTGTCAGGCCCGGGCCCGCTGGCTCAGTGGGCCAGTTGCCATCCGTTGTCCCAGTTGAGGCCGAGGTTGATGAGGCGTCGTAGGTTGATGGCGGCGCAGCGGTGGGCGAGCCCGATGCGGTTGCGGGCGATGCCGCGGTAGCGGACTTTGCGGCCGCCGCGGCGGGTGAGCCAGGCGATGGATCGTTCGACCATCGGGCGGTGCTGCCGGTAGGGCTCGATGAATGCGGGGTGTGGGCGTGGGCGCGGGCGGCGGCGAGCAGGTCGTGATGGCGGTGGACGGTGAGGATCTTGCCCTTGGCGCTTCGGGTGCAACGGTGGCGTAGCGGGCAGCCGTCGCAGTGGCGCCCGAAGCGGGCCTGGCGGGATCGGGCACTGATCGTGACGGTGATCCCGTTGGGGCAGGTGGCGGTCATCGTGGCGAGGTCGATGGTGAAGTCGTCGGTGATGAACCCGTCGGGGATCGCGGTGTGCAGTGGGATCGGTTTGATCGTCGCCGTGTGGCCGTGCTCGGCGAGATGGTGGCGGAACTCGCCCGAGCCGTAGGCGGAGTCGGCGAGCACCTCGACCGGTGCGGTCTCGTCGGCGAGCAGTCCGGGGGCGGCCTGGGCGTCACCGACGTTGCCGGCGGTCAGCTCGCAGGCGGTGATCAGCCCGCTGTCGGGTTCGACCCCGAGGTGGGCTTTGAACCCGTCGCGATAGTTGTGGTTCGTCTTGTGGACGTGGCGGGACTCGGGATCATGGACCGACACGATCCGATCCGGGCGGGTCACCGGGGCGATCCGCCATGTGCCGTCGGTGTCGCCCGGTTCGACGTCTTGGCCGGCGACCAACGCCAACAGCCCGACCGCTTCGGTCTGCACGTCGTCCAGCTCGACGCCGTCGAGCGGCGGCCAAGATCGTCTGGGCGTCGGTGACCAGTTCGGTGACGACCCGGTCGATGTCGGCCCGGTCGTTCCACGCGCACACCGGTTTGCCCGGATCATGGTCGTAATCGTGAGCGACCAGCTCGCAGCGCCTTGGCCTGCGGGGACGAGGCGACGGACCCGACGGATCTGGGCGACCAGTTGCATGATCGCGTCCTGGCGGGTCACGGCGTCATCGAGCACCGTCGAGTCCAACGCCCGGCGGGTCTTGCCCGCCAACACGTTCGTGGCGTCGATCACCTCGCGGACGGCGTCGAAGATCCGCTGCGGACGATCACTAGGCGCGCAGCTTGTTGCGCCACAACGTCAACACCGTCGGATGGAACCCCTCATCATGCAACGCGCCGCCCGGCGGCCACCTTCCAGCGCGATGTTCATCCGCAACTGCGGCGATCGCGTCCCGGTCCGACAACCCCTCCAACGCCTGCAACACCATCACCGTGGCGATCACGTCGGCCGGGACCGACGGGCGGCCCCGACCAGAACCGAACAGATCGGCGAACAACTCGTCCGGGAACAGCCGTTGACGGTGCTCGGCGAGGAACCAGTGCACCGAGTCGCGGGCAACCAGATGGCCAACACATCGCCATCGCGTCCAACAACTGCGGGTTCGGATCAGACGTGCCCTGCACGCCCACCATTCTTTTCGATCCGCAGCCGAAAACGCGAGCACCCTCGACCGGATTGCTCAGCAGTCTCCTAGCCGTCGTCGAGCCTGCTGCTCGCATCATTGGTGAGTTCACGCAGCGGTTTTGCCGCGAGGACTCCGAGACCGGCGACGACGAACTCCTCGCCCGGCGGGGCCCTTGACAGGCTGACCGCGTGCCCCGTCCGCCCAAGTTGACGCGCCCTCCAACGCCGGTTGATTGTCCCGTCGTCACCGTCGCTCTGTTTACGCGGTTGGGCACCTCGCTCAGGCACGGATCGCCGAGTAGGGCGCGACGGACTCGACGCCACGCAGCCTCGCTCAGGGCGATGACGCAGCGCCGGGTCGACCGCGCGACCTCTTCCTCCGGGTTCCCGATGGGCCCGCAGTCGTGGCGTCGAGCATGGCGTGAGCTGACCAACGCATGAGGGCGGCGGCGTCCTCGCGGGAGAGGCCGGCGACGTCGGTTAGCCATGCCAACGCTTCGATCCCGGTCGCGCTGCGGATGGCGATGGCGAGTCGATGCACCTCCGAGCGTGGCAGCTGTGGCTGCAGTGGTGCGAGGGCTTCTTCGAGCCACTTGATCACGCGTCCTTGCCGGAGCGGCAACTGCGATCGCTCCTCGGGATCGGCTTCGAGTGAGAGTCGCAGCATCGTTCGCTGCTGCGACTCGTTGTCGAGGATGGTCCGCGTGTATGCAGCAACGACGATGTCGAGCCTCGCGGCGACATCGTCGGGCGGGTCATCGGGCAGCAGCGATTCGACCGCGGTCTCCGGGTGGGCGGCCGCCAGCAGCGCGCGTTGGCTCGGGAAGTACCGGTAGGCGGTCGTCCGAGAGATGGATGCCGTCTCGGCCACCTCCTCGACCGTCGGCGTCCGTCCCTCGGCGACGATCGAACGCGCCGCGGCCACCAGCGCGTCGCGGGTCCGGCGCTTCTGATTTGTTCGCCCGTTCAGCTCGTATGCCGTTGACACCGCGCAAATGGTACCGTACATTCGTCATGGGACATATGTCCCACGAACTCGGAAGGTGGTCTTGGGATGCAAAAGCTGGTCCCGATCGTGCGCAACGCCGGCGAAGGAGACAAGCAGCTGTTCGCGGGCGGCGGGCTCCACCTCTGGAAGCTGCTCGCCGAGGACACCGGCGGCGCCTTCTTCCTGTTCGAGGACACCATGGTGAAGGACAAGACGACGCCCCTGCATCTTCATCCCGAAGCCCACGAGATGACCTACGTCGTCGACGGCGAGATCGAAGTGCAGGCCGACGGCCAGCGCAGCCGGGTTCGCACCGGAGGCATGTCCTTCGTGCCCAAAGGCGTCGCCCACGCCTTCATCGTCGTCTCCGCCGAGGCGCGCCTCATCGGCATCCAGTCCCCGGGAACCCCCGGGCAAGCCTTCTATCGGGGCGCCAGCGATCCGGCCACCGACGACACCGCCGACCTGGTCGACCTCGCCCGCCTCCAAGCGTCAGCAACGGCGAACCCGCGTGGTATCACCATCCTCGGCCCGCCGCCCTTCTCGCCGACGGCCGCGCGATAGCAGTCCCGCCGAACAAACGGGACGTCGCGCGCCGTCGCCAGACAGACAACCTGAAGTCCCTGACCGCGAACTCGAGGGCCACATCGACCGATGTTCGCGGCCTGCGGCTGGGAGTCGGCCGCCCCGATTGCGCACCCCATAACGCTCAGCCTCACCACCGGCCTGGGCTGCCCTCCAACGCCGGGACCGTGGCGCTGATCTGTGTAGGTACCTCCGCACGTTCAAGTAGCGCATCACGGCAGTTCTTCGCTACTTGCGGGCGATCAAGGTGGTGGCGAGAATCATCGCCGCGGCGAGGAAGCCGAATGCCCACGATGGGCTGAGAGCGGTCCACAGGATGCCTGCGATGGCGCTGGCGGCGAGGTTGCCGAAGCTCTGCACGGCGGCCAGCAATCCGAACGCTGAACCACGGATGTCGAGTGGTGCGGCGTGGGCGACGGCGGAATGTTCGGCGGTCTCAGCGGAGCCGATGCCGACTCCGGCAAGCACGAACCACGGCGCGAGCGCGAGCCAACTCGTCGTGTCGCGGGTGAAGCCGACGTAGGCGATCGCGAACGCCGCTGCACCGAGGGCGAGCACGAGGCGCGGTGTTCGACGATCAGACGCGTGACCAGCGGCGACGCTGGTGACGGTGGCGGACACGTTGTAGACGACGTACAGGGCGATGGCGATCGTCGTCGCCTCGTCGGTGCCATGGCGCGGCTCTAACAGGTCCGTGGCGCGCAGGATCATCAGCGTGGCGGCGCAGTTCCCCAACTCGAACGCCGAGATGCCGACGAACAACCGGCCGAGTCCGCCCTGCAGCACAGGCTTGACCTTGAGTCGGATCGGTTGGCGTTCGCGACGGTGCGGTGCTCGCGTGTGGCGGATCGCGTACAAGATCGCCAGCGCAGCCAACAGACCCGGAATCACGGACAGACCGATCGCCCAGCGAGTCCCGACGGCGGCGACGAGACCGATCGCCAAAAGAGGGCCGACGATCGCGCCCAGGTTGTCCATCGCTCGTTCGAACCCGTAGGCGCGGCCGTACGCCTTCGCCGGGACGACATCAGCCAGCAGGGCGTTGCGTGCCGGGACTCGAAGCCCGCGAGCCGTCCAGGCGCCCGCTCGAAGGACCGCCACCTGCCACACCGAGGTCGCCCCTGCGGTCGCAGCCGACAGCACCGCAGTCGCCGAGTAGCCGCCGACCGCGACCGTGCGCCGTCGATCGGGATCGTCCGCCAATGCACCACCGCCGAAGCGAGCGAACCCGGCCAGCGCATCACTGACACCCTCGATCACACCCAACGCCGCAGGCGACGCACCGAGCGTCGAGGTCAACAGACTCGGCAGCAGCGCCGTCGGCACTTCATGACCAGCATCGGCGAGAAAGCTCGCCGTGCCGATGCCCTTCACACCGGGCGTCAACCACTCGGCCTCAGTTCCCGGAACGGCATCGGCAGTCACCGCCGGCGAGTCTGCTGCACCGGCAACCCGGGCGCGGCTCGCAAGCCGTCGTCGCGCACAGATCATCCGATCTGTAGCTGCCCCAGAACGCCGGCCCCCGGACGCGCCCGACGGCCCGACGCGCCCGATGGCGATCGGATCGGGTGGTCGGCAGTTTGAAGGGCGATGTTCTGCGCCGCGAGATATGCGTTACGGGCCGGCACATTGGGGCACCGCTGCGGACCTTGTTCGCATCGACGGTGGACCCGGGGTCCGTCCCGCGGTCGGCGCCGAGTTGCAGCCCTTCGCGGGTTCAGATGATGCACAGGTGGCGTCGCGAGGTGCCGGGTCAGTTCATCAGTTCGCGGTGGCGGTACCAGGGGCGGGCGTGATGTGAGCGAACATGCTGCGGGCGTTCCAGGTTGGGAAGGCACGTACGAGCCATGACGGGCCGTCGAGCTGGATCCGGGAGTCGCGAGTTGCCTCCGCCCAGGAACACTGGCCGGCGTGCCACTTCACGAACGCTTCGGCGTCGGCAGTGATGTAGAGGTCCTCGTCGAGACCGGGGTACGTCTTGCAGATCTCGGCTTCGCCGTGCTCGAGCAGCAGCCAGTAGCGCTCGTGAGCTCGGAAGCCGGTGAAGTCCAACCGGATGACGACACGCCGGTCCGGGAGTTGGTCACGGCGCAGGGCGTTGCACATCGACCACAGCGCCACATATGGGTCGAGGTCCTCGGGGGCGATCTCGAGCCACTGAGCTCCCCACTCGCCGAGGGTCTCGCAGACCTTGAACAGATCGTGGCCCGAGCTCGTGAGCTGGTAGCGGTGACCGCGGCCGTGAGCCTTCGGTGCCGACTCGACGATGCCGAGCCGTTCGAGCTGCTTGAGCCGCTGCGCGAGCAGGGTGTGGGAGAGCCCAGGGGCACCCTCGAGGATCTCGCCGAAGGTCTCACAGCCAAGATGCAGGTTGCGGATGATCAGCGGCGTCCAACGCTCCGCGAAGATCTCGGCCCCACGGGCGATCGGGCAGTACTGGCCGTAGGTCCTCACGATTGCAGTGTCCCGCTCCACCCGACCATTGTGAAGTCCAGATTTCTTACTTCGGAGTCCAGATAGCTGCCTTCTCCCCGGTACCTCCCGATGTTGCGATGAGCCCATCGACCAGAGGAGGAACCATGACCGCACCAGCCACGATGCAGATCCCCGGGTTCCAGGGCGTCGTGACCGTCCTCGACCACGATGGATACGACGAGGCACGCGCCGTAGGGAACGGCATCGTCGACCTCTTCCGCGTCAACCAGAACTTCGCTCCGGCGACGCGGAGGTGAGCGTCATGACCCAACTCCTGTCGACGCAAGGAACAAGCGAAGTGCATGCGGAGCCCGACACCTCGCTGCTCGACGCCGCCCGCGCGATCGCTCCGATCGTCCGGGAGCACAGCCAGGAAGCAGAGCGGGAGCGACGCCTGTCCCAGCCGGTCCTGAACGCGCTGCGCGAGACCGGTCTTCTGCGAATGACAACGCCCCGCTCTCTCGGGGGATTGGAGACCGACCCTGTCACCCGCGCCCTCGTCGTTGAGGAGATCGGTCGCCACGACTCCGCTGCGGCGTGGACCTTGGAGAACCCTCTGGACTGGGCCTTCTTGTGTTGCCGACTCCCCGACGAGGGAGCCGAGGAGATCTACAGCCGCGGAGCCGACGTCCTCATCGCCGGCCAGTTCGGCCGCCCGCTGCAGGCGACGTCGACAAGCGGCGGATACCGCATCTCTGGTCGCGCCCCGTTCGTCAGCAACTGCTATGACGCCGACTGGATCTTGTCGATGGTCGTCGTGGACGAGGACGAGTCCGCCGGGGTCGAGCCCGAGATGCGCATGGTCTACTTCCCCAGCGAGCAGTGCGAGATCATCGACACGTGGGACGTCATCGGGATGCGGGGCACGGGCAGCAACGACATCTCGGTGACCGACGTGTACGTGCCCAAGCCCAGGACCTTTCCGTTCGTGCCGAACTTCGAAGCCGGATCGCACTACCGGGGCCCGCTGTATCGGCTCCCCGTCGTGGGCGTGGCGGCGACCGGTATCCCGACGCCGATGCTTGGAGTGGCGCGACGAGCGCTCGATGAGGTGACCGCATTGGCCCGCACCAAGACGCCGGTGGGATCGAGCGGTCTGCTGATGGAACGGGCGTCGGCCCAAGTCCAGATGGGCCGAGCGGAGGCGATCCTGCGCTCGGGACGCTTGTTGCTCCTCGAGAGCCTGCGCGAAGCGTGGCGGAGATGCCTCGACGGCGAGACCCACACACTGGAGCAGAAAGCGGGCCTCCTGCTGGCGCTGGCCCACGCCATGAGCAGCGCCGTCCAAGCGGTCGAACTGGCCTGCAGCATCGCGGGAACGACGGCGTTTCGAGCCACCAGCCCACTGCAGCGTTGCTTCCGGGACGTCCAAACGATGAGACATCACGTCTGGGCCTCTGAGCAACGTTACGGGACCTTCGGGCAAGTGTGCCTCGGGGCTCCACCGGACTTCCCCGTGGTTGCCTTCTAGCGCTTCCTTGAGATCTATAGAGAACGCATGATCGGGGACCTGTCGCGGCCGAAGCCACGATCGCACTGCTGATCAGGCCATAGCCGTACGGCCTGCCGCGCACACATAGTGCCGCGTTGCGGCGCGCCGACGAGGAATCGGTCGACCACGTTCGACCCGCCCAGATCAGACGGCTCGGTCGGCCGGGAGCGCCCGGCGCCTCGCCGCCCACCGTCAGCGCCGAAGGCCCGGTAGGGGCGCGACTCCCAAGCCGCCGTCGCGCACAGATCATCCGATCTGTAGCTGCCCCAGAACGCCGGCTCGGAGGCACGCCGCCGACGACGCAGACGTTGCCTGGCGCAGCACCTAGCCTTCCCCGAGGTCGTGGGCGAGCTCCCCCCGCGAGGGGACGCCGCTCGTCGACGATCCAGCGAGGAATACGCGCCGGGCGGTCGCCTCGCGCCGGGTCCGGAAGCCGCGCGGCGATTGCCCGTCGTACAGCGGGGACGGCCATCCGTGGCGGGGTGCGGGGTGGGCGAATCGATGACCGTCGTTGTAAAGCTCAGCCATGCGACGGATCCAGGCGTCAAGCGCCGCGGTGAGGATCGTGCCGAGCTCGAGGCCGTCGGGGCTGCCGGCGCCGCCGGTGCAGGCGAAGAGCCGCTCGACCCGCCACGCAGCGGGTCGGGGTCGTCGCCCCACGGCAGCGACGCGACGTCGACGTCGGGTACGTCGCCGGGCAGTGTCACGCGGTCGGTGACCCACCAACGGATCGCTTCCTCGACGCTTCCCAGGTTGTGAGGCCGAGACGGTGGGTGGTGGACAAGTAGTCGGTGCCGGCCACCAGGGCGAGCAGCACGCCGCCGGTGTCCGAGTCGGGCTGCATCGTCACCGTCGCATTCTCACTCACGTTCGTCCCTTTCCAGGCCGAGGTCGTCACGGCGAGCGCCGGCGGCGTCGAGTGCAGCTACCAGACCGTGATCGGTGGTGATGTCGAGTGCCGAGCTCTCGCTCGGGGCTCCCAGGTCGTCGCGCAACTGCTCGAACTCGTCGACGTCGCCGCTACGGGCGGCGGCGAGGCTGGCGACGACCGGGTCCCGACCGAGCTCGTCGGCGACGTCGCCGGGGAGCAGGACCGCTGCGCAGGCCTCGAGCGTTGCGGGCATGTCGCCGTCGCAGCGGCCGTGGACGACGTGAACGAGCGTCGCCGGGCTGGCGCACGAGGTGCTGAGGGTCTCGGCCGTCTCGGCGGGGAGAGGCCTAGCGCTCCGAGAGGGCGACGAGGTGGGGCACGCTTCCTCCGCGTACCGCCACGGGAAAGGCGCTCGCCGGGTCCGGTTGGATCTCGTAGACGCCGGCGGCGAACGTGTCGGGGGTCGGGGTGTGGAGGGCGAGCTGGCGGACCGCTTCGCCCGGCGACATGCCGGCCTCGAGCAACGTGTGGGCGGCCAGCTCCCAGGTGTGGGTGCGGGTGTCGAGCTGTCGCAGCACCTCGCGGGGTGCGGCTTGGAGCATCTCGATTGTCGTGCATCCTGCTGCGCGCAGGTTGTCGGGGGTGGCGGCCAGATCGGCGCCGGCGCTGATCCGGTCCATGCCCCACCGGTCGTGCAGCTCGCGGACGGCGTCGGAATCGGCATGCCGATCGCCGGGATCAGTCCGGCGACCGTGGCCGCCTCGACGCCTTCGTGGTGAGCACCGCGACCACGGTGGCGGGACCGACGGCGCCGGTTGAGCCGAGCAACTCAACGAGCCGGTCTGGTGGCGTGTTCGGCGCCGTCACCGCGACACGGTCGGGCTCGGTGAGTCGGGCGCCGAGGAGGCCGTCGAGGTCGCCACGGGTCAGGGTTCCGGCGTCGGCGAGGTCCCGGATCATCGTGTTGGCTCGGTC
>CAWIVW010000019.1:0-27258 GCA_963839695.1 uncultured Acidimicrobiia bacterium | reverse complement strand
GCGACCCCCGCCAGGACGGCGAGGTCGCCCGTCCACTGCCGGTGGTGGATCACTGGACTCTGCGTGTGCACGACGACCACCCTCACCGGTCCGCCAGGTCCGTCGACGTCGCCCACGACGGAGTGGTGCCTCGTGGCCGGCGGATCGTCCGTCGTGACAGGATGGCGGCTCCACAGGGCGGTGCCGGATGCCAGGGCGGCGGGCATCTCGATCCGGTGCGGGTAGTCCGCGGTCGGCATTGTCGAGTGGAGGACAGCGGGCGTGGTGTGGCGTGTACTCGCTGAACGTGAGGACGTCGGCATCCAGTCGGGCGAGGGCGCCGGCGATGTCGGCGATCCGGATGTTGTCGAACAGCAGGTTGGCGTGGACGACCGTGATCGGTCGGGAGTCGTGAGCCGACCGGGGCTGCCGTCGGCACACGGCCAGCGGCAGGCTCGACGCGAGACCAGCCCCGGCGACGGCGCCGGCCGCGACCGTCATGCGCCGGTGTCCGGCTCGTGCCGCGGCGATCGCGATCGGGAGGGAGGGATCGTCGCCCATGGCATCAACGACCGCACGACGGTGGCCACGCGGCCGCGCAACGACCGGACCCACGGGAGCAGCGCAGTGGCGCCCATCCCGACGATGACGATCCAGGCCGCTCGGTGTCTGTGCCGGCGCGGCCGGCCGGTCGCTGATGCGTGACGGGTGCTCGCCACCCGTCATCCCCAGCCCCGCAGGTCGATCTCCAGTGATCGACCACGCTGTCGCCGGCACCAGCCAGGCCGCCTCGTGCATCGCCATCGTCGGGTCGATGTGGGCGGGGACCACCCGGATCCGGTCGCCGACGGCGGGGCGTCCGTCGGCGGGCGCGAACGTGACGTGCTCGTCGCTGCAGAACCACACGGTGGCGCCGTCGATGCCGGGATTGCCGTGATCCATCCCGAGCGCCTTCAACCCGACGTCGGCGACGACGTGGGTCGGCCGGACCGAGATCACGGTCCCGATGACGAAAGCGGCCTGGGAGAACGGCAGCCCGACGGTGGCGTAGTACGTGTCCATGAGCGCGAGCCGCCCGCCTGGATCTCGGTGACTCCGGTCGCCTCGTGGAGGTCGTAGGTTCCGGTTCCCCCGGCCGACACCACGTCCCCGCCGACGGCGGCGTGGGCGGTGCGCAGACGCTCCATCGACGCCGCCACTTCGGCCCGCTGGCGGGCACGGTCGTCGAGCACCATGAGGTGACCCTCGTAGCCCATGACGCCGCGGACTTCGAGCCCGCGGGCGCGGGCGAAGTCGGCCAGGCGTCCGGCACCGGCAGGGTCGCATCCGCACCGCGGGAGCCCGACGTCGACGTCGATGAGGCACGACCGGACCCCGGCGAGGGCGGCGGCATCGATCGTCGCCTCGCTGTCGACGGCGACGGTGACGTTGACGTCGTCGCCCAGCGCGCCCAGCGCGCCCAGGCGGCGAGGATCGACCACCTCGTTGGCGACGAGGATGTCGCCGCCCAGGCCGGCACCCGCCAACCCGACGGCCTCGCGTGGTGTGGCGCACGTGAACGACGTGTGGCCGGCGGCCCGCTGGCGGGCGGCGAGGGCGGTGCACTTGTGCGCCTTGACGTGCGGCCGCAGCGCCGTCCCCGGGTGAGCCGCCGCCATCGTCGCCAGGTTGGCGTCGAGCGCGTCGGCGTCGATCACCAACGCCGGCGTCGGCAGGTCGTGCACCTCCATCGGCCGCCGAGTGTGTCATGTCGAAGGACGAGCCCTCGTGGATCTTGCGGTGCCGGTGGAGGGACTCGAACCCTCACTGACGTCGCCCTAAACGACGGGCCTCTGCCGATTGGGCTACACCGGCCGCGAGGAGACCTGCACCAGGTCTCCGTCACAGCATGGCAGTTCGGGCAAACGATACGCAGGTTCTCGATTCGGTTGTCGGCGTGGTCTCCGTTGATGTGGTCGAGCTCGAGCGGGAGCGGCTTGCCTCGCCATGTGGCGATCTCGCACATCTCGCAGCACGCGGGCTTCAGACCTTCGGTGATGAGTCTTCTCCGCAGGCGACCAGTACTCATGTATGTCGAGTTCTGAACCAAGATCTCGGACAGCGGGCGCTTGCGTTGACCGGCGAACGATCTGCCCTTCGCCCACGACTGCCCAACGAAGTGAGACGTGTCGAGGCCGAGGCGGGCGATGTGTCGCTTGACAAAGCGGTGAACACCGCCACTTGTGATGTACCCCAGGCGTCGCCCGACCTCCGAGTACGAGACACTCTCCCGGACGGCGACCGCAAGGTCGTAGTCCGTCCACGCCCGCCGTGACTTGCGCCGCGCCTGGCGCTCCAGATGGGTGGTCTCCAGGTTGAGCCGGGCCATGTGCCGCTCGAGCGTTCGATATGTGCCCCCACCTGCCCACAACCCGAGCCGATCGCAGACCTGCTTGAAGCTGGTCGACACGTCGACCGCGTCGATCAACTGTTGATCGGTCCAGCTCACCGGTCGGGGCACGAAGCCAGTGTGACCAGGGGGTGTCGCATGCTGGCCGACATCGCCGCTACGGGGTGTGGCCACCGTGCTGGTCGACCACCACGACGACGACTGGAGCCGGCTCCGGTGGGTTCGCGTCGAAGGTGTGGCGGCAGTGCACGACGACGGGAAGGCGATCGAGACAGCGACCTCCCTCTCCCGAGACGGACGGTCGGTGGCTCGACGAGATGGCGATTGAGTTCGTCCGAGCCCGTACAGGTGAGAAGCTGGAGGCGTTGCAAGACACGAGACGACTGAACGGGACGGCACGCGCGTGCGTGCCCTCGTGACCGGCGGGGCCGGCTTCATCGGCTCCCACCTGGTCGATGCCCTCGTCGCCGATGGCGCGGATGTGGTGGTGCTCGACGACGGGTCGAGCGGCTCACCCGCCCACGTGCCCGCCGACGTGGAGCTCGTCAGCGGCGACGTCGCCGATCCGGTGGTCGTCACCGCGTTGATGCCCGGCTGCGACGTCGTGTTTCACCTCGCGGCGCGGGGATCGGTCCAGCGCTCCGTCGAGCGTCCGCGCGAGACCAACCGGGCCAACGTCGCCGGCACGCTCAACGTCCTCTGCTCGGCGCAGGAGGCGGGCGTGCGCCGGGTCATCGTCGCTTCGTCGTCGTCGGTCTACGGCGGTGCCGATCGCGGGCGGACGGCGGAGGACGCCCCGCTCCATCCCCGCTCGCCCTATGGGGTGAGCAAGCTCGCGGGAGAGTACTACGCCCGTGTGTTCGCCGCGCTGCACGGCCTCGAGACGGTCTGCCTGCGGTACTTCAACGTGTACGGGCCACGCCAGCGGGCCGACAGCCAGTACGCGGCGGTCATCCCTCGCTTTGTCGCCGCCCTGCTCGACGGACGCGCCCCCGAGATCCACGGTGACGGCCGCCAGAGCCGGGACTTCACGTACGTTGCGGACGCCGTCCAGGCGAACCTGCGTGCCGCGGCTGCGCCGGCCGCGGTGGTCGCGGGTCGCGTCTACAACGTGGCGAGAGGCGAGTCGCGCACCGTGCTCGAGCTGCTCACCACTCTCTGCGAGCTGCTCGCGGTTGACGTCGCCGCCCGCCACGTCGCGGGCCGGGTAGGCGACATCCGCCGCTCGCATGCGGCGATCGCTGCGGCCGGCCGTGACCTCGGCTACGAGCCGCAGGTGTCGCTACGCGACGGGTTGGCAGAGACGCTCGCATGGTCGCGGGGGCGCGCCCCGCCTCTTGAGCAGTCGGAGCAGATGACGGAAGTCCTCGCCACGGATGCTGGCGTCGGTAGCCCGGCTGCCAGCGCCGGAGGTGGGCGCCCGCTCCGGGCTATCGTCGCCTCGTTGGTGCGACGAGGTGCCGAGGAGGCGGCGGGAAGATGACGACGACGCTGGGGCCACTGCGCAGAGCCCGGCGGATCGCGGCCGGGGCGACGGCTGTGAGCTGCGGCAGCGTGGAGCTGACCTACGAGGAGACCTGGGACCGCTGCCGGCGGCTGGTCGGAGGGCTGCACGAGCTCGGACTCGGCGTGGGGGATCGGATCGCCGTCGTCGGTCCGAACTGTCACCGCTACCTCGAGCTGTACCAGGCCGTGCCGGGTGCCGGCATGGTCCTCGTCCCGCTCAACCAGCGCCACACCGAGGCCGAGCTGCGTTACGCGATCGACGACGCCGGCGCCGCGGTGCTCTTCGCCGGGCGCGACGTCGGAAGTCTCGGCGACCGCGTGAAGCACGTGCTCGACCTGGGCGGGGAGTACGAGCAGCTGCTCGCCGAGAGCCCGCCGGCCGAGCTGCCCGACGATCTCGCCGAGGACACCGTGGCCGGCCTGTTCTACACGGGCGGCACGACCGGCGCGGCGAAGGGCGTGATGCTCACCCATCGCAACCTCGTCGCCAACGCCTTCCACTACCAGGTGTTCGCTCCGTTCCGGCCCGAGACGTGCTGGTTGATCGTGGCGCCGTTGTTCCACGCCGCGGGCTCCATCGCCGTGCTCGCGACGGTGTGGCACGGTGGTCGTCACGTCGTGCTACCCGCCTTCGACCCCGGCGCCGCCCTGGACCTGATCGAACAGCACGGGGTGACCGACACCCTCGTCGTCCCGACGATGCTCGCCGCGATGAGCGAGGAGCAGCTCGCCCGCCCCCGCGACGTCACCAGCCTGCGCACGATCAGCCACGGCGGGTCACCGACCGCGACCGAGACGCTCCGGCGGGCCCACCAGGCATTCCCCGACGTCGAGCTCCAGCACCTGTACGGCGCGACCGAGACCGCGCCGATCGCCACGACGATGCGCGGCGAGCAGCACCTCCTCGACGCGCCACGAGCGCGGTCCTGCGGCCAACCGGCGGTCGGGGTCGACGTCGATGTGATGGCGCCGGACGGGACCCGGCTGCCGGCCGGCGAGGTCGGTGAAGTGATCATCCGCGGGCCGAACGTGATGGTCGGGTACTGGAACAAGCCCGAACAGACGGCCGCCGCGCTGGTGGACGGCTGGTACCGGTCCGGAGACCTCGGCTACATGGACGGCGACGGCTACCTGTATCTCGTCGACCGGGCGAAGGACATGATCGTGACGGGCGGCGAGAACGTCTACAGCACGGAGGTCGAGGACGTGCTGTTCCGGCATCCCGCGGTGCTCGAGGCGGCGGTGTTCGGCGTGCCCGACGACCGCTGGGGCGAGGCTGTCCATGCCGTCGTGGTGCCCCGATCCGACGTCACCCCGGAGGCCCTGATCCGTCACTGCCGCGATGCGATCGCCGGCTACAAGGTCCCGAAGCAAATCGAGATGCGCACCGACCCACTGCCCAAGTCCGGCGCCGGCAAGGTGCTCAAGCGCGAGCTTCGCGAGCCCTACTGGCAGGCCACGCCACCCGGGTCGGGGGCACGTGACGGAGCCGGCGCGCCTCGGCGAGGACATCGAGGCGATCTACGACGCGGTGACCGACGGACAACGGCGATCGCTGCGTGTGGCCGAGCTCGTGTACGCGGCCGCCGAGCGGTTCCCCGGTCTGGTCCCCACCCGGGCGGCGATCGACGAGGAGCGCGAGCAGCTGCAGAAGGACAAGCGCGGCCTGGAGATCGCCCAAGGCGACTTCGTCGCCCACGTGCTCGCCCACCCGCGCACCGGCCCGCACCTGCTGCATGCCATGGCGCAGCCGCGACCCGAGGCTCTCGCCCACGTCGACGAGCTGCAGCGCACGGGAAGCGTCGATCTCGGGCCGATGCGGGTCGAGCGCGACGGACGGGTCGGTGTGGTCTCGATCCAGAACCACGCGTTCCTGAACTCTGAGGACGACATCTCGACCGCCGCGCTGGAGACCGCTGTCGACCTGGTGCTGCTCGACGACTCGATCGAGGTGGGGGTGTTGCGCGGTGCACCCGCGACGCATCCCAAACACGCCGGCCGGCGCATCTTCGGGGCGGGCATCAACCTCACGCACCTGTACCACGGCAAGATCTCCCTCGTCGAGTTCATGATCGAGCGGGAGCTGGGCGCGGTCAGCAAGATGTACCGCGGCCACGACCTCGGCGACCCGGCCGGCGGGGTGCTGGAGGACCGCCGGGAGAAGCCGTGGATCGCCGCGGTCGAATCCTTCGCCATCGGCGGCGCCTGCCAGTGGCTGCTCGTGATGGACCGCGTGATCGCCGAGCAGGGCTCGTACTTCAACCTGCCGGCCCGCAAGGAGGGGATCATCCCGGGCTGCGCCAACCTCCGCCTCCCGCACCTGGTGGGGGCGCGCCTGACGCGCCAGGCGATCTTCTTCAACCACGTGTTCGAGGCCGAGAGCGCGGATGGCCGGCTGCTCGCCGACGAGGTCGTCCCGGGAGCCGAGATCGAGTCGGCGGTCGAGCGGGCGGCGACGGAGCTGACCAGCGCGGGGACCACCAGCTTGCTCGCCAACCGCAAAGCTCTGCGCGTTGCCCACGAACCGCTCGATGCGTTCCGGCGCTACATGAGCAACTACGCCCGCGAGCAGGCCCGCTGCCTCTACAGCCCGGCGCTCATCGACAACCTCGAGCGCAACTGGGACGCCAAGCGCCGATCACTGTGAAGCTCGACCGTGCGCGACGCCACCTACGCGCTGCTCCGCGCGTACGGGATGACGACGGTCTTCGGGAACCCTGGATCGACCGAGCTGCGGATGTTCAGGGATCCGCCCGACGACCTCCGGTACGTGCTCGCCCTCCAGGAGTCGTCGGCGGTGGCGATGGCCGACGGCTATGCCCAGGCGACTGGCAACGCCGCCTTCGTCAACCTGCACTCGGCGGTCGGCGTCGGCCACGCCCTCGGGAGCATCTTCACCGCGATGCGCAACGCCGCGCCCCTCGTCATCACCGCCGGCCAGCAGACCCGGGCGATGCTCCCGACGCAGCCGTTCCTGTTCTCCGAGCAGGCCACCGAGCTGCCCAAGCCGTACGTCAAGTGGAGCGTCGAGCCGGCTCGGGCGGCCGACGTGCCCTCCGCCATCGCCCGCGCCTACCACACGGCGATGCAGCCCCCGCGTGGTCCAACGTTCGTCTCGATCCCGGAGGACGATTGGGACGAACCGTCGGCGCCGGTCGAGGTGCGCCACGTCACCGGCGGGTTCGTCGGCGAGGACGCCGCCTTGCGGGCCGTTGCCGACGCGCTGCGCGGCAGCGCACGGCCAGCACTCGTCGTCGGTCCGGGCGTCGACCGCGACGGGGCGTGGGATGTCACCGTGGAGCTAGCCGAGCGAACCGGTGCACTCGTGTGGGTGAGCCCGTTGTCAAGTCGGTGCAGCTTCCCCGAGGACCATCCCGCGTTCGCCGGCTTCCTCACCCCGCAGCGCGCCACTCTTGCCGGGCAGCTCGCCGACCACGATCTGGTCGTCGTGCTCGGCGCCCCGGCGTTCACCTACCACGTCCACGCCGAGGGCCCCTACCTCGTCGCCGGCACGACGCTGTACCAGCTCGTCGACGATCCCCAGGCGGCGGCCATGGCGCCCGTGGGAACCGCGGTGCTGTCGACCGTCCGCGCCGGCGTGAGGCGCGTCCTCGACCACCTCGGCCCCGATCGCCGTCCGTCGCCGCGCGGGCGGGAACCGCGGGCGGTGCCGCTGGCGGTCGACCCCATCTCGCCCGCGTTCGTGATGCACACCGTCGCCCAGCTGATGCCACCGGCGGCCGTGATCGTGGAGGAGGCGCCCTCCCATCGCAACGCGATGCACGACCATCTGCCGATCCGCTCGCGCGGCGGCTTCTACTGCGCGGCCAGCGGGGGGCTCGGCTTCGCCCTGCCCGCCGCGGTCGGAGTCGCCCTCGGCGAGCCAACTCGCCGGGTGATCTGTCTCCTCGGCGACGGTTCGAGCCTCTACTCGATCCAGGCGCTCTGGACCGCCGCCCAGCACGACCTGCCGATCGTCTTCCTGATCCTGAACAACAAGGGGTACGGGGCGCTCAAAGCACTCGGACTGGTGATGGACGTCCCGAAGCCCCCCGGTGTCGAGCTGCCCGGTCTTGGCTTCGCCGATCTCGCCGCCGGCTTCGGCTGCGCGGCGCGCGGCGTGTCGCGGGCGGAGGAGCTCGACGTCGCGCTCCGCTGGGCGCTGGACCGCTCCGGTCCGACGTTGCTCGACGTCGGGGTCGAGGCGTCGGTCGAGCGCCTGTACTGATGCGTGCTCCTGCCTATCGTTGGCCCGATGTTGGACGCCCGGTCGGCCGCGGCCACTGCGGTCAAGGCCGCCGCCGCACTCGCCGACCACGTGCGGCGGCCGCCGCGCGGCGTCGTCTTCCTGATCTACCACCGCGTCGGCGGGCGCACCTCGAGTTCCGTCGACCTGCCCGCCGCGCTGTTCGACGAGCAGATCGCATGGCTCGCGTCGCGTCGGACGATGGTGGGCATCGACGCGGCGCTCGACGCGCTGGCGCAAGCCGAACCGCCGGCGTCCGACCCCGTCGTCGTCACCTTCGACGACGGCACCGCCGATCTTGTCGAGGTCGCCCTGCCGATCCTCGTGCACCCACCGGCGTGCCGGCCGTGTTCTATCTGGCGACCGACTTCATCGAGCAGTCGCGGCCGTTCCCTGCAGGACGCGCACGCCGTTGTCCTGGGCAGCCGTGCGCGACGCCGTCTCGACGGGCCTCGTGACCGTCGGCTCGCACACCGACACCCACGCCCTCCTTGACCGGATCGATCCGGCCGCCGCGGCGATCGAGCTGCGACCGCTCGCGCGGTCTGATCGAGGACCGTACGGGCGTGGCTGCGCTCGACTTCGCCTATCCCAAGGCGGTCGCCGGGGCGCCGGCGGTCGAGCGCGCTCGTCCGCCGCCGGTTCCGCTCGGCGGCGCTCGGCGGCAGCCGGCCGAATCCGTACGGCACCACCGATCCCCATGCCTCGCCCGCTCGCCGGTCCAGCGCGCCGACGGGATGCGCTACTTCCAGCGCAAGGCGTGCGGCGGGATGGCGCTCGAGGACAGGCTGCGGCGCATCGATCAACCGGCTGCCGGTACGCGTCGGCAGTGTCGTGACCGGCCGGCGCCGCCACCACCTCGTGCGGGCACGCGGCCCGGCGATAGGAGTCCAGCACCAGGTCCACGACGCGTCGCTCGTCGAAGCACGTCCCGGGCCCGCTCGAGCGCGGCCGCACCCATCGCCCGGCGGCGCGCCCTCATCCTCGCCGAGGTGGCGGATCGCGGCCGCCAGAGCCGGCAGGACGCACGCACCGGGACGAGCATGCCGGTGACGCCGTCGGCGACGACCTGGCGACAGCCGCGGATGTCGGTGGCCACTACCGGCACCCCGCTCGCCGCCGCCTCCATCGCCGCACGGGGGTAGCCCTCGCGGTGCGACGGCAGCACGAACACGTCCATGCCCGCGGTAGAGCAGATCGACGTCGTCGCGCAGGCCCAGGAACCGGACTCCGCCCGCGTGGCCGCCTCGATCTGCTCCGGCGTCGAGCGCGTCCGGCTTCTCCGGGTCGGTCGGGCCGATGGCGACGACGACGATACCGATCACCGAGCGCCGCGGCCGCGGCGAACAGCTCGAGGAACCCCTTCTCGGCAACGAGCCGGCCCACCGCGCCGACCACCAGCTGCCCGGGCTGGGCGCCGAACTCTGCCCGCGCCCGTGTCCGCTCCTCCGCGTCACGTGGCCGGTCGGAAACGGTCGAGGTCGACGCCGTTGCCGAGCAGCCGGGTGCGCCGCCGCGGGTTCAGTCGCCATCGCGTCAGGAGGGCGAGGTCCTCGGGGTTCTGGACCAGCTCGACGTCGGAGAAGCGGGCGGCGATTCCCTCCAGCGCGAGCACCGCCCAACGCTGGACGCGACGGCCATCACGGAGGTACAGACCGTGGTTCGTGTTGACGATGATCGGCACGCCGGCAAGCCGTCCGACCACCCGGCCATAGATGCCGGGCTTGGGGTTGTGCGTGTGCAGCACGTCGACCGGCGACGTCGCGCAGGATCCGCCAGAGATCGACGGCGGCCCGGATGTCCGCTAGCAGGTCCACGCTCCGGCTCGATGATCGCAACGCGACGTGGCGCACGCCGTCGCGCTCGAGAGCCGGCGACCCACGGCCCGGGCGGCGCTGATCGCGACGGCCTCCCCGCCAGCGTCGAGCACCGCCCGCAGCTGAGCGCGGAGCAGATACCAGAGCGTCGAGTCGACGGTCGTGAGGTGGGCGACGCGGAGCGGACGGTCGTGGTCCACGGCCGCGGTCGATGTCGCGAGCACTAGTCGCGCACCGGGAGCTCTGTCATCGTCGCGTGATCGGCGCCGGACACGCCCGTGCGGCGCAGGACGACTGGGACCGTCGCGGCGACGATGCGCAAATCGAGACCCAGAGAGCGGTGCTCGACGTACCAAACGTCGAGCTCCAGCCGGTCGTCCCACTCGACCCCGTTGCGCCCCTGGATCTGTGCCCATCCGGTGATGCCCGGCCGGACTTCGAGTCGCCGACGCTGGCGACATGTGTAGCGCTCGACGTACCGCACGGGGAGCGGGCGCGGGCCGACGAGGCTCATCTCTCCCCGGACCACGTTGACGAGAGACGGGAGTTCGTCGATGCTCGTTGCGCGCAGAACCCGCCCCACTGAGGTGATGCGGGCACCGTCGGAATCGGGTGCGACCTCGCCGGGAGCGAGGGGCCGCATCGAGCGGAACTTGAGAAGGTTGAACGGCACGCCGTCGCGACCGGCACGCTCGTGCCGGAACAGCACCGGGTGCCCCATGCTCACCCGGATCAAAATGGCGGCGGCGGCGAGCAGTGGCGCCATGACCAGCAGCGCTCCGGCCGCCAGGACGACGTCAAACAGTCGTCCGACCGCGACCGACCCGGTTCGACCCGTTTCCGTCGGCGAGCGTACGGGCGCCACGAGGTCAACCTTTTCGCAGTGCCACGGGTTGTGCAAGCGTGAGATGAGACGGATGTTGATGGCGGCGGCGACGACGGTGTGCGTCGGTGCAACTGAGCACGTGCATACCTGAAGCGCGGGTCAGGTCGTCAATACCCACGCCAACGCGATCTGCGTGACCTTCACGTCGGTGCGCTCGAGGGTGATCGCCGCGGTGGAGACGTTCTTCGCCCGCTCCATCCAGCGGGCGTCGATCTCGGTGAGCTCTTCGACGAGCTCGGCCTCGACCTCCTCGAGCTCGGCTGCCAGCCGGGCGACCTTGTTCGTCGCCGCATCCACCCGTGACCCGCCGGCAGAGCTTCGCGACGTGCGACCGGCGGCCCGCCCGATCTGGCCGAGGAGCCCACCCCGCGACCTGCCGCCGAGCAGACCACCCAGGATCGAGCCGGCGGACGACAGCAAGTTGTCGCGTTCGCGTGCCTGCTGCTGGTCAGCAGCCACCTCCGCCGCGTCGGACGCGGCATCGATCCGGTCGCGCAGCGTCGTGGCCTTCTTCTCGTACTTGTCGCGCAGCCTGGCCATCTCGGCGTCGGCCTTCTCGTCGGCGACCTGCAGGCAGCGAGTGGTGAAGGCTTCGACATCCTCGCCCGGCCGGCCGTAGAGCTTGAGGTCGCGATTGACCGCAATCTCGAGCGACAGGCTGCGCGCGAGATGATCGCCGAGGTCGCGCTGCACCTGTTTCCAGAACGCCGGCTTGCTGATCGGCGCGTCCGGCAGCCGGTACGTCCAGCCACCCGGGTCGGCGTCGCGCAGGTCGCGGTCGTCATAGTCCACGGCGATCGCTCGGGTGACGTCGACGCTGGAGCCGAGCGGGAACAGCACGGCCTCGTACTCCTCGTCGTGCACGAGGTCGGCCTTGGTCTCGTCGTAGCGCAGCATCACCCGGGCGACGACGGCCGCCTCGCCCGTCGTGCCGGTGGTGTCGCCGCCCACGTCCCCGAGCCACGGCGCGGCCGGGTCCACCCACCGCATGGCCACCCCTCCGGCCACCGTGGGCATCACGGTCGTCGTGTCGGCGGCGTCCTTCGAAGCGGATGCCGTCGGTGCCGCCTCGGTGGGCGCGGCCTCTGGTGCCGGCGCAGCCCCCGCTGCCGGCGCGGCCTCCGCGCTCGACGCGGCCGCGGTCGGCGTCCCGCCGGTCAACTGCTTGATCTGGTCCCGAGTGAGCGGTCCCCGCAGGTAGCTCATCGCCCACCGGCTGGTGAACACCTCCGGTTGATCCTTGCCGGCGCGGCGGAGCACGAACTCCCGCTTGCCGAGGCCGCTGATCGTGTCCCCGACCGCCTTGACGTCGACGCCGCCCGACGCCGCGCTCATGCCGTCGAGCAGGCGCTGCTTGTCCCGGTCGGTCTGCAGCCGCCCGACCATCCACGTGCCGGCGTTGGACAACGCCTTGTAGTCGACGTCGACCGGGTTCTGCGTGGCCAGCACCACGCCGACGCCGAACGCCCGCGCCTGCTTCATCAGCAGCATGATCGGCTTCTTCGTCGGCGGGTTGGCCGTCGGCGGCAGGTAGCCGGCGACCTCGTCCATGTAGAGGAGGGCGCGCAGGTCGGTGACGCCGCTCTGCCGCCGCATCCACGTGACGAGCTTCGACAGGATCGAGGGACGTCACGAACTGGCGCTCCTCGTCCGAGAGGTGGGCGGTCGTGACGATGGCGCAGCGCCGCGCCCGTCCTGCGTGTAGAGCAACGACTGGATGTCGAGCGGCTGGCCGGCCGCCCACGCCGCGAAGGCCGGCGACGCGAGCAGGCCGTTGAGCTTCAGCGCCAGCTTCGTGCGCTCGTCGGGCGGGAAGAACTGGTCGAGCTCGAAGACGCCGAGCTTGCGCATCGGCGGCTGCTGGACCATGCCGACGAGCGTGGGCAGGTCGAGTGACTTGCCGGCCGCCCACGAGTGCTGGATGAGATTGGCGAGCAGGATGTGCTCGCGGCTCGACAGCGGGTCGGCGTCGACGCCGATCAGGCCGAGCAGGCCCGAGACGTATCCCTCGATCTCGTCGCCGATGACCTCGGCGTCGTCGACGCCGGGCACCTGCAGCGAACCGACGATGTTCATCGCCACGCCCGACTGCGACCCGGGCGTGTAGATCGTGAAGTCACACGTCGCGCGCAGCTTCGTGATCTGCTCCGGGCCGTACCCCCAGCCGGCGAGCCCTTCCTTCCACGCCGTCGCCTGCTGGGCGGCGAACTCATCCGGCGTCACGCCCGCCGCGCTTCGCCTGGGACTCGTCGATCCAGGGCCGGAACTCCTCCGCCGTGAGGCCGGGGAACGTGAGGCACAGGTTGGTGATGTCGCCCTTCGGGTCGAACAGCAGGGCCGGGAGCCCGGCCGTGAGCACCTCCTCGATGAGCACGAGTCCGAGCCCGGTCTTGCCCGACCCGGTCATCCCGACGATGACGCCGTGGGTCGTGAAGTCCTCCGTCTCCAGGCGGACGTCGTCGCCGGTCCGCTCGTGCTTCGCCGGGTCGACGATCCCACCGACGAACAGTTCTGCCATGCGAGGGCAAACCTACGCGAGCGTTACCGTGGGCCCGTGACGTTCCGGGGCTTCCCCGCCGAGGCGATCGACTTCTACGAGCGCCTGCAGGCCGACAACACCAAGACGTTCTGGCAGGCGAACAAGGGCACGTACGAGGACGGCGGTGAAGCGCCCGATGGAGGAGCTCTGCGCGGAGCTCGCCGACTACGGGCAGTTCCACGTGTTCCGGCCCTACAACGACCTGCGCTTCGCCAAGAACCGCCCGCCGTACAAGACGGCCCAGGGCGCCGCCACCCAGGGCGAGGGCGGCACCGGCTACTACGTGCAGATCTCGGCCGAGGGGCTGATGGCGGCGGCCGGCTACTACATGATGGCCAAGGACCAGCTCGAGCGGTTCCGCGCCGCGGTCGACGACGAGGGCAGTGGCACCCGAGCGGCCGAGCTCGTCGACGTCCCTCGAGCGCGGTGGGCTACGTGATCGGTGCCCACGACGTGCTGAAGACGGCACCTCGCGGCATCCCCAAGGACCATCCGCGGATCGTCCTCCTGCGGCACAAGGGGCTGATGGGGTGGCGGTCGTGGCCGGCCGCCAGGTGGCTGCACAGCAAGAAGGCGGCCGACCGGGTCCGCGCGGCGTGGGAGGACCTGGGCGAGCTGTGCAAGTGGATCGACGTCCACGTCGGGCCGAGCACGCTGCCACCGGACGACGTGCCGATGATCTGAGCAGGACGCTCATGGCGTTCCCCGGCCACGCAGGCCGTTCATGGCGTTCCCCGGCCACGCAGGCCGCGTGCGGCCGCTCCTCGGCTGGCGCCTCGTCGCGCGCATGGACAACGGGGCGCTCGGCCGCTCGCATACGTGACATGGTGGACGGGTGAGCACTGTCGCCGAATCCGCGCTCGAGGCCCAGCTCGGGCTGGCCGACCGCATCGTCGACGATGCCGCGCTCGCCAACAGCGTCACTCGCTTCCGCGAGCGCGGGATCACGCTGCCGACGTTCGCCGAGCTGGCCGACCCGACGACGTTCGATGTCGGCCGCGTCGGCGACGCCGACCCGCAGGCGCCCGACGCGCGCAACCTTTGGCGGGTCCACTGGTACAACGACCTCGCGGGCGGGCGGGTGGACGTCCCCGAGCACGTCGTACTGCCGGCGGCGCTGACCGGAGTCCCCAGCCCGATCGTCGTCGTGTTCGGCGATCGCTTCCCGATGATCACGGCCCACAAGGTGCTCGCCGCCTACGCCTGCCTGGCGCCACGCGTCGTGACCGGTCAGTTCGACCCGACCGAGCAGCGGGCGATCTGGCCCTCGACGGGCAACTACGCCCGGGGTGGCATCGCGATCAGCCGGATCATGGCCAGCCGAGGGGTGGCGATCCTCCCCGAAGGGATGAGCCGCGAGCGCTTCGACTGGCTCGATCAGTGGTGCGAGAACCCGAGCGAGGACGTGATCCGAACGCCGGGCACGGAATCCAACGTGAAGGAGATCTACGACGCCTGCAACGAGCTGGCGCGGGATCCGGCCAACCTCGTGCTCAACCAGTTCTGCGAGTTCGGCAACCATCTCGGTCACTACGAGGTCACCGGCCGGGCGTTGGAGCACGTCTTCGACCAGGTCTCGGCCGACCGCACGCTCCATCTCGCGGCGTTCGTGTCGGCGACCGGATCGGCGGGCACCATCGCGGCCGGCGATCGGCTCAAGGACCTCTTCGGCACGCGCATCGTCGCCGTCGAGGCGCTGGAGTGCCCGACGATGCTGGAGAACGGCTTCGGCGAGCACAACATCCAGGGCATCGGTGACAAGCACATCCCGCTCATCCACAACGTGATGAACACCGACGTGGTGGTGGCGGTCTCGGACACGGCGACCGACGAGCTCGACCTGCTGTTCAACTCGGACGTCGGCCGGGCCTTCCTCGCCCACCGCAAGGGGGTGCCGTCCGACGTCATCGCCGCGCTCGGCCACTTCGGGCTGTCGTCGATCTGCAACGTGCTGGCGGCGATCAAGACCGCCCGCCTGCTCGATCTCGGCGCCGACGACGCCATCGTCACGGTGGCCACCGACGGCGGGGCGATGTACGCGAGCGAGCGGGCGGCCTGCTCGCCGAGCGCTTCGGGGGCGAGTTCGGCGAGGTCGACGCGGCCGAGGTCTTCGGTCGCCACCTGGCCGACGTCGACACGGACCACATGATCGACTGCACCGCGCGCGACCGCACCCGGATCTTCAACCTCGGGTACTACACGTGGGTCGAGCAACAGGGCACGCCGCTGGAGCTGTTCGAACGGCGGCGCAGCCAGAGCTTCTGGCGCGAGCTGCGCCGCTACGTCGCCGTGTGGGACGAGATGATCACCGAGTTCAACGCCCGAGTCCAGACTTGACGGTGCTCGGGTTCCGCTGCGCGGTCTGCGGAACGACGGTCGACGTGGCGACGCCCTACCCCTTCACGTGCCCGCGCGACGCTCGGCCGACCGACATCACGTGCTGCACCCGCTCGTCGCCGACCGCGCCAGAGCCTCGCCTCGACGATCCGAACCCGTTCGTCGCCTACGGCCCGCGGCTGGCGTGGTGGGCGTTCGCCCGGGCCCACGGGATGACCGAGGCCGCGTGCGTCGCCCTCACCCGTGATGTCGCCGGCGACTTCACCGTCACCCCGTTCGCCCGCTCGGAGGCGTTGTCCGACGGAGCTCGGCGCCGACGTGTGGGTCAAGGACGAGACCGGCAACGTCGGCGGGAGCCACAAGGGCCGGCACCTCGCCGGCGCCCTCCTGCACCTGCGCGCCGCCGAGGCGCTCGGGCTGGCCGGGAGCTCGCGCCGCGCCGCTCGCCATCGCGTCGTGCGGCAACGCGGCCATCGCCGCGGCCACGCTGGCGCAGCGGTCGGAGTGGCCGCTCGAGGTGTTCGTTCCCGACTGGGCGGACGAGAACGTGATCGGGCTGCTCGCGTCCCTGGGCGCGTCGATCACGCGCTGCTCGCGGCGGAGCATCGACCCGCCGGGCGACCCGGCGGTGCACCGATTCCGTGAGGCCGTGCGGGACGGGGCGATCCCCTTCGGCGTGCAGGGTCCCGACAACGCCCTGTGCCTCGACGGCGGGCGCACGATCGGCTGGGAGCTGAGCGACGCGACGGTCGACGGTGGCCTCGACCGGGTGGTCGTTCAGGTCGGCGGGGGAGCGCTGGCGGCATGTCTCGGATGGGGGCTCGGGACCGGCGTCACGCGTCGACACGGTCCAGACCGAAGGGTGCGCCCCGCTCGAACGCGCGTGGCGACGGGCGCAGGCGGCCGGGATCACGGCGGCGGACGCCGGGCCCCACTGGGCCGAGCTGATGACGCCGTGGCCCGAACCCCACTCGGCCGCCGACGGCATCCTCGACGACGAGACCTACGACTGGCTCGGCGTCTTCGAGGCGATGGAGCGGTCCGGCGGGCCGGCCGCTCGTGGTGCCCGAGTCGGCGATCGCAGCCGCCCACGCCCTGGCCGTGCGCACTGGCATCCCGGTCAGCGTCACCGGCAGCGCCGGCCTGGCCGGCCTGCTCACCGCGGCGGGAGCACCGGCCCCGGGCGAGCGGGTCGCGGTGATCTTCTCCGGCGTTGCCCGGGGGGCGGCCGATAGCCTGCGCGCGACATGACGGAGCGCCTGCCGACCCTCACGCCCCAGATGCTCGAGGCGACGTTCGACCCCCGGGCCGACGTCTTCAACCGCCTCCTCCGAGATCGGGTGATCCTCCTCGGCGCCGCGGTCGACGACGACATCGCCAACCAGATCTGCGCCCAGTTGCTCTACCTCGAGGGCGAGGACCTGAACCGCGACATCTGGCTGTACATCAACAGCCCGGGCGGCTCGGTCAGCGCCGGTATGGCGATCTACGACACGATGCAGTTCGTCGCCTGCGACGTGGCCACGGTCTGCCTGGGGTTCGCCGCGTCGATGGGCCAGTTCCTGCTCACCGCCGGCGCGGCCGACAAGCGGTACTCACTGCCGAACGCCCGCATCATGATGCACCAGCCGCTTGCCGGCCTGCGCGGCCAGGCCACCGACATCGCCATCCAGGCCGAGGCGTTCACCTACACCAAGAACCGGATGGCCGAGTTGATCGCCCAGCACTCCGGGAAGTCCGTCGAGCAGATCAAGACGGACTTCGAGCGCGACCGCTGGTTCACCGCGACGCAGGCCGCAGGAGTATGGCCTCTGCGACAAGGTGATCGTGCGCCGCGGCGACATCCACTGACTCCTTACTGTCCCCCAAGCGGCGGTGGATTGCTGCGGAGGGGTGAAGTGATGGTCGGGGAGCCCTGGGAGATCGGCCAACGCCAGGCATGCCGTGCTCGATTCGGCGAGGACGCGGATGCGTACGATCGGACGCGACCAGTTGCCCCGGCCGCCGTGTTCGACGAGCTCGTGCGGCTGGCGGGGTTGTGGCCGGGTGCTTCGGCGGTCGAGATCGGGCCCGGCACTGGGCAAGCCACCCGGCCGCTCGCTGAACGTGGGCTCGAGCTGGTGGCGTTGGAGATCGATGACCGGCTTGCCGCTCGGGCCGCCAAGAACCTTGCCGACCTTCCCGGGGTCACGGTGCGAGCGGTGTCGTTCGAGCAATGGGATCCGGGTGACCGCCGGTTCGACATGGTGTTCGCCTGCAACTCCTTCCACTGGATCGACCCCGATGTCCGCTTCACCAAGGCGGCCGCACTCCTGGAGCCAGCGGGCGTGCTCGTGGTCATGTCGACGCCCGTGGTCGTTCCAGTCGAGGCCAGCCGGTTCTGGTGGGACGTGCAAGACGACTGGGAAGCCGTCGGCGCCGAGCGTCTCGATCCGGCGGCCAAGCACCCGGACCTGGTAGACGACCTTGTCGAGCCGGTGCGAATGGGTGGACGGTTCGACGAGCCGATCACGAGGCGCTACCCGTTTCAGGTGTCCGTGAACGCCGCTGACTACGTGGCCAACCTGTCCACCCAGTCCGGCCTCAAACAGCTGCCTCCACCCGCCCAAGCCGAACTCCTCGAACGCATCCGTCGCCGGATCGAGTCCCTCGGCAACCAACTCACGGTTCACCACCTCGCGGTGATCACCGTCGCCCGACTCCGACCATCGATCATCTAGGCGGCAGGCACTCGAAGACACGATCACCGGCTGCCGGTATCGGACGCCGCCGCCGAGCGCCTCATCGGGCAAGCTGCGTGCATCCTGGACCCAGAATTCAAAGGTGGTGCACCATGCGGAAACCGATCGCCGCGCTCGCCGGCGGCGTGTTCCTTGCCCTCGCCGTGATCGGGATCATCTTCCTCGCCGGGATGCGCGCCAAGGCGCCCGTCGTGCTCAATGCCGTCCGCCGCACCGGTCGAGCGACGAAGCCGTTCGTGTTGAAGTCGAGCGGAACGCCTGGCGGGATCGCCTCGGTGATCCGGCACGTCGGCCGGACGACAGGGCGACGGTACGAGACACCCGTGCAGGCTGTGGCCACCGACGATGGATTCGTGATCGCACTGCCCTACGGGCCGAACACCGACTGGCTCAAGAACGTTCTCGCGAATCAGTCGGCGACCATCGTGCACGAAGGAAACACGTACGAGGTCGACCAGGCGAAGGTCGTTCCGATGTCCGTGGCCGCATCACACTTTGCTCCCAAGGACCAACGCACCCATCGCCTGTTCCGCGTGGAGCAAGCCCTCCTGGTACTCCAGCCGAAGCCCGACGACACGAACGCGCCCGTAGCCGGTCCGAGCTAACTGGGAATCGGGGTCAGCGCTGGCTGGCGCGCCGGAGCGCGTCGGCGCTGTCAGCAACGAGGCGGGCGACGACCTCGGCGGCTGGCGCGATGTCGTGAATGAGCTCGGCGGACTGTCCGGCGAAGGGGAGGAGTTCGTGACCTCCACCGGCGCGCACGGCGGCCAGCAGCTGGGGGCCGACCTGGGCGGGATCGACGCCGGCGGGGTCCGACTCGAGCAGGTCGATGAGCGCCGTTCGCAGGGCGCGGGGAGCGAACGGCACGCCGGTCTGCGGCAAGGTGAACGGAGGCATCACCCTCTCGGCGTGCGGCACCTTGACGGCGTCGAGAGCTGATGACGCCACGATCCGCTCCTTCCAGGTCCTGTCGATCGTCATCTCGGTGGTGGCCAGGAACCTTGTCCCGAGACTGACCCCTTGAGCGCCGAGGGCCAGGGCGGCAGCCATGCCGCGCCCGTCGGCGATGCCGCCGGCGGCGACGACCGGGACCGCTCCGGCGACGTCGACAACGGCCGGGACCAACACCATCGTCGTCACCCATCCGGCGTTGCCACCTGCTTCGGTTCCTTGGGCGACGACGGCGTCGGCGCCGGCGTCGATCGCGGCGCGTGCGCCCTCAATGTCACCGACGGTCTGCAGCCAGACGATCCCGCGCTCGTGGGCCGCGGAGATGAGGTCGACGGGTACCCCCATGTGGAAGGAGATCGCCGCCGGACCGAAGTCCAGCGTCGCCTCGAACGCCTCCGCGTTGAATGGGCGTCCGGTGTGATTGATGGCGAAGGGCCGTCGGTGAGCTCACGGAGCCACTGCCACTGCTCGCGCAGCTCCGGAACCGACCGCACCGCAGTACCGACGCTGCCCAACGCGCCCGCCTCGCAGACGGCAGCCGCGAGCTCCACTTGGTTCCATGGGCCGAATGGCGCGAGCACGATCGGCACATCGATCTTCAGCAGATCGCAGAGTCCCGTGGTCACAGACCCATTGAAGTCCTCGCCGTCCGACCGGTCATGAAGAACCGCGGGCGAAACCCTGGAGAACTGCGATCGAGGCGGTGACGTAGCCAGGAGCCGTTGGGCTTCGACCCGGCGTCGAGGCTCAGGCCAGCGCCAAGTCGGCCAGGTGCAAGGCGAGCTGCTCGCCCGGGCAGCGGTGCGGTCCCCGACCAAAGTGAGCATCGCCAAGGTCCACGACCAGCTCTTCGCCGCTCGGCGAGACGCGACGGGTGAATGGCACGGGCGGGGCGGACGAGCCGACCCGGCGTTCCTCGATCAACGCCAGGGTGGCTCCATGAGCCTGGACGAGCACACACACGATGGCGGCTGCCTCCTCCGTCCTGCCGCCGCACGCCGCCACGAGTCGGTCAGCGGCCCGATCCGCCTCCTCCGTCTGCGGGAAGTGCGGCTGGTACGAGGTGGCGACCGCAGCGACGTCGGCTTCGAGATCAGGTGGCAGCCCGAGCGCGGCCAGCAGTGACCTCGTCGGTGTGCCCTCATGAGTCACGGCGCCGATCCGATCGATCACGCTCACGACGAGCGCGCGACGGTGACGATGCGTGTCGCCGTCGGTGAACCGGGGCACCGCTCCGCGAAGCCAACCGACGCCACTCGGCGCGGAAGGCGGCGCCGGCACCCTGTACGTCGGGTCCTCCAGGACGTCGCTGGACACGTGTTGCATGCCGCCATCTTCGACCATCGATGACGGCGAGCAGGCGGACGATTCACCGCCGGCCGCCCGGTTGCGTCGACCCGCCCGTCGGGTACCGGCGCGCACTGGTCGACGTCGGTGCTCGTGAGCGGGCATCATGCGGCTGTGCGAGTAACGGGAGTCACAGCGAACCTGCCGGTAGCCGACATCGCCGCGGCGCGCGGCTTCTATACCGACTATCTCGGACTGAACGCGGAGGACTCGATCTCGGATGGGTCGCGCGCTTCGTGTCGCCAGATGGGCGAGCGTGCGTCCAGCTGGTGACCCGAGACGCCACCAGTCCTCAGGACTCGGTGATCTCAGTGCACGTCGGGAACGATGTCGACGAGGCCTACGCCGAAGCGCAGCGCCGCGGCTACGAGATCGTTCATCCGCTGACCGAGGAGCCTTGGGGCGTGCGCAGGTTCTTCGTGCGCGACCCAGACGGGAACGTGATCAACATCGTCAGCCACCGAGACGAGTAGCGCGTCGCGTTTCACCCCTCACCAGCCGGGATCTGGGCGCAGGACAGTCTCACGCATGGGACTCAGCGCGCCCAGATCGGCCGTCCTGTCACATTCTTCGGTCGCGATCGGTCAGTGATGTCAGTAATCAAGACGAGAGGAACCGACATGGAACCACGAATGAACCATCCGGTGGCAGTCGTCCCGGGCGCCATGGGCGCCCTGCAGGAGCTGAGCAAGGCGGCCGCCAAGACCGGTGTGCCGTTCGCCACGCTCAAGATGGTCGAGCTGCGGGCCAGTCAGATCAACGGCTGCAGCTTCTGCGTCGACATGCACACCCGTGAGCTACGCGAGGCCGGCGAGTCCGAGGAGCGCATCGGCACCGTGGCCGCCTGGCGCGAGGCTCCCTGGTACAGCGACGCCGAGCGGGCCGCCCTGGCTCTCACCGAGGCAGTCACCCGGATCGCCGACCGACCCGAGTCGATCACGGACGGGATCTGGGCCGACGCCGCCAAGCACTACGACGACTCGCAACTCGGCGGCCTGCTGATCAATATCGGGGCGATCAACGTCTGGAACCGCCTGAACGCGGCCACCCGCACCCTGGCCGGCTCCTGGTCGGGCTGACCGTGTGAACAGCTCCACCCCACCGGACGGGGACGGCCGCCCGGCGTCCGTCACGGCGGCGATGAGGGCGTCTCTGGCGGTTCGGTGGATGAACGCCAACCTGCTGATTGAATGGTACCCGCCGCCCTGACCCCCGGTCTCCCGTCCGCCCGCTAGACCGGTCGAGCCGGGGCGGTGGCGCGCTCGGTAGCCGCGGCGTGGCTAAGGCGACACCGGGATGCGACGATCGACGCCGGTTTCGAGGACGTAGTGGTCGTGGGCGGCGGCCGAGTAGAGGCGGAGCCTCGACGGTGCTCGGACGTCGTTGGGTGTGAATGGCCGTCCGCCGTGCCCCATCGACCGTTGCGAGAACACCTCGATCCGGTCGGTGATCTCGTCGCTGTCGAGCTCCTGCGCCACGGCGGACATGTACACGCCCTGGCCGGAGTTGATCGGCACCGTTGAGTCGAAGATCACAACGGCGACCTCAGGCCGGGTCCGAATGTTCTGCGAGTGTTTCGCGTCCGGCGACGAGAGCCAGAGGAACTCGAGGTAGCCGGCGGGTGCGTAGTAGACGGGCGAGACCCACGGCCGACCGGCGGCATCGGCCGTGCCGAGCACCATGTAGAGGTTGGCGTCGATGATCGCCCGCGCGAGAGCGGAGGAGTCCTCGTCCTGAGCCACGACGCCGGACCGTAGTGCGGAAGGCGTGCGACAACCGCCATGTGCGGTGTTCGGCCCGTACAGTCCGTATCGATGCGAGCCGACGCGCAGCGGAGTCGAGGCCAGCTCCTCGATGCCGCGTGTGCGCTGATCACCGAGGTCGGCCCCCAGGTTTCGCTCGAAGCGATCGCACGTCGCGCGGGTGTGGGCATCGCCACTCTGTATCGCCACTTTCCGCGGCGCGAGGACCTCGTCACGGCTGTTGCCGTTGACGTCCTGACGCGGACGCGTGCCGAGGCGCAGGCCGCGCTCGCTGAGGAGCGCGACAGCTTCGCCGCGCTCGCTACGCGCTGATGGACCTCACCGTGTACGGACGGCAGGAGCCGTGGGAGGACTCGCCTCCCAGCTGGCCACAGGAGTGGGGGTCGCCGGCAACAAGCACCGCATTCGGACCAACGGGCGCCCCATCGCCCAGTGGTCGCGAGTCGAAGCTGGACGTTCCGACGACCTGCGCACCGCCGCGCCCTGAGGGTCGGGCGCGGCGTCAACCGCCAATGGTGGTCGTCGTCGACCTCGCCCGGCGGGGGGCGTCGGGCACGATCGTCGCCACTGGGCCGATGTCGACGGCGCAGTTGGCGAGCAGCCAGTCGTGCACCGCGACGGCGGATCGTTCAGTCGCGTACGCGCGGGCCACGGCGCGCTGCACCGACGCGGGATCCGCGGGCGCGACCGTGCTCGCCGTCTCGTAGTTGAGGACCAGGGCGTCCCAGTCGGCATCGATGGCGAGTGGGGCGAGATCGCCGAGCTCGCGATACAGCGTGAGCAGGGTGTCGATGTCGGCGATGGTCCGCAGCCGGGGCTTCACGATGGACCGGGTGTTGGCCTGGACCTCACCGCAGAACCGCTCGGCGTCACCCGCCGCGCCACCTCCGCCACAACCGAGCAGCAGCGCGGTCAGCGCGGTCAGCGGTCACAACCGGTGTGAAGAGCGCGCGCGTTCGACGGGACACGGCGCCGATTGTCCCACGCCTTCCCCGTCGCGCGGGGGAGGGTCAGAAGACGTGGATCCGGTCGCGGAGCACCGCCAGCGTCTCCGGGTCGCCGGCGGTGTACACGTCGAGGTCCTTCCAGGTCGCCCGGCCGGTCGACCACCACACCAGATCAGGCGTCGTGCAGCTGATCGAGGCGATCGTCTCGGTGCGGGCGTCGTCGCCGCTCACAATGCCCCCGGTCGGGAGCAGCACGAAATGGCCGCCGCCGGGCCCGGTCAGCACCAGCTCGACCGGCCCGGTGAGCCCGGCGACCGCCGCCGCGCACTGCTGGGGCAACGCGGCGAGGATCCATGCGACGGTGGGTCCCATGCGCAGCTCGTCCGACGGGGGCGGGGGAGCCTCGAGCGGCCCACGGGGTGCGAGCAGGTCGCCGCGGATGTGGATGTAGTGGTCGAACGCGTATCCGTCGGCCAGCTTCGACGCCGGGAAGCAGCCCAGGTCGCCGAGCGAGACGAGGTCGTCGGCCGCGCGCAGCTGCTCGAGGGCCGGCAGGGCCCTGTCGGTGACGTCGACGTAGTCGGCGAGGACGCGGGCCGGCTCCCACGCGGCGCGGCGAGGAGACGTCGAGATCTGCGGCCCGCTCGGTCGGCAGCCCGCGACTGTCTGGCAGCTGCGACCGATCGACGAGTCGCCAGAACATCGCGCCGAGGTGGGCGACGAGGTCCTTCACGGTCCAACCCGGGCACCCGCTCTGGGCGGCCCATAGTGCGCGTGGCATGGTGGAGAGCAACTCGAGCAGGACGTCACGATCCGCGCGTACGGAGGCCACTCCGTCGGCCGGTTCGGTTGCCAACCCGACGAGTCTTGGCATAGTATCGCTATGTGACATAGTCTTACTATGCCAAGGGGGAGCAAAATCGTCAACCGCCTTCTGGGAGGCGCTACAACGAGGAGACATGACTACGTCGTCGCCGCTCTCGCGCCGTGACGTCCGCGTGGCGGAGACCCGTCAAGCTCTCGTCACGGCAGGCCGTGCTCTGTTCGGCACGCTCGGGTTCGCGGCCACGTCCGTCGATGATCTCGCCCGCCACGCCGGCGTGACGACCGGCGCGTTGTACCACCACTTCACGACCAAGGCGGACCTCTTCGAGACCGTGTTCGAACAGGTCGAGGCCGAACTGAGCGATCGCTCCAACGTCGCCGCCCGCAACGCGCGCACTCCGCTGGCTGGCCTGAAGGTCGGGTTCGACGCCTTCCTCGATGCCTCGCTGGAGCCCGACGTCCAGCGCATCGTGCTCGTCGACGCCCCGGCAGTGCTCGGCGTCGACCGCTACTACGAGATCGACGAGAAGTACGCCCACGCGCCGATCGTCGCCGCCCTGCGCGCTGCCCAGCGGGACGGATCGATCGACGCCACCGACCTCGACGTGCTCGGCCAGTTGCTCCTCGGCGCGCTCATGCAGGGTGGGATGCTGATCGCCCGCGCCCCGACCCTCGTCGGGCGAGGACAGCGGTGGAGCAAGTCTTCGGCGGCTGCTGGATGGCCTCGCCCGACGAGGGTGAGTCTCGCCCTGTCCGCCGCAATCGGCGCGATCGGGCCGGATCCAAACGACAGGACGGCTCACAGGGCGTAGCCGAAGGGGAGCTCGAGGCGGTTGGCCGCCATCAGCTCGGCGTCGGCGAGGAGCTCAGCGGTCGGGCCGTCCGCGACGATCATCCCGTCGTTCATGACGACCGCACGTGGGCACAGCTGGAGCGCGTACAGAAGGTCGTGGGTGACGACGAGCGTGGTCAGGCCGAGGCTGAGCACGATCTCGGCGAACTCGCGGCGCGACTGGGGGTCGAGGTTGGATGAGGGCTCGTCGAGCACGAGCAGCGAGGGGTCCATCGACAGCACCGTGCTCGCCGCGACGCGCCGGCGCTGGCCGAAGCTGAGGTGGTGGGGCGGGCGCCCGGCGTGGCCGGCCATCCCCACCGCGTGGAGTGCCGCCTCGACCCGGTGGTCGAGCTCGGGACCCCGATAGCCGAGATTGGCCGGACCGAAAGCGACGTCGTCGTGGACCGTGGGGGAGAAGAGCTGATCGTCGGGATCCTGGAACACGATCCCGACCCGGCGCCGGACCTCGCGCAGGTTGGCCTTCTCGACCCGCAGGCCGTCGACGACGATGCTGCCGGTGCCCCCGCCGAGCGTGCCGTTGAGGTGCAGGACGAGGGTGGTCTTGCCGGCGCCGTTGGGGCCGAGGATGGCGATCCGCTCGCCGCTCGTGACAGTGAGGTTCACTCCGAACAGCGCCTGGTTGCCGTCCGGGTAGGCGAACGCCAGGTCCCGTACCTCGAGGACGACATCGTGCTCGCTGCACGCGGCGACCACCGCGGTGACGCAGATCAGCGTGGCGGCGAGTGGCGCGATCATCGCCTTGGCCCATTCGAGCGAGGCCGGCGCCGCGGTGTCCGCGGCCGGCAACGATCCGCCGTAGCCGCGGCTCAGCATCGCGACGTAGACGCGCTCGCCCCGTTCGTAGGCCCGGATGAAGAGCGTCCCGGCCGTCGCCGCCACCGCCCGGGCCTGCCACAGCCACCGCCCGTCATAGCCCCGGGACTCGCGGGCGATCTTCATCCGGCGCATGTCGTCGACGAGTAAGTCCCCGTAGCGGATCATGAAGCTGGTGATCGCGACGAGCGGTCTGGGGAGGTGTAGCCGCTCGAGCGCCCGGAGCAGTTCGGGCACGGTGGTCGTGGCGACGAGTAGGCCGGTGGCGGCGACGCCGAGGGTCGCCTTGACCACGATGTTCCACGCCCCCCACAGACCGGACACGGACAGGGACAGGAACCACACGTCGACCTGCTCGCCACCACCGATCAACGGCAGGAACAGGGCGAAGGCAAGGAACGGGACCTCAATGGCGAACCTTCGCAGCAGGCGTCGCAATGGCACATGGGCGACGACGGCGACGACGGCGAGCACGGCGGCGTCGAGGGCGAACGCCCACACGACCTCGCGCGGCGTGACGGCGACGGCCACGACGAACGCGAGCGTCGCGACGAGCTTGCACTCCGGGGCGAGGCGATGAACGCCGGACTCGCCGTGGACGAAGAAGCGGTGGGTGTGGTCGGCGTTCACTGGCGGGCTCGACGCACGACCCACACGACGCTCAACCCGACGAGGAAGCACAGCGTCACCCCGATCAGCCCGGCCAGACTCGTGGAGAGTCCGGCTCCGTCGACTCCCGACACGGAGTAGTCCGCCAGCGGACCGTCGGCGAGCGCATGCTCCCGAGCCTGATCGGCGAACCCACTGTCGATGGCGACCCGCTCGAGACCGTCAGGTTCGGAGCTGGCGTACGGGCTGACGAAGAAGGCGAGGGCGAAGGCCACCGCGAGGGCGAGGCCGACGAACACGGCGAGGGTGCCCCGCTTCATCGCGCACCGCCCAGGTGAGGCGCGGCCGGCACTCTTACCTCCAGGCGAGGTTGCAGGTCCCGGGCCCCGTACACGAGGTCCGGGCGGGTCGCCAGGACGGCGGCAATCGTCGAGGCCGTGATCAGTCCCTCGCCGATCCCGATGAGGGTGTGGACGCCCACCATCGCCGTGCCGACCGTCGTGATCGACGCGCCGCCGGCGCCGCCCAGCGCATAGAAGCCGGTGAACACGAGCGCGGACACGATCACCGAGAACCAGGCGGCGGCGCCCGCCGACGTGCCGACCGCCGCCTTCGTGGCGGGCAGGAGACGGCGCCCGAGGACGAAGGCGGCGTAGCCGACGAAACAGGTCACGGCCCCCATGAGGATCACGTTGAGACCGAGCGCG
>CAWIVW010000018.1:0-59990 GCA_963839695.1 uncultured Acidimicrobiia bacterium | reverse complement strand
CGGCTTCGGAAGGTCGGGGCAGGGCGCGGATTGACGTCGTCATGTTGAAAGTTTAGTCGTTTTGCCATCGCGCACGTGACCGCAGGCCGTGATCGTGACCGTCTGGCCTGGGTCGAGCGGGCAATTGATATTCCAGGACCTGGGGCGGGGCGAGATTTTCCGGCATTATGTTGCCACAGTGATCGCGATGTTTGTCGCGGCGCACGGTGCCGCCGCAGCCTGCGCCCGCACTAGCTGTTAATCCACCATGGAAACGAGGTGCTTGTCGCTGCAAGCAGAATCTCGGGGAGATTCAGGTTCCATCATGGGGAATTTCAGGCTACCCGCACTTACCGCCGAGTCTCCACCAGGGACGCGGTGACGATCGGGTTGCAGCCGGTGACAGTCGGGCGTGGGCGGTACCACCGACGCACCTGAACGGCCGGGGTAGTCCAGGCCACGACGCCGGCGGCGATAGCGGCCTTCTTGAGTGCCTCGCGCCGGTCGACGCGGTCGAGATGGTCGGGATGTCGTTCGCGTCGATCATCGCGCCGCCCGCTGATCGCATGGCGCCGGCGCCTCATGGCGACGACCACCATCGCCACGCCGGCGAGCACGAGGGCCGTGCCGCCGCGCAGCCAGTCGCCGATCCCGGAGCTGCCGGTCGCGGGCAGCGGCCCCGGGCAGGCGACGATGGTGCCGGACGTCTCGATCGTGAAGGGCTGCCCACCGTGTTGGTGCCAGTCGCCCGGACCACCACGGGACCGAAGCGGTTCGGGGGAACCGGGATCGAGTAGAGGGCGTGCCCGTCGGCGCCGGGCGTCGTCGTGACCGTCGCCAGGACCTCAGTGCCGTCCGACCGGAACAACTCCAGTGTGACGGTCGACCCGACTGCACCTCGCCGATGTTCCCGGAGATCGCGGCCGGGGCGCAGCCGAATGGATCGAGCAGGTTGACGATCGCCGCCGGCGGATACGCCTCGGCCGGGAGGCGTCGGTGTCTGGCGCGGAGGCCGGCGGGAGCGACTGCGAACACCGTGCGGCGACCAAGCCCAGCAGCACGCACGCAGTCGCCTCGCAAGCATTGCGCACCCTACCTCATTCATGACCGCGTGAAAAGCATCGTCACTCCGCCGCGACGAGCCGCTCGACCCCGAACCGGACCTCGTGCGACTGCAACAGCTGCTCGCCGTCGGACGTGCGCACGTCGATGCGCACGACGTCGGGGTAGGTCAGCGGCTGCGACCGCAGGGTCAGCACGTACGGCGCATCCGTCGGCAGCTCGCCCTGAACCCGAGCCGCAGCTCGACCTCGCCACCGGGCGGGATGTCGACGTAGCGCGAGAACACGTGCCAGCCCAGCTCGCGGTCGGGCTCCATCCCGGTCGCCTCCCCGTCGAGCTCGGCGGCGGTGAGCTCCCACGGCGAGTACACCGAGAGGTACTGGCGGTTCGTGCCGGCCGGCAGGCCGAACGGGTTGCCGCCGACGTCCGGCGGGCAGATCGGTGGGCGCGTCGTTGGCCAGGCGGATCGTCACGGCGGCCTGGATCCGCCCGGTCGTCCTCGTCGACGACGGCGTCGTAGGCGATGCTGCGCCGCAGGTAGGCGTCGAGCTTGTTGGCGCCGGCGTTCGTGCTGACGACGGCGAGGCCGTCGCCGTCGGGCGCCGGGAGCTCGCCGGCGATCTCCAGCCGCTGGAGCAGCGGCTGGTCCTCCGCGTGCCGCGACCACACCACCATCCGGCCCTCGTCGATCGCCGGGCCGAGCGTGCGCGGCCAGCACACGCGGGCCGGGGAGGTCGCCGCCGAAGACGTCGTCGATCGAGTTGCGACGTGATCGCCTCGAGCACGGCGTCGCGGTCGCGTCGTCGGCGATCTCGGCGTACTGGTCGCGCAGCAGGTACTGCACGGCGTTGGCTCGACGGTCAGCTGCATCGAGCCGTCCGGCCCCGCGACCTGCAATCGGCCGGTGAGCTCGAGGAAGCGGGCGATCGTCTCGACGTCGATGGCGATCGCGCCGTCGATCTCGCCGGCCGCCCGACGCCGGGTAGAGCTGGGCGATCACCTCCGTGACGCTCGGGAAGTCGGGCGACATGGTGACGTTCGACCAGAAGTCGACGGCGACCGGTTCGCCGTCGGCTCCGGCGCCGAAGCGCCCGTAGCGAGCGAGGTAGTCCGCCGGGCCGTCGAGCACCGGCGGAGCGGCGCGCATCGCGCCGGTCAGCTCGCTGGTCTGACCGGTGCGGGTGACCTCGAGGCGTCCGTCGTCGGCGCGCAGCTCCGCCCACGTGCCCATGAACCCGCCGAGCCCACGAGCCTCGGCCGGGGTGGTGAAGGCGACGAAGTACGTCCGCGGCCCGTCGCGTCCGAGCATCGACGGGGCCAGCCGCACGGCAGCGACGGCGCGGTCCGTCTGCTCGACGAGCCCGTCGACCTCGTCGGCCGAGCTGGTCGACGCGGTCGCCGACCGGCGCCACGAGCCACGGCGAGCGTGCCGACGCGATCACGCCCGCCATCCGCCGGAGCGCGGCGTTGGTGTCGCCGAACGGCTGCTCCAGCACCTCGATGGCGTCGAGGTCGACCACGCCGCTCGACGACGCGGAGCGAGTCGACGTTCGACCTGGGCCACCGACGTCGTCGCCTGATCGGCCAGGTCGACGGCGCCGCGGCCGAGCTCGACGACCGCGTCGAGGTGCTGGCCGAGCACCGGCACCGCCAGCGCCGGTCGGGCCCATGGCCGGTCGAGGTCGCGCGCGGCCCGGCCGAGCAACGCATCGCTGCGCTCGAGCTGCTCGCACGGCGACGGGGATGTCGCCTTGCTGCGAGCGCCGACGCCGCCCGCCGCAGCGCCCGCTCGCCGTCGCGGAGGTCGCCGTAGGCCTGGACGATGGCGATGACCGCGCCGAGCGACGGCGACACCGGCGACGACGCCGAGCACGACGCCGATCGCGCCGCACCGTCCGCCGGGCCAACCGGCCCCGGCGCGACAGGCCGGTGGCCACGATGACGGCGGCGATCAGCGCCGGTCACGACGGCCGACAGCGCCGAACCGCCACGACGGGTCCCAGCGCAGCAGGGCGTTGATCGTCAGGCCGGCCGACAGCGCCCGCGCCGACGGGCAGGCTCAGCCGCCGGCCGCCGATCACCGCGGCGATCACGAACGCCGCGGCGGCTGCCGACCGCCCACCACGACGACGACGCGGCGATCGTCGCCACGCCGGCGGCGCCGGCGAGCACCCACCACGGGCTCGATGCGCCGGCCCACGTGACGAACCCGGCGAAGCGACGCCGTCAGCACGACGTCGGCGGGCCGCCACGCCGTCGGGTGGGCGCCGGCGACGCGCCCCGCCGACCGCCGCGACGACGGCGACGACGGCGACGACCGATCGCGTCGCGCTCGGTGATCCGGTTGCGGCGGACCCGCTGGCGTCGCCGCGAACCCGGCTAGCCGTCGCCGTCATCGGCCACCATCATGGTCGACGACGACCTCCGGCGCGTCTCGCCCAGTCCCCACTCGCGCGGCGATCTCCAACGACGCCACCGAGAGCACGAGGTGGCCGTCGACGGAGCATGCGGCCTCGGCGTCGTCGAAGCGCAGCGCAGGAACGGGCACCTGGCTGATCAGCGGGTGGTTCGGGCGGACGTCGGTCTCGCCGGCGCCGAGCAGCACCTCGTGCAGCTTCTCGCCCGGACGCAGCCCGGTGTAGACGATCGGCGATCGACGACGGCGACTGCTCGGCCAGGCGGGTGGCGATCTCGACGATGCGCACCGGCTCGCCCATGTCGAGCACGAGCACCTCACCGGGCTCGCCGATGGCGCCGGCCTGGATCGTGAGCGCCACCGACTCCTCGGACGTCATGAAGTAGCGGGTGACGTCCGGATGGGTGACCGTGATCGGGCCACCGTCGCGGACCTGGCGCTCGAACACGCCGAGCATCGATCCCTTCGAGCCGAGCACGTTGCCGAACCGCACCGAGACGTACGGCGGCCGGTCCGCTCGGCGACCTCGCGCCGTCAGCCGCTCGCAGATCCGCTTCGAGAAGCCGAGCACGCTCGTCGGATCGGCGGCCTTGTCGCTGCTGACGTTGACGAGCCGGCCGACGCCGGACGCCTCGGCCGCCTCGAGGACGTTGTGGGTGCCGACGACGTTCGTCTTCCACGCCTCGGACGGATTGAACTCGAGCAGCGGGAGGTGCTTGAGCGCGGCGGCGTGGAACACGACCTCCGGTCGATGCTGCTGGAACACGTGGAAGACGCGGTCGCGGTCGCGGATGTCGGCGAGCACGAGCGACGGCGAGTCGAGGAGGGCGCGGCCCTCGAGGTTCGAGCTGCGTGGCGTGCAGGCCGGACTCGTCGCGGTCGAGCATGACGAGCGAGGCCGGGCGGAAGGCGTGCAGCTGGCGGCACAGCTCGGAACCGATCGAGCCGCCGGCGCCCGTGACGAGCACACGCCGCCCGGTGACGTAGCCGGCGATCGCGTCATGTCGACCTCGGCGGGGTGGCGACCGAGCAGATCGGCGACCGTGATCGGGCGGATGTCCGACGGGCGTACGTCGCCCAGCAGCTGGGCGACCGGCGGCAGCACGAGCACCCGCAGCCCCGCCTCCAGCAGCGGCGCGGCGAACGACGCGCAGCCGCTCGCCCGTGATCTGCGGGATCGCCACGAGCACCGAGCGTGGCGCCGTGGCGAGTGGCGACGTCGAGGGCGTCGGCCCCGGTGCCGCGCACCCGCAGCCCGCTGAGCTGCATCCGGGCCCGGCCGGGGGTCGTCGTCGACGAGGGCCACCGGCCGGTACGGGCTGTCCGGGCTGCGCAGCAGCGTGCGTGTGATCTGGGCGCCGGCGTGGCCGGCCCCGAACACGACGAGCGGCTCGGTCTGGTCGTCGGGCGGGCGGAGATGACGGTCCTCGACGAGCCGGGCGACGTACCGGCACACCGCCGCCAGCACGAGCGCGAGGAACGCGGCGAGCACGGGCACCGACCGAGGGACGAGCGAGCCGCCGAAGAACCGGGCGAGGATGAACGTGGCGAGCGCGACGATGGCGACGCTGAAGCCGAGCACCCGGACCTCGTCGAAGCTGCCGTAGTGGTAGCGGCGGCGGTAGAGGCCGAGCGCCAGCCCGACGACGCCCTGCAGCACGACGGCGACCGCGACCGTCGCGGCGACACCGGCCTCGTTCACCGGGCCGATGTGCATGTCGTAGCGCATGAACGTCGCCAGGGGGATGGCGACGGCCCACGCCGCGGCGTCGACGCGCGTACTGGAGCAGCGGGAAGGCGCGCTTCAACGCGACCGCCAGCGCGGCCCGTCGGTCCGGCTGTTCGAGGCTGGTCGACTCGTCGATGTCAAACTCCCGACTGTCCGCCGTGGCCGCGCCGCTGGTCACGTCGTCCGATGGCGCGAGTGTACGCGACACCGTTGGCGTCCGCCGGTTCATCGACGCCCTGAACTACCGTCACCGCCGTGGAGGTCGGCGTGCTCGTCATCGGGGGCGGCGGACACGCGCTGGTGTCGATCGAGGTCCTGCGCGCGGCCGGCCACGAGGTCGCCGGGTGCGTCACGCGCGACGGCGCGTCATCGGCCGAGCTCGACCACATCGGTGTGAAGGTGCTCGGCACCGACAGCGACGTCGCGGCACTCGTGCGCGACGGGTACCCGAGCGGTGTTCGTCGCCGTCGGCGACAACCACGCCAGGCAGACGCTGTCGGACACCGTCGTCGCGTCCGGCGGATCGCTGGTGCGTGGCGTCAGCCCACTCGCCGTCGTCTCGGACAACGCCGACCTCGACGACGGGGTGCTGGTGATGCCGGGCGCGGTGATCAATGCGTTCGCCCGCCTCGACCGTGGCGTGATCGTCAACACCCGCGCTTCCGTCGACCACGGGTGCCGGATCGGCGCGTTCGCCCACCTGGCCCCCGGAGCCACCCTCGGCGGAGACGTCACCGTCGGCGAAGGGGCGCTCGTGGGCGTCGGCGCCAGTGTCGGCCCCGCCCGGTCGATCGGCGCGTGGGCGACCGTCGGCGTCGGCGCAGCTGTCGTCCGCGACGTGGCCCCCGGCGACACCGTGGCCGGCGTGCCCGCCCGTCCGCTCCGCCGCGGTCAGCGTTGAGCGAGCACGCTGCCGAGACCGAACCGCATGCGGCGCCCGCATCCTCGTCGTCTGCACCGGCAACCTCTGCCGCTCGCCACTCGTCGAGGCGCTGCTGCGCCGCGAGCTGGCGGTCGACGGCATCGATGCCGAGGTGTCATCCGCCGGCCTCGATCGCCCCGCCGGCCCTTCACCCCGACCGCCGGCTCCGCCGCGTCGCCGAGGAGCTCGGCGTCGACGTCGACGATCACCTCAGCACGCCACTCTCCCGCGACGACCTTCGTCACGCCGACCTCATCCTCACGATGACCGGCGAGCAGTCCGACGAGGTGCGGGCGCTCGACCCGTCCGCCGCCGGCCGCACGGTCACCCTCCGCGCCGCGGCCTGGAGGGCGCGGGTCGTCGCGGGTCAGCCGGCGCCGTTCGCCGACTGGGTGAGTCGCCTCGTCAGCGACGAGACCCTGATCGACGGAGTCCGACCCGACCCGGTGCACGACATCCCCGATCCGACCGGTGGTCCGCTGCGCGAGTACCGAGCCATGGGCGACGAGGTGCGCGCACTGGTCCGGGCGATGGTCGATCACTGGAGCGGCCGGTGAGGAACCGGGCCACGACCGGCTGGCTCGGCCTCGCTCGTCCGTGGCCACCGGCCGTACGGGCGGTCGCCGCCGGCGCCGCCGGGTGGGCGGCGGTCCGGTGGGGCGTCACCGAGCCGGTGCCGGCGTGGGCTCGGAGCGGGGCCGCAGCGGTGTCGGCGGCGGGCGGACTCGCCGCCCCCGCCGTGGCACGCGGCGCCGCGAGCGACCGTCGTGACCGGGTGGGCGGCGGCGTCCGTCCTCGGCCTCTACCTCGGGGTGCCCGAGACCGATCACGTCGTCGGTGTCGGCGCGGTGCTCGATCGTGCTCGTGCTGACGTCGCTCGCCGGCCCACGACGCGATCGAGTGGGTGCTCGTCGCCGGACTCGACGTCGTGCTGTGCTGGGCGGCAGTGCGGGGAGCGCCTGCCGGCGGGCCCGGCCCTGGTTGCCGGGTTCGCCGATGCTCGGCTTGCTGGTGCTCGCTCCCGCTGACGTCGGTCGTCCCTGGCCCGAGGCGCGCCGCTCGTGCCGCGTCCCGTCCAATCCGCCGCGCTGATCGGACTGCAGGCCGCCTTCGCCGTCGATCGTCGCCCGCCAGAGCTGCGACCGCGCGACACGATCGCGCTGGCCGCAACGATTGCCGGCGTCGCGCTGATCGTCCTCGTGGTCGCCGCCCGCCTCGCCGTCGGGCCCCAGCCACTGACGAGCACCGTTCGCGAGACCGACGCTACGGTCGCCGTCGATGCCGACCAGGGTGCTGTGGCTGACGAAGGGGCTCGGGCCGGGCGGCACCGAGCGGCTCCTCGTCGAGCTCGGCCAGGGCGCGCGACCGCGAGCGGGTCGAGATGGCCGTGGCGTACGTCCTGCCCTGGAAGGACCACCTCGCCGGCGAGTTGGAGGCGGCCGGTGTGGAGACGGTGTGCCTGTCGATGCGCCGGCGCGACCCGCGATGGCCGCTGCGCCTTCGGCGGCTGGTCGCCGATGGTGGATTCGCGGTCGTCCACAGCCACTCGCCGGTGCCCGCGGTCGCGGCGCGCCTGGCCGCGATGACCGTGCCGCGACGGCGCCGCCCGGCTCTCGTTACGACCGAGCACAACACGTGGGGGTCGTATCGATGGGCGACGCGCTGGGCGAACCGGCTCACCAGCGGGGCCGACGCGGTGACGTTCGCGGTGACCGAAGAAGCGCGGAGGAGCATGCGCGGCGCGGCGGCGCGGCGCGCCGAGGTGCTCGTGCACGGCATCGACGTCGACGGCACCGCGTCACGGCCGGACGGCGAGCGGGCGGCGGTGCGATCGGCGCTCGGGCTGGGACCCGATGAGCTCGTGATCGGCACGGTCGCCAACCTGCGCGCCCAGAAGGACTACCCGACGTTGCTCGCGGCGGCCCGTGCTGCTCGCCGATCGCGGGGTTGCGTTCCGCTTGGTCGCCGTCGGCCAGGGCCCGCTCGAGCGCGAGATCACCAGCGCTGCGCGACGAGCTGGGCCTCGGCGACCACGTGGTGCTCGCCGGCTTCCGCCCGGACGCGGTGGCCGTGATGGCCGCGTGCGACGTGTTCGTGCTGGCGTCGGCGTGGGAGGGCCTGCCCGTGGCGATGATGGAGGCCGCCGCGCTCGGCCTGCCGATCGTCGCGACGAGGGTCGGCGGGGTGGCCGAGAACCTGGACGAAGCAGACGCGGTTCTCGTGCCGCCGCGCGACCCGGTCGCGCTCGCGGCCGCGCTCGAACCGCTCGTGACCGATCACCGTCGGCGGGCCGAGCTGTCGACGGCCGCGCGTTCGGCCGCCGCGCGCTTCGACGTCCGGCGAGCGATGGAAACGCTCACGGCCCGCTACGAGCAGCTTGCCGACGCCCCGCCGAGCCACGGCCCGCCCTGGGCCCAGGTCGCGTCGGCCCCGCGTCGCCGAGCCCGAACTGCGGCCGGCGACGGCCGACGACCGCGACCAGATCCTGGCGCTCCTCGGCGCGTCGCTCGGCTGGAACGACGAGCCGCGACCGCGAGCTGTTCGCGTGGAAGCACGAGCGCAACCCGTTCGGGCCCTCGGCAGGGTGGGTGGTCGAGTCTGATGGCTCCGTCGTCGCCGTCCGCCTGTTCATGCGCTGGGCGTTCCGGCGGGGCGTTCCACACTGCGGGCCGTGCGCGCCGTCGACACGGCGACGCATCCGGAGCACCAAGGCCGCGGTCTGTTCACGGCGCTGACGTTGCACGCGTTGGAGGCGTGCCGGGCCGAAGGGGTTGCCTTCGTCTTCAACACGCCGAACGACGTCAGTCGGCCCGGCTACCTCAAGTTGGGTTGGCGGGAGGTCGGTCGACCCGCCGCCGCGGTGCGGTCCAACCGTGCCCGCGACCTCGTCTCCGTCGCCCGTAGCCGAGTGCCGGCCGAGCGATGGTCAGTTCCGATCGACGTCGGCATGGACGTCGCGACGTGGCTCGACGGACGAGGCAGCTGGCCGGAACCGCCGCCCGTGTCGTCGACGGACCGGACGTTGCGGACCGCCTCGGACGAGCGGTTCGCCCGCTGGCGTTACGGCCTGGCGGATCTCCACTACCGAGTCGTCGACGACGGGGCGGCGGCGATCATCGTGCGCCTGCGCCGCCGCGGCGTCGGGAAGGAGCTCGTCGTGGCCGACCAGCTCGGGGATCAGGACCGCGCCGACGCATCTGGTGGTCGAAACCCTCCGAGAGGTCGGCGCGACGCACGCCCTCCGGCTCGGCCGTCCGAACCTGCGCCGTGGCTTCGTACCCCTGCCAGGAGCCGGCCCGATCCTCACCTGGCGGGCAGTGTGCGACCACGGTCCGCCCCCGCTGCCGAACTGGGACCTGCGCCTCGGCGACGTCGAGCTGTTCTGACTACAGCTCCTCGAAGGTGTTGCAGCGCTGCGGGTCGCCGGTCTCGTAGCCGCGCCGGAACCACTGCACCCGTTGCTCGGACGACCCGTGGGTCCAGCTCTCCTGGTCGACTCCGACCCTGGGTCTGCTGCTGGATGCGGTCGTCGCCGACGGCGGCGGCGGCGTTGAGCGCCTCGTCGATCTCGCCCGGCTCGAGCTGGCCCTGAGCGTCGGCGTCGTGGGCCCACGCGCCGGCGAAGCAGTCGGCCTGCAACTCCAGGGCGATCGAGTAGGCGTTCGCCTGGCCGGGGTTGGACTGCTGCGCCTGGTGCACCTGGCCGCTCACCCCAGTGAGGTTCTGGACGTGGTGGCCGTACTCGTGGGCGACGATGTACTGCGCCGCCAGGTCACCGGTGGCCCCGAACTGGTTCTGCAGCTGGGTCAGGAAGTCGAGGTCGAAGTACACGAGCCGATCGGCCGGGCAGTAGAACGGGCCGACGGCCGAGGACGCCTGCCCGCAGTTCGTGCCGGTCGCCCCGGAGAAGAACACCGTCTGCGGTGGGCTCGTACGGCGAGCCGAAGGCCTGCGGATACGCGGTCCCCCAGTACTCCTGGACGTCGATCGTCCCCCCGCAGAGGACCTGCTCGAGCTCGCTGTCGCACGTCTCCTCGCCACCCGATGTCTCCCCGGTGGAGTCGACCGCGGGCTGGCTCGAGCCGCCGAGCAGCTTGGGGAGGAACAGCACGGCGAGCAGGACGATGATGCCGACGATGCCGCCGCCCATCTTCGTGGGCATGCCCATGCCGCCACCGCCGCCGAGGCCGGGAAAGCCGAACCCGCCGCCGCCACCCTGCCCCCGGCGGTCCTGGATCTGGCTCGCGTCGGTGCTGCGAATCTTGGTCACGGCGTCACGTTATGCCCGGTCCCCGACTTCTTGAGCCATGCCGCTGCGGGCAGCGAGCTACGGACGGTTGCGGCGCATCCCGCGGATGCCGACCGCGCCGGCGCCGATGAGCGGCCCCCGATCGCCGAGTCGCGTCGGCGTGATGCGGGCATGGCGGCTGTACGGCAAGAGGGCGTTGCTGCTCAGCTCCTCCTGGGCGGCGTTGAAGAACGTCGCCGCGAACCCGAGCGCGACGCCGCCGCCGACCACGACGAGCTCGAGGTCGAGCAGGTTGCACAGCGACGCCGCGGCCCGTCCGACGAGGCGACCGGTGCGCTGCATGATCTCGTACGTCGGCTGGGTGGGTGAGCGCCCGGTGATCGCTTCGATCGCCAGCCCCGACGCTTCGGCCTCCAGGCAGCCGCGGGCGCCGCACGGGCAGCGCCGCCCGTTGGGCTCGACGATCAGATGGCCGACGTGGCCGGCGTTCGCCGACGCCCCGTCGAGCAGCTCGCCGTCGAGCACGATGCCGCCGCCGACACCGGTCGACACGGTGAGCACGCAGTAGTTGTCGGTTCCCTTCGCCGATCCCTGCCACCCTTCGGCCAGCGCGAGGGCCTTGCCGTCGAGGTCGCCGTAGACGGGGCTGGCGACGAGCTCGCGCGACGCGGTCGCGCAGCGGGAACTCGCGCCACGCCGGGATGTTGACCGGCGAGATCCGCTCGCAGTTGCGCGAGATCGGTCCGGCCGACCCGATCCCGACGCACGCGACGCGCACCTCGTGGCGGTCGGCGGCCTCGAGTTGCTGTTCGATGATGCCCGTCAGCGCCTTGAAGTGGTTCTCGGGGCCGACGTCGGGGTCGACCGGGACGACGGCGCGGTCGAGCAGCTCGCCGCGCATCGTGATCAGGCCGGCGGCGAACTTGGTGCCGCCGATGTCGAGTCCGAGCACGACCGGAGGGAAGCGCCGCGGCGGTGCCGTCGCCTCGGTGTCGTCGAGCGGCGCGGTGTCGGCGAGCGGTTCGGGTGCGGAGTCGGCGGGTGGCGGCGTGGTTCGTGGCAGGTTCGTTCGTATCCAAACGACTTTTCTCGAGCAGTAGGGTGCGCCCATGGCCGTGAGCCAGGGGCTGACGATCTGGGCACGTCGACGACGTGCGTGCGCTCATGTTCGCACGAACGGCGGCGGTGCGGTCACCACGGGATCGGGTGGCCGCGTGACCGGGCCGGCGCCCGGCGAGGACCTGGGGCCGGCCGACGCCGACATCGCCGACCCGGACACGTACACCGCCGGCGTCCCGCACGCCACGTTCCAGCGGCTGCGCCGCGACGACCCGGTGAGCTGGTGGGGTGAGGACCACGCCGGCGGGCACGGGTTCTGGGCGGTCACCCGCCACGCCGATCTGCTCACGGTGAGTCGCGACGTCGACCGCTTCTCCAGCGCGAGCGGGATCCGCCTCGAGGAGATGGACGCCGAGGAGACCGAGGCCCGCCGGACGATGATGGAGCTCGACCCGCCCGCGCACACCGCGTACCGCCGCTTGGTGTCCAAGCCGTTCAGCCGCCGCGAGGTCTACGCCTACGAGAACGCGATCCGCCTGCTCGCCCGAGCCGTGGTCGAGGAGGCGCTCGCGTCGGAATCGCGGTTCGACTTCGTCGACCGGATCGCCAAGCAGCTGCCGATGCGGATGCTCGGCCGGCTGCTGGGCGTGCCCGACGACGACGGCCCGTGGCTCGTCGAGCGCGGCGACGCGCTGCTCGGCAACACCGACCCGGAGTTCACGACGCACCCGGTGGACCTCGTCGACACCGAGGAGTTCCGTCTGCTGCCGTTCCGCAGCCCGGTGGGCGTCGAGCTGTTCCGCTACGCGCAGGAGCAGGCGCGGTCGCGGCGCGACAACCCGACCGACGACGTGATCAGCGACCTGCTGCAGCCGAAGGTCGACGGCGAGACGTTGAGCGAGCACGAGTTCAACAACTTCTTCACCCTGCTCGTCGCGGCGGGGAACGACACCACCCGCTACACGATGACGGCGGGGATCAAGGCGCTCATCGAACGACCCGACCAGATGGCCGAACTGCGCGACGCGATCGTCGCCGGCGACGGCGACGTGATCGACGTCGGCGGTCGAGGAGGTGCTCCGCTGGGGGTCGGTGACGATGCACTTCCGCCGCACCGCGGTGAGCGACACGACGCTCGGCGAGCGCGAGATCAAGGCCGGCGACAAGGTGGTGATCTGGTTCGTGTCGGCCGACTACGACGAGGACGTGTTCGCCGATCCGTACACGTTCGACATCCACCGGTCGCCCAACCCCCAGGTCGCGTTCGGGTTGATGAGCCCGCACCTCTGCCTCGGCGCCCAGCTCGCCCGGATGGAGATCAAGGTGCTGTTCGAGGAGCTGCTGCCGCGCCTCGCCGACATCGCCATCGACGGCCCCATCGACCGCCTGCGCAGCAATTTCATCGCCGGCATCAAACGCCTCCCCGTGCGTGTGACGCGCGCTCGAGGGTCGGGAGCGAGAGTGGGAGCTACAGGTGCGTGGAACACGACGGCCGGTCCCCGACGGCGCGGAGCAGGCGCGACGGGTTGATGACGGTTCGCAGGTCGGTCCAGGATTGCCTCTTGACCGATGGCCGAGTGTTCCGTACAATTGTCCGTACACTGAGACCGACCTGAGGACCATGACCGGGAGACAGACCAAGACCCAGCGGCGTGAGGTTCGCCTCACCGAGCGCGACAACAACCTGCTCATCGAGGCCGCTGGGCTGGCCGGGATGTCGGTCAGCGAGTTCGTCGTCGAGCACGCCGTAACCGACGCCGAGGCGCTCGTGCGCGCCCACCACACGATCGAGCTGTCCGAGGACACGTTCCGCCGCTTCATCAGCGCCCTCGACGACGCGACGCCCAACCGTCGATTCACCGAGGTCGTGCGTCGCGCCGAGCCGTTCAAGCACGCCGACTGAGCGTCCGTCGTGTGGATCGAGCGGATCAACGAGCGTCACCCGCTTGAGGCGTTCACATGCGGCAACAAGGAGATGGATCAGTGGCTCCATCGCCACGCCCTCGACAACGAGGCCATCGGCGTCTCCCGCACCAACGTGCTGACCGACGGCGACGCCGTCATCGGCTACTACACGCTGACGGGGACCAGCGCCGAGCAGAGCGACCTCCCGCGCTCGCTGCGCAAGGGCACCCCACAAAGCGTGGACCAGCCCGGGGTGCTGCTCGCCCGGCTCGCCGTCGCCAGCGAGCGCCAGAACCAGGGTCTCGGGACCAGGCTCATGGTCGATGCCGTGCGGGTCGCTGCGGAGGTCGGTGAGCGCGTCGGCTGTCGGTTCATCGCCATCGACCCGATCAGCGATCGGGCGCGTGAGACGTACCTCGGGTGGGGCTTCGCTGAGGTGCCCGGGGATCGGAGGATGTACCTCCCTCTCTCCCAGGCGATCGCCGCGTTCATCGAGGTGGACGGCTCGTAGCCACCGACCGGCCGCGTGGCGGGTGGGATCCGCGGCTCAACCAAAGCGCCGGCGCGCGCCGAGGCAGGAACCCGGCACGCGGCCGGGTCCCTGCCTCGCGGGAGTGGGTGTTCGTCAGGCCACGAGGACGAGCACGTTGCCTTCGATGAACACGCGGTTCACCGTCGGCATGCCGCGTCCGGTGAGGTACGTGTCGAGCGCAGCGGCGGCGAACGCTCGGACGGACGGATCGGAGAGCTTGGCGCGCACGCCGTTCTCGATCTCCGACTTCACTCTCGCCTTGTACGACGTGAAGAAGTTGCACACGTCCCAGCCGAGGTCACAGGCGCCGGTCGCCTGGATGTTCGCGGTCAGACCGACGCTCGACACTCGGTAGCTGAGGCGGCCGCCCTCGGCCGTCGGCGTGAGGGCCACCGCGAGGCGGGCGTTGTCGATGTTGACATCGGGCATCAGGCTGTCGGACTCGATGCCGGTCGTGGCGTCCGTGTACCAGCCCTTCACTTCGCGGCCGGCACTCTCGAAGGCCAGCGTGGTCCGGAACGAGGGTGACGCCCAGCCGACGGCGATCGACGAGAGGTCGAGGTTGTCGACGTAGAAGCGGGCCTGGCCGATGTCCGGGCAGAGAAGGCCGCAGTCGAGGTCGTACTGGATCTCGGGAAGGGTGAATCGGTAGGTGCTGCCGCCCCACCGCAACCACGACCCATTGTCCAGCTGGTGGCTCTGGCCGTGCATCGGTCCGTAGTTGTCGAGGTGCAGCCCGGTGCCCTGGACTGCCGCATTGAACGCCGCGGAGACGAGCGTTGCCGGGACCCTCAGCACCCTGCTCGGGCCGCTGTAGGTGAAGTTGGCGACCGTCGACGGTGCCAGCACTCGGCGGGAGCTCGGGCTCCAGGAGCCGTACGGGCAGAGTCCGGCGTCGAGCCGGGCGACGACGTTGTACGTCCCGCGGGGAAGTTCGGTGATGCGGTATGCGCCGGTGGAGCTCGCTCGGGCCGAACCGCCGGCGCCGGAGCGTGGGTTCGTCGACACGGCGAAGACCGTCACGTGATCACGGGTGACGCCCGGGCAACCGGTCAGGCCGACGCGACCGCTGATGACGAGACTGCCCGTCGGGGGCGGTGGAAGTGGATCGGTGGGATCCCCCGGAGGGATGGCGGCGGCGGTGCCCGCCGCCAGGACGATCGCCGTCGCCGCGGCGAGGCCCGTGGCGGCGAGACGGGCCCAGCGGCGGGGCGCAGTTGGATTTCTGATCATGGTGGTCTCCCTGTGGTGAGCGCCGGCTCTGCGCCGGGGCGACCAAGGGGCGTGACACGGCTGTGCCATCGCGTGTCACGGCGGGTGTATCCGGAGAACCAGGTGCGGCTCCTGTCCGTATCAACAGCGTGTCGATGGTGAGCACGGTGGGGGGGTCTGTCGCTCTCGCCCAGGCAGGCCCGCCGGCGCGGGACCGTGGGTTTGTGGGGCGGACCGTCGAACTCGACACCGGCGCGCACGCGTTCGCGTCAGCCGTGATCGACGGCCATGGCGCGCTGCTGGTCGTCACCGGTGGTCGTGGTGCGGGCAAGACCGCATTCGCACGCGAGCTCGTTCGCCGGGCCCGCACGCTCGGTATGCGGGTCGCCCGCGGTCGGTGCTGGCCTGGCGCCGGGGCCCCAGAACTGTGGCCGTGGCCGGCGGTGATACGCAGTCTCGGTCAGGCCGGACCGGGCGCCGCCGGCGACGCCGAGCTGCCTCGCTCGGGCGGCTTCCGGCATCTCGAAGCCACGGTCGAGCGGCTCAGTGCAATCCTGCGTGACGTCCCCACGACCGTCGTGCTCGACGATCTGCACCACGCCGACCGGGCCGGGATCGAGCTCCTGCATCTCCTGGCCGACCGGCTCGACGCGCTGCCGACGGTGATCATCGCCGCCTACGACCCGACCGCACCCGCCGCCGCCGGCGTTTCCATCGACCTCTCGCGGGAGGGCATCCACTTGGATCTGGCCGACCTCGATCGAGCGGGAATCGCGGCGTACCTGGAGTCGCGTGGACTGCCCGCATCGACCAGCGAGGTCGAGTTCGCCGAACGACTCACCGGCGGGAACCCGGGGCGGCTCTCCATCCTCGCCGAGCGTGGCGTCGAGGCCGTCGTCGGCCATAGCGTCGCCGTACTCACGCCGGCGCATGCTCGCGTCGTGCGAACCGCTGGTGTTCTCGCATCCGGCGCAACCCCGGCCGACGTGGCGGCGGTGGCAGAGGTGAGCCATGCGGACGTGCTCCACGCGGCGCGGTCGAGCGGACTGTTCGACGTGGAGAATGGTCGGTTGTGCGTCCCCGACTCGTCCGTACGCGATGCGATCGTTGCTGATGTCAGCGATGCCGATCGGCTGGAGATCCACTCCCGCGCCAGAACGTGCGTCGGCGAGAGCGTCCCGTGGGTGGAACGACTGGCGCGGCGCGCCGCGCACGCCGTGTACGCGGCCCCCCGGTCGGCCGCCGACGCCCGCGCCGCGGTCGACGCATGCCGCATGGCCGCACGGGCGCTCTGCCGCTCCGGCGCGGCGGAACGAGCCGCTGAGCTCCTCGGCGACGCGGTCGCGACGAGCAACCGCGCGGGCCTCGCGGAGCCGTGTGCCCGCCTTCTCGTCGAACGGGCCTATGCCGTGCTGGCGTGCGGTCGCTTGGCCGCGGCGCGTGCCCTCTTCAGCGAAGCGGCCGCGGTGGCCGAAGCCGAGGATGACAACATCGCGCTCGCCGATGCGGCGCTCGGGCGCGGCGGGATCTGGCTCAACGAGCATCGCTCGATGGCCGAGGCCGACGAGGTCGCCGGCCTGCAACGCAGAGCGCTCGCCGGGCTGCCTCCGTCGGAGCGGTCCCGGCGGTTGCGACTCGAAGCGCGTCTCGCCGCGGAGGAGGCCTACCGGTCGGGGATCGTCGAACCCGTTCTCCACCTGGTCGACCGGGCCCAGGAGCTCGGAGATCGAGCCGCGGAAGCGGAGGTGCTCTCGCTCGCCCACCATGTGCTGCTCGCACCGAGTCACGCGCGCCTCCGCCTCGCTGTCGCGGACGCGCTCGATTGCCGCGGCTTCCGAGGCGGACGACGCCGTGCTCACTCTCATCGGTCGGTGTTGGCGGACGGTCGACCTGTTCCTGCTCGGCGATCCCATCGCGGATCGGATGCTCGCGGCCCTCCGTCACCGCGCCGATGGCCTTGGCGTCGAGGCGATCCGCTTCGTGGCCGACGCGATCGACGTGATGTGTCTGATCCGCGCCGGCCGACTCGAGGAGGCGGAGCAGGCGGCCGAGGACTGCTTCGCGAGCGGCACTGCGGTCGGCGATGCCGATGCGCTCGCCTGGTACGGCGGACAACTCGTCGCGATCCGTTGGCTGCAAGGAAGGGCGCACGAGGTACTGCCGTTGGTCGAGGACATCGCTGCCTCGCCGACGCTTGCGGAGGCCGACTTCGGCTATGTCGCCGCGGTGGCCAGCGTCGCCGCGGCCTGTGGCGAGCTCGACCGCGCCCGGGCCGCGCTCGACCGCCTGCTCAGCCGGGGCCTGGCGTCGATCCCCGAGTCGAGCACCTGGTTGGTGACCATGTTCACCATCACCGACGCGGCCTGGGTCCTGGAGGACGCAGTTGCCGCCCGCGACGCATACGACCTGCTTGCGCCGTACGCCGAGCTTCCGGTGATGGCCTCGCTCGCCGTGCTGTGCTTCGGGTCGGCCCACCGCGCGCTCGGGGTCGCCGCCTTGACGTTCGGAGACCCGGATCTCGCCATCCATCATCTCGAGGCCGCCGTCGCCGCGAACCGACGGCTCGGCAATCGTCCGTTCGCGACGATCGCCGCCCACGATCTTGCGGAGGCGCGGTTGCGCCGCGATCGGCCGGGCGATCGCGAGGCTGCGGTCGATCTGCTCCGCGGCGCCGCAGCCGAGGCGCGCGCGATCGGCATGGCGGCACGCAGCGCTCGGTGGATCGAGCGGGCGGAGGTGGTCGAGCAGCGGACGGGCGCGCTGCGTTCGAGTGGTGGACATTGGTTGGTGACGCTCGATGGGGAGCAGACCGTCATGCCGAACCGGGTCGGGATGCCCTACCTCGCGACGCTGCTGTGTAATCCCGGCGTCGACGTGTCCGCGCTCGAGCTCGCCGGCAACATCCACTCCAGAGTGCGGAACGGCCGCGACGACGTGCTCGACGAGTCCTCGCGTGCCGCCTACCGGAGACGGGTCGACGAGCTCACCGCCGAACTCGACGCGGCGGATCGTCGCGGCAACCCCGAGCACTCAGCCCGCATCCAGGCCGAGCTCGACGCTCTCGTCGACCATCTCGCTGCCGCCACCGGGCTCGGTGGCAGAGTGAGGTCATTCCCGGCCGATGACGAACGAGCACGCACCGGTGTCACGAAGGCGATCCGGCGCGTGGTCGAGGAGATCGCGTCGGCGTGCCCGGATCTCGGTGCGCACCTCCGCGAGTCGGTCGTCACCGGCCTGTCGTGCCGGTACATCGGCGGGGTTCGCTGGACCGTGTGCGCAGACGTCACGACTTGACGAGGCGCGCTCGCCGCCGGTCGCGGCCGGAAGCCGGGCTGAAGATGTCCACCAGATTCACCGGACGGCAACCTCATCCGGTAGTGGGCATTCGGCGTCGGAGGACGCGTGCTGGCGGGCACGCGCCCCGGTAGGTATTGGGCCGGTGCTCTAACCTGCTGTGGTCGCCGAGTGATCGGATGGAGAGGACGAGCGATGTCCGGGCACATGACCGTAGGTCCGGGCGTGGACCCCGATCGATCTGGGGATCAGTCGATCACGATCGACCGGCGCAGCGCCCTGAAGAAGGCAGCGGTGGCCGCCGGTGTCGGCGCGTGGACAACTCCCCTCGTGCAGGTCGTGTCGCCCGGAACCGCGCACGCCCAGACGGTCACCGGGTGTTCGCCGGTCATCACCATCACGCTGAGGTCGACCGGACCGGACTGCGATTGCGTGCCCGGCGGCGTGAGCCCCTCCTGCTGCAACGACAACACCTACTTTGTGCAAAGCCTGGACGTGGAATGCGGTCCGACGTGCGCGGGCCCGGCCGTGAGGGTGGGGCCGTTCGAGTTCCCAGGCCTCGTCCCCGCCCCCGCGGAATGCCCCGACGAAATCGCCGAGTTCCCCTGCCAGGCGGCGAGGGCTACGTTCCGCACGACGTTTCCGGTCAGGTGTCCCGACGGGGAGACCTACCTCTTCGACGCGACGGTCACCGCCGTCTGCCAGCCCTGTCCTCCCGTGGAGCTGGATTCGCCGCCGCCCATCGCGCCCGAGGATCCGGTGTTCAGCAACGAAGTCACGACGTCGACTACCGAAGCGCAGGCACCGTCCACGAGCGCAGCGCCGACGACCACGACGACCGAGCCCGATGCTGAAATGCCACCGTCCACGAGCGCGGCGCCGACGACCACGACGACCGAGCCCGATGCTGAGGTGCCACCGTCGCCGTGACCGTCGACCGTGGACGGTCGGGACGGAACCGATCTCCCGGGAGTCGCACCTGGATCACATCGATGAGCTGAGCCGTATTGAGCTGGGCATAGAAGTGTCCTATGTCAAGTCACACGCTGGTTGGCGGGCGCGGTGAAGGGCTGGGTCGAAGGGGATGCCGTCTTGCCAGCAGCGCCAGATGACACGGATCCAGGCTCGGGCGAGGATGCGTACGGCGTGGTTGTGGCGGCAGCCCCGTTCGGTCGCTCGTCGGTAGATGTCGGCAGCCCACGGGTCCACGGCGCGAGAGCCGTTGGCGAAGTCGATCACGGCGAATCGCAGCTTCTTGTTGCACGCCCAGCGGAACACCGTCTGCTCACGCTTGCCGGACTGCCGTGTCGACGAGCGCCGGCGTGACCGCGGCACGCGGTGTCGGCCTCGAGCCCACCGAGCCCGGGTGCCGCCTCGGTGAGACGGGTATACAGGACGGCGGCGGGGATGCCGCCGGTGTAGCCGACCGAGCGCAGCCACGCCGCCCAGCGAGCCGGTGACAGCCACGCCACCTTGGCGGCGGTCGTGAACCGTCGCAGAAAAGCGATGGTGATCGGGCTGTCGGGCTCGGGCCAGGCGACCGGCGGACCCCCGCGGCCGCTGGCTGAAGCACCGGCGCCGCCGGACATGACGCTCACGCCGCCGACTGATTCGCCGTCAACACCCCTGCCCGGCCCATCTACCGCAGAGCGCGCCGACGGTGGTGACTCGTCGAATCAAAAAGCGGTTGTCGGACATGACCGAGCACGCCAATGAGCGCCCGCTGACTGGACGAGCGCCGCCTTGGCCCGCGTTCGCCGATTCGGCCAGAGGAGTGTTCGGCGGGTCCTTAATTGATAACGGTCGGACGTCTTCCCAGGCGACTTGCTAAGCCATAAACTTCGAGCATGCCCTCAGGCCCCGAATGGATCATCGTCTTGATAGTCGTCCTGGTGATCTTCGGCGGCACGCAGCTGCCGAAGCTGGCCCGGAACCTCGGCAAGGCACAGAAAGATTTCAAGGAAGGTCTCGCCGAAAGTCAGGCGAGCACCACCAAGCCCGTCCCGCCGATCGCTCCCGAGGTCGATGCGGCGCGCACGGAGACCCGGACAGACTGATTGCGATGAGGTCAGCCGGCAGCGGGCCAAGGGAGCCGCCCGGCTAGAACCACTCGTCCCTGCTCTCGAGTGTCAAGGGCGGCTGAATTCAGGCAGTTCCCGGACTACCCATCGATCGGTTCGGTCGTGGGCTGCTCGTGGAACGGCAGCGGTGCCATGTACGAGCCGCCGGGCGGGCGCAGGTTCGTGATCTCTGCCTCGACCCCTGTCCCGTTGGGGACGACCGTGATCGCTGACACGGGTTCGGGTGATTCCGGGTGCATTGCGAATACGGCGAAGCTGGTGTGCTCCGTCGCGCCCTCAGCGTTGCCGTCCGACGCAAGGACGAACACGAAGAAGTGGAATCCGTCGTCCAGCCACGAGTCGTACACCGGGTGGGGCGCGGTGCCGGCGAGCCGCCCACGGAGGGCACGGAACTCCGGGGCGCGTTTCAGGGGCGCGAGAAACTTGGGGTCAGCGCAGGGGAGGTCGGCCGCGACGGCGAGCTCCGTAGCGATCGCGTCCTGTACGACGGCCGGACCGGCCGTCCTCGCCTCGCCTCAACGGCGGCGGCGGCGCAGGCTTCGGAGTCGACGGTGATCTCGGCCATATCCGTCACAGAGTAGTGCGCCCGGGGGCGGTAGCCCGCCCCCGGGGCAAGTCGTGGATGTCAGAACCGAGTCGTCGGCTACGGCGTGCACCCGACGGTGGTCTCCGCGCACTGCGCGATGTTCACCGATCGCCGAGGCGTCGCAGCCGCCGCAAACGGCGCTGACGTTGATGGTGTGGCACACGCCGTCGAGCACGGGGCCGTAGGAGAGCGTCGGCCCGGTGCCCAGCGTCGTCGGTCGCCCTCCGTCCACGTGAACGTGCAGCCGGTCCCGCCTTCCACCGACGCGGTGAGCGTGAGCACGCCGTTGCAGTTGCTCCTCGCCGGCCACGGCGATGCTGCGCCGTGAGCGGCGGTGACGGTCAGCTCGACGGAATCGCACCTCTCGCACCCGCTCGTCGTCGGTGACGCAGCCCGTGAACGTCGTGGTCTCCGTGATCGGCCCGACGACGAAGTCGTGGCACGTGTCGGCGGTCGGGCCGAACGACTGGCCGTCGAGCGTGAACGTGAACGGACCCAGGGCGGCGACGCTCGTCGTGCACAGCCGCAGCGTCGTCGTCGCGCCGCACTCGACCGGGCACGACTCCTCGATAGCGTCGGTGGTCAGGTCGCAGTCGAGCGTCGTGTTGCCACGCCCCTGGATGCAGATCTGCTGGTGCCGGCACTGGCCACCCGGCGGCGTCAGGTCGGGGCTGGTGCAGTTGGCCTGACCCGGGGTGGTGCTCCAGGCCACCGTCGAGCAGGTGCCGGGATCGCACTTGCCCCTGGTGACTCCTGCTTGGCCGAAGCACACCTCCCCGGCGCCGCACGGGAAGTTCTCGAGGACCCCGGTCATGAGGGTGTCCCGGAAGTCCTCGCCCTGCGCCTTGCCGAACGCGGTGCTGGTGCCGTCCGGAGCGAACAGGAGGATGTCCCTCCCGTCGGTAAGGTGCACCGAGACGCAGTAGCGGCCCGTGCTGGTGATGTTCCGGACCCTGAACACGACCTCGGCGTCGAACGTGCCCGTACAGTCGCAGGGCTCGTTGACGACGATGCCGGTACCGATGATCTGGACGTCGTTCGCCGTGCACGGCAGGTTGCTGAGGTCGTTCGCGTAGCGCGCGTCAGCGGGCCGAAGAGCCATCTGCCCGCCCGTGTACATCGCCGCGGCGGCCGTGCCGAGCGCCGCCGACTTGAAGAACGTGCGGCGATTCCACGGCGTCGAAGGATCGTCCTCGGGAGCGGTCACGACTTCGGCCGACAGCATCTGCTGCGGCGGGCTGTCGAGAGGCTCCTCAGCTCCCGAGTCGTTGTCGTCCAAAGACGGACCTTCAAATTCTTCGTCTGAAGTCATGCGATGTGACCTTCCGTTCCATTTGTCGTCGAAACCCTTGGGAGGCAGCCGTTGATTGATCGGTTAAGTCGGGGCCTGGTACACAGGACCGACCCAACAGAGTCGCAGGCAGCGTGTGTGAGGCCGGATGCTGCCCGAGTTCGACGTGCTCAAGCTGGCTGCGACAACTCGGCCGCTGGATCGTTCCAGCCTGATCTCCGTGGCTCGACAGCACGTTTCGCGGCGCTGCGCGGAGTTGATCCGTAGATCGCGTGTCTTCGCCTCCCTCCCGCTGCCGTCAACGCCGTCGGAGTGGCGGGCGTCACGGATTCCTCCTGTTCGCACCGTAGACAGTTGGAAGCCGATCCGAAAAGGGCGCGCGCGTTGATCTTTCTCAACGCTTCGGCCGAGCCGGCCCGGCTCCTCGGAGCTCGGTAAACACCGAGTGGGTCTCCGCCGTGATCCGTGGGTCATGTATCCGCGTCTCCCCCAGCTGCTCGACGTGGCACACGCATCACCGCCCGTGGTGCACCCGCTGCCTCCACGATCCACTCGACCTGACCCCGGTCAGTGGGTTCGGCACCGTCTACGCGGCGACGGCCGCGCATCGGCCCCCGACGCCGGGCACGGGGTCGTGGCGCCGCTCATTGGGAGCATCGACCTCACCGGCGACCTGCCGGAGGCTTCCGCACCCTTGACCACTCCGCCCAACCCTTCCGACACGACGAGCTGGGACGATGGTGCGACGAAACTGCTGTCAAACTGGAGGCGGTGACGGCGGTGGCTGTCGGACCGAGGAGCTGCAGCCCCGAGGCCAACCAGGGACCCGCCGACAGCCTTGCTGAATGCAGCACACCCGGACGTTGACTTCCCGCTCACGACGGAGCAGGTCATCGCCCAGGTGAACGAGGCACTGGCGAGCAACGATCGTGCGCAACGATGATCGACGTGGCCGAGGAGCTCGACATGTTGAACAACCTCGGGTGCCCGAGTTGAGCAACCAGTAGCCAGTTGACCATCGGCTAAACAGCGACAGAAACGGGCAGGCGAGGCGATCTGGTCCGCCGCGCTGTTCGTTGGATCCGGATCTCGCCGCGACAACCGGCCCACGGCGCCTGTCACGCGGCCGAAGAGACCGCCGACCTCGCGGCCGATCAGATCGACGGTGACTGAGAGCGCATTATTGAGGGCTGCCGGCATCAAGCTTCTCCCGGTCCGTGTCACCGCCGCGTGCCACGAACTCGGCGAGGCGATTGTTCGGGGCCGAACGACCAGGGCCGGCGCTGTAGTCTCGGGTCACCAGGGGAGGAGGGGACATGCGCAGGACACAAAGGGCCTTCACACTCGCGATCGCCGCCGCGCTCGTGGTCGCCGCCTGCGGCGACGACGACGATGACGACGCCGGGGACACGGCGACCACCGGAGGCGGCGAGGTCGCGACCACCGCCGGCCGGCGGCGACCGGCGCCGGCCTCGCGACCACGAGCGGCGCCGCGACCACGAGCGGCGCCGGCGACCACCGCGGGCACCACGGCGGCGACTGCACGCTCGACGAGCCGTTGACGATCGGCTACGCCGCCGACTTCAGCGACCTCGGCGGGCTTCGCCGACGTCCCCGGTCGGAGGCGGCCCAGGTCCAGGTCGACCTGCTCAACGAGGCCGGCGGGGTCGGCGGCCAGGACGTCGAGTACATCGTCAAGGAGCTGCCCGACGATCCCTCCGGCTGCCCAGCGGGCCGCCCAGGAGCTGCTCGACGAGGGCGCCGACGCGATCATCGCCCCGCCGTTCGCCTACAACGGCGGGCCGCTGATCGACACGGTGAACGGCCAGGTGCCGATCATCTCCAACGCCTCCACCGACCTCGCCCTCGCCGACCCGAGCCGCGGCGCGTTCCTGATGAGCTTCAGCGACCCGGTGCAGTCGCGCGGCGGCAGCCGAGTTCGCCGCCAACGGCGGTGCCACGACCGCGGTCACGTTCTCGTCGCCCGACGACGCCTACTTCACGAACACGACGGCGGCGTTCACCGAGGCGTTCACCGAGGCCGGCGGCGAGGTCGTCCGCGACTTCACGTTCAGCCTCGCCGACGAGGACTTCTCGGCGCAGGTCAACGAGCTCGCCTCGCTCGACCCGGCCCCCGACGTGCTCTACACGGCGATGATCATGCCCGGCACCGGCGTGCTGCTGGAGCAGCTCGAGGCCGCCGGGCTCGGCGACATCCAGGTCATCGGCGCCGACGCCTTCGACGCCACCGTCGTGTGGAGCGCCGGCGACGTCGCCAACGGTGTCTCGTTCACCGCCCACACCTTCCCGAGTGACGAGAACGGCGTGCAGGAGTTCCTCGACGCCGCCACTGCGGCCGGCGCCGAGATCGAGACGGTGAGCTTCGGCGCGCTGGCCTCCGACGTGGTGCAGGTGTTCGCCCACGCCGCCGAGACGGCGTGCTCGCTCGACGGCGCGACGCTGATCGACACGATCGCCAACATCACCGACCTCGAGGTCACCACCGGCACCGTCACCTACGCCGGCACCAACGGCGTGCCCGAGAAGGACGTCGTGATCCTCACCGTCGAGGGCGGCGAGCCGACGTTCACCGAGGCGTTCCGACCCACCTTCGTCCCGGGCTCGTAGCGGAACCCAGCCCGATGCTGGCCGTCGACGGGCTGACGGTGCGGTACGGCGCGGTCGTCGCGCTGCGCGGCGTGTCGCTGCACGTCGACGAGGGCGAGCTGGTCGCCCTCGTCGGCCCGAACGGCGCCGGCAAGACGACGCTGCTCAACACGGTCGCCGGGTTGCTGCGCCCGGCCGGCGGCCGGATCACGCTCGGCGGCGTCGGACGTCACCGGCGCCGAGCCGGCGACGCTCGTGCGGCGCCGGGCTCGCCCTCGTGCCCGAGCACCGGCGGATCTTCCGCGACCTCACCGTCGGCGAGAACCTCCAACTCGCCGGCGTCACCGTGCGCGCCGGCGCGAACGCCGCCGCCGGCTCGACGAGGCCCGCGCCCGCTTCGACGTGCTCGCCGGCCGGTGGAACACCGCCGCCGGCTACCTGTCCGGCGGCGAGGCCCAGCAGCTCGCCATCGCCAGGGCGCTGATGAGCGAGCCGCGCCTCGTGCTGCTCGACGAGCCGACGCTCGGCCTCGCGCCGGTGCTGGTCGACACCGTCTTCGACCTGCTCGTCGAGCTCCGCGAGCGGGGCCGCACGGTCCTCGTCGTCGAGCAGAACGCCCTGCGGGCGCTCGAGATCGCCGACCGCGGCTACGTGCTGCGCACCGGGCAGGTCGCCGTCGAGGGCTCCGGCGCCGAGCTCGCCGCCCACGAGGACCTCTTCGGCACGTACGTCGGCGTGCACGTCGAGCCGAGTGACGACGTTCGTCCAGTCACTCGTCGACGGCCTCGGGCGCGGCAGCACGTACGCCCTGCTCGCGCTCGGCATCACCGCTGATCTTCGGCGTGATGCACCTCGTCAACTTCGCCCACGCCGAGCTGATCACCGTCGGCGCCTACGTCGCCTACTTCCTGTCGACCGACGGCTCGGCTGGTGGCTGCTCGCGCCGGCGATCGTGCTCGCGGCCGTGCTCGCCTCGGTCGCGACCGAGCTGGTCGCCTTCCGGTGGGTGCGCAACGCCAGCCCGTTCACGCTGCTGCTGACCTCGTTCGCCCTCGAACGGCTCTCCCACGCGCTGTGGGCCGTGTTCGTCTCGCCGACGAAGAAGTCGTTCGCCGGCCCCGGGTGGGCGTTCAACACCGTCGAGATCGGCGACGTCCGGTTCGAGGTGATGGACCTCGTGACGATCGCCGTGACCGCGGTCGTGCTCGCGCTGACCGCGTTCGTGTTCCGCCGCACGCTGTTCGGGTTCTCGGTGCGGGCGGCGAGCGAGGACTTCGACGCCGCCCGGCTGATGGGGGTGCGGGCCAACGGGGTGATCGTCCGGCGCGTTCGCCTACGCCGGGCTGCTCGCCGGCGTCGCCGCCGTGCTGATCCTCATGCGCAGCCCGAGCGCCGAGCCGACGCTCGGCTCCGACTGGCTGATCAAGGCCGTCGTCGCGGCGATCATCGGCGGGCTCGGCAGCTTCACCGGCGCCGTCGTCGGCGGCCTCGGCCTCGGGCTCGCCGAGGTGATGCTCCGCGGATACCTGCCGGAAGGCGTGTTCGAGCGGCTCACCGACGCCTTCGTGTTCGTGCTCATCGCCGCTCCTGTTCATCGTCCGGCCGCAGGGCCTGTTCACCGTGCGCACGGCGGAGCGGGTGTAGTGGACCCGTCGCCCGGCTCGCCCGCAGCGTCGGCGCCAGCGCGGCTGCTGTTCGTCGTGCTCGTGGTCGGCGCGCTCGTCTACACGTCGACGGGCGGTGCGGCCCGCGAGCTGCTCGTCCAGGAGCTGCTCGTCAACCTCGTCATCGTCCTCGGCCTGCAGGTCTTCATCGGCACAGACGGGCATCCTGTCCTTCGGCCACCTCGCCTTCGCCCAGCTCGCCGCCTACGGCGCCGCGCTGGCCACGATCCCGGCGGCGACGAAGGCGACGAGCCTGCCCGACGTGCCGCTCGGACTCGGCGACGTCGAGCTCGGGCCGTTCGGGGCGATGGTCGTCGGCGTCGTGGTCGCCGTGGCTGCCGGCGCGCTGGTCGGGGTGGCCGTGGCCCGGGCGGGCGGCCTGGCGGCCACGATGATCACCCTCGCCATGCTCTTCGTCGTCGACCAGATGGTGAAGAACTGGACCGAGCTGACACGCGGGCGCCGGCGGGCTGTCGGGTGTTCCCCGGCTCGACGACCAACACGTGGCTGTGGGTGGCCGCGCTCGGGGCGTTGATCGTCGCGAACTGGTTCGGCGAGACCCGCCAGGGGCGCTTCGCCGCGGCGACCCGTGAGGACGAGATCGCCGCACCGGCGATCGGCATCGACCGCTTCTGGCCGCGCTGGACGGCCTGGACGGTGAGCATCGCCATCGTCGGCGTCGCCGGCGCGCTCCGCGTCCAGGCGGTCGGCAGCACCAACCCGGATCAGTACACGCTCGACATCGGGGTGCTCCTGCTGGCGATGCTCGTCGTCGGAGGGATGCGCACCGTGACGGGCGCGTTCGCCGGCACCGCCGCTGATCACCATCGGCAACGAGGTCGCCCGCCAGCTCGGCGACGACTACGAGATCGAGCGCCTCCCCGAGCTGTTCCTCGGCGCCGTGCTGCTCGCGGTGATGCTGTTGCGCCCCGGCGGGTTGCTCGGCGACATCGACGTCAGGGCGTGGCTGCGCCGGCGGTCGGCGACGGCCGCGACGCCGGCGCGCGCCAGCGGATGACGACGCGAACCGCCGCTGGCGGACGACGAGCTCGGGGCGGAAGGGATCAGCGTCCGCTTCGGAGGTTTCCGTGCCCTCGAGGACGCCGGGGTGCGGGTGCGCCCGGGCGAGGTCGTCGGGCTGATCGGCCCCAACGGCGCCGGCAAGACGACGATGTTCAACGTCATCACCGGCCTGGTCACCGAGCAGGCCGGACAGGTCACCCTCGGTTACCGCGACCTCAGCGACGATGCGCCACATCGCATCGCCCGCGCCGGACTCGCCCGGACGTTCCAGAACCTGCGGCTGTTCGCCACCCTGCCGGTGCGCGAGAACGTCGCCCTCGCCGCGGTGAGCGCGGCGCGCTACCGACCCGACGCCCCCGCCGTCGATGTCGACGTGCTGCTCGCGTCGGCCGGGCTCGCCGACCTGGCCGAGCGGCCGGCGGCGACGCTCGACTACGGCAACCAGCGGCGGCTGGAACTCGCCCGGGCCGCCGCGCTCGCGCCCGCCTACCTCCTGCTCGACGAGCCGACGTCGGGGATGAGCGACGCGCGAGAGCCGGGCCATGGTCGACCACGTGCGGGCGACCGCCCGGCTGCTCGGCGCCGGCGTGCTCGTCATCGACCACGACCTCGCCTTCATCACCCGCATCAGCGACCACGTCGTCGTGCTCGCCGAGGGCCGCGTGCTCGCCGAGGGGACGCCCGAGACGATGCGTTCAGACCCCGCAGTCGCCGCGGCGTACCTGGGTCGCGAGCGCGGTGACCAACCTCGATCTGGGCGGGATCCGTGCAACAGGTGGAACGATCCGCCCAGATGACGTGGACGATTCCCGCCCAGATGGAGACGCTCAGTAGTACGGGAGGTAGGTCTCCAGCTCCCAGGTCGTGACCTTCTCCGGGTTCCAGTCCTCGCCGGTCGCTCCCACCGCTTGAGGTCGTGGCGGCGCAGGGCGAGGTAGGCGGTGACGAGGTCGTGGCCCATCGCCTCGACGAGCACGTGGTCGGCCTCGATCGCGGCGAGCGCCTCGGGCAGCGTCTCCGGCGTGTGCCGGTCGGTGTTCGGCTCGGCGTCGGCGTCGCCGACCTGCGGCGGCGCCGCAGTCGAGCCCGTCGACGACGCCGAGCAGGGCGGCGTTGAGCATCGCCGCCGCCGCGAGGTACGGGCTCGCCGTCCCGCACGGCATGCGGTTCTCGATCCGCGTCGCCGCCCCCCGCTCGGCCGGGACGCGGTAGGTGCTGATCCGGTTGTCGAGGCCCCAGTTGGCCCAGTACCCGGCGATCAGGCCGGGCATCAACCGCCGGTAGCTGTTGACCAACGGCGCCGACAGCCCGGCTACCGCCTCGTGGTGGGCGAGCAGCCCGCCGATGCTCTGGCGGGCGACCGTGCTCAGCCCCTCGGCCCCGGCCGGGTCGTGGAACGCGTTGGGCCCGCCGGATGTCGGCAGCACCGAGAAGTTGACGTGCAGCCCCGACCCGACCGCCGTGGGATCGGGCCGGCCGAGGTACGTCGCCCGGTAGCCGTTCGCCGGCGGCGACCTCACGCGTCATCTCCTTGGCCAGCACCGCCCGGTCGGCGGCGTCGAGCGCCGGCCCGTACGTCATGTTGACCTCGAGCTGGCCGGGCGAGAACTCGGTCAGCACGCCCTCGAGGTCGAGTCCCATCTCCTCGGCGATGTCGAAGTACTCCAGCGCCAGGCCGGTCGGATCGCCACCGAGCCCGACCCCGTAGACCCGGTGCGCCTCGCTGCCGGCCGTGCGCCACCCGCCGGCGGCCTCCTCGTCCGGCTCGAGCAGGTACAGCTCCAGCTCGAAGCCGAGCTGCGGCTCGAACCCGATCGCCCGCCACCCCTCGATCGCCCGCACGAGCGCGCCCCGTGGGCAGATCGGCAGCGGCCGCCCGTCGGAGCCGGACAGCTCGCAGATCACCACGTCGGTGTCGGGCTCCCACCCGGGCCGGCGGCTGGAGACCACCGGCGTCGCGGTGAGGTCGGGATAGCCGACGTCGGCGGCGTACCCGCTGATCGGGAGGATCTCGCCGTCGATGCCCATCGCCAGCGTCGTCACGGCGTGGTGGGTGTGGGCGTAGTCGCGATCGATCTTGCGGGACGGGACGTAGCGCCCGTGGGTCAACCCGTTGAGGTCACTCCAGACCGTGCGGACCCGTTCGTTGGCCATGTCGCCGGAAGCTAGTCCCGCCGCGGGCGGCCGTGGTCACGGCTGGAGGATCGGGTCGTCGAGCGCGCGGGCCGCCAGCTCCCGCCGGTTGCGCACGCCGAGCTTGCGGAAGATCGCCGTGAGATGGGCCTCGACGGTCCGCGGGCTGATGAACAGCGTCGCCGCGAGGTCACGGTTCGACGCCCCGCCGACGACGAGCCGGGCGACCTGCAGCTCGTGCGGCGTGAGCAGCTGGTGCGACGCGACGTCGTCGCCCACGACGCCGCCGGCGGCGCGCAGCTCGGTCACCGCCCGCTCGGCGAAGGCGGTGGCGCCGATGCTCCGCAGCAGCTCGACGGCCTGTTCCAGTTGCCGGCGCGCCTCGCCGCGGCGGCGCGACCGGCGCAGCCATTCGCCGAACACGAGCCGGGCGCGCCCTTCATAGAAGCGATTCCCGTAGGCGACGCCGACCTTGATCGCCGTCTCGAAGTGCCGCACCGCCACGCCTTCGTCGGCGGCGAGCATCCCCCTGGCCCGCTCGAGCCCGTGCAGGGTCAGGAGGCCCTCCGGGAGCCACCTCTTCGAGCTCGCGCAGCACGTCCTCCGCCTCGTCGCGCCGACCCGACTTGATGAGGCCCTCGATCCACTCGGTCTCCCAGCGGACCAGTCCTTGGCCGATCGGGGACATCTTGAGAACGGTTTGGAAGTGGACGTCCGCGTCGTCGAAGCGACCGTCGGTGAAGGCGAGGTACCCGCGCCCGATCGGCCCGAGAGCCCGGCGTTCAGGCTCGGGAACGTCGCTCAGCAGCGAGGCGGCCCGGTCGCAGAGCTCGTGATCGCCGACCACGGCAGAGGCACAGCGCGAGCACCGCGGCGGCGAACGAGGCCAGCTCGGGGAACCCGTTGCTCTCGGCCAGCGCGATGGCCTCGGTGCCGGCGGCGACGGTGGCCGGGAACGAGCGGCTGTACTTCGCCATGCTCCGCGCCCCGAGCACGCTCACCAAGGGGCGGATGGCACCGCGGGCGCGCAGGTCCCCCTCGAGATCGGCGAGCAGCTCGTCCGCGGCCTCACCAGGACGCAGGAATCCCGAGCGTCGGCGCGACGACCTCGGCGAGAAAGATGGCGTCGGCCGACGACCGATCGGACCCGACGAGCTCCCGATAGCGCTCGAGCAACGGCTCCCCACCCGGCTCGCCGCCGGCCATCATCCGCGCGCCGGCCATCACGTCGATGCGCCGGGCCCGCTCGTCGTCCACGAGCGGGCGCAGCCGTTCCGCCTCCTCGACCGCGCTGGTCATGTCGGCCAGCTTGCCGGCGACCATGTACGCGGCCAGGGAGTCGAGCAGCAGGTCGACGGCGAGATCGGGGGCGACGGAACTGACCTCCCGCGCCGCCGCCCGCAGCTCGGCCACCGGCGAGGAGCCGCCGCCGACCGATGGGGGCAGGCGCGAACGGAGACGCAGGCGGCGCACCCGCTCGATCACGTCGTCAGCCGCCGGATCGTCGAGGAACACTTCGTCGGCACGGTCGAGGAGACGGCCGGCCGGCCCGGCCATCCCCGCATCCAGGAGGCCACCGGCGGCCAGACCGAGCCGCCGGGCCCGGTCGATCGGGTCGGGCGACAGCCGGCTGGCCAGCTCCCACGTGCGGGCCGCGACCGTCGGCGCGCCTCGTCGCGCCGTCACCGCGGCGGCGTCGTCGAGACAGCGGGCAACCTCCTCGTCGGGGCCGACGGCGGCGCGCGCCAGGTGCCACGCCCGGGCCAGGGACCCGTCCGGAAGCGTGGCCGCGAGCGACCGGTGGGTGGCCCGCCGGTCGGCGCGGGGCGCGTCGTGGTACGCCGCCGAGCGCATCAGCGGATGCCGGAACGTGACCCGATCGCCTTCGAGGTGCACGACCCCACGTTCCTCGGCGGCCTCCAGCTCGGCGAGGCCGAGTCCCTGCCCGTCGAGGGCGCGCCCGATGCGTCCGAGATCGCCGTCCGGCTCCGCCGCGGCGACGAGGAGGGCGGCCAGCACGGGCTGGGGAAGTCGGGCGAACACGAGGTCGACGACCCGCTGGCCGGACGACCCGATCGGCAGGGGATCGGGGAGCTCGGTGCGCCCGGCGCGCTGATCGGCGTCGATCAGGTTGGCCGCCTCGACGAGCACGAGCGGGATCCCGCCGCCCGCGGCGACGAGCTGGCGGCGGACCTCGGCGCTGTCGACCCCGGCCTCGGCGAGGATGCCGTCGGCGACGTCGTCATCGACGGTGTCGAGGACGTAGGTCGGCCCGGTGTCGGAGTGCGAGTCGCTGCCCGCCCGCCGGGCCGACAGGATCGCCACCCGCTCGAACTGGAGCCGGCGGGCGATGTAGGCGAGGGTGCGGCGGGTCGGGGCGTCGATCCAGGGAAGGTCGTCGACGACCACCACGACCGGGTGCTCCTCCGCCGCGTGGACGAGCAGGTCTCGCGTGGCGAGGGCGATGGCGAACGGTTCGGCCGGCTCGTCGCCGGTGTCGATGGCGAGCGCCGACCGCAGAGCCGCCGCCCGCGCCGGGGCGAGGTTTGCGATCCCGTCGAGCATCCCGTCGAGCAGCGCGGCCAGCCCTGACCAGGCCATCTCGAGTTCGGCCTCGACGCCCGCGAGCTGGATGATGCGGGCGCCGGGCACGTCCTCGCGGATCAGCTCGACGGCGTTCGCCAGAACGGCGGTCTTGCCGATCCCGGGCTCGCCGACCACGGTGAGGGCGCCGCCGTGGCCTTCCGCGGCACCTTCGGCGAGGGCGACGAGGGTCCCGACGACTGCACTGCGGCCGGGCAGGGCTTGGTGGTGGTGAGGAGGGCTCAGCAAGCGGGCGGATCTCGGGAGCGGGTCAGATCACGGGGTATCCCCGATGTCGGACACCCCTCTTCCTCGGCAGGCTATCGGCGTGGTCTCGACACCCGTCGGGACGTGAAGGAGTACTGATGGGCGCTGGAGCCCGACTGGCCGAGGAGCGAGATCGCTGGGAGGACCATTGGCGGATGGTCGATCTTGAGCGTGAGAGCGAGCACCTGCTCGACCTGCTCTCCCCGGCCGAGGAACTGCGGACGGCAGTTCCTGGGCTCCGGACCGCGGCGGACGGCGAGAGCCCGGTACTGGTCGGAATCACCGATCGGCGGGTTCTCGTCGTCGGTCGCTGGCGTGCGGACGCCAACGAGCAGCGGCGACCTCGGGCGGGCGTCACCGTTGTGGATGCGACTCCTCATGTGGCGGCGGGACTGGCGCGGACGGCGTCGATCGAGATGGACTCCGGCGACACCATCTCGTTCGACCTCGACGACCACACCATGGACCGGCTATGGGCAGCCATGGACGGTCTGGCGGGCGTCACCGGCGTCGGCTGAGCGGCGGACTCAGCCGGCGCTGGAACGACGCGCCTGGCACGGGAGCCCCGTCGGGCCTCAGTACTCGACGGTGATCGGCTCCGTAACGATGGTTCCGTCGGGTGTTCGACGCTCGACGACCTTCGGCTCGGCGTCGCCGTCGGCCATCCCGGCGTAGGGCGTGACGGTCAGCCGGTCGCGGGTGACCTCGACGAGAAGGCAGTGCGGTTCGGCCGCCCACGAGCAGGTTCCCGCGGCCGCGAAGTCGCGCGGCGGATCGAGGTCGAGCTTGCCGCCGGCCCCCGAGATCACGTAGTCGATCCCGTCGACTCGGCCGTGCTGCAGGTTGTGCTCGTGGCCGTGCAAGGACAGCCGCACGCCTCCGTCGCGGTACCGCGGCACGAGGCGATCGACTTGCTCCCGCATGCCGGGATGCTTGGGCCCCGCACACCACGGAGGGTGGTGCGAGAACGGGATCCGCCATCGCGGCGCGGCCGTGTCCGCCAGCGTGTCGGTGAGCCATCGCAGATGGGCCGCGTCGTCGAACCAGTGGCGACCCCGCTCCCCGCCCCAGGAGGTGTCGACGCAGATCAGGTCGACCATGGCGCCGAGACGCAGTTGGTAGAAGAGGCCGGGATCGAGCGACGCCCGGCCATTCTCCTGACGGGGCGCGAAGCGGGCGCGCAGGTGGAAGTTGTCCTCGAGTTGGGCGCGGTCGTCGTTGTCCTCCTCGTCGGGGCCGTCGTGGTTGCCGGCCGCCGGGTAGAAGGGCAGCCGGTCGATCACGCGCCGGTACGGCTCGTAGAAGGTGAAGAACCAATCGTCGTCCTCGTCGCCGGACTCCTCGAGTCGATCCTCGTCTCCGCCGTAGATGTTGTCGCCGAGGCCGACGACGCACCGCAGGTCGCGCCGGTCCGCGAGCCACGTCAACGTCCGCGCCACCGCGGCCTGCCGGCGGCCCGCTTCCCCGTTCACGATGCCGACGCCGTAGTCACCCAACGCGGCGAACGCAACCTCGACGGGCTCGTCCTCGGCAGGGTGGGTGCGCAGTCGGCCGCCGCCCTCGACCCATGGCTCTCCGTCGACCGTGACGAGATACTCGTACGCCGTGTCCGGGTCGAGGCCCTCCACCCAGACGTGGTTCACGTCAGCAGCCTCGGCGGTGGCGACGACGCGGTCACCACGGCGAACCTCGACCACGGCGTCGCCGTAGGAGGGTGAGCCGGCTCCGATTGTTCCGCCGGCCGGAAGTTCGTCGTCGTCGACCACCCATGTGCGGCCGTCCCGGTCGTCGAGCCAGAACCCGCCCCAGCCGATGAGCGCGGCGTCCTCGGTGACGTCGACGAGGTGAAGTGAGGGTGCGAACCGCACAACGAACCTGTTCCCCATCGGCCGGCGCGCCGAACCGCGCGTTCAGACCCGGCGGGCGTCCTCCACGAGGTTGATCTCGTAGAGCACCTCGTCGAGGGCGTCGGCGGCGGTGAGCGGCGCGAAGCGCTGCGGATGCTCCGGCGTGCAGCAGCTCGGCACCGGCGCGAGCACGGTCCACGGCCGGGGATGGCAGAACTGCACGACGCTGTGGCGCTCGCCCGTGTACCCGGGGGCGGCGACGACGCGGTGCCACCCGATGGGGATCTGCCCGTTGCTGAGCCGCTCCAGCATGATCCCGGTGTTGAGGATGACCCGGCCCTCCGGCGCGACGGCGTCGACCCACTCCCCATCGACCTTGACCTGCAATCCGGGCGCGGTGGCGCGCGGGAGGGCGGTGATCAGGTTGATGTCGCCGTGCTGCCCGGCCCACTCGTAGGCGTCGTCGCCGGGCACCTCGCCCATCGGCGGGTAGCGGATGGCGCGCGTCAGCGACGGGCCGTCGGTGACCATTTCGTCGAAGAACGTCTCGTGACACCCGATCCCCTCGGCGATCACCCGCAGGAACCGGCGCTGCAGATCGGCGATCGTCTCGTGGAACTCGGTGAGCACCTTGGTGATCCCGGGCACGGTCTCCTCGGGCAGCACCTGGTCGGGGTAGGCGGTCGGGAACTTGCGCTTCAACGGGTGCCCGCTCGGGATCGGCGCCGACCAGTTGAGCATCTCCTTCCAGTCCGGGACGTCGCTCGCCGCCGCCGTCTCGACGAGCAGCCCGGTGTACCCGGTCTGGCCGTGGACGCCGGGGACGACCCACCGCTGCTTCTCCTCGGCCGGCGCGGCGAAGAACTCCTTGAGCATCGCGTAGGCCTGGTCGAGCAGATCCTCCGAGAGGTCGTGCGAGGTGTAGACGAACCCGGTCTCGAGGCTCCGGCGCACCCCGTCCACCACCGCCCGCCGCTGCTCGCTGCTCCCCCGCTCGAAGGCCAGCAGATCGACGTCGAGGATCTCGCTCACGAACTGAACGCTACTGGCGCACCACCAGGAGCGAAGACGGATGGAAGCCCGCCGGTGTGCAGGAACACGACCTCGGTGCCCGGACGCCAGCGGCCCTCGACGGCGTTGCCGAGCACCCCGGCGAGGCCCTTGCCGCTGTAGGTCCGGTCGAGCACCCAGCCGCCGTGGACCGCCGCCCACCGGATGGCCTCGTCGCCGGCCGCCGTCGGCACGTCGTAGTCGTCACCCATCCAGCGGGTGTCGATGTCGACGTCATTCTCGGTGACCGAGTCGGGGTCGGCGCCGAGCAGGGCAAGGGTTTCGGCGGCGAGCGCCCGCACGTCCGGACACCCCCGCGTTCACCCCTTTGGCGACGCCGACCGCGAGCACCGGCGGCAGCTGTTCGTGACCGAGCGCGCGCAGCAACGCCAGCCCGGCGAGGAGCCCGGCATGCGTGCCCCCGCTCGACGACGCGTGGACCACGGCCGCCGGCGCGATCCCCGCCGCCCGGCACTGCTCCACCAACTCGACGTACGCGCCGACGTACCCGAGCGCTCCCGCCGCGGTGCTCCCGCCGATGGGGATCGAGTGCGGCACGGTCCCGTCGGCCGCGAGCTCGGCGGTGAGCTGCTCGCGGGCGATCTCGAGCTCGCCCCAGTGGTTCGGCGGGCAGCCGACGTAGTGGAGCTGGGCGCCGAACAGCGTCGACAGCAGCTGGTTCCCGGTCGGCCGCAGCGGCTTGTCGCCGGACAGCACGAGATGGACCTCGAGGCCGAGCACGGCCCCGGCGGCGGCCGTGATCCGGCAGTGGTTGGACTGCTCGGCTCCGACGGTGACCAGGGCCCGGGCGCCCACTTCGAGCGCCTCGCCGCAGAGGAACTCCAGTTTGCGCGCCTTGTTGCCGCCGGCCCCGAGCCCGGTGAGGTCGTCGCGCTTGACCCACAGGCGGGAGCCGCCGGGCAGTCCGGGGCCGCGTTCGAGCGGTGTCGGCAGCGTCGCCAGCGAGGCGCGCGGCCGCGTCGCGAGGAGATCGAGGCCCTCGTCGAGCGGCGCCAGCGTCACCCGGCCGATGGTAGGCGGACGGCCTCGACCCCCGACCGCGCCAGCCACAATGAAGCGCCGTGAAGACGGACTGGAACCCGGTGCTGCGGGGCGAGTTCACCAAGCCGTACTGGCCCGAGCTGCAGGCGTTCGTCGCCGCCGAGCGGGCCCGCTACACCGTCTACCCGCCGTCCGAGGAGGTCTTCGCCGCCCTCCATCTGACGCCGCACGCCGAGACGAGGGTGCTGATCCTCGGCCAGGACCCGTACCACGGGCCGCGCCAGGCGCACGGGCTGTGCTTCTCGGTGCGCCGGGGCGTAGCGATCCCGCCGTCGCTCGTCAACATCCACGCCGAGCTGCGCAACGACCTGGGCATCGAGCCGCCGGGCCACGGCAACCTCGAGGCCTGGGCCCACCAGGGAGTGCTGTTGCTCAACGCCACGCTGACGGTGCGGGCGGGGCAGTCGGCGTCGCACCAGGGCCGCGGTTGGGAGACGTTCACCGACGAGGTCATCCGCACGGTCTCGGCCAAGGACCACCCGGTCGTCTTCATCCTCTGGGGCGCCTACGCGCGGCGCAAGCGGGCGCTCATCGACACGTCGCGCCACACGATCATCGAGTCGGCGCACCCGTCGCCGCTGTCGGCGCACAACGGCTTCTTCGGCTCCAAGCCGTTCTCCCGGGCCAACGACGCGCTACGCGCCGCCGGCTTGGACCCTGTCGACTGGCGCCTCTGAGCAGGTCGCGAGACGGATCGCGCCGACGAAGATGCCGATACGTCTGCCCGGCCGGAGGCACGGTCCACTGACCATCGAGCCAGACGGAAATGCTCGCCGTCCGAGCTCGATGCGCACAGCAGCCGAGGCCCCAGCCTCAACGTCCACGCGACGGAACGCCGCCAGGTGACGCAACGGTCGGGCCGGGTCGCCCGCCGGCGGCTCGACATAGATCTGCACCACCTCGCTGCCGGCGCGGTCACCGGTGTTGGTGACGTCCACGCTCACGGTCACGCCATCGTCGATCCCGCCCTCGACCCGGGCATCGCCGAGCGAGAACGTCGTGTAGCCGAGCCCGTGGCCGAACGGGAACAGCGGGGCGATTCCATCGCGGTCGTACCAGCGATGGCCGATGAACGTCCCCTCGGCGTACACCGCCTTCCCGTCGCGCCCCGGATGCTCGGCGAAGGCGGGCGTGTCCTCGAGCCGGACGGGGAACGTGACCGGCAACCGGCCACCGGGCTCCTCGACACCGGTGAGCACATCGGCGAGGGCCTCGCCGATCGCCTGGCCGGGAAACCAGATCTGCAGCACCGCCGGCACGGCGTCCAGCCACGGCATCGCGGCGGGCGACCCGGCGTTGATCACGACGACTGTGTTCGGGTTGGCCGCGGCCACCGCGGCGACCAGCTCGTCCTGGGCTCCCGGCAACGCCAGCGTGGTGCGGTCCTCGCCTTCGGTCTCCCAGTCGTGGTCCGTCCCGACGATCACGACGGCCACATCGGCCTCCGCTGCCGCCGCCACCGCCCGCTCGATCTCGTCCCCGCTCGGCACGCGACGGGCGCCGACCGTGAACCCTCGCAACGGCTCATCGGTGGTGGCCGGGTAGTCGACCTCGAACTCGTAGCGGCGTCCGCCTTCCAGCTCGACGAAGCCGCGCACCTCCGGGCTGCCGAGCCCGTAATACGAGCCGCCGCGCCGGGTCTCGGCGATCTCGACCACGGTCGCGCCGTCGAGGCGCACCGTGACCGGCCCGACGGCGCGCACGCCGAGCTCCCAGGCGCCCGCCTCGTCGGGGGTGAAGGCACCCTTGATCCGGATCGTCAGCTGATGGGGACCGCGCCACGACAGCCGGTCCGTCTGCATGCGTTCGACCTCGCCGTCCCCGTCCCCGAGCTCAACGGTGAACTCGCCGTGGACCGTCGGCAGGAACTTGTCGATCACCCCGCCCGTCTCGAACGAGACGTCGAAGCCTCGGTTCGTCAACGCCTCCAGCGGACCTGGCCGAAGGACGGGGCGAACCCGCGCGCTGCCGCCGCCCTGCACCCGCCCGTACCGCGCGTGCGGACCGATCAGCGCGATTCGGCGCAGGGCCGCCGGCAGCGGAAGCTGCGCCCCCTCGTTCTTCAGCAGCACCATCGCCCGCGTCGCCGCCCGCCGAATGACGGCATCGGTCGCGGGGTCGTCAGCAGTGACCTCGTCCGTCCCACCCTCAGCGGCACCGGTCCACTCGCCGAGGGCGAGCAGCCGGTCGACCGAGCGATCGAGGTCGGCCTCGGTGATCTCCCCGGCAGCGAGCGCGGCGCGGAGGTGCGGCCCGCGCTCCCGCGGTGGTCCCGGCATCTCCAGGTCGAGCCCGGCGAGCAACGACGGCCCCGCACTGTGGGTCCCGAACCAGTCACTGATCACCACGCCGTCGAACCCCCACTCGTCGCGCAGCACGTCCGTGAGCAGCCACCGGTGCTCGCCGCAGTACGTGCCGTTGAGCCGGTTGTACGCACTCATCACGGCCCGCGTCCCGGCCCGGCGCACGGCCGCCTCGAACGGGACCAGGTACAGCTCGCGCAGCGTGCGCTCGTCGATCTCGGACGAGATCGTCATCCGTTCGAGCTCGGTGTCGTTGCCGACGAGGTGCTTCACGCAGGCGGCGACGCCTTCCGCCTGCAGACCCTCGATGTAGGCGACGGCCAGCTCGGCGGTGAGCACCGGGTCCTCGCTGAGACACTCGAAGTTGCGCCCGCCGATCGGCGTCCGATGGAGGTTGACCGTCGGAGCGAGCAGCACGCGTGCGCTCTTCGACCGGGCTTCCCGCCCCAGTGCCCGCCCGACCTCGCGGATCAGGTCGGGGTCCCACGTGGCGCCGAGCGCGCTGCCGCAGGGGAACGACGCCGAGGGCACCCCGTCCCACGAGGTGCCCCGCGCTCCGGCCGGCCCGTCCGACACCCTGATCACCGGCACCGGCGGATCGACGAACCCGACCGTGTGCCACATGTCGGCACCGGCGAGCAGGTCCACCTTCTGATCGGTCGAGAGGCCGCCCACGGCGGCCGAACGTACCAGGCAGGTGTCAGGCCGAGCCCTGTTGGGTATTATTACGGATAAGTGACATCGACGACGATGTCACTGCAGTGGCCGACAACCACGGACCACGTAGTACAACGGGCGGAGAACTGGAGACAGGCGATGTCCACCGTCCCGACGCCCGGGGAGCGTGACGAATTCGGTCGCGACGAGCCGGATCGCCCGACGGAGACCCCGCAGGAGCTGAGCCTCACCGGCCATCCGGTGCTCGATGATCATCATCAGAAGGTCGGCACCGTCAGCGACGTGCTCTATGACGAACGGGGCGAGCCCCGATGGGCCGTGGTGGACCCTGGCCCGCTGCGGTCCGAGCACTACGTACCGGTCGAGGGCTCCTACATGACCAATGAAGGCGCGGTCGTCATCCCCTACGCCAAGGAACAGGTCAAGTCCGCCGCGAAGGCGAGCCGCGATCACGTCCTCGACTCCGCCCTCGAGCGCGAGTTGCTTCGAGCACTACGAGCTGACGTCGCCGTAGCGGCGCCCATCAACCGCTGACCGCCGGCGCCTCGTCCAGTTCCTCAATGGTGCGCAGCACCTTGCGGAGGAGCTGGGCGAGGCGGCGCGTCTCGGCATCGGCGAGCCCCGCCACCAGCTGCGCCTCGCCGTCGTTGAACCGGGGGAACAGACCGACCATCAGCTCCTCCCCCGCCGGGGTGCAGGCCACGAGGATCAGCCGGCGGTCGTCGGAGTGGCGGCGCCGAGTGACCAGCCCTCGCCGCTCGAGCGTGGTCACGACGCCGGTGAGCGTCCCCTTGGCGACGCCGGAGTCGACGGCGACGTCCCGGAACTCGCTCTCCCCCCACACCCACAGGACCCACATCACCGTGAAGGCGGTGAACGACAGTTCCGCCCGCGCGAGCACCGAGCGCTCGAGGTGATTGCGGGCGGCGCTCGCCACGCGGAAGACGTTGGCGACGGCGGCCATCGACAGGAAGTCGACCTCGAGCTCGATGCCCGCTTTGCGCAACCGGGCGGCGACGTCTTCCTCGACCTGGAGCAGCTCGCGACCGTCGCTCGACGAGAGTCGACGGCGCACTCGTCAGCTCCGCGCCGGTTCGCGCTCGCGCGTGCGCCGGGCGGCCCGGTCGACGAGCCAGGCGAAGATCGGGTCCGAGGCGCGGGTGCCGAGGAGCTCCGGGTGCCACTGCACGCCGATCACGTCGTGGTCGGGCCACTCGAGTGCCTCGATCGTGTCGCCGACGCGGCTGCGGGCGGCGATCGCCCATCCGTCGGCGACGCGGTCGACGGTCTGGTGGTGGAGGGAGTTGACGGCGAGCGTCGGGCCGTACAGGTCGTGCAGCACGCTGCCCGGCTCGATCGTCAGCTCCTCGACATGGGCGTCGGCCGCGGCGTCGTAGCGGGCATGGGCGGGAACGTGCTGGTGCAGCGTTCCGCCGCCCCACACGTTGAGCACCTGGATGCCCCGGCAGACGCCGAGCAGCGGCAGCTCCTCGGAGACGGCGAGGTCGACGAAGCCGAGCTCGACGCGGTCCCGCACCGGGTCCGGGGCGTAGGCCGCCGGGTCGGGCGGGGCGCCATAGCGGGCCGGGTCGATGTCGGTGCCCCCGCTGAGCAGGATCCCGTCGAGCCGCCCGGCGTAGTCGGCGGGGTCGACGTGCAGCGGCAGGTGGACGGGCAGGCCGCCGGCCTCGGAGATGGCCCGTGCGTAGGCGTTGATGTAGACGTCGATGTCGACGTCGGCCAGGTTGGCGAGCAGGCCGGCGACCTCGGCGCCGCGCTTGCGGCGGCCGGTCAGTCCGATGAGCGGGCGGGACGTGGTCATTCGGCCCCGAACGATACCGGCGGACGCTGGCCCGGCCGTCCCGGAGGTGTTTGCATGGATGCATGGTCGCTACGCCCCCGCGGCGGTACCGCGACCGGCAGCAGGCCGGCACGATCCTCGCCGAACACGTCGCCGAGGAGATGCCCCCGGGCGGCACCGCGAACCGCCCGTCGTCCTCGGATTGCCGCGGGGCGGGGTCCCGGTCGCCGCGCCCGTGGCCGATCGGCTGGGAGCGCCCCTCGACGTGCTCACCGTGCGCAAGATCGGCACGCCCCATCACGAGGAGCTCGCCATCGGCGCCGTCGCTTCAGGTGGACTCCGCGTCCTCAACGACGAGCTGATCGCTCACCTCGGCCTGTCCGAGTCGGTGATCGAGGAACGAACCCGTTTCGCCCTGAAGGAGCTGGAGCAAAGGGAGGTCCGTCTGCGCGGCGACCGGCCGCCGATCCCGCTCGCCGGCCGCACCGTCGTCGTCGTGGACGACGGGCTGGCGACGGGGGCGACGATGCGCGCCGCCGTCACCGCGCTGCGCAGCGCCGACGCCGCGTCCGTGATCGTCGCCGTCCCGGTGGGCGCCCCCGACTCCTGCGCCGACGTCGAGGCGCTCGCCGACCTGGTGGTCTGCCCGCGGCGCCCGGCCGAGTTCAGCGCCGTCGGCCAGTGGTACGACGACTTCTCCCCGACGACCGACGCCGAGGTGATCCAGCTGCTCGGCGCCCGGTCGGGCTGATGCCGTCACACGACACTCCCGGTTTGTGTCACCGTTCCGCCGGTGCCGGCCGATCGGTGACACAAATCCAGAAACTGCGCCGTCACTCCAGGTCGGCGAGCAGGCGGCGCTTGAGGTCGAAGACGCTGGCCGTGATCGACACGTGGTACGTGTGCGGCCGCACCAGGCGGCGCACGCCGGGGTCGAGGGCCTCGACGTCGTCGTTGCGGCGCTTGGCGGCCGCGGTGAGGTCGGCGAGGCCGTCGGTCCCGCCCGAGTAGACCAGACCCTCGCCGTCGAGCACCGGGACGAGCAGCTCGTCGGCGCGGCTCCAGCGCTCGGCGGCGATCGTGCGGGAGACGTCGGGGCGGGCGTGGTGGTGGAGGTGCAGGTCGTTGCCGGCCGCCACGGTCTCGTCGACCGTCGAGAGCACGTCCGCCGTGGCCCGCTGCCGGTCGTCGTACGACGCGCCACAATCGCTTGCGGCCGGGGTTGAGCACCTTCGCCGGCGAGTCGGAGCGCTTCATCGACGGTCGCCACGCCCCGCCCTCCTCCACCGCGACGAGCTTGAAGACGCCGTCGAGGCTGGGATCGCCGTCGCTCGTGGCGAGGCGCGAGCCGACGCCGAACACGAGGCGGCCGATCACGGCGTCGGGCTCGACGCCGTTGCGGCGGGCCTCGTTGCCGATCTGCGAGACGATCTGCCAGATCGTCAGCTCGTCGAGCTGGCTCGACAGCACGATCACGGCGTCCGGGAAGCCGGCCTGGTCGAGCTCGCGGGCGGCCTGCACCGCCAGATAGGCGAGGTCGCCGGAATCGAGGCGGATCCCGACCGGTTCGTGGCCCGCCCGGCGCAGGCGCTCGAACGTCGACGATGGCGTTGGGGATCCCGCTCTCCAGGGTGTCGACGGTGTCGACGAGCAGCAGGGTGTCGTCGGGATAGACGTCGGCGTAGGCGTCGAAGGCGGCCTGCTCGCCATCGCCGAGGGCGAGGAACAGCTGCACCATCGAGTGGGCGTGGGTGCCTGCCGGGGTGATGCCGAGCTCGTAGCCGACGGCGGCGTTCGAGGTCGTGGCCGCGCCGCCGACGATCGCCGCCCGCGACGCCGCGTCCGCGCCGCTGGCGGCGGCCCGGCGCATGCCGAACTCGAGCACGGGCCGGCCCTGGGCGGCCTCGGCCACCCGAGCCGCCTTGGTGGCGATGAGCGTCGAGAAGTTGAGCTGGTTGAGCAGCGGCGTCTCGAGCAGCTGGGCGGCGGCGAGCGGCCCCTCGACGACGGTGATCGGCGTGTTCGGGTGGACGACCCGGCCCTCCGGCACCGCGCTGAGGGCGAGCCCGTCGAACCCGGCGGAGGCGAACCAGGTGCAGAAGTCGTCGCTGAACAGCCGCTCGCCGCTGCGCGACCGGTGGCTGCGCAGCGCCTCGACGTCGACCGGGGTCGCCCGGGTCGTCGTGACCCACTCGACGAACGGCGCCAGCCCGGCCGCCACGCAGTAGCCCGCCTGATGGTCGCCGTAGTCGGGGTACGAGCGGAAGAAGTGCTCGAAGCGCACGGTCCGCTCGTGCATGCCCACACGGAAGTAGAGCTGCGCCATCGTGAGCTGGTAGGCGTCGGTGCTCAAGATGCCGTTGCGGAGCCGGGGTGGCGGCACACGTCGAAGGCTACGTCGGTATCGTGAGCGTGATGGGTGTCGAGTACGACGGCGAGACCGCGCTGATCGTGGTCGACGTGCAGAACGACTTCGCCGATCCTGAAGGGTCGCTGTTTGTCCCCGGGGCCGACCGTGTCATCGACGCCGCCAACAACGAGATCGGCGCGGCGTCGGCGGCGGGCGCGCCGGTGGTGTACACGCAGGACTGGCACCCGGCGCGGACACCCCACTTCGTCACCGACGGGGGACCCTGGCCGGTGCACTGCGTCGCCGGCACGTGGGGCGCCGAGCTCCATCCCCGACGTCACCGTCAAGGGCCCCGCCGTACGCAAGGGGAAGGGCGGCGAGGACGGGTACTCCGGCTTCACGATGCGCGACGTCACGACGGGAATGGACAAGTCGACCGGGCTCGACGAGCTGCTGCGCGAGCAGGGCACGAAACGGGTCGTGATCGTCGGGCTGGCCCTCGACTACTGCGTACGGGGAACGGCGCTGGACGCCATCAGGCTCGGGTACGAGACCGTGCTGCCTACCGCCGCCACCGCGCCGGTGGAGGTCACCGAGGGCGACGGCGCCAGGACGGAAGCGGAGCTCGCCGCCGCCGGCGTCGAGCTGAGCTGACCGAATTACTGGCCGGGTGCCGTGTACTCCACCCCTGCCTGGGTCGCGGCGTCGATCTCCTCAGGAGTCAGCAGCACGACCGTGTTCACCGTGGCTCCTCCGGAGCCGCCCACCGTCAGCGCCATGGCCGCGGCGGCCGCATTGTCCGGCAGTTCAGCGATCGCGAAGGCGTCCGTCTTCCCGAAAGCGAAGTACACGCACTCCAGCGTGCCGCCAACGCTCTCGACCGCGGCTTGGGCGGCCGCTCGGCGGGCGGAACCCCCCTTCGCCATCACGCCTTTCACGCCGTCGAGCGTGTAGCTGACCTGCAGCAGGTACTTGGGCATGGTCGACCTCCCTCGTGAGTGTCGTTCCGTCAATGCGCTCCCCGGTGAACGTCCCCGAGCCGAGTCCAGGACCTCGCCTGGTCGAAGAGGTGAACGTGAACGTGCCGGAGATCTCGTCCCGATGCGGATCGTCGGGCCGGCCGAGGCCCTCGTCCGGGGAAGCCGCTCCAGAACGTCGCCCGGAACCGATCGTTGCCGGCCGCTCCCAGCTGCCCGTGAACGGCGGTCCTGCCGGACTGATGTCGTGGCTGATGAACACTCCGCCCAGGGCGAAGCTGATCACCGCCCTCACCTCGGTTGGGTCGGCGTCGTCCTGGTGGACGATCATCCATTCCCGCCACCGCGTGACCGCCGTCGAAGCACCTCCCGCCTGCTCCCGCATGCGTCGCCGGCCGATGCTTCTTCCAATTCCGCGTTGCCCGCGACGCAATGGCCCCGCCAAGCATTCACCGTCGTCTGCAATTCGGAAGCGGGAACCACCCCATCGTTGTGTTCCGCGTGAACGACGAAGTGGCCCGAAACGTGTACGGGCGGCCGCGGTCGGTCCAGCAACTGCACCTAAGGGGTAGACGATGAACCGAACCCGCGGTGGGCTCGCCCTGGCGGCGACGCTCGCACTCGTGGTCGCGGCGTGCGGCCGCGGCGACGATGACGACGATGCCGGAGGCGAACAGCCGGAGGCGCCGGAGGGCGAAGCCGAAGGCTCGATCACCGTCTGGGCGATGGGCACCGAGGGCGACAACCTCGGCGTCATCGCCGAGGACTTCATGGCCGAGTTCCCCGACGTCAGCGTCGAGGTGACGGCGGTTCCGTGGGATGCCGCCCACGACAAGATCGTCAACGCCATCGCCGCCGGCGAGGTCCCTGACGCCAGCCTGATCGGCACGACGTGGATGGGCGAGTTCGCCAAGCTCGGTGGCCTCGCCCAGACGCCGGACAGCATCGACTCGTCCGCGTTCTTCGAGGGCGCGTGGGACACCACCGTGGTCGACGGCGTCAGCTACGGCGTGCCGTGGTACGTCGAGACCCGGCTCGTCTACTACCGCACCGACCTCGCCGAGGAGGGCGGCTTCAACGAGGCGCCGGCGAACTGGGACGAGCTGAAGGAGCTCGCCCAGGCCCAGAAGGACGCCGGCGCCCAGTGGGGCATCAGCCTGCAGCCGGGCGGCACCGGCTCGTGGCAGACGTTCATGCCGTTCTTCTGGCAGGCCGGCGGCGAGATCGTCGACGAGGAGAACAGCTTCACGCTCGACTCCGACGCGTGCGTCGAGGCGTTGACGTACTACGACTCCTTCTTCGAGGAGGGCCTGTCGCAGCCGGCGGTGTCCGACGTCCCGGTCGAGGGCCAGTTCGCCGACGGCGACGTCGGTTCGTTCATCAGCGGTCCGTGGATGATCGGCGTGGTCACCGACGCCGGGGCCGACCCGGCGACCTTGACCGTCGCCCATCAACCGGAGAACGAGACCGGCACGTCGTTCGTCGGCGGCGGCAACCTCGCCGTCTTCGAGCAGTCCGACAACAAGGCGGCGGCGTGGGCCTTCGTCGAGTACCTGACCCGGCCCGAGGTGCAGGTCAAGTGGTACGAGACGGTCAGCGACCTGCCGTCGGTGCAGGCGGCCTGGGACGACGAGACGCTGTCCGACGACGAGATGCTCGCCACGTTCGGCGAACAGCTCGAGGACGCCAAGGCGCCGCCCGCCATCCCGACCTGGGAGCAGGTCGCGGTCGGCGATCGACGGCCAGATCGAACAGGTGACGCAGGGCAACACCACCCCCGAAGAGGGCTGCCAGGCGATGCAGCAGGAGGCGGAGTCCATCGGGACCGGGCTGTGACCGCCACCACGGTCGCCGACGACGCTCACGCCGCCCGTCGGCGCCCCGGCCGCGGCCGCGCGGCAATCGCTGGAAGCAGGCGCTCGTCGGCTGGAGCTTCGCCCTCCCGTTCGTGCTCCTGTTCACGGTGTTCATGGCCGGCCCGATCCTGGTGTCGTTCATCACCAGCTTCACCGACCTGCGGGTCACCGACATCCGCACGCCCGCTGAACGTCAACTTCGTCGGGCTCGACAACTACGCCGACGTGCTCGGCGATCCCGCCGTTCCGCAAGGCGGCCGACCAACACGGCGATCTTCGTCCTCGTCGGCGTGCCGCTGACGATGGCGCTCGGGCTGCTCGCCGCGCTCGGCCTCGAACCAGGGGATCGTCAAGTTCCGCAGGGTGTTCCGGGTCGGCTTCTTCCTGCCCGTAGTCACCAGCATCGTCGCCATCGCCGTCGTCTGGCGGCTGCTGCTCGGCACCGACGACCGGCCTGATCAACGGGCTGCTCGACCAGGTCGGCATCAACGGCCCGGGCTGGCTCACCGACACCAGCTGCGCGCTCCCGTCGCTGATCGTGATGGCGGCCTGGCGGGACCTCGGGTTCTCAGATGATCATCTTCCTCGCCGGCCTCCAGGCCATCCCGACCGAGCTCTACGAGGCGGCGCGCCGTCGACGGGGCCGGGCGGTGGCAGAAGTTCCGCTACGTCACCCTGCCGTTGCTGCGGCCGACGCTGCTGTTCGTCGACCGTCATCGCCACGATCGGCCTGCATGCAGTTCTTCGAGGAGCCGTTCGTGATGACCCAGGGCGGTCCGCTCGACTCGACGCTGTCGGTCGCCTTCCACGCCTACAACCAGTTCAGCTTCGGCAACTACGGCTACACCGCCGCGATCAGCTACGTGCTCTTCCTGGCGATCGCCCTGCTGACGTTCGCTCCAGTTCCGCTGGCTGCGGCCGAACGACGTGAGGAGGCCACGATGACCACGACCATCGCCCCCACGCCCGCCGACGGTCGAGCCGCCGGCCGCCGACGCCGGCGCCGCCGACCGCGGCGTCGGCCGCGCCGCTCGGCGTGCCCGCTCCACGTCGCGCTCGTCGTCGGGCTCGTCCTGATGGTCGATCCCGTTCGTGTGGATGCTCCTCGGCTCGTTCAAGACGACCGGCGAGCTGCGCCAGGTGCCGCCGACGTGGATCCCCGAGAACCCGACGCTCGAGAACTACCGCGAGCTGTTCGACCGCCTCGACTTCCCCCGCTACTTCTTCAACTCGACGGTCGTCGCCCTCGCCGTGACGGCGCGGCAACCTGCTGTTCTGCTCGATGCTCGGCTACGCCCTGGCCAAGCTCGAGTTCCCGGGCAAGCGGGTGCTGTTCGTCGCTGGTGCTCAGCACGCTGATGGTGCCGGCGTTCGTCACGTTCATGCCGCTGTTCGTGCTCGTGTCGAACCTGGGGCTCGCCAACACCCACGCCGGCGCTGATCCTGCCGTTCCTGGCCGGCGCGTTCGGCGTGTTCCTGATGCGCCAGTTCATCCTCGGCATCCCCGACGAGCTGCTCGACGCGGCGCGCGTCGACGGGGCCGGCGAGTACCGCATCTTCTTCCGCATCGTCCTGCCGCTGTGCGGACCGGCGCTGGCCACGCTCGGCGTCCTCACGTTCCTCGCCAGTTGGAACAGCTTCCTCTGGCCGCTGGTGGTCGCCAGCACCGAGGACATGTACACGCTGCCGGTGGCGCTCGCCCTGTTCTCCATCGGCCAGCAGGAGTCCGACCTCGGCCCTGCAGACTGGCCGGCGCGGTCGTCGTCGTGCTGCCGGTCATCATCCTGTTCTTCGCGATGCAGCGCTACGTCATCCAGGGCATCGCCACGACCGGCATCAAGTGAGCGAGCGAAAGGAGCGCACCGTGCGACGCATCCTCGTCCTCGCCGCGCGCTGTCGCCCTCGCGCCTCGTCCCCGACCGCCGTCGCTCGGCGCCGCTCGGCCGCGCCGGCAGGCCGATCGACGACCGCTCGAGCGCTACGCCGCCGACACGTGGCGCTCGTTCGAGGCGATGGTCGTCGCCGCGCACCGGGCTCCGGCCGACAACATCGGCGGCGACCTGAGCCCGAGCAGCCGCGCCGACGTACACCTCGCCGACGAACATCGGGATGTACCTGTGGGCGACGCTCGCCGCCCGCGACCTCGAGCTGATCAGTCGACAGCGAGGCGATCGACGCGGATCGCCCAGACGCTGCGCAGCGTCGAGACGCTGGAGCGCCACGAGCCGTCGGGGCAGTTCTACAACTGGTACGACCCGGCGACGCTGGCAGAAGCTCACCATCTGGCCGGACCGACCGGCAACCCGGTGTACCCGTTCCTGTCGAGCGTCGACAACGGCTGGCTGGCCTCGGCGCTGATCATGGTCGCCAACGCCGTGCCCGCAGCTGCGCGACCAGGCGTGGGCGCTGGCCACGAGCATGGACTTCGGCTGCTACTACGACCCGAACGCCAAGCCGGACCGAGCGCCGGGCTCATCCGCGGCGGCTTCTGGCTGGAGGGCGGCGACGCCGCCGCGATCGGACGGCTTCCCGCGCGGCGACTACTGCGGCATGGGCGAGGACGTGGTCTACACCGGCCACCACTACGGCGCCTTCAACACCGAGCCGCGCATCGCCTCCTACATCGGCATCGCCCTCGGCCAGATCCCGCCGGAGCACTACTTCGGCCCGTGGCGCACGTTCCCCGACACCTGCGACTGGTCGTGGCCGGAGCAGAAGCCGGTCGGCGAGTGGCGCACCTACCTCGGCGTCGACGTGTTCGAGGGCGCCTACCGCTACGACGACCAGCTGCGTCGTGCCGACCTGGGGCGGCAGCATGTTCGAGGCGCTGATGGTGCCGCTCGTCGTGCCCGAGGAGGAGTGGGGCCGGCAGAGCTGGGCGGTCACCCATCCGCTGTACGTCGAGTCGCAGATCGAGTACGGCCTCGACGAGGCCGGCTACGGCTACTGGGGCTTCTCGCCGGCCAGCGATCCCGCCGGCGGCTACCGCGAGTACGGCGTCGACGCCATCGGCATGGAGCCCAACGGCTACACCGCCGACCAGCCGAGCGCCTGCACGCTCGTCGACTACGGCTGGGACGATCCGGCCTGCCCGCGCGCCGCCGGCGCCGATCGCCGACTACGGCGCAGGGCGTCGTCACGCCGCACGCCGCCTTCCTCGCCCTCGACTTCGACCCGGACGCGGCGCTGGCGAACCTCGCCAACCTGCGAGGCCGACTTCGCCGGCCTGTACGGCCGGGCGGCTTCAAGGACTCGGTCAACGTGGCGACCGGCCAGGTCGCCGACCGCTACCTGTCGCTCGACCAGGGCATGGTCATCGCCGCGATCGCCAACGAGCTGCTCGACGACCGGCTCCAGGACTACCTGGCGCGTGACCCTGCGCCGTCGCTGCAGCCGCTGATGGCGATGGAGCAGTTCGGAGCCGGCCGCGTCGGCTCGTGACCGCGCGACGACGAACGACGCCGCCGGCGCCGCAGTCGCGGAGCGACTGACGCGCGCTCGACGCGCGCGCCGGCGGCGGCGGCGAGCGTCGGTTGCCCGCGCTTGCCGGCCCCGGCGGCTGTCGTCGCCCGACCCGGGCCGCGGCCAGGTCACGCTCGACTGGGAGCCGGTCGAGGGCGCGGCCGGCTACCTCGTCCGCCGCGCGCCGACGCCCGACGGCGACGTACGCGCCGCTCGAGATCGGCGAGCCGTGGGTGCGGCCGGTCCCCCACCCGCCGCTGACCGACACGACCGGTCGGCCCGGCGAGACGGCGTGGTACACGGTCGCCGCGGTGGCCGCGGTCGACGACCACGGCCAGCCGGCGAGCGAGCCGATCCAGGCGACGCCGCGCGAGCGCGACGGCGACGGCGGCGTGCCGCGATCGCCGTCGACGCCGGCGACGTGTCGTCGGGCCGCTCGCACCGCCCGTGGCGGCCGATGATCGGCGCCGAACGCCTCTCCCAGCTCGACCACGGCGTCGGCCCCGGCGGGCGCCCGATCGGCGACGAGTTCGCCGAGGCGCTGCGGATGGCCCACGACGAGCTCGGCGTGCGGGCGGTGCGCGCCCACGCCATCCTCCACGACGACCTCGGCGTCTACCGCGAGGTCGACGGCGAGCCGGTCCACGACTTCACCGGCATCGACCGCATCTACGACCGGGTGCTGCGACTCGGGCTGCGGCCCGATCGTCGAGGTCAGCTTCATGCCCCGCGACCTCGCCCGCGACCCGGACAAGACCGTGTTCGACTACGGCGCGATCGTGTCGCCGCCGCAAGGACTGGGACCGCTGGGAGCGCGCTCGTCGGCGACCTCACCGCCCACCTCGTCGAGCGCTACGGGCGGGACGAGGTCCGCGACGTGGGGCTTCGAGATCTGGAACGAGGCGAACCTCGACGTGTTCTGGTCCGGCACCCGCGACGAGTACCTCCGCCTCTACGACGTCAGCGCGGCCGCGCCGTGAAGGCGCGTCGATCCGGCGCTGCCCGTCGGCGGGCCGGCGTCGGCCGCGGTCGGCTGGATCGACGAGCTGCTCGTCGCCGTCGCCGCAGTCGGGCGCGCCGCTCGACTTCCTGTCCACCCACACCTACGGCAACGCGCCGCTCGACCTGCGGCCGATCGCCGCCCGTCACGGCCGGCCCGACCTGCCGCTGTGGTGGACCGAGTGGGGCGCCCACGCCGACGCACTTCAACCGGCGCCCACGACTCGGTGTGGAGCGCGCGCCTACCTGGTCCGCGGCATGGTCAGCGCGATGGGCCGGCTCGACGCCCTCGCCTACTGGACCGTCTCCGACCACTTCGAGGAGCTCGGCCGCCCGCCGGCGCTGCTCCACGGCGGCTTCGGGCTGCTCAGCGTCGGCAACCTGCGCAAGCCGCGGTGGTGGGCGCTGTGGATGCTCGAGCAGCTGCGCGCCGACCGGCTCGCCGTCCGGGTCGACGGGCGACGGCGCCGGCGACATGGTCAACGCCGTCGCCACCCGCGACGACGACGGGACGCGTCGCGATCGTCGTCTGGAACGGCACCGTCGACGTCACCAAGGTCGGCCGGCGACGCGCTCCTCGATCGCCGGGTCGAGCTGACCCTCGCCGGCCTCGCCGCCGCCGCGCTACCGACTCCGGCATCGGCGGCTCGACGAGCAGCACTCCAACCTCAACGCGAGCGTGGGAGCAGATCGCCGCGGGGCGGGCGTGGCCGGACGAGGACGAGTGGGCGACGCTCCACGCCGCCGACCACCTCGAGGATCTCGAGCCGCCGCGCGACGTCCACGCCGAGGACGGAACGGTGCAGCTGTCGTTCGACCTGCCGATGCCCGCGGTCTCGCTCGTCGAGCTCGTGCCGATCTAGCGTCACGACCGATGTCGTCCGACGCCGAAGCGAGTCTCCCGCCGCAAGTGCTGCTCTATCGCATGGCGGTCGGGCACTACATCTCCCGGGCGCTGGCGCTGGCCGCGGACCTCGGCCTCGCCGACCAGCTCGCGGACGGGCCGCGCTCCGCGGAGGATCTGGCGACGGCCACCGAGACGCACGCCGACGCGCTGCGCCGGGTCCTCCGCCTGCTCGTGAGCGTCGGCGTCTTCTCCGAGGACGACCAGGGGCGCTTCGGGCTGACCGCGCTCGGTGAGTGCCTCCGGGCGGACGTGCCGGGGAGCGCGCGGGCGGCGGTGCGACTCTTTGCCGGGGCACGCGTGCAGGACGCGTGGAAGGACCTCGAGTACTGCGTGCGCACCGGCGAGCCGGCGTTTCGCAAGCGCGGCCTCACCGATCCGTTCGCCGAGATGGCCGAGGATCCCGACACGGCGGCCAACTTCGACGCCGCGATGGCCGAGTTCACCCGGATGACGGCGATCGTCGTGGCGGCGACCTACGACTTCACGCCCTTCCACACGATCGTCGACGTCGGTGGCGGGAACGGAGCGCTCCTGATCGGCATCCTGGGTGCCTATCCGCACCTCGAGGGGATCGTGTTCGATCAGCCGCACGTGGTGGAGCGGGCGGCGACGAACCTCGCAGCCAGAGGTCTCTCCGACCGGTGCCAGGTGGTCGGCGGAGACTTCTTCGAGCAGGTTCCCGCCGGTGGCGACGGCTACCTGTTGAAGCACGTGATCCACGACTGGGACGACGAGCACGCGGTCACCATCCTGCGCAACTGCCACCGCGCGATGGGTCCCGACGGCAAGCTGCTCATCGTCGAGGGCGTCTACCCCGAGCGGATCGACCAGTCCCTCGCCAGCCGCGGCGCGGCGGCCAACGACGTCAACATGCTCGTCAGCACCGGCGGCCGGCAGCGCTCCGAGGCGGAGTTCCGGTCGCTGTTCGAGCAGGCGGGCTTCACCCTCGAACGCATCGTGCCGACGCCGATGGCGGGCGTCATCGAAGGCGCGCCAGTGCAGTAGACAGTGATCCGGCGAGGGGGTTGGCAATGACGACAGCGACCGAGTCAGCGTCCGACTGGCTGAGCAGGTTCGGCGCCGCGCTGGAGGCGGGCGACATCGATGCCGCCGCGGCGATGTTCGCCGCCGAGTCCTACTGGCGCGATCTGGTGTCGTTCACCTGGAACATCAAGACGCTCGAGGGGCCGGCGGAGATCGCCGACATGCTCCGCGCCCAGCTCGAGCACGTGCAGCCGGCGGGCTTCGCGCTCGTCGGCGACGCCAACGAGGCCGACGGCGTCGTCGACGGCTGGTTCGACTTCGAGACCGCCGTCGCCCGCGGTCACGGCCACCTCCGCCTGCGGGACGGCGAGTGCTGGACGCTGCTGACCACGATGGTCGAGCTGAAGGGGTACGAGGAGCCGCGCCTCACCGAGCGACCGAAGGGTGTCGAGCACGGCGCCTTCAAGGATCGTCTGTCGTGGTTGGAGCGCAAGCAGGCGGCCGAGGCGTCGCTCGGCTACGAGGTCCAGCCGTACTGCGTGATCGTCGGCGGCGGCCAGGGCGGCATCGCCCTCGGCGCCCGGCTCCGCCAGCTCGGCGTCCCGACGATCATCGTCGAGAAGAACCCGCGCCCCGGCGACTCGTGGCGCCAGCGCTACAAGTCGCTGTGCCTGCACGACCCGGTCTGGTACGACCACCTGCCGTACGTCAAGTTCCCGGAGAACTGGCCGGTGTTCTCGCCCAAGGACAAGATCGCCGACTGGTTGGAGGCCTACACCAAGGTGATGGAGCTGACCTACTGGGGTTCCAGCACGGTCACCCACGCCGACTACGACGAGGGCGCGGGCGAGTGGACGGTCGACGTCGTGCGCCGCCACGACGACGGCACCGAGGAGCAGGTCGTCCTGAAGCCGAAGCAGCTCGTGTTCGCGACCGGCATGTCGGGCGTCCCCAACGTGCCGGCGATCCCCGGCGCCGACTTCTTCCAGGGCGACATCCACCACTCCAGCGCGGCACAAGGACAGCGCGGCGTACGCCGGGCGCAAGTGCATCGTGCTCGGCTCGAACAACTCGGCCCACGACATCTGCGCCGCCCTGTGGGAGCACGGCGCCGACGTGACGATGATCCAGCGCTCGTCGACGCACATCGCCCGCTCCGACACGCTGATGGAGCTGGCGCTCGGCGACCTCTACTCGGAGCGGGCGCTCGCCAACGGGGTGACGACCGAGCTCGCCGACCTGATCTTCGCGTCCATCCCCTACCGGATCCTGCCCACGTTCCAGGTCCCGGTGTACGAGGAGATGGCCAAGGTCGACGCCGACTTCTACCAGCGCCTCGAGAAGGCCGGCTTCCTGCTCGACTTCGGTGACGACGGGACCGGCCTGTTCATGAAGTACCTCCGCCGCGGCTCCGGCTACTACATCGACGTCGGCGCGTCGGAGCTGGTCGCCAACGGCGAGGTCAAGCTGCGCAGCGGGGTCAGCATCGCCGAGATCCGCGAGCGGTCGGTGGTGCTCACCGACGGCAGCGAGCTGGAGGCCGACCTGATCGTGCTCGCCACCGGCTACGGGTCGATGAACGGGTGGGTGGCCCAGCTCGTCTCCCAGGAGATGGCCGACAAGGTCGGCAAGGTGTGGGGCCTCGGCTCGGACACCGCGAAGGATCCCGGCCCGTGGGAGGGCGAGGAGCGCAACATGTGGAAGCCCACCCAGCAGGAGGGGCTGTGGTTCCACGGCGGGAACCTGCACCAGTCACGCCACTACAGCCAGTTCCTCGTCGTTGCAGATCAAGGCCCGCATGGAGGGCATCCCGACGCCGGTCTACGGGCTCGCCGAAGTCCACCACGTGAGCTGAGCAGGGGCGCCACCGGCGCTGCCGTCGTCGCGGACGATCACGTCGTGCAGGTCGATGATCGTGCCGGGCAGGAAGACGAGGGCCGCGACGGCGACCGCGATGCGCCCGGCCATCAACGCGCCGCGACTGCGGGCGGCGCGCACGGCGGGAACGATCCGGGAGATCCCGATTGTCAGTGCGAGCCCCACGAGCAGCGCCGCCGCGAAGACCGGGAAGAGCATGAATAGGGCTGGGAGGCCGAGCGGTACGAGGACGCGGATCCACGCGGCCTGGCTGGTCACTTGCGGAGGCATCTCGGTGCTGTACCGGTTGGCGATGGCGACCACGGCCATGCCGTGCAACAGGCAGGCCAGACCGAACGTGGTGACCGACAGCCAACCCGGTCCGACGATGTCGAAGTCCGGATTCTCGGGTCGCAGTGGATCGATTCGCGTCGCCGCGATCACCAGGTGCAGCGCACCGAAGACGACGCCGCCGAGACGCCCGGCCGGGAGCCAACGCCGGATCAGGACGTAGATCACACCGCTCAGAAGGCCGGGGAGGAGGCCGCCGAAGATGTAGAGCCCGATCGTGCCGTCGAGGTTGATCTCTCCGACCACCTCGTCGGCCTCGGTGATCGCCCCCTGCGCGTCATCACCGGCGGTCACCGCGAGCAACCGCATGATCAACCGCACCGCCGGACCGGTTACCAACGCCCGGCCCAGAAGCCACCGACGAGGGCGACGGCGACGCCGCGTAGATAGCGGAGCGCGACGGTTTGGACATCGACCCGTTCCTGGATCGATCCACCGACCGTCCCGGTACGCGACCCCGCCCCACTGCAAAGTCACGACGACGCCGACGACCAGCAGCACTCCCATCACCGCCATCAGGATCACGACGACATCGTGCCCCGCCCGACCGTCGTCAGTGAGGATTTCCGCCCGCGTGAAACACTCAGCCGGCGGGGGTGACCGGGGTTGGGCAAGACGATGGCCAGCGTGCGCCCGGTCGGCGGATGCGTGAACATCACGCAGCACGGTGCCGAACGCCGGTTCAGGGCGCGGCTTTCCCCAGCCACGTCCACTCGATCGCAGACGTCGTTCGGGTGCTCCAGCCCGCTCTCGGCTGGCGGAGCGCGAAAGTGGCAGCGAAACTTTGCGGACCGACCAACCGATTAGGAATCCGGCCAGGTGGGTGTCGTAGGGTCTCGTCCAGCCGTGTTTGGCCTGCTCAGCTCCGCTTCACGCCTCGCTGAGTCACGCACAGCACCACCGAGTCCGGTGGCTTGGATGGGCAATCGGATGGGCAACTCTGCGCAAGCCGCTCGCTAATTCGGCATGCCTCCATCACGCTCACGCCGACCGCGCCGTTGACGAGATGCCGAACAGGCCGTGCTGCCGCGAGCCGGCCTGCGGCTCGGCCGGGAGCCGGGAGCGGAGTCGTGCCCGGGGGTGAGTGAGCCGGCGACGACGTAGCCGGCGCGGCGTTCGCCCACCATCCGACGGAGGCTCAGGACCGCGTCGATGTGACCGGACCCGGCGCGCCCACCACGCTCGATTGCAGCTCGACATCGCCGCAGACCACCTCGACCACTCGCACCGGGGCGCTGCCCGCGGGCGGCCGCCCTCCGCCACATGTCGCCGTCCAATCTCGAACAAGCTCCCGCGCCAGCGGTCACGCGCCCCAGACCATCACCACGACCGTCCTGGAATGCCGGGGTCGCGGCGCCGCAGAGCCCGTCGGGTCGTCGAAGGAGGCGCAACTGCTGGATGAGGCCGGCCTGCGCGATGGCGAGGTACTGGTCACGTAGGGCGCCGACGATGCGCCGAGCTCCTCATCCACTCGGCGGACGAAGTGCGGGTCAATGAGTCGGCGGCGCACCGTACGCACGCTCACCTGGGCGTGGGCGGCTGCCTCTTCCTGGCTGACGCCACGGGCCAGTACACCGGGGGTCGTCTGCGGACCGGCGACTACCGCCAGGCACGGGGGCGGAAGGTCTCTGTACCGGCGGAGCGCGTCGACGTGACGGCCCTCGCGGCGAGGGCCCACATGGCGACCTTGACCGGCCGTTCACAGTAGGGATGCTCGCTGCTGAGTTGCATCGCCGCCTCGGCGGCGTCGGCGGCCCGGCCGGCAGCGAGGAGGAGGTCGGCGCGGTGCTCCCTGCGCCGAGGCGTGCAGCTCGTCGCGCACGACCACCTCATGTGGGCCGCGATCGCCCTCTACGGCGGCCAGGAGGACAACACCTTCCACCGCGAAGCGGCATCGGCTTGGCCCGATCTGGTGGGCGTGAGCTTCGCGAACGCGACGTCGCCCTGCTCGGCGACGACACGATCCACGCCGTGCACAACCCGCGCCGCACCTTCATTGGCGCCCTGCACGTCTACGGCGGCGACATCACGGCCCGGCCCGGTCGACACGAGTGGGACGAGGAGTCGGGCATCGCGGTCCCGTACGACTTCGAGCGCGCCCGCGCCATCTTCGAGGCGGCCAACGCCTGACGCCGTCGGCCCGGCGGCATGCGCAAGCCTCGGCTGGAGCGAGACCGCAGCGGGCTCGTGTCGCTACTTCGTCGTGAATGTCCCGGTGGCCGACGCCAGGTTCCCGACGCCGTCACGGCTCAGCACCTGGAAGAAGTACTGCGTCTTGCGGGCGAGGCCGTTGATCGTGACCGAATGTCTGGTGACCAGCGTGCGGTCGAGGGCCGTGGTGCTGCCGTAGGCCGTGGTAGGTCCGTATTGCACCTGGCTGTCGGCGGGGACGTCGGTCGTCCAGGTGATCGTCACCCGGCCCGGTCCCGGCCGCGCGACCACCTGCGAGATGACCGGCCCGCCCGGCCGCACCTGGTAGGTGGCGGTGTAGGTCCCACGCCGCGTCGGCCACGATGTTGTGCGTCTGGGCGCCGCCGTCCGACCACCCGACGAACTCGTACGCGGTCCCACCACTGGCCTGCGGTGAGGGCGCGCTGACTGAGAGCGTCGAGCCGACGATCGCGGTGCGGGTGAACGGCGTCGGCTGGCTGGTCGACCCGACCGCCAGGGTCAGCCCCGCCGGCGACGACGCGAAGTGAGGTCGACGGTCTGCGGGTCGAGCTGGACGGTCGTGGTGTTGGTCAAGCCGCCCGAGTCCGTCGCGGTCAGCCGCAGGTCCAGATGCGACGGGTACTCGTGGTCGGGGGCGACGAAGCTGCCACTCGCCGTGCCCGAGAAGGTCTGCAGCGGGTGCTCGTGGCAGGTGGACGGGCAGTGCTGCAGCACGAGGGACCAGGTGAGGGCCGACGCCGCGAGGGTGCCCTGTTGGGCATCGGTGGCGTGACCGGAGAAGTTGATCGTGTCCCCGACCTTCCAGGTCGTGCCCGCACCCGGCGTGTCGATCACCGGGGTAGGCGGCGTGTTGCCCGCCGAGATCGTGACCGAAGCGGTGCCGCTCGCCGCCGACGGGTCGGTCACCCGGAGCGTGGCCGTGTAGGTGCCCGGCTGGGTGTACGTGAACGTCGCGGTCGCGTTCGTCGCGTCGTCGAAGGCGCCGTCACCATCCAGGTCCCACGCGTAGGTGAGCGTGTCACCGTCGGCATCGCTGGAGGCGCTGCCGTCGAACGCGACCGTCAGCGGCGCCGCGCCGCTCGTCGGGTTGGCCGAGGCGACAGCGGTCGGTGGCTGGTTCTGGTTGAAGTAGCGAATGCGACGGATGGTGCCGCCGAGGTCCACGTAGAAGAGATCGCCGCCGGGGCCGACCTGGATGTCGACCGGCTGGGCGGCCCCGCCCACGAACGTCTTGCGCTTGGAGATGTCGGGCAATCCGTTCGTGCCGGTCGGGATGGCCCAGATGCACCGGCGGGTGTAATCGGCGAAGAAGAGGGCACCCTGGTACTCGGCCGGGTACGAGCCGCCGCTGGAGAAGGCGAAGGAGGTGCCGGCCACCGACGAGCCGCCCTTCGGGCACACGTCGTTGGGCAGGACGAGCTCGTTGTGGTGGTAGCGGAAGTAGGGGGCCACGACCGCCCCGGATCCCCTCGTTGTACAGGTTCTCGCAGATGTTGAGGTTGGCCGCGTCATAGCCGCCCTGGCGACCGTCACCCTCGTAGCACGGCCACCCGAAGTTCTCGACCGGAGCCGCGGTCGGAGAGACGAGACGGTCGATCTCCTCCCACTCGTTCCAGCCGACGTCACCGATCCAGACCTCGTTGGTGCCGGGACGGGTCGTGATGCGGAACGGATTGCGCAGCCCGTTGGCCACGATGCGCCGAGCGTTGGCGTCGGCGCTGGACGCCATCGGGTTGTCGGGGAGGCCGGCGCCGGTGGCCGGATCGACCCGCAGGATCGCGCCGTCGAGACTGGTGGGGTCGCCCGTCGTCCGGATGTCCTGGCTGCGCAGTGCCCCACCCTCGGCCGTGGGCGGCGCCAACATGGCGCCGACGCCGCCCGGCGGATCGCCGCACGGGTTGACCGGCGCGCCGTCCTGCCCCCAGTCGACGAAGTTGAAGCTGGCGCCGTCCCCACCGCTGACGTAGAGCGCGCCGTCGGCACCGAAGGCCAGACTGCCGATCGAGTGGCTCGGGTACTGCTGGCACCAGTCCTCGATCAGCACCTGCTCCGACCCGGTCATCACGTTGCCGGACGCCTGGAGCCGCGAGAGGTGGCCGGCGACCACACAGCCGTCGTCCGTCGCGCCGGGCGGTGTCGGGCAGCCATCCGAGGTCCCGCCCACCGATCCCCAGCGCGGGGCCGTACCGCCGATGGCGGCGTCGAAGGTGTACAGGACGTAGACCCACGGGTCCGTCGGGAAGTTCGGAGCGAGGGCGAGACCGAGCAGTCCACGGTCCCAGAAGTTGTGCACCTGCGTGCGAAGGTCGGCGAACACGGTTGGCGTCGTGTCCGTCAGGTTGTCGAACACCTTGATGACGCCGCTCTTCTCGGCGACGAACACCCGGCCGTCCGGCGAGAAGCGCACCGCCGTGGGCTGGGTGAGCCCCGAGAAGACGATCTCCTCCTGGAAGCCGGGCGGCAGCGACGCGGCCGCCGCGGGCTGCGTCGTCGTCAACACGGCCAGGCACGAAGCCAGCATCGCGATCGTGAAGAGCACGCCAACGTGTGCGTGCGCCCTCGATGAACTCCGCCCAAAGCCCATGTCCGCCCCCCGATTGTTGTCGACGTGGACGGTACCAGATCTTCGGATTCGCGTAAACGGGCCAGCGGACCCCTCGTCAACCGGCGGGCTCACTCGAACGGGTCGCCGCGTGTCGACGCCACGACGTCGCCGTGAGCACGATTGCCATCGTGCTCA
>CAWIVW010000017.1:0-174325 GCA_963839695.1 uncultured Acidimicrobiia bacterium | reverse complement strand
AGGAGGTTCTGACTGATACCCGCAGACAGCAACGAGGGCGCCCGGGCAACGTGACCAAATCAGATCGACTTCAAGTGATTCGCCACCGTCGCTCGTTGCGTGGCCTGCTGGAGGTCGACTCGGCGTTCACCGTGTCCGCCCTCGATCACTACGACGACGCGCACGGGCTCGAAGAAGGCGCGAGCGACGCTCCCGAGCAGGACCAGAGCGACGGTCCCGAACTGGGCCAGCAGGGACGCCCCCGTGTAGGGCGTCAAGGGACCTGCCGTGCTGCCAACTCCCGCCAATCTGGGGGCTGTTCTGCTACCAGTGACTCGTCATACATCGATTCCTGCATCCATCCGTGCGTTTCGTTCCTGAGCGGTGAGCGCTCACCGCTCACGCACCGGTGGGACGGGTACGTTGCCGGCATGACGATGGTCGCCCTCGCGGGCGGGTCCTTCGTATGGGCTCGGTCCACCCAGGGCCTACCCGGCCGACGGCGAGGGCCCGATCCACGTCGTCGAGCTGTCGCCGTTCCGGATCGACGCCCACGCCGTCACCACGACGCAGTTCGCCGAGTTCGTCGACGCCACCGGGCACGTCACCGAGGCCGAGCGCTTCGGGTGGTCGTTCTTCTTCGCCGGCTTCCTCACCGACGACTTCCCGACACGCGGGGCGTCGTGGGCTCGGAGTGGTGGCGCCAGGTCCAGGGCGCCGCTGGCGCCACCCCGATGGCCGACAGTCCGGTCTGGACGCCGGGAGGACCATCCTGTCGTGCACGTCTCGTGGAACGACGCTCAGGCGTTCCGCGAGTGGAGCGGAACCCTGCTCTCCGACAGAAGCCGAGCGGGAGTTCGCTGCCGCGGTGGCTTCGCGGCATGGCCTTCCCGGGGGGGACGAGCTCGAGCCCGACGGCCGGCACAGGATGAAAGTCTTCCAGCACCGTTCCCGTCGACGAACACGTGCGCCGACGGGTTCGCTGGGGCCGCACCGGTCGACGCCTTCGAGCCGAACGACTACGGCCTGGACAACATGACCGGCAACGTTTGGGAGCGGCGTCGACTGTTCACCCTCACGTACCGCCACAGTGGCGCCGCGACCCGACCCGGCCCGAGCATGGCATGCATCGCGACATGCGCGGCGGCTCCACCTCTGCCACGAGTCGTATTGCCGGTGCATCGGGTGTCGCGCCAGCGCCGAACTCACCCGACAGCTCGACGGCAACCTCGGCTTCCGCGTCTCGTCGAACTCCTGACTGGCGACCGAAGTTCTCCAGCGGGGGGGGGGTCTTGCTGGGCTGACCACCGGCGACCTCGACGCCATGATCGGAGAGCGCATTGCGTTGACCTCGGCGGCGACCTGGAGGGCCCGACCCGGTCGATCACCCGTGAGACTGATCCTCAGAAGCACAGGTTCTCGCGTGCGTCTGGCGGCGCCAACTACACGGGCGACCCCGTGCTGCTCCGCGCCACATCGCTGAACAACTCCCTCCTCGACCCGGACGGCACGTCGACGGTGGTCGAGCCGAACGTTGCCGACGAGCGGCCGCAACGCCTGGGCCGCCGTGTCCGGACACCCGCCGGTCGTAGGATGCTTTGGAGGATCTCGAGCCGGGGTTCATGGAGGGAATCCGCGGGTCACGCAGAGTGCTCTCTCGTAGCTGAACGTGTGCCATCGGTGTCAGCCGACGTGGGCGACGGTGACGCCGTGGCGTCGCATCGACCGCTTGAACCACATCCCGGACATTGGGATGACGCTGGCGGTGACCACCGTCGAGATGACGGATCGGGTCCACTCGAGACGGGCTGGCTCACCAGCAGCACGATGGTGATCGAGGCGGGTGGCGTCACCGCCCGGGTCCGACGCTATGAAGAGGCCCGCCCGGACGGTCGTCTCCGGGCTGCGTGCTGCTCGAGCGCTTCGACGAACGACTCGTCCTGTTGCGGGTAGAGGTGTCCGTAACGATCGAGCACGACCGACACCGACGTGTGGCCGGCGAGCACGGCCACCGTGCTTGGGATGGGCGCCCTCGGCGATCCACAGCGAGACGGCGGTGTGCCGCAGATCGTGGATGCGCAGGGGAGCGAGGCCGGCCGCCTCGACGGCCGGAGTCCACGACACTGCGGCGGAAGAGGCTCGGGGCGGAGCGGGATGGCCGTTCGGTGACCGGAACACCAACGGCTGCAGGCGGTGACGGGCGGTTCGACCAGCCGACAGCTCCTCGGCAGACGAAGGTCGCGATCGGTACCGAGCGCACGGCGGCCTTGGTCTTTGGCGGCCCGAAGTGAATGTGGCCCTCGATGTCGACGAGTGTTTCGGCCACGTGGACACGTCGTGCGCAGCAGATCGACGCGCTCCGACCGCAGCCCGAGCATCTCCCCGAGGCGGAACCCACCGAAGCCACCGAGGAGGACGAACGACCGATACCGTGGCGTCGATCGCAATCAGTCAGACGCCACAGTTCCTCGGACGGTGAGGAAGCGCATCTTCTCGCCGCTCGATCTTCGGGAGCGGGAGCTTGGCGACCGGGTTGTGCTGTGATCAGGCGATCCTCCACTGCCGCGTCGACGCACTGGCTCAACAGTTGCACGACACGGTGGATCGTGGCCGGCGCGAGGTCGCTTCCACTCGGCCGAGCCGAGTTGGGCGACCCACGAACGCAGCGACGTTCGATCGAGCTTCCCCAACCGGCACGGCGCCGAAGGCCGGCCGCACGTGCGTGCGGAAGAACTGGGCGTCGCGGGCACGGGTACTCGGCCGAAGGTGCGTGACCGTCGGCCACCAACGGTCCCACCATTCACCGACTGTCATCCGGCCGAGCCGTGGATCGATCCAGCGCGCCCTGTATCCGGTCGACCTCGACGACGTTGACGTCACGCCTCGGCGTCCTTCTTGCGCCTGAACTGCTTCGACGCTGACGGCCGTCGGAGGTCCGAAACCGCACGAGATACGAGCGGGAGCCGTCGCCCAAATCGCTTCTCGACGATCGACGCCACGAGGCTAAGCTACCCCTCCCAGGTGCACGCGCAGGCGCACACCAGGTGCACAGAACACGCCGGAACCGGCTGATACCACCTGACACGAAACGGCATGAAACACCAGGTAGATGGCATTCTGCTACCAAGTCGTTGCAGGCCCCAGAACGGCCATTTCGCATTCACACCGTGGAGGTCAGGCGATCGAGGCGCCTATCGCCCACCCTCGAAGCCTGGTCAGACGGCCGTATCTGGACTGGCGTTCGTCGCCGCCAAGCTGTGGATAACGGACTTTGGCGTCCGGCCGGACGCCGCCCAGCCGATGGTCAGACCGGCTGGTGTCAGGCGGCTAGGAAGCGGTGGGCGAGGACGGGCCGTTCGACGAGCGCCGCGGCTTCGATGTCAACGGCGCGGCCGAGCTGGCGGTGGAGTTCGGGGAACCGTTGGGGTGGGGGAACTTCGCCAGCTCGCACGTGATGTCGAAGATCTCGGCGAACATCGAGTCGCGGGTCGTCTGGTAGGCGGCGAAGGCGGCGCTTCGCTCACGTCGCCACGGAGCACCCCGTCGACGAGCGGCGCGAGCAGCTCGGCGTCACGGAAAGCGTCGCTGATGCCGTGACCGGTGATCGGGTCGCGGTGGTAGCCGGCATCACCGACGAGGGCCCAACCCGGCCCGGCCGCCTGACGAACGTGGTTGGGCAGCCGCAGCGTGCCCGCGCACGCCTGACGTCCGCTGGGCGGAGCGCAACCGGGCATCAGCTCGGGAGCGGCGTTCGGAGCATCATGTCGAACCCCTCGTCCAAGGAGATACTGCTGCGGCGCAGCGCCTCGGCGTCGTCGGCGGGCATGCACACCCAGATGCAGGCTGTCGCCGTCGTGGGTCGGGAAGATCCCGCTGAACGACCTGTCGCCGACGTAGTACTCCGACGCCGGCCAGTGCAGGCCGGCGTAGTAGGCGTAGTGGGTCGCGCCGAGGGCGGGACGGCACGTCGAGCGTCGCCGCCCCGACGGCCCTCGCGACACGGGAACGGACGCCGTCGGCGCCGACGACGATACGGGCGCGCAGCTGGATCGGGCTGCCGTGGTGGTTGGCGACGATCCCAGTGACGCTGCCCTCGTCGCCACGGCTGACGCCCAGCACGCGGACGCCGGTGCGCAGCTCGGCCCCGGCGTCGACGGCGGCATTGGTCAGGATGCGATCCAGCACGTGGCGTCGGGGTGCGACCTGCAGGTCGACCCCCGCGTGATCGTGGATCGTTCGCTCGATCCGCTCGCCTTCGACGTGGACGGTGACGTCCCGGATCGCAGGCGCCACGGATGACAACACCTCCTCGAGCAAACCCCACCGTTGGAGTTGGACCACTCCGGTGCGGGCGATGGCGTGCGTCGACAGGGTGTCGCCGTGCGGATCGGCGCGGTCGACGAGGAGGACGGCATGACCCTGCCGAGCGAGCAGCATCGCCGTCGCCGCGCCGGCGCAACGGCTGCCGACGACGATCACGTCGTAGATGTGGTTCAGGCCCGGCATGTCGCTTCGTCCGGTTGCATCAGTCGCTGGTACCTCGTGTGAGAACGGGTGCACGTTCAAGCGGCGTCGTTGGCAGGAGTCGACGGGTGGGACGTCGCTCGCCCGGCCCGTTCAAGTTCCACGGCAATCCGTCCAAACGCTCGCTCGCGGACTACATCGGGCTGGCCGGGGTCAGCCAGAATCGACAGCAGCACCGGCGTGACACGTTGGCGGCGGGCGTCATCGACGAAGCGTTCGAGCTCGCGCTCCACGGCACCAGGGCCGTACGCAGCCAGCCTGTCGGCGAGATCGGCGGATCCCGCCGCGACGATTGCGCCTGCACCGATCACGGTGCCGGTGAGCGGTCGTCGCGCCGCGCGAGTCCGGCCATTGTTACGTCTCGTATTCACCAGTTCTCCTGTTGAGAGCAACCGGCCGCCGATCGGCCAGCTGGAGTTGTCCTTCGTCTGGTCGCTCGTATCGGCGACGGATGCGACGGTGCAGCATTGCGAGGCCCGCAGTTCAGTTGGGAACGTTGGCAGGCTCAGGACGACGGAGCGTCTTCGACCAGGTCGGCGAGGTCGGCCCGCGGCAGCGTCGCTTTCTTGCCGCCGACGTCGAGCACGGTCTTGGCCCCGACGATGCGGGCGTGACTCGCCAGCCAGTCCTCTCCGGCAGCGGTCGCCGAGGTCACGGCGTTGACCGCGAAGGCATCGAGGACAACGTTGTCGCCCGGTCCACCGTCGATCGTGTCGTTGCCTGGCCCGCCGATGAGCACGTCGTCACCCAGGCCACCACGGAGCAGGTCGTCACCTGCACCGCCGATAAGCACGTCGTCGCCGTCGCCGCCGTTCAGCTCCAGCAGTGTTGACGCGGCGGCCAGCCGGGAGGCGTCGACTACGTCGTCGCCGGCGAGTGCGGCGACTGTCACCAGGTCGTCGCCGCCGTTGGCGTTGATCACCGAGACGAGGGCGCGGAGACCGGCGACCTGCGCGTTGTTGCCCTGACCCGTGACGGTTACGACATCGTGCCCGTTGGTCGCGTTGACGATGACGCTGACGGGCGCGGGAAAGCCGGAAGCGAGGTCGGGGACGACGTTGGTGACGTCGGTCCCAGTCAGGTCGCCAACGAAGACGGTGTCCGTGCCGCCTTGGGTCCTGGCAACGATGCGCTCGACGTCGTCGAGGTCCATCACGATGTTGCCGAGGTTGCGGAGGAACCGCACCCGCGGCCCGTTGGCGGAGACGAACATGTTTTCGTTGGCGCCGCTGCCGGTGAACGCCATCGCGTCGGTGCCGGCCTGACCTTCGATCGTGTCGTTGCCGTCGCCCGGAATCCATTGGAACGTGTCGTCCCCGGCGCCGAGCAGGGCGACGTCGTTACCTTGGAAGCCGAAGACGAGGTCGTTGCCGTCGCCTCCGAGCAGGGTGTCGGCTCCGTTGCCGCCGTCGAGCCTGTCGTTGCCCGCACCGCCGTCGACGGTGATCGCGATGAGCGCGGCCAGGTCTCCCGACGCGGAGAAGCTGTCGTCGCCGCCGTTGGCCCTGACGACGAGGCGTTCGGTGGTGCCGATGTCGATCGAGAACGGCGCCGGGGTGACGCGGTCGAACCGAACGCGCGTGCCGTTGGCGGTGGTCCTGAACTGCTCGGCGTCGTTGCCGCCGTTGACTTGCACGGCGTCGACTCCGAGACCGCCTTCGTTGAGGTCGGTGTCGTCGCCGGGGTTCCAGACCATCCGGTCGTTGCCATCCTGCCCGAACGCCCGGTCGTCGCCGTCGCCGCCGGTGAGGGTGTCGTTCTCGCTGCCACCGGTCAGGCTGTCGATGCCGCCGCGACCGGTGAGGGTGTCGGTGCCGGTCTGGCCGATCAGTTGGTCGGCGCGCGAGCCGCCGGTGAGGGTGTCGTTGCCGGCGCCGCCGAACAGGTTGGCCCGGGGCAGGGCGCCGTTGGTCTCGTTGAGGCTGATCACGTCGTTGCCGCCCTGGCCGACCACTTGGATCAGCGTGGTGTTGGCGACCGTCGAAGAGCCTCCGGCGACGGCGACCGCGCCATTGTTCACGAGGATCTTGCCGGCTGCGTTACGGCTGATCACAATCGAGTTGCCGGCACCGTCACCGAACACCTTGAGCACTCCGGCGCTGAACGTGGCCGTGGTTGCCGCGCTCGCCGGCAGGCTCGAAGCGCCGAGTGCGCCGGCACCCAGCACGGTGCCGGCGAGCAGCCGGCGCGCCGCGCCTCTGCGGCCGTTGTTACGTCCTGTATTCACTATTTCTCCTGTTGAGAGCAACAGGCCGACGATCGGCCAGCTGTTGTGGTCTGGTCGCTCGAATCGGCGACGGATGACACTGTGCGCCACAGCCGGCCGCCTGGCGTGAGTGATCACTACTCAATTGGGCCGGGGACGTGAGCAAGGGCGTGCGGATCGGACGCCGTTTCGACGTTGTGTTCTTGAACGACGTCCTTCCAGATGCGGTACAGCTCGTCGGCGGTCGCGGCGCCGACCCGGAGGGCGACAATGATGGAGTCGTGGGCTTCCTTTACGAGCACGACCCGGAGATGGCGCCGGACTCGGAGTTCGAGTTGGGGCGCCTCGACCATCTCGTGGTCGGCAACGACGGCCGCCTACTCGACGCTCGGCGCACGCCAGTGCGTGTCGTCGGCCTGCGGCCCGAGCTCGCCTTCTTCGAGGTGGAGGTACTCGCCTTCGAGGACCGCGGCGCCCGGTGGGAGCTGCCGATGGATGATGTGGACCGATTCCAGTTCACGCTGGGTGCGACGGTGGCCGACGCAGCCGCGCTGGCCGACTACACCGACGCCGTAGCCCGGTTCGACGAAGTCGTGGAGATACCAGTAACCGACGCCCGCCGGTCCGTCACATTGGAGCGACTCGCCCGCCAGCGCGTGCCGGTGAGGGAGTGGTTCGAGCAGTGCTCGACCTGGGCTCGCGGCGACCGGGTCCTGGACGTCGATGGCTTGACCGGCGACCCGCGGCTGTTCGACGATCTGGCGGCGTTCATGGCGTCCCGCGTGTTGACGCCAATCGAGACCGCGTTTGCCCGGCGCTACGTCTCCAATCCCCACGCCGGCGAGGAGGTGAAAGGTCACGCCCTCGTCGCCGCCGAGCTCGGCCTGGCCGCCTATCGCGGTCCTGCAATACGAGATCCCGCCAGCCTGGACGGTGACTGGTCACGGCAGCGACGCGCCGACCATCTCATCGCCAGGCTGGCATTTGTATCCACGATGTTCACTCTCGCAGGGCAAACCGACAATCGAGCTCCACCGCGGCATGTCCTTCGACGGGGCGGTGAACTGGCGGCCCGCCGGCCCCTTCGTGTCGGCAACGTTCCATCGCCCGATCGCCGAGGCGCAAGCCGCGCTCGGCCCCCACCGCTCCGCCGGCGTGCTTATCAGCCAACGACTGGGAGTCGAACGACTGCTGATGACCTACCACGAGACGAGCGCCATGAACGGGCCGTTCAGGGAGGCAGAAGCCGTCGTGCTTGCGTCGTCATCAACCGTGTTCTGACGATGCCAGCGATTACCGCCACCCAGGCATTCGCCAGAAGCAGCCACGCTCAGATGCCGTTGCTCTCAGCCGACGAGTTGTGACGGCACCGTCCCGCGACGGCAGCCGAAATGGCATCTTCTACACCGTTGCAGCGCGTCGGCATGCTGACGCTCGACTCACTACGCGTGAGCCGCCTCGTCGTGGACACCGGCATCCACGCCAAGGGATCGGCGCTCGTCGTTGATCCGGACGCGGACTGGGGACGAGCGTATTTCCGGCGCGCACCGCCACGCCGTCAAGGGAGATTGAGTAGCGACTACTCACGACGGTCGTGGTGGGAATCCGCAGGATCAGGGACTGTGAACGAACACCCGCGAACCGGAGCGAGTGATGAGAACCGATGGCCCCGAAGCACACGTAGCTGGTAGGTCCGGCCCCGTCCGGGCCGGGGACGCGCGCCGCGGCGCGGAAGACACGCCGACGTCGAGGCAGCGCGAGCGAGTTCGGTCGGGCGGCCGCTACGCCTGGCGAGTTGCCGCGGCTGCTCCGCTTGCTCTGCTTGCTCTGGCCGTGACCTCGTTCTTCGCGACGGCGGCTCGACGGCCACGGCTCGACGCGACGATCCGAAGCCACCCGCGGCGCGCCCGTTCGAGCCGGTACTGGAACGTGTCGTGCAGGGCGACCTGGTGATGGCCGGGAACTCCAATCTCCTCTCCGCCGGGGGATGGCGCGACCGGCGAGGTCACCGCAGCTGACGTCGATCGCGACTCGGACCAGCTCTGCGTCATCCGCGGCCTCGGGCTCCCCCGCGCCTGCGCCGACAACTCGAGCTCGGCCCGCCTCAATCTTCCCCGCGGCGCCCGGGTGCTCGAGGCGCGCCTCTACGTCCAGACCACGGTCGCCCCGGACGTCGGTCCGTTGCGGGTCCGTCTCGACGGGCCCGGGCGGCGGTTGGTCTACACCGAGCTCGGCGGGGCGACGCGCCGGGTGCCCAAGCTGTACGAGGCGCGCGGCGGCCGCGGCGACGGGGCGACGATGCGCCAGGCGGTCTGGGACGTCACCACCTACGTCGCCAGGCGCGGCGCCGGTTATTACACCGTCGCCGACATCGCCTCGGAGCGGGCAGCGCCGTTCCTGCCCTACGCCTCGTGGGCGATCGTGGTCGCCTATGAGTTCGACTCCCGCACCGGCCAACAGCTCGCCGCCCTGCCTCAGCGGCTGCAGCAACGCTTCGCCGAGCGCGCCGTTTCGTGGCACGACGGCTTCACGTACCAGGACGCGGGTTCGGTCGACGTTCCCGTGAACCGGTTGGAGATCCCGAGCACCGGGACGGCCTTCGCCAAGAGCTTCCACGTCGTCGGTCATGGCCAGCGCGGCGGGGCCGACAACCTGCTGTTCAACGGCAACCCGCTCGGCAACAACCTCACTCCCGGCGACGCCCCGCCGCCCGCGGGGGTGGTCATCGGACGGGACCCGTCCTGCAACAGCACGACCGACGTACAGAACGACACCGTGTGCGTGCTCGGTACCCCCGTGGCGACGAAGCGTCCCGGGCCACGGGCGTACCTCGCGTCCGGTGACGGGCTCACCCCGTCGTCCGGCTCGGGCGTCGACATCGACGTGATCCGCATTCCGGACCGTTACCTCACCGCAGGCTCGACCGCGGCGATGTTGTCGCTGCAGGTCACCGGCGGCGACGCCTTGGCACCCGGCGTGCTCGCCGTGTCCATCGACCGGCCAGCGCCGACGAACCCCGTCGGAGCCCGCCCGTGAAACGGCTCCTCACGATCGCCCTCGTGACCGCGCTGGCACCGGTCGCCGCCTGGCGGGCGTCCGCCGAAGCCGCGCCCGTCGGCGCGGGGCCGAGCCGCGCCGCGGCCATGCCGGCGGCCGCGGGCTCCAGCGACACCACAGACTGCGAGTCCACGACCACCACCACGACCACCACGACGACGGTGCCCGGGAGCGACCCCTGCGATCCTTCGACGACTACGACGTCCGCGGCGCCGACGACAACCTCACCTCCCACGACGCCACCCCCCACGACCACGCCGGCCAGCTCGTCGACCGCGACCGTGCCGGGCGATCCGTCGACCACAACCACGACCAGCCCACCGACGACCACGATCCACACCACGTCGCCGTCCACGACGACGAGCACCACCGTGGCCCCCGACGCGGTGTCGACCACCACGGTCACGCCCACGACCACGACCGTGCTCAAGCCTTCGCAGCCACCGACGCCGCGGGACGTCGAGAGCGATCCGGTCGAGCCACCGACTGAGGCGCCGTCGGGGCGGGTCGTGGTGCCGGGCGCCAAGGTCGACCCCGGTCAGGTCCGCTCGATCACGTTCCCGGTCGCCGGCCCGGTCACCTACAGCAACGACTTCGGGGCGTGCCGCGACGGATGCACCCGGGCGCACAAGGGCAACGACTTGATCGGTGACCGGCTGCAGCCGATCGTCGCCATGCACGACGGCGTGATCGACCATCTCGTCGACCATCCCACCGCCGGCTACGGGGTGGTGATCCGTGACCGCGAGAGCTGGGAGTACCACGTCTACCACATGAACAACGACACCCCCGGCACCGATGACGGCACCGATCGAAGCGCCTGGCGCTTTGCCCCTGGCATCGTGCCGGGGGCGACGGTGAAGGCCGGTCAGTTCATCGGCTGGATGGGCGACAGCGGCAACTCGGAGGGGTCGGTGCCGCACGCCCACGTCGAGATCCACCGGCCCGACGGCGAGGCGATCAACCCCTACTGGAGCTTGCGGTATGCCCAGCGCGACGTGAACTGTGCGGCGGGGGCCGCTGAGCAGACCACGCTCGAAGCGGCAGTGTCGAGCGGGCCGGCGGCGAGCGACGCGGTGAACCCCGCCGGGGCCGGTCGGTCGCTGGCGAGGCAGCCCATGGCGAGGCAGCGCGCCATCACCGCCGAGTTCCTCACCACCGGATGGCGCAACGCTGTGCTGCCCGGCTCGTGGCTCCCGTTGGCGCTGACCGCCGGGAACCCCGGATCCGACGAGGTCGAGGCCCGGATGTGGGTCGGACCGTCCGGGTACACGCCGGTGGACGCCGCTGCCTTGCAAGTCGGCGACGCCCGTTACGACCAGGCCGGTGACTGCGACGGGGCGGCCATGGACGCGATGATCGCCCCCGTTCCGGCCAAGCTCGGAGCGATCCTCGCCACCATCCGCACCCTCGAGTCGGGTGGCGACTACACCGCCGAGTCCAGCACCTCCTCGGCGTCGGGCGCCTACCAGTTCCTCGACAGCACCTGGGGCGGCTTCGGCGGCTACGCCCGAGCTAAGGACGCTCCACCCCGGGTGCAGGACGCGGCGGCGGCCGAGCTCGGCACCGGGATCCTGGCCGCCAACAACGGTGACGTGTCGACGGTCTCGGTGTCGTGGTACATCGGCCACGTCCCGGTGGGAGACGAATACGACACGGTCCCCTCAGCCGTCGGCAACACCCTCACGCCCCGCGAGTACCAGGCCCGTTGGTTGCAGATCTACTCGAGGTACGTGTTGTCGCCCACCTACTGGACCAGCGGGGCGTGGAAGTGGACGCCGCAGGCCCCGCTGGTCTGCGGGACCGTCGTCACGGATCTCGGACCGCCCGGCGAGCCGGAGTACGTGCTGACCCAGGCCGGGGCGTTCAGCGCCGCCGCGGACGGCCGTGCCGTCGTGCGCCCCAACGATCCCTGCGACCCGACTCGGCCGGCGCCGGCGAAGCCACCGACCGGCGGGGTGGAGCTCACACGGGACGCAGGCCACTGAGAAGTCCCACTTCTTGCATCTACGTTGCGCGCTGGAGCGCGCCAGGTAGATGCAAGAACGCGGAGGACCTGCGACGCTCGGCGGTACCCGGCGACGTCCGAGGTGAGTAACCGTGCGCCGTTACACTCGGCGGCCGTGGCGGTCGCGACGCGTTGGCCCTTGGTCGGCCGCCGCCACGAGCTGGACGCGTTCACGGCCGCGCTGGCCGATATGCGGTGCGAGGCGTTCTGCATCTACGGACCGCCCGGGGTGGGCAAGACCCGACTGGGCGACGAGTGCCTCGATCTGGCCGAGGCCGCCGGGCGGCGGGTGCTGAGGGCGACGGCGGATGGTTCGACGGGAGCGGTCCCGTTCGGCGCCGTCGCCCACCTGATGCCTGCCCGAGCGCTGTCCGCGTTCGGTGACGACGACCCGGTCAGCTCCGTAGCCTTCGCCGAGGCTGTTCGACACCTGCCGCAAGGTGCTCGCCCCGGCCGCCGGGGAGTCGGGGGTTCCGGTGCTGTTGCTCGACGACGCTCAGCGTCTGGACAGCTCATCGCTGACGATGATCGATCTCCTGCTGGCGCACGGCGCGATGTTCTGCATCGCCACGGTGGTCACCGGTCAGGCGGTGCCCGAGGCGGTGACCCGGTGGTGGCGCGAGGAGCGAGCGGCGCGGATCGACCTCGCCGAGCTCGACCAGCTCGGCGTCGACACGTTGCTGCACGTCGTGCTGGAGGGGCTCCTCGACGACGCCGCCGCGGCCGAGCTGTGGTCGGCCAGCAAGGGCAACGTCTTGGCCCTGAGGGAGCTGGTCTTGGGGGCGCAGGGGCGCGAGCTGCTCGTCCAGCGCGACGGGGTTTGGTGCCTCGACGCACCGCTGGCCGCCCCGACTCGTCTCCGCGAGCTGGTCGAGGCGCGGGTCGGTACGCTCGATCCGACAGCTCGGGACGTGCTCGAGTGGCTGGCACTCTGCCAGCCGGTCAGTCTTGGTCAGCTCGAGGCCACCGCTGGCCTCGCCGTCTTGGAGGGGCTCGAGCGCGATGGCCTGATCACCGTCCGCCGCGATGGCCGGCGCGAGTCGGTGCGACTCGCCCATCCCCTGCACGGCGACGTGTTGCGCGCCGGCCTGTCGGCGCTGCGGAAGCGTTCGATCCTGTTGGACCAGGCGGCGGCGGTGGAGGGGTGGGGGGCCCGGCGGCGGGAGGATCCGCTGCGCATCGCAACCTGGCGCCTGGAGGCGACCGGACGGGCCGATCCCGGGCTGCTGCTGCGGGCGGCCCGCCTGGCGCGTTACGACCACGACTTCCGTCAGGCCGCCACGCTGGCCCGGGCGGCGCTCGCCGTCGAGCCGTCGGCCGCCGCCGGGTTGGTGCTCGGCGAGTCGCTCTACAACCTCGGCTCGTTCGAGGAGGCCGAGGCGGTGCTGATGGATGCCACCGGGCGGGCCTCCGGCGACAATGAGGTCGTGCGGGTCGCCACGGTGCGCCGGCGCAACCTGTTCCGCGGCTGCCGGCGCGAAGCCGACGCCGCCGAGGTCGGCCGAGCGGCGGCCTCGAGGGTGACCTCGACCGCCGCGGTGACGAGCTGCTGACCGGGGAGGCCGAGGTGGTGGCGATCTCGGGACGCCCGCTCGACGCGCTGGCAATGCTCGAACGAGTCGACCTGACGCAGCCTCGCGTGCGCGTGCTCGCCGCCATTGCCCGTGCCGCCGCTCTGGCGATGACCGGGCGAACCGCCGATGCGATGGCACTCAGCGAGCACACGTACGACGACCATCTCGCCCTCGGAGACGAGCTCGCCATTTCGAACCCGGGTACGCATCGCGTGAACCTGCTGTTCGCCCTGGTCCAAGCGGGACGCCTCGACGAGGCCGAAGCGCGGGGTCGCTCCTGGTTCGAGGTCGCCGCCCGGGCTCGCACGCCGCTCGGTGTGGCCTGGCTCGGCGTCCACCTCGCCCGCTGCGCCCTCGCCCAGGGCCGGCCCACCACTGCGCTGGGTTGGACGGCGCGAGCGAGAACCGCGATCGACGCCTCGCGGCTGGAGGGGCTGCGGCCGGCCGCGTACGCCATCGAGGCCGTCGCCCACAGCCTGCTCGGAGACGCCGCCGCCAGTGCTGCCCGCGCCAACGACGTCGACGCGCTGACCACCGGGTTCGGGTTCCTCGCCCCCGAACTTCCGCTCGCACGGGCGTGGTCGCTGGTCGCCGCTGGTGCGATCCCCGCCGCCCGCGACCTGCTCCTCGCCGCCGCCGATGACGCCGAGCCGACCGGCCATCTTCCGGCCGCGGCGTGGCTGCTCCACGACGCCGCTCGCGTGGGCGCTGCCGCCGCTGTCGCCCCCCGCCTCGCCGCACTGGCCGCGAGGACCGACAGCCCGCTGGTGGCCGCCAAAGCCGTACACGCCGCCGCACTTGGAGCCGGCGACGCCGGTCGCCTTGCCGCAGTCGCCGAGCAGTTTGAAGCTCTCGGCGCGCTGCTGCTCGCCGCCGAGGCTGCCGCCGCCGGCGCGGACGCGTGGCGGGGGCAGGGAGAGCAACGCCGGGCGACCGCTCTCGACGTCCGCTCCCGCGAGCTCGCGGCCCGCTCCGAGGGCGCGACGACGCCAGCGTTGATTGGCACCACCACCGTCGTGCCGCTCACTGATCGCGAGCGCGAGATCGCCCTGCTGGCGGCGGACGGTCAATCGAGCCGGGTGATCGCCGAGCAGCTGTACCTGTCGGTGCGCACCGTCGACAACCACCTCCGACGCGTCTACGACAAGCTCGGCGTGTCCAGTCGCGCCACCCTCGCCGCCGCACTCGGAGCAGACGGGAACCGACCATGACACCGGAGCAGCTCCAGCTCGTGCAATCGTCGTACGCCAGGCTCGGCGACGCCGCCCCGGCGATGGCAGTCGACTTCTACGCCCACTTGTTTGCCGCCGACCCGTCCGCCGAGGCGCTGTTCACCGACGGCCCCGACATCATGTCCGTGAAGTTCGCCAACGAACTCGAAGCCATCGTCGAGGCGATCTCGTCCTTCGACACCTTCGCCTCCAGGGTCCGCGAGCTCGCCGCCCGCCACGTCGGCTACGGCGTGCAGACCCGGCACTACCACGCCGTCGGCGAGGCGCTGATCGGAGCACTCGCCGCCCACCTCGCCCCCGAATGGGACGACGCCTTGGAAGCGGCGTGGCGGCGCGCCTACAACCTCGTCGCCGAGGTGATGATGGCGGCCGCCGCCGACGTGAGCGCTTCGGCTGGACGCCCGTCGGCCCCGCCGCGAGCCGACCGGCTGACGATCCGCGCTCCTTCAGACCGCCACCGGCTCGGATTCGAGCATCGTCTCGGCCCGCCGCATGCCTTCGCGCATGGCGCCGGCGATCACGTCCCACGCCGCCACCCAGGCGTCGCGGACCGCAGGAGTGAAGTGTTCGCCGAGACCCTGCTCGAGCGTCCACAACAACGCGGCACCGACGACGTCGAAGTGCTCGTGCCGCACGCCGTAGCGGACGTGGCGGGCGCCCAGCCGGACGAGGAACGGGAAGACGACGTCGACGTCGCCGAGCCCATCGACGGCGGTCTTTACCGCCGCCATCGTGCGTTTCGCCTGGGTGCGGATGTCGTTGTCGAACAGCGCCCGGGTTCCGGGGGCGAGGGTGAAGATTCGCTCGTAGAAGAGCAGCCCAGCCTCCTCGGCGATCGGCAGCACGTGGCGGAACGAAGACTGGACGAGGGCGATCTGTGTCTTGGTGATCATGCCGCCAGCGTGCGCCCCGAAGCGTGATCACGCATGAGCGCCCGTTACTCAATCCCCGCCAAGCTCCTACTCACCCGGCGAGCGGGCCCACGTGAGCCGAGGAACCAACGCACGGCGTCGGCTTTCGATTTCGAACGCGCCACCCTCAACGATGCCGCCGCCGGATCGACGCCGACCATCTCGATCTCCGCGATTCGACGATCGGCGAAGATCGTGTCGGCCACCACGTGATTCAAGCCGCCACGCGGTGAACGGCGATGGGGTGATGATCGAGCGCGATGGCCCACCCGGTGTCGTCCGCCGCGATCGGCCAGGCCCAACCGTCGCGCCGGTCCACGCGCGTGATCCGGCGTCGGTGCCCGCCGTGGATGACGACATCTCCGGGCTGGAGCTCGTCGGCAGCAATGGTGGTCATGGCCTTGGTCCCCTCTTGTTCGGATCTTCATCACAGCTTCGTCCTGGTCGGGCTCGGATGCATGAGTAGCCGATACTCAACGTTCGCCCGTTGGCTGCGGTGACTGTGCGGGTACTCACGGACCCACGGGCGCGGGCAGACTACGGGAGTGACGGACTGGCCTCTGGTTGGCCGGAATGCCGAGCTCGCCGCGGTGTTCGAGCGTCTCGACCACGATGCGGCGGCGTCGGTCGTGATCGCCGGCGCGGCGGGGGTCGGCAAGTCGCGGCTGGCACGCGAGATCGCCGATCACGCGGATGAGCGCGGTTGGTCCACGAACATGATCGTGGGGATGAAGGCGGCGACGTCGATCCCATTCGGCGCCATAGCCCCTTTGATTGACGAACCGATGGAGGATGTGCCGGCGGCCGAGCTGCTGGCCCAGGCGAGACGTGTGCTGACCACGTCCGACGGCGGGCTGACACGTCTGGTGACGGTTGATGACGCCCAGCTGCTCGACCCTGGCACGGCGACGCTGGTGCATCAGGTGGTGGCCGAGCGGCTCTGCCGAACGGTGCTGACGGTTCGAGCGGGTGAATCGGCGCCCGACGCCATCGAGACGCTCTGGACCGGCGGGTTGGCCGAACGGCGCGAGCTCGAGGGGTTGTCGCGTCGCGACACCGGGGAGCTGCTCGCCGCGGTACTCGGCGGGCCGGTCGACGGAGCGACCCGGCATCGGCTGTGGGAGGCGAGCGGGGGCAACGTGCTCTTCCTGCACGAGCTGGTCCTCGGCGCTGTCGCCGCGGGCGCACTTCGCGAGGAGGGCGGGATCTGGCGGCTGCGTGGATCCGCGGCGATCCCGCCGAGACTGGTCGAGCTGGTCGAGCTCCGGCTGGACGGGCTCGACACCGCTGCCAGGGCGGCGCTCGACCTCCTCGCTGTCGCCGAGCGGATCGACCTCGACCAGGTCGGCCAGCTGGTCGACCTCGACACGCTGAAGCGGCTCGAGCGCGAGGATCTGGTGGAGGTGGTCGAGGAGGGCGGGGCGCCACTGATCGCCTTGACGCATCCCGTGTACGGCGAGGCCGTGCGAACCACCATGCCGCCGCTACGACACCGGCGGGTCTGCGCCTCCCTCGCCGACGTGGTGGAGGCCGCCGGCATGCCCCGGCTCGGCGACGTCGTCAGGGTCGCCACCTGGCGGCTCGACGCCGGTCAGCCGGTGGATGCCGACCTGCTCACTACCGCCGCCCACCGCACCTACAAGGCGAACGACTTCACCCTCGCCGAGCGGCTGGCGAAGGCGGCTCGAGCAGCCGGTTCGGGCGTACGGGCCGGGCTGGTGCTCGCCCGCTCGGCGATGAAAGCCGGCCGTCACCAGGAAGCGGCGGATCTGTTGGCCGAGCTTGCCGCGGAGGCGACCAGCGACAAGGAACGGGTCGACGTCGCCGAAAGCCGGGTGATCGTGCTCGGCCTGTACCTCGACCGTGCGGGCGACGCCCTCGCCGTCCTCGACGAGACGATCGCCGTCGTGCCCGACACCGACCTCGTCGACCAGGTACGGGCGTCAGTCGCAAACATCCTGGCGCGGGCGCCCCGCCCGGTCGAGGCGATCGAGGCTGCCCGCCCGCTCCTCGACCGTCCGGACAGCCCGCTCTTCTGGCGCGCTGCGGGGCCGGTGTCGATCGCGATGTCGGTGTGCGGCCGACTCGAGGACGCGATCGCCGTCGGGCACCAGGGATACGAAGCCCGCTCCCGTCTCGGCGTCACGGCTGGATACCTGCCCGAGGCGCAGTTCGTCGGCCCGTTGTGCGCCCTGCTCGCCGCCGGGAAGCCGCTGGAAGCCGCCGACCTGGTCACCAAGGGCTACGACGCTGCGGTCGCCGCCAGAGACGACGACCTCCAGGCGGCCTTCGCAATGCACGCCGGCCGGATCTGCGTTCACCAGGGCCGGCTGGCGACGGCCGGTCGGCAATTCCGGGAGGCGGCGGCCGTCTACCGGGAGATCAACGACCTCGCGGGATTGCGCTGGACCCTCGGCGGCGTCGCCCTCGCCGCCGGCATGCGGTCGGAGTGGTCCGAGAGCGCGGCCGCACTCGCCGAACTCACCGCGCTCGCCCCGTCACCGAGACAGAGGCTCGAGCTCGACCTCGTCCAACGGGGCCGGGCGTGGGCCGCCGCCGCAAGCGGTGCGACGACCGAGGCCGTGGCCGCGCTGCGTGACGCGGCGGCGCGGGCGGCGGACACGGACCAGCTCGTCGTCGAGGCGCTGTTGCGCCACGACGTCGCCCGGCTCGGCGACCCCCGCCCCGAACAGGTCCGTCTCGCCGAGCTCGGCGAGCTCGTCGACGGCGATCTCGTCCCCGCCTTCGCCGAGCACGCTCGGGCTCTGGCGTCGGGCGCGGCGGCGCCGCTGGAGGCGGCGGCCAACCGCCTCGCCGAGCTCGGCGCCGCGCAAGTGGCCCACGAGGCCGCCCTCGACGCCGCCAACGCCTGGCGGGCAGAGGGCCTCGGTCGCCGGGCCGCGGCCTGCGAGGAGCTCGCCCGCCGGCTCGCCGCGCAGTGCGAGGGTGCCCGCTCACCTGCGGCGCGAACCGGCCCCGGGTACGTCGCGCTCACCGTCCGCGAGCACGAGGTGGCCGCGCTGGCCGCCAACGGGCTGTCGAGCCGGGAGATCGCCGACAAGCTCAACCTGTCGCACCGCACCGTCGAGAACCACCTGCAACGGATCTACGACAAGCTCGGCGTGTCGAACCGGCAGGAACTGGCCACCGCGTTCAGCCGCTAGCGACACGAAGCTCGCGGTCGGCATCGCAGGGAAATCCGTCCGAGCGATCACGCCATCGGAGGGTTTCGTGAGGGACAACCCCGAACGAACCCTCGGTCAGGAGCTCGCCGTCGTGCTCAACCGGTAGCCAGGACGGGGTGCGCAAGCAGCTCGAAACGGAACCGCAGCCGCCGTCTGGCGACCGCCGGTTCGCTGATCGCGCCGGCCAGCACGAACCATCCGTAGGGCCGGGCGCCGCGGCGCCAGACGCCGTGGTAATCGAGGGTTGCACTCACCGGCAGGACACCGGTGTTGTCGATCACCCGACCAGACAGCATCCAGCGGCCCGGACCCTGGACGCTGTGGGCCACGAGCTCGAGCAGCGGATCGGCCGTTCCGAGGGGTTGGCCGGCGAGGGCCACCGCGACGAGGACGTCACCAGGATCGTCGGAGAGGATGACCGCGGCCTCCCTCGCCCGTCCCTTCCAGCTGTGGTCACGGCGAAAGCGTCGCCGTTCGGAGAACTCGATGGTGGCGTGGGTGCGAGGAACGATCCATGTGCCGGCGGCGGGAAGTTCGACGCCATCGACGTGGCGCAGGAGCCGCGACGCCGCACCGGGGGGTCGCGTGATCGTGTGGGACATGAGGCGATCCTGACCTCGCGGCCACCGCGCCGTCGTGAGTATCCGGTACTCAATCAGGGCCGTGCGCGCGGCGGGATGGGATACTGGTCCGGTGACCGGTACCTGGCCGTTGGTCGGGCGACGCCACGAGTTGGCGCGCATCGCCAACGCCCGCCGGGCGGGTCGGGGCGGGGTTGTCCTGGTCGGCCCGGCCGGGGTCGGCAAGACACGACTGGCGATCGAAGCGCTGGCCGAAGCCGAGGCCGCCGGTGCGGTGACGGCCCGAGTGGCGGCCACCCGGGCGGCGGCCGCGATCCCGCTCGGGGCGCTGGCGCCCGTCTTGCCCGACCTGGGCGAGCGGATCAACCCGCTGGTCGCCGGGCGCCAGGCGCTGCGACGACTGGCGGGGGACCGCCAGCTGGTCCTGCTCGGCGACGACGCGGACCTTCTCGACGACGTGTCGGCGACGCTGCTCTTCCAGGTCGCCGCCCACCGCGAGGTCTTCGTCGTGGTCACCGTCCGGGCCGGTGAGCGGCTGTCCGAGCCGATCACGGCAATGTGGAAGGACGGCCACGCCGAGTGGATCGACGTGGGCGTGCTCCCCGACACGGAGATCGGCGAGCTGACCGCGGGGGTTCTGGGAGGCGAGGTCGATCCGGCCGCGACGCGAGCGGTGCGGGTCGCCGCCCGCGGCAACCCGTTGGCCGTTCGGGAGCTGGTGCTTGGCGCGTGCGAGACGGGAGCGCTGCGAAGCGACGACGGCCGCTGGGTGCTCACCGATCCGCTGCCCATCTCCTCCCGCCTTGTCGAGTTGGTGGACCAGCGGGTGGGCGCCCTCTCCGACGAGGAGACCGCCGCCCTCGAACTGCTGGCGATGGGCGAGCCGCTCGGGGTCACCCTCCTCGACCGGTTGAGCGCACCTGAGGTGGTGGGCTCGCTGGAACGGAAGGGGCTGCTCGACGCCCGTGCCGATGGCCGACGATTCGAGGCCTGGCTTGCCCACCCCTTCCACGGTGAGGTCCTGCGAGCCCGGATCACCCCGATCCGGTTGCGCCGGGTCCTCGGCATGCTGGCTGCCGCGATCGAGGAGTGCGGTGCCCGGCGCCGGGGTGACCGGCTGCGGATCGCCACCTGGCGCTTCGACGCCGGCATCCCGACCGATCCCGACCTGATGCTGGACGCTGCCCGCCAAAGCCTCCGCGCGTTCGACTACGACGCTGCCGCCCGTCTCGGGCGGGCGGCGTGGGAGAAGCACCGCTCGTGGGAGACCGGCGCCACCTACGGCGTCGCCCTGTCGCTGCTGAGTCGCAACGAGGCGGCGGATGAGGTTCTCGCCGCCACCGAGGCGGTGGCGACGACCGACGACGAGCGGGCCGCGGCCGCGGTGGCCCGGGCCGAGGGTCTCTGCTTCTCCCTCGAGCGCGAGACCGAGGCTCGGGAGGTGCTCGACGCCGCGCTGAAGAGGATCGAGGAGGCCGATGCGGCAGGCGAGCTCGTCGCCTATCGGGCCAGCATCGACGCGCTCGTCGGCCGCTTCCGGGAGGCGATGAGCGCCGTCGAACCGCTCCTTGCGGCGGAGCGCCCCCGTCCGTTCGTCGCCGGAGCGATCGTCGCCGAGCCCCTTCTGTTCTGTGACGGCCGTCCCGAAGCGGCCCGCCACCTCGCCGAGCGGGCTCGCGCCGTCCACTCCGCGATGTGGCAGAACGAGCTCTTCTACCAGCCACCCGACATTCACGTGTACAACCGGGCGCTGGCCCTCATCGAGGAGGGCCGGCTCGATGAGGCCCACGATCTCGCTCGTGGTCGCTTCCAGCGCTGCGAGGAGACGGGCCGGTTGCGGGGAGCGGCGTGGTACCGAGTCGTGCTGTCTCGCGTCTGTCTCCTCCAGGGCAGGGTCGCCACATCGGCGCGCCACGGCTGCGCTGCGGACGAGCTGATGAGCGTGCTCGGCTACCGCGGTCATCGGCGGATGGCCCTCGGGCATCTGGTCGCCGCCCGGGCGTTGGTCGGCGACGTCAGCGGCGCCCAAGCGGCCCAAGAGACCGCCGATTCCCTGGGCGGAGGGCTTCGGATCTACGACCCATTCGTGGTGGAGGGCCGGGCGTGGTTGGCGGCGGCGGAGGGCCGTCTGCCGGAGGCCCGGTCGATGCTCGATCGGGGCGCCAACGACGCCATCGCCATCGGTCAGGGTGGCTTCGCCACCCACCTGCTCCATGCCCTCGCCCGCATGGGTGGGACCGAGGCGGCGGTGGAGCGGCTCACCGAGCTGGCGGCGACCCGAGACACACCGTTCATCGCCTCCCGCGCCGCCCACGTGCGGGCGCTGATCGATAACGACCCCGCCGGGATGGAGGCGACGGCCGGCACCTTCGAGGGGTTCGGCGCCGCGCTTCTGGCGGCCGAGGGCTTCGCCGCCGCTGGCCGGGCCTGGCGGCGGGCCGGCGACGGGCGCATGGCGACGGCGGCGGCCCAACGCGCCCGAGCCCTCGCCGACCGATGCGAAGGCGCCCACACGCCGGCGCTCGCCGACCTCGAAGCGGTCACCCCACTCACCGACCGAGAGCTCGATGTGGCGCTGCTCGCCGCCCGGGGTCACACCAACCGCGAGGTCGCCGACGAGCTGTACGTGTCGGAGCGCACGGTCGAGAACCATCTCCAACGCATCTACGCGAAGTTGGGTGTCCGAGGCCGCCGCGAGCTGCCCGCGGCGCTGGGCGTCGACCGCGGCTGACATCTCCCAGAGTCCTGCCAGGGCGTGTACGCGCTCCGCCCTCCGACCGGCCCACTCGGCGAGGCGCAAGGCTTCCTCGGCGAGGCGGGTCTTGCCGACACCCACCGGCCGCATCAGCACGACACCCCCGCAGGCTCCTCTGCGGTAGAGGCTTCCGAGCCGTTCGAGCTCGGCCGAAGCGGTCCTCGAGCGAATTGAGTACCGCCTACTCACGCCAGACCGCCCGGCCGTGACGCACAGTCACGTGCATCGGCGAAACGAACGACGAGTCGAAGGACAAACAGATGGACACGCACCGGCACCACCGCCCGCCTAACCGCCCCGCATACTTCCTCGGGAGGCCCGCATCCCTGTGGATCGGAGCGCTCTCGACGCGTCAGCGGACGAAGAGGCGCTGACCCAGGATGTACATGCACCATCCTCACCTGCTCGAGGCAGTGGTGGAGGAGCGTCGCCGCGAACTGCTGCGCCGCGCCGGGACCTCCCGGTTGCGGCGCCCGGTCGCGCGTCGCCCTCGGCGCCGCCGTCGCTCCTAGACCCGAACTCGATCGCGGAGACGCGACCAGACAAACCACAACACGGAGAAGCACAATGAATGGAAGAAGTAATCGCAGCCGGAGACGCGCGGCGCGCCGGCTGTTCGTCGGCACCGCGATCGGTGCCGGTGTCATGTGGGCGGCGAGCCAGCATGCGAGCGCGGCAGTGACCGCGACGTTCAGCGCCAACGCCGGAGTGCTCACCGTCTTCGGTGACGGTCTCGACAACAACATGGAGATCAGCCGCAACGCCGCCGGCCAGCTCCTGGTCAACGGCGGCGCCGTCCAGGTCGTCGGAGGCTCTCCGACAGTGGCCAACACCAGCTTGATCCAGGTGTTCGGCCTCGGCGGCAGTGACACGATCACGCTCAACCAGGCCAATGGGGCACTGCCGCGGGCCAACCTGTTCGGCGGAACCGGAAACGACATCCTGACCGGAGGGTCGGGCGGCGACCAACTATTCGGCCAGGCCGGGAATGACACCCTCCGTGGCCAGGGCGGCTTCGACTTCCTGTTCGGCGGCAGCGAGAACGACACCCTCACCGGCGGCGACGAGGACGATCAGGTCTTCGGCGAGAGCGGCAATGACCGGATGATCTGGAACCCGGGCGATGACACCGACCTCAACGAGGGCGCTCTCGGGACCGACACGACCGAGGTCAACGGCGGCGGCGGCGCCGAGGTGTTCACTGCCACGGCGAACGGCGCCCGCGTCCGGTTCGATCGCCTCGACCCGGCACCGTTCTCGATCGACATCGGCACCACTGAGAACCTGGTGGTCAACGCCAACGCCGGCGACGACAGATTCTCCGCGACCGGCGACCTCGCGGCCCTGATCAAGATCACCGTCGACGGCGGTGCGGGCAGCGACACGATCCTCGGCAGCAACGGCATCGACTTGCTGCGCGGCGGCGATGGCGACGACTTCGTCGACGGTCAGCAGGGCAACGACGTCGCCTTGCTCGGCTCCGGCGACGACACGTTCCAGTGGGATCCGGGCGACGGCAGCGACGTGATCGAGGGCCAGGACGACACCGACACGATGCTGTTCAACGGCAGCGGCGCTGACGAGATCTTCGACGCGTCGGCCAACGGTGAGCGGGTCCGGTTCACCCGCAACATCGGCAACATCGTCATGGACCTCAACGACGTCGAGCTGGTCGACCTCAACGCCCTGGGCGGGACCGACACCACCACGGTGAACGACCTGTCCGGTACCGACGTGGTCGAGATCAACCCGAACCTCGCCGGTGTCGTCGGCGGCACCGCAGGGGATGCCCTGCCGGACACCGTGATCGTCAACGGCACCAACGGCGACGACATCATCGACATCTTCGGCGCCGGCACCTCGGTCGCCGTCGTCGGGCTGCCGGCCCAGGTGAACATCGCCAACGCCGAGGGCGCCAACGACAGCCTGGTCGTCAACGCCTTGGGCGGCAACGACGGCGTCACCGCGACCGACAGTGCCGGCCAGTGTGATCAAGCTGACGGTCGACGGCGGCGCCGGCGACGACACGATCCTCGGGTCCCAAGGTGCCGACGTGTTCCTGGGCGGCGACAACAACGACTTCATGTTCGGCGACAACGGCAACGACCTGGCGTTCATGGGCGCCGGCGACGACGTGCTCCAGTGGAACCCGGGCGACGGCAACGACACCCTCGAGGGCCAGGACGGCACGGACTCGATGCTGTTCTTCGGCGCCAACGTCAGCGAGAACGTCACCATCTCCGCCAACGGCGGGCGCGTCCTGTTCTTCCGCGACGTGGCCAACGTGACGATGGACCTCGACGACGTCGAGACGATCGACTTCCGGGCCCTCGGCGGCGCCGACAACATCGTCGTCGGCGACCTGAGCGGCACTGACATGAAGCAGAACGGCCTCGATCTGCGCGGACCCAACGGCGGCGGCGACGACGCCGCCGACACGGTCACCGTCAACGGCACGCAGGGCGCTGACGTCTTCGGGGCCGCAGGTGACGCCGGCGGGATCAACGTCTTCGGGTTGCAAGCGACGACCAACATCTTCTTCCAGGAGCAGGCCAACGACCGGCTGACGCTCAACGCGTTGGGCGGCGACGACGTCGTTGACTCCAGCTCGCTGGAAGCCGACGGCATCCAGCAGACGATGAACGGCGGCCTCGGAGCCGACGTGTTCATCGGCAGTGAGGGCGACGACCTGATCAACGGTGGCGACGGCAACGACGCCGCCTTCATGGGCGCCGGCGACGACGCCTTCGCCTGGAACCCGGGCGACGACAACGACACCCTCGAGGGCCAGGCCGGCTTCGACAACATGCTGTTCAACGGGGCCAACGTCGCCGAGAACATCGACATCTTCGCCAACGGCGGGCGCGTCCTGTTCACCCGCAACATTGCCTCCGTGCTCATGGACCTCAACGACATCGACGGAATCGACTTCAACGCCCTGGGCGGCGCCGACAACGTCGTCGTCAACGACCTGTCCGGCACCGATGTCACCGAGGTCAACACGAACCTCGCCGCCGGCGGCGGCGTCGGCGACGCCCAGCCCGACAACGTCATCGTCCATGGCACCAACGGCGATGACGTCGCCCTGGCGGTCGGCGACGCCAGCGGAGCTTCCGTCCTCGGCCTGGCCGCCCAGGTGAATATCACCGGCGCCGAGGCCGCCAACGACCGGCTGACGGTCAACGCGCTGGCCGGCGACGATGTTGTGGAGGCCTCGGCGCTGGCGGCAGGGGCGATCCAACTCACGGCCAACGGCGGCGATGGCGCCGACGTCCTGGTCGGCGGCGAGGGCAACGATGTCCTGTCCGGTGGTGCCGGTGACGACGTCCTCATCGGCGGACCGGGCGACGACGTCCTCGACGGCGGCGACGGCGACGACATCGAAATCAACTCCTTCGGCGCCGACACCGTCACCTCGGCGACCAATGCCGGGAAGGACTGGCTGGCGAAGCACGCCCGCACCGCCGGGGGCAAGACCGTGCTCGACGTCGGCGGCAAGGAGCGGATCCTTCCCCGCGCCGACCTGTCCGAGCTCATTCGGGGCGCCAGCTCGTCCTGAGTCCTGCCATTCGGCGAACCACTGCGACGTAGGGGCCTCCCGCGAGGAGGCCCCTTCGTCGCGCGCTTGCTGCCGGGTGCGCCCATCGAGCCACGAGGCGGGCACTCAGTGGCCGCGCCGGCGGATTGAGTACCGGCTACTCATGCGCGGCGGGCCCGCGTCCGTTGAAGTTGCCGCCGTGACCACCTTCGTGACCTTCGCGACCTTCGCGCCCACCGCGGGACCGGCGACGTGCCGGGTGAAAGGACTGGGATTCTGATGTTTTCGAAGCGACTGACCGCGCTCCTCGCCGGCTCGATCCTCGCCGGCTCCTCGGCGGTGGTCCTCCCGACGTCGCCGGCACAGGCGACCGCACTGCCGGCCCTCACATCGCCGCTCACGGACGCGGCGACAAGCTCGTGGAGTCGAGCCTCCTGTCGGAGCTGAACGAGCTCGTTCCGGGGTTGGCGACCAACCCGGCCCAGCTGTTTGACCTGCACAGCCCCTTCGCCAAACTGGCCACGCTCCCGGACAACGCCGATCTCGAAACTGCGATCGACGGGCTGGACGGCGGTGGCTTCACATTCAGCGACGTGACCGCAGACGACGGCGATCCCAAGGACGCGCTGTCGTTCAAGTTGGCCATCGATCGTCACGTGCCGGTCGAACTCGGCGTCGTCGACGGCGACGTCCAGCTTCTCGGCGGCGAGGTGACGCTCCACGTCACGATGCCGGCGACGACCATCTCGGCCGAGTTCGACAGCAGCGTCGGAGGCGGCGACGAATTCGCGCTGACGAACCTGCCCGAACTCGACATCACCGTGTCGATGGACGAAGCGCTCAATGAGAGCCTGCAGTTCGGCTTCGCCCAGGCCGACGCCACGGGCACGTTCCACGTCGCGTCGACGATCTCGCTGCAGCTCACCGATCCGGATGGCTCGGGGCGGCTCACGCTTGGCGAGCTGACGACGGCGGACATCGCCGACGTGATGGCCGTGTCGTTCGACCACGACGCCGGGAGCAACGAGCTCGCGGCGACGATCGACTTGACCGCTGACGTCGCCGGCATCGACTTCACCGGCACCGTGTCGATCACCGACGCCGCACTGTTCGAGGGCGCCGAGCCCGTCTTCGACGTTTCGCTGGCCGGGGAGAATCCGATCGCGGTGCTGACGAATCTCGGCCCCGACAGCGCGCTGGCCGGGCTCAACCAGATCATCTCCACCTTCGGCGCCGGCATGATCGCCGGCGACCGCCCGCTGCCGTTCCTCGACGGCGGGCTGTTCATCCCGGCCGGGCTCGAGAACAGTGACTTCGACAAGGTCTTCGACGCCGTCAAGCCGCTCTACGACTACGTGCAGAGCCGCAGCGTCCAGCTCAACTGCGGCGCCTTCCCGGAGGGCACCCTGGAACCGTCGCCGTCCGACAACGTCCCCTTGCTCCCGGCCACCGACCTCGTCAACGGCCAGTACGTCGCCTGCCGCGCGTTCGCCGGCGACGAGCCGCGTGCCGGCACGACCGTCACGTGGAACCCCATCGGCGCTTCCCGGCTGACCGCGGTCAACGACTCGTTCACCAGCGTGGCCGTCGAACCGACGACGAGCGTGATCTTCCAGATGACCCAGGACGGCGACTTCGCGACGACGCTGACGTTCGCGCCGGACGACACCGGCGTGCCGATGACCGTGCAGCAGCGGCCCCAGACGATCCAGCAACTGATCGCCGAACTCACCACGCAAGCCGGTCTCTCGGGTGTGACGTGGAACCCGGACCTCGAGGCGCTCGAGTTCGACCTGTCGTTCCAGTCGGCCGAGTTCGCCCGCTCCGCCGGCGTCGACGCCGGCACGAGCCTCGCCGCCGACACCCACCTCACCGGGCTGTCGAGCAAGGGCAGCATCGGCTTCGACGTCGGGCCGATCAACGCCGACCTCTCAGTCGGGATGATCCTGACCGAGGACGCCGCTGACATCGGGCCTGCCCCGGAGTCGCCCGGGACCAGCACCGAATCCCGCCGCTTCTTCGTCAGGCCGCCGGACTCCGGCAACGTGCTCAGCGTCGACAACGTCGCGCTTACCGGCTCCGCCGGGTTCGAAGGCCGGCTCGGCTTCCTCGAGGTCAACGGCTCGGCCGCGCTGACGGCGTCCAAGCCGGATAGCGGCGCACCCGCGCTGGCCGTCCAGCTCACCAATCCGAAGGGCGTCACGGTCGGGAGCCACCCGACCGACGCCAACGCGATGCTCATCGCCGAGCTGCTCGCCAAGCCACTCTCCTACATCGACGTGGCGACCAACCTCCAGGTCAACGGCGACGTCGACCTGACCGCCGAAGCACTCGGGCGGCGAACGCCAGTGGCGAATTCAACTTCACCTGGCCGCTCGGCGGCGAGCCGAGCGTGTCGCCGATCCAGGGCAACTTCAACACGCTCATCGACTTCGACGCCAGCGAGACCCTGACCGTCACGGACTCGTCGACTGCGGCAACAGGGGACGCCGTCGGGGCCGGCAAGCCGATCGAGGTCAATGTCACCACCAACGCCACCGACCTGACGACCAAGCCCGGGCTCGTCGGCGCGGTGCTCACCCGCGATGGGCAGCCGGACTGCCAGATCACGGCCGTCCCGAGCAACTCCACGCTCACCTGCACGCTGACCGTGCCCGAGGGCTACGTCGCGGGCACCCCGCCGCTGGCGCCGTCCCGCCGCCTACAAGGTCGTCGGCAACACGCTGTCGCACCTGGTCGAGATCCTCGACACGGTCGCCAAGTTCGCGGACGTCCTCCAGCAAGCCGTCGACGCGGCCCAGCTCGGCGACGACGTGGAGATCTGGGGCGTCAAGCCGTCCGACGTCGCCGTCCAGGCACGCAAGCTGAAGCTGCTCGTTGACGAGATGCGCGGTCTCGCCGACGCTGTCGTCGAGTGCACTCCCGATGCCAACGGCGCTGAGCTGCGCGGACTGCCGGCCGTCCAGGGCGGGATCAAGTGTCATGCGAGCAACGGCAACACGGCGGCGAAGAACGTGCGCTGGAGCATCGTCCGCACCGAGACCGGTACCGTGGCCGAGGCGACAGATCAGGCCGGCACCACCGTCGGTACTGGCAACGCGACCCAGGCCCTGACCGTCCCCGACACCGTCGACGAGAACGATGACGGCTTCCTGGCGATGGGCACCGAGTGGAGCGCGGTCGTGGAGTGGACGGACGAGCAGGGGGAGCATCGCGCCTCCTTGCCGCCTCCGACCCCCGGTTCGCTGACCCGCCTCGAGCAGCTCGTCGAGAACACACTCGAGATCCCCACTGAAGCGCTCGCCTTCTCGCTCGAGGACCTCAACGGCAGCCCCGCCCTGAAGATCGAGCTCGGCTACGGCATCTGCTCGGACCAGGCTCCGCCCAACAAGACCGTCGAGTGCCAGGGCAAGCCGACCGGCCCGACGCCGCAGACCAACATCGCCTTCAGCCTCGGCGACCAGTCGCTCGCCGCGCTCGAGGTCACCGGCGAACCGGTGGTCACCTACGCCGCCATCGGCCAGTTCAACCTCGGCGTGCCGCTCGACGGGAACGAGCCCGAGATCCTCGACGGCACCGAACTCGACCTGACGGCCCCGTTGACGCGCAGAACATCGGGCTCGAAGCGAACATCGGACCGTTCAGCGCCCTGGCCGGCTCGAAGGTCTCCCTTGCCGGCACCGCACTCGCGGGCAGCACCGACGACGTCCTCGTCGTCGACCCTGCGCTCGCCAACGAGATCACCAACGGCGACACCATCAAACGGGCGAGCGACAACGCCACCTGCACGGTGACGGACAAAGGTCAGGCGGACCAGGACGGCAACATCCCGCTCACCTGCACCGGCGTCGTGTGGGCCTCCGGCAACGACTTCAGTGTGGGCAAGGGCGGCCAGCTGAAGGGTCAACTCGGCGTCAAGGTGACGCTGGACGAAGGCAAGATCAGCGAGACCTCGCCGTCGTTCGACGTCACCGGCCTTCCGCACGGCTGCGGCCTGCTCCCTGCGGGCGACACCGTCGTCGGCGACAACCCGCCACCGGCAGGCGACAAGCTGGCCTGTGCCCGGCTGGCGCTCGCCATCAAGTCCGGCAACACCACCAAGTTCCTGGGAGAGTTGGGCTTCGAGCTGATCAACAAGGATCCCGGCCCCGTTCGATCTGGCACCCACCGTGGTGGTGCCGGCGAACTTCGCCAGCGAGCTGGCCAACGCGCTGATGGATCCGGCGTTCCTCCTGCAGGCACTGCCCCCGCTGCTCCGCGACATCGCCGCCCAGCTGCGCGACGTGGCCGAGTCGGGCATTCCTGACGCCGGTCGGTGACCCGCTGAAAAGCGCAGCCGAGGGCCTGGAGGGCATCGCCGATGTTGTCGGCGAGGTGCTCGACCTCACCGGCGGCGATCTCACGACCGTGAACGGCATCGCCACCGCGCTCAAGAACGCCCTCGAGGCGTTGCTCGCCGACTTCTTCCCCGAGACCTCGCCGCACCCGACGTAGACGTCATCCTGACGTGCGCGTGTCGACAAGATGCGACCCGAACACCCACGGTCCGGCGGACATCGACGACATCTCGGTGCAACTCACGCTCGGTGACACCATCGAGGCGACGGCGCCGGTCAACCTCGGCCTCGAGGGCCTGCCGCTGTCGGTCCAGGGTGGCGTGACCGCCGGGGCGAAGTGGGGCCTCGAGGCCGGGATCGGCCTGTCCCGCACCGACGGTCCGTACCTCGATGCACCGGAAGCGTCGCTGGAAGCCTTCGTCCGTTTCGCCGACAACTCCGAAGCCAAGTGCTCTGGGATCCTTCCGCAAGAACCAACTCACGTCCAAGTGGGCCGTCGACCCTGACGGTGCCGGTCCCGGACTCGCCCGCTGCCTCAAGGCCCGCCTCGGGTTCCTCGACATCGAGGCCATCGACGCCAAGCCGGACGCCGAGCGCACGACGATCGAGGGCAAGGCGTCGATCAAGCTGACGGGCGGCGGCGACACCAAGATCACGTTCAACGAGCTGACGACCGGCAACGTCGACGTCGAAGCCGCCATCGGCGGCGCTCTGCGGATCAACCTCGCCTTGCGCACCGGCATCGCCGGCACCGGCACCGACCTGCCGTCGGTCCTCGGCACGCTCTTCTTCGGGTTCGAGGCCAATCAGGACAACTTCGAGAACGCAGCACCGAAGTTCGAGTTCGGCAACCTCTATCTCGACGTCGGCACGTACCTGGCGAGGTTCCTGAAGCCGGTGGTCGAGGGGATCAACGAGATCATCGATCCGTTCAAGCCGATCATCGACGTGATCAACGCGCCGATCCCAGTCGTCTCCGACCTCGCCGCCCTCGTCGGCGAACCGCCGGTGACGATGATCAAGCTGCTCGAAGCGGCGACCGGGGCCGACCTCGGCATGGTCAAGGCGATCCTGTCGATCATCCAGTTCGTCGGCACGATCGGCGATCTCGTCGAGCAACTCCCCGAGAACGACCCCAGCTTCCAGCTGCCGCTCGGCGACCTGCTCGGCCTGAACGCCCTGGCGGCCGACCCGTTCGAGGATCGGGAGCCGGGCAGCTTCTCCGTCGACACGACCAAAGCGTCGCAGGCGACGACCCCGGAGAACCGCGGCTCGTTCGTCACCAACGCCAAAGGCGGCGACGGATTCGTCAACGACATCGCCGGCAATTCCGGGTTGGACCGCCACCGGCAACACCGACAAGGGGCGTCCGACGACGTTCGGCGTCCCCGGCCTGAGCTTCCCGTTCCTCGACGACGCCAGCCAGATCTTCGGCCTACTCGTCGGCAAGGACGCCATGCTCATCCGCTGGGACGCCGGCACGATGGAGGCTTCGGCCGGTCTGTCGTGGGACTTCGGCCCGATCATGGTCGGCCCGGTGCCGATCACCATTTCGATCGGTGGTGAGATCGGTATCCGCGGGCGCTTCGCCATCGGCTACGACACCGTCGGCATTCGCAAGCTGATCGACGGCGGCAACGCCGCCGCGCTGCTCGACGGCATCTTCATCGACGACCTCGACGCCCAGGGCAACGACGTCAACGAGCTCGAGTTCTTCGGGCGGGTCTGGGCCGGCGCGTCCGTCGACCTGGTGATCATCTCGGCCGGCGTCAAGGGCGGCATCGAGCTCACGTTCGGGCTCAACCTCAACGACTCGCCCGACCCCGACGGCAAGCTGCGCATCGAGGAGATCCTCGACAAGCTGCAGAACCCGATCTGCCTGTTCGACGTGAACGGACGGATCGAGGCGTTCCTCGCCGCGTTCGTGAAGATCGACCTGTTCTTCTTCACCGAGGAGTACAGCTTCGAGCTCCTGCGCATCACGCTGCTCGAATGGTCCAGCTCATGCGAACCGCCGACCCCGGACCTGTCCGAGGACGCCGGCAATGTGCTGTACCTCAACGTCGGCTCACGGGCAGGAACGCGAAACGTCAAGGTGAACGAGCTCGACGAGAAGATGGAGGTTCGCCAGCTCGGCGACGGGCACGTGCGGGTCTCCGGCTACGGCGTCGAGGAGGAGGCGAACGGGATCGACCTGATCGTGTTCGACGCCGGCAACGGTGATGACGAGATCCTCTTCCTCCCCGGCGGTGAGGAAGGCAACACGATTCCGTTCACGATCCCGGTCGCCGGCTCGGGCGGCCCGGGCTCGGACGCCGTGAAGATCGGCGGCGAGGCGTCGGCCAACGGCGCCGCCCACCGGCGGTGCTCCCGACCTGATCCGCGGTGATCTGTCGCTGGCCGGCGTCACCGAATGGGCGGGCGTCGGCTTCGACCCCTCGAAGGTCGCGCCGATGGACGCCGAGAACGACGAGACGTTCGACGACTCCGTCGAGTCCGGCGCCGGCGGCGACACGGTCTCCGGTGACGGCGGCGAGGACACGCTCAGCACCGGCCTCGGCAACGACAGCCTCGCCGGCGGCGCGGCGGCCGACCGCCTCACCGGCGGACCCGGCAACGACGTGATGACCGGCGGTGCCGGCAACGACACGCTGTCGGGCGGCCCGAGCGAGCTCACCTCGCCGAACGACGACGACGTGATCGTCGGTAACGCCGGCACCGACACCATCACCGGCGACGTCGGCCACGACGTGCTCTTCGGTGACGGCTCGGCCGGCACCGTGAGCGGCTCGCCAACGCTGGCGTTCATCGGGAACAAGGCCGACTGGGCGAGCTGGTGTCCCGCCGCGGGCGGCAGCGAGACCGACCTGATGACCGGCAACGACGGCGACGACATCCTCATCGGCGGCGGCGGTGACGACCAGATCATCGGCAATGCCGGCAACGACAAGGCCGGGGGCTGCAACGGCGCCGACCTGATCGCCGGAGACGCCGGCGACGACGAGCTGCACGGCGACGCCGGGACCGACACGATCAACGGCGGCCCCAGAACGACGTCATCCGCGGCGGCTCCGAGAACGACGTCGCCCACGGCGACGAGCACAACGACATCGTGTTCGGCGACGAGCACTCGGACCTGCTGTGGGGTGACGCCGGCGACGACATCGTCGTCGGAGACAGCGGCTCGGTCACCAACCCGGCCTTCGGCGTCGCCGACGGGACCGGGACCGCTCCGGACACCACGAAGGCGGTGGCGATGGATGCGTCCGTCGACCACAGTCACAGTGGCACCGGCGCCCGACGCGCCAGCTGCGACCCGGCCAACGCCACGGGCAACTCCGACTGCCTCTTCGGCGGTACCGGCTCCGACGCCGCCTTCGGCACCGGCGACGGCGACATCATCACCGGCGAGGCCGGCGTCGACCTGCTCGTCGGTGACAGCGGCAACGACCTGATCCGGGGCGGCACTGACATCGACGTCGTCTTCGGCAGCGCCGACGACGACGAGCTGTTCGGTGAGAGCAGCGCCGACCTCGTCTTCGGCGACCGCGCCGTGGCCGACTGGCCGACGGACACCCCGTCGGCGAGCGGCGGCACCGATCAGCTCTTCGGTGGTCCCGGCACCGACCGGCTCGAAGGCGACGGGGCACCGACACGATCCTCGGCGGGGCGGACAACGACCACGCCGAGGGCAACGGCGCCGCCGACACGATCCACGGTGAGAGCGGCCAGGACAACCTCATCGGCGGCTCGGACACGGCCGGCGTCGCCGACGAGGGCGACACGCTGATCACCGGCGGCGTCGACGACGACGTGATCGCCGGCGACAACGCCATCATCACGGCGAGCGGCTATGTCCTCGGTCGCAACGTGACGCTGCTCGATCCCACGATCGGCGGCGCCGACACCATCGAGGGTGACGCCGACAAGGACGCCGCCTTCGGTGAGGTCGGCGACGACACGATGTGGGGCGACCATGGCACCGTGGGCCCGTTCCTCGGCGCCGCCGCGCCCGACTACCTCGAGGGCAACGACGGCGACGACACGATCCACGGCGACGCCGGCGACCGACGACCTCGTCGGCGGCAACTCGGCCCAGGACGGCGTCATCGACGCCGACCGGGTCGGCACCGGGCTGCCCGACGGCGGCGAGACGCTGCTCGACGGCGGTGCGGCGCGGACTGGATCGCCGGCGACAACGCCCGCATGGACCGTGCTCGGCAACGGCCCGACTACCCGGACCCGGGGCACCCCGATCCTGCTGTTCGACCTGGCGACGATCGCGACGCCGGCCGCTGCCGGGCACGTTCGGCGGCGACACGTGCAGCCGGCGGCGACGCGCCCGACCTGGATCTTCGGCCAGGCCGGCGACGACACGCTGCAGCGGCAACGCCGGCGCCGACTACGTCGAGGGCAACAACGGCAACGACACCATCGACGGTGGCGACGCCGACGACGACCTCGTCGGCGGCGGCTCGGCCAACGACGGCATGATCGACGGCGACCGCGTCGGCAACACCCTGCTCGACGTCGGCGAGACCGTCGTCACCGGCGGGCCCGGCCTCGACTGGATCACCGGCGACAACGCGCTCGTCAACCGCAACCGTCCCGGTCAACGCGTCGTTCGCGCGGGCGCCGATCGAGCTGTTCGACGTGCAGACCGACGGTGGTCCGGCGATCGCGACGTCGGTCAGCGGCGGCGACCTGCTGCAGGGCAACGACGGGAACGACCGCATCTTCGGCCAGGGCAACGGCGCCCAGCCGGCGACGCAGACCGATCCCGCCGACGGCCGCAACAACGACTTCGTCGGCACCGCCCCGGCATCGGCCGACTTCGACCGCCTCGCCGGACACGGCCGACGAGGACGACGATGGCGCCGGCTGGCTCGGTGACGTGATCCTCGGCGGCGTCGGCGACGACGAGATCGAGGGCAACCACGGCAACGACCTGATCTTCGGTGACGGCACTGGCGCCACCGGGCACGACGAGGACGACATCGCCGGCGGCGGCTCCGCCAACGACGGCAAGATCTTCGCCAACGCCCGGGCCGACCTCGGAGCCGCGCTGCTCGACGGCGCCGACACGATCCATGGCGACTCCGCCGACGACACGCTCGGCGACGACGACGCGGCGATCGGCGACAACGGCTGGGTCAAGCGGCTGGGCACCACCCAGACCGGCGCCGGCCCGGACGGCCAACCCGTCGACTTCGTCGGCCGCGACGTCCAGATGGTGCACGTCCAGACGCCGAACGGCACGTTCGGCAACGACCACGTGCTCGGCAACGGCGGCCACGACGAGGTGTACGGCCAGGCCGGCGACGACGCCGTCGAAGGCGGCTACGGCTCCGACTGCCGTGGTCGGCGACCTCGCCAAGGTCACCACCGACCTGCTCGGCGACGGGCAGCGACACGCTGTGCGAGCCGGCCACGGACGATCGCCCCGCAGGAGCCGTTCGTCACCGCCGACGTCTGCCAGGACGGCACGCTGTTCCGGCTCGTCCAGCTGTTCGCCTTCGACGACACCCAGCGCCACGTCGATCAACGGCAACGACGTGATGCTGGGCGGCGACGGCGACGACTGGATGCACGGCGGCGCCGGCCAGGACCTGATCCAGGGCGACGGCGACGGCGGGGCGGAGACCCCGCACCCGACGCTGCCCGGCGTCACGGTCGTGGCCGACCCGAACCCGGCGAGCGCCGACGTCGACCGCATCTTCGGCGGCGACTCCAACGGCGCCGGCACCGTCGACCCGGTGCTCGGCGGCAACGGTGACGCCATCTGGGGCGGTCGTGGCAACGACCACACCTACGGTGGTCGCGGCGACGACATGCTCGACGTCCATCCCGACCCGCAGTTCCCGGCGACGTGGAACGCGTGGGCCGAGGCCGACGTCGAGAGCTTCCACGACATCGACATCGTCTACGGCGGCTACGACCAGGACGCGATGCAGGCGAACATCGCCGACAACGGACCCATCGACGGTGACCGGATGTTCGACTGGGTCGGGCGCCTACAACATCCTGTACCTCTGCCCGGCGACCTACGGGGCGTACGTCACGATCCGGGACCAGAACCCGGCGCTGATCGACTACCTGCTCGAGCAGGCCGACGACCGACGGGGCGCTGACCCCCGAGGTGAAGACCTCGTCGGGTGGCAACGAGATCGCGATGGTCTTCAAGCCGGACGTGAAGAACAACGCCAATCCGGTCTACCCGGGGACGCCGGGCCACTTCTTCTGCCCGAGTTGAACGACGAAACTTCTGCAGTCAGATCGGCCCCCATGAGGGCCGATCTGACTGCAAGAACACGGACGTCACGGAGCGTTCCGCCTGCTCGCGGGGGAGGCGGCTGACCTCGCGCACCAGGCCGAGCAAGGCCGGCCGGCGCACGGCCGGGCGGAACACGGCCCGCACCACGGCGTCGACGCTCTCGAGCTGGTCGTCGGGTGCGGCCCGGACGGCGGCGTCGACGACGACGGCGAGCTCGGCGACGGCCGGCTCGAGGACCTCAGCCAGGAGGATCTGGCGATGGGTAGCGCCGTCGAGGACGCCGGGCTGCCGCTGCGAGGTGCGGTTGGGCGGGCTCGGTCATCTCCCAGCTGGTGGCCCACCCAGGACCCGGCCGGAGACCACCATTGGCGTGACCGGCAACGCGCCATACCACGTTCAGGTGTCGAGTCGTGACCGCGCGGGCAGCCGCTCGTCAGCAACGGGGAGCTTCCGGACGACATCGGCGCGTCGCGCCCGCTTCTCGACTCGCGGCAACGTATGAGCCAGAGACAGGTCTCTCGGGGTGGATGCTTGTCGGAGACGGTTGCAGCCGCACGATCGCCGACGATTGGGATGGTCAGGCGCTCGGCGCGGTCGCCGACGACAGCGAGCTCGGAGCACACGAAGCTCGAACGAAGGTGCTCGACCAGCGCTGGCGACTTCTGCACTGCTGCGACCGCAATGATCCCCCCGCCGAATCGCCCGGCAGGTGCGCGCGCCGGCCAGCCGACCGCCCGCGCGCTCACCACGATCGAGGGGGAATCTCCCCTCCGTACGGCTCGGCGCCGGCCTCGATGCCGAGGGCGTCGGCCAGCTGGCGGCGGCCCGGGATACCGAGTTTGGCGTAGATCCGCTGGAGATGGTTCTCGATCGTCCTGTTGGACAAGAACAGCCGCGACGCGATCATCTTGCTCGTCAGTCCGGCGGCGGCCAGGAGGGCGATCTCGTGCTCGCGCGCTGTGAGCGGCGACGCACCTTGCAGCTGCGCCAGGCCCGGCGTCGTTGCGCCTTCGCAGTCAGCCAGCAGCTGAGACGCCCGATGGGCGAGCGCTGTTGCCCGGCGGTGCTCGCCGACGCGTCGGAGCGCCTGAGCGGCTGCCGCGGCTGCTTCAGCGGCGAGAAGTCGAGCGCCCATGCCCTCGAAGGTCGCAACGACGTCTTCCAGGGCTGCACCATCGTCAGCGGCGAGCGCCTCTACATGGGCCGAACGGGCGCCGATCAGCGGCGACTCAGTCGAGCGTGCGATGTGCCGCAAGCGGGCGAGTGCTCCGTGCGGATCGCCCAGGCGCGCCATGTCGTGCAGGAGCCGCGAGGCGACCGCTCGTTGCCCTCCGTCGATCCATTCATCGGCGCCCTCGTCGAGGCGGGCGCGTGCCGCTGCGAAGTCCCCGATGGCGGTCGCCATCCACGCTTCACCTTCAAGCAACCAACCGTCAGCGCAACGAGACGGGATCGCGTAGCACCGCTCCGCCGCTGCACGAGCACCTGCCAGGTCTCCTACGAGCGACAGCGCGATGACGAGCTCGCTGAGAGGAAGTCGCTGTCCGATAGTGCCGACCCAATGGTCGGCTGCATGCCGGAGCAGACGGGCCACGGACGCCACCCGGCCCTCAGCGAGGCGGAGGCGCCCACTCGTCCACGCGCACAGCCCCGCCGTGAGCTGATCGCCGCGCCGAACTGCTTGTTGCTCTTCCTCGGCGACGATCCGGTCCGCCTCGACAAAGGCGCCGGCTTCGATGAGGCCTTGTGCGATGGCAATGACGTGCACGGATGGCGGGTCGTGCAGCACGTCGCGATCCCATACGGCCCTGTGCAACTCGAGAGCCGCAGTCGCGTGGCGCTGTGCTGTGTCGGTCCGACCGTCGAAGGCGAGGCCGAACGCACTGACGAACGAAGCGCCGAGAAACGCACCGCTGGGTGGCCCGTCGAGAAGTGGTGCCACGGTCTCGATCGCAGAACGACTGCCGCCCTCGTAGAGATCGATCGTGGCGTCCGCCACCGCCAGCTCGGCGAGCGCATCGACGTCGGTGACGACGCCGCGCGCGTCGGCGACAACCTGGCGCGCCTGCTCCGGTTGGGCGAGACCGCGATGCAGCGCCTCGGCCCTCCGGCCGGCCACGTCGACGCGCTGGACATCGTCCGCTGCGAGCTGACCGGTCGCCGCCAACACGGTGTCGGCCTCTTCGTAGCGCCCGATGCGCAGTAAGACGAGCCCGAGCAGCATCCCGGTCTGCCACGTTGGGTCGGCCGACCATGCAGCACGGCCCAATCTGGCTGCGGCATCCCATGACATCGCCCGCACTGTTTGCACCGAGGCCTCGATCAGGCGAGCGGGATCGCACGATACGCCGGCTTCCATCTTCCATCCCGTGACACGAAGGAGGTCACCTCGGCGGCGGGCACCGGCTTGCTCGACCGCCTCGGCCAGTAGCGCCAGAATGGCCCGGCGCCGTCGCGGCGACACCTTGGCTCGCACAGCCTCGCCGTGCAGCGGATGGGCAAGCCAGACCTCCGTGCGCAGACCGTCCATGCGCACGTCGAGCAGTCCGCGAAGCTCGAGCCGCTCCATCACCGCCGAGCTCGAGAGGCGTTCGAGCATGGACAGGCCGAGTGGCTCACCCTGGGCCACGAGCTCCAATGCATGGCGCTCATCGTCTTCGAGGTTTCCGATGCGCTGTTCAACGAGTTCAGTGAGGCGCCCTGAGACGGTGACACGTCCCGCAGCGCGCCAAACACCACGCTCGGAACGGACGGAACCGCCATCCTGTGCGGACAGGAGCAGCTCTCGGACGATCAACGGGTTTCCCTGCGCAAGGCGCCGCACCGTCGCCAAGAACTCGGGATCCACCGCGCCGCCGAGGATTGCCCCGACGAGCGCGTCGACGTCCCGCCCACTCAGTGGCGCGAGGTCGATTCGATCGGCGTGCCCGTCCTTCCACAGCTGCACGACCGGCTCGGGGGCGATCTCACCACCCCGCACGGTCGCGATGATGAAGGCGTCCCGAGTCACCGCCATCTGGAAGATGAGAGTCGCCGAAACCCCGTCGAGCAGGTGGGCGTCGTCGACCATGAGGACGAGCGGTCGGCCGGCCGCGAACGTCTTGAACTCCCTCCGGGCGGCGTACAGCGGATTGATCCCCTCCCCCAGCTCCGGCAGGACGGCACTCAGCGCGCCGAACGGGATGGACGCCGCGGCCCGAGTCGCGGCGAGCCGGGCGGTAGCGTCGCCGGCGCCGTCGGCGAGGGCAAGTGCCTCGCTGGCCAGACGAGTCTTGCCGAGGCCCGCCTTTCCCACGATCACGACCCCGCCGGCGCCATCAGCTCGAACGGCGGCAATGTGCCGGAGCTCACGCTCTCGGCCCAGAAGGTGCCAGCTGCGCTGCATCGGCTTCGATTCAACACCCCAACGCTGGCCCGCGAAGACACAGGTTGTGCTGACGGGGCCCTGTCGGTGGTCGACGTGGTCCAGGCCTGGACGATCTCGACCTGGGTGAAGTCGACGCCGCGCGGTGTGGCCGTGTCCGCCGTGCTCCCAGGCACTGGTCCTCGATGATCACGGCGAGACGGAGAGTGAACCGGCGTGCAGCTGTTGAGCTCGCCCGTCGCACAGCCGGTTGAAGGACGCGATCCATGCGTCCTGCCACGGTGAGCTCGAGCGACGAACACGGTGCCAAGATCGTGTGAACCGACCACAGTCAGCGACGGGCCGGGCGATCAACCCTCCGGCCCGTGTCAAGCCCACGAGCCCGGACGAGCGTCCAGACGCCGGAGTGGAGGTCGGCCGAGGATGCCGAACGGCATCTCCGCGATGGTCGCTCGCCGGTTGCTGACAACCATGTGTATCGGCGACGAAGACGAGCGTGGGCTCGCTGTACGAGCACGATCCGGAGATGGCGTCGGACTCGGAGTTCCAGTTGGGGCGCCTCGACCTTCTCGTCGTGGGCAAGAGGGCCGCTTGCTCGACGCTCGGCGTACGTCTGTGCGTGTCGTCGGGCTGCGGCCTGAACTCGCCTTCCTTGCCGCCCAGCGCGGTGATCGTCGGGTTGTGCGGATCAGCGATCGGGAGTCGGGCCTGTCGGCGCGTACGATCGCCCGTGGTCGCAGACGTCGTCCCTCAAGTGCCGGTGCGCTTCCAGAAGTGGTAGTCAGCGGTGTACGGGACCTCGGCGGTGGTGCCGGCGGTCGACGCATTGCATTCAGTCGGGGCCGGGACGACCCCGCCGGTGGTGGCCGTGCGCTGGATGAACGTCGTGGCGAAGAGGCGCTCGCCGTCTAATCCCCGCAGCGCGGCCAGCTCGATGGCCTGCTCCACGATCACCCCTGCAACCGGTCGACCTCGCCACGCAGCCGGGCCAGCTCGGCGTTCTCGGCCGCGGTGTGCTGGCGCCGGCCCGGCGGTGACGCCTCCAACGCGGCAATCGCCCCATCGCGGGCGACCCGCTTCAACGTGGCGATCGTCGTCCGATCGACACCGGCCTCCGCCGCCGCCTGCACCGTCGACAGCTGACCGGTGAGCATCCGCACCCACAAGTCGTACTTCTGCTCGGCGGTCAAGAACCGCTTCGCACGCCGCTCGGTCAATGACATCGAGATCCTCCTTCACGAGGTCCCGACACGCTCCCAACTGTGGTCTGAAAGAACGCGGATCCTGTCGCGCGAAGTCAGCGGCAACATACGTGCCGTTGCGCGGATCCCTTGAACCCGCCACGTCATAGAAGGTGTACGGGTCCCCGACGGGCAGGGGGCTGGCGTATCACCGGGGCCCCAAATGGGGGCCTAACTCCACGAACACCTGCGGATCGGGATGAACCTGCACGGAGTAAGGCCCTGCTAGACGGCCTTGTACGTACCCCAGCGAACGGTCCCGAGGGCGTTCACACCGTGGAGGTCAGGCGATCGAGGCGCCTATCGCCCACCCGATAAGCCCTGGTCAGGGTGGTCGAGCGCCTGAGCTGGCGACGATCCGCTTGACCGCTCGTGGGACGATCTCGCCCGGAGGGGATCGAGGAGCTGCCGTCCCACAGGTTCGCGGTGTCGTCCGCCACACCGCGAGTAGGCGACAACGAGGGCGGCCGCAACCGTCCAGTCGCGTCGACGCTCGAGCGCAACCCAAGCCCTCATGGGCGCGCCGTGATCGGTCGACAACGACCAGCGACGAACTCGAGATAACGATCCACTAGCGGTGTCACCGAGCACGTGACGAACCTCGCCCACCGACGACACCGACCGGACCAGACACGGGAATGAGCTCATCCCGCCACGCTCCCAATCACGCCGACTCCTGCCGCGGATACCCCCAGGACCACCCGTGTATTAGGCGATATGTGCGCCGCGGACCACGAGCTGGCTGTCGGATGGCCACAAGACATCAGATGCCCCCGGTGCTTCCTCATGGAACCAGGGGGGTCGCCGAAGACCGGTCCCACTCTCTGCGCAGCAACACGCACACCGCGAACGGCGCGTCGTCCTGTTCGCCGTCAAGCCCTTCGACCATGCCGCGGCTGCGGACCTCGCCCGCGTACCGCATGCCGATGCGCTCCATCACTGCACGCGACCGCACGTTGTGACGAACCGTGCACGACACCACCGCTTGCACGCCGAGCACGTCGAACGCAAACGCCAGCCCGGCGCGCCCGATCTCGGATGCGTAGCCGTGACCCCAGAACTCGCGCCGTAGCGCCCACCCGATCTCGAGCCAGTTTGCGTGCGCGATGAATGGGCGATGAATCTCATGCGCGACGCGCACCCATGGCTCTTCGGGAAGGAATGCGTAGATCTGGCCCCAGTCGTCGTCGACCGGCGTGCGCGACAACCCGCCTCGACCGATGACTTCGCCGCTCACGCGGTCGTACGCGATCCACTTGTGGACACCGTGGAAGCGCCACGAGTCGCCCATGAACTTCGCCCGCTGCTCCGCCTCTTCGATGCTCGGCCTCTCGTCGTCGTACCAAAACGCAACCTCGTCGTCGTTGTACACAAGCCACAGGTCTCGAGCGTTGGCGGGGCCGACCGGTTCAAGCCGGAGGCGCGTCGTGAACCGAGAATGAGCGGGGTCGGCCGATAGCGGGTCGTCCTCCACGCGACACAGCGTCCCAAGGTCGTGACGTTGGTGCATCTGAATATGCGCGGGAGGTGCGGACGACCGTCGCACGGAGCCAACTACCTCCCCGTGGCAGGACCTACGCCGAGGGCGGCGAGCTTGTGCCACGACCGCTCGACGATCAGGGGATACGTGTGCAGGTAGTAAGGCAACGCGGCACAGGCTTGATTGATCGCTGCGCCGCGACCGCGAGCAAGGGTGGCGTCGTCGATTTCGAGGGCGTCGAGGAAGGCCGACGGGCGCTGTCAGTGAACAACGGTGACCACACCACCTGGACGTCAACGGCTGGGTCGCCTGCGCACGCTGACGCCCAATCGACGATGCCGCACAGTCGCCCAGCTCGCACGAGGCAGTTGCCCTCGAGGTCGCCGTGAACCCACAGGGGTGGGCCGGCGTGGGGGGCAGCGGCCAGCGCTTCCTCCCAAACGGATGTGGCCGCGTGCCGGTCGATGAGGTGGCCGGCGTCTTGAATCGCCCGACGAGTGTCTTGGTCATACTCGTGTAACGGTCGCGCTCGATTGCGGCACCAGGCGCGCCTTTGGTTGGAAGGGACCGCAGTTCCGTGACGACCCTCGCGAGGTCGAGAGCGAACGTGACGGGGTAGTCGAGCCGCTCGAGCATCGCAGGCTCGCCCGGTAACCATCGATGGACCGCCCACCTGTACGGGTACTCATCGCTCGGCTTGCCGACGGCGACGGGGACAGGCACTGCGATCGGGAGGCGCTCGGCGAAGTACGGCAGCCACGCCGCCTCCAGCTCGACTTGGTCGGTCGCCCAACTGAATGCGCGGCAGGCGGACCACGAGGTCGTCGCCCAATCGCCAGATGGCGTTGTCGGTGCCCCACGGCTCGACCAGCGTCAGAGCCCGGTCGGCGAGTCCGGGCATCTGCTCCGCCAGCAGACGGCGGACAAGCGCTTCGTCGACGTCAACCTCGTCCTCGTGCATGCGGATCGGCACCGAGCCAGTCTTGAGGCATCGACCCCGAAGCGTCGACGGCGTTTCGACAACGACCACCAGATGACGATCGGGAGGCGGCCTGGTAACGCAGCGCGTGCTGCGGGTGATCCGCGGCTCCGAGGGCCAACGCCCAGAGTGCCGCAGTGAGGGGCAGATGCCACGGGTCGGCGATGGCCGTCGCCTGCGCCCGCTCCGACGCTGTGACCGAGGACGCTGACTGCCGATGGGGGAGCGAGATCTACGACCAGCGAACAAGAGCCTCCCCGCCGGAGATCTCGAACTGGGCGCCCGGTGGCGTCACGAACTACGCGCCACGGCGAACCCGCCCCCGGGGACCTTGATCACGACGTCATCGGCCGGCGCGGACGTGCGCTTCACCAGGCGGCCCGTCTCGTCGTAGGTCTCCACTTGTGCGGTCGTCCCCACCGGCAGACTGATCACGACCCGCTCGGTGTGGCGGGCGAAGCTGCGGAGCAGGGCGGTGGCGTTCGAGTCGTTGGCGAGCACGACATGTTCGACTTCGGGTTGGACGAGCAGCGCATCGACGAGGCTGTTCCGTCGGCTTCCCCGGACGACCACCGATGTCACGTCCTTGACTGTCTTCCGGAGCGTCTCGACGGCCAGCAGGCCGGGGGCCGGTGAGTCACCCTGCGGCCCGACACTCGAGTGGTCGACGACGCCCGCCATGCGACGTGGTGTCGTCCACGTCGTCTCGCCCGCCGATGGGTCGAGCAGCACGACCGGCATCAGCAGGTTCCGTCCGGCCGCGACGTCACCGACGGAGATCGTCAGCGTGCCACCCGGCGGAAGCTGGACGCCGGCACCACCGCTCCACAGGCTCTCCCCGGTCCAGGCGCTGGCGGGCTGGTAGAGGGCGGCACCTGACGCGAGCTGTCCCGCCTCCGCTTCCACCAGCGTCCATGTCCGACGATCTTCGACGTCGGCGACCCGGGCGAGATCGGCGATGTCGGCGGTTCCCGTCGAGGATGAGCATGGCGAGCAGCCCGTGGATCGTTGATTCGGCACCGGAGTTGCGGTTCACCCGCCCGTCACCCTCGATGCCGTCGTACGTGCGGCCGGTTGCGGGGTCATACATCGCCACGCCGGCCGGGTTGTTGCCGAAGAACCATGCCGCGGCGATGCCGGCGACCTGGCGGAGTCCGGGTCGGTTGCCGGCTTGGGCCGCCGACAGCAGCGACTCGACACGGGAGTGAGCGCCGTAGGCGATCTGGACGCGGTCGGTCGGCGAGGGCAGCCACCCGTTCTCGGGCCCGGCCGCGACGAGCAGATGAGTGGTGAAGGTGGCCGCGTCCGACAGGGCAGCGCGGCGCATGGCTCGGTCTCCTGTGACCTCGTACGCCTGGGCCAGGCCGGCGGGCGCCAGCCCGCCCCATGCATGCCAGACCGCCTGGGACAATCCCCACGGGAGCACGGCGCCGTACGGCCAATCGCGCGCGTCGCCCGAGCGCATCGCGGCCACGCCCTCACCGAGCTGCTGAAGAACACGCTGCGCCCGAGAATCGGCGGTTGCCGCCACGTAGGACGCCAGGCCGAGGAACGCCTCGCCCGTGGCGTCGGCGCCGTCCACGATGAGCCAGGCGGGTACGGCGACACCGTCGATGTCGAGCCACTGGCCGTAGCGAACGAGGACCTGACGCTCGACCGCACCGAGCGCGAGATCGAGGCGGTCACGGAGGAAGCCGGCGAACGCCGGGTCGCTGTCGACGAAGGCCGGGTACGCCTCACCGAGGGCCCAGATCGTCCGCGCCAGCCAATACGAAGGCCCGCTGTCGGATGGGTCCGGGAGCTCGACCGGCTCGGCGCTCGGGTTCAGCGTGCCGTCGGGCTGCATCCACAACACCACGTTGCCGGCGTTGGGTCCCTCGACGGTCTGCAGGTAGGTCAACCCCCGCAGTAACTGGTAGGCCGGCCAGCCGGCTCGATCTGCTCCGGTCTGCTGCCAGTGACGCACGTAGACCACGGCCGCCCGCGAGATGTCGTCGGCGTTGAATGCGCCCTTGCCCCCAGGTATCGGTGGCCGGGTCGTAGACGCCGCCACCGATCCGGCGATAGGTGCCGTCGGCCTGCCGATCGGCGTAGGTCCACAGCACGCCGATCTCGGGCTCCTCGGCCAGGCGGTAGGTCGTGTGACCGTCCTGGGCGGGCGGTGTGACCACGGCGCCCAGCCAGTCGAGGTGGGCCAGGTTGGTCAGCGGGGCGGACTGGGCGCGACCCGCGGTCACGACCCGCAGCCGGTGTCACGAGCCCCGACGACGCGGTCAAGGCGGCGATGGCGCCGACGGCGAATCGGGTCAGGCGGTGAGGTGATGACGTGCGGATCATCGGATCCCCTCTCTCCAGCGGATCAGTGTTCGGATCGGGCAAGTTGCAATGTGCGGCCAGTCCGGGTCGCCTCGGTTGCGGCGGCCGCCACGGCGACGGCCGCGGTGGCGGCGTCGATGTCGACGCGGGGTGTTCTGGCCTGGTCGATGGCGGCGAAGAAGTCGGTGAGAAGCTGCCGGACGCAGGTCGCATAGACGGTGTGCTTGGCGTTGGTGCCGTGGCCGAGTCGGACGCTCACGTGGTGGGTTGCCAACCGAGCTGCGGCCGTTCCGAGTTCCGGAACCGCCGCCGCGGTGACCGTCACCTCTCGTTCGGCCACGCCGAGGTCACCGATGTCTGTGGCGGCGCTGCGCAGCGCTTCGGCGCCGGCGCGCGTCGATCCACGCTTCGACGCATCTCGAGCGGGATCCAACCTTCGAGCCTGCATTCGGCGACGCCGATGTCGAGGCGCAGCTATTGACGTTCGGCCGCGTCGAGGTGGGTGAACGAGTGGTACCAGCTGGCCGTCGCACCGCCCGGGTACGGGCGGTGGCACACACGGTGTCGACCGGCGTCGGCGCGGGTGCGCGGCCATCGCCTGCATCGCTTCGCGGCTGAACCGATGAAGTATGCGGCGAGGTCGAAGAAGTGGACGCCGTGCTCGACGAAGATGCCGCCCGATCGCTCGGGATCCCAGAACCAGTGCTCAGCGGCAGACCCTCGTCGGCGGCGTCGTTCTCGAACGAGAAGCGCCGGACCGGGCCGACACGCGGTCGGCCGGCGACCTCGATTGCCAGCAGTCGGTCGAGCACCGTGACGATGGGCGCGAAGCGCAGCACATGATCGACCGCGACGATTCCGCCAGGTCGCAGAAGCCGCCTCGGCGACCCGGCGGCATCCGTCGACGTCGATGGCCAGCGGCTTCTCGACCAGCACGTGACGCCGCCTCGATGGCTCGCACGGCCAGGCTGGCGTGGGTCCACGGGGGTGTGGCGATGGCGACGATGTCGAGGTCGCGATCGGCGAGCAGTCCGTCGAGGCTCGTTTCGATCGCAGCCGGGGGTGGGCTGCGGCGACGCCACCGCCGTCCTGCTGCGTGTCGGCGACGGCGACCAGCTCGGCGATCGGGCATCTCGGCGATGGCATCGGCGAGGAACGTGCCGAAGCCCCGCACCCGAGCAGGCCGACACGATGTGCAGCACCGTCTCGAGCGCTCACCGCCCGTTCGAGGAGCGCCGCCACGCCGATGCTGGCATCCGCCATGCCGTAGAACACGAAGTCGCGGCCCTCGATCGTCGGCGATGGCCGTCGGGAACACGACGTTGGGAACCGTGCCGACCTGTTCCTCGACCGTCTCGGGCTCCATCAGCGGCTCGGGCGTCCGGTCGATCACCCGGGAGGGATCGCTCGGGTCGAGCAACATCGCCCCGGCTCGATACACGAGCGAGCCCGCGGGTCGGGTCGAAGCCGGGCACGACCTCACCCTCGACCCCATGGTGAATGAGCAGCCAGCCTTCCGGCACGCGCACGGTGGCGGACCGGCACCGATCTTGGCGCTTTCGTACGGGAGCTCGGGCAAGGCGACGCAGCGGTGGTCGAGGACGAGCACGAGCGCTCGGATGTCGGTTTCGACGTGTTCGGCCGGGACGTACGAGATCCAGATGCCGGGACGGTCGTCGGCCAGGCCGGCGGGCAGCCGGGTCGCGGCCGGCTCGAGCCCCGACATGCTCTGCTCCCACATCGGGCGGTGCAACATGGCGTAGCTCGGTACGCCATCAAGGCCGGGGATCGGCTCCGGGAAGATCACGGCATCCTTGTTCGGATACAGATTGAGATCGACGTCCAGCCCGGGCTCGTAGCCGAACAGGACGGGGCCGAGGCGCCGCCACGTGTCGAGGTCCTGCGACACCGCCAGCGCGATCCTCGGACCCAACGGGCCGAACGCGACGTACGTCATCAGGTGGACGCCGAGCCGCTCCACGAAGGTCACTCGAGGATCTTCGACGCCGCCGTGGCCGACGCCGCGCTCCCACCCTTCGTCCGGCGCCAGCACGACCCCACGGCGCTGGACGCCACCGGGACGCCGTCGTCGATGACGACCTCGGCCAAGCCGATCCGAGACACGTTGCCGGCGGCGACCAGCCGGGGCAGCAGATGGAGCCTGCCGTCCGGCGTTCGTCCCGCGGCCGGGTTGAGGACCCCTTCGGCCTCCCAGGGCTCGCCGGGCTCGGGCGTCATGACGGTGCCGACTCAACCGGTTCGGGATGTCGCCTCGCCGTCACTCGTCAACCCTTGACGCCGGAGCCGATGTCGCTCGTGGGTGAAGTAGCGCTGGAACACGATGAACAACACGATCACCGGTGCCGCCAGCACGCATGCCCCGGCGAGGATGGCGCCGAACGGGTTGGACGCCCGGGATGCGAGGTTGGAGATGTAGTTGGCCAGCGACACGGCCAGCGGCTGCATGTCCGCCTCCTTGGTGACGAGGAAGGGCCACAGGAACTCGTTCCACGGGCCGATGAACGTCACCAGGGTCACCGTGAGGATCACCGGGCGGGCCAGTGGAATGGCGATGCTCCTGAGAATCGCGAACTCGCCCGCGCCGTCGATGCGGGCCGCCTCGAACAGCTCGACGGGCAGCTGGAGGAAGAACTGGCGGAAGATGAACACCGCGGCCGGGCTGATGGCGAACGGCAGGATCATCCCGAGGTAGGTGTCACCCAGCCCGTAGTCCCGGACCAGCAACACGTAGAGCGGGATCATCAAGAGTTGGAACGGGATGGTCTGGACGAGCAGCACGCTGGCGAACGTGACGCCCCGGCCCCGGTAATGCAGGACGGCCATCGCGTAGCCGGCCAGCAGCCCGAACACTATCGTGCTGAAGACGACGCCGGCGGTGAAGATCCCCGAGTTGACCAGCGACCCCCACAGATCGATGCCCCTGTTGATCTCGGTGTAGTTCTTGGTGGTCAGATTGGCAGGGTCGGGAAGGCGCCGCCCACACTGGTGTCGGGCTCCTCCTGCAGCGACCCGACGAGCATGTAATAGAACGGGAAGAGGAACAGCAACGCACCGATAGTGAGCGCCATCAGCCGCACGACCGAACGTTGGTGGCGAGGCTGTCGCGGCGACGGTTCGGCAGCGGCGCATGGTCCACCACCACGGGGTCGGCGGCGTCAGGCACTATGTCCCCCTCTCACTCAGCCACTTGGCCAGGAAACTGACGATGGCCACGAAGATCACGAGAATCACGCCGATCGCTGCCGCGAACCCGGCATCGCCCTGTTCGATGCCTCGCTGATACAGGACCAAGACGGGTGTCGAGGACGCACCGTTCGGTCCTCCGCCTCCGGTCAGCAGATAGGGCTCGGTGAACAAGTTGGATCCTGTGATGACGGCCAGCACGACGATCAGCGTCGTCGCCGGGCGAACGCCGGGCCAGGTCACGAAGCGGAACTTTCCCCAGCGGCCGGCCCCGTCGATCCCGGCCGCCTCGTAGAGCTCATTGGGGACGTTCTGCAGCGCGGCGAGGTACAGCAGCACGTAGAAGCCGAGCTGCTTCCAGGTGACGTACACCGCGATCGTCGGCATCGCCAACGTCTCATTGATCAGAAACGGCGGATCGGGGGCCAGCGGGCCGAGGAGCTCGTTGACCAAGCCGTCGCTGCTGAACAACCACAGCCACACGCCGATGGTCGCCACGCTCGCGGTGACGTACGGCACGAAGTAGGCCGTTCGGAAGAACGAGCGGAACGGGATGGCGGCGTTGAGCGCGATGGCCAGACCGATCGCCAGCACCACCGTGAGCGGCACGTTGATGACGAGAAACACGATGACGTTGCTGAACGATTCGATCACCTGATCGTCGGTCAGCGCGGCGATGTAGTTGTCGAACCCGACGAACGGCCGCTCGACATCGGCCCCCGGTGCGGCGAAGAAGTACTCGTAGAACGACATCCACACGGCGAAGCACGAGCGGGAACGCGAAGATCCCCACGAAGAAGACCACCCACGGCGACACGAACAGATATCCGGCGAGCTGGCGTCGCAGCGGCGTGCGGCCACCGGCCGGCGCTGGCGTCGCCTCGATGACGCCAGCGCCCGGCAGGGGGCCTCGGCGGTGACGGCCATGCGGGCTGCGCTCAGTTCTCGGCGGCGAGCGTCGTTGATCTCCTCGGCGGCGGCAGTCAGCGCCTCCTCAGGATCGCCTTCGCCGAAGATCACCGACTCCGACCAGGCGTCTCGAAGGGTCTGCCAGATCTCGATCGAGTTCGCCACGTTCGGCACTTCGAGGGTCCGGTCGGCCTGCTCGGCGAACGCCACGTAGTTGGGGTTGGCCCTGAAGTAGTCGGCGTACGTGTCGACAAGGTTGGTGCGCATCGGCATCTGACCGGTGGCCTCGAGCAGGGCGCCGTCCTGAGCCTCACTGGTGGCGAACTTCATCACGTCCCACGCCGTGGCCTGGTTGTCACACGCGGTGAACATGCCGATCGACTTCTCGTCGCTGAACGTCTGGATCTCTTCGGCCGGCGTACCGTCCGGGGTGGGCACGGGGACGACGCCCCAGTCGACCTTGTCGCCGTACACCGCGACCGCCCACGGCCCGACGGTGGCCATCGCCGCCAAGCCGTCGGCGAACGAGTCCCCCTTGTACTCCTCTCGGGGTGCGAGCCCCTCGTCGTACATCGTCCGCCAGAGGTTGGCGACGCCGAAGCCCTCCTCGGTGGCGAACGTGGCCTCACCATCCTCCACCAGCTGCTTCCCGCTGGCCGCGATGTACATGGGATAGAAGTCGAACCAGTTCTGGAAGAACTGGCTGGTCGGTGCGGGCCAGATCGCCGCTCTGGCGCCCCCGTCGGACACCAACGTGCGGGACGTGGCGAGGAACTCGTCATAGGTGCTCAGCGGCGGGTTCTCGGGGTCGAGCCCGGCCGCTGTGAACATCTCCTTGTTGTAGAAGATCATCACCGGGTTGGCCTTCCAGGGCATCTGGTAGAGGTTCCCGTCGGGCGAGCGGTACTGCTCGGCGCCCTCGCCGGACCGGTCCGTCACGTAGGCGGCGCTGTCCTCGAAGCCGTCCAACGCCACCAGCCCGCCCGCCTTCTGGAACTGCGGCACCGCCGCCGGGGCGGTGTTGAAGATCAGGCACGGCGCATTCCCGGCGGTGATCGCCGCGGCGATCACCGCTTCGCTGGTCTCGCCGGCCGGGATCTCCTGGGCGGAGATCTGCTCGTCTGGATTGTCGGCGTTCCAGGCGTCCACCATCGCCTCTCCCCACGCCTTCTCCTCGGTGTTGTTCGACAGCCAGATGTCGATCGGACCACGGGCGGCCATCGCACCCTCCGCCTCACCACCGCCGGTAGTACCGGTACCAGTACCGGTACCAGTACCGGTACCAGTGTCCAGTACCAGTTCCAGCACCAGCAGTACCGCCACCACCACCATCGTCATCGTCGTCACCGCACGAAGCGGCAACCAACAACATCACGGCAACCAACGCTGCTGACACTGAACGTCTCATCCGTTCCTCCTCCTTGCTCAACCAGTCGCTCTGTACCCGGACGGCACCAATGTTGAGTCGCCCGCGACGCGACGTCCCAACGCGTCTCGTCATCCGCGCCTCGTCAACGGCGTGGCGACTGAGTGCTCATCGAAGCCACACAGGTCGAGGACGCGCGGGCGCGCGCCGAGGGGGATCGCCGCGTCAACGACCGCGATCGCCACCGGAGGAATTCGCGCGCCGGACGGTCGGACGGACGAGGCCGGCTGCGCGAGCGCCGCCGCGCCCCGCGAACGCCGCCAGATCTCGACGAGAGACACCGCCCGCCGAAATCTCGGTCAGAACCACCGACCCTCCCGGCACCATTCGCTTCGAATTATGCGGTACCGGGGTCTTGAGCATCGCTCCCGAGCTGGCGACTCACCAGCCCAACACGTCAGGGCTCTTCTTGTGTCGATGTGACCATACACCCGCGAATGTAGCAGCCAACCACGTGCAAGGGTCGTGGTGCGCGGACCGAAGAGCCGTTGTCAATGGCGGCGTCGAGCCACCTGGAGGACGCCGCCCCAGTGTCTGCGGAGGCGGCCGTCGGGTCGCCGGGAGAGGCGCCGGCGGATTTCTCCGTAGAGCCGGTCCCGCTGCCACTCCTGCATGGCGATGTGGCCGGAGAATGTGTTCAGGAGGTCGATGTAGCCGTCGGCGTCGTAGACGGTCTCCCAGTCGTACTGTCTGATCGTCGCGACGTCGAACAGCCCGCTGCTCTCGATCTCGTCGCGGTCGTCGGCAAGCTCTTGCGGGCGTGGCAGCACCGTGTCGGGCGGGAGCGGTTCGCCGATCTCGTCGTAGATCTCTTGCAGCTCCTCGAAGAACGGGTCGCCGTCGTGGGCGAGGACGTGCCCGGCTCCCCACACCGCGAGATAGCCGCCCGGTTCCAGCACGTCGGCGGCCTTCTGATATCGAACGCCGGGATCAAGCCAGTGCCACGACGTTGCTGCGAACACCATCGTGAACGGGTCCGGTGGAGGCGTCCAGTCCTCGAAACGGGTCTGGACCACATCGACGTCGAACGCCTGCAGGTTTCGCCGCGCGGCGGCGGCAAGAGCTGCACCAGGCTCAAGACAGGTGATGCGAAATCCCCGCCGGGCGAGAGGGAGCGTCGCCTTTCCCGTGGCGGACCCCACCTCGAGCAGGTGGGCGCCTGGGGACAGTTCCGTCACGGCCACAAGTTCGTCGTAGAGCTCGTTTGGATAGTCCGGTCGCGCACGGTGGTACAGCTCCGCCGCACGGTCGAACGTCGCGGCAAGTCGCTCACGGTCGGCGTCCGCAGCCACCGACCCATTCTGCCCGAGGAGCTCGTCGGAGGAACGAACAGACCGACCGAGCTCGGTGGTATGTCGCGAACCGGTGCAGCCGACAGATCGTCTGATTGCTCCAGCGTGTGTCGGCTTCGTCGTTTGCCGCAGCGCGATCGAGGACCTGCGACGCGAATCCGACCGATCCGCACGAACCCTTGTGACGGTGAGGGCGTCTCGGTTCGGGAGATCAGATGATCGCCAGCGTCGTCCGCCGTCTCGTCACTGGCCGAGTTTGAAGCTCCGAGGTCGGGCGAGCAGGATCGGCTCCATGGTGCCGCCGGATAACCATGTGCACACCGAGTGGTCCTGGGACGCGGCGGCGGGTTCGATGGAGGAGTCCTGTGCCCGCGCCCTCGAGCTGGGCCTTCCCTCGATCGCGTTCACGGAGCACGTCGATGCCACCCGGTGGGTACTGACAGCTGAGGCACAGGGTTTGATGCCGCCGGCCAGGATCGGCGTTGACGGGCGGTTCGATCCGCTGTCGATCGATGCCGATGGCTACTTCGCCTGTGTGCAGCGGTGTCGCGACCGGTTCCCCGACCTGCGCATCCTGACCGGGGTCGAACTGGGTGAGCCCCACTGGTTCGAGGACCAGACTCGGGCACTGTTGAAGTGTGGAGCGTTCGATCGGGTGCTCGGGTCGCTCCATTCCCTCCATCTCGATGACGGGCCGTGGCTCGTCGACCATCTGTTCTGGGCGAGCGCCCCCGACGGTGTCGTGCCCGACGAGATCGTGCGGTCCTACCTCCTGAGACGCTGCGGATGATCGAGTCTTCCGACGTGTTCGAGGTTTTGGCGCACATCGACTATCCGGTGCGTGGCTGGCCGGCGGCCGCTGGGACGTTCGACCCGGCGAACTTCGAGGACGAGTACCGAGCCGTTCTCCGCGCCCTGGCCAGTTCTGGCCGGGTCTTGGAAGTCAACACCCGCCTGCCGATGCCGCCCGAGATCGTTGGCTGGTGGTACGCCTCCGGCGGCGAGGCGGTCTCGTTCGGGAGTGACGCCCACCAACCGTCCTTGGTCGGCCATGGCTTCGCGGACGCCGCGGCGATGGTCGAGGCGCACGGCTTTCGGCCGGGCAGAGATCCCTACGACTTCTGGCGCCGACGACCATAGGTTCTCGTTCGGCAGGCCTGGCTGGCTTGGCGTTCCAACAGCACGGAGCTTGATGCCGGAGTTGTGCGGCGGACGCCCTGTGGCGCCGCACGCCACCCCGCGTCTCGTCATCGCGTTCGGTCCGGCCGCCTTCGCAAGGCTGTGACCGCCAGCGGAGGGTGCCAGCTCGGGTGACGACCTGTTGCCCCAGCAGAATCTGACGCCGCGCGACCACACGTTGCGAGACAGTGAGCCGCGCTCGATCGACGGGTCGGGAGTCAGCTGGCGCAGCGGGCCACGGGCCGCTCGACATGAAACGTCCGTGTGCCAACGTGAGGCGGTGGAACCCGCAGTCGAGTTCCGAAGGTTGGGCCGGACCGAGCTATCGCGTGTCGTCGAGATCGACCGTAGGGAACGCATCGACGTGCTCTACGACCAGCACGGCACCCAACTCGTCGCGCGGCACGGCAACTGGAGCGCGTCGGCCTGGGACCCGGACGGTCACGGCGAACACTCCGTCGAGGCCCAGGTGCACACGCTCGAGCACTACGTCGACACCGGCGGGATCGCGCTCGGTGCGTTCGCCAGCGGACGGCTGGTTGGCATCGGTGTCGTCGTGCCACACCTTCGGCCCAGGATCGCGCAGCTGGCATTCCTCCACGTCAGCGCACCGTTGCGTGCGACGGGTATCGGCAGCCGTCTGTCCGAGCAGCTCGAGCAGATCGCCCGCACCGCCGGCGACTCCGACATGGTCGTCTCGGCGACGCCATCGGAGAACACCGTGCGGTTCTACCTCGGTCGCGGCTTCCAGCCCATGGCGGAACCGCTGGCCGAGCTGTTCGAACTCGAGCCCGAGGACGTGCACATGCGCAAGGTGCTTTGAGCGCCCCGTCACCTCGGCGCGCGAATCGGCTGCTCGATCAATGCCGCGCCGCGGACCGAACAGTGCCCGTCCCTCATCGGCACCGTCGCCGACTCATCCGACAACGCCCTCGCCGAGACGACGACGGCCCGTACAAGGCCGAGTGCGTCTACGGCCCCGACAGCCACGGCTGGGACGACGTCGCCGACCTCGAGCTCGTCACCCTCTCATGGGTGCACTGGTTCAACGAGCAGCGGCTGCACAGCCACTGCGGCGACGTGCCGCCCGCCGAGTTCGAAACGGCGTTCTACGCTGCCCTACAGGCCGACCCTGCCGGGGTTGGAAACCGATAGCCCGAGTGAACCGCCCCGGGTTTGGTGGAGGCTGACGGCGGCATTGGCGCGACCCGCTTCGTTGAGGATGGTTCGGTCGAATCACCAGAGCCGACCCGGTCCTGGGCCTTTTGCGGGCTCCGCCGACACAACGTCGCTCGGTTTGGGGGCCCAAATGGGGCCTAACTCCGCGAACACCGGCGGATCGGAGCGGACGCTGACGGAAGAAGTCCCTACTAGATGGTCGTCTACGGACGCCCACGGACGGCCTGAGCTGACGTTCACACCGTGGAGGTCAGGCGATCGAGGCGCCTAACGCCCACCCGAGAAAGCGACGAGACGGGACGTCCAGCGAGCGCCCGATGCTCGGACGGCCTTGTCCGTCGCGACCACCCGGTTTCTTGGGGGTGGTCGCGACGGACGCGACCGCACGCGATGACCGCGCTAAGGCTTGGGCGGCAGCGTGGTGAAGTCGCAGCTGCTGTTGTTGTAGGCGTCGAGGTACGCGGCGTAGAGCAGCGCGGTGGCGTAGTCGGCCTGGCCCGATTTCAGGTAGATCGTCGCCTTCGTGCCGTCGAAGTTGATCTTGTCGAGCAGCGTCTCGGCCTTGAGGATGACGTCCTTGATGTCCTGGTTGATGCAGGCCCCGTTCGCCTCGTTCAGTTGCGCCGCGAGCAGGTGCATGGCCAGCGTCCGACCGCCGTCGCTCGCCAGCTTCTTGCCGTCTCCGACCTTGCCGTTGACCGCGACGACGCGCTGATCGAGGATCTCGACGGCTTCCTCGCACGAGTTGATCGCGACTATGAGGCTGTCGACCAGGATGTCGTCCCAGCACGATCCCCGGGTTGTTGAGGATGTCCTCGAGCAGGGTGAACCCGTTGGCTCGGCCGCCGTTGCGATCGGCGTTGCCCGCCTGGCCGCCACCAGTGCAGCGGTTCCAGTTCTTCCAGTAGCCCGGCGTGCGCGGCGCGCCACCCGGGAACCGGTTGTCGACCTGGAACACGAGCTTCCCGCCGGCGGTCAGCGGATAGTTTGTGCCGGCGCCGAAGTCGAAGCAGCGGTTGCCGACGTCCTGCGGGATCGGATCGTTGGCATCTGGGTTGTAGACCGGCACCACCGTGTCGGCGACCCCGTCACCGTTGGTGTCGATCTTCCACTCGGCGGTGAACCCGCTGGGGACGCTCAGCTCACAGATCGTGTAGGGCTTCGTCGGATCGAGGTTCACCGGTTGCCCGCCAACCTCGAACTGCAGGACGCCGTCGGCGTCGCCGCTGGTCGTGTCACTGGCGAGCACGGTGGTGCCGAAACCATCCGGTCCGTTGTAGACGCTGAACGTCCACGTCTGGGTCGGGTTGACCACCCCCTGCGTCAGCTTGAGCAGCTCGACGCGGCTCCCGACCCGGCAGCTCGCCGAGGCCTCCTTGTGGTAGGTGTTCGAGAGCTCGTACCGGGCGTGGAGCACGGCGTCGGCTTCAACCGAGTTGCTGACGGTGGCCTGCCCGACGAACGGTCCGGCGACGGGCACCGTGAAGGGCTTCGTCTCGCCGACCGCGAGGGTCTGTGCGCCGATCCCGTCCCCCAGCGTGACGACCAGGTCGGCGTCGCCGGTGTTCACGACGGTCACGGTGAACGAGGCCGGCCCCTGCTGGGGCAGGGGCTGTGTGCTCGCGCACACCTTGGCGAGCGTGAAGCTCGGGTGCAGCAGTGTCACGACATGGCTGTCGTCGTCCGAGATCCGGTTCGGGAAGCCGGCCGGTTTGTACACGGCCGTAGCGGTGTTCGTCAGCGTGGCGCCGGGTTGGCCGGAGTCGTCGCCGGCCTGCACCGTGTACGTGTAGCTGAACGAGCACGAAACACCAGCGGCCAACTCGGAGCACTCCGTCGGCGGGGTGGCCCCGGGCACGAGCGGGTCGGAGAAGGTCGCCAGCTTCAGATTCGGCGAGTCCGACGAGCTCGTGTTCTTGATGGTCACGTTGTATGTGACCGTGTCCCCCACCTTGGAGTAGGCGTCGCCGGTCTTGGTGACCTCCACGGACGGCTGGAAGAGCTCCACCTTGTAGCTCGACGCCGACTGGGCGACAACGTCGGTCAGGCCCGGGTAGTGGCACGACGCCGTCGCCTCATTAGGGAACGGGTCGAGGGCGCCGGCCGGGATCGTGAACGCTGGCGCGCTGAGCGTCTGAGAGGCACCGGGCAGCGAGGCGCCGGTCGAGCCCTCGTAGTCGATCGTCTCGTCGGTCACGTCGCAGACGAGGCTCGGGGAACCAGCCGGTGCGCCATCCGGGCTCGTGTTCTTGACCGTGAACGTGTAGCTCACGTCGTCGCCGACCTTTGACAGGTCGTCGCCGTCCTTGGTCAGTTCCACGGTCGGCTGATACGTGTTCGTGAACGTGCAGTCGAAGACCTTGTTGGCGTCTGCGGGCAGGTCGACGGTGAACGAGCATCCGCTGCTGCCGCCGTCGCTCGACCATCCGGTCTGCGTGGTCTCGCTGATGGTGTAGGACCCTTCACCGAGATCCGCCGTGAAGTCCTCGTAGCCGGCTCCGCTGGTGGAAATGGTCTCTTCGACGCCGGGTCCCTTGAGCGTGAAGCTCCACCCAGCTGCGAACCCCGCCGGGATGGTCACCTTGCGGACCTTGGCGTTCGCTGGGACGGCGGTGTTCGTGAACGAGGCCGTACCACCGCACGTCGCGCCGCTCAGGTTGACCGTCTTCGCGCTGTCGGTGGAGAACCCGGCCAACGGCTCCTCCGTCACCGTGTAGACGCCGGGCGGCAGGTTCGGGACCGTCGCCGACTTCGAGGTCTCACCGGCGGCGAACGAGATCGTCGGTGTGGCCACCTCGGTGTTCGAGGCGTCCTTCACGTGGAAGGTGAACGTCGCGGTTTCGTTGCCCTGGAGGATGTTCGGGATCGACTTGTTGACGGTGAGGCTGGCCAGCGTGTCCACCGAGATCTTGATATTGGCCTTCGCCGTTGTGGTGAACCCGTTCGACCCGACGAGCGTGGCGGTGTCGTCGAGGTGGCCGGCGGCCTCGATCGTCCCCTTCGCCACGTTGATGGTCTTGTTGAAGGTCACCGAGCCGGTGCCGCTCTGCGTCGCCGACGTCCACGACACCGGTCCCGTGGTGGCCGTCCCAGCCACGTAGCCGCCGTCGAACCCGCCGCTCGCCCCGCTGAACGAGTCGGTCGAGAACGTGAGGCCCGTGCCGGTGATCGACTCGACGTCGTTGACGACGGCCGTCGCGTTGAGCTCGGGTCCGGTGTTCTGGACGGTAGCGCTGGCCTTCGCCTCGGTGCTACCAGGGACGGGGATGCCGGTCAGCTTGTCGATGTAGGTCGCCGTCGCGACGTCGTTGAGCATCGTGTCCGTCGGGTTGTTCCACGTGAACTGGTGGGTCAGCACGAGCAACTCGGTGTTCGCCGGCACATCCACCTCACCGCTGCTGGCGGTGTCGAGCAGGCTGGTCTGTGCGGCTCCCGCGTAGATCTTGTCGGTCACATTGACGGTGATCGTGCGGGCGGCCGGGTTCTCGGCGTACACGTGCGTCAGCACGGTGACCGGCCCGCCGGGAACGGCGGGCAGCCGCTCCCACCGGACTGTGATCTGCACGTCCGCGGAGGCGGGTTGGGTCGTGTCACACGTGTTGGTGAACGTCAACTCCGCGGGTGTCGCCGCCTTGTAGATGTTCCACACGTGGTCCGAGCCCCGCGTCGCGCTCATGTCCTTGCGCAGCTTCTGCGGCGAGATCTCCTTCACCGGAATCGACACGTCACGGGCGCCGATCCCCGACGTGGTGATCCCGCCGGGCGCGGCCGGGTCGATGAGCGCCAGGTTGCCGTGCAGCGACGAACCCGGGAACTCGTGCGACCCGAGCGCCAGGCGGCCGTAATAGTCGTACACACAGGTCGTGTTCTCTTGCACGCCGGCGAGGGTGACCTCACGGTAGATCGATTGATCGATGCCGCCGAGACCCGGGTCCGCCGTTTCCTGCGGGCCGACGGTGGGCTCCGGGCACGACGGGCTCGACCCCGGGTTCCTCGTGAGTGTGGAGATCACGTCATAGCCGGGATGCCCCGCATCGAACCCGTCGAGCACGACCGCGCCGGTGAACGTCGAGACGGCCGGCGCCGAGTTCCCGGCATCCACCACCATGCGGTACGGAACCAGGTCGAGCTCGTTCCAGCTTTTGCCGAGGTTGCCCGACGTGTAGTCGTCGTTCGTGCCGTTCCAGGTCTGGTCGTTGCAGATGACCTGGCCGTTGAGTGGCAGCGTGTAATCGGGGAGCCCATCGTTGTTCGAGTCCGGCAGCCGACACCCCTGCAGCGTGAAGCTGATCCCGGACGGTGGCGGGTCGACCGGCGCCGCACTACTGGACGTCGCCAGCACCGTCGGCACCACAGCCGCGGCCAGCGCGACGACGCTGGCCCACACGGGCAGCCGACGCAAACGGTGCCGGCGCAGTCCCTCACGGGCGGTGTAGCGGTCAAAACGTTCGAACATCACGGCTCCCGCGGTCGTGCGCCTGCGTCGGCGCGACATCTCCTCGAGTCAGAGGCGAGCGGGCACCCGGTTGTACAGCGGGCGCGGCGGACATGAGGACGCCAGTTGACAACCGCCCCCCATTACCCGTCCCGCCCCGTCGCACAGTTGCGCTCCCTCTAACGCACGTGGCCCGAAGCGGACCACGCCGAGTGCACCTTCGCCGAGCGTTCTTCGCGTGAGCTGTTGATAGCCTGAGGGTTTGCTGAGGGGGTTGGAGGGAGAAAGTGGTGGAGGGACGAGGCGGGCGGCTGTTGGTTGTCTACGACCATTCACCGGTGTGCGGATCCGTGTGCCGCGCGCTGGGAGCAGCGGGACACGTCGTGTTCACCGCTGCGCCGGAAGCGGCGCTCGAACCGGTGATAGAGACCGTCGATCCGGACGTAATCGTGGGTCGGCTCTCCGGTAGCGAGACCCAGGCTCCTCACCCCCCGCGCACGAACGGGAGGACCATCCCGATGATCCTCATCGTCGATGCTGACGTCCCCCCGACCGAACGGATCAAGGCCCGCCGAGCCGGTGCGGACGCCTTGTTCACCGAGCCGTTCGACCTCGAAGAGCTCGTCGCCCGCATCGACGTGCTGACACAGGGTCGTCGCGCCCGCGACGTGCGCGTGATCGACGACCTCACGATCGACGAGGACCGCCATCTCGTCCAACGTGGTAGTGCGGACGTGCAGCTGACTGCGACCGAGTACCGGCTGTTGGTATGTCTCGCCACGCACGGTGGGCGGGTGTTGTCGAAACAGCAACTCCTCGATCAGGTGTGGGGATTCGACCAGTACGACGCGAATGTCGTGGAAGTTCACATCAGCGCCCTGAGACGCAAACTCGGTGCGTCGGGTGCGCGACTCATCAAGACGGTGCGCGGGTTCGGTTACGTGATGCGTCCCGAGGTGACGGCCTCTCCGTCGGTGCTCGCGGCCCCGGGCCCGCCAACGCCCTGATGACGTCGCCGGGATCCAGAGCGCTGCCGATTTCGTGGTCCGATGTCGTGTGGCGCCCCGGGCAACTTCGACGTGCTGATCCCGGTGCACAGTAGGTGGTGAAGATCAAAGCGCACACCCACTGGCTCCGACCGGCGTCGGACGACGATCACCCCATGTGTCCGACGTCGACCTGCAGCTCGTCACCGGTCACCATCGGCAACTCGCACCGTCACAGTTCGGCCCCGGCTGCGCCCGCACACTTCGAACACGTAGCGCTGCACCGTGCGCGACGAGAACACGACGGTGAACCTTTCGGCGTGGGGCCCCAAATGGGGGCCCAACTTGACGAACATCAGCGGATCTGGGCGAACATGCACGGAAGACGTCCCTGCTAGATGGACATGTCGGACAACCGCGGACGGCCCTGACGGCGTTCACACCGTGGAGGTCAGGCGAGCGAGGCGCTATCGCCCACCCGAAAAGTCCTGCTTGGGGGCCGTATTTGTCGGAGCCGCGGGCTAGATGCTTGATCGGCCGTGGGACGATTCGCCAGTGGGGATCGAACCCGGCAAGTAGCGGGGAGTCGTTCGCCACGACGGCCGAAAGGCCGCGACCAGCGCTGTCGCGACCCGTTGAGAGGCGGCGATGCTCGCAGCACAGCTCAAGCTGAGCATGGGGCCGTCGCCATCGTTGGACAGAGTTGCGGCCGCGACTATCGGCGCGCGACGTCGGTGACGATGATCGCCGAGTCGAGCAACGTGCCCTCCTCGAGTCGCCGACACCGACGTCGCTCGGCCAATCGACCGGTCTCGACTCGATCAGTCTCAGTCGTCGACCCGTTCCCAGGGATTCGTCGCCCAGACGAACGCGTCTCCCTCTGGCGTTCCTGCTTCGGGGGTCAACGTCAGGCGTCCGTCAGAGTCGACCGCGTAGGCGAAAGCCAGCTCCAACCCGTTGAACCAGGTGAACACGATCCGATCACGGAACATCTCGTAGGTCCCGTCGGCGATGTCCGATGAGCACGATTCGTCCATCGTCCACTGACCGCCGCTCAAGTGCACGGTCCATGTGCATGGCAGCCAGGATGTGTCGTCGACGCCCTTGGCGATTGCTTCGTCAGGCGTGATGGTCCAGGTGTAGGTGCCGTCGAGCGAGGTGATGGCGCCGTCGGCGACTGACTCGACGAGCGTCAACGGATGTGACTCCCAGACCACTTCGAACGGTGTGTGCTCCGGTGTGACGTTGGTGAAGGTCAGGTTGTCGCCGTCGAACGACCAGTTGGCGGTGACGGTGTCGGTGCCGTCGGTCACCTCGATGCGATCACGGAACACGGTGTAGTGGCCCACGAATCCGGCCTCCCCGTTCGGCGGATCGAGCACCGTCATGGTTGCGTCATCGATGACGATCCGGAACGTCCCAGTCGAACCGCCGAGCTCCCAGCCCTTGTCGGCAACGTCGTCGGCGGTGATCGTTGTTTCGAAGGTGCCCGGTGGGAACCCGGCGTCAGCTGATGCCTTGTTGTCGCCGGTAGCAGGGCATTGCGCCGTGTCGGGTGGGGCGGCGAGCTCGTTCTTGATCGCCGTGATCTCTCCCAACCACTCCTCGTTTGCGGCGTCGGAGGTGATCCGTTCGTACACCGGCTCGACCGCGTGGTGCAGCTCGGCAAGTTCCTCGTCGTTGGCGACGGCGAGCGTCATGCCTTCTTGGCACAACAGAGGTATCGCGTCGCTGTCCTCGGCCCGAGAATCGGCGAGGGCGTCGTCCACTGCCGCGGCCGCCGCGTCGCGCAATGCGGCTTGCTGGTCGTCAGTCAGCGCCTCGAAGGCCTCACCGTTCATGAAGATCACCAGCGGCCGCGGCCAGAGGTTGACGTTCACGGCGACGTTGTCAGCCTCGCGCGAGTAGCGGTTGCCAACGATCGACATCAGCTGCTGATCCATCGCGTCGAGCCCATCGAGGCTCGCGCCGGTGGGCAGGTCCTGTGGTGTTGCCCCGAGCGCTTCCATCGTCCATGCGGCGAGGTCGGAGGTGCCGATGCCCACCACCTTCCCCTCGAAGTCGCTCGGCGTGACGTACGGCTGGGTCACTCCGAGCACCTTGCGCATCGGGCCGGGCAGCACCCCGATCCCGGCGAGGTCGAGCTCGTCGAGCCCGTTGAGCATCTCGGCGGGGATCCCCGCTTCGAACACCGCCGCTTGCAAGTCCTGGCTGTCGACCAGCAGCGGAGCGAGCAACGGCTGAAAGCTGCGATGCCCGACGCGGTCGAACGCTCGAGCGCCGATCCCCGCCAGGTCGACCTCGCCGCCTTGGACGTCGGTGATCGTGCCGATCTCGGCGTCGGGCTCGCCCGCCCGCCACTCGTTGGCGAACTCGATCCGTACCGTGCCGTTCGAACGGGAGGAAACCTCATCGGCCCAGCTCACCAGCTGCTCGGCTGGCTCATGATTACCCTGCGCCATCGTCAGCACGACTGGTTCGGCGATCCCGCTTCCGCCGGCTCTGTCACCGCTGCCGCCGCACCCCGCTGTCAAGGCGAGCAACCCGAGGACCGCGCCTGCGACCTTCGACCTACTGGAAATGAACATGGCAACCTCCTTTGGTCCGATGGGTCGACGGTCGCAAACGCGCTCTCCTCGCACATCGGAGCCAGCAGGCGATCTGCCAGCGGTTGTTCGGGGGTCTGCCCACTTCGTGGCGGTGACGTTGGGGGAGAACCCCCGGTTCACGCAAGGGTTTACTCTGACGTCCTGGGGCAGGCACTGCGCGACGATGGTCACGTGCCGGGGCGGGTGTTGTTCGGGGTGGTCGGGCTGGTGGTCGGGCTGGCTGCATGGTCGATCGCCATCGGCAGCCCGGCGTTCTCGTTCGTCGGCACGTCGTGGAGCGATCAAGTCGCCCTCCTCGGTGCCGGATGGATCCTCGTCGCCGCCGCCATCGCGTTGTCGACGCGACGGCCGCGCAACGCCGTTGCGCCACTGCTGGTCGGCGCCGGGCTCGCCTGGTTCGTCGCCGAGTTCGACAGCCCGGGCGCCGGCTCCGCATTCCTGTTCACCGCCGGACTGCTCCTCGCCACGTCGTGTCCGGCAATTGTCACATGGTTGATGTTCAGCTACCCGTCACGTCGGATCGAGGGGTGGGCAGAACGGGCGACCGCCGTCGCCGCGGTGGTCGCCGCTGTCGTTCTCGGGGTCCTTCCGACGCTGTGGTTGCAGCCGGCCAGCATCGGTTGCGCCTCGTGCGCCGAGAACCTCGTCGCCGTCTGGGACGACCCGGAAACTGTCGCTGACATCACCCGCGTGGGATTGCGGGTGGCGTCAGTCGCCGCGGTCTGCACGATCGCGATCAGGAGTTGGCGGTTGTTCCGTTCGAGCCCGGCCCGCCGCCGGCTCGATGCTCCCATCGTCATCCCGGCGTCGGTGTACCTGGCGGCGGTGTCGTGGACCTACGTACGCAGCCTCGAACGCGGCTTCGTCGCCACCGGCGCCGCGGAGCGACGGCTCTGGCTCGCCCAGGCGGCAGCCCTCACCGTGCTGGCCCTCGGCGTCGTCTTCGAGGAGGCCCGCGTCCGAAGAATGCGGTCGGCGATCGCCCGGATCGTGGTCCGCCTCGACGAATCGGCAGCTCGGGAACGGATCAGCGACACGCTCGCTGGAGCGCTGTCGACAACCGACGTCGACGTCGCCTACCCGCTGGACGATGGCCTCCACGTGGACGCCGACGGCGAGCCGGTGTCCCTACCGCCGGCCGACGGACGCGTCACCACGCCGCTCATCGCCGGGGGTCGGACCGTCGCCATGCTCGTTCACCGCCGTGGACTGCTTGACGACTCCGTGGTCGTCGGCGAGATCGCTGCCGCAGTGCAGTTGGCGTTGGAGTACGAGCGACTTCACGCGGAGCTGCTTGCTCAGGAACGCGAGCTGCAGGCGTCGCGGGCACAGATCGTCGCCGCCGGCGACGCTGAACGTCGCCGCCTCGAGCGTGACATCCACGATGGGGCCCAGCAACGGCTGGTCGGACTGCTGATGAGTGTCCGCCTGGGGCAGACCATTCTCCACCCCACGGTGGACGCCAACACTGACTCGTCCCGGCGCCTCGACCGCATGGCCGACCATCTGCAGCTCACAATCGACGTGTTACGCAGGATCGCGGACAGCATCCACCCCGCCGTGCTCACCGACGAAGGCCTCCGACCGGCGATCGAGTACCTGGCGGACACCGCCCAACTCGCGGTTGGCTCGATGCCCGTCGAGAGGTTCTCGACCGCGATCGAGAACGCCGCCTACCGCGTCATCGCCGAAGCGGCAGGCACCGGCCCGAGCCACATCGCCGCCGAGCACCGTGACGGAGTACTGGTCATCGACGTCGCGATCGCGTCGCGGCCCGAAGCACTGCTCGACCTGGAGGACCGGATCGGCGCGGTCAACGGCTCGATCCTCGTCGGCGGGTCAGATGGCGAGGGCGTGACGCTGCACGTGGAGCTGCCATGCGGGTAGTCATCGCCGACGACTCGATGCTGCTGCGTGAAGGACTTGCCCGCCTGCTCGCCGAGGCCGGCTTCGAGGTCGCCGCCAAGGTCGCCACGGCCGACGAGCTCCTGGCCCGAGTCGCCACGGCCCAGCCTGACGTCGCCATCGTCGATATCAAGATGCCACCGACACACACGGACGAGGGGATTGTCGCCGCGCAGGCGATCCGCCGCCTGCATCCGGCGGTCGGCATCCTCGTCCTTTCGCAGTATCTTGCTCCCGAGTACGCGATGCGCCTGCTGGAGGACGTTCCTGACGGCGCCGGCTACCTCCTCAAGGAACGCGTCTCCGACATCGCGGTCCTCGCTGACGCCCTGCACCGCATCCACGAAGGTGAGTGCGTCGTCGACCCGACGATCATCGCCAGGTTGGTGAAGCGCCAGCGCGAGCATTCCCCGCTCGAGTCCCTCACCGAACGGGAGCGAGTCGTCCTGACGTTGATGGCCGAAGGGCGCACGAACCGTGCGATCGGCGAGCAGCTGTTCCTCAGCCCCAAGACGGTCGAGAACCACGTCGGGCAGATCTTCCAGAAGCTCGGCTTCCAGCCATCGACCAGCGACCACCGCCGCGTGCTGGCAGTGCTGCTCCACCTCCGCTCCGGACGAACGGGCACCACGTGACGGGTGCGACCCTGCTCATCGTCGATGACCACTCCACGTTCCGAGCGCGCGCTCGGGCCCTTCTCGAGGCGGTCGGGTTCGTCGTCGTCGGTGAGGCGACGACCGGCGAAGAAGCGCTGCACGAAGCACGCCGACTGCATCCGCAGGTCGTCCTGGTCGACGTGGTCCTCCCCGACCTCGACGGCTTTGCCGTGTGCGAACGCCTCGCCGAAAGCGAGGCGGCCCCCACAGTCGTGTTGACCTCGAGCCGGGATGCGGCGGCCTACCGGCAGCGGATCCGGGACTCAGCCGCCCGCGGGTTCATCGCCAAGCGCGATCTGACCGGGGCCACGTTGGCCGCGTTGCTGGGCTGAGGCGACGTCGATGCGCTACCTCGCTGTCGTCGCCGGCGCCGCGGCGTTGGCGGTCACCGCGTTCATCGCGTCCCACGACCCTGGCGACGACACCGCCCTGCTCGCGGCCGATGCCGCCGTCGGTTTCATCCTCCTCTGCTCCGCCCTGATTGCCCACAACAAACGACCGGCCAGTCGGACCGGGTTGCTGATGGGTCTCGCCGGGTTCACCTGGTTCGCCGGAAGCTTCTGGTCCGCCGCCGCGTTCGTGCACCGCGGACCACTGGTTCACCTCCACGCCTCGTACCCGACCGGCCGGCTGCGGTGGTGGCCAGCGGTCGCCACCGTCGTCATCGCCTACGTCGCCTCGATCGCCGGCAACGACTGGGCGACAATCGCCCTGTCGGCGCTCCTCGCCATCGTCGTCGCGGCGAACTACATGCGATCGTCCGGGACGGCCCGACGCGCCGGACGTCCGGCGCTGCTCGCCGGCTGGGGATTCGCCGCCGCCCTCTGCCTGGCGGCGGTCAACAATCTCGCCGGCTGGCAGGCCGACCGAGAGGTCTTGTGGGTGTACTACGCCGTCGTCGGCGCCGCGGTCGTCACCCTCCTCGTCGATCTGGTACGAGCCCGCTGGGCCGACGCTGTTGTCGCCGACCTCGTCATCGACCTGGGCGGGCGCGAGGGAACCGGCACTCTTCGCGGCACGATCGCCCGCGCGCTCGGCGACCCGACCCTGATCCTGGCCTACTGGCTACCGAACGAGCAGCGATTCGTCGACGACGCCGGTCGGACAGTCGATGCGACCGAACCCGGCCCCGGACGTGTGGTGACGCTACTCAGCGAGCGAGGCACGCCGCGAGGCGTGCTCATCCACGACGCCACGGTCCTCGACGACCCGGAACTCGTTGGCGCGGTCGCCGAGGCGGCACGCCTGGCGGTCACCAATGCGGCCATGCAGGCCGCCGCGAGAGAGCGCGTCGCCGCTCTCACCGCGTCGAGGGAGCGGATCGTGGCGGCGGGCGACGCGCAACGCCGGAAGCTCGAGGGCGAGATCCGCGTCGGTGTCGAGCAACGGCTGACCTCGATCGCCGAGCAGCTCCGCGAGCTTCAATGCCATCCAGATGGACTGCCGGCCGAGTTGCTCGAAGAGCTCGAACAGGACCTCGGTTCGGCCCGAGCCGAGCTCGACCAACTCGCCCAAGGCCTCCGTCCCAGAGTTCTCACCGAACTCGGCTTGACGGCGGCGATCCGGGCTCTCCCATTCCGGTCAGGAGCACCGGTCGAGGTCGTCGTCTCGACCGGCCCGCTCAGCCCAGCAGCGGAGGCGGCCATTTACTTCGTGTGCGCCGAAGCACTCACCAACGTCGCCAAACACGCCGCGGCGCAGCGCACGCGCATCGAAGTGACCGAACACGACGGTGTCATCACCGCCACGATCGACGACGACGGTACCGGCGGCGCCGACCCGGCGGGAGGCTCAGGCCTGCGCGGTCTGCGGGACCGTACCGAGGCTCTCGGGGGAGAACTCACCATCGAGTCGCGTCCCGCCGGCGGTACCCGAGTACGCGCCGTCCTTCCGCTCCCACAGCCGACATCCGCGATGAGCGACACGATGCTCGCCGCGCCGAGCACCGGCTAGCACAGCGGCGTAGATCTGTGACGACCGAAGCCGACGGCAACCGCGTCTACGAGAGCGTTGAGGCGGCCTGAAGCTCTCTCCCGTGGTCGCGCCACCCCGACAAGGCAACGGCGAGGACGTGTGGCATGTTGAGGTCCGGCCCCCCCGCTAGGCGGTGGGGGCAATGTTCTGGTTGAGGTGGAAGACGTTGTCCGAGTCCCACGTCCGCTTCAGCGCGACGAGCCGCTCCCAGTTCGGGCCGTACGCGGCGCGCACCCGGTCGGGCTCGTCGGCGCTCAGGTAATTGACGTACACCGCGTCGGCCATGTAGGGCGCCACGGCCTCGAACGTCGAACGGATCCAGGCGAGATTCGCCTCGTCCTCGGTCGGATCAAGCCACTCGCCGCTCGAGCACGATGTTGAAACCGGGCTCGCGGTGGGGGAACGCCGTCGCCGTCGGGTCGATGCGGGTGACCGCGCCATGGAAATGCTCGATGAACATCCCGCTCATCGGCGACGGCACCTGCTCGAACGCGTCGACGAGCACGCCGACGACGTCGGCGGAGAGCTCTTTGAAGAACGCCGAGCGCCAGTAGTTGCGGGCACCCTTCGGGAAGCCCGCGTCGAGGAGCGTGTTCATCACCGGGTACGGCATCGGGCCGATCAGATCGACCGCCGGTGTCCCGACGTTGCGCAGCGGGGCGACGAGCGCCTCGCCGGTGGCGCTGTCGCCGCTGTGGCACACCGGCAACGCGACGATCTTGTCGCCGGAGCCGTCGGGCGCGTGGACGAGCGCGAACATGGCTTCCAGCTCGTCGGGTGGGTCGGCGGTGGCCTCCTGGTACGCGGCGAACCCCGCCAGCGCCTCGGACAGCGGGTAGGCGACGATCCCGCCGAGGATCGTGTCGAGCGGATGCGCCTCGAACTCCAGCGACGCGGCGATCCCGAAGTTGCCGCCGCCGCCGCGCAGGCCCCAGAACAGTTCAGGCTCAGCGTCCGCGCTGACCTGGACTACGTCGCCTTCGGCCGTGACGAGCTCGACCGACGTCAGGTTGTCGACGGCCATGCCGAACCGGCTCATCAACCACCCGACACCACCGCCCAGCGTCAGCCCGGCGACGCCGGTCGTCGAGATCACGCCGCCGGTCGTCGCCAGGCCGTGCTGGTGCGTCACCCGGTTGTAGTCGTTCCATGTCGCACCACCCTGCACGCGTGCCCGCCGCCGGGCCGGGTCGACGTAACTGCCCCGCATCGGTGCCAGATCGACCATCACGCCGCCCTCGGTGACGGCCTTGCCGGCGACGCTGTGTCCGCCGCCTCGAGCCGAGATCTCGAGCCCCTCCGCGCGGGCGAAGCGCACCGCGTCGACGATGTCGGCCGTGTTGGCGCACCTGGCGATGAGCGCCGGCCGCTTGTCGATGAGACCGTTGTGGACAGCCCGCGCGGCGTCGTAACCAGCATCATCCGGCCCGACGACCTCCCCGGAGAACTGGGCACGGAGCCCGTCGACGGAGCCGCGCGACAACGTGACACTCATGGATCCCTCCTCGTCCGCGCACCGGACCCGCCCGGCCGCCGATGTCGACCATACGCCCGCGAGGCGGGAAGGGGAAGAGCGTGTGCAGGGCAGGTGACGCGAGTCAGGCCAGGGTCGATGTCGAACGCATCCGGCAACCTTTCACGGGTCACTGACGCTGAGGCCGCATCGTTTGCGGTGTGTGCCGGGTGGGGCCTGATCTCGCGTGGGCGTTCGAGCTCGGCCAGGATCCGTCCGAAGGCTCGCTGCCTGGCGATGTCGGGTTGGGCGGGGTCGCCAAGGATGGTCACCAGCAGCGGCGTGACACGATGGCGGCGGGCGTCTCGGATTAGGCGGCGCAGCTCGCTTTGGAGCGCAGATGGTCCATGTGTTGCGAGTCTGTCGGCGAGTTCGGCGTACGGGACCGCCTGCAACTGGTCGTGCTCGGCTGGGTGAGCGGGGACGGTCGAGTTGCGAGCCGCCCCGGTCTTTGCTTCGAGTTGCTTGCCGTTGTCCTGTCGTCTGCACGTCACCATGCGGCGATACTGAACCGCGTCCGGCGGGAGGAGAAGTGCAACGTCTAAACCTCCCTCACCGCGGCAAGCGGAAGCGGCGACGGCCGGTGCTCAGGAGGCAGCGGCGGCGTGGAGCGGCTGCGGGCCGTGTTCGTGATCCCGGCGCCAGGTGGGAAGGTCGCGCGCCAGCGCCCGAGAGCCCCGCACCTCGATCGCTCCGGAACGCAGGGCGTCGCCCCACTTGATCTCGCCCAGGTGCCAACGGGCGAACGCCAACGGATCGTGGACAACGACGACCAGATCTTCCTCCCCGCCCGGGTAGGTCTCGCAGATCTCGGCGTCGCCCCGTTCGACGAGCAGCCAGCCGCGGCTGCCTGGTCCCGACAGTGTGGGGTAGTCGAAACGGACGAGCTTTCGGCGCTGAGGGAGCCGATCACGGTCGAGGAAGAAGGTCGCCCACATCCACAGCACCACACCCGGGTGGGCCTGTTCGGGTGTCAGGTCGGCCCACCTCGAGCCCCACCGCTGGAGAACCACCATGACCTCGGACAGCTCGCGACCTGCTTCGGTCGGCTCGTAGATCGAGCCTGGGCCGGCGGGCTTGCGGCGGATCTCCAGCACCCCGGCGCGCTCCAGGTCGCGCAACCGCTTCGAGAGCAGACCACGAGACAGGCCCGGAGCGCCGTCGGCGATCTCGTTGAAGGTCCGACATCCCAGGATGACGATGTTGCGCAGGATGATGATCGACCAGCGCTCGGCGAGAAGCTCCGAGGCCCGAGCGATCGGGGCAGTGCTGCCCGTAGCTGCGCACCGAAGCCTGGCACCCGCCCATGCTTCGGACTAGTTCAGTTCTTGAACTGTCAACGTTCTGTGCGCCGGTCGAGACTCAATCGTCGCCGATGTCAGTTCGCTCGCCGAGCGATTCCGGGGAGTCGACGACAAAGCCGTAGCGTTCGTACGGCGCCGGCTGCGCCGTTGTTCGGCGTCGCGGTTCGGAACCGTTTACCTGCGCCGTGGATGCAGCTACTCGCTCTCGGCGAGCGCGAGCGCCTGTTCCCGGGTCACGGTCAAGGCGTGTTTGTTCTTGGCGTGATCCTGTGCGTTCTCGACGATTTCATCCTCGGTCGTGCCTTTGACCGCAGTGCCACAATCGCAATGAATTACCCACGCCATGCCTGCCGCCCTTCCTGCTTGATTGAATCATATCGGGGTGCGACGCAGCGCCGACCACTTGGCCCGCGACTCGAGATAGTGGTGGACCGCCTTGATCGCGCCCGATCCCTCGCCGACCGCCGACGCAACGCGCTTCATCGAACGCGAGCGTACGTCTCCGACGGCGAAGACACCGGGAGTACTTGTCTCGAACGTGCGCGGCGAACGGGGCAGAAGCCAATCGTCGAGCAGGCCGTCATGGGTCAAGTCCGCTCCGGTGACGACGAAACCGTGGTCGTCGCGAGCGATCCCGGGTGGCAGCCAGGCGGTGTGCGGCTGCGCTCCGATGAGGGCGAACAGGGCGTCGGCGCCGACGACGGATGTACCGCCCGAGACACCGTCCGCAAAGGTGAGGGTCTCAAGCTGTCCGTTTCCTGACCCGTCGACGATGCGGGTCGTGAGCAGGACCCTGACGTTGGCGGCCGCCTCGATCTCGTCGATGAGGTACCTCGACATGCTCTTCTGCAGATTCTCGCCGCGCACGACGATGGTGGCCGTCTCGGCCCATCTCGCCAGGTGGAGGACGGCCTGCCCAGCAGAGTTCCCGGCTCCGACCACGTACACGTGTTTGCCGGTGAAGTTTCGCGCCTCGGCTGGAGCTGCCCCGTAATAGACGCCTTGCCCGACGAGCCGCTCGAGGGCGGGGACATCCAAGCGGTTGTACGTGACACCGGCCGCGAGGATGACCGTGCGGGAGCTGATCTCCATGCCGTCGGCGGTCGTGAGGACGTGGGTGTCGTCAGCACAATGAAGGCGCACCACCTCTCTGCCGGCCAGGAACCGCGTGCCAAATACCCAGGCCTGCTCGTACGCCTGGCGCGCCAGCTCCGCACCCGAGACGCCCCGTGCGAAGCCGAGGTAGTTGCGAATCATCGAGCTCGATCCGGCCTGACCACCAATCGACGCGCGCTCGATCACAATCGTGTCCAGACCCTCGGATGAGCCGTACACGGCGGCCGCGAGGCCGGCGGGTCCGGCTCCCACCACGGCGACGTCGAATCGGTCGGATCCGGATTGCGAGGCGGGCCAACCCAAGGCGGGCTCGTCACGGACAGTCACCTCGTAGGCCGAACCCTCCTCCGCGGACGTCCACTCGTAGAGGAAGCCACTGATCGCGCGATGAAAGGATTCGTCAGCCGCCTTCAGCGGCTTGGAGAGGTAGTGGTCCACGCAGCCGCTGGCGATCGCCCCGCGGATGGCATCGGCCGTTCGTTCGTGGCCCCAGTCACCGGGCGAGATGAGGAGTACCCGCTTGGCCCTTGGATGCATTGAGCGGAGCCTGGCCAAGAACTCCGCGCCGTTCATCTCTGCCATCCACTGCCGGGCGAGCACGACGGCGACGCTCTGACCGTTCCTCTGCATCGCCTCGAGGGCCGTCAGCGTCTGACCCGCCGATGACTCCATTAGAACTCCGTAGGAGTCGCTGTAGCGGCCGGCGATCTCTACGTTGAGCAGTTCAAGATCAACGACATCGTCGTCAACGACGACGATGTGGGACCGCCGCACTCCGAACCCTCCTGCATCGCCAGACATCGCTGGCATCATCGCATGAAGACGAGGGAACCGGCCCACTGGCGATCACACGGCCGCAGTGTCGGAGCGACTCGCCTTCACAGGGACGACGCAGGCGCGCGCCCTCAGACCACGCGTCACAAATGCGACGTAACTCCTGGCCGGGCAGTCAACCATCGTTCCGGGCCCGGCTCGAAAGCAACCAACGGCTCGCGACCGCACTCCCGGCCCCATCCTCGTCGGACGACCGGCGGCACACGAGGCCACCGGACCCGCTCGGGACATCCCGTACACAGGATCCGGCGATCGAGGACGTGGAGCGCCGGGTTGTTCCCCGTCCTCATCCGAAGGGGTGTGAGCCCTACGCTCCGTGCAATGGCGCTCGAGTGGGAGCAGGTCATCGTGGACGCGTCCGATCCAGAGGCGCTGGGACGATGGTGGGCGTCGGCCCTGGACTGGCTCATTGTGAACGACGATCCCGAGGAATTCGAGATCCGACCGACGCCCGACCAGACCCCCGGCCTGCTGTTCGCTCGAGTACCCGAGCCGAAAACAACCAAGAACCGGCTCCATCTCGATCTCCGTCCTGTCGACCAGGAAGATGAAGTGGCTCGCTTGGTCGACCTTGGCGCAACGTATGCCGACGTCGGACAGGGCGACGAGACTTGGGTCGTTCTGGCCGATCCGGAGGGCAACGAATTCTGCGTCCTCGCTTCACGACGACGTTGACCCGGCGTTCCCGATAGGCGGGGCCGATTTACTCCCTGAACCGCCCTGGGTGCCACGGAGGCGCTCTGGTCACCGTCTTGCACCAGCGTCCGCGCGAATTTGGTGACCAAAGCGACCACGCCCGAACTGGCGATTGGCGTCAGCGCTGTAACACCGTCATCGGCCTTGGGGCGTATCGCACGACGGGCGGATTCACCACCTCCGCGCGGCCGGGAGCGTCAGTCAGGTGTTGCCGGCGCTTCGGGCTCGTTCGCTTCAGCCGCCTCGACCTGGGGAGCTGCCGCGTCGACTTCGGCGACCGCTTCATCGGTGGGACTCAGCACGTGGAGTTCGCCGCCAAGCTCGGTGAGCTTGTCAGAGACTGCTGACGCCTCGGTCTCCGCGACCAGGGCGCCGACCGCGGCCTGGCCGTTCGACAACGCCGCGGCAATCTGGTCGCGCTCGGCACTGTCGACCCCGAGTCCTTTGTGGTGGAGCCCTCCGAGCACACCCCCGGCGAGGGCCCCGGCAAGCAGCCCGGGCGGCGTAAGGGCGGCGAGTACCACGCCAATGCCGGCGCCTTTGCCCCAGCTGCGCCGGCCGATCTTCTCAGTCTTGATCTTGCCGTTCTCGTCGAGCACGAGGATGCCGATCGCGTTCAGCTTGACGTCGTCGTCGAGCTTGTCCCAGTCCTTGAGGGACTGGGCGGCGGTGTCGGCTGTCGCTTCGTCCGGGAAGACGGCTACTACGATTTGCTTGTCGCCCATGTCTGTGGCTCCTGTCTTCGGGTGTGTCGTCGAAGTTCCCCGCGGAGCATGCTCAGCAGACCGCTCGGGGTCAAGGGCTGAGCAACCGAACGATGAGGTGGTATTGCTAGAAGCGTGCGCCACGACCTCAACGAGACCGTTCTTCGGCTGTGCGTCCTGGACGAGCCGGCACGATGGGCGGCCTACGTCGCCGTGCGGACCGCGGGCCGCCCACTCGCGCGCGCCGAGGTCGCCGATGAGGTCGGAATCTCGGTGCGGCTCGCCACCTTTCACTTGGAGAAGCTTCTCTCTGAGGGCTTTCTCGAGGCGACCTACGAGCGCGGCGAAGGGTCGGCCGGTGTTGGTCATCCGGCAAAGCGGTACCGCCCGACCGGTCTCGAGCTCGAGGTGTCGATCCCGCCGCGGCGGTACGACCTCGCCGCCGAGATCCTGGCCGAGGCCTTGGAAGCAGACTCCCCTGATCCGCCGGTTGAGTCGCTCGCCCACGTCGCCGCGGAGTACGGCCGTCAGGTTGGAAGGCGGGCGCGGGCACGCAACGGCGACAGTCGGCTGCTGACCGCACTTCGCGTCATCGGCTATGAGCCGGCCACCTCGGGTGACGATGTGGTCCTTCGCAACTGCCCCTTCCGTCACGTCGCCCAAGCACGACCTGAGATCATCTGCGAGATGAACCTGGCATTCGTCGCCGGTGTGCTGGCCGGCACGAAGTCACAGTCCCTTCACGCGGTTCTGTCGCCGTCGACGGGGCGGTGCTGCGTCGTCGTCACTGCATAGCGTCGAGCGCCGACACGCCTACAGCGCCACGTCGATTCCGTTCGACGGTCGCTTCCGGACCGACGGTCGGGCGAGTCTTGCATCGAGATAACACCAACGAGTACTGTCGTTATTTGCAGGTCCGGGAGTCGGGGTGGCCGCATCGACACGTGCCGCCAGATCACGCCGATGGCGCGGCAGCGACGGCCCCAACAGTCGCCGTTGTTGTCCCAGTGGACCTCACACGCAACACGAAGGTGAGGACGAGATGGACAGACGAATGGATCGCCGGACATTGGCCAAGGGCGCGGGTGCCGTCGCGAGTGCGGCGGCGCTGGGACTGTTTCAGGCGAGCGCCGAGGCAAGTGGATCGCCGGAGACGACTCCTACGGCACCGAGTTTGTACGACCGTTTGGGCGGCTACTTCGGGATCGCCTTGGTCGTCAACCGCTTCAGCGACGAGATCATCAGAAACCCGATACTCAACAAGAACCCTGCGCTCAAGGCGTGGAACAAGACGCAGGCGGAAGCGCGGCTGCCGGGTCTCAAGTTCGGTCGCACGCTGTGGATCGCGGCAGCGGCCGGCGGCCCCTTTGTGTACACCGGCTTGCCGCTGACCGAAGCTCACGCGGAGTTCAATCTCACGGCCGAAGAGTTCGCCGAGGTTGGGGCGGAGATCGTCCGTGCCCTCGACTTCTACGAGGTGCCGGAACGAGAGCAGCAGGAACTGGTGGACGCCTACAAAGCCAGCATGTCCGACGTCGTCACGGAGTAGGACGCAACTACGACCTGAGGCGACGCAACCTCCGAGCACCTCTGACCGGCAGGGGTCCATACCTGACCATCGACGTGAGGCGCGGACTGGTGTGGGCTCGCCAACTCTGCGCGGCGAGTCGTGACGAAGCGACCGATGGCGGGCGATCGGATCCTCCGATCGTGGCCGGCGTGGCGCAGATCAGGGCGATCTGGTGCGCCGAGGAGCGCCCCTCTCCCACCAGTCCGGCTCCTCACCGTGCTCGCGCAAGTACGTCAGCCGGCTCTCGCGGCCTGCTGCCACTGGCCTCCGCTCGACCCGCAGAACTTCCACAGCTCGGCGGCGGACACCTTGTGGTCCCGACAACGGACGGACGCTACAACGGCGACACCCGCCCCATGGAGATCGATTGGACGCTGGCTCAGTACAGCCAGGGATCACGTAGATCGATGTACTCGGTGTTCGCCATCAGCCCTTCGAACTCGGCCATCTGATCGGCGAGCTCGGCGGGCGGCTCCTGCTTCTCGCCGACACGCGCCTCCGCCTCGCTCGTGAAATAGGCGACCTCGACCGAGCTGTCCGGTCCCGTCCAGACACGTAGCCCGCCGACGAGATCGGGACGGAACGCGGCGGCGTGCTCCTCGAAGCTCTTGTCGAGGCCCTGGATCCGGGCACGGTCGATGCCGCTGGTCTTCATCACCTGCACGAACCCGGCGTCGTTGGATCCGCCACCGAGATACGTTTCGGCGTCGTCGGAGTCGGTGAACGTCACCTCGCCGTCAAAGCAGCGCTGGGTCTCCGCCCACCATTGATCCTGCTCCGGTCGCTCACTGTTGGACTTGGCGGCTGCAGTTGACTCGAACCGGGCGACCACAATGAATTGGCCGTCGTCGGTCACGCCGCCAGTCGATCCGAGAAACCCACTCGCGCCCGGTCGCAGTTCGTTCATCCAACGATCCATCTGCCGGCGCAGCCTCTCGCGATCCGCTACCCGGCCCTCGATCACTTGTACGAACATCGCTCACCTCCAAAGTCGCCCCACGAGCATCATCCTCCCCGACCACGAAGGACGCAACGGCGCGACCGCGCTCCGGCGCGCGCGCTTGTTCCGACCCTCATCTCGGGACGAGCCGGCGATCCAGGACGCGCGCCCGCCGCGTTATGCGGCGTCGTTCTCAGACACTGGCGACCCCCGGTGCGCTCCAGGTCTGGTCGAGCTTCGCGGCCGGTGCGGCTGACGAGTCAGTCCGCGCGCTGGCCGTCGCGGAGAACGCTCAGGTAGCGGCGTGAAGCTCGGTTGCCCATCCGAATCCGGATGCGCTCGGCGATCGCCTCGAGCAGCGGCTCGCGCACTTCGCTGTCGAGTCTGCGGTACACCGAGGTCGAGCGGAGGAGATCCGCGAACCCGGTCCCGTCGAACCACTGGACGGTGGGGTACCAGCGAGCGATCGTCGGCCCGAACAGGCGACCGGGATCGTTGGGAGGTCCCCAGTCCTCGCCGGTGGGGCCCACCTCGGACTCGAGCGGCGGGTGGCCCCAGTCGGAGTTGCCAGGCGCGAAGCGCTCGTGGAGGTCTGCGGTCTCGGCGTACACCTCGAGTTCACCAGGCCGGCGGACCACGACATGACTGAGCAACGCCATCCACCCGCGGGGGCGTATGACCTCGTGGGCTCGTCGCCACCCGGTCGCCGGGTCGATCCAATGCCACGACGATGCTGCCGCCAAGACGTCGAAGCGCCGCCCGCGATCATCCCACTCCTCGAACGGCGAGGTCTCGATCTCGACGTTCCGGAAACGCGAGACACGCTGACGAGCGAGCGTGGCCATGTCGGCGCCGCGCTCGACTGCGGTCCCCTGCACCCCAGGGCGGCCAGCGCACAAGTTGCCTGTCCGGTGCCGCAGCCCACCTCCAACACCGATGACCTTTCGCTCAGATCGGTGATCGCGACCAGGTCCGCGAACAGCGCGTCGGGGTAGGTCGGGCGGACGCGGTCATACAGCTCGGGCACCTCGTTGAACACCTGACCTCCATGCCTCGCCGTGGCCGGTCGGGTGCCACAAGCATGCGGTACCGGACGACAACCGCGCCCTGAAGCCGGCGATCGAGAACGCGGCGGCTCGGGATGTTCGGCGTCTTATTCAGGCAGGGCCGGTGCTGCTGACGGCATGTAGTGCGCGAGTGAGTGTTCGCGCGTCGGCGGGCCAGGATGGCATGCATGGCGGTCACCGAGGCCCTGCTGCAGGCAGTCTCGAACGCGGTCGGCGTGGCGGTGCGCCTGGTTGGGCCGACAGCGCGTGGTGAGTCGGGCTCGACGTTCGACATCGAGGTGGCCGGAGCATCGGCGATCCTCAAGCTCTCGGACGATCGACCGGGCGTCTACGACGACCAGCGGCGGCTGCTGCGCCTGGTCGACTCGCTGCGGGCTCGCGGCTACCCCACGCCGGAGTACTTGGGCATCGGGACGGCCGACGGGACCGTCTTCACGGTGCAGCGTCGCCTGCCAGGCGTGGCGCTGGAAGCCGGCCCCGGGCAGCCCGTCGCTGCGGGCACGCTGGCGACGGTATTACCGGACCTCCTTGCCGTGATCGAGCTCCAACGAGACGCTGGCGATCTGGCGCAGGCGCCCTGGCCCGTGTGGCTGATCGACACGATCCATGTCGGCGGCCACGGCTACTGCCTGCACGAGACGATGCGCGACCGGCCCGACACCGCCGCGATCCTCGATCGGCTTCGTCGCCTGGCCACCCAACACGCCCGAGGGCCGGTGCGGACCTCCGACGTCGTGCACTTCGATCTCAGCCCGGCGAACGTTCTGCACGACCACGGCCGTCTCTCCGGGGTGATCGACTGGAACGTGCCGTTCTCCGGAGCGTCCCAGGGCGACCGCGGCTTCGACCTCGCAACGTTGCTCTTCTACAGCTACGACATCGCCGCCGCTCGGAACCGACTCTGGAAGGCCGCGACAGCAGTCAGTGGCGTCGGATGGACGATCGTCTACCTCTCCCACCTCGTCTTGCGGCAGGTCGAGTGGACCGTGCGCCACCGCCCCGGCAGCCGAGACGAGACCAGGTTCATCGCCCTCGCCACCGCAATCCTCGACGACTGCGAGCGAATCCGGGCCTGACTTCGAGCCGGCGTTACCTGGATGCCCGGCGCGAACGCGGACCGTGTGACTATCGGCACTCTGCGGCCGATCGCCGCCTCGGATCGCGATACCCGGCGTTGTTCTCGGACACTCGACTACCTGCCACGTTCGACCCGTGGAGAGCGGTGAGCGAATGTTGGCCTGGTGCGACGACGGTCCCGCCGGCCGCGGTGGATTGCGAGACTCTCGGGATGAGTACCTACGACCGGCAGCAACTGCTCACCGCGCTGACGACTGAGCACTTCACGTTGCAGGGTGCCCGCTCGCAGACGATCAGCGAGACCTCGGCGAGGGCGTCGGTGTACATGCTCTCGGTTTCGAGCGCACTCGTCGCGCTCGGGTTCGTGAGCCAGGCGTCGACCACGTCGAGCACGGTCTTCGTCGCGTTCGCGCTGACGGTCCTGCCGACCCTGTACCTCCTCGGCTGCGCCACCTACGTCCGCATCGTCGAATGCAGTGCCGAGGACCTTCGGTACGCGGTGGCCATCAACCGCATCCGGACCTACTACCTCGAGGTAGCCGGCGACCGGTCGGACCTGTTTTTCCTCTCGGCCCATGACGACGCCGCCGGCGCCTTCGCCAACATGGGCCTGCCGACGGGCCACAGGAGCTCGGCGTTCGCGTTCTCGACCGCCATCGCGATCGTCAACGGCGTGGTGGGTGGCGCCTCGGTCGCGGTGGCGGTGGGCAGCATCGATGGCGTTCCCGGCGGGCTGGCGGTGGGCGCCGGCGTCGCCGTCGGGGCGCTCTCGATCGGGCTGTGGGTGCGACACTCTCGCCGGTTGCTCTCCGCCGCCGCGACCGGCATCCATCCGCTATCGCCCACCCCGGGCACACCGGATTAGGCACCTCGACGTACCTCTGCGCCGAACTCCTCGCATGCTCGCCGAGCCACGTCACCGACCGAACGTCGTCCGGTGACATCCGGAGCGACGGCCTCCGGCGGCGTTGCATGGCTGCCGCGGCAGAGCGGGCGCTGACCGGCCTATCCACCCTTCAGGATTTTGCTGGCCTTGCGCGCGATGCGCTCGTAGTCCTTGGTCGAAAGGTTGCCGTCCTTGTGGTTCTTCTTGGCAAGACGAACTGCGCTGACGGCGTGGCCCTTGTCGGGCATCGGGTAGTTCCCGGTTTCCTGGCGCGCCTGCTTGGTTCGCGCCTTCTCGGGCAAGCCGAACTGCGACGGTTTCAGCGCCGCTCGCTTCTGCGCCGAAAGCTTGGCCACGTCGATCTCCTTCCTCGATCAGAGGGTGGTGTACCCCGACCTGGCGACATCACGCCTGTGCATGCGGCCGGCGGTGTCGGTGGGCGCCTGAATGCCGGCGATCGAGGACACGTCGGCTGGACTCGCGACGACCTGGTTATCGGATTGTGAGTATCACGTAAGCCGTTCTGCGTGATCGGCGAGGGTGGTGTCGGTGACGGCGGCGTGAGTTTGCTGCGTGCTCGTGGGTTCCGCGTGGCGATCGGTGCCGAGCCGGGCGTGGTCAGCGTCGATGGGGCGTCGGCGGACCACGCCGACGGCAGCACCATCAACAGTCGAACAGCGACCAGCAGATCTCGTTGCGCAACCGCTGATCGTCAAAGACGAGTTCGCGGATCGCAGCCGGGAGCTGCTCGCGCTGCCAGCGGCACTCGAGTCGGCCGGCGCTCTCAGTCTCGCCTGCGGGAGCGGGGCGGTGACACAGAAGCCCGGACGGCGCGTAGGTGCGTCCGGTGCAGACGTGACCGACGACGTTGGTGGTGAAGCAGTGGGATCAGGGGGCGCGGTCGATCGGCATGAGGGTGTCGGGCGGGTCTGCGGCGGCGAGGAAGTCCACGATCAGCCGGGCGACCTCGTCGGGACGCTCTATCGGCAGGGCGTGGGACGTGCCCGGGACGACCGCGAGGCGTCCGGCTGGCAGGGCTCGGTAGAGCGCCAAGGTGTGCGCCGCGTCGGTCAGGTCGTCGTCGCCGGCCATGACCAGCGTTGGGGCGGCCACGCCGGCGAGGTCAACGGTCGTGAGCGTCGGCTCGGCGGTGAACAACGCCATGCCCTTCGCCAGCGCGACGGCGAAGTGCTCGGGACCGTCCGGCGACCGCTCGGCGTAGGACGCCTGGATCATCGTCGGGAACGGCGCTTCCTCGGGCATCGAGATCTGCCGGGTGCCTTCGTGGTGAAAGTTGACCCCGATGAGAACTAGTCGGTCGACGAGGTCCGGGCGGCGCAGGGCGACGAGCAGGGCGACGATCCCCCCGTCGCTCCACCCGACCAGGTGGGCTGGCCCACCAACCACGCCGTCGAGGACGGCGACGGTCTCGTCCGCCATCTCGTCGTAGTGGAACGGGGCGTCGGTATCGGCCGTGCGCCCGTGACCGCGGCGGTCGAAGGCGACCACCCGGTGGGCTCCGCCGATCGGGCCGCCGATGGTGTCGAGCAGCAGGTCGCTGTTCGACACCCCGCCGTGGAGCAGGAGCACCGGCACGCCAGGCGCAGCGCCGCTGTCGGCGTACCAGGTCGGGTGCCCGTCGATGTCGATCGTCGGCATCCGCGCATTGTCGCGTGGTCGTCGCCGTCGGTCGACACGCCGGTCAGGGTGTCCAGGCGGCGGCGAGGGCGACGGTCTCGACGGGCGACGTCCGCGACCGCTCCGCCGTGTTCGGACGAGACATCCTCGAAGCCGCCGTGAGCCTCCGCCGACGGCCAGGACATCGCAAATCGAGCACGTGCACGGCGTGGTAGCGCGCACCAACCACGACGCTCCCCGGCGATAAAGGACAGTTGCGATCGCGATAGACGGGCGAGGTGCTCGAACAACGCCGGCGCCTGATCGGGCGTTCGGCGCTCGCCGTGTCGCAGACAGGGACAGTTGTCGGCGCGTTCGCCGTCGTCGCTGGTCGCCGCCGCGTGTCATCTGGCGTCGTTCGCGGATGCTCCGCCCGCCTCTTTCGGCGCGGCCAACACCGCCCGCAAGACGAGAATCTGCGCGCCGAGAAGGATCGCGACTGCAGCCACCCACGCGGCTCCAAGGTTCAACGCGATTGTCACCACCAGTAGCGCTACGCCTGCTGCAGCCATGACAGCCGGCAGGCAGCCGCGACGTCCAATTGCTCGTCGACCACTCCAGATCAGCGCCGCAACGGGGAGCCAGGCTCCGACGAGGACCAGGATGCCGACAACATCGACGGCCGACGGCCCGTGGGCCTCGCTGAGTGAGAAGACTCGAGGCCCGGTGTCGGGTAGAGCCAGTAGGGCGACTCCGAGTGCGGATCCGGCGAGCCACAGCCAGACGCGTCGCATCGGCGCCCGCGGTGCCGGACCAGGCCGACATCTATCCACCCGCAGATCCTGCCCACCCGAGACCTGTGTCTCCGTCTTCCGGCGATCGATGACGCGCGTTGCAATCGATGATCTGGGCGGGATCCGTCTCGACAGCTGCGACGATTCCCGCCCAGATGACCCGATGAGACTCTCCGCGGCTGCCCACTAGGGACGCTGGACAAGAACGGGTTCTTCGCCGAGGGCGATGGCCCACCCGGTGCCGTCCGAGGCGACCGGCCACGCAGCGCCGTCGCTTCGATCGATCCGGCAAATGACGTGGCGCTCTCCCTGGTACTCGACGATGTCGCCAGGGCGGAGTTCGTCGGCGTCGATCTCAGTCATGGCTTTCCCCCCGCAGTCGAATGGTGGTGCCATGTTCCAACAGTGCGGGACGCACGTCATCCTCAAGATTGACGAATTCGGATGACGAATCGGATGTTCGAGCTCCTCCTGCCTCCGCCCAGTGCCACAGGGTCGCGATCACTCGTTTCGGCCGAGGGAAGCGGCGTGGGGTGCGACGCGGAAGACCGAGCCCGGTCGCGGCGCGGCGTCGGTATCCCGCGATGAGCGCCAATCCCCTCCCACGCGCACGTGCTCGGCAAGAATTGGTCGACATGGATCCGCAGGCTGCGACGTACCAACCGTTAGTGATCCGCCCCGGCCGACACTTCGGATGGTGGATCGAGGGACGCAAGTCGAACGGCCGCCGCTACATGTTCACCTGGTGGCCGACCAACGCGTTGGCCTCCTTCGGCGCCCGGGTGTGGGCTGCGATGCTCCGACGTTTGGGCCGCGCCGAGGTGCTGATCGAGGTCCAGGACGCGCCGACGCAGGCGACCTGAGCGGTCATCAGTGTCGCTGAGGTGGACTCCCACTCGGGTTCGTGCCTGGGGTCGGGTTCAAATTGCGCTCAGGCCGTTGCGGGGTCGCGCCCTGGCGACGCCTCCCACCGCCGTCCCGTAGATGTAGTCCATCACTGGGTCGATCCGGCGCCCAGCCATCGCCGCGAGCTCCTTGTCGATGAGGTTCTCGCGGCTCTTGCCGGCGGCCCGGCCGGCGGTCAGCTGACGATCGGCGACCTGCTCGGCCGCCTTCAGGGCATTGGGGTCCCGCCGGAGCGCGTCGATGACGGTGCGCTTCAACCGCTCGGACGCGACGTGCTTGGCCATCTCGCCGGGGACGCCGACCGCCCCGGCGACAAGGGCGCAGCGAGCGACGCGTCGGTGAGCGCCATGTGGCCGATGCGCCCGGCACCGGCGCCCGCCGGAAGCCGCCTCTCCGACACATAGTGCATCTTGCCGGCGATCGGCTCGGGCGGGTCGAAGGCAGGGGGGTGGTCCCTCGACGTGCGCCATCCGGACGACCCTCAGACCCCGCCCGCCCGCTCGGGGGGCTTGCGCGGCGGGCCCTGGAGCTCCAGCACGTCGTCGACCGCGGCCATGACCTGCCGGTACGAGTCGTAGCTGGCGTCGCTGGCGGCGGGGTAGTTGCGGTTCGCCGTGTCGAGCGCGCTGACGATCAGCTCGGCCTGCTGCAGTTCGGCGCTGAGATCCTCCAGCAGCACCTCGATCCCCTCGGCGAATCGGCCGTACTCCCCCTCCGGCCCGGGGTGGCGAAACCCTCGAGCGTGCCGGCATCGGCGAGGTGATCCCGCGCCGTGCGGAGGAACCCGGCCGCCGGTCGCCAGGCGACGACCGCCGGCGTGAACGGGGTCCACTCGAACCGGTAGGCGCCGTGGCTGCGTGCGTCGTACTCCCGGTAGGGATGCTCGCCCACCATGCCGTCACCGCACCCCGGAGCGGTACGCCGCGGCAGGGGCAGCTTGCGTCTGCAAATCGGCCATCACACCACAATCGACGCTGCGCCGGGTTTCGACCACCTGTCGGGCGGCAGGGTCGCTCCGGCTGGGGCGGCGTTGACAATGGGCTCGTCTCGCCGGCATCCCTGTCCCCAGGACCGTGAGTCGAGCCGGACCGTTTGGGGTTCGCCGTCGATCTGCAGGTTCGGTGACCTGGACCGGTCGGCTGGTAGGGTCGGTTGTTGGCGGGCTTCGTCGCTCCTGGGGGGTTGGAGATGAAGAGGTTCCTGCTCGGCGCCGTCGGCGCAGCCTTGGCTCTGGTTTCGATGGTCGTCGTGCCGGTGCGGACGTCTGCCACGAAGACCGAGTGGTTCGTCGACGAGACGAAGTTGCCGTTCTCGGCCCGGGCGGGGGCGACGGCGTATTGGGGCGTTCGCTCCGGAGCCGGCTACCGCATGGAGGTGCCCGCCAACTGGAACGGCGACCTGGTGCTCTACGCGCACGGGTACCGCGGCACCGGACTCGAGCTCACGGTCGGCAATCCGTCGATCCGCGACTACCTCTTGTCGAAGGGATTTGCGTGGGCGGCGTCGAGTTACCGCGCGAATGGCTACGTGCCGGGAGTCGGGGCCAAGGACACTCACGCCCTGATCGGAGAGTTCCGGGGACGGGTCGGCAACCCGGACCAGGTGTTCATCACCGGTCACTCCATGGGCGGGCACGTCACCGGTGTGGCGATCGAGCAGTGGCCCCGTGCCTTCGCCGGCGCCGTGCCGATGTGCGGTGTGATGGGTGACACGGAGCTGTTCGACTACTTCCAGGACACGTATCTGCTCGCCGAGCACTTCGCCGGGAACACGCCGGCAATCCCGACGCCCGAGGATTACTACTCGTCGAACTCGCACGTTGCCACGTTCGCCTCCCTGGGCTACTTCGGACCGGCGCTGAGCCCCGGCGGCGAGGACTACAAGGACTCGATCGAGCAGTTGACCGGAGGCGAGCGCCCGACCTTCGAAGAGGGCTTCTTCGGCGATGTCGGTGCCTTCTTCCCGTTCCTCTTCCAGTCGGCCGGCACGGGCGACGAGCGGGGCAACATCGGCACCGTCTACCAGCTCGACGGTGCCCCCGCACTCAGCCCCGAGGAGGCGGCGTTGAACGACGCGATCCCTCGCGTCGACGCACGTCCACAGACTCGCCACCCGAACGGGCTCGGCGGATTCCCAGGCTCGGAGAACGACTCGCCACGGATCAACGGCACGTTCTCGATCCCGGTGGTGTCGATGCATACCCTCGGCGAACTGTTCGTGCCGTTCCACATGGAGCAGATCTACGCCCGCCGTGCGGTCGCGAACGGCAACGACGACCTGCTCGTGGTGCGCGCCATTCGCGATACTGGCCACTGCGGCTTCACGCTGAGCGAGCAGATTCAGGCGTTCGCCGACATGGTGTCCTGGGTGGACACCGGCGTCCGGCCCGGCGGCGACGACGTCCTCGACCCGTTGGCCGTCGCCGACCGTGACTTCGGCTGTGCGTTCACGTTGGTTGACCGGGAAGACCTGGATCCGTGCCCATGACCACTCAGCGCTTGGGCTCGCGATCGTGCGCGGAGCGACCTGCGGACTGACATCGGATCCATGCTCGAAGTGTCGCCTCGACAGCGTCATGAACGGGCAGGGCGGGGTGCCGCGGATCAGGCTCCTTGCCGTGCTGGTCGAGGGCTGGGAGCGCCGCCGAGTGATCCGGTTGTTCGCCGCTCGCGTTGGCGAGGTGTGAGGCGCTGTGTACCATCGCACGTCGAGCGGGCGGCGGAGCCGACACGGAGTGGGGAAAAGGAGAACCGGTGAAGCGGTTACTACTCGCGCTGCCATTGATTGCGGCGCTCTTGTCCTTTGACGTCACCAGCGACGTCGCGTCGGGGGGCCGAGCGCCCCTCGGGTCGTCGCAACGGGCCGCCGATTCGACAGCGGCGTTGGTGGAGTTGACCGGCCGGCCGCTGGCCGTGTCGCCGCACACAGCACCGGTCCGCGGTGCCAAGATCAACCTCCGGGGCGCGGCGGCGCGCTCGCAGCGGGCCGCCCTGGCCACGGTGCGCAATGACTTCCGGCGCTGGCTGCGGACCAACGCCCCGGCCGCCCGCATCACCAGCGAGCACGACATCGCCGTCCACGCTGTCGGGGTGCAGCTGAACGGCACGCCGCTGGCCAGGATCGCCGCGGCGCCGATGGTCACCCACGCCGAGCTGCAACAGGTGTTCACGCCAGTCGCGCACGACGATCCCGATCTTTCCCTGGTGAACGCCGACGAGGCGTGGACCGCGGTAGGTGGCGAGGCGAACGCGGGCGCCGGAGTGAAGGTGGCGATCATCGACACCGGCATCGACCACACCCATCCATGCTTCGACGACACCGGCTACCCGGCCCAACCACAGCGCGGCGACACCACCTTGACCAACAACAAGGTGATCGTCGCCAAGGTGTTCTCGAACCGCATCCGCCAGGACGAGCTCGACCCGACCGCGGTGAACGGCCACGGCACCCACGTCGCCGGCACGGTCGCCTGCAACGCCCACACCGACGCCGTGATCGACGGGGTCGAGATCCCTTACGACCCGTCCGGCGTCGCCCCGCGAGCCCTGCTGGGCAACTACAACGTGTTCCCCGGTGATACCGGTTCGGCCCGCTCCGAGGACATCCTCGACGCCCTCGACGAGGCCTACGCCGACGGGATGGACGTTGCCAACATGAGCCTCGGCGGCGCCCGTAACGACGGCGGCGGCGCCTTTTTGCTGACCAAGGCGATCGACAACTTCGACCGAGCGAACATGGTCGTGGCGGTGGCCGCCGGCAACGAGGGCCCCGGTTACTTCACCGTTCACTACCCGGGTGCCGCACGGCGCGCCCTCACTGCGGGCGCCAGCACCGTGGGCCACGCCATCATCAACATCGTCGAGGTGGCTGGCGTCGACTACGAAGCCGTTGTCGGTGACTTCGAGGTGCTCGAGGAAGACCTCACGGCGCCACTGGCCGTGGTGCCCGCTCCCAGCAGCCAATCCCCCCAGTTCCCCCACGGCCTCGACACCGCCTGCGACGGCGGGCCGCCGCTACCGGACCTGACCGACCAGATCGCCCTGCTCGGTCGCGGCACATGCGACTTCACCGTGAAGATGCGCCGCGCCCAGGCGGCGGGCGCCGTTGGCGTGATCATGGTCAACCACACGGCCGGCGAGGCGCCGTTCGTCATGGCCCACAACGGCCTCGAGGACCGACCGACGATCCCGGGCTACATGGTGAGCCTCGAGGACGGTGCCGCCATCGACGATCATGACGGTGAGCCGGCGACGTTGGAAGCTCTGGGCGTGTACGTCACGCGGCCGGACGACACGAACCGGATGGCCGGCTTCAGTAGCTGGGGACCAACGCACGGCGACGTGCTGATCAAGCCTGACGTCGTCGCTCCCGGCGCCGACGTCGTCAGCTCCTTCCCCCATGCGACCTGTGACGAACCGGAGCGCTCGACGGTCGGCTGCTGGAGCTTCCTCGGGGGCACCTCGATGGCGACGCCTCACGTCGCCGGGGCGGCAGCAGTCGTGCGCGGCTTCCACCGCGACTGGAGCGCCGCTCAGGTCCGCTCGGCGGTGACGAACACGGCCCAGCAGAACCTGCTGCGCCACCCGCAGACCGATGCGGTGACCAACGACGCCCAGATCGTGGGCGCCGGCCTGCTCGACGTGCACGCCGCCGTGGAGGCGGTCGCCGCGCTCGACCCGGTGAGCCACTCGTTTGGCGCGCTGGCGTCGGGCGGTGGTGTGACCCGCACCTCGACGATCACCGTCACCAACATCGGCGACGTCAGCCGCAGCTACACGATCTCGGTCAACGACGCCAGCGCCGACGGCGTGACCTTCTCGACGAGCGGCGGCACGTTCACCCTCGCACCGGGTGCATCGCGGACGGTGACCATCTCCGCGCAGTCGACCAAGTCTGCGCCCAACGGTCACAAGCAGGCGACGTTGCGGGTCTCCAGCGGCGGCACGGAGGTGGCACACGCCATGCTCTACAGCCTCGTCGGAGTCAGCCAGCGGGCCCCGGGCCAACACATGACCCCGCCGCCGTTCGCCTGATCCGATCCCTTCGACCAGACACAAGTAAGCCCGGCGAACGACCTCATGCTCGTCGGCCGCCCTCGCCGGTCTGATCCGGTCGAAACGATCAGGCGCCACTGGCTGTGACGCCTCAGTTCGTGTGCTCGGTGGTCGGGTCTGGTCGATGTGATGTGCGATGGGTCGAGACGAGGTCGTCGAGACGGTCGAGGTGATCGCCGATGGCGATGCCGGCGAAGTCTCGGTGGGCCTGGCGACCGAGCCGGTGGGCGTGCTCGGGGTGGTGCAGCAGCTCGGTGAGGGCGGTGACCCACGAGTCGACGTCGCCGGGACTGGCGTGGAGGCCGTTGTGGTCGTGGACCAGTGTGTCGTTGAGGCCGCCGACATTCGATGCGATGACGGCGGCGCCGGCGGACATCGCCTCGAGGGCGACGGCGCCGAGGGGTTCCGGCCACAGCGAGGGGACCGTGACGATGTCGGACTGTCGAAACAGCTCGTCGGTCCCGTCGTAGTCGAGGTGGCCGAGGTAGGTGATCGTCAGGCCAGGGTTGTCCGCCGTCGCCACGGCTTGCAGCTGCTGGCACTGCGACCAGTAGTCAGGGTCTTCGATGACACCGGCGATGCGGAGCTCGATAGCAGCAGAGCAACCGGCGGCGGCGAGGGCCTCGATCACGACGGAGAGGCCTTTCTCGGCGGTGATCCGGCCGGCGTAGGTGACGATCGCGGGATCTCCGGGCCGGGTGCGGTGACGGAGCCGCAGGCTGCCGAGGTCGCGGATCGGGCGAGACAGCAAATGGAGGCGGGCGTCGAGTTGCGGCTGAGCCTCGTGGAGGAGCGCTCGCATGTAGCTGCTGACGACGACGATCGCGTCGGCCGCCTCGAGCGCTTGGCTCAACGACAGGCGTCGCTCGACGTCGACCCGGGCGTAGGTTTGATCCGGATAGCGGAGGACACAGTGCCCGTCTTGGATCGCGGCTAGGCAGCGATTGCCGAGCCGCTGCGGGCAGCTGCCGATGTCGCGGCGCCAGCGCAGCTCGCTGACACACGTCAGGTAGTGGTCATGCACGTACCACATCAGCACTCCCCGGTTGCTGATCCCCGCGAGGGCCCACACTGCGTCCGGGTCGAAGACGTTGTGCACGTAGATGACATCGGGATCGAGCTCGGCGACCACCTCCGTCAGCGCCTCGGCGGTGTCCGGACGCGGCCGGCGCGACGCCAGTCCTTCAACGATGTGGACGGACTCGAGGTCGGACGGCAACGTGCCCGCCACAACGCCGCAGACGAGGTGTGAACTGACGCCACGGACCCTGAGGGCGGAGGTGATCAAGGCGATGTACTCCTCGGTGCCCCCGAAGCTGCCGCCCTTCTCATTGACGTGCAGGACCGAAGCGAACCCGAGGTTGCTGTTTCTTCGCGGGCTGCGCCTCGCCGCAGGCCGGCCGGGCGGTGGCGTCACCAGAGTCATCCGGGCAGACTAGAAGTCTCGTGTCACCCGTGCAGCCCGACCGATCCGGATGGCCGACGATCAGTAACCCCACGAACGACTGTCATCGGACGATGCGAGCACAACACCAGGGTTCCGCACCGCGCGATCGACGACGATGCTGGTCCTGTCCTCCGAGCGTCGGTACCTGAATCGGGTCGACGGCGCCCATGGCGCGAGCGATCCGGGCCGGTCGCGAGTGACGCCAGCGTGGCACGATGGGTCGTTGGTGACTGCCCGCGATCCGCCCGGTTGGGAACCGGTTGGCCGAGCATCCGACGATGCTGCCGGTGTGCTCGCCTCGATCGTGCGACCCTCGCCTCCCGTGGGGCGCTGGCGCGATGCGAGCGGACGGCCTTGTCGAGGTCTGCAACGACGTCATCGTCAACGAGCGGCGCCGGGTTGTCGAGCTGGGCAGTGGCATGAGCACCGTCTTGCTGGCTCGCCTGCTGACCCAGCGGCGCCCGCGGGGCGGTTGGCGTCTGGCGTCCGTGGAGCACGACGCCAGTTGGGTGCAGCGGGTCACCGACCAGCTGGACCGCGAGAACATCGGCCGCCATGTGTCCGTCATCCACGCGCCGCTAGTCCCGCATCACCTCGCCGCAGCAGACCTGCTGTGGTACGACGACTTTGCCGTGGCCGCCGGGCTCGACGTCACGCTGCGCGGCGACCTCGTCGACCTGCTAGTGGTGGACGGTCCCCCCGCTTACGCGACGGGGCACGGACTGGCCCGCTACCCGGCACTGCCCGTCGTCCAGCACCGCCTCGCGCCCGGCGCCACCGTTGTGCTTGACGACATTGACCGCCCCGGTGAGCAGGAGGTCATACGACGATGGGAGCGCAAGTTCGGGCTCTCGTTCGAACGCCTCCCCGAACCGGCTGGCGTCGCAATTGCCACGATCAGCAGCAGTAAACCTCCAGAGGAGCACCGTTGACGGAGCGCTGGTGCTGGCCGACCCGTCGGCTGATCGGACACCATCACGGTCTCGACCGTTTCGGCCGGCAGATTCGGGGATCCATCGCAGCGCGACCGACCGGACGGCTCTGTCGCAGTCAACGCGAGCGGATCGAGTCCTCAAGACCGGCCAGGGGTCCGGCGCCGGTCATCGCACCGTCTTGGCGGAGACCCTGACTCACGTCACTGGCCTCCGCCGAGCGGGGTCAGGATGCCTCGGCGAGATCAGCGGCGAGGCGCTGGAGGCGCTTGTCGAGGGCACCCGTCACGCTCTTGCGGCGCTTGTTCGCCCGCTCATAGGCGAGCACGGTGCGCACGTCGTCCGGGTCCCGGAGTCGATCGATCCGACTGATCGCGGTAGCCGCCGTCAGCGAGTCGTAGTTGCGGATGGGCAGCTCATGACTCTCGACGGCGCCGAGCCGACGACGAGCTCGATTCAGCTCTCGCGCCGTGTCGGGGGCGCCGCGCTCGGCGGCGGCCTCCTCGGATCGCTTCAGCGTGGCGTCCCGGCCGGCCGTCCAGATGTCGCCGGCCGCCTCGATCAGCTGGCGCGACCGGTCAACGTTCATCGACACGGCGTCGGCGGTCCGCCGGCCGAGGCGGGTGGTCGCCTCCACACTGCGGTTCACGAACTGCGCCGTCTGGCTGGCTGGCAGCACGCTCCAGCGGCGCCCCGCGCCGACGATCGATTGCATCGGGGTCGGGCGCAACGCCGGCGGAGCGTCGATTGCCACCTCGCCGAGCCGGGTCATCAACCAGTCGATCGTCGCCGTGTGGGCCATCTCGAGACGGTCGAGCACCTTCAGCGTCTTGGACTCGCCGAGTCGCGAGGCCATCATCTGCGCGACACGAGTTCGAGACAGCAGCTCATGTTCGAGGGCAAGGTCGCCGAGCAGGGCTTCGGTCAAGTCCTGGCCCTGCTCGAAGGTGCCCTTCACCGTTGCCGCGACACGGCCGGCGGCGGTGCCGACCAGATCGGGCACAGCGTCGAGGTCTCGAAGGGCCCGAGCGAGGAGCTCGGCCCGTTCCCGGCATTTGTCGGCGTTCGCCGCGAGCTCCCGCTCGATGGCCTCCGTCGCTGCTTGGCCGCGTCGGGTCTCGGCGATCATGATTTCGGTCTGAGTGAGTCGCAGCAGGGCGTTGAGCTGCGACACGAGATCGTTTCGTGTTGACATGCCGGGCCTCAGTACCCGACGGCTCCCAGATGCAACCATCGCCGCACCGGTCGGAAGTCACACTCGACGAACAGGTCCGCTCGAATCCCACGCCCACCACGAACACCCCACACGCGCATCCCCAGGCCGCAGTTCCGCGGCGGGGTCTGGTCGTCAGTGGGGGAGGGCGAGGACCATCAACGTCGACCACGTCAGGTGGGTCACCATGGGGGCGAGGACCCCACGGGTCGACAGGCGCTCGAGGCTGAACAGGACGCCCATCACGGCGGCGGCGATGACGAGGGCGACGTTGCCGGTGGCCGCGGTGACGACGACGTACACGATGGTCGTGGCGATGGCGGGACGGTGCGGCTCGAGCCGCGGCGTGGAGTGCGCCGCGGAAGAACAGTTCCTCGCCGGCCCCGTTGACGAGCGCGACGAACAGTACGAGGGCCGTGGAGCCGGCATCGGCGGTAGCCAGCACGCCGTCGAGGGCGGGGCCGACGAGGGGCAGGTGGCGGGCGACCAGGTAGGCGGCGAGGAACGCCCCGAACGCTGCTACGCCGGCCATGACGGGTCCGACGAAGGTGCGCCACGCCATGTGTCGGTTGGGCTGGAACGGGATCGGTCCGGAGACGAACGATCCGACCGTCCACGTGGCCGCCACCAGCAGGCCGAGGACGGTGAACCACGTCGAGCCGTCGGGCACGCGCAATGTGGCCGCCAGTAGTGCCGTCCCGACCACGATCGCGACCCCGGTGACAACACGTCGTCGTCGGCGCGCCGCCGGCCCGTCGACAGTCGGTGGCTCGGTGGCGGGGACGAGGAGGTCAGGGATGCGCACGGACCTCGGCGGCCGCCCGACGCTCCGCTCGTGCCGCCAAAGCCTTGGCCGCGGCCTCGGCGAACGTCATCGGCGTGTGGCCCAGCAGCTCGTCGAGCCGGCGGTCGCGGACCACGACCTCGTTCGTCATCGAGTCGACCAGGGCCCGGGCCGTGGTCAGGTCGACGTCGGTGATGAGCCGCAACCAGTGCGACGACAGCCTCGGCGTCAGCAGCGGCACGGGGGCGATGACACGGTGGCGGTCCATGACCCGGCTGGCGATCACCATCATGTCGCGGTACGTGAGGGCCTCAGGTCCGCCGATGTCGTAGACCTCGCCGATGGTGTCGGGTCGCCCGAGGACGCCCACGAGGTCGATCAGGGCGTCGGCGAGGGCGATCGGCTGGGTCTTCGTCTGGACCCAGCGCGGCGTGATCATGACTGGGAGCCGCTCGACGAGTTGGCGCAGGATCTCCCAGCTGATGCTCCCGTCGCCGATGACGATGCCGGCTCGCAGGGCGGTCGTCGGGGCCCCGTCGCGAAGGATCGACTCCACCTCGCGCCGGCTCTGCAGGTGCTCGGAGAGGTCATCCCGATCGTCACCGAGACCGCCGAGGTAGACCACCTGGCTCAGCCCGGCACCGGTCGCGGCGGCGGCGAAGGCGGTCGCACCCTCCCGGTCCCTGACGGCGAAGTCCTCGACGGCCAGGGAGTGCACGAGGTAGTAGGCGGCCTCCTGGCCGTCCAGCGCCTGGCGCAAGCTCTGCGCATCGCCGATGTCGGCGTGCACCGCTCGCCCGGCGCCGCTGTAATCGTCGGGATGGCGGGTCAGCGCCGTCACGTCGTGGCCATCATCGCTCAGCGCTTTGGCGACGGCGGCACCGATGAACCCGGTCGCCCCCGTTACGGCGACCCTCATCGTGCGCCGCCGCAGCTGGGGGTCGGCGAAGTAGGTCTGGACACGAAGCGTCACGTACCCAGCCGGTCGGAGCGGGAACCCCGACAGGAAGCGCCTCGTGCGACGGCGCGGCGTCGAAGTCGGCGAGCAATTTCGGCCCCTGGCGAGCGGATCGAAGCCGTACCAACACGAGGCACCGGCGGCAGTCCGGCACTACCGAGCGTCCCGGATGTCGTTCGGTGGCCGGCGCGATTTCGGCGGCGGTGTCCAGGTTTGGGATCAAGGGTCGGACAGGAGCGCTCGCCGCGGAGTTGACTTGGCTGCCTGCCGGTTCGTTTGCGGGTGAAAAATCGTCAGCGAGTATGGCTAGAGCGGGCGTAGTCGGGCGCGACGAGAGCGCGGGGCGATTGAGTCGTTCCTCAGTGTGGTCGAACAGGGCCCGGCCGCGTTGGTGCTGGCCGGTGAGGCGGGGATTGGAAAGACGATTCTGTGGGAGGCCGGCGTCGACGCCGCCGTCAAGCGTTTCAAACGCGTCTTGCTCTGCCGAGGCGTGGAAGCGGAGGCTCGCTTTCGTTCGCCGGGCTCGCCGAGCGCGAGCAGGCGAGCGCCGAGACGGAACAGTACGAGCAGCAGGCGCACCGACTCGGGAGCCGATGGGGATTGGCCGCCGCGTCGCGCTGTCGAGGGTTACTGGCGGCGACGGAGGGTGATCTCGCCGGCGCCGAGGCTGCCGTCGAGCGGGCTTTGGCACAGCTGGAAGGCTTCGGCTACCCGTTCGAGCGGGGCCGGGCGCTGTTGGCGCTCGGGACGATCCGGCGGCAGGCGCAACAGAAGGGGCCGGCCCGAACCGCACTCGAAGACGCCCTCGCGGTCTTCGAGGATCTCGGTGCCCGGGTGTGGGCGGTCAAGGCCCGCGGCGAGTTGGCCCGGATCAGCGGCCGCCGCCCGGCAGCCGAGCAGCTGACCGCCACCGAACACCAAGTGGCCGCACTGGCCGCGCACGGTCGGTCGAACAAGGAGATCGCCGCCGAGCTGTTCATGGGGGTGAGCACGGCCGAAGCGCATCTGTCGGCGGTGTACCGCAAACTCGGGGTCCGCCGCGCCGAGCTCGGCTCCTGGCTCGCATCAAGGGACGAAGCGGCCAAACCGGTGGACATCGCGCCCCAAACGTAGGGTCTTCCTGGTTCCCCGCCGGCGCCCCTGAGGCGCACCCTCGACGACGATGATCTACGTCGTCGAGCGCTATCTCGCCGGTCTCGAACGCGGCGAACTGCTCACCGGGTTGCGTCGACTCCAGCAGTCGACCGAGCAACCCGCCCCCGAAACGGCGCCGGTGCGCTACCTCGGCTCGACGATCGTCATCGGCGACGACGCCTGCTACTGCCAGTTCGAAGCGCCGTCGCCGGACACCGTCATCGACGTCAACCGCCGCGTCGGCCTGCCCGTGGACCGGATCGTCCCCGCCGTCACCGTCGCACCTACCAGAGGAGAATCCCAATGAGCATCACCACCACCGTCCCCGCGCCCGTTGAAATCACCCGTCGCCGACTCGCCGGCCTGCTCGTCACCGCCACCGCAGCCGCCGCCGCGCTCACCTGGGCCGTCACAACCGTCGCCATCGACACCACCGCCGAACCCAGCCGCACCACCACCCCCGCCATCCAGTACGCCACCCTTGGCATCCCACTCGGCCCGATCCCTGTGCCCGCCGGTCAAGTCGTCGCCGACGCCCAGCCGATTGCCGTCGCCGACGCCTACCACGGCGTCGGCATCACCGTCTGCCCAGACGGCGAACGACCGGTGACCGTCGCCGATGCCTACCATGGCACCGGCACCACTGTGTGCCCCTGAGCGCCGACTGACCGACAAGGGGATCGGGACCGTGAGGACCAAGGGGGACGAGGTCGTCTTTCCGGCCGGGGACGAGATCGAGGGATTTTGGAACCTCGACAAGATGCACGCCCCGCGGCCGGTGTCGCCGTTGTCGTTCGACCTGATCGTGCGCACCTTGGCCGAGGGGTTCACCAAGGCTCACGAGGACTACGACTGCCCGATCATGGTCAGCACCAAGGAGATCAACCACTACTTGTACTTCGCCTTCCATCCGCTGCCCGATGAGGCGGAAGTGGCGAGACGGATGGTGCACTACCACGACAAGCTCGCCGAGAAGGTGCCCACGGTCGGCAGGACCTGGGAGGAGGTGTGGAAGCCGGCGGTGATCGCCCGCAACGTGGCGTTGAAGACCGCGCTCGTGGTCGGACCGCACCGACGCGGAGCTCGCTGGCCAAGTTGGACGAGTTGACCGACTACATGCGCTACCAGTGGTGGATCCACGGGCACGTCAACTTCGTGCTGTTGTCGAGCAGTGCGTTCTGTGATCTGTACGACAAGGTGATGCAACCGGAAGAGCCGACGGAGGCGTACCGGATGCTGCAGGGCTTCCCGACGACGTCAGTGGAGGCCGCCAAGGGACTGTGGGCGTTGAGCCGTCTCGCGCTCGACCAGCCCCGTGCTGGCGGAGCTCTTCGACGCCAAACAGGGCGTCGAGCTGCTCGCCGCCTTGGACGAGACCGAGGAGGGTCGTGAGTTTCGCGGTCGGCTCGACGAGTTCTTGTTCGAGTTCGGGTGGCGCCACGACGCCGTTTACGACTTGGCCGACGTGCCCTGGCACGAGGACCCGGCGATCCCGTTGGGCAGCATTCGGGCGATGATGGCCCTGCCCGAGAGCGAAGACCCTGAACTCCAGTACCAGGCCAACGTCGCCGCCCGCGAAGCGCTGTTCACCAGACTCCGCGTCCGGCTCGCCGACGATCCCGACACGATGGCGAAGCTCGACGAGCTCTACGAGGCGGCGCGGTACAGCTTCCCGCTCACCGAGGACCACGCCTTCTACATCGACCAGATGTACATCGCCGTGTTCCGCCGTTTCATCCTCGCTGTCGGCGACCGCCTCGTCGCCAAGGGCGTCTTCGACCAGCCCGACGACGTCTTCTACCTCTACCGCGACGAGCTCGTCGAAGCCCTCACCAACGGCGCCGATCGACGAGCCGTTGGTGGCCGAGCGCCGGGCGAGCTTCGAACGCGCCGGCAACGTCATCCCACCCAGCCCGCTCGGCACCCCGCCCCCAGAACCCGAGGTTCCCGACCCGTACATGGAGGCCGTCGTCACCCGCCTTCTCGGGGTCAGACCGCCAGAGGAGAGCACCGACCCCAACATGATCAAGGCGGTCGCCGGCTCACCCGGCGTCTACACCGGCAAGGCCCGGGTGTGCCGGTCGCTCGCCCAGGCCACTGACGAGCTCGAAGAAGGCGAGATCATGGTCGTCGAGATGACCCTGCCGCCGTGGGTGCCCCTGTTCTCCCTCGCCGGCGCCGTCGTCACCGACGTCGGCGGCATCCTCTCCCACAGCGCGATCGTCGCCCGCGAATGCGGTGTCCCCGCCGTCGTCGGCACCGACATCGGCACCACCGTCATCAACACCGGCCAAACCATCACCGTCGACGGCAACAACGGCATCATCTACCTCGACGGCCGCCAGCTCTGAGCCCCACCCGACATCCACGATTCGCGTTTCTGGGCTTGAGCCTGATCATCGTCAGCGATCGCAGGCGGCGGGTGACCTCGTGCGCTGTTTGCGCGTCCTCGAGCCGCTGCGGCAACACCCGCAGATCGCCGCTGTGCCGATCCCGCCGACCGGGTACATCACCGGCGCGTCCACGGCGGAGGACTCATCGTGCTCGACCAGCAGCAACCGAGAAGCCGGCGAGGAGCTCAGCCAATTCCATCGGGCGGCTGAGCGCCACGCAGTGGCCGGACGCGATCTCGTCGGGCGTGATGCCGAGGCGGTCGGCGACGACCCGACGCATGAATTCAGCCGGAAAGAGGCGGTCCTCGGTGCACAGCACGAACCTTGTCGGCACGTCGGGCCAAGCCGCGAGCGGCCATGGGGTGTTGTAGGCGGTGCCCGACTCGCCTCGTTCCCTGCTCAGCGCCTCTTCGGCGAGAGCGCGCGGCACATCATGGTAGAAGGCGACAAACGGGTCGTCGCTGCCGGTCTGCGCGGCGTCGCGCCCGGCTTGCACACGCACGGCCTCGCCGTGACCGGTATTGGTCCACCAATCGGCGGGTGACTCACCCGGAGCCGGGACCATTCCGGCGACCAAGACCAGCACGTCGACCGGAACTCGATCGGCGACCAATGGTGCGGTGAACCCGCCATAGGACTGGCCAACGACGATCAGGTTTCCTCGTCCGCGGATCGCGTCGACCACCGTGTCGGCGTAGTCATCGAGGCTGGCGTTGTCGTCGTCGCAGGGGAGGTCCGGTGCCACGACGTCGTGGCCCCGCAGGCGGAGCTCCGCCTCCACCAAGTGCCAGTACCATCCCACGTCCCCACCGCCGTGGATCAGCGCGAACGTTGCCATCGAATGCACCTCCTCGTAGAGACTGGCTCCAGTAGGACGCCGCGGCAGCGCTGAATTCATCGTCTCCGGCGGGGTATGGTCGTCGGCGGCTCGGTCAGATTCGTTCGACAGCGGGTGCGGCTGTTGGCGTCGATGTGCCGGGTGGAGGGTCGAGGGAGAACGATGGCCGTACTCGAGGTGTGGGGGCCGGCGGGTCACGATGTGGCGGTGTTGGGCGGGGTGAGGTACACCATCGGCAAACGCGGTGACGCCGATCTGTCGATCGCGGCCGACGCAGCGGTGTCGGGGATGCACGTCTTGTTGGAACGGGCCGGCGCGGTGTGGTGTGTGCGAGATCTGGGATCGCGCAACGGCACGTTCGTCAACGGTGAGCGCCTCTTTGGTGAGCGGGTTCTTCGCGAGGGCGACGAGATTGTTGTTGGGCGGTCTCGGCTGGTGTTTCGCGACGAGGCGTCGGGTGGCGCGTCGACGACGGAGGCGTTGCGGGCGCCCCCGGCGTTGACGCCGCGGGAGCGGGTCGTGCTGGTGGAGTTGTGCCGGCCGTTGTTGTCGGGCAGCGTGTTCACGCAGCCGGCGTCGGTGCGCGAGATCGCCAAAGCGTTGGTGGTCAGTGAGGCGGCGGTGAAGCAGCATCTGGGCAGGCTGTATGTGAAGTTCGGCGTGGTTGACGACGTCGCCGGACCGCGGCGGGTGCAGTTGGCGAACGCGGCGTTACAGGGCGGCGCGGTATCGATGGCCGATCTACGCGGTGGTGGACAGTGGTGACTGGGGAGGTGCTCGCGGACCGGTATGAGGTGTTGGCGACGGTCAGTCGGGGCGCTCAGGCGTCGGTGTTGCGGGCGATCGATCGTCGACATGATCGGGCGGTGGCGCTCAAGGTCTACCAATACACCGAGGAGGTGCAGCGCGAGGCGCTGTTGGCGGAGGCTCGGGTGCTACTCGGTTTGTCGCCGCATCCCGGTCTGCCGACGGTGCGGGACGATTTCTTCCTCGATGCTCGCTACGTGATGGTGATGGATTGGGTGGAGGGGGCGGACCTCGGCCGAGTGGTCGTCGAGCAAGGCGAGCCGGGCCTAGCCCGGTCTGTAGTGGTGGACTGTGTGTCGCAGGTTGCGGCCGGGCTCGATCACCTTCATGGCCATGATCCACCGGTGGTCCACGGCGACGTGAAGCCGGCGAACGTGATCCGTTCGCCGACGGGAAGGATCACGCTGGTCGATTTCGGGATCGCGTCGGCGGGACAGGCGCGGCGGCGGGCGGGGAGCCGCGGCTACATCGCCCCGGAGGTGGCCGCCGAGGGCCGGCTGACCCCGGCCGCCGACGTCTACGGGTTGGCGGCGACGGCGGTGGCGCTGTTGACAGGTTCCCCTCCGGACGGCACCCGTCCGTTGTGGGAGGGAATCGACCCCGCGGAGGTGAGCACGCTGGCGCGGGCCCTTCGCCGGGGGTTGGCGACCGACCCGGCGCGGCGGCCGCGGACGGCTGGTGAGCTGGCCGAGCGGCTGCGCGCCGGGCGGTTCGAGTCGCTGCCCCGCGGGGTGGTCACGTTCGTGTCGATTGACGTGGCCGACGCCGCCGTGCTGTGGGACGCGCACAGCGACGTGATGGCGGCCGCCGCAGACCGCCTCGACGACGTGGTCGCGGAGATCGTCGATCGCCATGGTGGGCGGCTCGTCGGGTCTGGGGGTGGTGACGCCTGGTTGGCGGTGTTCGCCGAGGCTTCGGCGGCGGCGCTCGCGGCGCTGGTGTTGCATCAGCGGGTGGTGGGGGAGCGGTGGCCCGAGAACCTCACGGTGGGTGTCCGGGTGGCGGTGCACAGCGGTGAGGCCGAGCTGCGTGACGGCGACTATCACGGCCGGGCCGTTCATCTGGCGGGGCGGCTCCTGGTCGGTGTCCCAGCGGGAAGCACAGTCGTGTCGCCGGCCACCGCCGAGCTGCTCGCCGGTCGCCTTCCCGCTGGCGCGGTGCTGTTCGAACTCGACGTCGCGCTCGCCGACAGTTGCGAACGCGACGGGCGGGCGACTGTTCGGTCTCGTTGATCGGGAGGCCGACCGCTTCGTGTTGCAGGCGGACCGGAGCGGGGAGCGCGCGTCCAGCGCGGTGTGGCTGCTGTGCACCGATGTGGAGGAGTCGACCCGATTGCTGCAGCGGTCACCCGAGCGGTATCGATCGGCGATGGACCGCTACCGGCGAGTGCTGGCTGAGACCTGTACCGACTTCGGCGGGACGCTGCTGAGCAGCGTCGAGGACACCGCGGTGGTCGCGTTGCCCGGTCCCGGCGAGGCCGTCGGTGCCGCGGTGGCCGCCCAGCAAACCTTCGAGTTGGCACCACCCGAGCTGTCGCCGGTGCGGGTGCGGATGGGGATCCACGTCGAGCGGGCGGCAGGACCGCAAGGCGCCACCCTTCCCATTTCGACGGGAACCGCACAGGCGGTGTGCCGGGCCGGGCACGGCGGTCAGGTGCTCCTGTCCGAGGCAGCCCGTCCGCTCGCCGTGACCAGCCTCGCCGCCGGGGCGGAGCTGCTTGATCTCGGCGTCCATCGGCTCACCGACCTGTCCCAACCGCATCGCCTCTACCAGCTCAAACATCCTGCTTTGGCCGCTGACTTCCCGCCGCTCCGGTCATTGGACAACCGTCCCCACAACCTTCCGGTACAGCTGACTCGGTTCATCGGGCGACGAGACGAGATCGCCCAGCTGCTTGACCTGCTCGACGCCAACCGGTTGTGCACGATCACTGGGACCGGCGGGGCGGGCAAGACAAGGCTGGCGATGCAGGTCGCCGCCGAGGTGCTGGTGTCGTTCCCGGACGGGGTGTGGTTTGCCGATCTGGCTGGGGTCGCCAACGGCGAGTTGGTGGCGAGCACGGTGGCCACCGAGCTCGGGGTGCGCGAGGGCGGCTCCGGCACCTATGCGGCGCCACGGCGCCGCACGGCGCGGCCCGCCGTGGAACGGCTCGTCGATCACCTCGAGTACCGGAGCGCACTCGTTGTGCTCGACAACTGCGAGCACGTCGTCGACGCCTGCTCCCAGCTGGCCGAGGTCCTCTTGCGCCGCTGCCAGCGGGTGCGGATCCTGGCGACGAGCCGGGAGATCCTCGGCCTCGCCGCCGAGCAAACCTTCCGCTTGGGTCCACTCGAGCTGCCGCGGCCTGCGGCGGCGCCGGCGACGGTCCGCCAGTGCGCATCGGTGCGGCTGTTCACCGACCGGGCGATGCTGCGACGTCCCGACCTCGCTCTCGGCGACGACGAGCTGGCGGCGATCGCTTCGATCTGCCAGCGAGTCGACGGGATCCCGTTCGCCATCGAGTTGGCCGCCGCCCGGGTCAACGTGCTCGCCGTGGCCGAGATCGCGGCGGCGCTCGGTGATGATCTCGGCCTGCTGTCGGGAAGCTCCCGGTCGGTGTCGGCCCGCCAGCCGACTCTTCAGGCGATGATCAGGTGGAGCGACAACCTGCTCTCCGAGCACGAACAGGCGTTGCTGCGCCGCCTGTCGGTGTTCGCCGGCGGTTTCAGCCTCGAAGCCGCCAGGCAGGTGTGCGCCGGGCGCGGCATCGAGGGTTGCGACGTTCTCGACCTGCTCGCTGCCCTGGTGGACAAGTCGTTGCTGGAGACCGAGCCAGGCCCGGGTCGATTCCGGCTTCTCGAAGTCACTCGCCAGTATGCCGCTGAGCGTCTCGTCCAAGCCGGGGAGGACACCGCGGTGCGCGCCGCCCACCTCGCCTGGTATCAATCGCTGGCCGAGCAGGCCGACGTGGAACTGACCGGTGCTGACCAGGCCCGTTGGTTCGACCTGCTCGAAGCAGACCACGACGACCTCCTCGTCGCTCTCGCCTCAGGCCGCGACGGGCCAGATGGTGGCGACGTCCGCTTGGCCTCCGCATTGTCTCAGTTCTGGCTGGTGCGGGGCCGGCTCACCGAGGGTCGCGGATGGCTGGAGGATGCCCTCGCCCGATATCCGCAGCCCGACCCGCTGCGTGTCAAAGCGTTGTGGGCGCTGGGCCACTTGGCATGCTTCGCCGGCGACTATGACCGGGCGGCGGACGCCGCCGACGAGGCGCGCGCGCTTGCCCGCCGCCTCGACAGCCGACGGTGGGAAGCGCGCGCCGACATGCTGCTCGGCTTGGCCGCGAGCGGACTCGCACGACACGTGGAGGCCGAACAACGTCACCGCGCCGCTGTCGAAGGCGCCCGGGCTGCCGGCGACCGTTGGTGTTACGCCTGCGCCCTGAACAACCTCGGCAACGTGCTGGCCCTGCAGGGCGCAACCTCTGCAGCCCGCGACAGCTATGAGGAGAGCCTCGCCGTGCGGCGCCACGATGGCGACGCGTGGGGGATGTCGTGGGTGCTGTTTCGCCTCGGCGTTCTCGCCACCTGGGAGTGCCGTTTCGCCGAGGCCACGGCGTTGCTCGAGGAGGCCCTCCAACGGTCCACGATGATCCGGTTCGGTCAAGGCCTCCTGCTCGCCCAGCTGGGTCTCGGTGAAAGCCTGTACGCTGAGTGGCGACGATCGCGATGCCGTCGTGCCGGTTCGCCGACGCCCTGGCCACGGCCCGTCAGCTGAAGGAGCACACCGGCGCCGGCGTTGCGTTGGCCGGCTTGGCCTGCGTCGCTCTGGCCAGCGGCGACCTCGACAGCGCTGCTCGCTGGCTCAACGAACCTGAGGCCGACGCGGCTGGCGACCCGCAACGTGCCATCGCCTCTCGTGCCGCGCTGTTGCGTCCGAGAGCCGCGCTCGCCGCCGCCAGCGGCGACAGCCAGCGGGCCGAAGCGTTGCATTTCGAAGCCCTCCGCCTTCGCCAACTACTCGGCGACAACCGGGCCATCATCGAGGAACTCGAAGCGGTAGCCATCGACGCGCTCGGTCAGGGACGGAGCAGCCGAGCGGCGACGCTGCTCGCGGCAGCCAGCCGGTGGCGGATCGCGATCGGGTTCCCGATCCCAACTCGCGACCGCCAAGCCGTGAACGACGCGATCCGGGTGCTCACCACCGACGACCGCACGCTCGATGCGGCGTGGCGCACGGGCCAAGCACTCGGGCTCGACGACGCCGTCACACTGGCCCTCGACGCGGCGCACGATTCGAGGTAGCCGCCGCGCCACATCACCCTTACCGCGAGGGTGAGCGAACTCGGACGGCGGCGCCAGTACCGGCGCTCGGCGCAATCCGCGCTTGATATCTGCCATGAGGCGAGCATGGCGACGAACCATCGATTCGACACAGCTCCTCAACGGCCGTGCCGCGAGATTCGCACTCGTCGAGATGGCGCGCGCCGACCGACGGCGAACGAGCCGGCCAGCCCGGCCGCCTTCGCTGATCGAGTGCCGCGCACGCGGCACCAGCAACTCCCCCGCAAGGGGCCCCGTTCACGAAGGAAGGCAGACCCATGCACTACATGCACGAGCAACTGGTCAACGAGCACATCCGCAAACTTCGCGACGAGGTCGCCGTTGAGCGGCACGTGCGACAAGCCCGCCGGGCCGGTCGGCCGTCACGCGTTGAGAGGATCTTGCGCCGCATCAGCCAACTCACCCGCCACCCGACACTGGTTCGAACCCCACCCGCGCCCACGCTCGACACGACGACGTCGCGCACATGACCCGATGACGGACCAGGTGACTTCTCGCACGGGACCGTTCGTGACGTCGGAGGTCATCGACCTCCTGACGACGCAGAAGTGAGGATGGGAGCGACCGATGCTGTTCGATCCCATCCTCACCGCCTTCGAGACCCAGCTGCTGCGGGAACGGACCGCGACCGCGCTCCGCCACGGCGCGGCCGTGGGCGACCAGCGACGGCGGCCGAGTCTGCGGCGCGCATCGACTGCGAGGCTGTGGCAGATCCTGCTGCGATCGACGGGCACCCATCGACCGCTCCAGCAGACGCCCCATCACCAGCGAGTCGCGGGCTGAGCTCGGCGGCGCACGTCGCCGACCTCCCAAGAGGACTAACTACACCGCGAAGGTAAGGCGATCGTGTCGCCTGTCGCCCATCGGAAGCGCACGAGCACCCGCGTCGCCTTGCCGTTCACCCGCGGCCTCGATTTGTCGTCGAGGGTCGTGATGCGGGGCGCTCGGTGGGGCCGGACTCCGTCGTCTCGCCGGCGCACACGAGTTGCCAAACGCTGTCCAGGCGGCCGGGGACGTGTCCGACAGTGAGCGCCTGGCTGCACGCCGGCGGCGAAGGAACCGGTCGATGGGGAGAACCGGCGCCTGTTGGCGCACAGACTCCGACGGCAACGCCGAGTGCGGTTGCGGCGACGGCGAGCACGGTTCTCGGTCGCGAGGTTACGGCCACGGTCCGACCTCGATCATCCGTCGCTCACCGACGCTCCGCCCACCAATGAGCCGGCGCCGCTACCCCGGCCCGGTTCGCTGACAGGGGCAGGTCCTGGTTCGCCGGATGTTGCGCCGGATCGGCCCACCACGGGAAGGGAGCTACCCGGGCCCGGTTCGCCGACAGCGGCGGGTCCTGGTTCGCCGGATGTTGCGCCGGATCGGCCCACCACGGCGCGAGAGCCTCGACTGCCGCAGCCGTGGACAAGCGGCGAGGGCAGCGGTGCGATCGACGCCATGGCACCGGTGGCGATAGCCACCGCAGCGAGGGTGATGCCGGCGCCGGCGACGAGCCGGTTGCGAACCGACAGCACCGGCCGATGGTGATGGATGGTCGCAGTGGTGTCGGGTTGGAGCGGGGTGCTGTTCATCTGAGGGTCTCCTTGGTGTGAGGCGATGACCGCAGGGTGAACCCGGTGGCTAAAGAGGTTCTTATGGCGCGCTTGTGGGCCGTTGACGCCGCTGTCGAGAGCCGCGAAACGTGGTTCTACGTGCGGCTGAGCGACCCGGGCCGGGCGCGAGGCGCCCCCCTCCCGGGCGGTGTGACGTTCGTTCGATCCTCACGCACACGAATGGGGGTCCCAGCAGAGAGACGGTGGCGCGATACTGCGCGGTGATGGGCGGGGCGCATCCGTCGGGCACGGTGACGTTCTTGTTCACCGATATCGAGGACTCGACGGTGTTGTGGGACCGATCCCAACAGGCGATGACGGAGGCCCTCTCACACCACGATCGGCTGATCACGAGTGCGATCGAGCACCGCAGCGGCTACGTCTTCGCGTCGGGCGGTGACGGTTTTGCGGCCGCGTTCGCGTCCGCGTCGGACGCGGCGGCGACGGCCGTCGACGCCCAGCGGGAGCTCGTCTCGCAGCGGTGGCCTGCGGACGCGCACATCAAGGTGCGAATGGGGTTGCACACCGGGACGGCGCACGAACGTGACGGGGACTATTTCGGGACGGTCGTCAATCGAGCAGCCCGGATCGGCGCCGCTGGTCATGGAGGTCAGGTGCTCGTTTCGGCCGCGACGGCGGAGCTGCTCGCGGAAGATGAGTGGTCGCTGGTCGACCTCGGTGAACACCATCTGAAGGGTCTGACGAGAGCCGAGCACCTGTTCCAGTTGCGGGCCGAAGGGATGGCAGACGTCGAGCTGCCCATCCGTGTTGGGCGCAGCGGTGCCGACATCCGACTTCTCGGTGGGGTTGAGGCGGTGGTCAACGATCGTTCCGTGACGCTTGGCGGACAAAAGCAACGAATGATTCTGGCAGTGCTCGCCATGGACGTTGGACGCGTCGTGTCGGTCGAGCGCCTCATTGACAGCGTCTGGGGCGAACGTCCGCCCGAGACCGTCCGTGCCAGTCTGCAGGTCCACATCTCGCAGCTGCGCCGCGCGTTCTCCGATGCAGGCTTGCCGGGGGCAATCCAAACGAGACCGCCGGGCTATGTCCTTCTCCTGGACCGCGAGGCGATCGATCTCCACCGCTTCAACCACTGCGTCGAGCGAGCACGTGCGGCGGCGTACTCGGGGAACATCGGGGAAGCCGGCCGGTTGGCCCGCTCGGGGCTGGCGGACTTCGCTGGTGTGCCATTCGCGGGCCTCCGCGAACTTGCCTCGGCTGAGGCCGTCGCCCTCCAGGTCGAGGCGCAACGCCTCGACATGATCGAGCTGGCCGCGGACGCCGATCTGGCTGCCGGCAAGCATGACGCTGTCGTGGCCGAGTTGGAACTGATCGCCGCGGACAATCCCTTCCGGGAGGGCTTGTGGGAGCGTCTGGCGCTGGCGTTGTACCGATGCGGACGTCAAGCCGATGCCCTCGAGCGCCTCGGCCGTCTCCGCCGCGGTCTGCTCGAGGAGCTCGGCCTCGACCCGAGCGCTTCGGTCCTGACCACGGAGAACGCAATCCTGCGGCAGGACCCCACGTTGGATGCTCGATCGAGCGCGCCACGGCCGGCTGAGCAGGAGGCGCCCGGGTCTCGTCTGCCGGCGAGCCGTCCGGTGGTCGGTCGCTCGAGTGTGATCGCGACCGCGACCGATTTGTTGAGCCGTGAACGGCTGGTGACGCTGCTCGGTCCGGGCGGTGTAGGGAAGACGTCCATCGCCAACCACGTTGTCGCCCGGCGGGTCGCGGAGCACGGGGACTCTGTGTGTTTCGTCGATCTGGCAGTCATCCCGACGGGCGCTCTCGTGGCGGCTGCTGTCGGAACCTCCTTCGGCATGCGCGCCGACCCGAACGGCTTGAACACGTCAGACGTCATCGAGTTCCTCGGCGAGCGGTCCGTGCTGTTGTATCTCGACACCTGCGAGCATGTGATCGACTCGGCCGCAGAGTTCGTCGACCAGGTTCTTGCCGTGTGCCCGAACGTCACAATGGTGACGACCAGTCGCGAGCCCTTGAGGACCCGCGACGAACGGATTGTTGACGTCCTGCCGTTGACCGTGGAGGAGTCCGCCGAGTTGTTCATCGCCCGAGCGGGGGTCGGAGGCGACCTTGCCGAGGCGGGTTACGACGCCGACGTGATCGCCGAGATCTGCCGCAATCTCGACGGATTGCCGCTCGGCATCGAGCTGGTGTCAGCGCGGGCGCGGACGTCGGCGCCGGTTCAGCTGCAGGAGCAGACGCGAGCGCTCGCGGTGTTGCGAGTAGACCGCCGCGATCTCGACGCCCGTCACCGCACGTTGGAGGCGACGATCGGTTGGAGCTACGACTTGCTGGACGCCCGCCTCCAGCAACTCTTCTGCCGGGTGTCCGTGTTCCGGGGTGGATTCACGGCCGACGCGGCAGCCGTCGTGTGCGCAGACGGCGACGGATCCGCCGACATAGCCGACGACCTGGATGCGCTCGTCTCGCGATCGCTGCTCACGATCGTCCGGTTCCACCAGCAGCGTCGGTTTCGGATGCTCGACACCGTCGCCGTGTTCGCCGCGAAACAACTCGCCGATTCCGGCGAGGTTGACACGACCAGTCGCCGTCATCTCCGCTACGTGATCGACTGGTCTCGGGCGACCAGAAAGGAACTGGAAGGGCCGAACCCTGCGCCTGCGTTGGCCACACTCATCTTGGAGGAAGCGAACATCCGCGCCGCCTATCAGGCATGTCTCGATGTCAATGACACCAGCTCGCTCGTCGACCTCGTTGGAGCACTCGGTCCGTTCGGTCTCGGCACGTCGGGCATCGTTCCTGAAGCGGACGAGTGGATCGAGAAGGCCCTCGCCGTGCAGGAGGTGGAGCCACGACAACGGTTGGACGTGCTGTTGGTCGCCGCGTGGTACCTCGACCTCGCCAAGGAGAGACTGGTCGAAACGGCAACGGAGGCCCTTCGGCTGGCCGAAGATTGCGGCGACGCCGCCGCCCAGGTGTTCGCACTCGGGTCCCTGTGCAGTCTCGGCGACCTGATCGAGGTCGACGCCCACCTGCAACGGGCGTTGACTCTCGCCGACGAGGCCGATCGACCGGTGTACGTCGCTTGGCCCGCCCAGGTGTACCTCAACGTCCTGCTCCGCCGCCACGACATCAGGGGCGCGGCTGACCTGCTGGACCGCATCCTCGCCGACGGATCCCAGCAGTACGGGTACCTCGAAGGAGCCCTGCTCTAGCACGCGGGCCCGTCACAGCCTCTCGATCGGTGACTTCTCGACAGCCGAGGAGCAGTACGCCGAGGCGATGACGGCGGGCCTTCGAACGGCATCACCGTTCGCCGTCAGCTACGCACAATTCGGTCAAGCCCAGCTCGCCCTCGCCCGCGGCGACCTGGATGAGGCGCGGCGCGGCCACGAACAAGCACTCGAGTCCGCACAACGGGCCGCTCCTCGGGAAGCGTTCATGGACCGGGCAATACTGGCCCGGATCTGCGTCCGGCAAGGAGACCTTCCAGCCGCACGCGAACACGCCAGGCGCCTCGAGGCGTTGTTCAACAAGAGCAACAACACGCAGGCTGCCGCCAGCCTCACGCATGCGCAAGGAGTGATCGCCGAAGCCGAAGGCCGCCACGCCGAAGCCGTCACCAAGATGGTGGCCGCAGCCGACCAGTGCGCCGCCGTGGCCATCCCCTCGTGGGTCGCAGCGGTCGTCGACGACCTCACTAGGTTCACCGCCGTTGATGACGACGCCAGAGAACAATTGCGCCAAGCAGTCGCCGCGTTGCGGGCCGGCACAATGAACCTCTCCGACGTACTGCCGATCGTGCACGCCACGACTCGGGTCTGAGCACAGCGATGCCGACCTAGAGCGTTCGCTGCCGTTCCATCGTCTGCATCCGGATCTCCAGGTCGGCCAGGACGGCTGGCGCGAGGCGATGGTCGGTGAAGATCTCGAACGCGTCGATCGCCTGCCCGAGGAACAGCTCGAAGCCGCTGATGCTCGTCAGCCCGCCGTCGGCCGCTCGCCTCATCAGCTCGGTCTCGATCGGCGAGTAGATGGCGTCGAAGATCCACCGCTGGTCGCGGATCGTCGCCAGATCGACCGGCGTTCCAGGGTGGTAGTGCATCCCGACCGGCGAGCAGTTGAGCACTCCGTCAACCCCGTCCACGGCCGCCTCGGCTGACGTCGCCACCTCGATCTTGATGTGCCCGTTCTGGCTGCGCAGCGAGCGGGCCAAGGCGCGCGATCGATCGGGCAGGATGTCGAAGATCCGTATCGCCGTGACGCCCAGATCGAGCAGCGCCGACGCCGTCGCGGCGCCGACACCACCGGCGCCCAACAGCGCAACTGAGCCTGCGGCTGCCGTCCCGAACCGCCGGCGGTACGCCCACTTGAACCCGGAGAAGTCAGTGTTGAAGGCGTGCGTTGGACCACCCGGTCCGAGCAGAAGTGTGTTGGCGACACCGGTGACGGCCACTTCCTCGGAGAGTTCGATCGCAGCCCGCGCCGCCTCGCTCTTGAACGGCACCGTGATGTTCACGCCGCGGTATCCGGCTGCGCCGAGTTCCGCGAGCAGTCCGTTCAGCTGGGTCGAGAACGATGGTTCACGGGGGATCAGGTCGTAGGTGACCGCGAGCCCGAGCATCTGTCCCGCGATCGTGTGAAATGCCGGCGCCAGCGACTGATGGATGCGGCCCCCGATGAGCGCCAGGCGAACGGAGGGCTGCCCCGAGGCAGACGTCGACGCACCGGTCGGTTCGGAAGCGGTCGGGCTGGTCGTCATGTCATCCGCGGCAGCGAGTCTCGTCGGCGAACACGTCCCGAGCGGTGGCCAGCACCAGGCGGGCGAACTCCTCGGTTCCCATCTCGTGGCGCAACACCTCGTTCGGGACTTCCAATGAGTACGGCGCAGTCGGCAGCTGCTCGAGGAGGTCGAGTAAAGGCAGCTGGCCGTAGCCGAGGAGCGATCGCTTCGCACGCGCCGTGTGGATGACGCCCTCGACCGTCGGTGGGATCGCCGCAGGAGCGTCGCACAACTGGACGAAGCGGAACCACTCCCGTGGCAGCGGTGCCAGCTCGTGCGGCGACGACCCGGAGCGAAAGAAGTGCAACGCGTCCACCAGGATCCCCGCATTGGGCCGATCGACCGCGGCGACGACGGTGGCTGCAGTGGTCAGGTCTCCGACCTCCATCCATGAGGGGAATTCGAGATCGACGGTCAGCCCGAAGTCGAGGGCGAGGTCGCAAAGTCGGCCGAAGTGGTCCGTGGCGCGATTCAAGTCAGGGTCGGGGAGTTGACCGACAATGTGCCGCGACCCGATCGCGGCGGCCGCGTCGAGGAATCCGAGGAAGTCGTCGGGCTCGTCGTCGGGGCCGAGCCGGGCGAGTTCGACGTCGAGCACCTGGACACCAGTGTCGGCCACCCGCATCGACACCTGGCGGATCATCGCCGGATCTCCCGCGAGGGGAGCGACGTCCTCGCCGGGTGCCACCGGCGTCGTCCGGAGGCTGGCGTAGTCGTAGCCGGCGTCCGCGGCGAATTGAATCTGCTCGAGCGCCGTCGCGCCGAGCACCGTGAGGTGGGCGAGGGAGAACTCGAGTGTCATCGCCGGAGATTCACCCCTGGGTCCCTCGCGACATCAGGAAGCCGGGGTCCCGTAGAAGTCCCCGAACAGCTCAGGCTCGGACGGACGGTCCTCGGGGATCGGATAACTCACCCACGTCACGTTCAGGTAGTGCTTGAGGCTGATGTTCTCGTTCGTGATGTTGCCGCCCCAGACGCCGCAGCCGAGGCTCGACGTCATCGGCATGCCGTTGGTGAACGATCCCGCGTTCGCCTTCGACTGCGGTTGGCGCACCATCATCCGGCTCACCGGAGCGACCCGGGCGAGCGCGTCGATGTGATCCTCGTCGAAGGAGTAGATGCCGCACGAATGCCCCTTGCCGGCGACGTCGTAGATCCTGCGCACCTTGTCGAGTGCGTCGTCGAAGCCGTGGTAGCGGAAGACAGCCATGAGCGTGGTCAGCTTCTCTCCGGAGAAGCGGTACTCGCGGCCGATCTCGTCCTGTTCGACGACGATGAACGTGCGATCGTCGGGGATGCCGAATCCCGCGGTGGCGGCGAGTTTCGGGGCCGGTTGGGCGACCGTCGCGACGATCCGGCTGCCGTCGTCGTTCCACATCGCCCGCTCGAGCAGACGCTTCTCGTCCGCGGATGCCAGGTAGCCGCCTTCGCGCTGAAGCTGGGCGAGCATGGCGTCGTAGATGCCAGCGTCGATGAGCAGGTTGCCGTCGGCCGAACAGCCGGAACCGAAGTCGGAGGTCTTCGACAGTCGCGCGTTTTGTGCCGCTTCGACGACATCGGCGGTCTCGTCGATCACCATCGTGGAGTTGCCGCCGCCCACGCCGAACGCCGGCGTTCCGGAGCTGTACGCCGCCTTGACCATCGCCGCGCCTCCGGTCGCCAAGGTCAGATCACAGATCGCCATGAGCTCCTGGGACAGCGGTATCGAGGGCTGCTCGACGCACTGGAACACGTCGGCCGGCGCACCCTCTCGCACCATGACCTCGCGCATGATCCGCACCGTCTCGTTCGTGGTTGCCTTGGCGCGTGGGTGGCCACAGAAGATCACCGCGTCACGGGCCTTGATGGCGTAGATCGCGGTGCCCGGCGGGGTCAGCTCCGGGTTGGTCATCGGCACGATGGACGCGATGACGCCAGCCGGCTTGGCGTACTTGATCAAGCCCTTGGCCGGGTCCTCCTCGATGACGCCGACGCTCTTCGTGCGCAGCGCGTCGCGGAGGATGCCCTGGATCTTGAATCGCTTGGCAACCCGACCCTCGCGGTCACCGATGCCGCTCTCGTCGACACTCATCTGAGCCAGGCGAGTGAAGGTCGTCTCGTTGCCCAGAGCCCATCCGAGCGCCTGGGCCAGCCGGTCCACCCGGCCCTGGTCGTAGCCGGCGATCTCGGCCATCGCGGCTCGCGCCCTGCGGAGCATCTCTGCGGCGAGGGCCTTCTCATCAGCGGTGATCTCTCGAGCCATTGTCTGCTCCGTCATGGGGTGGCGACGTGGGAGCGCGGGGCGCCCGGCGAATAGATGTCGAGGATGTTCCAGTGCCCTGTGGTGGGCGTGGGGTTGTTCTTCATGGCGACGTCGAGCACGACCGGCTGGTCCATCGAGATCGCCTTGGCCAGCGCCGGTCGGAAGTCCGCCGCTGACTCGATCCGGATGCCGACGGCACCGTACGCGCGGGCCACGTCGGCGTAGTTCGGAAGCAGCTCCGGGTCGGCGCCGTCGCCAGGAAACGTGGTGCCGTACGTCAGGTCGAAGTGCGCCTGCTGCAGCCCGGCGATCGTGCCGTAGGCGTTGTTGTTCATCACGACCCAGACGATGCCGAGCTCGTATTCGACGGCCGTGGCGAGCATCGCCGGGTTCTGGCCGAATCCACCGTCACCCACCAGGGATACGACGGTGCGGTCGGGGGCGGCGAGCTTGGCGCCGATTGCGGCGGACGGACCGAAGCCCATCGTGGCGAACCCGCCCGGTGTGAGCACGGTGCCCGGCGTACGGACCGGGAACTGCTGGCCGACGCCGTTCTTGTTCCATCCCACGTCCGTCGTGATGTAGGCATCGTCCGGGAGGACGCTGCGGGTGTCGGCGAGAATCCGCTCCGGCATCATCGGGAAGTCGTCGCTGGTCGCCATGGGCTGATTGGCGAGGGCGAAGGCGGCACGCGAATCGGCGATGCGCCGAACGACTTTGGGACTCGAGAAGCCCTTCGGGTACTGCTCTCGCGCGACCCGGTTGAGCGCCCTGAGCGCGGCATTGGCGTCGGCGACGGCGCCGATCTCGGTGGGGAACGCGCGGCTGATCTCACTGGGTTCGATGTCCACGTGGATCAGCGCGGTCTCGGGAATGTTGAACGTGTAGTCGCGGTACCACGAGCTGCTGTCGGCTTCCTTGAAGCGCGCGCCGATGGCGAAGATGACGTCGGCCGCGAGGCAGGTGTCGTTGACCAGCTGCGTCCCCCAGAATCCGGTCATCCCGAGCACCAGGGGGTGGTCATCGCTGAGGGCACCTTTGCCCATCAGGCTGTGGGCCACCGGGATACCCATGTGATCGACGAAGGCGCGGAGCTCTTCGCTGGCCCGCGAGAGCAACACCCCGCCCCCGGCGTAGATGACGGGACGCTCGGCCTCGGCGAGTCGGGTGACGATGGCACGTGCGGTCTCGTCGTCCAGCGAGGGCTGCTTGAGGTGCTTGGTGCCGTGGTCCAGGCGGGCGAAGAGCGCCGGGTCGAGGGGCTGCGAGAACACGTCCATCGGTACGTCGACGAGCACGGGCCCGGGCTGACCGTTCTCGGCGAGCAGGAACGCCTTCTCGATGATCTCGGGGAGGAGGTCCACCCTGTCGACTCGCCACGCCCGCTTGACGAACGGTCGGTAGATCTCGTACTGCGCGGCCGTCGGCGTGCAGGTTCACTTCCTGGTGGGGATGCCGGCCGAAGTAGTGCGAGGGCACATCGCCGGCGATGACCACCATCGGGATGCAATCGAGGGCGGCGTTCGCTACACCGGTGGCCGCATTGGTGAGCCCTGGGCTGAGGTGGCTGAGGACCACCGAAGCGCGTCCCGCTGACGCGTGCGTATCCGTCCGCGGCGTGGGCGGCGATCTGCTCGTGACGCACGTTGACGAAGTCGATCCCGCTGTCGGCCATGGCCGCGAGCACGGCGATGTTGGTGTGCCCGCAGAGGCCGAAGACGCGGGTGACGCCACGCCGTTCGAGGTACTCGACGAGTTGTTCGGCCGCGGTCGGATGGCGAGCAGTCATGCGTTCACTCCGTTAGCGCCCGCAGCGGCACTGGCGTTCGTCGACAAGGAACGACCGGCGGGGCCGCGGTACGTGTGGTTGATCGGATCGACCCGCCGCATCGGCGCCATCGTCTGACGTTCCTCATTGGCGTGGGCAAGAACGCCCGCGAGGCGGGACGCGATGAACAGGGCGTTGCCGAGCTCGCTGGGAAAGCCGATCTCACCGAGGACAGCGGCGATCACCCCATCGATGTTGATCGGGACCGGCCCGCCCACGCTCCTGGCGAGGCTGGACTCGATCGCCATCGCGGCCGCGATGTGATCGCCGGCGAGGCCGGCCTCGCCAACGAGCTCGAGGAGCCGATCGAGCCGCGGGTCGCGGCGCTTGTGCTGGCGGTGACCGAATCCCGGTATCCGCCGTCCCTCGGCCCGCGACGTCGCGACCAGCCGGTCAGCAGCCTCGCGCCAGGGAGTGCTCGCCCGGCTCACTCCCCGCGGCGACGACGGCGGCGATGGCCTCCATCGACGCCTCGACGGCGGCGCCGTGGAAGTCGCCGAGCGTCAGCAGACCTGCCGCCGTCGCCGCCTGGAGGTTGGCCCCGCCCGAGATCGCGGTCCGGGCGGCGAGGGCGGACGGAGCACCGGCTCCGTGATCGATGCTCGCCACCATCACCGCGTCGATGAGTCGCGCCGGCTGCAGGATCGGGCAGTTCGCCGGTGAACAGGAGGTAGACGACGGCGGGAAAGGGAACCGCACCGATGAGCTCGGCGATGTCGTAGCCGCGAATCGAGATGCTCTCCGGCGTGGTCTCGGAGAGCGCGGTGGTCCATGTCGCGGCGGACGAACTGGGTGCGATCAACGCCCGTGCCCCTTTCTCTGGAACGCCCGAAAAAGACTGTAATGAATTGTCGATCGGACGGTCAACCGCGAAGGCGTGTCGGCTAGGATCCACGAGGTGAGACTCCGATGACGGCCGATGGTGATCCGGCCCCCGACTTCGACTCTCGTCCCGAGGTAATCAGGCGGGCCATCGAGGCGCGCATCGTCGAGGGTAGGCACCGCCCGGGCGATCGTTTGGGACTCAAGGCGGACCTGCAGCGGGAGTTCGAGGTCGCCGGCCCGACGATCGCCCAAGCCCTCACGCTCTTGACCAACGACGGGCTGATCTCGATGCGCCGGGGACCAGGCGGGGGCATCTTCGTCGAGCGCTCGCGACCGGTGTTGCGCGTCGGCACTCGACGGTTGGCAATGGGCACCCCGCAGTCGCTGGCCGAGAACATCGAGATCAGGGAGTCGCTCACACCCCTGCTAGCGGTGTCGGCCGCTCGGTCCGCCCACCGCGACGAGGGCACCGTGGACCACCTGCGCGAGCTCGCCGGCCGACTCGTGGGTGCGCCTCCATCGTTCGACACTCAACGCCTCATCTGGGCCGGGCATCATGACCTAGTCGAGCTCGCCGACAACGAGCTCCTCGGCCACATCTTCGTCGATCTGCTCGCGACTGCCGAGGCCCTGATCGTCGATGTCGACTTCCCCTCCGAAGGCATCGAGGGCGACCAGGAGCGCCAGCGCATCGCGGCCCACGCGTCGATGTTCCACGCCGTCGCCGAGCGCAACGTCGAAGCGGCCCGTCACCACGCCGAGGTCGTGCGACTCGTGTCCCGCCCGCTGCGGGAGCAGGGATAGCGGTCCCGACCCATTTGACGCGGCAACCCGGAAAAGACTACATTCAATTCTGACTATTGGGGTGGTTTGGGTCGCGCAGCGTCGTCGATGCCAGACCGAAACTGGGGAGATTCCGCATGACCGTTCCGTTCTGGTCCAAGCTGTCCAAGCCGCTGGCGGTGCTGGCAACGCTCACCCTCCTGGCCGCGGCGTGTGGCGACGACGACGACAGCGACGGCGCGGCCGGCGACACCTCCGCGGCTGCCCCGACCGATGCCGTCGCGACGACGTCGGAGGACACGAGCGGTTCCACCACGGCCTCGTCTGCGGCCCCGCCCGCCACCACGGCGGGTCGGGACGACCGGCGCCCCGGCGAGCGATCCTCCGGCGACGGCCGAGTGCCCCGACGGCGACTCGGTCCCGATCGCCGCCCCGTACGAGGCCAACCAGCCGGCCGGTGAGAACTGGCGCCTCGGCATCGAGATGGCCGTCGCCGAGCTCAACGAGGCCGGCGGCATTCTCGGCTGTCAGCTCGCCGTGGAGTTCCAGGACACCCAGGCCGATCCGGACGTCTCCAAACAGGTCGTCGCAGACATGGCCGAGGGCGACCCCTACGTGTTCCTCGGCACCGTGTTCTCGTCGAACACGATCGTCAACATGGTCGAGGCGCAGCGGGCCGAGATCCCGATGTTCGTCGGCGCCGAGGCGCCCGCGGTCACCGACCGCGAAGAGAACGGTGACAACGACTTCATCTACCGGACCTCGTTCGGGGTCGACACCGCCGCGGCCAAGTTCATCGACTACATCGTCGACCAGGGCGTCACGTCGGTTGACGTGATCTACAAGAACGACGAGTTCGGCGCCGGCGGACGCGAGGCGTACGGGGAGGCGTTCGAAGGGGTGGGTATTGACATCGGGCTCGACATCCTCGTGCAACCGGACCAGACCGACCTGTCGGCCGAGGTCGCGCAGCTCGCCGGGGGCGAGGCTGATGCAATCTTCGCTTTCATGACGGAGATCGAGACGGCGGCCTTCCTCGACGAGGTCCAGAAGCAGGGGCTCGAGAAGCCGATCTACGGCGGAGATGTGCTCAGCGCCGCCTCCACCATCGCGCTCGCCCAGCCGGGAGCGGCCGACGGCACCATCACGCATGCGGGACTCAACGCCTCTGCGGACGTGTTCGCCGACTGGAAGGAGGCCTACGCCGAGTTCCATCCCAACGCCGATCCACCCGACCACAACAGCATCAAGGGCTACACCGCGGTCTACATCGTCAAGGAGATGACGGAGCGGATCGGCGAGTTCGACAACACCCAGTTCTCCGACGAACTGCACTGCGCCACGATCACCGTGGCCGACGAGCCAGGAGTCCTGCTCGACGTGAGCTACGACGGCAACGGCGACCTCGACCGCGAGAGCTACATCGTCGAGGTCGTCGACGGGGTCGGGCAGATCGTCGAGACCCGTCCGCCGGCCGACAACCTCGACGAGCGGGGCTGCTAGGAGGGCGTCGGCACCCGCGGCAGCTGCGTAGTACCAGTTCGCGATGTCGACGTTCGTACAGATCACCATCTCGGGTCTGGCGACCGGCGCGATCATCGCCCTTGCCGCGGTGGGGTTCGCCCTGCTCTGGCAGACCGCAGGCGCGATCAACTTCGCGCACGGCGAGTTCATCGTCCTCCCCGCCATCATCATGCTCATCCTCGGGGAGTACCGCCCGACCCTCGGGCTCCCGGACTGGGTTCCGCTGATCGGAGGCACCGAACTCGCCGGACCGATCGCGGACATCGGGATCATCGCCGCGTTCGCGATCACGCTTCCGATCGCCATCTTGCTGCTCGGATACGTGTTCAAGGTCTCGCTGGTCGATCGTCTGCTGACACCCGGAGGCGATGACCTTCCCCTCGTCATCGCCACGATCGGTCTCGGGCTGGTGATTCGCGAGTATCTCCGGCTCGAGTTCGGCTCCACACCGCAACAGTTCCCGTCGATCTTCGGCTCGGAGGTGTGGCGGCCCGGCGGGATCGCCATCTCCGCCGACGACGTTGGGGTCATCGTTGTCAGCACTGTGGTGATCTCGGCGCTCCAGCTGTTTCTACGGCGGACCTACACCGGCTGGCAGATGCAGGCCGCGGCCCAGAGCCCGAACACCGCACGGGTGTTAGGAATATCCGTGGGCCGCATGGTCTTCTACACCTTCTGCATCAACGCCGTCTTGGTCACCGTGGCTGCGCTGCTCGTCACGCCCACCACCAACGCCCGTTGGGACGGCGGTATCAGCCTTGGCTTGTTCGCCTTCACCGCCGCCATCGTCGGAGGCTTCAACCAGGTTCGTGGTGCGCTCTTCGGAGGTCTGCTCATCGGGGTGCTGCTCAACTGGAGCAGCTACTACCTTTCCAGCGCCTACCGGGACGCCATCCCTCTGCTGCTGCTGATCCTCGTGATCCTGTGGCGGCCCCAAGGGTTGTTCGGCATCGCCGAGGAGCGGACCATTTGAGGACAACCACCTCCACCGTCGCGAACGTCGTCGCCGACACGGGGACCATCGCGTCGGTCGAGCGCGGGAAGCTCTCCTGGCCGCTCGCCGCCGCCACCGTGGTGGCGACGGCGATGGTCGTGCTGCTCCCGCTCGGCCGATCTCAACTGACGGGCCTCATGTGGCTGTGGTCCCTCGCGCTCGTCGCCGTCGTCGGCCTGAACCTGTACCTGCCGATCGAGTCCCGTACGGGGATCTTCGTCAAATGGACCACGCTGGCCGGATGCCTCGCCTTCCTCGCCGTGTTCCCGATCGGACGGTCTTCCTCGACCCTGCTCGACCTGGGCCTCTTCGCTGTCTTCGCCATCGTCTGTATCGGGACCAACCTGGTCCACGGCTTCGCCGGCAAGATCACCCTCGCCCAGGCCGCATTCCTCGGAATCGGGGCCTACGTCTCGGTCCTGCTCGACACCGGTCGCGAGGTGTCCGTCGGCGGTCTGAGTGCGACCCTTCCGAATCTGCCGTTCCTGCTCACGATCCCCATTGCCGGACTGGCCTGCATGGCGGTCAGCGTTTTGATCGGCTTCCCGGCACTGCGTGTGCAAGGCCCATGGCTGGCCTTCGTCACGCTGGCCTTCAACCTGCTGGTATTCCTGGTGCTCAACAACGAGGAAGGAATCACGGAGGGATCGCGAGGGATCAGGATCCCGCGCACTGACCTCGTCGTCCTCGGCATCGACATGTCCTCGAGCCAGAACTACTACTACTTCTGCCTGGTGTTTCTGGTCGCCGCGACAACCCTCGTCTGGTGGATCGTGCGCAGCCCGTGGGGTCGAGCGTTCAAGGCCTTGCGGGACAACCCGGCGCGGGCGGCCAGCCTCGGTGTCGACATTCGCAGCTACACCCTGCTCGCGTTTTCCATCGGCGCCGGGCTCGCCGGCGTCGCCGGTGCGCTCTACGCGCAGCTCATCGAGTACATCGATCCGCGCGGTTTCTACATCGGTCAATCGTTCGACTTCTTTCTCGCCACCGTGGTTGGTGGGCTCGGCACGCTGGTCGGACCATTCATCGGCGCGTCCTTCATCACCGTGCTCACCGACCGGCTCCGCTTCACCGGTGACTACTACCGTGTCTGGTTCGGCCTGTTCGTCGTCGTGATGATGGTCGTCGCACCCAAGGGCGTCGCCGGATCGTTCAACCAACTTCGGTCATGGCTGCGGAATCGACGCCGGAGTGAAGCAACGGAGACATCGTCATGACGCTGACAGTCACAGGCGTCGAACCGGTGACCGGCAACGTCGTCGTTCGGGTCGAGCACATCACCAAGTTCTTCGGCGGTATCAAGGCGGTCGACGACGTGTCCTTCGACGTCCGCGAGGGCGAGATCCTCGGCGTCATCGGCCCGAACGGTTGCGGCAAGACGACGCTGTTCAACTGCATCCTGGGCCAGTACCGGCCGGACAGCGGCCGGGTCGAACTGCACGGTCGGGACGTCAGCAAATGGCGGCCCCACCAGCGGGCGAAGGCTGGGCTGGCCCGCACGTTTCAGCTCCTGCAAGTGTTCACGTCGATGTCCGTGCGGGACAACCTGAAGACCGCCGCCCAGGAGCACATCGGCTCGATGGGAACCCGCCTGTTCCGGCGTCCGGACATGGGCCTCAACGACACGGTGGACCGACTGATCGAGCAGTTCCGCCTCGCCCACCTCGCCGACGAGCACGCTGGCAACCTGAGCTATGGCCAGCAGAAGCTGCTGGACACGGCCATGGCGTTCGTCTCGCGACCGGCGGTCGTGTTCCTCGATGAGCCCGCCGGTGGCGTCAACCTCACGATGCTCGGTGAGATGAGGGAGCGCATCCGCGACCTCAACGAGCACGAAGGGATGACCCTCGCCGTCGTTGAGCACAACATGGAGTTCATCTTCGGGCTGGCGCACCGCATCCTGGTGCTGGATCAGGGCCGGGTGCTCACGACCGGGACACCCGACGAGGTCCGCAACGACCCGCGGGTCCTGGAGGTGTACCTCGGTGCTTGACACGATGGTCCCGCACGCTGGCAAGGCGCCTGATGAATGTGGCGACGACGACATCATCTTGCGCATGGACGCCGTGGTTGGCGGATACGGCGCGACCACCGTGCTCCACGAGACCAGCCTCGCGGTCCATCGCAACGCCCTGACCACGATCATCGGACCCAATGGAGCGGGAAAGTCCACGGCGATCAAGGCGATCTTCGGGATCGTCCGGGTGCGGTCAGGACATATCTGGTACGGAGACGAAGACATCGTCGGCCTCGATCAGGTCGAGCTCTTGCGCCGCGGCATCAGCTTCGTGCCCCAGGGTCGGAACGTGTTCCCGCGGATGACGGTGCGGGCCAACCTCGAGCTGGGCGGCGTGAGCCTTAACAACCTGGCACTCACTCACGAACGGGTCACCAGCATCGCGTTCGAGCTGTTCCCGATGCTGCGGGCGAAGGCTGAGCGGCAGGCCGGCACGCTCAGCGGCGGTGAGCAGAAGATGCTGGAGATCGGCCGCGCCATGCTGCTCGAACCACGTCTGCTGCTCATCGACGAGCCGTCGGTCGGGCTCTCGCCGATCCTGGTGCAACAGGTCTTCGGGTTGCTGCAGCAACTGAAGGAGCGAGGAACCACCGTGCTGATGATCGAGCAGAACGCCAAGTCCGCGCTCGAGGTCAGCGACTACGGCCTGGTGCTCCAGCAGGGACGGTTGGCGCTGGGCGGCACCGCATCCGAGGTCCTCAACCACCCCGAGATCGGGCCCTTGTTCCTGGGTGGTGTCATGCGCGCGGCTGGTTGACTCGATGGAGCCCGTACGGCTCGCGGTCGTCGGCACGGGAGCGATCGGGCGCCTCCACGCCGAGTTGGCCAGCAGGCTCCCCGAGGTCTCCCTCGTTGCCGTCGCGGGTCTCGAGGAGGCACCGGCCGTCGCCGGGTCCCTCGGTGTGCCGGTGCACACCGACTACCGCGAGCTCATCGACAGGGGTGTCGAAGGGGTCATCGTCGCCGTCCCGAACCGATTGCACCTCGAGGTGGGTGCCTTCTTCGCCAGCCACGGCGTGCACGTGCTCGTCGAGAAACCGATCGCCGACACCGTGGCGGCGGGGGAGGAGCTGTGCGCGGTCGCGGCCGCGCACGGCGTCCGTCTTCTCGTCGGCCACCACCGCCGCTACAGCAACCTCGTGAAGGCGGCGGCCGAGGTCGTCGCCAACCGCCTCGGGCGCCTGGTCGCAACCAACGCGATGGTCACCATGCGCAAGCCCGACAGCTACTACGGACCCGAGTGGCGGCGGTCCGCCGGCGCCGGTCCGTTGCTCGTCAACCTCATCCACGAGGTCGACGTGCAGCGCGTCGTCTGTGGCGAGATCGATCGCGTCCAGGCCGCCGCGGGCCGGGTCGGCCGGGGGTTCGACTTCGACGACACGGCGGGAGTGCTGCTGCACTTCCGCAACGGAGCGCTCGGCACGATCGTGCTGAGCGAGTCGACTCCCTCGCCGTGGAGCTGGGAGTGCTCCGTCAGCGAGGGGCTGGGCTTCCAGAATGCGGGCCGCGACTACGCGTCGTTCATCGGCACCGCGGCGTCGCTCGGCTTCCCGGGGATGTCGATGTGGTCGTATGACCCGCGCGACGGCGAACCCGGATGGATGTCCCCGCTCACGTCGAAGCGGATCGACGTCGAGCACAACAACCCGTACGCCGACCAGATCGTTCACTTCTGCGCGGACCATACGCGGGTTGGAGGTGCCCTACGTCTCCGGCAGCGACGGCCTGAGGAGCCTCGCCGTCGTCGCCGCCGTCAGCGAGGCCGCCCGTACCGGTGCTGTCGTCGGAGTCGACGAGCTCATCGACCCTCTTGCGACGTCCGCGCTCCTAATACCTATATTCATATAGATGAATAGGGCAACCATCGACCGGCGTCAACTGCTGCGCGGGGCCGCGGCTTCTGCGGCCGCGGCCGTACTGGCGAGAGAAGCCCTGATGATGCCCGCCGCTGACGCGGGCGGCGCCCACGGCAAGCTCGGCGAGGCGGTCTCGCTCGACGACCGCCCGTTCCCGGCCTACGACTACACCCGCGCCAACAAACTGCCCCGGGAGATGACTGGGTACTGGGAGAAGTCGTTCGATATCGGCGGGGTGACCCGGACGGCCAAGGTCTACATCTCTCCCGAGACACCCATCCGGTCCTACTACACGGTGATCGCGGTACCGGATGGTGTCGACACCGCCAAGTTCCTGCGGAAATCGTCCTGGCGTGACGTCGCGGACCAGCGAGAGGAGGGTCTGTTCGTCCTCGAACCCGGTGAGAACGGCTGGGGCAGCGCCGAGGACGAGGCCGACTACGTCGCCGCGGCGATGAGCTTCTACCAGTCAAATCGCTACTTCTCGATCTACGGCCTGCACTACCTCGTCGGCTACGGCGCGGGGGCGCCGGCCCTGGAAGCCTGGGCGGTCGCTCACCCGCTGCGGGTCATCGGCCAGGTCTACCTCGACTCGCCGGGCCTGCCCGGCGACTACTTGAAGGCCTATGCGGGCCTGGAGTTCGACGGTACGACCGATGCCACCTACACCACGGTGGTGTTCCCGGATGGCTTCGATCTCATCAGGTACGACGAGACAGTGCTGCCGACCTGGTTCATCAACCCTGACCAACGTTCCACCGCCCCGAGCATCGCTTACTGGAAGCAGGCCAACGACACGACCGAAGGCGGCATCAAAGACCAGACGTTGGGCGCGGTCTTCAAGCAGCGGCCCGGGTCCGACCGATGGATGACGTCGTATGCCGGGCCGATTTCCCAGGTCGCCGTGCAGAAGCGGCGGGTCAGCCACTGGAGCAAGCGCACCACCGATCAGATCGTCGAGTTCCTGACCTATTACACCCGGTACGAGAACTTCTTCGCCTACGGCAACCAGCTCTACGAGCGGGCCGATTACGACCGACTCGGCATCGAGGTGCGCACGATGATGGTCGAGGGGTTCATCCGCGAGTTCCTCGTCTACGTTCCCAAGTCGGCGCGCCGCCGCTGGGGCGACGCAGCACCGGTCGTGTTCGTGTGGCCTGGTAACAGCCAGACCGACAAGGTGTTCACCGATGCGACCCAGTGGTGGAAGGTGGCCGAGCGCGAGGGGTTCGTTCTCGTCACGATCTGCGAGCAATACAGCAACACGTCGATATCAGTAAGTCACCGCGATTCGCACTCGTTCTACCGTCAGCTGCGCGAGCTGATGATCAGTGAGTATCCCGTCGACTCGACGAGGTTCTACTCCACCGGCCAGTCGGCGGGCAGTTCGGTGACCCAGAACTTCGCCATCGCGTTCCCGGAGTACTTCGCCGCGGTCGCCTCGACCTCGTTCACGGCCGCACCGAACGCCTCGGGCAACGTCACCATCGACGGCGTGAGCCACCAGGCGAGCGGACGGATGATCCCCAACTACCACATCTACGGCTATGGCGATCTCGGGTTCCTCGCCGGCACGCTCTGGGACGACATCCAGAACTCACTCGACAGCTGGGCGCAGTACCACCTCGAGACCAACGGGCTCACGCTCGGTGACGTCGACGACGTCGGCGGCGAGTTCAGCGGATGGCGCGACCGCCACCAGACGTGGACGTGGCGCGATCCGGACCTCGGGATCCCCGTGTTGCAGCTGACGAAGAACATCTACCGCTCGCACAACACGATGGCCGAAGAGTCGCCGATGATGTGGGACTTCCTCGGGCACTACAGCCACGAGGTCGACGCCGTCGGCAACGTCACGCGCTACTACAGCCCGTCCGCGTTCGACAACCCCGACGACAAGGTGCGCATCGATCCCTGACGAAGCCGAGCGGATCGCGTTCTGGCAACGCTGGCACTCGCACGTCCTCGGCTGCAAAGCGGTCGCTGATCAGGCTGCCCTGCGGACTGCCATCCAACACGACCGGGTCGTCGCGCTGGCTGCCGCTCGCACGCTCCTGGCCGGCCTGACCACGCGTCGACTCCTCAGCGACTACTTCGCTGACCATGCCGATATTCACGACGATGTCGTCCTCGTAGCTGATGAGCGGCTCGTGAACCACATCGGCTTCCAGATCCGCGAGCCGCTCGACGTGTGGCTCGAAGGCCTCGCGGTATGGGCACCGCGCCTCCAGCTCGACGTGGTCGGCGTGAAGCGCTTCCCGGCGTCCCAGGCGTTCCGCGACCGGGTGGGTGCGTTCGCGGAGATGGCGCAGATCTGGATCGGTCAGGACGCCATGACGGTCGAACTGGAGCTCTTCGACATTCACCGCCCGAACCCCGCCCGCACCGGGCAGATCAGTCATGTGGGCAGTACCGACAGCACTCGAGCACTGCTCGCCGCGGCGGTGCCCGACGTGTTGCGCTCGGTCGTGGCCGACGACGAGATCTGGCACTACGGCGTGCGGATCACGACCGAGGCCGCCGTCGAGCAACTCCACGAGCAGTTCCGACTGCTCGTCCGCGAAGATGAGCGCTTCCGTCTCCGCAGCGCAGCGGACCGTCGCCAACGTCTGGCACGGGTCCGTCCACACCAAGCTCACCAATCTCGAGCTCGATACCGAGATCGAGTTCCTCACCTATCAGGTCGACTGGCAGGCGAGGAAGCTCCGATGACCGTTCACAGCGTTCCCCGGCCACGCAGGCCGTGGGTGGCCGCTCGCTCGCTGGCGCTCACTCGCTCGCATCAGTACAGGGTGCCCGTGGATCATGGCGTCCCCGGCCACGCAGGCCGTGGGTGGCCGCATCACAGGCTCCAGTGATCGATCACGGCGTTCCCCGGCCACACCGCATACCGCCTGCGCAGTCGATGGCCGCTCGCTCGCTGGCGCTCACTCGCTCGCATCAGTACAGGCTGCTCCAATGAGCGACTTTGTCCCGCTGTCGAGCTTCGACTCGGTCGCGCAGTTTCGCGATCATCTCGCCGAACTGGGCATCGGACTCGACCTCGACACCGGACTCGACGCGGGAGCCGGTGCCCCACTGGCCGGCTCGGTGGAGCTCATGGGCCGTCGGGTCGGCAATCGCTTCTGCCTGCATCCGATGGAGGGCTGGGACTCCGAAATCGACGGTCGACCCACGCGAGAGACTCGACGTCGCTGGCAAGCACTCGGGCGAAGCGGGGCGAAGGTGATCTGGAACGAATCGGTCGCCGTGAACCCCCTCGGTCGTAGCTCGCCCGAACAGCTGCTCATCGCGGCGCACACTGTCGAGCCGCTGACGGCACTCCGCCGCGAACAGGTGGACGCCCACATCGAAGTGCACGGTGCCGCCGACGATCTGGTTGTCGGCATCCAGCTCACCCATTCGGGGCGGTACTCGAAGCCCGACGGTCGGCCGCGCCCGGTCGCGGTGCGGCGCCACCCGCTGTTCGACGAAACCGTCGGACCCGCAGCACACGAACCGTTGCTCACCGACGACGAGTTGCGATTGATCATCGGCGAGTACGTACGGGCGGCCGAGTTCGCCCAAGTCGCGGGTTTCGACTTCGTCGACGTCAAGTCGTGTCACGGCTACCTCAGCCACGAGTTGCTGGGCGCCTTCGATCGACCCGGTGACTTCGGCGGCTCGCTCGAGAACCGGACCCGATTCCTCCGCGAGATCGTCGCCGGAATTCGCGACGCAGCCCCCGGCCTCGGTGTCGCCGTTCGACTCGAGCGCGTTCGACACCATCACGCACGAACCCGACGAACACGGCGTCGGGCGCCCGATCACCGATGAGCCCTTCCGGTACTGGTTCGGCACGGACGCCACCGGCCACCACATCGATCTCGGCGAGCCGATCGCGTTGCTCGAGATGCTGCGCGATCAGTCGGTCGAGCTGGTCTCGATCACCGGGTCGAGTCCGTACTCGGTGCACCACTACCAGACTCCGACCGCGCCGCGACCGGGAGAGCACTACATCAACCCGGAGAACCCGCTGCATGGCGTCGCCCGCCACCTGGCCGTCACGGCATCGTTGAAGCAGGCGGTGCCGCAGCTGACGTATGTGGGCGGCGGCTACAGCTATCTGCAGCAGTTCCTCGCCCACGTCGCGCAATCGCGTGTACGTCAGCACCAGGTCGATCTGATTGGAATCGGGCGCATGCATCGCGCGTGCGCCGACGCCATTCCGTCAATGCTCGCCGGGCGACGACCCGAGCTCGACCACAGCTATTTCTAGGCGCCACTCGCGTCGTCGCTGGGAGCCTTGATTCACTATAATGAATATTGTAAACTCACCGACGACAATCCAGTCGGGCGTCGACGGGTGGGTCGCTTCGCTGGCTTCATTTCGCTGGGGGCGAAACATGAGACCAAGAACCTGCTTGTCACTCTGTATCGCGGTGGCTGTCGCCCTTGGCCCGGCTTCCGCCGTCGCCGACGAAGGTCACGGACACGTCGCCCGCGACCATGCGCAGCCCGCTCGAGACCAGCCGGGACCGCTGGACACCTGCTGCACGCCCACCGGAGCAGACATGCCGACCGTCGGCGGCAACCTGGGCAACCAGCACTACTCGTCGCTGAAGCAGATCACCAAGCGGAACCTCAGGAAGCTGGGGCCGGTCTGGCGCACCCATGTCTCGGCCGTCGAGCCGGCGACCGACGACGTCGGTCAGCAGACGACGCCGATCGTGGCCGACGGGGTCATCTACGTCGACACGCCCAACGGTGAGGTGATCGCAGTCGACGGCAAGACCGGTGAGGCCAACTGGAAGTGGGCGCCGACGGACTTCGGTACGAACGGCACGCGGCGCGGCGTCTCCATCGGGGACGGCAAGGTCTACACGCTCGCGGATGGCGACCGGGTCGTCGCCCTCGACAAGGACACCGGCGAGGAGGTCTGGGTCGTGCAGCCGGAGGCGCCGAACGGCGTCTCGCTGGGCGGGATCGAGAAGGTCGCGACCGTGTACCACGACGGCGTGGTCTACGTGCACACGAACGACGGCGACCGCGGTGCGGTGTTTGCGTTGAACTCGAGCGACGGCAGCCTCATCTGGCACTTCTTCGGTGGCCCGGATCGCGGCATCGTCTTCACCGACATCCACGGCAACTCGGTCGACGCCGGCGCGTCCTGGGGTCCGGTGCTGCCGGACGGCACCGAGTGCAACCTCGAAGGCGGGGCCACGCCGTGGATGCACGGCGCGGTCGACCCCGAGCTCGGCATGTACTACATGAGCTTCGGCAACGCGCGCAGCTGCACGAGCTCGCAGAACGGCTCCCTGCGTCCGGGCGACAACCTGTTCGCCAGCACGATGGTCGCGGTCGACTTCAAGACTGGTGCGTACAAGTGGCACTACCAGTCGATTCGGCACGACGTGTGGGACATGGACAACGTCCACCCGCCGACCCTGGCCGACATCGAGGTCGACGGCGAGGAACGCAAGGTGGTGTTCTACGGCAGCAAGTCCGGACACCAGTTCGTGCTCGATCGGACCACCGGCCGGCCCGTGCTCCCGGTCGTCGACAAGCCGATGATCCAGGACTCGCGACAGAACCACGTCCCGACGCAGCCGTTCCCGGTGAAGCGTCTGTTACCGGAGTGCCTCGTCTGGCAGGCGCTCGACCCGGAGAACATCCCGGGTGACCCGTGGCGCGCCGTGCCGAACTACAACGGCTACCAACCCGACGAGGACGGCAACCTGGTCTTCAACCCGGACAGCTACGTCGCGGAGGACGAGCCGTTCCTGACGTACCCGGACGGGTATCCCTCGGACCACCGTCTGGGCTGCATGTACGACCCGCAGTGGGATCGGCCCATCCTGTCGACCACCAGTCAGAACGGCGGTGCCGACTGGTCGAACCACTCGTACAGCCACAGCACGAACCTGGTCTACTACCCGTACGGCGCCAACCCGGTGGCGCACTGGAACGGTGCCGGCGCCAACGGCCAGCGGGCGATCGGCCAGTACCAGACCGGCGGCATCCTCGCCTACGACGCCTCGACCGGCGAGGTCGAGTGGACGAACCATCTGGGCACGGACATGTCGCACGGCCAGGGCCCGCTGACGACCGCGAGCGACCTCTTGTTCGTCGGGCAGATCGACGGCCGCCTCCTCGCGATGGACGCCGCCACCGGCGACGTGCTGTGGGAGTTTCAGACCGGCTCGGGCATCGCGGCGGCCCCGATCACCTACGAGATCGACGGCGAACAGTACGTCGCGGCCTTCGCCGCCGGATCCACCAACCCGTACGGCGACTCGGTGACCCAGGGCGACTCGCTGTGGGCGTTCAAGCTGGGCGGCACCTACACGACGGATTCGGGCAGCAGCGAAGGGCCCGACACGGCTCCGCTGTCGATCCGCCGTCCCGTCCAGGGTGGTCCGGTCGAGGGAAGCGAGGTGGCCAACACGGTCTACCTGGCCCGAGCGAGTCGCACCGCCGACACGGACGGTCAGCAGGACAGCAGGTTGCAGCGAGCCATGTCGCCGACGCACATGCGCGTGCCGGTGGGGACGACCGTGACCTTCCTGAACCCGGGTGCGGAGACGTTCCCGACCTTCCCGAACGAGCTGCCACACTGCGCGACCCAGTACTTCGAGGGGCTGTTCAATCCCAAGCTGAACCCCGGGGAGAGCTTCGAGTACACCTTCGATCGGGCCGGCGAGTACTTCTTCAACGACTGCACCGACCCGCGTCCGGCGGGCAAGATCGAGGTCTACCTGGAACCTCAGGACGTGCCCGGCGCACTGAAGTTCGCGCCCCCGCAGATCAATCTCGGCTCGGGGACCGGGATCTTCACCGGGGTACAGGGTGTGTTCACAGCGATCCTCGACATCCCGGCCGGGTATGTGTTCGACGGCGATGCCCTGCTGCAAACGCCCCTGTCGGAGACGCCGGTGCCGGCCGCGAGCACGACGACCAACGGCAACAAGTTGATTGCCCAGTTCAACAAGGCCGACGTCGACAACAACGTGCCCGAGGGTGACGCGGTGCCGCTGACGCTGGTCGCGAACTTCCTGCACGACGGCGTGCAGACCCAGTTGACGTCCACGGCGACGCCGAAGATCGTCAAGTAAACGCCGCGGTTCATCCGGTCTGGACGCCGTTGGGCCCTTTGACTACAATGAATATAGTTTGATGGAGTCCAAATCTGCCCATCGGTGGGGGATCAGCGAGGGGCGGTGACAACCGGACGTCGTCGGAACGCGGCGTCCAGAGGGGACGTACCGACGTGAAGGACACAAGGCTCAAGAGCAGAAGATGGTCGGTGGCGCTGACCGTGGCGGTCGCGGCCGTCGCGGCGGTCTCGACCGTCGCGATCGCGAATCAGGCCTTCAAGGAACCCAAACCGCCGAAGAACATCGACCCGGTGTACGGCGTTTGTCGCGGCACCGACCCAGCTTGCTACAACGACTGGGGGACCGAGCGCGACACCCGCGTATTGGTGTACTCGCGCACCGCAGGTCCGCGTCATGCCAACCTCGGCCCGCGGCTCGACCCGGACCATTCGAGCAATGCGGGTCTCAACCTCGACCGGCCGTACATCATCGACCACGACCACTTCAACGCTGCCGTGTGGCCCCGCCCCTTGACAGAGGCGAACGTGGCGCAGGCAGGCCTGATCAGGATGCTCCAGGCCGAAGGCATCGCGGTCGACGTGACCGAGGACGTGCAGGCGATCGAGTCGCTCGGCAACAACGACGAGCGTTACATGGCGGTCGTCTTCATGAGCCCGACTCGGGACACGCTGTGGAACCACGCGTCCGGAGCGGTTGGCGGTACACGCCTGGACCGTGCACGTGAACAGCTGAAGAAGTACATCGAGGGCGGCGGAGGCTTCGTCGGAATCCACAATGCGTTCGGCACCGAGTACGGCTGGCAGTGGTACGAGGGGTTGCTCGGCAACGCCAACTACTACAGCCACGGAGCAAACCAGCCTGGCGACGTGGTCATCGTCAATGACCGCGACGTGTCCACCGCGGGGCTACCGCAGCGCTGGGGGTTCGAGGACGAGTGGTACAACTTGATCCCATTCCCGAGCAACGTCAACTTCCTCGCGGTGGTAGACGAGAGCACCCTTGTCCAAGATGGGCCGGGAGCCCCGGGCGAACACCCAGGACACGGCGACTTCCACCCGGTCAGCTGGTGCCAGTACTACGACGGGGGCCGCTCCTGGGTCACTACGCTCGGCCACGGCAGCGACGCGTTCCGGGACCCCGCCACGACCGACTTCCCGGGTGCTGCTGAGTTCCAGGGGCACGTCGTGGGCGGCATCAAGTCCGCCATGGGCCTCGAACCCTTCTGCACGCCGGCACGCGGTAGGTGATCAGCCGGGCTGGAGCGAGTCGAGCACGTCGACCAACTTCGTCGCCGGCACATCATCGGTGACGACCGGCTCACCGACGTCGCGCAACAACACGAATCGGAGCCTGCCCGCTTGGCGCTTCTTGTCGCGGTGCATCGCCTCGATGAGAGCATCAACGGGCATCAAATGGGGCAACGACGTCGCCAGGCCGACCCGAGTGATCAGCGACTCGACCCGGCCGGCGAGGCCCCGCGTCGCCAAGCCGACGTGTTCGGAGAGACGCGCCGCGGCGACCAGGCCCATCCCCACCGCCTCGCCATGGGTGAACGCATCGCCGCCAACCTGCTCGAAGGCGTAGGCGAACGTGTGCCCGAGGTTGAGGATGGCGCGACGCGCCTCTTCGAACGGGTCGTCCTGGACGATCGCGATCTTGACCTGGATCGCTTGGGCAACGAGGAGCTGGAGGCGCCCCAGGGCGTCACGTTCCTCATGGATCAGACCGTGCCACTCGCCCCGCTCGAGCTGGGTGAGCAGGTGCGAGCCCGCGATCAGGGCATGTTTGACGACTTCGGCCATGCCCGACGCGAACTGCCGGCGGCTGAGCGTCTGGAGGGTTGCGACGTCGGCAACGACCGCCGCGGCTGCTTGAACAGCCCGATCAGGTTCTTGCCTTGCGGGACGTCGAGGCCGACCTTGCCGCCGATGCTCGTGTCGATCATCGCGATCAGGTCCGTAGGACAATGCACGAGGTCGAGACCCCGGAAGTACGTCGCCGCAGCGAACCCGGCCACATCGCCGACGATCGAGTCACCGAGCGAAACGATGGTTGCCGACCGATCGACGTTGGCGTCGAGCAAGGCGTCGTACACGTATTGCACCGCCGCGAGGTTCTTCTGTCGTCCGTTCCCGACCGGCAGCGTCACCGCGAGGTCGACGTCGCCACAGCTCGCCAGGTACAGCTCACCGACCGCGGCGTTCGTGACGACGACCATCGGGCCTTCGATGCGTGCCAGCTGCCGAACGAACGGCAACAGCGCCGCGCCGACCGAGAACTCGTAGCCCCCGCTCGGGTTGTCGATGGCAAAGCGGTGCGGGTCGGACGTCGCCAGCTCGGCGAGATCGGCGGCAACCGCATCCGTGCTGACGGCGTCAGTGGCCAGCTGGGCGAAACGTCGGTAGTCGGGGCTGCGCTCGGCCAGCAGCTCGACGATCCGCTGGCGAGGATCAGGCACCGCCAACAGCGGCCGCTCGGTGGCCGACGTGTCGTGCGTGACCCGATCGAAGATCTCATCAGGAGTGGCGACCAGGCAGAAGACCCGCCCGTTGCGACTCAGGCTGGCGACGTTCTGGGGATCGAGCATCAGACGACCGCCCGTCGAGATCACCAGCCGATCGCGAGCGGCTAGTTCGGCGGCGAGCTCACGCTCGATCCGTCGGAAGGCGTCCTCACCTCTCGTGCGGAAGATCTCGGCGATCTTCCCGTGGCGTTCTTCGATGACCTGGTCGGTGTCGACGAACTCGTAACCGAGCTTCTCCGCGAGCAGACGGCCGACGGTGGTCTTGCCAGTGCCCATGAAGCCGGTGAGCACGATGTTCCTGGAGTCCGAGGCGGTCATGGGTCGCCGTCCAGGTTAGGTGATGCCCGATCGCGTCGGACGGGTAGCCAGCCGTCGGCGGGCAACGGCGGCGGTCTAGAGTTGGGCGATTCCCCCCTCACCTGTGATCGACACGTAGGTCATGTCTCGAACCGTGCTCGTCCTCAATGGACCGAACCTCAACCTGCTCGGAACAAGAGAACCGGAGATCTACGGTCACGACACTCTCGATGACATCCTCGCCGACCTTCGTACTCACGCCGCCCAGTCCGACGTCACCATCGTCGACTTCCAATCGAACACCGAGGGGGAGCTCGTCGGAAGGCTCCATGACGCGCGAGGAGTCGTCGACGGAGTCATCTTCAACCCCGGGGCCTTCACTCACTACAGCATCGCCCTTCGGGACGCGATCGCCGGCACAGGGCTCGCCGTCATCGAGACGCATCTCTCCAACATCCACGCGCGGGAAGAGTTTCGTCACCGGTCAGTCCTGGCCCCGGTGTGCGTCGGCGTCGTAGCCGGTTTCGGCCGCCACAGCTACTTCGTCGCGCTGGATGCGTTGCTCCGACACCTTGGGTGACCACGCGACGGGCATCGCGGCCGTCGAGAACGGAATTGACCGCGGTCGACGGACGTAGATTGCGATGCGTCGAGCGTGAAGCGGTGAGAGGACTGGGTATGGCGATCGTCAGCCGAGGCTTCCAGGGACGGCGCCGGCAGCTCTCGGCGCGCACGCTCGACGATGTGCTCTCCCGCGACGAGCTCCCTGCGTTGTCCGACGGCGGCCGCCGAGGGTGCGTCCGCACTGCTATCTCTGCGGACCGACTCCGTTCGTCAAAGCTGTCAGTGGCGCGCTGGTCGGTCTCGGCCACGAGCCGGGTGAAGACGGAACGATTCGGACCCACGGGAGCGTGACATGAACCCAGCCCCCCTCGACGGCAACGTCGCCGCCGGCGACCTCGCCGACGTGTTCGCATTCGATGTGACGGTCGCGGTGACAACGTGCGCCACGTGCCACGACACGCACGCGGTGGCGACCCTGCGGGCGTACGTGCAGGCGCCCGGACTCGTCCTGCGCTGTTGCTCGTGCGACGCCGTGCAAGTGCGCTTGGTGCGATCTCCGGCCCGGGCATGGCTCGACCTGCGCGGCGTCGATCTGCTCGAGATCCCCGTACCGCAGGCCCGTGAGGCAACGTGACCCGAGTGTTGGAGCCCGCTCCACGATGCGAGTAGCAGAGCGACCGGCGGGCGAAGACGGACTGGCGCTGGCGTCGACGAGTGGGCGGGTCGCGCTCGCCGCGACCGTTGCGGCAAGTGGCATGGCGGCGCTCGACGCGACGATCGTCAACGTCGCCCTGCCCCACATCGGGGACGACTTCGACGTCAGTGTCAGCTCGCTGCAGTGGGTGCTCACGGGCTATCTCCTGGCCCTCGCGTCGCTCATCCTCCTCGGCGGGGCGCTGGGCGACCGGTACGGGCGGCGCAGGGTATTCCTGATCGGCACGATCTGGTTCGCGGCCGCGTCACTGCTGTGTGGCGCGGCGCCGAACGTCGACGTGCTCATCGGCGCCCGGGTGCTCCAGGGCATCGGCGCCGCCCTGCTCACCCCGGGCAGCCTCGCGATCCTGCAGGCGAACTTCCGCGAGCGCGACCGGGCCAGGGCGGTCGGTGCGTGGTCGGGGCTCGGGGGAGTGGCGGGCGCGATCGGGCCCTTCGTCGGCGGGTGGCTGGTCGACGGACCCGGGTGGCGCTGGGCGTTCCTCATCAACGTGCCCGTCGCCGCGCTCGTCGTGGCCTTCGCTCTCGCCTCGATCCCGGAGACCCGTGATCCCCATGCGGCCCGCGGCCTCGACGTCCTCGGCGCGGGACTCGCGGTGGTCAGCCTCGGTGCCGCGACCTGGGCACTCACCGAAGCGGGCACACGGGGCTGGACCGACTCAGCGGTCGTCGCCGCAGGGATGGTCGCCGCGCTCGGCGTCGCGGCGTTCGTCTATCGCACCTTGCACGCGCCCGACCCGCTCGTCCCGCCCACGCTGTTCCGCAGCAGGGAGTTCACGGTCACGAACCTGGCGACGGTCCTGCTGTACGCCGGCATCGGGGTGACGTTCTTCCTGGTGTCCTACCAGCTGCAGGTCGGCGCCGGCTGGACGGCGCTCCAGGCGGGGACGGCGCTCCTGCCGACGACCGTGCTGATGCTCATCGGATCGGCCAGGTCGGGAGCGCTCGCCCAGCGGATCGGCCCTCGTCCGCAGCTCACCATGGGTCCGCTCATCCTCGCCGTCGGGCTGCTCCTCCTCACTCGGATCGGCCCGGATCCGTCGTGGGGCCAGGACGTCCTGCCCGGCTCCGTCGTGCTCGGCGTCGGTCTCGTGACGTTCGTCGCGCCGCTCACCGCGACGGTCATGGGATCGGTCAGCCCTGACCACGTGAGCGTGGCGTCAGGCGTGAACAACGCGATCGCCCGGACGGCGAGCTTGGCCGCACTGGCGCTGATCCCAGTCGTGTCGGGCCTGGCGTCAGCGACCGGCCCCGAGGCGGTGACCGACGCGTTCCGAACCGCGATGGTGATCTCGGCCGTCATCGCGGCCGCAGCCGCGCCGATCAGCTTCGTCGGTCTCCGGCCCCACATCCGCGCGAGGCGCTCGGCGCGGCGCCTGTACTGCTCGGTGGACGGCCCGCCGCTGCAGCCGGACCCGGAGCGCTGTCCGGTGGCGGCGGGCCACTGACGCTTCAGCCTGCGTCAGTCACGCCGCCGCGGACGGGGAGTGAGCCGAGGCCCTCGACGATGCGTTGGAGGTAAGGCGGTCTGGTCTTGGAACGTTTGTTCCGGTCTCGACGCGGGTGCCCGGCTACCGCTCCTTGGGGGGAAGCGATCGGGCGTACGTAGTCCCCAGCCGGACCCAACGAGCGAGTTGGCGCTTCGTGCGCACGCTGTCCTCGTCGACGCGAAGCCAGCCGCGCATCGTTCGGCCACCCATGTCCATCAGGTTGGCGCTGGACGTCTCGACGAGCCGGTCGGACGCCGCCGGATCGACGCGCACCAGCACGCCCCCCTGTCCGCTCGCCGCGACCGCCATGTGTCCTCGGATGAGGAAGGACAGCCCTCCGAACATCTTCTGCTCGCTGACGTCCGGGTCACCGTCCAAGAGCTCGCGGATCCGGTCGGCGAGATCCTCGTCGTACGCCATCGGGCGAGGCTAGACGTCCGGAACCCGGCACTTGAATGTTGCGGTTCAGTGACGGTATGGTCACGAACTGTTTGCTGCCGCCGAAGCTCAGCGTCGAACCTCGGCCCGGAAACCCCCCGGGAGCTGCGATGCGTCGAGATCGAACCGGGGCGGACCGTCACCGCTGTCACGGGCGGGCAACAGCCACAATCTTCGCCGCCGCTGTTGCGGCCGCCATCTCGGTGGTCGCACTCGCACCGTTACCGTCCGCGCCGGCGGTCGCGGCGAGCGCGACCGCGGAGATCTATCGGCAGTCGCCGGCGGTCGTCCGGGAGGCCTCGGAGGCGATGTGGCGCTATCGGCGGTACGTGCGCAGGGGGACGACGACGAGCCTGCAACACTTCAACCGGGCGCGCAATCAGGCGGCGCGGGCGACGGCGTACGCAATGCGACTGGACCCACGGGCGATGGTGGGCGCGTGGGCCGCGGCCGATCGTCGGCACCAGGTCGCCGTGCTCGCCGCCCTCGTGCAGCTCGGAGCCCCGTACCGCAGCTACAGCTCCCATCCGAGCGTCGGGTTCGACTGTTCGGGCCTGACCTCCTGGGCTTGGCGCCGGGCCGGTCTCACGATCCCGCGGTCGAGTGCTGACCAGATCGCCGCCGCCGCACCCCGTCGACGGCTGACGGCGCTCCCCGGTGACCTCGTGTACTACCCCGGGCACGTCTCGCTGTACCTGGGCGTGGCCAGAGCGATCGTGCACGCCTCGGATCCTGAGGACGACGTCGAGCTCGCGTTCATCAACCGTCGCGTCCGCTGGGGTGATCCGACGCGCTGACTGGTCCGCCGGATGAGGTGGCGAAGCCGGCGGCGGCGTGGAATGCCATCGCCTGGTCCGCGTCGAGGAGTTCGCGCACGCTCATCATGGTCTCGGCGGTCGCGAGGGCCCCATCCCTGATCGCGGCGAGCGCCGCCCGTTGCGCGCGGACCTTTTCGAGGAGGAGGGTCACCGGATGAATCAGGATGCAGACGCCGGCACGCGCAGCGTGGCGCGGTCGAGCAGGGGGGAGCGTCCGCCCTCGACGGCGTTGTAGACCAGCGGGACTGACGGCAGGGCGGCGGCGATCGCCAGGAGCTGTTCCTCGGTCTCGATGGCTTCGACGAACACGACGTCCGCGCCCGCGGCCGCGAACACCCGGCCGCGTTCGACCGCCTCACCGAGTCCCCTGACGGCGAGGGCGTCGGTGCGGGCGATGACCACCGTGTCCTCCGATCGTCGCGATTCGACCACAATCCGCACTCGCTCCTCAGCCTCGGGGCGCTCGACGATCGCCTTGTCCTCGAAGTGGCCGCAGCGCTTCGGTGCGAGCTGATCCTCGATCTGTACGGCCGACGCCCCGGCCGCCTCCACTTCGACGACGGTTCGCCGTACGTTCAGTGGCCCGCCGAACCCCGTGTCGATGTCGACGATCACGGGCAGGTCAACTGCGGCGGCGATCCGACGCGTCGCTCCCGCGACATCGCCGAGACCGAGCAATCCGAGGTCAGGCTCGCCGAGCAAGGACGCCGAGAGCGCGAACCCTGAGAGGTAGAGAGCCTCGAACCCGGCCTGCTCGATGAGCATCGCCTCGAGCGGATCGGCACAGCCCGGCGCTTGGACGAGCCCGCGTTGCATCGCCTCGCGGAGCCGTCGGCCGTTCACTGGAGGGCGACGCTAGCCCTGTTCGTCCGAGGGACGTCCTCGTTGCGAGACGACCTGGGGCTGAGCCACATCCAAGCGACTGCCGTGATATCGATCTGGTCCTCCGACGGCGCCCGGCAATGTTGCTGAGGTCACGACGACGAGCTTCTACGTTCCTCGTCCGCGCTGCTTGGAGGCGGCGTCGCGAACGTGTGGAGATCTCGTCGGGACATGTCGAGATCGCTGAGGTTGATCCGACGTTCTCGTGAGTCGGCGCCGACCAGCGTCGACAGGATCACGAGAAAGGAGACCGGCTGATGACGAAGGTCAGGTGTGACATGGCGATGTCAGTTGACGGATTCGTGGCCGGGCCCAACCAGCGGCTCGACGCACCGTTCGGGGATGGGGTGGAGGGGCGCCTACATCGCTGGATGGTCGAGCAGGCCGACGAGAACGCGGCGCAGATCGAGGCACTGACCGGGGCCGGGGCGTACATCATGGGCCGCAACATGTTCGGACCCGGCCGGGGCGCGTGGGATCCCGAATGGAAGGGCTGGTGGGGCGACGAGCCGCCCTACCACGGGCCAGTCTTCGTTCTCACCCATCACCCGCGCGAGCCGCTGCCGATGCAGGGCGGGACGACGTTCCACTTTGTCACCGACGGGATCGAGTCGGCGCTGGCGCAGGCCCGCGAGGCGGCCGGTGTCGGCGACGTGGCGATCGCGGGCGGCGCGGCGACCGTCAACCAGTACCTCGCCCTCGGCGCGATCGACGAGTTACGCCTACACGTCGCCCCGGTTGTATTGGGCGCAGGCGAGCGCCTGTTCGAGGGCGTCGGCAACCTCGATCTGGAGCCGCTGGACATCAGCGGCACCGATCTCGTCACCCACCTCAAGTACCGCGTCTCCCGCCCGGAGTGATGCGGTCAGCCGCTCCCCGTTCCGGGCTCCCCCGGCACGACTGCTACGGTGCAATCGACGGACGGAGTGGGCTGAAGGGAGCACCAGAAATGAGCAGGCCTCGTCGCGCGTTTGGAATGGCGGTAGCCGCGGGATTGATCGTGGGCGGGATGGCGATCCCGGCCAGTACCACGGCCCAAGAACCCTGGGAAGTTGTTGCATCAGGGCTGGACAACCCGAGGCATCTCGCGTTCGCCCCGGGTGGAGACCTGTACGTCGCCGAGGCCGGCAGTGGCGGCTCGGGGCCGTGCGTCATGCACCCCGGCTTGGGCGAGTTCTGCCTCGGGTTCACCGGGGCCGTGACTCGGGTCAGCGAAAAGGGCGGGACAAGCGGGTGGTCAAAGGCCTCCCGTCGATCATCAACCAGGACGGCGAGACCCTCGGGCCCTCGGACCTCGTCTTCAACGGCAGGCACAAGTTCGTGCTCAGCATCGGTCTCGGCGGCAGCGACGAGTTCCGCGAGGGGTTCGGCGACGACGGCGAGTTACTGGCGACGCTCGTCGCCGGGAAGCTGTACCGCAACCGCGTCTCCGTGGTCGCCGACGTCATGGCGAACGAGTTGGCCGCCAACCCTGACGGCACGGACATCGACAGCAATCCGGTCGGGATCCTCAAGAAGGGGAACGGCTATGTCATCGCCGACGCGGGCGGAAACGCCGTCGTGCGCGCCTCCACGAAGGGCGCATTCACGACGATCGCCGCATTCCCGCCAACGGCGATCGGCGCCGACGCCGTGCCGACGTCGGTCGTCCGCGGACCGGACGGTGCCTTCTACGTCAGCCAGCTGACCGGCTTCCCGTTCCAGCAGGGTGCTGCCAACATCTGGCGCGTCGTGCCGGGTCAGGCTCCGACCGTGTATGCCTCGGGGCTCACCAACCTCACCGACCTGGCGTTCGGCCCGACGGGTCGCTGTACGCCGTCGAGATCGCCAGCACCGGTCTGCTCAATGGCCCGATCGGCGCCTTGAAGAAGATCACGCCGGGCAGCAGTGTGCATGAGACCATCGCCGGTGGTCTGTTCGCGCCGTACGGCGTGGCACTGACCAAGCACGCGGCGTACGTGAGCACGGGCGCCGTGCTGGTGGACGGCGGCGAAGTGATCCGGATCCCGCTCGACTGACGAAACCGAGCGTCTTGGCCCGTCCGCGCCTGACGCGGACGGGCCGGGGTGCAGGGTGAGGGTCCAGCCGCCTTCGTGCACCAGGTGGTGGTGCCGATCGCACAGGTTGCTGACGTCTCGTGAGTAATACGCGCTCGGATGAGCAGAGAGCCCAGCTACGACGCTTGCGAGTCCGGCGAAGCGTCGATGACCGGCCCTGTGCCGGGTGCGGACACGTCCGGGTCGGTGCCGCCGCCCGCGGCTCTCGAACCCGTCTGGGTGGACACGTTCCGTTCGTCGCTCAGTTCCGCCGACCGGATCGCCACCATTTCCCGATGGTGGTCGGTCTCACGCCGCTCCTCGCGGCAGAGCATGTTTTCGTGGCGCCTGGCGCGCCGGGCATAGACGTACTCGACGATGCGGTCGAACATGCGCATGATGGTCCTTCTACCACGGAGGCGGCGCGAAGATCGCTGAGCCTCTGTGGGTCTCCTTCGCGAGGAGGGTAAGGAGGGCGCGTCGAGCTCGGCTCCTCAAAGTTGATGAACGAGCTACGGGTCGGGCGGAACGGAAGGGCGATCGTCGTCGGACGCCTCGTAGCCTCCAGCGGTGGTGGAAGTCGTGTTGCACGGGGGAGTGGCCAACGTCGGGTCGGTCGTGCGCCAGGGACCCCACGTGCTGCGGCCCTCGAACCCGCACACCCCGACGATCCACGCCTTCTTGCGCCACCTCCGGTCGGTCGGGTTCGAGGCGGCCAGCTTCCCGATCGGCGTCGATCCTGACGGGCGCGAACGCCTCGAGTACATCGAAGGTGATGTCGCCTACCCGCCGTACCCGGCGTGGGCGCAGACGGATCTCGCCCTCGCGTCGGCGGTGGCGTTGGTGCGACGGTTGCACGACGCGAGCGCCACGTTCGTGCCCCCACCCGACGCAACGTGGAGCAGCGAGATGGCCGATCCGGAAGGCGGCCCGGTGATCTGCCACAACGACGTCTGCCTCGAGAACGTCGTGTACCGCGATCAGGTCGCTGTCGGCCTGCTCGACTTCGACTTCGCCGCGCCCGGCCGCCGGCTCTACGACCTCGCTCAGTTCGCCCGCATGAACGTGCCGTTGGACACCGACGACGACGCCGTCCTCCTCGGACGCATCCCGCCGTTCGATCCGTTCCGCCGGCTGCGCATCGTCGCCGACGCCTACGGCCTACCTCCGGGCCGGCGGGAGTTCCTCGACGTGGTGGCGGAGGGCATCCGCCGCGGCGGCCAGTTCCTGCAACGTCGCCTCGACGAAGGCAACGAGGCGTTCATCGCGATGGTCGCCGCCACCGGCGGCATGGCCAAGTTCGACCGCCGCCGAGCCTGGTTCGCCGCCCACCGCGATCGGTTCGCCGAAGCCCTCAGCTAGACGTAGGCACGCGCCTCTTGACAATAAAACTTGTCAAGAGCACGATGGAGGCGTGCGCGATGTCGACGTGATCGAGGACCCGAGCGCGGCGGCGGTCGCGCTCGACCCGGTGCGGGCTCGCCTGCTGGCCGAACTGGGCGCGGCTCCGGCGTCGGCCGCCGGGGTCGCGGCACGCGTCGGGCTCGCCCGGCAGAAGGTCAACTACCACCTGCGGACGCTCGAGGCCCACGGCCTGGTCGAGCTCGCCGAGGTGCGGATGCGCGGCGGCATCTCCGAGCGCGTCCTGCGGGCGACAGCGGCGAGCTACGTCGTGTCGCCGGCCGCCATCGCCGACGGCGGTGCCAGTCCGGAGCAAGTGAGCGATCGACTGTCGGCGCGATATCTGATCGCCCTCGCCGGTCGCGTCGTGCGTGAGGTTGGTTCGCTCGCCCGAAAGGCTGCACGCGTCCGGCCGGCGACTGCCGACCCTGGCGATCGACACCGAGATCCGTTTCCGATCGGCGGCCGACCGCGCCGCGTTCGCCGACGAGCTCACCGCGGCCGTGCTCGACCTGGCCGCGCGATACCACCACGACAGCGGTCGGCCCCACCGCCTCGTCGTCGCCGCCCACCCGAAGCCCGCGGTCCGTCGATGAGTCGCCGCCGGCCGATCCGTCCACATCAGACACCGCAACATCGACACCGCAACCGAGGAGCACCAGTGACCACACCCGACGTCCCGCACCGATTCGAGCTCGAGCTCGTCGTCCCCGGCTCGCCCGAGCAGGTATGGCACGCGATCGCCTCGGGCGAGGGGATCAGCGCCTGGATGATGCCCGCCGACGTCGAGCCCCGACCTGGCGGCTACGTGGAGTTCCACATGGGCCCGGAGGCGTCGTCGCGCGGCCGCGTCACCGCGTTCGAACCACAACGGCGGATCGAATACGAGGAGGACTGGGCCGCGCTCGTCGGCCGCGAGGGCGCCGACGTCACGCCGCTCGTCACCGAGTTCCTCGTCGAGGCGCGGTCGGGCGGCACGTGTGTCGTGCGCGTCGTGACGAGCGCGTTCGGCACCGGCGCCGACTGGGAGAACGAGTTCTGGGAGGAGATGAACACCGGTTGGGCCCCGATCCTCGACAACCTCCGGCTCTACCTCACGCACTTCCCGGGCCAGCGAGCGTCGACGATCTGGGCCGGCACGACCTTCACCGCGAGCCCGGAAGCATCGATCGCCGCGGTGCGCGACGCGCTCTCCGTCGAAGCGATCGGCGATGCCGTCGCGACGCAAGGCATCCGTGGGCACCTCGAGCGGTCGATCGCCCGGCACTTCCTCGTGCGCGTCGACGAGCCCGTGCCCGGCTACCTGTCCTTCTACGCCTTTGGTGCCGACGACGGCAGCGGGGTCCATCTGCAGGGCTTCCTGTTCTCCGACGAGGCCCCCGCCTACGTCGAGCGCGAGCAGCCGCGCTGGCAGACCTGGATCGAGGGCGTGGCCGCCGAGCTCGTCACTACCAGGGCCCGCTCGGGATGACCGACCTCCTCACCGCCGATGGTGAGGACGCCGTAGACCTTCCGCCGGCGATCCCCGCCGTCTTCCGCCGGCTGCTCGTCAACACCCTCATCACCGGAGTCACGAGCACCTTCCTGTGGTTCGCGCTCACGTTCTGGGTGTACCTGGAGACGCGCTCGGTCGTGGCGACGGGGGTCATCGGTGGCGCGTTCTCGATCTCCTCGGCGCTGCTCGCCCCAGTGTTCGGCACGTTCGTCGACCGCCACCGCAAGCACACTGCCCTCGTCGCGACGACCGCGGTGTCGGTCGCCTGCTTCGCCACCGCCACGATCGTGTTCGCCGCCGTCGACAGTCAGGACCTGCTCCGGCTCGGCAGCCCGTGGTTCTGGGTGCTCGTCACGGCGACGCTGCTCGGCTCGGTGGCCGGCCAGCTGCGCGCGATCGCGCTGTCGACGTGCGTGACGTTGCTCGTGCCGGAGGACCAGCGCGATCGGGCGAATGGGATGGTCGGCACCATCACCGGCACGTCGTTCGCCATCACGTCGGTCTTCAGTGGCCTCGTCATCGGCGGCCTCGGAATGGGCTGGGCCTACTACGTGTCGCTCGGCCTCACCGTGCTCGCGCTCGCACACGTGCTCACGATCGAGATCGACGAGCCCGATCCCGAGCCCGTACCCGCCGGCCGGCAGCCGGCGATCGACGTCCGCGGCGCGCTCGAGGCGATCCGGGCCGTCCCCGGACTGAGGATGCTCATCCTGCTGGCGGCCTTCAACAACCTGCTGGGCGGCGTCTTCATCGCACTGATGGACGCCTACGGCCTCGAGCTGGTGTCGGTCGAGGCGTGGGGCCTGCTGTGGGGGTTGATCAGCCTCGCCTTCATCGCCGGTGGCCTCGGTCGTCGCCCGCTTCGGGCTCGGCTCGAGTCCGCTCCGCGTCGTGCTGGCCGGCAACCTCGTGAACTGGACCGTCTGCTCGGTGTTCGCGCTCCGGTCGTCGATCGTGCTCGTCGCCGTGGGGATGATCGTGTGGCTGGCGCTGATCCCCGTGATCGAGGCCGGTGAGCAGACGATCCTGCAACGCTCGATCCCGTTCGAGCGCCAGGGTCGTGTCTTCGGCTTCGCCCAGCTGGTCGAGAACGCGGCGTCACCACTGACCGCGTTCCTGATGGCGCCGATCGCCGAAGCCGTGTTCATGCCGCTGATGACCGATGGTCGGGGTGCCGACCTCATCGGGGACTGGTTCGGCACCGGCCCTGATCGGGGCATCGCGCTGATGTTCACGCGTCGCCGGTCTCATCGGTGTGATCGTGACGGTCCTCGCCTGGACGTCTCGTTCCTACCGCCGACTCGCCGCGGCCTGACGCGGAGGCCGCGCGCGACCGGCGCGCCGCGCGACGATGGCGCCGTGCGCATCGAATCGTCGATCACGTCGGTGTCCTGGATCCCGTCGGAGGCGATCGACGGCCTGACCAGGCTCCCCTTCGATCTCGGCGTCGGCCACTACGACGATCCACCGCCCGAGTCGATCGAGGACCTCGAGGGGCTGCAGGCCGCCGGCGCCTTCCGGTTCGCCAACCGCCTCGAGGCCTGGGCCGAGGTCGTCGACGGCGAGATCGTCGACCACGGTCAGACCGGGCGGGGTTACCTGAGCCTCACCCGCATGGGCGTCGGGCGCGCCCAGCTGGCATTCCAGCCGGTGGCGTTCCCGGACCTGCAGCCAGACGCCTGAGGTGACCGAGTCCTCCGTGCGGTTCTCGAGGACGGCGGGCGGGCGGCCGGGCGTGCCGGCGCCTCGTCGGGTCAAGGGCCGGCCGTTCTTCCAATGGCGCGGGCCGACTGTCTGGACCACGCTGGCGCTGACGATCAACGCCGACGGAACCTCTGACGGAGTGCTGGCCGGCGCCAGTACGTTCCCGCGGCACTGGGTCTACGACGAGCGGGGCGCCTTGACCGCGAAGTCCGGGCTGATCGATTTCGAGGAGTGGTACCGAGGCGCGTTCGGGCCGCACTCGCCGTGGGGGGACGAGGACTCACCGGCCCTCGTCGCGATGACCGAGACGGCGCTCGAACGGGAGATGTCGTCGTCGATCATGCGCGGCGGCAAGCGGCCCACCATGGTGAAGCTGGCCGAGGGGGAGACGCTCGTCGAGCAGGGCCAACCCGGGACCGAGATCTACCTGCTGCTCGATGGCCTGCTGGCGGTGGACGTCGACGGCACGATCGTCGCCGAGGTCGGGCCGGGAGCGGTGGTGGGCGAGCGGGCGCTGCTCGAGGGTGGCACGGCGCACGTCGACACTGGTGGGCCTCACCGACTGCCGCCTGGCCAAGGCGGACGCCGATCAGATCGATCGGACCGCGCTCGCTGCGCTCGCCGGCGGCCACCACCGGGAAGAGGATTGACGGCCGGCGGACCCGGCGGACCGTTCAACCACCGGAGAGGGCGCGGATCATGGCGTCGGAGTCGATCGCGAAATGGGCCGCGATCACCTGACCGCCGCGGATCTGCCAGCGGTGAACCTCGGGGATGTCGAACGATGTTCCGTTCGATCGGACCGTGCCCCGCGTGTGGCCGAACTGGATGACCTCGTCACCCGCCGCGAACAGCGCTTCGGTCGTCACGTTCGAGTCGATCGCGCCGAGCAGCGCGCCGGCGAACGAGGCGAAGCCCTCGTGACCGACGTGACGGCCGCCCCACGGGAGGGCTGGATCCTGGGTGATCACGCAGTCGGGGTGGATGAGCTGCGACAGACGCTCGAGGTCACGAGCGGCCATCGCCTCGTAGACGCTGCGCACGAGATCGACGTCTGACATCGCCGGGACGCTAGGTCACGGCGCACCGGACCCGACGATTCGGTTATCCGCGTCACACTGATGTTCCGACGACGTTGCTCGCCGAGAACGGCCATCAACGATTTCGCCCCAGCTAGACGGCTAGATTTCTGCCCGATGGGCAGGCTCTGCGAGCGACCCGGCTGCTCCGAGGTCGCGGTCATGGCGTACGGGTTCGACGCCGACAGCCAGCTGGTGTGGCTCGCCCCGTGCGAACCCGACGCCGATCGGATGCGCGCCGGTGCGCTCTGCCGGCGCCACGCCGACGCCCTGGTGGTGCCACGCGGCTGGACGCTCGACGACCGCCGTGAGCCCGCCCCGCGCCTGTTCAGGGTCACCAGGGCGGACCGAGCGGCCGTCGCGCCCGAAGGCCGTCGAGCCGTCGCGGCCGGAGGCGGACCAGCCGACAACGCTCCCGTGGACCGCCGACTTCGACGTCAGCGACGACCTCGACGGCGTGCTCGCCGCCGACAGCCCGCTCCTCGCCCGCGCCTTTCGGGGCACCTCCCGCCGGCACTGATCTGGACCGATCCGGCATGCAGATCCCCGTCGAGCTGATCATCGAGAACGCCGCGCCCGCGGACGTGTTCCGCCACCTCGCCACGCTCGACCGCTATCCCTCCTGGATGCGGTTGGTCCACCGCGTCGAGGCGGTCGAGCCCGACGAGGGCCGCCCGGCCTGGTGGGTCGAGCTGCGCGCCCGGGTGGGGCTGTTCACCCGGTCCAAGCAGCTGCGCATGGTGCGCACCGTGCTACGAGCCTGATCGGCGGGTCCGCTTCGAGCGCATCCAGTTCGACGAGCGGGACCACGCGACGTGGGTGATGACGGCCACGACCGAGCCGTCGGACGCGGACACCCGAGTGGTCGTGACGCTCGAGTACGGCGGCACGTTGTGGACCGGTGGCCTCCTCGAACGGGTGCTCGCCGAGGAGGTCCGCCGCGGCCACGACGCGCTCAGCCGGCTGGTCAGCGGCGAGCCCATGCGCTGAGCCGCCCGTCCGGGCGGCGCTCGAGGCACAGGTCGAGACCGAAGCACGCGCTCAGGCTGGTCGGCGTCGAGGACCTCGTCGATCCGCCCCTGGGCCAGCGCTCGACCGCCGCGCAGCAACAGGGTGTGGGTCATCGTCGTCGGGACGTCGTCGACGTGGTGGGTGACGAAGATGAGGGGTGGCGACGCCGGGTCGGCGGCGAGCCCGTCGAGGGCGGCGACGAGCTGCTCGCGGCCGGCGAGGTCCAGTCGGGCCGACGGCTCGTCGAGGAGCACCACGGCCGGGTCGTTCATCAACGTGCGCGCGAGGAGCACCCGCTGACGCTCGCCCGACGACAGCGTCCCGAACTCGCGCTCGGCGAACTGGGCGACGCTCCATGCGCTCGAGGCACTCGCTCGCCCGAGCGATCGTCCGCGGGCGTGTAGCGGTGCCACCACGGCTCGAGGGCGGCGTAGCGGGCGGTGCGCACGACATCGAGGGCGCGCAGCGCGGGACGGAGCTGCTCGGCGAGGGCCGCCGAGCTGTATCCGATGCGGCGGCGCAGCTCGCGCACGTCCGTTCGACCCAGGCGCTCGCCGAGCACGTCGACGGTGCCCGACGTCGGGTGCTCGTACAGCGCGGCGACGCGCAGGAGCGACGACTTTCCACTGCCGTTCGGACCGAGGAGCAGCCACCGCTCGCCGGCGCGGACGACCATCGAGATGTCGTCGAGGATGACGGTCGAGCCGCGCCGCAGCCGCACGCGGTCGAGGCGGAGCGGCTCGCGCACTTCCCAAGGGTGCGTCAGCTCTCAGGACTGACCCAAAATCGACCGAATGCTGTCATGGAACTGCAATGTGCGCTAGCCTGCCCGCCCGTGCTGCGCCGCCGCTCGACCATCGCCGTGATGGTCGCCGCGGCGTTGGCGCTTCCCCTGGCCGGCCCCCACGCCGGCGCCGATTCCGACGACGACGCCGCCGAGCGGGCGGCGGCCGAGATCGCCGCCGCCAAGGAACGGGCCAACGACGCCGCCGCGGCCTACTTCGACGCACTGTCCGAGCTGGACCAGCTGGAGGACGAGGCCAAGCGCCTCGCGGCCGATGGCGTACGAGCTCGAACAGGCAGGTCGACGCGCTGCGCGACCAGGTCGAACAGGTGGCGGTCAACCGATTCGTGGCGAGCGGCAACGCCGGCATCCCGCTGCTGAGCGGGGTGCGGGCCCCGAGCGAGCGGCTGCAGGCCGAGGTGCTCGTCGGCGTCGTCACCGACTCGTCGGCGGAGGCGATGGACGAGTTCGAGCGGGCCAGCCTCGAGTTGGAGGCCAACCAGCAGGCGCTGGAGGAGAACCAGGAGGCGGTCGAGGAGCAGAAGGAGGAGTTTCTCGCCCTCCAGGAGCAGGCCGAGGCCGAGGTGGTGCACCTGCAGGAGGTCGAGCAGCAGCGGCTCGAGGACGAGCGCATCCGCGAGGCGCTCGAGGCCCGCCAGCGCGAGGAGCAGCGCCAGCGCGAGTTGGAGGCGGAGCGGCAGCGCCAGGAGGCCGCCGCGCAGGCCGCGGAGGACGCGAGACTCAGTCGACCGCGGTGCCGTCCGCGCCCGCACCGGAGCCGGACCAGGGGGGCGGCGACGCCCGCCCGACCGGCGCCGGATCGCCCCCGCAGGATGATGATCCTGCTGACGGTGACGACGACGACCCGCTCCCGGCTGCCCCCGAGCCCGCCCCCGAGCCCGAACCGGAGCCGGCGCCGCCATCGGGCGGCATGGTGTGCCCGGTCGCCGGGGCGTCGTCGTACAGCGACACCTACGGCGCATCACGTTCGGGTGGCCGCTCCCACGAAGGGGTTGACCTGATCGCTCCTGCCGGCACGCCGCTCGTGGCGGTCGTCTCCGGCAGCGTCGAGTTCGGATCGAGTCCCCTCGGCGGGAACTCGTTGTGGCTCCACGGCTCCGACGGCAACGCCTACTTCTACGCCCACCTGAGCAGCTTCGAGGGCTCGTCACGCGGCGTCTCCCAGGGTGAGGTGATCGGATACGTCGGAGCCACCGGCAATGCCAACGGCACCAACCACCTCCACTTCGAGGTGCACCCCGGAGGCGGCTCGTCCGTCAACCCCTACCCCTACGTCGTCAACGCCGGCTGCTAGGACCTTCGACCGCGACGGCCGCGGCCAGTTGGCCGCAGGCGGCGTCGATGTCGGTGCCCCGGTTGCGGCGCACCGTGGCGTTGACCCCCGAGGTCCGCAGCCGGTCGCGGAACTCGGCGACCCGCGCCGGTGGCGATCCCTTCGTCGGCCAGCCCGGCGTCGGGTTGAGCGGGATCAGGTTGACGTGGGCCGCGGGGCGCAGCCGGCGGCAGAGGGTCGGCGAGCTCGGCGGCGTCGGAGGGCCGATCGTTGACACCGTCGATGAGCGCCCACTCAAAACTCATCCGTCGGCGGTTGGCGGTGAGGAAGTCAGCGCACGCGGCGAGCAAGTCCTCGATCGGGTAGCGCCGATTGATCGGGACCAGCTCGTCCCGGAGGGCGTCGTTGGCGGCGTGGAGGCTCACCGCCAAGGTGACCGGCAGCCTCCGCTCGGCGAGCCGGCGGATGCCGGGAACGATGCCCACCGTCGAGATCGTGATGTGCCGGGCCGACAGCCCCATCGCGCCGTGCAGCCGTTCGACCGCGGCCCACACCGCGGCCTCGTTGGCGAGCGGTTCGCCCATCCCCATGAACACGACGTTGCTCACCCGCCGGCCAGTGGAGCGGGCGCGGCGGGACGCCCGCACGACCTGCTCGACGATCTCGCCCGTGGTGAGGTGGCGGGAGAATCCGGCCTGGCCGGTGGCGCAGAAGCCACAGCCCATCGCGCAACCGGCCTGGCTCGAAACGCACACCGTCGCCCGGTCCGGGTACAGCATCAGCACTGTCTCGACCCGCGCCGCGCCGGCCAGCTCCCACAGGAACTTCACCGTGTCGCCACGATCGCTCACCGACTCCGTCCGCAGGTCGAGGGCGGTGGGCAGGGAGGTGGCGAGCGCACTCCGCAGCCCTGCCGGCAGTTCGGTCAACTCCTCCGGCTCGGCGAGACGTTGGTAGAGGCCGTTCCACACCTGGTCGGTCCGGTACCGAGGCTCGGCGGCGAGCAGTTCGGCGATGTCGTCCCGGCTCGCCCCGTACCGGGTCGGTCCCACGCCGGTTCCACCGTCGCCGCGTTCACAGCGTCGCGGTGTAGGCGCGGTCGGTGCGATGGGCCGTGAACCCGAGCCGCTCGTACATCGCCAGCGCCGGGGTGTTGGCCGCATCGACGTACAACATGCCGATGTCGACGCCGCGGCGGGCGATCGAGTCCAGTCCGGCCAGCGTCAGCTCCGGCCCGAGCCCGAGACCCTGGAAGTCGGGATCGACACCGATCACGTAGATCTCGCCGAGCGGCGGATCGGCGTGGAGATGCAGCTTCGTCCAGCAGAACCCGGCGAGCCGGCCGTCGCGCTCGTGGAGGCGGAACCCCTCCGGGTCGAACCACGATTCGGCCTCGCGGCGGCGCAGGGTCTCGACGGTCCACCCGCCCTGCTCGGGATGGTCGGCGAACGCCCGGTTGTTCACCTCGACCCACGCCGCCTCGTCGACCCCGGGAACGAACGGGCGCGTGCGTGACGGTGTACGGGAGGTCGGTCGGCAGGTCCCGGCGCATCTGCAGCAGCTCTCGACCGACGGTCAGGCCGAGTCGGCGGGCGAGCTCGTCGTCATCGGCGGTCGGGTCGAACACCCACCAGTGCACCGGGCCGCCGCCGGCGCCGCGGACGACGTCGAGCGCCTTGGTCATGAGCTCCGTTCCGAGCGCGCCCTGTTCGCCCCGGTGCGCCGGATCGATGACGAGCTCGACCGTCGAGGAGCAGTTCCCGTGCGAAACCTGGGCGTACCCGATCGGGCGCCCGTCATCGCTCGCGACGACTGCCGCGAACCCCTCGCCGCCGCCGGCAACGAGGTCGAGCCGGTGCTGGTCCGACAGCGGCTCGCGGCCGTCCGCGGCCTCGGCGGCGGCGAGCAGCCGGTCGATCGCGGCGATCATGTCGGGGTCGAGGCGGCGCAGGACCTCGAGGGTGCGCACGGTTCGACCGTAGTGGTCGTCGCTCATTCGGTCCTCCCTCGGTCCTCCTAGGCTCGTCCCGGTCATGGTCATCCCGGTCCCCCCCGTCGTCGCGCGTCCCGTCCGGCCGCGCTCGCCGAAGGGTCGGGCGCGGGAGGTCGCCCGCCGGCTGGCCGAGACCTATCCGGACGCGGTCTGCGAGCTCGATCACGCCAACCCCTTCGAACTGCTCACGGCGACGATCCTGTCCGCGCAGACCACTGATGTCCGGGTGAACATGGTCACGCCGGCACTGTTCGCCAAGTACCCGTCGCCGGAGGATCTCGCCCGCGCCGATCCGGCGGACGTCGAGGAGATCATCCGCTCGACCGGCTTCTACCAGAACAAGACGAAGAGCCTCATCGGCATGGCGACGGCGCTCGTCGAGCGCTTCGGGGGCGAGGTCCCGACCAAGCTGGAGGACCTCGTGACGATCCCGGGCGTCGGACGCAAGACGGCCAACGTCGTGCGCAGCGTCGGGTTCGACCTCCCCGGCCTGCCGGTCGACACGCACGTGACCCGGCTGTCGCGGCGCCTCGGACTGACCACTCATGACGATCCGGTGAAGATCGAGCTCGAGCTCAACCGCTACCTGCCGGCGCCGCGAGCGGGGGAGGTTCAGCCTGCGGATGATCCTCCACGGGCGGCGCGTCTGCTTCGCCCGAAATCCCGATTGCGCCTCGTGCTCGCTCGAGGACATCTGCCCGTCGAGCCGCCTGCCGCGCCGCTCGCGAGGGCGTCGCCGCCCGCGTCCGGGGGACGCGGAACCCTAACTTGCCTCGGTAATCGGCGGGTGTATGATGAATGGACCAACCAGGTTCCCGCCACCTGGTTTGCTGCGACAGCCGGGATCCGCCGCCTGGCGTCGCCGGAGCGACGGCCCCTCCCACCAGGGGCCGTCGCCGCTTTTCGGCATCGATTCTCGCGTCGTGCGGGCGAGGCCGGGCGGCTACTGCTCACCCCGTGGCGAGCTTGAGGGCGCGCTGGATGTGGCGCTCGGCCGTGCGCAACGAGCGCTCCGCTTCGTAGATCGCCGACACCAGATCGTCACGTTCGCCCCCGAGGTACGGCCCGGCGAGGTCACCCACCGTCGCCGGCGTATCCGCCGATGGCCTCGGCGGCGGCACTCGAGCTCGGCGGCGGTGGCGGTGGACGAGCTAGCTCATGGGCCCACGTTCGCGCTGCGCCGGTAACGTCGCCAGTCGTGGACGCGCCCGTCGAGGAGACCCGGTCCCCGCGCGCGACGACGTGCGGGCGCTCGCGCGGTACCACTCGCCCCGCGTCGACGTCCCCGTGCGGCTCAACGTCAACGAGTCGCCGTACCCGCCGCCCGAGGGCTGGCGCGAGGAGCTGGCGACCGCGCTCGCCACCGTCGAGTGGCACCGCTACCCGGACCGGACCGCGCTCGAGCTGCGGACGGCGATCGCCGAGTGGCACGGCGTCCGTGCCGACCAGGTCTTCGCCGCCAACGGGTCGAACGAGGTGCTGCAGACCCTCCTGCTCACCTACGGCGGGCCGGAGCGCACGGCCGTGACGTTCGAGCCGACCTACCAACTCCATGGCCACATCGCTCGGATCACCGGCACGAAGGTGGTCGAGGGCGAGCGGGCCGACGACTTCACGCTCGACCCGACCGCCGCCCGGGACGTTCATCGCCGCGGCGCAGCCAGCGGTCACGTTCCTCTGCTCGCCGAACAACCCGACCGGTCTCGTCGATCCCCCTGCCGTCGTCCGCGCCGTCCTCGACGCCGCGCCCGGCTTGGTGGTCGTCGACGAGGCGTACGCCCAGTTCGCCGACTGGACCGCGCTCGACCTCGTCGACGACGACAGTGCCGCTGGTCGTCGTGCGCACGTTCTCCAAGACGTGGAGCATGGCGGCGGCGCGTCTCGGTTACCTGGTCGGACCGCGGTGGGTGGTCAGCGCGTTGGAGAACGTCGTGCTGCCGTACCACCTGGACGCGGCGAAGCAGCTCGCCGGGCGGCTCGCCCTCGGCCACGTCGCCGAGATGGACGCGCGGGTCAAGCAGATCGTCGCCGAGCGGGAACGGTTGGCCGAGGCGCTCGAGCGACTGCCCGTGGACTCGTTCCCGAGCGGCGCCAACTTCGTCTTGTTCCGACCGTCCGACGGTCCCGCGGTGTGGCAGGCGCTCGTCGACCGCGGCGTGCTCGTGCGGGACTGCTCGGGCTGGCCGCGGCTGGCCAACTGCCTGCGCGTCACCGTCGGGACGCCGGAGGAGAACGACCGCTTCCTCGACGCCCTCGGCGAGGCGGTGGTCGAGCTGGAGGAGGCGAGACCGCGCCCATGAGCCGATCGGCGATCCGCAAGCGCGTCACCAAGGAGACGTCGGTCGAGGTCGAGCTCGATCTCGACGGCTCGGGGACCACCGACTGCACGACGGGCATCCCGTTCTACGACCACATGCTCGACCAGCTCGGCCGCCACGGCGGCTTCGATCTCACCGTCCGGGCCGACCGGCGACCTGCACATCGACACCCACCACACGGTGGAGGACGTGGCGATCACGCTCGGCGAGGCGTTCCGGGAGGCCGTCGGCGACAAGGCCGGGATCAGGCGCTTCGCCAGTGGCCTCTATCCGCTCGACGAGGCCCTGATCGAGGTCGCTCTCGACATCTCCGGCCGGCCGTTCGTCTCGTGGGAGGTCGAGATCCCGGAGTCGTTGCCGTTGGGGACGCCACCCTTCGACCCCCAGCTCGCCGAGCACGCGGTGGCGTCGTTCGCCACCAATGCCGGGCTCACGCTCCACGTCCGGTCGCGGTCGGGCCGCATCGCCCACCACATCGTCGAAGCCACCTTCAAGGGGCTCGCCCGCTGTCTGCGCGACGCGGTGCGGGTCGATGCCGCCGGTGGGATCCCGTCGACGAAGGGTGTGTTGTGAGGCGGTGACAGCACCGCTGATCGCGGTCTGCGACTACGGCATCGGCAACCTCCACTCGGCGCACAAGGCGCTCGCCCGCCACGGGGCCGACGCTCGGCTCACCGCCGATCGCGGACTCATCGCCGACGCCGCTGCGGTCGTGCTCCCTGGCGTCGGCGCCTTCGGCGCGTGCATGGACGCGCTTCGGGCGACGGGCTTGGAGGACCCGGTGCGCGATGCGATCGCCGCGGGCCGCCCGTTCCTCGGCATCTGCATCGGGACGCAGATGCTCTTCGATGACAGCGAGGAGGATCGCGGCAGCGCGCGGACTCGGCGTGATCCCGGGGACGGTGCGGCGGATCCCGGCCGGGGTCAAGCACCCCGCAGATGCAGTGGAACCAGGTCGACGTCCTCGATCCCGACGGAGCAGATGTTCGCCGGACTCGACGTGCGGCCGTGGTTCTACTTCGTCCACTCGCTGCACGGTGTGCCGGCGGACCCGGCCGTCGTCGTGGCGACGTGCGACTACGGCGGGCCGGTCAACGCCGCGTTCAGGCTCGGCAACGTGTTCGCCACCCAGTTCCACCCGGAGAAGTCGCGCCACCGCCGGGCGGCGCCTGTTCGCCAACTTCGTCGGCTCGTCCGAGCCGTCGTGATGATCCCACGCCCTAGCTGTACCCGGCGATCGACCTGCGCGGCGGGCGCGTCGTCCGGCTGCGGGAAGGCGACTTCGCCGCCGAGACCGTGTACGGCGACGACCCGGTCGTCGATCGCCACCTCGTTCTGCGAGCAGGGGGCGCAGTGGATCCACGTCGTCGATCTCGACGCCGCCCGCACCGGCGAGCCGCGCAACCGTGACCTCGTGACCGAGATCGTCGTCGGCGTGGCCGGCCGGCACGGCGTCCAGGCCGGTGGGGGAGTGCGCACCGCCGCCGACGCCGCCGCGCTGGCCGACGTCGGGCGTCGCCCGGGTGGTGATGGGTTCGGCCGCCCTGCGCCGCCGCGGCCCTCGTCGACGAGGTGGCGTCGATCGTTCCGGTCGCCGTCGGGCTCGATCACCGCGGCGGCGTGCTCGCCGTGGACGGCTGGACGAAGCAGAGCGACGTCTCGTTGACCGACGCGCTCGCCGGCTTCGCCGCGGCGTCGGCCTTCGTGATCACCGACATCGAGCGGGACGGCACGCTCGCCGGTCCTGACCTCGCCGGGCTGGCCGCGGCCGTCGCCGCCACAGAGCACACCCGTCATCGCCAGCGGTGGCGTGGGGACGCTCGATGACGTCCGAGCGCTCGCCACGATCGACGGACTCGCCGGGATCATCGTCGGCCGCGCCCTGTACGAGGGGTCGTTCACGGTCGCCGAGGCGTTGGCGGCGATGTGATGCTCGTCGCCCGGGTGATCCCCTGCCTCGACGTCACCGCCGGCCGGGTCGTCAAGGGCACCAACTTCGTCGACCTGCGCGACGCCGGCGATCCGGTCGAGCTCGCCGCCCGCTACGACGCCGAGGGCGCCGACGAGCTGGTCTTCCTCGACATCACCGCGTCCAGCGACCGGCGGGACACGATGGTCGACGTCGTCTACCGCACGGCGGAGGAAGTCTTCATCCCGTTCACCGTGGGCGGCGGGGTGCGCACGATCGAGGACGCCAGGCGGCTGCTCCGCGCCGGCGCCGACAAGGTCAGCGTGAACACTGCGGCGGTCGAGCGGCGCGGCCTCGTCACCGAGATCGCCGGCGAGTTCGGCACGCAGTGCGTGGTGTGCGCGATCGACGCCAAGCGCCGCCCCGGCGGCTTCGAGGTCCACGTGCACGGCGGCCGCACGCCGACGGGCATGGACGCGATCGAGTGGGCGGCGGACGCCGCCGCGCTCGGGGCCGGGGAGATCCTGTTGACGTCGATGGACCGCGACGGCACCCGGGAAGGCTTCGACCTCGAGCTCACCCGGGCGGTCGTCGACGCCGTCGGCGTTCCCGGTCATCGCCAGCGGCGGTGTGGGCACGCTGGATCACCTCGTCGAGGGGATCGTCGAAGGAGGTGCCGATGCCGTGCTGGCCGCGTCGATCTTCCACTTCGAGGAGCACTCGATCGCCGCGGCCAAGGCGCTGATGGCGAGCCACGGCATCACGGTCCGGCCGGTCGGAACGTAGGGTTCCGGCCATGACCGCAAGAGATGGAATATCGCCGGCTCGGGCGCGCCGGTTTGCAGCTGTCAGTGCTGTCGTTCGGATCGTGGGTCACGTTCGACCAGCAGATGAAGGACGACGCTGGCGATGGAGTGCATGCAGGCGGCGTACGACCTCGGCTGCAACTTCTTCGACAACGCCGAGGCCTATGCCGGTGGCGAGAGCGAGGCGATCATGGGCCGGGTGCTCGGCGAGCTCGGCTGGCCGCGCTGGTCGTACGTCCTCACGACGAAGGTGTTCTGGGGCCTCCACAACGCGCCGAACATGCGCAACACGCTCAACCGCAAGTACCTGATGCAGGCGATCGACGGCTCGCTCGACCGTCTGCAGCAGGACTTCGTCGACATCCTCTACTGCCATCGGTCCGACCCGGACACGACGCTGGAGGAGACGGTGTGGGCGATGAGCGACATCGTGTCGTCGGGAAAGGCCCTCTACTGGGGCACGAGCGAGTGGGCGGCCGACGAGATCCGGGGGGCGATCGAGATCGCCGAGCGCCACCACCTGCACAAGCCGGTGACCGAACAACCGCAGTACAACCTGCTCGCGCGTGAACGCGTCGAGCAGCGAGTACGCCCGGCTGTTCGCCGAGGTGGGGTACGGGGCGACGACGTGGAGCCCGCTGGCGTCGGGGCTGCTCACCGGCAAGTACCGCGACGGCATCCCGGAGGACTCACGCGGCGCGCTGGAGGGTTATGGCTGGCTCGCCGCGGACCTCACCGACGAGCAGGCGATCGCCAAGGTCGAGCGGCTGCGCCCGATCGCCGACGAGCTCGGCTGCTCGCTCGCCCAGCTGGCGATCGCCTGGTGCGCGGCGAACCCCAACGTGACGACGGTGATCACCGGAGCCAGCCGGGCGAGCCAGGTGACCGAGAACTTCGCCGCCGTGGAGGTGATCCCGCTGCTGGACGCGGACATCCTCGCCCGCATCGACGACGCGGTCAGCGGGTAGCGGCGAGCTTCTCCACCGCGTCGAGGAGGCGGGCGACGTCGTCGGGTTCGATGTAGGCGACGACCCCGGCGCGCACGACCCCGCCCTTGTCGGCGAGGCCGAGCTGGTCGACGACCTCGACCGCGTAGGAGTGTCCGGCCCACGTCGCGATCCGGTCGCCGGCGAGGGCCGTGGCGATCTCGTCGGGATGCCTGCCGGTGATCGTGAACGCCACCGTCGGCGTGCGGCCGTCGCGGGTTCTCGGCCCCCAGACCTGGATCCCGTGGAGCGCAGCCAAGCCGTCGAGGAGCGGCGAGAACACCGCCGCCTCGCGAGCGGCGATGCGGTCCATTCCCTCGGCGAGCAAGAACTGGGCGGCGGCGTCGACGGCGGCGATCGCCTCGAAGCTCGGGGTCCCGGTCTCCCAACGGCGCGGGCCGTGGGCCGCCGCCGGCCGGACCCTGGCGACGGGCAGCCCGTCGAGGAGCGACGGCCTGGCGACGAGCACGCCCGCGTGGGGCCCGTACCACTTGTACGGGCTCGTCACCAGCGCGTCGCAGCCGAGGGCGTCGAAGTCGATGCGCCGGTGCGGGGCGAGGTGCACGGCATCGACGAAGACCCGCGCGCCGCACTCGCGGGCGGCGGCGACGATCGGGCCGAGGTCGGGGATCGTGCCGAGGAGATTGGACGCGCCGCTGACGGCGACCCATCGGGTGCGTTCGTCGATGAGGGCGGTCACGGCCGCCGGGTCGAGGGTCCCCGTCCGGGGGTCGAACGGAGCGAGCACGTGGTCGGCCCCGCTGGCCTCGCACGCCAGCCGCCACGGGGTGATGTTGGCATCGTGGTCGAGGCGGGTGCCGACGACCCGGTCGCCCGGGCGCAGCGTGAGGGCCACGGCGCGCGTGAAGGCGAGCGTGAGCGTCGTCATGTTGGCGCCGAAGCAGACCGCGTCCGGAGTCGTGCCGAGCAGGGTCGCGACGGTCGCCCTGGTGCGCTCGAGGAGGGCATCGCACGCGTCGGCGGCGGCGAAGGCCCCGCCGCTGTTGGCGTTCAGGCCACTCGCCGCCCAGTCGGCCATCGCCGTGATCGCGGTGTCGACCATCTGCGTTCCCGCCGGCCCGTCGAAGCGGGCCCAGCCGTCACGGACGCCGGGAAAGCGGCGACGCAGCGACTCGGCGGTCATGGGTGACAGTCGGTGGTGCCTGACGAGCAGCCCGATGTAGCCGGGACGATCAACGCGGCGACGAACGCCCGGGCGAGCATGGTGTAGCGGCCGGGGTAGACGACCCCGTCGAGGTAGTGGTCGATGAACCCGCCGTCGTAGGCGTCGTCGCCCGCCCGCTCGGCGGAGCAGCTTCTCGAGCGGGGTGAGCGGGCAGGTGAACCCGATCGCCACGATCGCCACCGCCCAGACCACGACGGGGATGTGCGCCCACACGAGGTGCGGCCAGCGCCACGCCAGGAGGCCGCCGACGGCGACGAACACGATGAAGGCGAGGTGGATCAGCACGACCAGGTCGGCCAGCAATCGGTAGATCACGGGCGCCTCCTCGACGGCCGCAGTCTGGGTGAGCGAAGCGCGCGGCAGTCCGCATGTTCGCTCACACAGATACTCTCATCTCGTGGCCGGCACCGCCGAACGACTCGAGAAGCTCCCGATCAAGATGCTCAACGACCGGCTGCTCGTGCGCATCCCGGACAAGGACGGGGAGCGCCGGAGCCAGGGCGGCATCGTGATCCCGGCCACCGCCCAGATCGCCAAGCGCCTGGTGTGGGCGGAGGTCGTCGCCCTCGGGGGGAACGTGCGGGCCGCCGAGGTGGGCGACCTCGTGCTGTTCAGCCCCGAGGACCGCTACGAGGTCGAGGTCCAAGGCCGCGACTACATCATGTTGCGCGAGCGCGACCTGCACGCGGTCGCCGCCGAGCGCATCGAGGCGTCCACCGGCCTGTACCTGTGATCTCGGGGCACGCGCATCGAGCCCACCGCGGAGCAACTCGCCGCGGTCAGGTTCGACGAGCGGGGTCTCGTCCCCGCGATCGTCCAGGATCTCGACGGGGTGGTGCTGATGATGGCGTGGATGAACGCCGAGACGTTGCGGGCCACCCTCGAGCAGGGGCGGATGGTGTTCTGGAGCCGCAGCCGCCAGGAGGTGTGGCGCAAGGGCGACACGAGCGGCGACGTCCAGGTCGTCCACGAGGCGTACTACGACTGTGACGGCGACGTGCTCCTGTTCCGAGTGGATCAGCAGGGTAACGGTGCCTGCCACACGGGGGCGTACACCTGCTTCTTTCGTCGCTTCGGAGGGCCCGATGCTGCTCCGCCCGAGTAGGGACGAGTTCCACTCCCTCGCCCGCGACCACACGGTGGTCCCGGTGTGGGCGGAGGTGCTCGGCGATCTGGAGACGCCGGTCGCGGCCTACGCCAAGCTCGTCGGCGACGGCCCTGGCTTCCTGCTCGAGTCGGTCGAGCACGGAGAGCGCTGGAGTCGCTTCTCGTTCGTCGGTCGTGATCCGGTGGCCACGCTCGTACTCGCGCGACGGACTGGTCAGCGTCGACGGCGCGTTGCCGGTCGCAGTGCCACGTGACCAGGGCATCCTCGCCGCGCTCGAAGAGCTCCTGCGCGTCTACCGCGCGCCGGTCATCCCCGAGCTGCCTCCGCTCCACGGCGGGCTGATGGGCTACCTCGGCTACGACGTCGTCCGCGAGATCGAGCGGCTTCCCGACGTCCCCGACGACGACCAGCATCTCCCCGACGCGGTGATGAGCATGATCGGCTCGCTCGCCGCGTTCGACCACTGGCGGCAACGGGTGACGTTGATCGAGAGCGTGCCCGTGCTCGACCTCTCCGACGCGGCGCGTGACGATGCCTACGACGCCGCCGTGGCGAGCATCGAGCGAGGCCTCGCCAACCTCGCCCGGCCGCTGCCCTACGTGCCGGTCGAGCCACCGGCCGCTGACGACGTGCTGCCCGAGACGAAGAGCTCCATGCCTGACGGCCTCTACCAGCAGGCGGTCGAGGTGGCCAAGGACTACATCGTCGCCGGCGACATCTTCCAGGTCGTGCTGGCCCAGCGCTACGACCTGCAGCTGGACGCCGATCCGTTCGACGTGTACCGGGTGCTGCGGCAGATCAACCCGAGCCCGTACATGTACTTCGTGCGCCATCCGGAGCTGACCATCGTCGGCTCGTCACCGGAGCCGATGGTCAAGCTGCTCGACGGCAAGGTGATCTCGCGGCCGATCGCCGGGACGCGCAAGCGTGGACGCACCGACGAGCACGACCGGCGGATGGCGGCCGAGCTGACCGAGCACCCCAAGGAGCGGGCCGAGCACGTGATGCTGGTCGACCTCGCCCGCAACGACGTCGGTCGCGTCGCCCGGTTCGGGAGCGTGCACGTCGACGAGCTCATGACGCTCGAGCGCTACAGCCACGTGATGCATCTGACGTCGCAGGTGTCGGGCGATCTCGTCGACGGCCTCGGCCCGATCGACGTGCTGCGGGCGACGCTGCCCGCCGGCACCGTCAGCGGGGCGCCGAAGGTGCGGGCGATGGAGATCATCGACGAGCTCGAGCCGGTGAAGCGGGGCCCGTACGCCGGCGTGGTCGGGTATCTCGACTGGAGCGGGAACCTCGACACCGCGATCGCGATCCGCACGATGTTCGTCGGCCCGGAAGGGGCCAGCCTGCAGGCGGGCGCCGGCATCGTCGCCGACTCGGACCCCGCCGACGAGGACCTGGAGTGCCGCAACAAGGCCGCCGCCCTCCTCGCCGCGGTCCCCGCGGCCCGGCGGATGACCGCCGCCCGCCGCGCCGCGGGCACCGTCGCCTGACGAGCGCGAGCCCGCCTACAGGGCCCAGGCGACGAGGAAGAGGAAGCCCAGGATCCCGAACACCAGCATCAGCACGAGGGCGATCGCGAGCAGGACCGGGAAGCTCGTGACCGCGTAGAGCGCGACGGGGAGTCGGCGGAGGTTCTCGGTGAGGGCGATGTTGCGCAGCCGGGTGAACTGCACGGTCTGACCGACGACGGCGGGGGCGGAGCGGGCCATGCCGTCGTCGCCGACCTCCACCGTCTCGATGACGACCCGTTCGGCCGCGGCGTCCTTCGACAGCAGGGTGCGGGCCTCGCTCGACCAGCTCGATGGCGTGCCTGCGGACCCTCGTCAGGCGCCACCAGGCGAGCAGCGGGGCGCCGACGGCGAAGATGGCCGAGCGCACCGCCGAGCACGATCCACGCCGTCTCGACGTCGCCTGACATCGCCGCCAGCCCCATCGCGAAGCTCGCCGCCGGCGACGAGGGCGGTGAGGAGCGCGACCCCCAGGGCGAGCATCGCGCCGCGGCGGGCGAGCAGGCGTCACCGCGTCGACGGCGCGCCGGGCGAGTTCATCGATGCCGGCCATGTCCGGGAGTGTGGCACGGCCCTGGGGCCGCCACACTGGTCGTCATGACGCGCGGTCCGTTCTGGGCAGAGACGCCGCGGGACGCGGTCCAGGTGTCCGGCCCCGATGCCCTCGACTACCTCCAGGGTCAGGTGTCCCAGGAGCTGCGTCCGCTGGCCGTGGGCGCGAGCCGCTGGACGCTGCTGCTCCAGCCCAATGGACGGGTGGACGTGCTCGCCCGCGTGTGGCGGACCGAAGACGACACCTACGTGCTCGACACCGACGCCGGCTTCGGCGACGAGTTGCTCGCGCGCATCAACCGGTTCCGGATCCGGGTGAAGGCCGACGTCGAGCCGGTGGCGTGGCGGTGCCTCGCCGTCCGCGGCACCGACGGCGAGCACGGTCCCCGACTGGCGCGGTCGTCGGCTGGTGGGACCGCGACCACGACCTGTTCGGGCCGAGCCCGCAGCCGCCCGCGGGCGTCGACGCCGGATCGGCAGCCGACCTGGAGGCGGCGCGGATCGAGGCCGGCTGGCCGGCGATGGGCGCCGAGATCGTGCCGGGGGAGCAGATCCCGGGCGAGATCGGTGTCGTGCCCGTCGCCGTCGACTTCAAGAAGGGTTGCTACCCCGGCCAGGAGCTGGTCGAGCGGATGGACTCGCGGGGGGCGGAGGCGCCGCGCCGGCTGCGCATCCTCACCGTCGCCGAGGGTTCCAAGCCGGGCGATCCGGTGCTCGACGACGGGCGGGAGGTAGGCGTGCTGACGAGCGTCGCCGGCACCCGGGCCCTCGGCTACGTCAAGCGCGGCGTCGACATCGGCGACTGACCGGACATCTGGGCGGGATCTGTCGCGACGGTCGGGACGATTTCCGCCCAGATGGCGAATTCGCTGCGCGCGGTGACGTCAAGGGACCGGCGGATTGCCACCACGTCAGGCCGCTGTCTCACACCATTGAGTTCAGGGGCCTGGTCGATCACCGTGGCCAGCCCGTCGTGCGACGTCCCGACACCGGCGGCGGCGCGGAGCCACGCCGCCGCGGTGTCCTCGTCGCCGAGCGCGCCGGCGGCGCGGGCGACGGTCGCGGCGATCAGCGGGCGCGGTTCGCGCCCGTAGCACTCGGCCCCGTAGCGGGCCGCCTCGTCGAACTGGCGCCGGTGCGCAGGAGGAGGTTGGCCAGCACGTACTCGTTGAACGGGTCGCCGTACGGCAGCGGACGGGGGAGCACACCCAGCAGCTGCCGGGCCCCGGCGTCGTCGAGGGTGCGCGGCACGACGTTCGTCGCTCCCGGCCGGCGCAGGCCGTTGACCAGTGTCCGCCTGGCCCGCTCGGGGTCGCCCGCCCGCAGCGCGGCGAGCGCCTTGTCGAACGGCGACACGGCCTGTCGCGACCGGTCGTCGAACACCAGCTGCAGCTGCATCACCACGAGCAGCCCGAGGAACACGGTGAACGAGCGCGTTTGCGCGACGAAGGCCATCCAGATCGCCGCGCCGATCGTGATGGCGAGGCTCGCGTAGAGCGCGACCCGTCGGGCCTGGCCTGGGAGGAACCGCTCGAGGACGTTGGTGACGACGTTTCCGCCGTCGAGCGGCAGCACCGGAAGGAGGTTGAACAGCCCGATCGCGGGCCCGGCCCACCAGACGGCCTGGGTCGCGGCGGAGCGCTGCCAGCTGTCCTCGTCGAGGGGATTGACCCCCATCAGGGCGAGCAGGACCAGCCCGGCCGTGATGTGGGTGAGCGGCCCCGCCAGGGCGATGAAGGCCTGGGTCCCGAGCGATAGGGGCTGAGGCGCGACGTACGAGGTGTAGCCGGCCATGAAGTCCAGCGAGACCTCGGCCCGGGCGCCGGCGCGGCGGGCGGCGACGGCGTGCCCGAGCTCGTGCAGCAACGTGAAGCCGGCCACCGCGGCCGCCAGCCAGACGCCGAACTCGTCGCCGTTGATGAACACGAGCAGCACGATGAACAGCAGGAACCCGGCCCGCACGTGGAGCGGGAAGCCCAGCACGCGGAGCGGGCGGTGGACGGGTGGGGGCATTCGGCGCCGATGGTACGAGACGTCCGACGTCCCGGGGATGCGCGTGGGGCGTTCCCGTAGACTCGACACTCGTGCCGTACGTCTTCGCCTTCGATCACAAGCATCGCCGCCCGCCGATGGAGATGAAGGATCTGCTCGGTGGCAAGGGCGCCAACCTCGCCGAGATGACCAGCGTGTTGGGCCTGCCGGTGCCGCCGGGCTTCACCATCTCCACCGACGCCTGCCGGGCGTACATGGCCGGCGGGTGGCCGGGCGGGCTCGACGACGAGATCGCCAAACACGTCGCCCGTCTGGAGCGCAAGATGGGCCGCCGGCTCGGCGACCCGAGCGACCCGCTCCTCGTCAGCGTGCGGTCGGGCGCCAAGTTCTCGATGCCCGGGATGATGGACACCGTCTTGAACCTCGGGCTCAACGACCGCAGCGTCAAGGGGCTCGCCGCCGGCACCGACGAGCGCTTCGCCTACGACTCGTACCGCCGCTTCCTCGCGATGTACGGGCGCATCGTGCTCGACATCGACGGCGCCTCGTTCGAGCACCCGCTCGAGGACGCCAAGGCCAAGGCCGGGGTCACCAACGACGCCGAGCTCTCGGCCGGCGTGCTGCAGGAGCTGAGCGAGCAGTACAAGTCCGTGGTCCACGAGGCGACCGGAAAGCCGTTCCCGCAGGATCCGATGGAGCAGCTCCGCGGCGCCGTCGAGGCCGTCTTCGAGAGCTGGAACGGCGCGCGGGCGATCGCCTATCGGGTGCGCGAGCGGATCAGCCACGACCTGGGCACGGCCGTCAACGTGCAGGCGATGGTGTTCGGCAACCGCGACGACAACTCGGGCACCGGCGTCGGCTTCACGCGCAACGCCGCCACCGGCGAGAACAGGGCCTACGGCGACTTCCTCATCAACGCCCAGGGTGAAGACGTCGTCGCCGGCATCCGCAACACCGAAGACCTCGACGCTCTGGCCCGGCACTTCCCGAAGATCCACGACGAGCTGCTCGACATCTTCGCCCGGCTCGAGCGTCACTACGCCGACATGTGCGACACCGAGTTCACGATCGAACAGGGCAAGCTCTGGATGCTCCAGACCCGCGTCGGCAAGCGCACGGGTGCGGCCGCCCTGAAGATGGCCGTCGACATGACCAAGGGCACCGGCAAGGGCGCGGCGAAGTGGAAGATCAGCCGCGAGCAGGCGCTCACCCGCGTCACTGCGGACCACCTCGACCAGGTGCTGCACCCGCAGTTCGCCGGTGAGGGCAAGGTGCTGACCAAGGGGCTCGCCGCCTCCCCCGGGGCCGCCGTCGGCAAGGTGTACTTCACCGCCGACGACGCCGAGGCCGCCGCCGAGCGGGGCGAGAAGGTCATCCTCGTGCGCAACGAGACGAGCCCGGAGGACGTCCACGGGATGATGGTCGCCGAGGGGATCCTCACCGCCCGCGGCGGCCTGGTCAGCCACGCCGCGGTCGTCGCTCGCGGCTGGGGCACGCCGGCGGTGGTGGGGGCCGAGGCGATCAAGATCTCGGGAAAGCAGTTCACGACCGGACGGCGAGACCGTCGCCGAAGGCGACGTCATCTCCATCGACGGCTCGACGGGCGAGGTCGTGCTCGGGGCGATGGAGCTCGCCGCGTCCGAACCTCCCGCCGAGTTCACGACGATCCTGAAATGGGCCGACGCGGTGCGCAAGGGCAAGCTCGGCGTGCGCGCCAACGCCGACACCGGCGAGGACGCCGACAACGCCCGCCGCCTCGGCGCCGAGGGCATCGGGCTGTGCCGCACCGAGCACATGTTCCTCGCCCCGGATCGGTTGCCGGTGGTCCGGCGGATGATCCTCGCCGCCACCCCGGAGCAGGAGGCCGAGGCGCTCGACGAGCTGCGCAAGGTCCAGCAGGACGACTTCACCGAGATCCTCGAGGCGATGGACGGGCTGCCGGTGACGGTCCGCCTGCTCGACCCGCCGCTGCACGAGTTCCTCCCGTCGATCGAGGAGCTGCGCATCAAGCAGGCGCGCGAAGGGCTCTCCGCCGAGGAGGAGCGGCTGCTCGCCGCGGCCCAGAGCTGGTCCGAGCACAACCCGATGCTCGGCACGCGCGGGGTGCGCCTCGGCGTGATCAAGCCGGGGCTGTACGCGATGCAGGTGCGGGCGCTCCTGGCCGCCGCCGCCGAGCTGCGGGCGAAGGGGAAGAACCCGATCGTCGAGATCATGATCCCGCTGACCGTGACCCGCGAGGAGCTCGCGCTCGCGCGGAGCTGGGTGGAGGACGAGATCGCCGACGCCACCAAGCGGATGAAGAAGAAGCCGAAGATCACGATCGGCACGATGATCGAGACGCCACGAGCCGCGCTCCGGGCCGACGAGATCGCCGAGGAGTCGGACTTCTTCAGCTTCGGCACCAACGACCTCACGCAGATGACGTTCGGCTTCAGCCGCGACGACATCGAGAGCCGGATGATGCCGGCCTACCTCGAACAAGGGTTGCTGAAGCGCAACCCGTTCGAGACCATCGACCAGACCGGAGTCGGCGAACTGGTCGAGATCGGCACCGCGCGGGGTCGGGCCGCCAAGCCCGAGCTCAAGGTTGGGGTGTGCGGCGAGCACGGCGGCGATCCCGAGAGCATCGCCCTGTTCTACAAAGCCGGGCTCGACTACGTGAGCTGCTCGCCGTACCGGGTGCCCGATCGCCCGGCTCGCCGCGGCGCAAGCGATCGTCGGCGCCGGCACCAGCGACACCAAGTGAAGGAAGTCGCACCACCGATGCTCCCATTGCTCGCCGCCGAAGAGCGGCGGCGGCAACTTCGTCGAACTGACCGTCCACCCGTGGCAGTGGCTCGTCCTGCTCGCGCTGATCGTGGCACTGCTGCTCGTCGATCTCCTGGTGATCCACCGCGAGGCGCACGCGGTCAGCACGAAGGAGGCGGCGATCGAGTCCGCGGCCTGGATCTCGATCGGCGTGGGCTTCTCGCTGGTCGTGCTGTGGTGGTTCGGCGGCGCGGCCACCGGCGAGTACATCTCGGGTTACCTGATCGAGAAGAGCCTCAGCGTCGACAACGTCTTCGTCTGGGCGATCATCATGAGCTACTTCGCGGTGCCTCCGAAGTACCAGCACCGCGTGCTCTTCTGGGGCATCTTCGGGGCGCTCGTGATGCGGGCGATCTTCATCTTCGCCGGTGTCGCCCTGATCGAGCGCTTCGACTGGATCCTGTACGTGTTCGGAGCGTTCCTCCTGTTCACGGCGGGTCGGATGATGTTCTCCGACAACGAACATGTCGACCCGGCGAACAGCAAGTTCCTGAAGGCTGTCAACAAGCTCATCCCGAGCACGGACAAGCTCGACGGTCCCCACCTGTTCACCATAGATCAACGGCAGGCGGCTGGCGACGCCCCTGTTTGCCGTGCTCGTGCTCGTCGAGGTCACGGACGTGATCTTCGCCGTCGACAGTGTGCCGGCAGTGCTGGCGGTCAGCCACGAGCAGTTCATCGTCTTCTCGTCGAACGCCTTCGCCATTCTTGGCTTGCGGGCGTTGTACTTCCTGCTCGCCGACATGCACGCCCGCTTCACCTATCTTCAGCAGGGACTCGCGGTCATCCTCGCCTTCGTCGGCGTGAAGATGATCATCGCCGAGTGGTACCACATCCCGACGTGGCTCTCGCTGCTCGTGATCGCGCTGGTGCTGACGGCGGCGATCGCCTTCTCCCTCAAGTCGCAGCGCGGTCTCGACGAGCAGCGGCCGGACTTCGACAAGGTGAAGGCCCTGCCGCCCGCCGTCGAAGTTCCGCCGACTCGCGACGAAGACTGACGCACTGGCGCCGATGGCCATCGCCGACGACGACATCGAGCGGCTGCGCTCGGCGGTGTCGATCGTCGACGTGATCGGCGAGGTCGTGACGCTGCGCAAGGTCGGCCGCAACTGGAAGGGCCAGTGCCCGTTCCACCCCGACAACACGCCCTCGTTCAACGTGCGCGAGGAGACCGGGCGCTACAAGTGCTTCGGCTGTGACAAGGGTGGCGACGTGTTCACGTTCGTCCAGGAGCACGAGCACCTCGACTTCGTGGGCGCCGTCGAGTTGCTCGCTTCCAAGGCGGGGATCCAGCTCACGTACACGTCGAGCGGGCAGTCCCGCGAGCGGGCCCGACGCCGGCAGCTGGTCGACGCGATGGCGGCGGCGGTCGAGTGGTACCACCGACGGCTGCTCGAGGACCCGGACGCGCGACCGGCGCGGGACTACCTGCGCAGTCGTGGCCTCCACGGCGACGTCGCCCGCACCTTCAAGCTGGGCTGGGCACCGGACGAGTGGGACGCCCTGTCCCGGGAGTCGGGGATCGACGGCGAGCTGCTGCGGGCGACCGGGCTCGCGTTCACCAACCGGCGCGATCGGCTGCAGGACGCGCTGCGCGGCCGGGTGCTCTTCCCGATCTTCTCCGACTCCGGCGACGCGGTCGCGATCGGCGGGAGGGTGCTCCCCGGTTCCGCTGACCCGGCCAAGTACAAGAACTCGCCGGAGACCCCGATCTACTCCAAGTCGAAGACGCTTTACGGGCTGAACTGGGCGAAGTCCGACATCGTCGCGTCCGATCAGGTCATCGTGTGCGAGGGCTACACCGACGTCATCGGCTTCCACCAGGTCGGGGTCCCTCGGGCGGTCGCGACGTGCGGCACGGCGCTGACCGAGGACCACGTGCGGCTGCTCAAGCGCTACGCCAGCCGCGTCGTGCTCGCCTTCGACGCCGACACTGCCGGGCAGGGAGCGGCCGAGCGGTTCTACGAGTGGGAGCAGAAGTACCAGGTGCAGGTCGCCGTGGCCCGCATGCCGGGCGGCCAGGATCCCGGCGCGCTCGCCCAGCGCGACCCGGAGGCGCTCGCGGCCGTGGTCGCCGACGCCCAGCCGTTTCTCGCCTTCCGCCTGCGGCGGGCGGTCGACGGCGCGCCCGCCCGGACACCCGAGGATCGGGCCCGGCTGGCCGAGCGGGCGATGGCCGTGGTCAACGAGCACCCCGATCCCAACGTCAGGAAGCTCTACGCCGGGCAGGTCGCCTCCGAGGTCGGCCTGCCGGTTGCCGACCTGGTGCGGATCGCCGAACGGGGCACCCGACGGCCGAGCGTCGCGGTCGCGTCACCTCGCCCTCTGGGCTGGCGGGAGAACGCCGAGTTCGCCGCCATCGCGACGCTGGCGCAGGACTGGGACTCGATCGCCGGATGGCTGATCGAGGAGCTCTTCGACGACGAGACCCATCGGCGGGCGTTCCTCGTCCTGGCGGCCGCCGGTGGTGACCTCGATGCGGCGATCGAGTCGGCCGATCCCGATGCCAGAGAGGTCCTCGCCCGGGCCGCGGTCGCCGACCTCGATGTCGATCCCGACACGGAGGCGCGCAACCTGATCGCGGCCGCCGTACGCCGGCAGCTGACCCGGCGCGGCGGCATCGCGGACGACGAGCAGATCCGAGAAGACCGCGATGCCCGCCTACACCTGGAAGAATTAGGAGCGGCGAACACAAGTGCCAGCTCTGCGGAGTGGTTGCTAGGTTGGCTTCATCGCCGGATGGAGGAACGCTCGGGTGGGGGACTTTGACGAGGGCCCTCGGGAAGAGGCGGCGATGCCGTTCCGCGGGTTCGAGAGTGTCGACGCCGCCGAGTGGAGCGCGCTGCTCGAGCATGGCCGGCATCAGGGTCGCATCCATGCCGAGCAGGTCACCCACGTGCTGCGCAATGTCGAGCTCACCGGCGAGGTCCTCGACAGCGTCCGGCACATTTGCGACGACGAAGGGATCACGCTCGACGAGACGGTCGATGACAGCGACGTCGTCGACGACGTCGATGATGGTGACGAGGCCGATGTCGAGGAGGGTGAGGGCGGCGAGACGCCGAGGGAGCCCGTGCGTCTGCTCGAGCCCGACAGCGACGAGGTGGTCGAGGCCGACGAGCACCTGCTCAGCCGGCGCCGCCGGCGTCGGCTCAAGCGATCGGCGCCGAGGACGGAGGGCGGGACGTCCGACGGCGTGCGCATGTACCTGCGTGAGATCGGCCAGGTCGATCTGCTCACCGGCGACGACGAGCGGCGGCTGGCGCAGCTGATCGAAGCCGGGCACCTGGCGGCCGCCCGTATCGACGAGGGCGGGCTCGACGACGTCGAGACCCGCCGGATGATGCGGGCCGTGCAGCGCGGCGAGCGGGCGAAGAGCGAGCTCACCCAGGCCAACCTGCGTCTCGTCGTGAGCATCGCCAAGCGCTACTCGGGTCGGGGGATGCAGCTTCTCGACCTGATCCAGGAGGGCAACCTCGGGTTGATGCGGGCGGTTGACAAGTTCGACCACTCGAAGGGGTTCAAGTTCTCGACGTACGCGACATGGTGGATCCGCCAGGCGATCACCCGCTCGATCGCGGACCAGGCGCGCACGATCCGCATCCCGGTGCACATGGTCGAGCACATGAACCGGGTGATCCGCGCCAAGCGCCAGCTGCACCAGGAGCTCGAGCGCGAGCCGACGATCGACGAGCTGTCCGAGCGGGTGCAACTCGAGCCCGACCGGGTGCGCGAGTTGCTGCGCATCTCGCTCGACCCGCTGTCGCTCGACTCCCCGATCGGCGAGGAGGACGAGTCCAACCTCGGTGACTTCATCGAGGACTCGTCGACGGACGGCCCGGCCGACGCGGCGACCAGGGTGATGCTGACCCAGGCGGTCGGGGCCGTGCTCGGCGAGCTGTCCGAGCGCGAGCAGGAGATCGTCCGCCTGCGGTTCGGGCTCGATGGCGGGCAGGCGAAGACCCTCGAGGAGGTCGGCCGCGAGTTCGGCGTCACCCGCGAGCGGATCCGCCAGATCGAGGCCAAGACCCTCGCCAAGCTCCGCCACCCCCAGCGGTCGCAACGCCTCCGGGAGTTCCTGGAAGCCGAGTAACCGGCCGGCCCGTGGCCGCGCTGACACCCCTTGGTCATGCTCCGGCCATGGGGTACGGCGGCAAGGTCATGAGCAACAGCGGGCGCGGGAGCTTCGTGCTCGAGTCCTGGACGCTCCAGGACATCGCCACCGAGCTCGGCGTCAGCAAGTCGTCGGTGTCGCTGTGGGTTCGCGACGTCGAGTTCACGCCGAACCCCGCGGCGCCGCACACGGCGGCCTCGCCCGAGCAGCCTCCACGTTCGCAAGCTCATCGAAATCGAGCGATGCGATCGTCAGGGAGTCGCCGAGATCGGGTCGCTGACCGAGCGGGAGTTCCTGCTCTTCGGCGTCGCCCTCTATCTCGGTGAGGGCTTCAAGCGGGACGGCCAGGTCGGCATGGCGAACACCGATCCCGAGGTCTTGCGGGCGTTTGTGAGTTGGTTGCGTCGTTTCTTCACGTGTCGATGAGACACGATTGCGGGTGCGCTTGTACCTCCACGACGGGCTTGACCTGGAGTCCGCGGAGCGCTTCTGGAGCAACCTGCTCGACATCCCGCGCGATCCAGTTCCGCAAGCCGTACCGGGCGCCGGCGGATCCGTCGCGGCGACACGACGAAGCACGTCTGGGCTGCCCGTCGGTCACGTACTGTTGCAGCACGACCCATCGCCGTGTCATGGGCCTCGTTAGGGCGCTATCGTCCAAGCTGCCCTTCCGGGGTAGCTCAGTTGGCAGAGCGGCGGCCTGTTAAGCCGTTTGTCGTGGGTTCGAGCCCCACCCCCGGAGCCACGGACCGAACCACCCAGGGCGGTAGCTCAGTGGTCAGAGCAGGGGACTCATAATCCCTGGGTCGTGGGTTCGATCCCCACCCGCCCTACGTGATCTAGCAGGGACGATGCACGCTCCGCCGGCCTCGACGGAGACCGATGGTAGGCGGATGGTAGGCGGATTTTCCGCTCTCTCACCGCTGTGCCTGTGCGATGCGGTCGGCGTAGGCCTGCGCCGCCTCGGCCCTGGCGGGCCGTGGAGGGCTTCACGTACACGTCGAGCGTGAGGCGGCCGACCTCATCGGTCGCTTGCTGGACTGATCGCCGCGTCACCTCGCCAGCGTCTCCGCCTCGGCGCGCGCTCTACGGCGGCGAGCGAGAAAACCCACCGCCCGGCACCGGGGATGATCGGCCGCACGGGCGAGCTGCCGTTACGAACCGGTCGCGAACACGCCCGAGCCACCGCCGTCGATTTGCGGCCGTGCGCCTATTCAACACAGGACTCTGGACACGTGCACCAACGGTGCGCGGCACCGCTCGGGCGCGCATTGTGATGCTGGCCACCCGAGTCTGCGCGTGGGCGCCCACGGAGTTCCCGCCGGCGGCCATCGGTCCGATAGATCGCGGCTCGCGCTGGCGACGACCATCGATCCGGCGTTCGGTCGCACAGGTGAGGCGCGCGATTCACAGAGGTCGTGTCGGGCGTCTATGGGCAGGTGTTGATGTAGGGCCGGTTGGGGAGGATGGCGGCCCATTCGGCTCGGGTGAGGCTGCGGCCGGCGATCGTGCAGGCGGCCGAGATCCATTGCTCGACTTGTGTATCCCAGCGGGCGAGGGTGCCGTCGGTTGAGGCGATGACGACGGTGTGCCCGTCTGGTGCGAAGCCGGCGGCTGTGGCGACGTTGGGGCTGGCGACGACGCTGCCCAGTAGTGCGCCGCTGTTTCCGTCCCAGAGCGCGACGCGGCCGTCGAGCCCGCCGCTGACGAGCGTGTCGCCGTCGGGTGAGTAACGGACGGTGATCGCCGTGCTGTGATGGCCGTCGAGGGGGGCGCGCACCCATTTGGCGGTGGACACGTCGAGCACGCCGACCTCGCCGGTGTCGGTGGCGATGGCTGCGCGCTCGCCGTCGGGTGAGAAGTCGGCGGAGATCGGATCGAGCTCGATGGGGCGCTCGTGCAGCACCGTGCCGTCGACGGTGTCGACGAGGGCGATGCCCGGCGCGCTCGTCAGGGCGATCGCGGTGCGGTTGTCGGGGCTGGCGTGAAGGCGGACGACGCGGTGGTCGAGCTGGATCGTCGGCGCGAGCGGTTCGAGGGTGTCGGCGTCGATGACGGCAACCTCGCCGTCGGCGGCGCCGACGAGGATCCGTTCGCCGTCGGCGCTGTAGGCGATCCTGTCGCCGTCGACGTCGCGCTCGCTGAGGAGCCGGCCGGTCGAGCGTTCCCAGATGCGCACGAACCCGTCGCGTCCGCTCGTGGCGACCTGATCGAACCCCGGCGGTCGTGGCCGAACGTCTCCGATGCCGCCGTGACCCACCTCGATCAGCGGGCTCATCTCGTTGGCGGTGAGGTCGAGGAACTGCATCGCGTCGGGCTGGCCGCTGAGACCAGTGACGTAGTTGACTCGGTCTCCACTGGGGGCGACGATCGTGTAGTCGGCGTTCGCCGGCGTCGCTGGCGCGGCGCCCTTGGCGACGAAGCGTCGGGAGCCGTCAAGGTCCCAGGCGAGCAACGAGCGGTCCGGCGAGACGGTGTACAGCGTCTCGCCGTCGGGGGAGAAGGCCAGCTCCCTCACGGCGCCGGAGTGGCCGCTGAACTGATCCAGCACAGCCCCGCTGGCGACGTCCCACAGGGTCACCGCACCGTCTTCCGTGCCGGTCGCGAAGCGGGTGCCGTCTCGGGAGAACTGCAGGGTCGTCAAATTGGCTTGGCCCTCGAGCCGGCGCAGTTCGGTCAGCGTGGCGGCGTCGAGGAGCACCACGTCGCCGCCGTCGGCGATGGCGACAACCGCGCCGTCCGGGCTGACCTCGCCGCCGATGTGAGCGATGGCGACCGAGGTGACGAGCGTGCCCGTCGCAACGTCGCGCACTACAACCGATGTGCCGCCGCCGCTGCCGGTGTACAGCAGTGCGCCGTCGGGGCTGAGGCCGACCCAACTGAAGTCGTACACGGAGTCGGCGTCGAGGCGGCGCACCGGCTGTTCGGGCGCCTCCAGGTCCCACACGGCGAGCGCGCCGCCGGTCGACGCGTCGGGGTCGTCCCCGTACAGCCCGAACGCCACGGCGAGGTACCGGCCGTCGGCGCTGTACTCGAGGCTCCACACGTCGCCCGTGCCGGTTGCCCGCCGAGCTGTGTCGGTGCCCGCTCGAACGTGGCAGCGTCGACGATCACGACAGGCATCGGGTCGAGTTGCTGGGGCCCGTTGGGGTTGAACGGGTTGGCAGCCATCGCCAGCGTGGTGCCGCCGGGCTGGAACTTCAGTGTCCACGGCGGGTCGGGAAACGATCCGAGGGGGGCGAGTGTCGCCGGGTCGTGGAAGGCGATGCCGGTGAACGGATCGCCGACGGCCACCACCTTCCCGTCGAAGCTGGCGTCGACCGTGAGCAACGGCTCGGCGCTGCGGGTCGCGGCGACGAGCGCCGGGTTCCTGGTGAGCACGGTGAGCAGGTTGGCCCGCGTGTCGGACGAGTCGTCGAGTCGCACGCCGGCTACCGCCATCAGCAGCGACTCGTCGACGTTCTCGGTGACCAGGGCCTGAGTGCCGACTCGCTGGGCGTCGGCCTCGATCGCGGCCTGGTCGGCCCGCTCGGCGGCCAGTTCGGCGGCCGCGGCCGGATTCGGCGGCCTCGTCGGCCGTTTGGTCGGCCCGCTCCGCTTCGTGCTCGGCCAGTTCGGCGGTGCGATCGGCCCGGTCGGCTTCGCTGCTCGGCCAGTTCGGCGGTGCGATCAGCCCGGTCGGCCTGACGCAGGGCGAGCAGCCCGGCGACGAGCGAGGCCACGAGCAGTATTGACGCGGCGACGAGCGCCCTGCGCAGCCGGCGGCCGGCTCGTCGCTCCCGAGTGAGCTGGGCTTCGGCCTCCAACCGGCCACGGTCGGCGACGGCCGCCGCGGCGGCGACGAACGCTTCGATCGACGGCGTCACCGATTCGGGGTGCCGCTCGCACCACTCGATGGCGGCGGCGAGACGGGCGCCGCGGTACACGTCGTCATCAGATCTGCCGTGGTCGGTCCACGCCCGGGCGGCGATCCTCAGGTCGCGGCCGAGCACGAGGTCGGAGCGGGCGGCCTCGAGCCACGCCCGCAAGCGCGGCCACGCCCGGAAGGCGACCTCGTGAACGATCTCCACGCTGTCGCCGTCCCGCACGACCAGGCGACCGGAGACCAGGGAGTCGATCGTCGCTACGAGTTCTTCGGGGACGTCGGCGAGTGTGACGCGACGGCGGACCCAGCTGCCGTCGTCCGTGACGTCGGCCATGAGGAGCAGGGCCCGCCGTACCGCCTCCTCCCCGGCGCCGCCCCCGACGGCGTCGAGCACGCGGGCCCCGAGACGCTCGACGGAAGCCTCCACGCCGCCCAACGCCTGGTACTGGTCGACCGTCAGCTCGTCACCGACGCGCTGTTCCCACAGCTCGGCCATCGTGGTGGAGACCAGCGGCAGCGCACCGTCGGCGTCGCCCACGTCCGCCAGCACCGCCGCCACGAGTGCCGGTTCGACCCGGCAACCGGCCCGCACCGCGGGCTCCTCGATGATCCGGCGCAACTCCTCGTCGCTCGGCCGGCCGACGAGCACCGGCGCGTCCTCGACCAGCTCGGTCACGTGGCGAGCCTCCGCCAACCGGCCGTAGTGGTCAGCCCGTACCACGAGCACGATGTGGGCGTCGAGGGCGGGGTCCAGGGCGAGATCGAGAAGGCGGCCGACCAGCCGGTCGACGACGGCCGGCGTGCTGACGAACGTCTCCTCGAACTGGTCGACGACGATCAGTTGCGCCCCAGGCTCATCCAGGTCGGCGAGCTCGTCGAGCGCCCGCAGCGGATCCTCGCCTGGAACGGCCACGTTGACGCGCCACGGCGCCTCGCCCGGCAGCCGACCGCTCTGCACGAGCGGGATCAGCCCGGCCCGCGCGAGCGACGACTTGCCGCTGCCCGACGTGCCGGGTGACGATGACCACCCGACGGTCCAACACCCGGGTGGCCAGCTCGGCGACGAGACGTTCCCGACCGACGAAGACGTCGGCATCCATCGGTCCGTAGGACGACAACCCCCGGTAGGGCTGGCGGCCGAGCCACGCCTCGCTCGCCAGTTGATGACGCCGCGGCACGGGCGCGCACGAGGCGGGCGACCTCCTCCACGACCGAGTCGCGGGCGCCATCCGCCGCCGCCAGCGCACTGGCCGACGCGGCTGCCGCCCGATTCAACCGCTCGCCGGCAACCTGCTCCGCCCACGCCGCCGCCTCACGGCTGGCCACACCCGGGCTGCCGCCGGCGACCGACACGATCGCCGCGACCGCAGCCGGGTCGTCGATCCCATCAGCAGCGACCAGCCGGGCGATCTCCTCGTCGGGCAGGGGGGCAACGTGGAGCGTTCGGCCGCCGGACGGATCGAGCCTCCCCACCGCCTCGACGGCCGGTCCGCCGCCGGCGGGGTCAGCGACGAGCACCACCATCGCGGCGAGCTGTTCATCGCGGCCACGAGGGCGGCGAGGGAGTCCATCGTCGACGCCGACGCCCACTCGACGTCATCCACCACAAGGACGACCGGTTGGCGCCGGCTGCGCTCGACGATCGCCTCGACAACATCGGCCGGCGGCGGCACCCCGGGCTCGGCTCCCGTCGTCGCCGCGAGACCGTCGGCTGCCCTGGTGTACAGCACCGCCGCATGGTCGCCAGCCGCGACCGCGGCGAGCTGTGCCGCCAGTCGCGTCCGCCCCGAGTCGTGCGGGCCGAGGAGAACACACAGCTGACCCCGACCTTGCCGCGACACCTTCCACGCCTCGGTCAACCATGCCAGCTCGGTCGCCCGCCCCACCAGAGCCTCGGGGCCGACGCGAAGCATCGCCGGAACGGTGAACGGACTGGCGACCGTCAGCTCGGGATCCTGCTCCAGGATCCTCCGCTCCAGCGACCGGAGCTCTGGTCCGGGATCGAGCCCGAACTCGTCGGCCAGCGCGCCGCGCGCGCTGGAACGCGACCAGGGCGTCGTGCTGCCGGCCCGCTGCGTACTGCGCCCTCATCAGGAGACCCCAAGCCCGCTCGCGCCCCGGATGCTCGCCGACGAGCCGCTCCAGATCACCGGTCGCGGCCGAGGTCGCACCCGACTCCACCTGCGCCTCAGCGAGATCCTCCCGCGCCGTCGCGTGTGAATCCACGAGACGGGTGCGCTCGTGGACAGCGAACTCGCTGTCCGGGAAGTCCGCGTACGGCGAGCCCCGCCACATGGCCAACGCCTCGGTGAGCACGCTGACCGCACCCGTCAAGTCGCCGGTCGCCACCCGGCGGCGTCCATCCGACGTCAGCCGATCGAAGACGTCGGCATCCACCTCGACGCCGTCGGCCCGAAGCCGATAGCCGCCCGGCGTCGTCTCGATCAGCTCGCTGCCAACAGCGGACAATGAGCGGCGCAACCGTGCCACGTGGGACTGGATCGTCTTCGCCGCTGTCGGCGGAGGATCCTCACCCCACAGCGCCTCGACGATCGCATCGACACCGACGACACGCCCCGCCCGGCTCGCGAGCAGGGCGAAGAGGCGTCGGCGATGGGTCCCCGCGACGTGGACAGTCGTTCGATCGTGCTCGATCAGCAACGGACCGAGCACCAGCACCCGAGTCCGCTCCGCTACCCGTGCCGCCCGCTGACGACGACGCTGCGTGTCCGTCTGTTGTTCCATCTCCCTCTACGGCATGCCTGCGCGGTTGCAGCCCGCTGGCAGCCCGCCCTCGCGATCAGCTTAGGCGGTGCGAACCCCGTGGTCAGATCGGAGTGCCGACGACAACCGCGCTACATCCGCCGTGGTGCTTGCATCCTGCGCTGAGGAGGCCTTGCTCGTTCT
>CAWIVW010000016.1:0-395957 GCA_963839695.1 uncultured Acidimicrobiia bacterium | reverse complement strand
GCGACCGCTCATGCCGTCATGGGCCCCCGCCGACCACCCGTACATCGTGAGCAGCAACCGGCTCATCACCATCGGCGAGCTGCCCGAGAGCCTCACGATCGTCGGCGGGGGCGTGATCGGGCTCGAGTTCGCCACGATCTTCTCGAACATGGGCACGCGGGTGACGATCGTGGAGTTCCAGGACCGGATCCTCGGCTACGCCGACGCCGACATCTCCCACGCCCTCACCGAGGAGCTCATGCTCGCGGGCGTCAGGATCCTCACCGGCCACCAGGTGCTCTCGGTCGAGGAGGGGTACGTCCAGGCCGAGAACCACTCGACCGGTGACATCGTCGATGTGCCGGGACGGGCGGTGCTCATGGCGATCGGCCGCCAACCGGTGATCGACACCGACGCCTTCACTCGGCTGGGCATCGAGCACGACGAACGCGGCATCCACGTGGACGAACGGCTGCGGACGAGCGTCCCCAACATCTGGGCGATCGGTGACGCCACCGGTCGGTCGATCCTCGCCCATGTGGGCATGCAGCAGGGGCTGGTGTGTGCGGAGAACATCGCCTCAGGTGGGGAGTCGGGCCGCGCAGATGGACTACGGCGTCATCCCGGCCGTCGTCTACTCGATCCCCGAAGTGGTGACGGTGGGGACTGTTCCTCCCGACGACGACGGAGTGAAGTCGTTCAAGGTTCCGTTCTCCGCCAACCTGCGGGCCCGCATCGAGGCCTACGAGGAGGGATTCGTGAAGGTCTGGGTGCGCGACGGGGTCGTGATCGCCGCCCAGGCGATCGGCTACTACGTCTCGGAGCTGATGCAGGAGCTCGCCAACATGATCGCGTTGCAGACCCCGCTGGACGACGTGGCCGACATCATCCACGCTCATCCGACGTACTCGGAGATCACCCGCTCGGTCCTCGAGTACTCGCTCGGCCGGGCGACGGACTTCGTCCCCCCGCAACGCTGAGTCCAGGCGACGCCCGGCCTCCGCTCAACCGAGGAGCGTGGCGGCGTGGTCCGGCACGTAGGTCTGCGTCTCTCGGGGCGGCCGCTCGTAACCCGTCGGTTGCGGTCGCTTCGGCAGCTTGAGCGGCGCGTGCGTCACCACGTGGTAGTCGAGCGTGCTGAGCAGGTGGGCGATCATGTTGATCCGGGCGCGGCGCTTGTCGTCGCTGTCGACGTCGTACCACGGCGCCTCGGGGATGTCGGTGTGCATCATCATCTGGTCCTTCGCCCGCGAGTAGTCCTCCCATCGGCGGATCGACTCGAGGTCCATCGGCGACAGCTTCCACTGGCGCATCGGGTCCTCGAGCCGGGACCGGAACCGAGCCTCCTGCTCGGCATCGCTCACCGAGAACCAGTACTTGCGCAGCAAGCACCCCGTCCTCGACGAGCATGCGCTCGAAGATCGGGCACTGGCGGAGGAAGCGGTGGTACTCCTCGGCGTCGCAGAACCCCATCACCTTCTCGACCCCGGCCCGGTTGTACCAGGAGCGGTCGAACAGCACGATCTCGCCTGCCGCAGGCAGCTGGGCGATGTAGCGCTGGAAGTACCACTGCGTGCGCTCGCGTTCGGTCGGCGCGGGAAGGGCGACGATGCGGGCGACCCGTGGGTTGAGGTACTGCGCCACTCGTTTGATCGTGCTGCCCTTGCCGGCGGCGTCACGACCCTCGAAGAGACGACGACGCGACGGATTCCCTCGGCCCGCACCCACTCCTGGACCTTGACCAGCTCGGCCTGCAGCCGGAACAGCTCCCGTTCGTAGAGCTTCTTCGGGATGCGTTCGGCGCGCGCCGTGCTCGGCGACCGTGCACTTGCCCTTGGCCATGCCCCGATCGTACGAGCACCAGCGCCGTGAATGAGCCGCCTCACCGGCGGGCAATACTTGGCCAGGGCGCGGAAGGCGTCCGTTCGACGAGGGGAACAACGATGAGCGTGTACAAGGTCGTAGAGATCATCGGCACCAGCAACGAGTCGTGGGAGGCCGCCGGCATCACCGCGGTGAACAAGGCGCGGGAGTCGATCCGCAACCTGCGGGTCGCCGAGGTCGTCGCAACAGGACATCGATCTCGACGAGGCCGGCGCGACGACCTTCCGCACGAAGGTGCGCGTCTCGTTCAAGTACGAAGACGAGGGCTGAGCCGGCGGCCGGCCGCTGACCGGCGCGGCCGTCACCGCTCGAAGATCGGGTGCTCCTCGGTGAGGAAGATCGTCGACCGGCTGAAGTCGATGAACTTGGCCTCGTCCTCGAGGAGCCGTGCCGCCGCCTTCGCCCCGGCTTCGGTCGTCATCGCCGCCTGAAGGTCGTCGAGGCTGTCCCACCACACCTCGGTGATCCCCTGGTGGATCGGGGCCATCCCTCGACTCTCCACCAATGCCTGGTTGATGGGCGTGTCGATGGTGTGGCTCTGGACGTACTTGCGGGCCCGGATGTCCTCGGCCACCGACGCCACCAGCGGTCCGTGTTCCTCCAGCCAGTAGCGGTGGAACTCCTCTGGCGCGACGTCGTCCCGCGCCTGCAGGACATAGACGAGCTTGATCATGATCGTTCCTCCCGACGGCCACTGAATGCGCGCCGCGCGGCAACGTACCACCGAGGACTGTCGGGTGCGGCGACGCCGACCCGTCTCGAGGAATTCGGGAACCGTGCCGTCACCGGCGGCGTCAAATGGGTGGCGCTACCGCGTCCACGGGGCCACAGTGACCCTGATCCTGCAGGACCCACTGGGAGGGAATCATGTCCGATCGCGTCTTCACTCGACCGGAGGTCCCGCGCGGGCCTCGCTCGTCGCGCTCGCGCTGGCGACGGTCGCCACCAATGCCGTCGTCGCCGAGGGGGTGGTGTCGGCCTCGTCGCCGGCCAGACTGCTCCCGGCCCAGGCCGATCCGTGTGTCCGGCCGCCGTGCCCACCGACGAGTTCGGTGGCTTGGCGGGGCAGACCCTGACCGGTCTGACCGTCGATCAGGGGACGACGCCCGACGAGTTCACCGCCGCGTTCCTTGGGCGTGATCGACGACGGGATCGCACCAGGACTCGACATGATCGTCGTCCGGACGTCGAGCGACGCGATCACGACAGCGGGCGGGATCTGGTTCGGTATGTCCGGGTCACCGGTCTATGACGCGGATGGTCACCTCGTCGGTGCCGTGGCCTACGGGCTGGCGGGTGCGTCGCCGATCGCCGGCATCACCCCGGCGGCCGAGATGCGGAAGCTGCTCCGCGGCGGAGGTGCCGCCGTCGGCGGCGCCCAAGGTCGAGTTGACGGCGGCGATCGAGAGCAAGATCGTGGCCAGCGGGGCGGCGACCGCTCAAGAGGCGGCGTCCGGTCTGCGACGGCTGCCTCTGCCGGTCGCCGTGTCGGGCACGAATCCGGCACGACTTCGTCGGGTCACACGCCTGATCAAGCGCACGCTCGACGGCGTACGGGTGTACCCGTCGGGCAGCGCCTCCGCCCGTCCGGCGGCGCGTCGAGCTCGTGCCGGGTGGCAACGTCGCCGCGGCGCCGTCTCCTACGGCGACGTGACACTGGCCGGGGTCGGCACCGTCACCGCGGTGTGCGACGGCGAGGCGCTGCTCTTCGGGCACCCCCTCCTCTGGAACGGCGCCACCACGCTCTCGGCCCACCAGGCCACCGCGGTGTTCGTCCAACCGGACCCGATCTTCGGCTCGTTCAAGGTGGCCAACGTCGGTGGGCTCGTCGGGCACCGTCGACCAGGACCGGCTGGCCGGCCTCCACGTTGACCTCAGCTGCAGCGCCAGCGACCAGCTCGCGTTCGTTCCGCGGTGACTGCCGCCGAAACCGGCGCCTCGCGGACCGCGACGACGCGGGCGGTGCTGCCGGAGTTCATCCCGGATGTGCGCGTTGTATCCACGTGCTGAACAACCTCGACCGGGTCCACGACCGGATCGGTACGCGGGGTGGTCACGCTCCGGTGGGGGGCGAGCGGGAAGCGCCGCGATGGCAGCACCTGGAGCTTCCGGCGGCGCGAGAAGCTGGCCGACTCGGTTCGACGCGACGTTCAACCCGGCGTTCAAGATCTCGTGCGATCTCGGACGCCCTTTCAACAACCGCTTCGAGGCGATCACGATCGACAACGTCTCGGTCTCGGGCATCGTCGACCCGAAGTATGCCGAGGCCGCAACTCGTCCGGGTCGAGAAGCTTGGCGCCAACGGACGCTGGCAGGCGGTCAGCCGCCGGACGCCGTTGCGGCTCGTCGCGGGCAGTGAGGTGTTCCTCCGCGGCGTGCTGCGCTCGGTCCGCTCGACCCGTCTCACCCGGGTGCCAGCTGTCGTTCGTCGTGCCGCGTTGGGCGGGCAGCAGCGGGAGGCTCGTCGTCTCCGCCGGGCGCCGTTCTTCTTCGAGGAGGAGACCGGGCGGCGGGGCCAGCAGCTTCGGTCAGCTCCTCGCGACGATCGATCAGCGCACCGACCGGCGACACCCTCCAGGCCGAGCTCAAGCTCTCGCGCCGGGTTCCGGCGGTCGGTCGGCAGACGATCACGCGGCGGGCCCGGGCGACCGCGCCGACCGCGATCTTCGGCGGCCTTCAGTTCGACGTCCGGATCGTTCGCCCGGCGTGTAGCCGACTAGCGGTCAGGTCTCGAGCGGGAGCAGCGCCTCGGCCGCCTCGGCCAGGTGGTCGGCCCACGCTGCCTGGCCGTCCGGTTCGACGACCGGGACGGCGACGAACTTGGTCGCCCCGACGTCGATGAAGCGCTTGATCTGGTCGACCAGGGCGTCCCAACCGACCGCGACGAGCGACGCCGGGTCGGCGAGCGTGGGCCGGCGCCGGGCGAGTTGGGCGATGAGCTGCTCGGGGACCGGCCCGAGCGTGTAGGGGATGAGCACGCCGTAGTGATCGTCCTCGATCTCGCGGTCGTGCTCGGCCGCGACCGCCTCGATCACGGCCCGCCCGGCGGCGACGTCGGGAGGCGTGACGAACGACGGCAGCCACCCGTCGGCGAGCCGGCCCGCCCGGCGCAGCTCGGACGGCGCGATCCCGCCGAGCCAGACGTCGAGGCGCTGCGGTTGCGGCCTGACCTTCAGGCCCGCGAAGTCGAACCGCGGGCCGTGGTGGTCGACGACCTCGTCGTACCAGCACGCTCGGATCACGGCGAGCGCCTCGTCGAACCACCGGGCCCGCTCCTCGCGGGCCACGCCGAACGCCTGGTGCTCGGCGGCGTCGGCGACGCCGAGCCCGAAGGCGGGGAGCAACCGTCCGCCCGACATCACCGCGAGCGTCGCCAGCTCCTTGGCCAGCACGACCGGGTTGCGGCCGGGAAGGACGAGGACGCTCATCCCGAACTTGAGCCTGGTCGTGCGACCGGCGCCGTACGCCATCGCCACGATCGGATCCGGCGCCTCGCTGCCGATGCGCTCCGACAGCCAGAGACTGTCGAACCCGCGCTGCTCGACGAGGTCGACGAGCTCGCCGAAGGCCGGACCGTGCAGCGTGGTGCGGGTGCCGAGACCGAGGCCGATGCGGATCGTCACCCGCCCATCATGGCGGTCGCGCGGCTCCGTCAGGAGCGCCTGAGCTCGTCCCGCCAGGTCACGTGCCAGCTGAGGCCGAAGGCGACGATCATCACCACCACGACGAGCACCGCCTCGGGGACGTCGACGAGCGCCCGCAGCACGACCGCGACCGCGGCGGCCACCAGGCTCACGACCGCCCCGAGGCGGAGGGTCGCGTGGCCCGCTGGCGCAGGCGCTGGGGGGTGGTGCCGGTGCACGGTCGTCTCCATGTCCCTTTAGATGTCGCGGAACTCGCTCTCGATGCACTCTTTCGGCAGAAATTCGTCGAAACTGCAACGAAAAGATTCGCTGACCAGGATCTGGGCGGGTCCGTCGCGACCGGTGGCAGGATCCGCCGACAGGCTGGGACGATTCCCGCCCAGATGGAGGACTCAGACGAGCGGGGGTGCCGGTCGGCCCACGGGTCGGCCGACTCCAGCTGCGCCGCCACCCGGATGAGCACGTCTTCCCTGCCGTAGGCGGCGACGAGCTGCACGCCGATCGGCAGGCCGTCGTCGTTCCAGTGCAGGGGCAGGCTGATCGCCGGCTGCCCGCTCATGTTGAACGGCGGGGTGAAGGGCACGAAGCGCCAGGCGCGGCGGGACTGCGCCATGGCGTCGTCGGGATCGGGGGCGAACTCGCTGAGCGGCGGCGGCGGCTCCGCCACCGTCGGCGTGAGCAGCAGATCCCAGCCGTCGGCCCACCACTGCTGGAGCCTGGCGCCGGAACGCGTACATCGCCGCCTGCGCCGTCGCCAGGTCCACGGCGCTGTAGCTTCCTGGCCATCTCGGCCTGCGCCCAGTTCACCGGCTCGAGGTCGTCGGCGGTCAGCTCGCGGCCGAGGATGGTGCCGAACTGGGAGGCGGCCATCGCCATCTGCGTCGCCCACAGCGTCCCGAAGTGCGCGGTCAGCTCGCCGATCCGCGAGCGCCTCGGGCCACTCTGCGGCGACCTCGTGGCCGAGCGCCTCGAGCATCGCCGCCGCCGAGCGCGTCGCCGCGACGCAGTCGTCGTGGAGGAACTCGCCCTGCGGATGGGTGTCGAGCACGCCGATGCGCAGCCGGCCGGGATCGGCGCCGACCTCCTCGGCGTACGGCCGCGCCGGCGGAGGTGCGATCACCGTGTCGCCGACGCCAGGGCCGCGGATCGCGTCGAGCATGCACCGCGGTGTCGCGCACCGTCCGGCTCACGCAGTGCTCGACGCCCAGGCCGGCCTCGGCTCGCACCGGGCCGACACTGGCGCGGCCCTGGCTCGGCTTGAGACCGACCAACCCGCAGCACGACGCCGGGATGCGGATGCTGCCGCCGCCGTCCGAAGCGTTGGCGAACGGCACCATCCCGGCGGCGACCGCCGCGGCGGCGCCGCCGCTGGAGCCGCCGGGCGTGCGGTCGAGATCCCACGGGTTGCGCGTCGCCCCCCACGCGATCGGCTGGGTCGTCGGCAGGCTGCCCATCTCGGGACTGTTGGTCCGCCCGGCGATCACCAGGCCGGCGGCCTTGAAGCGGGCGACGAGCGTGGTGTCGGACGTGTCGACCCGGCGCCGCGGCACGGAGGGCGGCGTTGCCGTTGGACAGCGTCTGCCCGGCGAAGCTCGTGTAGAGGTCCTTGAGCAGGAAGGGCACGCCGCGGAACGGGCCGTCAGGCAGGTCCGGGTCGGCCGCGACCTCGCGGGCGTGGTCGAACCAGCGGATCACGACCGCGTTGAGTGCCGGGTCGAAGCGCTCGATGCGCTCGATCGCCGCGTCGAGCAGCTCGCCCGGCGTCACCTCGCCCTTGGCGACCAGGGCGGCCTGATCGACGGCATCCATCCAGCGGGTCTCGTCGGCGAGCGATGTCATGGCTCCGGTGTACCACGCGGCGCCACAACTACCGTCGCTCGGCGGTGGAGCGCTTCGACACCGAGCCGACGACCGCGCCGACCGGGCGGGAGCTCCTCGGCGACCGTTCGGTCGCGCTGTTCCTCGTCGCGTCGACGGCGTCGTCGATCGGCATGTTCCTGCAGGCCGCGGCACTGGGAAAGCAGCTCTTCGACATCACCGACAGCACGCTCGCCCTCGGCTTGCTGGGGCTCGTCGAGTTCCTCCCGGCCCTGATCCTCCTGCCGTTCACCGGATCGGCCGCCGACCGGTTCGACCGCCGCCGGGTGGCCGCGATCGGGCTGTCGGCCGAGGTCCTGACGTCGGTCGCCTTCTGCGTCTATGCGGCCGACGGATCCGACGTCCGGCCTGCCGCTGTTCCTCATCGCGGCGGTGTTCGGAACGGCGCGGGCGTTCGTCGCGCCGTCGGTGCGCTCGCTGCCCCCGCTCCTCGCGCCTGAGCGGTGGCCTGCCCCGCCTGATCGCCCTCTACTCCGCCACGTGGCAGTTCGGGATGATCGCCGGCCCGGCGAGCAGCGGCTTCCTGTACGACGTCGACCCGATGGTGCCGTACCTGGCCGCGGCGGGCTGCTTCCTCGTGTCGGCGGTGGCGGTGACGACGCTGACGGTTCAAGCGCGACCAGCAGCGCACGCCGTCCGACGAGCGGCCGACGCTGCACCATGCGTTCGAGGGCCTGCGCTTCATCCGCCGCCAGCCGGTGCTCCTCGGTGCGATCGCGCTCGACCTGTTCGCCGTGCTGTTCGGGGGCGCCGTCGCCCTCCTGCCGGCGATCGCCGAGGAGCGCCTTGGCGTCGGCAGCGTCGGGTACGGGTGGCTGCGCGCCGCGCCGGGAGTCGGCGCCGTCGCGCTCACGGCGGTGCTCGCGGTGCGGCCGGTGCGCCGGCACGTCGGCGCCACCCTGCTCGTCGTCGGTCGGGCTGTTCGGGGCGGCGACCGTGGTCTTCGGTCTCACGACGAGCTACGTCGTCGCCTTCGTCGCCCTGCTCGTCCTGTCCGGCGCGGACGCGGTGAGCGTGTTCATCCGGGCCACCCTCGTCCCGCTGGCCACGCCGGACCGCATGCGCGGCCGCGTGGCGGCGGTGGAGAACGTGTTCATCGGGGCGTCCAACGAGCTCGGCGCCTTCGAGTCCGGAGTCGCCGCCACGCTGCTCGGCGTCGGTCCGGCGGTCGTCCTCGGTGGCGTGCTCACCCTCGGCGTCGTCGCCGTGTGGCCGATCCTGTTCCCGTCGCTGCGGGCGATCGACCGCTTCGAGGACGTCATGGTGCGGGAGCCGGCACCCGCGGCACCGGCCGACCTAGCTTCCGGTCGATGCGCAAACTGATCAAGGACTTCGGGGACTTCATCAACAAGGGCAACGTCCTGACGATCGCCATCGGCCTAGTGATGGCCCTCTACTTCCAGAAGATCGTGGATGCCTTCATGGACGGGGTGATCAACCCGATCATCGCCGCCATCTTCGGCAAGTCGAACTTCACCGAGATCGGCTTCGACATCGGTGACGCCAGGATCTCCATCGGCCTCGTCATCGACGCGGTGATCAGCTTCGTCGCCGTCGCCTTCTTCCTCTTCCTGATCGTCGAGGCGTACAACCGCATGCGCCCGGCCGAGCGCCGATGTCTCGGCGGCGACCGAGGTCGGACTGCTCGCCGAGATCCGCGATCTGCTCGCCGAGCGCCAGCCATGACCATGGCGTCGGCCGGACTGGCCGCTTGAATATGCCGAATGCGCCGGCGCCGCCGCACCCTGCTGATCGGCCTGACGGCCGTCGGCCTCGGCGGCGTGCGGGGCGGGCGAGGCGGCGTCACCGCCGGCGCCACCGTCGACGGTCGGCAACGTCGGCAACCTCCCCGGGGAGCTCCGGGATCCACCGGCGAGTCATCGCCTCCCCGGCCACGACCGCGGTCGAGGACGACTCGCCCGTCGTCACGACCTCGGGTGACGACGTCGGCTCCCCGCTGCCGGGCCGCGTCGGGGAGCTCGTCGACGGCAACCGCCTGCTCGTGCTCGGCGACTCGATCCTCGAGGCGACCTCGACCAGCTACGGCGGCGAGATGTGCCTCCGCCTCGTTCCGCACGGCTGGGCGGTCGAGATCGACGCCGAGAACGGACGCGACGCGGGCGTCGGGCTGCAGATCCTCGAGGACCGGCTCGACGACGGTGAGGAGTGGGACGCCGCCGTCGTCATGCTCGGCAACAACTACCGCAACGATCCCGCAGCAGTTCGACGAGCAGATCGAGGACGTCCTCGACCTGCTGGCACCGGCCGCCCGTGCTGCTGCTGACGGTGACCGAGTTCGAGGACGCCCAGGTCGAGGTGAACTACGTGCTCCGCACGCGATGGCGGCCGAGCGGGACGACGTGCAGGTCGTCGACTGGGCCGAGCGCACCCGCCACGACGACTCGCTCGTCGGCGCCGACGGACTGCACCTGAGCGAGCGGGGCAAGGTCGCGCTGGTGGCGATGGTGCGCCTGGCTCTCGGCGACGCGCCTCCGGGCAGCTTCGGTCAGTGCCTCGAGCGACTGATTCACCTTCCGACGTAGCTGGGCGGGCGCTTCTCGAGGAACGAGGCGACGCCCTCACGGTGGTCCTCGGTCTGGAACAGCCGAGCCAGCTCGGACGACACCCACGCCGCCGACCTCGCGCCAATCCGGGTCGAGGGCTCGGCGCAGCCCGTTCTTGAGCGCCTGCACCGCGAGCGGGGGGTTGGCGGCGATCCGCCCGGCGAGCTCGGTCGCCTCGCCGAGCAGGTCGTCGTGGGCGACCACCCGCGACACCAGCCCGATCTGCAACGCCGTCGCGGCGTCGATGATCTCGCCAGTGAAGAGCAGCTCCGCGGCCCGCTCCCGCCCGACGAGCTGGGCCAGCCGCCCGAGACCGGGCGCATCCGAGACCAGACCGCGCAGCACGAACAGCTCGCCGAAGCGCGCCCGCTCCGACGCCACCCGGATGTCGGCCATCAGCGCCAGCTCCATGCCCCACCCGACGGCCGCGCCGTTGACTGCGGCGACGACCGGAACGTCGGTGTGGAGCAGCGCGTCCGCCGCCGGCGTCAGGCGCGGGCTGGCGGCGAGCTGCTCCGTCGGTCGCTCGGGGCCGGCCATGATCAGCTTGACGTCGTCGCCCGAGCAGAACGCCGGATCCTCGCCGGTGATGACGAGGCAGCGAACGTCGGCGTCACCGAGCCCGCGCACGATCTCCTCGAGCTCGCGGTAGGTCTGCCGGCGCAGGGCGTTGCGGGCCTCCGGGCGGGCGAGGGTCAACACCCCCACGTGGGCGGTGACCGCGAAGCGCAGATCTTCAGGCATGCGGCGATGCTCGCGCGCTCGATCCCGACGAAACCGCAGTTGGAAGGCGCTGGCGCGGCTGCCAGCCTGGACCGGTGCTCCAGGCCCAGGGACTCGCGGTCGAGGTCGGCGGCCGGCTCGTCGTCGAGTCGGCCGACTTCACCGTCATGCCCCGGGACAAGGTCGGGCTGGTCGGGCGCAACGGCGCCGGCAAGACGAGCCTGTTCCGGGTGCTCGGCGGCGAGGCCGAGCCGGCCGCCGGTCGCGTGGTCCGCACGGGCGCGTTCGGCTACCTGCCCCAGGACCCCCGCATCGCCGGCGTGCTCGACGGCCGCACCGCCGTCACCCACGTCCTGTCCGGGCGCGGCATCGACGCCGAGCTCGAGCGCATCGAGAAGCTGCGCATCGCGATGGAGGAGCTGCCCGACGAGCGCAACGTCGCCCGATACACCCGGGCCGAGGAGGCGTTCCGCATCAACGGCGGGTACGCCGCCGACAGCGAGGCCCGGGCGATCGCCGCCGGGCTCGGCCTCGACGCCGACCCGGGTCGACGCCGCCGATCGGCGTGCTGTCCGGGCGGCGAGCGGCGCCGCGTCGAGCTGGCCCGCATCCTGTTCGCCGGCAGCGACGTCCTCTGCCTCGACGAGCCGACGAACCACCTCGACATCGACGCCAAGGAGTGGCTGATGGGGTTCCTGCGGTCCTACCGCGGCGCGCTGCTGGTGATCAGCCACGACCTCGACCTGCTCGACGAGGCGATCACCCGGGTGCTCCACCTCGACCGGCCGCAGGAGGACGCCGTCGGGCACCTCGTCGAGTACAAGGGCACCTACTCGCAGTACCTCGCGGCGCGGGCGGCCGACGAGGAGCGGCAGTCGCCAGCTCGCCGCCCGCCAGGCCAAGCAGCGGGCGCGGATGCAGGCGGTTCGTCGACCGCTTCGGCGCCAAGGCGACGAAGGCGGCGATGGCCCACAACATGGAGAAGCGCATCGCCCGCCTCGACGCCGAGCGGGTCGACGCGCCGCGGGGCGACAAGGTGCTGCGCGTGCGCTTCCCCGACCCGCCGGCGCCGGGCCGCACGGTCGTCACCGCGCATCGGGCTGGCCAAGAGCTACGGCGGTCCGCCGGTCTTCGAGGACGTGACGTTCGACCTCGGGCGCGGTGAGCGGCTGCTCGTGCTCGGGCTCAACGGGGCGGGCAAGACCAGCCTGCTGCGCATCCTCGCCGGCGAGACCGACGGCCGACCGCGGCGAGGTCGCGTTCGGCCACCACGTCACCGTCGGCTACTACGCCCAGGAGCACGACAACCTGCGCGTCGACGAGACGCTGCTCGACAACATCCGGCGGCGAGGTGCCGACCGACGTGCAGCTCACCGAGACCGAGCTGCGCGGCCTGCTCGGCATGTTCGGGCTGTCGGGCGAGAAGGTGTTCCAGGAGGCCGGCACGCTGTCGGGCGGCGAGAAGACGAAGCTCGCGCTGGCGATGCTGATGGTCGGCCGCAACAACCTGCTGCTGCTCGACGAGCCGACGAACAACCTCGACCCCGGCAGCCGGCAGGCGGTGGCCGACGCCCTCCGCGACTGGCCCGGCGCGATCATCCTCGTCAGCCACGACACCGAGTTCGTCGAGCAGCTCGCCCCGACCAAGGTCCTGCTGATGCCCGACGGCGAGCTCGACTACTTCAGCGCCGGCTGGCTCGACCTCGTCGCCCTCGCCTGACCCTGCCCATCCGAGGTGTTCGCGGCACTCGAGGGTTTCGTGCGCCCCCTCCGGGATGCGACGAACCCTCGGGTGCACGCGAACACCTCGGATGCGAAGTACCGTCCGCACGATGCGGATCGGGTCGTTCGGCAGCCGGATCAACGACGGGACGATCGACGACGTCGTCGCCGAGGCGAGGCAGGCCGAGGCCGACGGGTTCGCCACGTACTGGGCGTCGCAGATCTTCAGCCACGACGCGCTGACCGCGCTCGCCGTCGTCGGGCGGGAGGTGCCGCGGATCGAGCTCGGCACGAGCGTCGTGCCGACCTACCCCCGGCACCCGATGGTGCTGGCCCAGCAGGCGCTGACCGTGAACGCCGCCACCGGCGGCCGGCTGTGCCTCGGCATCGGGCTCAGCCACCAGATCGTCATCGAGTCGATGATGGGGATGAGCTTCGCCAAGCCGGTGCGCCACCTGCGCGAGTACCTGAGCGTGCTCGGGCCGCTGTCCCGCGGCGAGGCCGTGTCGTTCGACGGCGAGGACTACCGCGTGCACGCCGCGGTCGACCGTCGCCGGCGCGACGCCGTTCCCGATCGTCGTCGCCGCCCTCGGCCCGCAGATGCTCAAGGTCACGGCCGAGCTCGCCGACGGCACGATCACCTGGTGCACGGGCCCGAAGACCCTGGCCGAGCACACGATCCCGACGATCAACGCCGCCGCCGAGGCCGCCGGACGCCCGGCGCCCCGGGTCGATCGCCGCCCTGCCGGTGTGCGTCACCGACGACGTCGACGGCGCCCGCGCCCGGGCCGGCGAAGATCTTCGCCGTCTACGGCCAGCTGCCGAGCTACCGGGCGATGCTCGACCGGGAAGGAGTCGAGGGACCGGCCGACATCGCCATCGTCGGCACCGCCGCGGAGGTCACCGAGCGCATCGGCGCGCTCGCCGACATCGGGGTCACCGACTTCGCCGCCGTCGAGTTCGGCGCCGACCCGGACGAGACCGCGGCGACGCGCGCCGCGGTCGTCGCCGCGATCAGCTGAGCGACAAGGGGACCGCCGCGGCCTCGCGGCGGACGTGCTCGAAGAAGTCGTTGCCCTTGTCGTCGACGACGATGAACGCCGGGAAGTCGACGACCTCGATCCGCCACACCGCCTCCATGCCGAGCTCGGGGTACTCGAGCACCTCGACCTTGGTGATGTTGTCGAGCGCCAGCCGGGCCGCCGGGCCGCCGATCGAGCCGAGGTAGAACCCGCCGTGGCGGGCGCACGCCTCGGTGACCTGCCGCGACCGGTTGCCCTTGGCCAGCATCACCATCGAGCCACCGGCGGCCTGGAACTGCTCGACGTAGCTGTCCATGCGCCCGGCCGTCGTCGGGCCGAACGAGCCGGAGACGTATCCCTCCGGCGTCTTGGCCGGGCCGGCGTAGTAGACGCAGTGGTCGCGCAGGTAGGCGGGCATCGGCTCGCCGGCGTCGAGGCGCTCCTTGATCTTGGCGTGGGCGATGTCGCGGGCGACGACCATCGGGCCGGTCAGCATGACCCGCGTCTTCACCGGGTGCTGCGACAGCTCGGCGCGGATCTCGTCCATCGGCCGGGCTGAGGTCGATGCGCACGGCGGGCGCGCCGTCGAGGTGGTGCTCGCTCGACGTCGGGCAGGAAGCGCGCCGGGTCGGTCTCGAGCTGCTCGAGGAACACGCCGTCGCGGGTGATCTTGCCCTTCGCCTGGCGGTCGGCCGAGCACGACACGGCGAGCGCGACGGGGCAGCTGGCGCCGTGGCGGGGGAGGCGGATGATGCGCACGTCGTGGCAGAAGTACTTGCCGCCGAACTGGGCGCCGATGCCGGTCCGCTGGGCGAGCGCGCAGCACCTTGGCCTCGAGCTCGACGTCGCGGAACCCGTGGCCGAGCGGCGAGCCGGTGGTCGGGCAGGTGTCGAGGTAGTGGGTCGAGGCCAGCTTGGCGGTCTCGACGGCGAACTCGGCCGACGTCCCGCCGATGACGACGGCGAGGTGGTACGGCGGGCAGGCCGCGGTGCCGAGCGACTGCAGCTTCTCGAACATCCACGGCAGCAGCGTCGCCTCGTTGAGCAGCGCCTTGGTCTCCTGGTACAGGTACGACTTGTTGGCGCTGCCGCCGCCCTTGGCGATGAACAGGAACGAGTAGGTGTCGCCGTCGACGGCCGAGATCTTGATCTCGGCCGGGAGGTTGGTGCCGGTGTTGACCTCGTCGTACATCGTCAGCGGGGCCATCTGGCTGTAGCGCAGGTTGCTCGTGAGGTACGTCTCCTGCACGCCCTTGGCGATCGCCGCCTCGTCGCCGCCGCCGGTGAACACGAACTGGCCCTTCTTCGCCTTGACGATCGCCGTGCCGGTGTCCTGGCACATCGGCAGCACCCCGCCGGCGGCGATCGACGCGTTCTTCAGCAGGTCGAGGGCGACGAAGCGGTCGTTGTCGCTGGCCTCGGGATCGTCGAGCACCTGGCGCAGCTGGGCCAGGTGGGCGGGCCGGAGGTAGTGGGCGATGTCGCGCATCGCCTCGGCGGTGAGGCGCGTGATCGCCTCGGGCTCGACGCGGAGGAACGTGCCGGCCGGCGTGTCGAAGGTCGACACGCCGTCGGTGGTGACGAGGCGGTACGGGGTGTCGTCCGGCCCCAGCGGCAGCAACTCGGTGTAGGCCCGGTCGGCCATGCTCGGCACGGTATCGGGCATCGCTGCGCCTACCCGAGCGCCGGTGAGCCGCGGAACGGGCCCGGGATCACCGACCATCGGGATGTCCGGCGGGCGCCATGCGGTTGCCTCGGCGACCGCGTCGGCGACGGCCCGCCACTCAGCCGGCCGCCAGCCCTCGGCGGCGGCCTGGACGCTGCCGTCGACCCGGATGAACACGAACGCCGGCAGCTCGGTGAGGCCGAGCGCCTTCACCGCGATGCGGTCCGGGTCGACGAACACGAGGAACTGGTTGACGAGCGGCCCGAGGAAGGCGCGGGCGTCCTCGGCGTCGGCGGTGACGATGAAGTTCACCCTGGCGTCGGACCCGCGCAGTCCCTCGAGGATGCGCGCGGCGGTGGGCAGGATCCACGAGCTCTCGTTGGTGTAGGGATCGAGCACGACGCTCGCCAGATGGAACGTCGTGAGCCACTCCTGCAGCGGTCGTGCCTCGCCGCCCAGTGGGGTGAGCACCAGGTCCGGCGGAGGGTTCGTCGCCATTCACGCTGTGGGGGCTCCGCCCCCACACCCCATCGCCGTACTGCGCAGGCCGCGTGTAGCTGGCGCTCGCTCGTCCGGCATGTCCTCGCTTCGCTCGTCCACGGGGTGCGACGGTAGCAAGGCGCGGCAATCAGGCCCCAACATCGACCGGGCGTCGGTACCCTCCGCACGCGTGCATCCGATCGAGCGGCTCCGGTACGTCGCCCGGGCCCGAGGGGCGGATGCCGAGTCGCTCGTCCGGGAGACCGCGGGGGCGTTGCGGGGGCTCGGGCATCGACCCGTCCGGCCTGGTCGTGGCATGCCGCCGCATCGTCGAACGCCACCCGACGTGTGGGCCGCTGTGGTGGCTGGGCGCGCGGTTGCTGACGAGCGCCGACCCGATGGCCGCGGCGCGGGCGGCCGTGGCCGAGATCGAGGCCGACCGCACGGCGGACGTGCTCGCCGGCGAGCTGCCCGAAGGCGCGACCGTCGCCACGGTGGGGTGGCCGGAGATCGCCGGGCAGGCGATCGGCCGGCGGGGTGATCTGCGCGTGCTTGCCGTCGAGCGGACAGGCAGTCGTTCGTCCAGCGTCTCGAGCGGAGCGAGATCGAGTGCGAGCTGGTGCCGATGGAGGCCGCGGCCATCGCCGCGGCGGACGCCGACCTCGTGCTCGTCGAAGCGGACGCGCTCGATGCCTCGCGGCTCGTCGCCCCTGTCGGGTCGGCGGTGCTGGCGGCGGTGGCGGGCATCGCCCGGACGCCGGTCTGGGTGGTCGCCGGCTGCGGCCGGCGGCTGCCGAGCCCGATGATCAAGGCCATCGCCGCTCGCCTCGAGCGCGATGACGACTACTGGACGCGTGACGCCGAGACGCTCCCGCTGGAGCTGGTCGCGCACGTCGTCGGTCCGACGGGTCGGCTGCCGGCGTCGGAGCCGGCGGCGGTCAGGGCGGAGTGCGAGATGGCGCCGGAGCTGCTCCGGTCCAGCCCGATGTAGTCCCCGTCGCTAGCGTCACCGCGCGTGCCGAGCCGACGCGAGCAGATCGCCATGACGGACGACGAGAGGGCCGCGTTCCTCGACGAGCAGCGCGTGCTCAACGTCGCCACGATCGGTCCGACGGGTCATCCCCACCTGGTGGCGATGTGGTACGCGATGCTCGACGGGCACCCGTCGTTCTGGACGTTCGGCAAGAGCCAGAAGATCGTCAACCTGCGCCGTGATCCGCGGGTCACCGCGCTCGTCGAGAGCGGTGACACCTACGGCGAGTTGCGGGGGGTGGAGCTGGTCGGATCGGCGCGGATCGTCGAGGACTTCGACGAGATCGTCGCCATCGGCCGGGCCGTCGCGGCCAAGTACCAGGGCACCGAGGCCGCGTCGTCGCCGGAGGTGCTCGCCTTCCTCGAGGCCCAGGCCCGCAAGCGGGTCGGCGTCGTGATCGACGTCGACCGAGTGGTCAGCTGGGACCACACCAAGCTGGGCGGCACCTACTAGCCGCTTTGGTCACGAATTCGGTTGGACGGTCAACCAACAGCGTGACTTAGGCGTTCATGCATCGTGCGGATGACGTAGTCGGGCTCGCGGGTCACCTGGTGGTAGGTGTACTCGTAGATCTTGCGCCCCACGTCCTGGAGCTCGTTGCGCCGTTGGGCATCCTTGGCTCGCTCGGCGTCGGACGCGTGGCCCTTGCGCCCTGACACCTCGACGACGACGGACTGCTCCTCGAAGATGAAGTCGACTCGGGCGAACGTCCGGCCACCGCGGCGATGGACGACCTGCGTCCTCGGGCTCGGCAGGCCGGCCGTGCGCATGAGCTGCAAGAAGCGCCGCTCCAGCAGGGTGTGGCCTCCGGAGTCGAGCAGTAACTCGTCGAGCTTTCGCGCTCCCCACCGCCCGGGTCCGCGGAGGTCGGCCAGACGGCGTTCGAGCACGAGCGGTGAGCTGGCCTGAGAACGGACGGCGGAGTCGATCGCAGCCTCCAAGCGCACCTTCGGGATGCGGCCGCGGGCTAGATCGATGATCGTGCGCGTCGCCGAGGTGCACGGGTAGCCGGCCACCTTGACTCGATCGATCGGCGGGAGGAGACCGGTCGAATGGACTGGGAACGGGATGTCCGCGTTGCGGCGGGTGCGCGGGACCGTGAACTCGACGGCCTCTGGCAGGCAGCGATCGAAGCGGTGCAGCCGCGCGGCGGCTTCATGGCTCACGACTGCCGCCGGCCCGAGGCTCAGGAGCCCGAGCATGAGTCGTCGGTCGATCGACGGCGGCGCGCCGGCCGATGCCGAAGACGCGTGGGGCGATCGTGAAGCAGCCACCCGTCCTTGGCCAATGTGCGGAGCTGCTGACGCGTTACCCCCAAGGATCTCGAGCTGCGCCAGCGTGATCAGCCCGTGCTGGTTCGAGGCGCGGATGGTGATGTTGGTGATGAGCCGGTGTTCCACACCTCCCTTGGGTGCAGCGTGGACCCGGAAGCGGAACCCGTGGCTCGCTTGGTCACGAAATTGGTTGGACGGGCAACCAAAATCGTGACCAAAGCGCTGTCAGCGGTGGTGGCCGCGACGGCGGCGGTGCCCCGCGGCCGCGGCCAGGTGCTCGGCCGTGGCGGTGAGATGGTCATCGGGGATCAGGCCGACGGTGACCCGGAGGTGGTCGGTGTCGGGACGGACGAGGAACGGCTCGCCGGGGGCGACGCCGATGCCGCGGGCCGCGAGGGCGACGGTGGCCGACCGCTCGTCGGCGACCTCCATCCACAGGTTGATGCCGTCGTGGCCGGCGACGGGCACGCCGTGATCGGCGAGCACACCGGACACCAACGCCCGCCGGCGGGCGTAGGTCGCCGCGGCCGCGCGCATCGTCGCGTCCGTCGCCCCGTCGCGCAGCAACTCCAGCAGCAGGGCCTGGAGGATCCGGCTGGACCATCCCGGCCCGAGCAGGCGCCGGTTCGCCACCGCCGTCACCAGGTCGCCGGCGCCCCCGATGGCCGCGAGTCGCAGGTCGGGCCCGTGGCTCTTGGAGTAGCTGCGGATGTGGACCGTGCGCTCCGGGAGCCACCGGCCGAGGCTGACGAGCGGCGCGGTGGAGATCTCGTAGGCGTGGTCGTCCTCGACCACGATCGTCGGCGTGCTCGCCAGCACCCCCGCCAGCGCCTTCGCCCGCCGGGGGCCCATCGCCGAGCCGGCCGGGTTCTGCGCCCGGGGTTGCAGGAACAACGCCTTCGCACCGCCGGCGAGCTGCGGCCCGCAACGCCGTCGACGTCGAGACCGCCGTCGTCGGTGTCGACGCCGACGACCTCGCACCCCATCTGCTCGAGCAGATCGAGCAGCGGCGGGAACGACGGGTGCTCGACGACGACGCGGTCGCCGAGCCGCAGCACGACCGCGGCGACCCGGTCGAGGGCGTCCATCGCTCCGTCGACCACCGTGACCGCCTCCGGCGGGAACGGCCACGACGCGACGAGCTCGTACTCCAGCTCCGGCAGCACTGGGTGGTCGAGATAGCTCGACGTCAGTGACTGCCGGCTGACCCGGGCGACGATCGGTGCCAGATCGGGGAGCAGCGCCGGGTCGGGCGTGCCCGAGGACAGGTCGAGGGCGAAGTGGCCCGGGCCCTCGGTGACCCGGCGGTAGCGACGCGGCCCACCGGGTCCCGTCGGCGGCCGGACGTAGGTGCCGTTGCGGCCGCGGGCCTCGATCGCCCCGACATCGGCGAGGCTGCGCCAGGCCTCGCTCACGGTCGTCGGCGAGACGCCGAGGCGGCGCGACAGCTCGCGCACCGTCGGCAGCCGGGTGCCGACGGGCAGGTCCCCGGCGGTGATCATCCGCCCGATCACCGAGGCGATCCGGCGGGCGCTGCGCCCATCGCCATCGGCTCGGCACCGACGGCCGTGATCTCGATGACGATGTCGTTGAGCAAGCGGATCCCTTCGTGAACCCTCGGTGAACCGAATGTACGGTCACAATGGTTCTATTGTCCAGCTGGGCGTGTCACATTACGATTCGGCGCGTCACGAGGGACCAACGACGAGGGGGAACCCATGGCGAACATCGTGCGAGCCGCACTGCTGCAGACCGACTGGGCCGGCAGCAAGGAGGCGATGATCGACAAGCACGAAGAGGCCGCCCGCGAGGCCGCCGGCGACGGCGCCCAGATCATGTGCTTCCAGGAGCTCTTCTACGGCCCGTACTTCTGCCAGGTGCAGGAGACCAAGTACTACGACTTCACCGAGGCGATCCCGGACGGCCCGACGACGCAGCGCTTCCAGTCGATCGCCCGCGAGCTCGGCATGGTGATGGTGCTGCCGATGTACGAGATCGAGCAGGCCGGCCTGTACTACAACACCGCGGCCGTCATCGACGCCGACGGCACCTACCTCGGCAAGTTCCGCAAGCAGCACATCCCGCAGGTCAAGGGGTTCTGGGAGAAGTTCTACTTCCGCCCCGGCAACGGCGGGTACCCCGTGTTCGACACCGCCGTCGGCAAGGTCGGCGTGTACATCTGCTACGACCGCCACTTCCCCGAGGGCTGGCGGGCGCTCGGCCTCAACGGCGCCGAGATCGTGTTCAACCCGTCGGCCACCCACCGTGGTCTCAGCGAGTACATCTGGCGCGTCGAGCAGCCCGCCTCGGCGGTGGCCAACATGTACTACGTCGGCGCGATCAACCGGGTCGGCATCGAGGCCGACATCGGCGACAACGACTTCTACGGCCAGAGCTACTTCGTCGACCCCGAGGGCAAGTTCGTCGGCGACGTCGGCGACGCCTACAAGCCCGAGCTCATCGTCCGCGATCTCGACTTCGACAAGATCAAGGAGGTCCGCGACCGCTGGGCCTTCTACCGCGATCGCCGGCCCGACGCCTACGACGAGTTGGTCGAGCGCTGACATGGCGACGACGCTCATGGCGTTCCCCGGCCACGCCGTATACCGCCTGCGCAGCTGCTGGCCGCTCCCTCGCTGGCGCTCGGTCGCTCGCACTGGAGGCTGACCAAGAATGACTACCACGCTGATCTCCGGCGGCACGATCCTCAGCCCCACCGGGCGCACCGCCGGCGACGTGCTCGTCGACGGCGAGACCATCGCCGCCGTGCTCGCCCCCGGCCAGGCCGAGGCCATCGGCATCGCCCCCGTGCGCACGATCGACGCCACCGGCAAGTACGTGCTCCCCGGCGGCGTCGACGTGCACACCCACATGGAGCTCCCCTTCGGCGGCACTGCGGCGTCGGACACGTTCGAGACCGGCACCACCGCGGCGGCGTGGGGCGGCGTCACGACGATCGTCGACTTCGCCGTCCAGCGCACCGGAGAGCGGGTGCAGGACGGCCTCGCCGACTGGCACAGCAAGGCCGACGGCAACTGCGCCATCGACTACGGCTTCCACATGATCATCGGCGGCGTCGACGACGACGCCCTCAAGGCGATGACCTACCTCGTCGACAACGAGGGGATCACCAGCTTCAAGCTGTTCATGGCCTACCCCGGCGTGTTCTACGCCGACGACGGCCAGATCCTGCGGGCGATGCAGAACGCCGGCGAGTCCGGGGCGATGATGATGATGCACGCCGAGAACGGCATCGCCATCGACGTGCTCGTCGCCCAGGCGCTCGCTCGCGGCGAGACCGACCCCAAGTACCACGCCTTCACCCGCCCGGCCGAGCTCGAGGGCGAGGCCACCCACCGGGCGATCCAGCTGGCCAAGGTCGCCGGCAACGTGCCGCTGTACGTCGTCCACATGTCGGCGTCGGAGGCGTTGGAGGAGATCGCCGCCGCCCGCCACGCCGGCCAGAACGTGTTCGCCGAGACCTGCCCGCAGTACCTCTACCTCTCGATCGAGGACCAGCTCGCCCAGCCCGGGTTCGAGGGCGCCAAGTGGGTCTGCTCGACGCCGCTGCGCTCCAAGCACGAGCACCACCAGCGCCGACCTCTGGAAGGGCCTGCGGATGAACGAGCTCGCCGTCGTGTCCACGGACCACTGCCCGTTCTGCATGAAGGAGCAGAAGGAGCTCGGCCTCGGCGACTTCTCCAAGATCCCCAACGGCATCGGCGGCGTCGAGCACCGCATGGAGCTGATCTACCAGGGCGTCGTCACCGGCGAGCTCTCGCTCGAGCGCTGGGTCGAGACGTGCTGCACGACGCCGGCCCGGACTGTTCGGGCTCTACCCGACCAAGGGCGTCATCGCCCCCGGCGCCGACGCCGACATCCTCATCTGGGACCCGAACGGGCGGACGCAAGATCGGCGTCAACGACAAGCACCACATGAACATGGACCACTCGGCCTACGAGGGTTTCGAGGTCGACGGCAAGGTCGACACCGTGCTCAGCCGGGGCACGGTCGTCGTCGAGAACGACACCTTCACCGGCACCAAGGGCCACGGCCGCTACCTGAAGCGCGGCCTCTCCCAATCCCTGGTCTGAGAGGAAACGAACGAATGAACAGGATCTCCCACTGGATCGACGGGGCGGTCGTCGAAGGCACGTCCGGTCGGTCCGGCCCGGTGTTCAACCCGGCAACGGGGGAGCAAGCGGCGAGTGTCGACTTCGCCAGTGTCGCCGAAGTCGACGCCGCCGTCGCCGCGGCCAAGGCGGCGTTCCCCGGCTGGCGGGCCACCTCCCTCGGCCGCCGCGCCGAGGTGATGTTCCACCTGCGCGAGCTGGTCGACGCCAACCGCAAGGAGATCGCCTCGCTGCTCACCGCCGAGCACGGCAAGGTGATGTCCGACGCCCTCGGCGAGGTCGCCCGCGGCCTCGAGAACATCGAGTTCGCCTGCGGCGTGCCGCACCTGCTGAAGGGCGGCTACAGCGAGCAGGCCGCCACCGGCGTCGACGTGTACTCGATCCGCCAGCCGCTCGGCGTCGTCGCCGGCATCACCCCGTTCAACTTCCCGGCGATGGTGCCGATGTGGATGTTCGCCAACGCCCTCGCCTGCGGCAACACGTTCGTGCTCAAGCCGAGCGAGAAGGACCCGTCGGCCTCGCTGCTGATCGCCGAGCTGCTCGCCAAGGCCGGCCTCCCGCCGGGCTGCTTCAACGTCGTGCAGGGCGACAAGGTCGCCGTCGACCGCATGCTCGAGCACCCCGACATCGAGGCGGTGAGCTTCGTCGGCTCGACTCCGATCGCCAGGTACATCTACGAGACCGGCACCGCCAACGGCAAGCGGGTGCAGGCGCTCGGCGGGGCCAAGAACCACATGCTCGTGCTGCCCGACGCCGACCTCGACATGGCCGCCGACGCGGCCGTGTCGGCCGGATACGGCTCGGCGGGCGAGCGGTGCATGGCGATCAGCGTCGTGCTCGCCGTCGACACGATCGCCGACGAGCTCGTCGGCAAGATCGCCGAGCGGATCCCGTCGGTGAAGGTCGGGCCGGGCACCGAGCCGGACAACGAGATGGGCCCGCTGATCACCGGGCGAGCACCGCGACCGGGTGCGGGGCTATGTGGAGGGAGCCGGTACCGAGGGGGCGACCGTCGTCGTCGATGGGCGCGACGGTGCCCCCTCGGACGGCTTCTTCCTCAACCCGAGCCTGCTCGACAACGTGCGTCCGGGAACGAAGGCGTACGACGACGAGATCTTCGGCCCGGTCCTGTCGGTGGTGCGGGTGCACTCGTACGACGAGGGTCTCGAGCTGATCAACGCCAACCCGTACGGCAACGGCGTGGCGCTGTTCACCCGCGACGGCGGCGCCGCCCGCCAGTTCCAGTACGAGGTCAACGTCGGGATGGTCGGAGTCAACGTGCCGATCCCGGTGCCGGTCAGCTACTACAGCTTCGGCGGCTGGAAGGCGAGCCTGTTCGGCGACACCCACATGTACGGACCGGAGGGCATCAACTTCTACACGCAGGGGCAAGGTCGTCACCGAGCGCTGGCCCGACCCGCACACGTCGAAGGTCGACCTCGGCTTCCCGCAGAACCGTGACCTGAACGGCGATGGCGCGGAGCGCACGAGACGCGCTGCGCAGCGGGCGGGTGGCCGGGGATGGGACTCGGGCTGGTGCTGCAGACGACGCCGCCGTCGGCGCGCGTCGTCGATCTGGCGAAGCGGGCGGAGGCCTACGGCTTCACCCACGTGTGGACGTTCGACAGCCACATCCTGTGGCAGGAGCCGTACGTCATCTACAGCCAGATCCTCGCCGCCACCCGCAACATCGTCGTCGGCCCGATGGTCACCAACCCGGCCACCCGCGACTGGACCGTCACCGCGAGCATCTTCGCCACGCTCAACGAGATGTACGGCAACCGCACGGTGTGCGGGATCGGCCGGGGCGACTCGGCGGTGCGGGTCACCAACGGCAAGCCGACGACGATCGAGACGCTGCGCGAGTCGATCCACGTCATCCGCGAGCTCGCCAACGGGCGAGGAGTCGACTACAAGGGCTCGACGATCACCTTCCCGTGGGCGGCGAAGAGCCGGCTCGAGGTGTGGGTCGCCGGCTACGGGCCGCGTGCGCTCGCCCTCGCCGGCGAGGTCGGCGACGGCTTCATCCTCCAGCTCGCCGATCCGCAGATCGCGGCGTGGACGATCGGCGCGGTGAGGGAGGCTGCCGAGCGAGGCCGGCCGCGACCCCGACGCGGTCACGATCTGCGTCGCCGCGCCGGCGTACGTCGGCGACGACCTGCCGTACCTGCGCGACCAGTGCCGCTGGTTCGGCGGGATGGTCGGCAACCACGTCGCCGACATCGTCGGCCGCTACGGCGACTCGTCCGACGTCCCGACCGCGCTCACCGAGTACATCAAGGGCCGCGAGGGCTACGACTACAACCAGCACGGGCAGGCGGGCAACGTCCACACCGCGTTCGTGCCCGACGAGGTCGTCGACCGCTTCTGCATCCTCGGCCCGGTCGACGAGCACCTCCGCCGGCTGGCCGAGCTGCGCGACCTCGGCGTCGACCAGTTCGCGATCTACCTGCAGCACGACGGCAAGGACGCCACGCTGCAGTCGTACGGAGAGCACATCCTCCCGGCGCTCGCCGATCACGCCGCGGCGAAGACGCTGACGTGGCCCGCAAGCTCCTGTTGTTCGTCCTCGCGCTGGCGCTGGTCGCCGGGGCCTGGGAGCTCTACAAGCTGATCGGCCCGGAGCGACGGCGGCGAGGTGTTCGGCTGGAACCTCCTGCCCCGTGCCAACGACACCGCGATGCCGCATGTCTGGGAGATGGGCGACCGGCTGTTCGACCCCGAGAGCCGCACGTCGGACCGGCCGATCTGGCGGGTCGTGCTGGCCGGCGCGTGGTACTCGTTCCGGCTCGCCTTCGCCGGCTTCGTCATCGGCACCGTGGTCGGGAGTGGCGCTGGCCACGGTGATGGCCCGGTTCGGCGTCGTCCGCCGGGGCCTGATGCCCTACCTCGTCGTGTCCCAGACGGTGCCGATGATCGCCCTCGCCCCGCTCGTCGTGAGCTGGGGTGGGCGGCTGCAGATCGGCGGGTGGGAGTGGCCGCGATGGCTGTCGGTCGCCGTGCTCGGCGCCTTCCTCGCCTTCTTCCCCGTCGCCGTCGGGACGCTGCGCGGGCTCGAGTCGGCCTCGGCGACGTCGCTCGAGCTGATGCGCAGCTTCGCCGCCACGAACCTCCAGACGATGCGCCTCGCTGCGGTTCCCCGGCGCCGTGCCGCGCATGGTGCCGGCCTGAAGCTGGCGGCGACGGCGTCGGTGATCGGCGTCCTCGTCGCCGAGATCTCCACCGGCCTGCGCGGCGGAGTCGGGCGTCTGATCATCGAGTACGCCAGGCAGGCGTCGGGCGATCCGGCCAAGATGTACACCGCGCTCGTTCGGCGCGGCGGCCCTGGGCTTGGCGATGGTCGGGCGTCGTCGCCGCCTTCGAGGCCGGCGGCGAGCCGCAACCGCCCGCCGGCCGAGGACCGCACGCGATGACCGGCGCCGAACGCAGTCGAGGTCATCGGAGCCGGGAAGGTCTTCAACCCGCGGCACCACCCGGCAGGTCGACGCGCTCGTCGACGTCGACCTCGTCGTCGCGCCCGGCGAGTTCGTCAGCCTCATCGGGCCGTCGGGGTGCGGGAAGTCGACGCTGCTGCGCCTGATCGCCAACCTCATCGAGCCGACGACGGGCGATGTGCGGGTCAACGGCAAGGCCGCGGGCCAGGCCCGGCTCGACCAGGAGTACGGGATGGCGTTCCAGCAGGCGGGGCTGTTCGACTGGCGCAACGTCGTGAAGAACGTCGAGTTGCCCCTGGAGCTGAAGGGCTGGGACAAGACGAAGCGGCGCGGCAGCGGGCGATGGAGATGCTGCAGCTCGTCAAGCTCGCCGACTTCGCCGAGCACCGGCCGTGGCAGCTGTCGGGCGGAATGCAGCAGCGGGTCGCGATCGCCCGCGGCCCTCGCCGCCCACCCGCCGCTGCTGCTGATGGACGAGCCGTTCGGCGCCCTCGACGAGATGACCCGCGAGCACATGCAGGCCGAGCTGCTGCGGATCTGCAGCGAGACCGGCACGAGCGTCGTGTTCGTCACCCACTCGATCCCGGAGGCGGTGTTCCTCTCCGATCGTGTGGTGGTGATGTCGCCGCGACCCGGGTCGGATCATCCGGGTGATCGACGTCGAGCTCGGCGACCACCGCGACGTCGACACCCGCGAGGACGCCGGCTTCTTCAAGAAGATCACCGAGGTGCGCGAGGCGCTGCGCGGCCACGAGGTCGACGATCTCGAAGCGGCACGCGTCGCGGAGGATCAATGAGCGTCGGCCGTCTGTTCCGGGCGGTGTGGCCTCCGCTGCTGTTCGGCATCGCGTTCCTGTTCCTGTGGGAGCAGGCGGTGAACGTGTTCGACTGGAAGCCCTACTTCCTCCCCAAGCCGTCGGTGATCTGGGACGCGTTCATCGGCAACCTCGACGAGATCTGGGAGGCGGCGAAGGTGTCGGGGACGAACGCGCTCATCGGGCTCGTCGTTCGGCACGGTGCTCGGCGTCGCCATGGCGTTCCTGCTGATGCGCTTCCGGTTGCTCAACGACATGCTGACGCCGCTCGCCATCGGGCTCAACGCGATCCCGATCTTCGTGCTCGTCGCGGTCTTCAACAACATGTTCGCGATCACGTCGGAGATCCCGCGGCGCCTGATGGTGACGCTGGTCGTCTACTTCATCGTCCTCGTCAACGTCGCCAAGGGCCTGCGCCAGGTCGAGTCGACGCACCTCGAACTGCTGCGCTCGTACGCCGCCACGCCGTCGCAGGTGCTGGCCAAGGCGCGCATCCCCAACGCCGTCCCGTACCTGTTCCAGGCGCTGACCATCGCCGCGCCGGCCGCCGTGATCACCGCCTTCGTCGCCGAGTACTTCGGCGGCTCGCAGAACGGCCTGGGCACCCGCATCACCTCGAACATGACCGCGAACACCGCCGCCGCCTGGGCCTACGTGCTCGGCGCGTGCCTTCTGGGGCTGGTGTTCTACCTGATCTCCATGGCCTTGGAGAGCATCACCACACACCAAAGGGGCGGCAGCCCTGGGGGAGGACCCACCAGATGAGGAATCGACTGAGGCTGGCGAGCGTCGGTGCCGTGGCGTTCGCCGTTGGAGCCGCGGCGTGCGGCGACGACGACGACGACACCGCGGGCACCGAGGCGCCGAGCGGCACCGAGGCACCGGCGACGTCGGCGGCGCCCGGAACCACCGCGGCGCCCGGAACCACCGCGGCGCCGGAACCACCGCGGCGCCGGGCACGACGGCGGGCTCTGAAGGCAGCGCTCCGGCCGCTGAGTGCGAGACGCCCGATCCGGTGACGTTGCAATTGCAATGGTTCATCCAGGCCCAGTTCGGCGGCTACTACGCGGCGATCGACCAGGGCTTCTACGAGGACCGCTGCCTCGACGTGACGATCACGGAAGGTGGCGTCGACATCGTGCCGCAGCAGGTTCTCGCCGACGGGCAAGCGGACTTCGCCATCGCCTGGGTGCCCAAGGCGCTCGCAGACCCGCGAGCAGGGCGCCGACATCACCAACATCGCCCAGATGTTCCAGCGCTCCGGCACGCTGCAGGTGTCGTTCGCCGACGCCGGCATCACGTCGCCCGCCGACTTCGCCGGCAAGAACATCGGCAACTGGGGCTTCGGCAACGAGTACGAGATCTTCGCCGCGCTCGCCGAGGAGGGTCTCGACCCGGCGAACGACGTGACGCTCGTGCAGCAGCAGTTCGACATGGCCGCCCTGCTCGCCGGGGACATCGACGCCGCCGAGGCGATGACCTACAACGAGTACGCCCAGGTGCTCGAGGCCGAGAACCCGGAGACGGGCGAGCTGTACCAGCCGGAGGACTTCAACGTCGATCTCCTACGAGGAGGTCGGCGTCGGGATGTTGCAGGACGCGATCTGGGCCGACGGGGCGAGGTTGGAGTCGGACGAGGCGTACCGCGACATCGCCGCGCGCTTCGTCGCCGCGTCGATCGAGGGTTGGGCCTACTGCCGCGACAACGCCGAGTCGTGCCGCGACATCGTCGTCGCCGCCGGCTCGCAGCTCGGCAACAGCCACCAGCTGTGGCAGATGAACGAGATCAACAAGCTCATCTGGCCGTCCGAGAGCGGCATCGGCATCACCGATCAGGCGGCGTGGGACCGCACCGTCGAGATCGCCCAGAACACGCCGAACCTCGAGGGCGCGACGGTGCTCACCGCGCCGCCGACCGAGGGTGCGTACACCAACGAGATCGTCGAGGAAGCCCACGCCCTGCTCGGCGACAGCGTCGACATCAACGGCGCCGACTTCGAGCCGATCGAGGTCACCCTCGAGCCCGGCGGTTCCTGACCGTTAAACGGTGACGCGGCGGACACGTTCGGCGGGGTGCTGGCGGTAGAACGCCGCCAGCACCCCGTAGAGCTCCGGCTTGTCCGCCTCCATCGGGAGCGGTCGGGTGAAGAACGTCTCCGTGGCCACGGCGAAGAACTCGCCCGGGTTGGTCCCGGCGTAGGCGCGCAGCAGGCTCGGCTCGCCTCGGCGCACCGCCTCGTACTCCGCCGTGCAATGTCGATCCAGCGCTCGCCGGGTGGCGTCGTCGGCGATGCGGCGGCGTGCCGTCGACCGTGCCGTCGAGCATGTCGAGCTTGTGGGCGAACTCGTGGAGCACGACGTCGCGGCCGAGGCGCGGGTTGGCGGCCTCGCGGCGGGCGGCGCTCCAGTTGATCATCACCGGGCCGTCGCTGCTGGTGGGCCTCGCCGTCGACCGGCGCGGGCGAACCGTCCACGACGCCACCGACCCGCCCCCACTGCGGTTGCGGCGGCCGCCGGCGCATCGCCCCGGAGCGAACGATGATCGTGCCCACCCGCTCGTACGAGTCGTCGTCGAGCCCGAGTACGAGCAGCGCGGCGTGGGCGGCGATCAGCGTGCGCACCTCGTCGGTGAGCGTGATGCCCCGCGCCGCCTCCCACCGCTTGCCGACGAGCAGACGCATCGGCGAGCTCACCGAGCCGGGTCCGCTCGCCGGCGTCGAGCAGCGCCCACTGGGCGGACCGCGCGGAGAGGATCTCCCGCCACTGGTTGGGCAGGCCGTCGCGGCGGCGACGGGACAGCAACATCGACAGTGATTCAAGCAGTGGCGTGGCCGTCGGCCACCGCCAATGCCTCGTCGAGGATGGCGAGGCCCTCTCGCATCTCCTCGTCGCTGATGACGAGCGGCGGCACGACGTGCAGTCGGTTGAAGTGGACGAACGGCCACAGCCCCCGCTCCTTGCAGGCGGCGGCCAGGTCGGCCATCGGCTGGTTGTCGGCTCCGGCGGCGTTGTAGGGCACCAGCGGCTCCCGGGTGGCCCGGTCGCGGACCAGCTCGACGCCCAGAAGACGCCGAGCCCGCGTACCTCGCCGACGCTCGGGTGACGTGCCGCGATCTCGGTGAGGGCCGGACCGATCACGTCGTCGCCGAGGTGGCGGGCGTGCTCGATGATCCCCTCTTCCTTGAAGATGTTGATGCTGGCCACCGCCGACGCGCACGCCAAGCGGATGGCCCGAGTACGTCAGCCCGCCCTGGTACGGGCGCTCGGCGAACGTGGCTGCGATCGACCGGCTGATGATGACCCCGCCGAGCGGGACGTACCCCGAGTTGATCCCCTTGGCGAAGCAGATCAGGTCCGGCGTGACGCCCCACCGGTCGACCGCGAACCACTCGCCGCAGCGGCCGAACCCGGCCATCACCTCGTCGGCGATCATCACGATCCCGTGGCGGTCGCACAGCTCGCGAACGCCGGCGAGGTAGCCGTCGGGCGGGACGAGGATGCCGTTCGTGCCGACGACGGTCTCGAGCACGATGGCGGCGACGTTGTGGCCACCCTCGACCATGATCACGTCGGCGAGGTGGGCGAGCGCCCGCTCGCACTCCTCGGCGTCGTCGGCGGCGTGGAACGCCGAGCGGTACGTGTACGGGCCCCAGAACTTGACGATGCCGGGGAAGCCCGGCTCGCTGGCCCAACGACGGGGATCGCCGGTCATCGTGATCGCCCCGCCGGTCGACCCGTGGTAGCTGCGGTAGGTGGTGAGCACCTTGTGCCGCCCGGTGTGACCGCGAGCCATGCGGATCGCGTTCTCCGTCGCCTCGGCGCCGCCGTTGGTGAAGAAGACCATGTCGAGGTCGCCGGGGGCGAGCTCGGCGATCAGGCGGGCCGCCTCGCTGCGGGCGTCGTTGGCGAAGATCGGCGCGACCGTGCACAGCTTGTCGGCCTGCTCCTTGATCGCGGCCACCAGCTTGGGGTGCTGGTGGCCGATGTTGAGGTTGACGAGCTGGCTGGAGAAGTCGAGGTAGCTCTTGCCGTCCTCGTCCCAGAAGCGGGCGCCCTCGCCACCGGCGACGACGACGGGGTTGAGCAGCGCCTGCGCCGACCAGGAGTGGAACACATGGGCCCGGTCGTCGGTGAAGGCCCGCGAACGTTGCGTGTCGACAGCGGTCATGGGGACCACCAGTACCGATGCGAGCGAGTGAGCGCCAGCGAACGAGCGGCGGCCAGCGGCCTGCGTGGCCGGGGAACGCAATGAGCTGTCATAGCCGGAGGCTATTCGACACCCGGGGAGGCGTACAGACTCCGGTTTGTGCCCGCACAAAGACCATGCCCCTGGGAATGGCCTCGATCAGACGCCGGCTCATCGCGCCCGTTCGCGTCCTAGGGTCGCCGCGGATGAAGGTCGCCGGAATTGTTCTTGCGTACGTCGTGGGCGCGTACTTCGTTGTCCGTGCGATCGTTGAGCTCGTGACCATCGACTACGGCGACCCAGCGTCGTACGAGGACGACTGGGGCGGACCGTCGCTCGCCGGCGTGCTCGCCGTGCACTGCGTGCCTGGAATCGTGGCGCTGGTACTGATGCTCTGGGGCGCTCGTCGTCTCCGCGATGTCCAGTAACACCGTCCGGAGATTCGACGCGTGGCATCGGCTGAGAATGAGTGGTTGCGCGCTGACGTGCGTCACCGATCGAAGGTGGCTATCGGAGGAGGCAGGTTGCGGCGGTCCAGCGTCCGCTCAGTGGCCGATACGGCGAAACCAATTTCACCGCTGAGGTTGACCTACGAACACCAGTTCGATATGATGGCTGATATGAACACGGTGGTCGACTCGCTCAGCGAAGCGGTGGACGACGCCGCCGCGGTGGAGCTCGAGACCCTGACTGACACTGAGCTCGACGCCGAGCTGGTCGCCCTGGTTCGCTTGCGCCACCGCCTCGACGCCGAGATCGCCCGCCGGGCGTGCCGCTGGGAGGGCCGCGGAGTCTGGCAGTCGGATGGTTCACGTGCCCCGTGGGCCCGCCTGTCCCGTGCCGCCGGGGTTGCCGGCGGCACCGCGAGGGCCATCATGCGTCGCGGCCCGTCGCTCGCCACGATGCCGCTGACGGCAGCATCCGCTCGCCGCCGGCTCGATCGGCACCGACCACGTCGACCTGCTCGCCAGTGCGGCTGGCGACGGCCGGCACGACCTGTTCGCCCGCGATGAGGCCGTCCTCGTCACCCAGTGTGAGGAGCTGACCTTCGGTCAGGTGACCAAGGCGATCCAGTACTGGTGCCAGCGCGCCGACGCCGAGCTCGACCGCGACGGGACGCCGCCACCGAAGCCAGGTTCGCTGCGCATCAGCACCGGTTTCGACGGCACCGTCATCGGAGACTTCGCCCTCGACCCCATCGGCGGGGCCGCCGTCAGCGAAGCGCTACGCCGCATCGAACGCGGCTGTACCACCGCGATCAACGCCACAGTGTCGTGCGTACAACGAGCGAACGGCTCGCCGCGGCGCTCGTCGAGCTGGCGGTGCGAGCCCAGACCGCTCCCGCGGACGGGCGTCGCCCTGAGCCACTGATCTGCATCCTTGCCGGCGACGCGACCGTTGAGCATCTGTGTGAACTGGCTACCGGCACCGTCATCACGCCGGACCTGGTGGTCCCCCACCTCGCCCGCTGCCAGGTGCAGACGTTCATCTTCGACGGCGCCGATCGCGTCGTCGCCGCATCGAAGCAGCGCACCTTCCGCGGCATGCTGCGCCGGGCGATCCAGGTGCGCGACCGCCACTGCCGCCACCCGTCCGGCTGTGACGCTCCGATCACCGCCTGCGACGTGAACCATCGAGTCGCCCACGCCGCCGGCGGCGCCACCGACGAAGCCACCGGCAACCTCGAATGCGAACCGCACAACCGTCGCTCCGATCTCCACCACCGCCAACCGGCCGACGCGATCACGGCCGCTCGGGACCGCCGGTGCCTCGAGCACCTGGCCCGCCAGCGACTACGAACCCTCGTCGCGCGTCTACGGTGACCGGCCATGGGTGAGATGGTGACCTTTCCGAGCAACGGGGTGACGTGCGACGGCTACCTGGCCGACGGCGGCGGTCCGGGCGTCATCGTGATCCAGGAGTGGTGGGGGCTCGTGCCGCACATCATCGACGTCACCGATCGCTTCGGCGACGCCGGGTTCACCGCGCTGGCGCCCGACCTGTACCGCGGCCAGACCGCGAGCGAGCCGGACGGCGCGGGGAAGCTGATGATGGCGCTCAACGTCGAGCAGGCCGCCAAAGACATGTCCGGAGCCGTCGACCTACTCGTCGAACGCTCCGAGAACCCCCGCGTCGGCGTCGTCGGCTTCTGCATGGGTGGCGGGCTGGCCCTGGTGCTGGCGGCCCACCGGCCGGACGCGATCAAGGCGGCGGCGCCGTACTACGGCCTGATCCCGTGGGAGTCGGCCCAGCCGGACTGGTCGCGCCTCGACGCCAAGGTCGTCGGTGAGTACGCCGGGAACGACGGCTTCTTCACGCCGGAGATGGCGCGCGAGTTGGAGTCGACGCTCCGTGGGCTGGGCAAGGACGCCACCGTGCACGTCCACGAAGGTGCCGACCACGCCTTCTTCAACGACTCGCGCCCTGAGGTCTACTCGGCGGAGCACTCGCTGGAGGCGTGGGACCGCACCCTCGAGCTGTTCCGCGAGACGTTGAGCTGACCTCCGGGCGCTACCGTTGCGCCTTCGTGAACCCCCCCCGACAAGGAGCCCTCGTGAAGCGATTCCTTCGCCACCCTCGCCATCCCGCTCGCCGCGCTCGGCGGTCTGGGTCTCGCCGCCTGCGGTGACGACGATGACGACGAGCCCGGCATCACCTCCGACACCAGCCGGCCGACGACACGGAGGCCACCGACGACACGGAAGCCACCGACGACACGGAAGCCACCGACGACACGGGTTCGGGCGGGATCACGGTGCCCTCGCTCCCGGGCGGCACGCTGCCCGGCGGCATCACCCTGCCGTCGCTCCCGGACATCTCGCTCCCGGACATCTCGGTGCCCGACACCGAATCGTTGCTGCGCCAGGTCTTCCCGAACCTCGACGACGATCAGGTCAGCTGTCTCTCCGACGCGCTCGGTGACATCGGCACTGATTCCGATCCGTCGCAGGTGATGGAGCAGGTGACGGAGGTGCTCGACGACTGCAACATCAACGTCTCGGACCTCACCGGAGGCGGCTGACCCTGGGCGATCGCTTCGACGCCGTCTGGCTGGATGCCGGCGGCGTGCTGGTGCTGCCCGATCCGACCGTGCTCGGGCCCCTGCTCGCCTACTACGGCGGCATCGACGACGTCGAACGCCATCGCCGCGCCCACTACGCGGCGATGGCCGTGAAGTCGGCCCAGGGGGCCGAGGAGCGCGACTGGCGCGAGTACGACCGGGCGTACGTCCGGTCGATCGGCGTCACCGACGGCGATGTCGACGAGGCGGCGGCCGTGCTCGGCCACGCCCGCATCGCCGCCCTCTGGCGCTGGCCGATCCCCGACAGCATGGAGGCGCTCGCCGCGCTCGCCGCCGCCGGCCTGCCGCTCGGCGTGGTCTCCAACGCGTCCGGGCAGATCGAGACCGTCCTCCGGCGGTCCCGGGTCTGCCAGGTCGGGCCAGGCGACGGGGTGCCGGTGCGCTGCGTCGTCGACAGCGACGTGGTCGGCGTGGCCAAACCCGACCCGGGCATCTTCGACTTCGCCGCCGTCCACTTCCCCGGCCTCGACCGGGCGCGCATCTGCTACGTCGGCGACTCGGTGACGATGGACGTCACCGGCGCCACCGCGGCCGGCCTGCACCCGATCCTCCTCGACCCCTTCGACGATCACCCCGGCGGTGCCCTTCGACCGGATCGTGTCGCTCGGCGAACTCGTCTGAAGCAGTCAGCCCGTCAAGCGGCGGGCGATCACCTTCAGGCACAGGATCTCGTCGGCGCCCTCGAAGATCGACAACACACGGGCGTCGACGAACAGCCGGCTCACCGGGTACTCCTCGGCGTAGCCGAAACCGCCGTGGATCTGCATCGCCTCGCGGGTGACCCACTCGGCGGCCTTGCAGACGTAGGCCTTGACCATGCTCGCCTCGGTGGCCCCTTGCCCTTGGCGATCAGTCCCGCCACGCGGTAGGCGAACTGCCGGCCGGCCTGGATCAGCACGGCCATCCGGCCGAGCTTCACCCGGGTGAGCTCGTAGTCGAGGATGGGCGCCCCGAACACCGTTCGGTGGCGGGCGTACTCGAGGGCCTGTTCGTAGGCGGCCTGCATCACCCCGACGGCGCGCGCCGCGGTCTGCAGTCGGCCGTTCTCGAACCCTTCCATCTGGTAGTAGAAGCCGCGGCCGAGGCCGTCCGCCTCGCCGATCAGGTGGTCGGCCGGGACCCACCAGTCCTCGAGGGCGAGCTCGTAGCTGTGCATCCCGCGGTAGCCGATGGTGTCGATCGGCCGCCCGGTCAGCTTGCCGGTCCGGCCGGCCGCGCCATCCTCCTGCGTCGAACTCGAACCCGTGGGCGTCGCCCCGCGGCTTCGGGACGACGAACAGGCTGAGCCCGCGGTGGGTCTTGGTGCGGTCGGGGTCGGTGCGGGCGAGGAGCATGAGCACGTCGGCGCGACCGGCGAACGTGCACCACGTCTTCACCCCGTTGATGACCCAGCCCGGTGTGCCGTCGCGACCGTCGGCCGGGGTGGCGGTGACCTTGACGCCGGCGACGTCGCTGCCGAAGTCGGGTTCCGTGACGGCGACCGCCGCCATCACCTCGCCGGTGGCGAGCCGCGGCAGCCACTGCTTCTTCTGCGCCTCGGTCCCGCCGCGCACCAGCGCTCGAGTGAGGATCTCCGGGCGGGTGATCAACGATCCGCCGATCCCCAGGCTCGCCCGGCTCAGCTCCTCGGTCGCGATGACCATCGCCAGGTACTCGGCCGTCGCCGCCCTCGCTGTAGCCGCCGTACTCGGCGGGGACGGAGAGCCCGAACGCACCGAGCTCGCCGAGCCCGGAGATGATCGTCTCGGGCACGTCGTCGTTGGTGCGGTGGACGTGCTCGGCGTGCGGGGCGACGACGTTGTCGGCGAACGAGCGGAACGTGTCCTGGACCATCTCCATGTCGTCGGCGAGGTGACGCGGACCCGGCGTCTCGGCGAGGGCGGCCAGGAACGTCGGGATCCCGGTACGTGCTCGAGCAGCGGGGCGGCGGGCCGAGCGCCCCCGGCTCCGACGCCCCACAGACTGCTCCCGGCCGGCGAGCCGGGTGACGAGGTCGTGCACCATGTCGGCGGTGTAGGCACAGGTGATCCGGGCCTCGACGTCGCCCTTGGCGCCGTAGTCGAGGAGCGCCCGCGCCGTGGCCGCGGCGGCGGCGGCGTGGGCGACGTCGTAGGCGAGCACCTGATTGGCGTCGGGACCGCCCGTCGCGGCGAGACGCCGGACGGCGGTGCCGATCACGCCGTCGGCCAGCTCGACCGCATCGGCCGCGGCGGCGAGATCGGGCTCAGTGCGTTCGCTCATGCCGGCCGAACGATACAAACGGGCGCCCGTTGGTTCCGAACGAGCGGAGCTGCCAGTGTTGGCCCGTGGCCGTCCGGGTCGGTGTGTTCTGCGGTTCGAACGTCGGGTCGCACCCCGCGTTCGTCGAGCAGGCGGCGCGGCTGGGTCGGGAGCTCGCCGAGCGAGCCTCGGCCTCGTGTACGGCGGCGGTCACGTCGGCCTGATGGGGATCGTCGCCGACGCCGCGCTCGCCGGAGGGGGAGAGGTGATCGGCGTGCTCACCGACGCGCTGGTGCGCTCGGAGATCGCCCATCCCGGTCTGACGTCGCTGGAGGTCGTCGGCTCGATGCACGAGCGCAAGGCCCGGATGGCCGACCTGGCGAGCGGGTTCATCGCGCTGCCCGGCGGCTACGGCACGCTCGACGAGACCATCGAGCTGCTCACGTGGAACCAACTCGGGCTGATCGCCGAAGCCGGTCGTGTTCCTCGACGTCGACGGGTTCTTCGCGCCGCTGTTCGCGTTCTTCGACGCCGCCGTCGCGGCCGCGTTCATCCGCCCGTCCCACCGGGCGCTCGCCCAGCGCGCCGGTACCGTCGAGGAGGCGGTGGAGATGGCGATCGCCCAAGCTCCGGAGACGCCGCACAAATGGATCGATCGTGACCGCGCTTGACACCGAGGTCGACGCCCTGTTCGGACGGCCGGCGGCCGAGGGGATCACCCTCGGCTTCGTGCTCGTGCGCCACGGCGAAGTCGTCGTCGAGCGCTACGGCGTTCAGCCGGGGAACCTGTTCCAGCCGGACGACATCGCGGTCGGCCCGGACACGCCACTGATCTCGTGGAGCACCGCCAAATCGATGGTCCACGCCGCCGTCGGGGTGCTCGTCGGCGACGGCCGTCTCGATCCCGCCGAGCCGGCGGCGGTGCCGGCGTGGGCGGGGACCCCGAAGGGCGCGATCACGCTCCTCGACCTGCTCGAGATGCGGCCGGGCTGCGGTTCGTGGAGAGCTACGTCGAGGGCGAGCCGTCGCACTGCCTCGACATGCTCTTCGGGGACGGCGCCGACGACCACGCGGCCTACGCCGCCGCCCTGCCGCTCGACCACCCGCCGGGCACGGTGTGGAACTACTCGTCCGGCACGACGAACATCATCTGTCGCATCCTCGGCGACCTCCTCGGTCGGGGAGCGGGCGAGGCCGGCGATGCGCGCGTTCCTCGACCAGCGCCTGTTCGGACCGGCGGGGATGCCCGACGCCGATCCCCGCTTCGACGCCGCCGGAACCTGGGTGGGCTCGTCGTACGTCCACGCGCCGGCCCGGCAGTTCGCCCGCTTCGGCGAGCTGTACCTGAACGACGGGATGGCCGGCGGGACCCGCATCCTGCCGGCGGGATGGGTCGACCACGCCCGCACCGTCGTGGCCCACGATCCGGAGACCGGGTTCGGCTACGGGCGCCACTGGTGGACGTGGCCGGACCAGCCCGGCTCGCTCGCCGCCCACGGCTACGAGGGCCAGTACGTCGTCGTGCTCCCCGAACGCGATGCCGTGCTCGTCCACCTGGGCAAGACCGACAGCGCCGTCCGGGACCGGCTGGTCGCCAGGTTGCGCCGGATCATCGAGTTGCTGTAGACGGCGATCCGGAGGGTTTCCTGACCGGATGGGGCGCGCCAAACCCTCGGGTGCCGCGAGCGGATCGACTAGCAAGGTGAGCGTGCCGGACCAGCACGTGGTGATCGAGACGGGCGAGCTGCCGCCGATCACCCGCGACCCGTCGCGCCCGGTGCCGCGACCCCGGTTCAAGCCGGTGCGGCTCACGTTCAAGGTCCTGGTGTTCGTCGCCGTCGTCTACTTCGTGGTGCTCCCGCTCATCCCGGGCTTCCGGAGCGCGGCCGACGAGCTCACCCGGGTGCAGCCGATCTTCCTCGTCGGCGGGGTGGTGCTGCAGATGAGCGCCTGGTTCAGCTACTCGCTGATGACCCGCTCGGCGCTCGGGCCCCAGCGCGCACTCGATCTCCCGGCTGCGGATGTTCCGCATCCAGATGAGCAGCAAGGCGCTGGGGAACATCGTCCCGGGCGGCAGCGCGGCCTCGTCCGCCCTCGGCTACCGCCTGCTCACCCTGTCCGGGATCAGCGGCCCGGACGCCGGGTTCGCCCTCGCCACCGCCGGGCTCGGCTCGGCCGTCGTGCTCAACCTGCTGTTCTGGACCGCCCTGCTCGTCTCGATCCCGGCTGCATCGGGGCGCCAACCCGCTGTACGTCACCGCCGCGCTGGCGGGCGTGCTGATCATGCTCTTCGCCGCCTTCCTCATCCTCGGCCTGATCCACGGCCAGGGCCGCGCCGAACGGATCCTGCGCTGGTTCGCCGCCAAGCTCCGCTTCGACGCCGACACCGCAGCCGACGCGCTGCGCAAGGTTGGCGAGCGGGTGGAGGACCTCGTCGAGAACCGGGCGGTCCTCGGCCGCGTCGTGCTCGGCTCGACGTGCGCCTGGCTGCTCGACGCCACCTCGCTGTGGGTCTTCATCCGCGCCTTCGGCAGCACCGTCCATCCGCTCGACCTCCTCATCGCGTTCGGTCTCGCCAACATCGTCGCCGTGATCCCGATCACCCCGGGCGGGCTCGGCATCGTCGAGGGTGTCTACATCCCGACGCTCGTCGGGTTCGGCCTCACCCGGCGGGTGGCCACGCTCGGCGTGGCGTCGTACCGGCTCGCCCAGTACTGGTTCCCCATCGTCCTCGGCGGCATCCTGTACGCGTCGCTGCGCGTCGGCCCGTGGTCGATCGAACGGCGCGATCGCCTCGACCGGCTGCGCGACATCGCCAACCGCGAGACCGACGAGAGCGAGCGGCGGATCGAGTTCGCGATGCGCTCGTGGGAGCGCAAGGGCGCGGCCGCAGCGAAGCCGCCGCGGACAGCAGACGCCGGCGGAGCAGCAGGAACCGCCGGCGCGCGGGGACCGCGGATTGACGGTCGCCGCGGCCCCGATCGATCCCGGCGCGGTCCTGGCCTGGGGACTGCCGCGGCTGCGCGACCTGCCGTGGCGGGAGACGCGAGACCCGTGGCGCGTGCTCGTCGCCGAGGTGATGCTGCAGCAGACCCAGGCGCGACGGGTGATCCCGAAGTGGCTCGAGTTCTGCGCCGCCTACCCGACGCCGGCGGCGTGTGCCGGCGCCACGCTCGCCGACGTGCTGCGGAGGTGGCAGGGCCTCGGCTATCCCCGTCGGGCCCGCGACCTGCGCGACGCCGCGGCCCGTGATCGTCGCCGATCACGGTGGGCGCGTGCCCGACGAGCTCGCCGCGCTGCTCGCCCTGCCCGGCGTCGGTCCGTACACGGCGCGAGCGGTGCTCGCGTTCGCCTTCGAGCGCGACGTCGCGGTGGTCGAGACGAACATCGCCCGTGTCCTGGCCCGGGTCGCGGGGGAGCGTCTCACCATGCGTCGGGTCCAGGCGATGGCCGACGCGCTCGTGCCGGTCGGCGCCGGCTGGGCGTGGAACCAGGCGCTGATGGATCTCGGCGCCGCCGTGTGTCGACCGGTCCCGCGCTGTGGCGACTGCCCGGTGGCGGGTCGGTGCCGGTGGCACGCGAGCGGGCACCTCCGCACCCGATCCCGCGGCTGGGTTCGGCGGGCGTGAGCACCCGTCCAGGCGCCCTACGAGGGCAGCGACCGCCAGGCCAGGGGACGGGTGCTGCGACGCCTCGCCCGCGGGCCGGCGCCCGCCGACGGGTTCCCGCCCCGGATCGTCGCCGGCCTCGTCGCCGATCGCCTCGTCGTCCGCACCGGCTCCGACCTTCGGCTGCCGTAACGGCCCACGTCTACGCTGCCGGTCGTGCGACCCCCGAAGGACTTCTTCCGTCCGCTCGCCGTCGGCGCGCCCGAGCCGGTGCGCGAGATCCCCGTGCGTCCCGCCCGGGTGATCCACTTCCTTCCGGCCTTCAACCCGAAGATGGTCGCCAAGGTGCCCGGACATCGCGCCGACTGTCGACGTCCTGCTGGCCAACCTCGAAGACGCAGTACCGGCATCGGAGAAGGAGGCGGCGCGGGCCGGGTCTGATCGAGATCGGCAAGGCGTGGGATCACCCCGACACCCAGCTCTGGACCCGCGTCAACGCGCTCGACTCGCCGTGGGTGCTCGACGACCTCACCGCCGCGGTCACCGAGGTCGGCGACCGCGTCGAGGTGATCATGATCCCCAAGGTCGAGGGACCCGAGGACATCCACTACGTCGACCGGTTCGTCGCCCAACTCGAGGCCAGAGCGGGCCTCGACCGGCCGCTCCTCCTCCACGCCATCCTCGAGACCGCCCGGGGGGTCGCCAACGTCGAGGCGATCTGCGCCGCGTCGCCGCGGATGCAGGGGCTGTCGCTCGGCCCCGCCGACCTCGCCGCCAACCGGCGGATGAAGACGACCCGCGTCGGCGGTGGCCATCCCGGCTACGTCGTCCGCGCTGACCCCGACCCGGCTGATCCCTCAGTTCCCCGCGCCGACCCACCAGCAGGACCTGTGGCACTACACCATCGCCCGCATGGTGGACGCGTGCGTCACCTACGGCGTGCTGCCGTTCTACGGTCCGTTCGGCGACATCGCCGACACCGTCGCCTGCGAGGACCAGTTCCGCAACGCCTTCCTGCTCGGTTGCGTCGGCGCGTGGAGCCTGCACCCGAGCCAGATCGAGATCGCCAAGCGGGTGTTCAGCCCTGACCCCGCCGACGTCGCCCACGCCCGGCGCGTGCATCGAGGCGATGGGTGACGGCACCGGCGCGGTGATGCTCGACGGCAAGATGGAGGACGACGCTTCGGTGAAGCAGTGCCGCGTGATCGTCGAGCTGGCCACGCAGCTCGCCGCCCGCGATCCGGAGCTCGCCGACGCCTACGGACTCTCCGACGTGAGCGACCGAGTTCCGGCCCCGCCGGTCGGTGCTGTACATGCCGGCGGCCAACGAGCGGGCGTTGGAGAAGGCGAAGACGATCGCCTGCGACGCGATCATCTTCGACCTCGAGGATGCCGTCGCCCCGGACGCCAAGGCCGCCGCACGCGACCGGGCCGCGGCGGCGGTGCGGTCGGGCGAGTACGGCCGGCGGGAGCTGACGATCCGCTGCAACGGCCTCGCCACGCCGTGGGGCGCCGACGACCTGGCCGCCGCGGGCGTCGCCGGCCCGGCGGCGGTGGTCGTTCCCAAGGTCGACTCGGTGGAGTACGTCGACGAGGTCGCCGCCCACCTCGACCGGGTCGGGGCCGCGGCGACACCGATCTGGGCGATGATCGAGACGCCGAAGGCGATCTTCGACGTGCGGGCGATCGCCGCCCACCCCCGCGTGGATGTGCTGGTGCTCGGCACCAACGATCTCGCCCGCGAGCTGCGGGCCCCGCTGATCGCCGGCCGCGCCAACCTGCTCTCGCACCTGGCGACCGCGCTGCTCGCCGCGCGCGAGGCCGGCAAGGTCGCGCTCGACGGCGTCTACAACGACGTGGCCGACGCCGAAGGGTTCGCCGCCGAGTGCCGTCAGGGTGTCGAGCTCGGTTTCGACGGCAAGACGTTGATCCACCCGAGCCAGGTCGAGCCGGCCAACCGGGCCTGGTCGCCGTCCGCCGAGGACGTCGAGCTGTCGCGGCGGATCATCGACGCCTACACCGAGGCGGAGAAGGACGGGCGGGGCGTGGTCACCGTCGACGGCCGGATGATCGAGCACCTCCACGTCGCCAACGCCCGCCGGACGCTGGCGGTCGCCGACGCCGTTCGCGAGCTATCGGTCTGAATCAGCCGGTGACCGCGGCGACGATCTCGTCGTAGGCGGCGTCGGCGTAGGCGCGCATCTCGTCGTCGGTGCGGTCCTGGATCGGGTGGGGGGTGAACACGCGGGCCACGGCGGAGAAGCCGAGCGACTTCGACTGCGCGTCGGCCGCCTCGACGAACTCGGCGGAGGCGACGAACATCGACGGCACGCCCCGCAGCTCCAGGTCGCTGATGTCGTGCACACTGCACGACGTGCAGCTCCCTCAATCGGCGAGGGCCTCGATGACGACATCGCACTGGGTGGAGATCTCGTGGCGGAGGTCGACCGGCGCCGGCTTGGAGAACGTCGGCTTCCGGTAGCGCTGCACCCTCGCTCCGGCCTCGGCGAGGCGCGCCTCGATGCGGTCGAGGAACACGTCGCCGCGCGGCTTGGAGATGTCGAGGAGACCGACCCGGAGCCCGGAGATCGCGGCCGGGCGGTCGAGGCGTTGACGCTCGGCGACGTGCCGCTCGCTGGTCGGGTCGAGGACGAACCGCGTGCTCATGCATGCACCTCCCGGGTGACGGGCTGGCTGCCGATCTCGCCGTTGGCCCAGCCGCCGATGATCGTCGGAGAACAGTCCCGCCCCGCCGCCGGCGCACGTCAGCAGGATGCCGCCGGGGCGGAACTTGGGCAGCGTCTTGTCGGCGAACGCGGCCGGGAGGCCCTCGTCGATCCCGCCGGCGCCCCGCACGAGCTCGGCGCCGGGGATCTGCAGCCGTTCGTCGAGCTCGGCGAGCACCCGCGCCCGGTCCCATCCGGCGTCGGCGAACACTCGTGCGTGCTCGGGGCCGACGACGAGCACGACGTCGAAGCCGAGCACGAGCTTGGGGGAGTGGAGCGTGCGCAGGCAGGCGGCGAGGCTTCCGGCGAGGCTCTCCGGCCGGCGCGAGATCTGGTCGACGACGCAGCGGGGACCTTCGCCGGCGAACACGGTCAGGGCGTCCGCTCCCGGCGTCGCGCCGCGGCTCTCGGCGAGCGAGCCGAACGGCGAGTCGGCGCGCTCGGCGAAGCAGAACGAGACCTTCCCCGGGTTGCCGTGGGTGGCCCGGTCGACGCCGCCCGGACGCCCACCGCCGACGTTGCGCACGACGAGCTGCAACGCCCGGCCGATCGTCGAGTTCGCCCGGTTGCCCTGACCCAGCGCGTTCACGCCCGGCGTTCATGCCGATCGCCCGCGTGCCCGGACCGCTCGCGACGATCACCGGCCCGACCGGCATCGTCGTGGCGAGAACGCCGTGGATGTTGAACTCGTCGTTGCACACCGCCTCGACCGCGGTGAGCACCCACGGCAGGTACTCGGGCAGGCAGCCGGCCATCACCGCGGCGATCGCAACCTTCTCGACCGTCACGTCGGCGAGATCGGGGGGCACCGTGGCCACCACCGCCGCCGGGCTCGCGGGTGGTGCCCTCGAGCATGCGCAGGACGCGCTCCTCGGTCGGCGGGACGACCGGCAGCCCGTCGGTCCAGCCGCGTGCGTACATCGCCTCGATGTCGTCCTCGCGCTCGGCGAGCTCGACGCGGCGCGAGCGCAGCCTCCCGCCGGCGAACCGGACGCGCAGCTCGTCGACGCGGTCGGGGTCGACGCTCAGCGAGCCGCACCCGGGCCGGGCCGGCGGGAGTTCGGCACCCAGGTCCGTCGACGGCGGTGATCCGCCGCCAGTCGTCGCGCGACCAGCCGACGGTGCGCTCGACCTCTCGTCCGTCCGCCACCCTGATGAGCGTCGGCACGGTCTCGATGTCGTGGCGCCAGCTCACGCCGAGGTCGTCGTCGTGGACGGCCGGGATCCCGGGTGGGAACGACGGGTCGTCCTGGGTGTACACGGTGAGGTCGCCGCGGCCGGCGAGCTCGGCGAGCAGCGGGGCGACCATGCGGCACGTCTCGCACTCCTCCTTGACGACGACGACGAGGCCGTCCGGCAGCGTCGCTGCGCCTTCGGCCGGGGCAGCCTCACGGGTGCTCGTGGCGACCGCGGTGGTATTCACAAAGTGCGACCGTAATAGGGTGTAACCAACGTCACCGGGCCCTACGTTTACACAACTGCGTTCGCGGACGTACCGTGAGCCCGGTGGCGGAGGGTTGATCAAGGGGTGAGTCGGGAATTGATAGTCGCATGTTGATCACGTTCCACGGCGTACGGGGCTCGACGCCGTGCCATGGCGACGACATCGCGCGTTACGGCGGCAACACCTCGTGCGTCTCCGTCGCCGCTCCCGGTGAGGAGCCGCTGCTGTTCGATCTCGGCACAGGCGTCCGCTACTTCGGCCTCGGCTACCCGAAGGATGAGCCGTTCCGCGGCGTCGTGCCTGCTGAGCCATCTGCACTGGGACCACGTGCAGGGCCTTCCGTTCTTCGGTCCGCTGCTGCGCGACGACTCCGAGCTCGTCGTCTACGCGCCCGTGCAGAGTTGCGGCAAGGGCGCCGCCGAGGTGCTGGCGGAGACGATCTGCCCGCCGCTGTTCCCGATCGGGCTCGAGGGGCTCCCCGGGCGCGTCGATATCCGGGAAGTGAGGCCCCAGTTCCAGGTCGGCGGGTTCGACGTCGCGAGCGCGGCCGTTCCCCACGTCGGCGCGGCGTGCGGGTACCGCGTCACCCACGGCGGCCGCAGCGTCGCGTACGTCAGCGACCACCAGCAGCCGCTCCACGGGGCGCGCATCGACGACGGCGTGCGCGCGCTGTGCGACGGCGTCGACCTCCTGATCCACGACGCCCAGTACACGCCGGCGGAGTTCGCCAAGAAGCGCGACTGGGGGCACTGCACCATCGAGTACGCGGTGTGGCTGGCCGGTGAGGTCGGCGCCCGCCGGTTGGCCTTGTTCCACCACGATCCCACCCACGACGACGAGATGATCGATCGCATGGCGGCCAGCGCCGCCGCATGCGGCCAGGAGAAGGGAGTCGAGGTCTTCGCCGCCTTCGAGGGGCTGGTGGTGGACCTCGCCGCGGTGTAGGCCGTGGATTTCAGCGCACCCGAGGGTTTCGAACGCCCCTTCCGGTACGGAAACCCTCCGGTGAACTGAAAACCTCGGATGGTCAGAGCGTCTTCAGCAGGAAGGTGAGGACCCGGGCCTCGTCCCGCCAGGCGTCGTAGCGGCCGGTGGGGCCGCCGTGCCCGGCGCCCATCTCGGTCCGCAGGACCAACGGACGGTCGACCCCGGCGCCGACCGAACGCAACTTGGCCACCCACTTGGCGGGTTCGTGGAAGGCGACCCGGGGATCGTTGAGCCCGGCGGTCACGTACAGCGCCGGGTAGTCGGCCGCCTCGGTGTTGTCGTACGGCGAGTAGCCGAGCATGTACGTGGCGTACGGCTCGCCCCGTGGGTCCCCCCACTCCTCCCACTCGTTCGCGGTCAGCGGCAGCGACGGATCACTCATCGTCGTCACCACGTCGACGAACGGCACCTCGGCGACGGCGCTGGCGAACAGGTCGGGCCGCATCGTGACGCACGCCCCCACCAGCAGGCCACCGGCGCTCCCGCCGCGGATCGCGACCCGCCGCGCGTCGGCCCAGCCCTCGGCGACCACGTGCTCGACCGCGGCGAGCGTGTCGACGAACGTGTTGCGCTTGTTCAGCAACCTGCCGTCGAGGTACCAGCGGCGGCCGAGCTCGCCCCCGCCCCGCGGGTGCACGAGCACCCACGTGACTCCCCGGTCGAGCAGCGACAGCCGGGCGACCGAGAACCACGGCGGGAGCGACGCCTCGTACGAGCCGTAGGCGTAGACGACACACGGAGCGCTCCCGTCGACGGCGGTGTCGACGTGGCGGACGACGTCGACCGGCACCTCCGTGCCGTCGGCCGAGTGGGCCCACGTCCGCGTCGACACGTACTTCGTGAGGTCGACGTTGGGGGTCGGGGTCTGCTTGCGCAGGATCCGCTCGCCGGTGACGACGTCGTGGTCGTACACGGTCGCCGGCGTCGTCAGCGACTGGTAGCCGAGGCGCAGCGACGTCGTGTCCCACTCGGGGTTGGCTCCGAGCTCGAGGTCGTGCGGCTCGGTGCCGAAGTCGACGACCTCCTCGGTGCCGTCGCGGAACCGCACCCTGATGCGGGGCTGGGCGTCGGCCCACTCGTGCAGGACCAGGTGGCCGGCGAACGGCTCGGCTGACGTGATCCGGCGTCCGGCGACGTGCGGGATCAACTCCTCCCACGCGCCCGGGTCGTCGAGCGGCGCCGTCATGACACGGAAGTCGGGGGCGTCGAGGTTGGTCAGCACGACGAAGCGGTCCCCCCAGTGGTCGACCCCGTACTCGAGGTCGGGCGAGCGCGGGCGCACGGAGCGGAGCTCGGCTGCTGGATCCCCGGCCGGGATCAGCGACACCTCCGTGCTCGTCTTGCTCGCCGACGTGATGACGATCCACTCTTCGCTGCGCGTCGCCGTCACGTCGAGGTAGAAGCGCTCGTCACGCTCCTCGATCACGAGCACGTCGTCGGATGGCGGCGAACCGAGGCGGTGGCGCCAGATCTGGAACGGCCGCATCGTGTCCTCGGGACGGGCGTAGAACAACCACTGGCCATCCTGCGACCAGGCGAGGCCGCCCCACGACGAGATGCCGGTGAGCTCGTCGGGGAGCTCGGCGCCGGTGCCGAGATCGCGCACGCGCAGCGTGTACCGCTCCCCGCCGTCGAGATCGCTCGACCAGGCGAGCAGGCGGTGGTCGGGGGAGACCAACACGGCGTGGACGTCGAAGAAGTCGTGGCCCTCGGCCTCGACGTTGCAGTCGAGCATGACCGTGTCGGCGGCGGTGTCGATTGACGTCGCCACGGCAGTACACGGGGTACGACAGCCCTTCGACGGTGCGGCTGACGTACCACCAGGGACCGTGGCGGACGGGCACCGAGAGGTCGGTCTCCTGCACCCGGGAGCGGATCTCCTGGAAGATCGTCTCGACCAGGTCATCGTGGTCGGCGAACCACGATCGGGCGAAGCCGTTCTCGGCCTCGCAGGTAGGCGATCGTGTCGGGGTCCTCGCGGTTGGCGAGCCAGGCCCACGGGTCGTCGACGGGCCCGGTCGGGCGCTTCCACGTGTGGGGCTTGGTCGGAGCGATCGGGGGTGCGATGTCGGCCACGGCTCGCCATTCTCACGCTTCGGTCACGAAATTGTCCCCTCGTCGGCGCGATTTCGTGACCAAGGCGGAACCAGGCGCCACCCGCTACCGTTCGTTGCCTCCATGCGCGTCTGGATCGACCAGGACCTCTGTACGGGCGACGGGCTGTGCGTCGACCACTGCCCCGACGTCTTCACCCAGCTCGAGGACGGGATCGCCTACGTCACCGAGGCTGGCCTCCCGCTCAACGACCCCGGTGGTGCCGGTTCGCTCGCTCGCGTCCCCGTCCGTCGTGTCCAGTCCGCGATCCACGCCGCCGAGGCCTGCCCCGGCGAGTGCATCTTCATCGAGCTCGACCCGCGTCCCGACGCGCACCTCGACGTCACCGTCGACGGCCGCATCGCCGCCCGCATCGACGTGCGCCGCGACGTCGCCTGAGGCCCACCGACGCCACCGGCGTCGGCGGGTGAGCAGGGTGATCCCGGCGGCCGCCAGCAGACGCGGCACCGACTCCTGCGGCCACCACCCACGGGTCGCTCGCGGCCGCGTCGGCCAGCTCGTTGGCCCGCTGGCGGCCGACGGGCTCGGCGACGGCGAGCGCCGAATGGACCTGCCCGGCGAGGTCGACGGCGGCGGCGGGATCCCCGGCGTTGATCGCGTCGCGCGCGCCGGTCAGCTCGGCGAAGAAGTCCTCGCGCCCGAGCCCGAGGGCCTCGAGCGTCGTGCGCTCGGCACGCGCCGCCGTGTCGGCGGCGAGCACGACGCTCAGTGCGGAGTCGAGCGCGGCGATGTCCTCACCGATCTCGTCCAGCGCGTCCACACCGCTCGCCGCCTCGAAACGGGCTTCGAAGGCGGCGGGCAGCGCGATGCCGGTACCGGCCGCGGCGTCGTCGAACCGATCACGCGCCGAGATGACGTCGAGGGCGGCCGTCATCACCTCGCCGGCGTCGTCGAACAGCCACGCCTCCATGTCCTCGGCGACCGGAGCGGGAGGCGCCCAGTCGTCGCCCCAGCTCGACGAGGCGGGCGTATGTCCCGCGGGCATCCGCTCGTTCGTCGAGCGCGGCCGCGTCGGGGGCGGAGACGACGAAGCGGCGGAACAGGGCGGTCGCCCGCTCGGAGCCTCCGACCTGTTCGAGCAGGTCGAGGTAGCGACGCCAGCTCACCGGTCCTGGCCGGGCCGCTCCCGAGGTCCCGTAAGCGGGCGTACCGGCGTCGATCGCCGCCAGGATGTCGGCCATCCGTCCCGCTCCGATCTCGTCGAAGAGCGTGTCGACGACGAAGAACGACGCGTCGTAGCCGTACTTCTCGGCCTGCTCGTCCTGCTGGGCGAAGCTGAAGCTCTCCCACTCGTTCAGTGGGCGCTTGCCTGGCGCGCGGCGCCGCGGGACGCCGGGCTCGTGGGCGGTCCCGCCGGCCCGCCCGGCGACGGCGTTGGCGTAGGTCTCGGCGAGCCCCTCGGTGATCCACCGGTGGTAGCTGGTGTCGTCGTTGAACCAGCGGTGGGCGAGCTCGTGCAGGGTCACCGCGGGGTCGAGCTCCTCGCCCATCTCGATGACGCCCGTGCCGTAGTCGAACCAGCCGGAGTAACCCTCGAGGCTCGGCTCGGCACTCTCCCGCAGGATGAGGCGCTGATCGTCGTCCAGCGGCTGTCGGGTGAGCCGCTCGAGCGCAGGGAGGCCCGAGCGCACCTGCGCGGTCATGAACTCGGCCCACCTGACGTCGTCTGGCCAGGCCTGGACGAGAACGCGGCTGCCATCGATGTCGAGACGGGATTCGACGAGCTTGCGGTCGTCGGCCGCGGTGACGAAGAGGGCGAACTCGTCGGGCTCGGGCAGGCGGGCGAAGGTGTGGACGGTCGAATCGCCGAACGCGACGACCTCAGGCATCGGATACGAGCCGTCGTCGAGCTCGGGCATCGCGACTTCCGCCGACGGTGGGAGTGACGATGCGCACGGTGCCGGCGCCGGGGTCGCCGAAGCCCCAGGCGACGAAGGCCACGAACGCCTCGTTGGCCCGCCACGGCTCGGGGTCGCGTGGTGGGAAGCCCGGCAGGTCGAACGTGACGACCATGTCGAGCCGCTCCTGGTAGTCGAGATTGATCCCGAAGTCGACCGCCGCCAACTGGAACCCCTCCGCCGAGCCGAGGGTGATCGCCAGCGGACCGTCGGCGGTCGCCGCGGTGACGTTGGTGGCGTCGGCCGGGAGCCCGAACTGGTACCCCTCGAAGGAGGTGAACTCGACGAGGCCGCCGTCCGGGCGATCGGCCAGCGAGTTGACGAAGCCGAACTCGATGCGGCCCCGCACGACCCCGGCGGGGAAGTCGATGGTGTACGTCGCCGTCGCCGTCGTGTCGAGACCGGCCGCGGCGTGGACCGGCGTCGCGGCGCTGAGCGTGGCGACCGCAGCGACGGGTGTTCCGCCCGCGATCCCGCAGGCCAGCGCAGTGATCCAGCGCCCCCGCACCCCGCTGTTCTAGCCGACGCGAATCGTTGGTGCCCCGCCCGTGGTGTCCCTCGGTCGAATTGTTACTATGGCGGTAGTGCAAATTCGCCTGAGCCCCCTGCCCGTCGGGAGTGACGCATGACGACGTTCGACCTGGATCTCACCAAGTACCAGCTGGGGTGGAGCGACGAGGTCGAGTACGCCTTCGCGCCGGCGAAGGGCATCGACCAGGGGGTCGTCGAGCAGATCTCGTGGTGGAAGGGTGAGCCCCGGTGGATGGCCCAGATGCGCCTGCGGGCTCTGCGGACCTTCGAGCGCAAGCCGATGGCGCCGTGGTTCGCGGTGAACATGCCCGACATCGACTTCCAGGACATCTACTACTACCTCAAGCCGGCCGGGGCCCAGGTCGACGAGTGGGACGAGCTCCCCGAGCAGATGAAGGCGACGTACGAGAAGCTCGGCATCCCCGAAGCCGAGCGCCAGTACCTGTCCGGCGTCACCGCGCAGTACGAGTCCGAAGTCGTCTACCACCGCAACCGGGAGGACCTCGCCAAGCAGGGGATCCTGTTCTCCGACATGGACACCGCCCTGCGCGAGTACCCCGACCTTGTCAAGCAGTACTTCGGCACCGTGATCCCGCCCGGTGACAACAAGTTCGCCGCCCTCAACACGTCCGTGTGGTCGGGCGGGTCGTTCATCTACGTCCCGCCGGGCGTGGAGTGCGAGATGCCCCTGCAGGCCTACTTCCGGATCAACGCCGAGAACGCCGGCCAGTTCGAGCGCACGCTGATCATCGCCGACGAGGGATCCCAGGTGCACTACATCGAGGGTTGCTCGGCGCCCGGTGTACACGAGCGACTCACTGCACTCCGCCGTCGTCGAGATCATCGTCAAGCCGAGCGCCCGGGTGACCTACACGACGATCCAGAACTGGAGTCCCAACGTCTACAACCTCGTCACCAAGCGCGCCCGGGTCGAGGCCGAGGGGCACATGGAGTGGATCGACGGCAACATCGGATCCAAGCTCACGATGAAGTACCCGAGCGTGTACATGGTCGGGCCCAAGGCCACGGGCGAGGTGCTGTCGGTGGCCTACGCCGGTGCCGGCCAGCACCAGGACGCCGGGGCCAAGATGATCCACGCCGCGCCGGAGACGACGTCGAAGATCGTGTCCAAGTCGATCAGCAAGGACGGCGGCATCACGACCTACCGCGGGCTGGTGCGGGTCGACGAAGGCGCCACGGGGTGCAAGTCGCACGTCCAATGTGACGCCTTGATCCTCGACGAGGACTCCGAGAGCCGCACGCTCCCGTACATGGAGGTCGGCGAGCGCGACGCCCAGATCGGTCACGAGGCGACGGTGTCGAAGGTGGCCGACGAGCAGCTCTTCTACCTGATGAGCCGCGGGCTTTCCGAGGAGCAGGCGATGAGCATGGTCGTCAACGGCTTCATCGAGCCGATCACCCGCACCCTGCCGATGGAGTACGCCGTCGAGTGGAGCCGGCTGATCGAGCTGCAGATGGAGGGCTCCGTCGGCTGACCGCCGAGATTCGCGCTCGTCCGGCGATCTGGGCGGGAATCGTCGCGACAGGTGGAACGGATCCCGCCCAGAACGCGGAGTGGGACGAATCCCGCCCAGATGGAGGTCAGCCCGTGGGCTGGGCGATTCGCAAGCCGAGACCCGTCAGGGTGACGTCGAGGCACTTGGCCACGTAGGCCGCGTCGACAGGGCGGCGCTGGACCACCTTGCGGAAAACGATCGGCCCGATCACGGTGCCGACGACCACCTCCCGGTCGAGATCGGCCGGGAGCTCACCCCGCTCCTGGGCCCGGGCGACCATCGTCATCAGCGGCTGCTGACGCTCGAGCGAGAGCCGGTCCATGAGCAAGTCGATCTCGGGATCGCGCGCCGCGGCGTCGAGGAGGGAGGGGATCAGCTTGCCCACCTTGCCGTTGAGGTCGGCCCGCACCATCTCGCCGAAGTAGGTCTCGAGGTCATCCCGCAACGAACCAGTGTCGGGCGTCGTCACGTGCGAGAACGTCGACCGCACCGTGTCGATGATCAACGACGCCCGCTCGGGCCAGTGACGGTAGATCGTCGTCTTGGCGACCCCCGACCGCGCCGCGACCTCCTCGATGCTGAGGTTGCCGACGCCGCGTTCGACGATCAGGTCGATCGCCGCGGCGATCGCCTTGCGCCTCGCCTCCTCACTTCTCGGCCGTGCCATCAGTCACTTCCACTCCAGGTCGACACTCGAACCTACACTACGCTATCGTAGCGAAATAGAACTGACATCATCCCCCGTGAGTCCAGGATCAAGACGATGAATCCCTCCCCGCATCGAGACGCTCGCCGTAGCGATCGACCGACTACGACGGCATCGATCCCCACGTCTACGACCGCCGGTGGAAGACCCTGGCCGTGCTGTGCACGTCGCTGATGATCGTGATCATCGGCAACACCGTCCTGAACGTCGCCCTCCCGACGATGTCGCGTCCCGACCAGCTCGGTGCGTCGAACACCGAACTGCAGTGGATCGTCGACGCCTACGCGCTGGTGTTCGCCGGCCTCCTCTTCACCGCCGGCGCCCTCGGTGATCGCTTCGGTCGCAAGGGCGCGCTCCAACTCGGCCTCGTCGTGTTCGGACTGGGCTCGCTGTTCGGCGCTCTCTCTGACAGCTCGGGCCAGGTGATCGCGGCCCGGGCGATCATGGGTGTCGGCGCGGCGTTCGTCATGCCGTCGACCCTGTCGATCCTCACCAACGTCTTCCCGACGCGCGAGCGGGCCAGGGCGATCGCCATCTGGGCGGGCATCGCCGGGGCCGGGGCCGCGATCGGCCCGCTCACGTCCGGGCTGCTGCTCGAGCACTACTGGTGGGGGTCGGTCTTCCTCGTCAACCTGCCGATCGTCGCCGTCGCACTCGTCGCCGGCGCCGTGCTCGTGCCGAAATCGAAGGACCGGAAGGCGACCCCGCTCGACCCCGCTCGGTGCGCTGCTGTCGATCGTCGGGCTGAGCGCGCTCGTGTACGCCATCATCGAGGGCCCCAGCCATGGATGGCTGAGCGTGGCGAGCCTGCTCTGGTTCAGCGGTGCGGCGCTCGCGATCGGACTGTTCATCGCATGGGAGTCGAGGACCGAGCACCCGATGCTCGACCTCAGGCTGTTCAAGGACCGGCGCTTCGCCGTCGCCTCGGGCGGGATCAGCCTCACGTTCTTCGCCATGTTCGGCACCTTCTACATGCTCACCCAGTACCTCCAGTTCGTGCTCGACTACAGCCCGCTCGGCGCCGCCGTGCGCCTGCTGCCGGTGTCGTTCGTGTTGATGGCGGTCGCGCCGCAGACGCCCAAGCTCGTCTCCCGCTTCGGTGCCAACAAGGTGGCGTCGACCGGCCTCGGCCTGGTCGCCGTCGCGCTCGCCCTCACCGCGACGTTCGACCCGAGTACCCCCTACTGGTACCTCCTCGTCACGATCGTCCTGCTCGCTGGGGGCATGGCGATGACGATGGCGCCGATGACCACGCAGCTGATGACGGCGGTGCCTCGTGATCGTGCCGGCATCGGCTCGGCGATGAACGACACCACCCGCGAGCTCGGCGGCGCCCTCGGTGTCGCCGTGCTCGGCTCGCTCGTCACCAGCCAGTACACGTCCGGTGTCTCAGGCGTGGCCAGCCAGCTCCCGGCCCAAGCACGCGAAGTCGCCGAGGCGAGCATCGGCGGCGTGCACGGCCTCATCGACTCCGGCGTGGTCTCGGGCGAGGCGGCCAGCAGCCTCCTCGACACGGCGAAGAACGCCTTCGTCGACGGCCTCGGCATCGCCGCCGCGACCGCCGCCGTGATCGTCGCCGTGACGGCGATCGCCGTCCGCCGGCTGCTGCCGTCGGATCGGACGAACCCGGCGATCACCGGCGAGGCCGAGGCGATCGCGGTGGCGTCGACCGAGTGAGGTAAGCATCGCGTGAGCCGCGGCGTCGCGCCGGTGAGGCGGGCGTACGCTGGCGTCGATGCCGATGCGCCAGGAGTGCAAGCACTTCGAGAGCCGGACGTACGCCAACGGCGAGACGGTGCGGAAGTGCGACCTCGATCTCGCCCCTGACGCGCCGTGGCGCTGCCCCGACAACTGCCCGATGTACGAGCGCCGGCTCGCCGACCTGGCGTGGACCCACGGTTCGCTGGTGACGCCGCCGACCCCGGCGGAGCCGGCGAGTGTCGCCGACGGCACCGCCGCTGCCCTCCTCGACGAGGCCGAGGACCACCTGAACTCGGTCGGTCAGCGGGTCAGGGCGGAGGTCGACGCCGAACGCGCGGCCAGCCGCCGCCGCGGCTGGCGCCGCATGTTCGGCCGCGGCTGAGGCCAACTTGCATCTGATCGTGCGGTCAGGGCCCCACACCTAGATGCAAGATCGGCCTGCGGCCGCCCCAGCGAATTTCCACTACGCCGATAGTAGAATTCCATCCTCATGCACGCGTTCTCCCCCGATGCCGCGCGCACCTTCCCGCAACCGTGGCCCGCCGAGCGGGCGGCCGCGGCCGAGCGGGCCGCGGCCGCCGAGTTCCCGACCACCGGCCGAGGAGATCTGGCGCTACAGCCGCATCGAGGACCTCGACCTCGAGCGCTTCGTGCCCGGCGCCGCCGACGACCTCGATCGAGGGCGCCGACGGTCTCCTCGCCGACCTGGCCGCGGCCACCAGCCCGCCCGAGGTCTTCGACGGAGCCGCACCCGACGTCTTCGCCGACCTCAACGTGGCCTTCATGACCCCGCTGGTCCTGCGCGTGCCGGCCGGTCAGCTCGTCTCCGAGCCGGTCGTCATCGAGCACACCGTGCGCGGCGAGGGCACGGCGGCGTTTCCCCGGCTCGTCATCGACGCCGGCGCCGACAGCCAGGTCACGGTGATCGAGCGGTTCACGTCCGGCGCCGGCGAGCGGGTGCTCGCCGTACCGGTCGTCCAGGTGCGGGCCGGGGCGGCGGCGCGGGTCACCTACATCGGCATCAACGAGCTCGACGATGCCGCCTGGCAGATCGGGCACCAGCAGGCGATCGGCGATCGCGACTCGACGATCACACTGGGCACCGTCGCGCTCGGCGGCCACTACGCGAGAGTGCGCACCGAGGCCCGCGTCTCGGGTCCCGGCGGGAGCACGCGGCAGATCGCCCTCTACTTCGCCGGCGGCGAGCAGATGCACGACTTCCGCACGATCCAGGACCACGACGCGCCGCACACGACGAGCGACCTCTTGTTCAAGGGGGCGGTGCAGGACTCGGCGCGCAGCGTGTACACCGGCCTGATCAGGATCCGCCCGCACGCCCGCGGCACGTCCGCGTTCCAGACCAACCGCAACCTGACGCTGAGCGAGGGGGCGTGGGCGGAGAGCGTGCCCAACCTGGAGATCGAGACCAACGACGTCAAGTGCAGCCACGCGTCCACGGTCGGGCCGATCGACCCCGAGCAGCGCTTCTACCTCGAGAGCAGGGGCATCCCGACGCCGATCGCCGAGCGCCTCGTCGTGCTCGGCTTCTTCGACGAGGTGCTCGATCAGCTCCCGGTCGGCCCGCTCGCCGACCGGCTGCGCGCGCCAGGTGTCGGCCAAGCTCGCCCTCAACCGCTCGTTCGCCGAGGTGGCGTGATGGCGAGCGCGACGTTCCCGTTCGACGAGTTGGAGTCCGGCACCGCCCGCCGCGTCGAGGTCGACGGAGTCCCTGTGGCGGTGGTGCGCATCGGCGACGAGGTCTACGCCATCGGCGACGTGTGCAGCCACGCCAACGTGTCGCTGTCCGAGGGTGAGGTCTGGGCCGACGAGCGGGAGCTCGAGTGCCCGAAGCACGGCAGCACGTTCGATCTGCAGACCGGTGAGCCGGTGACCTTGCCGGCCACCCAGCCCGTGCCCGTCTACACCGTCGACGTGGTCGACGGCCAGGTGACGGTCACCGGTGGAGGAGGCGCCGGCCCGATGACCACGCTCGAGATCCGCAACCTGCGCGCCGCGGTCGGCGGCAAGGAGATCCTGCGTGGCGTCGACCTCACGGTGGCGAGCGGGGAGGTGCACGCCGTGATGGGTCCCAACGGCGCCGGCAAGACCACGCTGTCCGCGGTCGTGATGGGCCGCCCCGGCTATGAGGTGCTCGAGGGCAGCGTCACGCTCGACGGCGTCGACGTCCTGGCGCTGCCGCCCTGGGAGCGGGCCGCCGCCGGGCTGTACCTGGCGATGCAGTACCCGACCGAGGTGCCCGGGGTGGCGCTCGACGACATGCTCCGGGAGGCGTTGGCGGCGCGGGGCCAGCCCGTCGACGGTCTGGAGACGCGGCTGCGCACCGAGGCGGACCGGATCGGGCTCGAGCCGCGGCTGCTCCATCGGGCCCTCAACGTCGACCTGTCCGGCGGCGAGAAGAAGCGCAACGAGACGTTGCAGCTCGCCGTGCTCCGGCCGCGGATCGCGATCCTCGACGAGCTCGACTCGGGGCTCGACATCGACGCCCTGCGGGCGTGCGCCCGCCTGATCGAGGCCGAGACCGAGGCGACTGCCGACGGCCCGGGGATCGGGGTGCTGGCGATCACCCACTACGCCCGCCTGCTGTCAGTGCTGCGGGCCGATCGGGTCCACATCCTCGTGCGCGGGCAGCATCGTCGAATCCGGCGGGCCGGAGCTGGCCGATCGCCTGGAGGCCGAGGGGTACGCCGCCTTCACCGGCGAGCCGGAGGACGGCGACCGCGCCGGAGCGGGCGACGGTGCGCCCCGGCTCCCTCGACGAGCTGTTCGCTTCGGGGTAGGTGTTCGGGCGGCCGACCTACGCGGCGGAGCTGATGGGGTACGTGCGGAACGTCTCGACGTCGGCCAGCACCCGATCGACGGTCAAGTCCTCGAGGCAGCCCACCAACTGGCGCTCGTCGTACGTCGCCGACCGCGGGCCGGAGCACCGCCCGATAGCGGCCGTCGCCGAGCGCGTCGAGGCGGCCGTCTCCGGTCATGCGTGAGCTGGTCTGCGCCCAGCAGACCGCCCACAACGCGTCGGCGGCGGCGTCGCGCCCGAACCCGAAGCGGTCCTCGTCGACGCGGAGGACGATCTCGGTCTCGGAATCCTCGTTGACGTCGTCAGGACGGGTCTGGGTCATGTCGCCCAGGACATTGACCGTGATCGCGACCACGGCGATCAGGGCGACGACGACGAGGACCCGCTTCATCGCTGCCCGGGGGCTGCGCCCCCGCACCCCATCGCCGTCCTGCGCAGGCGGCTATCGCTGGCGCTCGCGCGGCCGGCATGAGCTCGCTGCGCTCGCTCATCGGGGCACGAACGGATCGGGACGGTCCTCGCCGAGCATCCCGTCGGGATGGGGCTGGAGGGCCGCGAGCTTCTGGACCAGGCCGCGCTCCATCGACGGCACCGCCGTCATCCGGGCGACGCGATCGACGACCCAGGCCAGCCCCGACAGCACGACGCCAGCCCCGAGCAGCACGGGCACGAACACGTTCATCTGGGAGCGGTCGAGCCATGCGAACGGCCTCGCCGGCTCCGGAGCGTGCTCGCGGAGCCGGCGCAGCGCGCGCTCGTCGGCACGCGCGCGATCGATGTTGTCCACCCGGCGCCCGAGCTTGTTCAGGCGCTCGAGCACCAACGTGGCGAGGAGCCCGATCTCGGCGGCGAGGAAGATGATCCCGGACACCAGCGCCCGGTTCCACTCCCAGCGGTAGAGGTAGACGAAGACGTACCAACCGGCCGCCGCCATCACGGCGAGCAGCGCGGCGAGTCCGATCCGGCGCGCGGTCACTGGTCCACCCTCTCGATAATGCGAGCGAGCGAGCGCCAGCGAGCGAGCGGCCAGCGACTGCGCAGGCGGCAAGTGGCGTGGCCGGGGAACGCAATGACGGTCACGCGGCACCCCACTCTCCGGCTTCGAGCGGCGAGACCTCGCCCGTCGTGCCGTCGACGACCACCCACGAGCCAGGGACGAGCCGGTCGACCGCGCCCGGGAGCGCCACGACGGTCGGGACGCCGTACTCGCGGGCGAGGATCGCCAGGTGCGACAGCACGCTCCCGGTCTCGGCGACGAGTCCGCCGAGCCCGGGGAGCAGCGAGGCGAGCGCGGGATCGAGCGTACGGACGACCAGCACGTCGCCGGGCGACGGCGGTTCGTCCGTGCCGACGTGGACCGGTCCGGTTCCCCGCCCGCCGCCGGCGCCCCGACCACCGTCGCTGCGGACCGTGTCGACGGGCACGACGGTGCCGTCGGCGGTCAGGCGGAACGACGCGGGCAGCGGCGGGCCCGGGCTCGGTGGCCCGGCGGAGGTCGACGGCGAGGGAGCCACCCGATTCGACGAGGCTGGCCAGCTCGTCGAGGCGGAGGTCGACGACCGCCGTGGCACGGTCGAGCACGCCCCGGTCGACCAGTGCGCCTCCGAGGGCGAGCGCGGCGCGGGCCGTCAGCTCCTGCACCCAACGGGCCCGCAAGCGGAGCGACTCCCTCACCGCCGCCTCGCTGCCGCTCGGGGAGGGGGTAGCGGGCAGCGAGGCGGGGGGTGGGGGGAGCCGGGGCTCGTCGCCGATGGTCGGCGGGAGCAGACTGAGCAGCAGCGGGTGCTGAGCGATGAGATCGAGGTCGTCGGTGTCGCCGGCGTCACCCTGGCGGACCTCGGCGAGCAGCCGCAGGGCAGCGGACGCGGCGGTCATCTGCTCGGCGTCCTCGACGAGCAGCATGCCGGCCAGCACCTCGTGGCCGTGCAACGCCGTCAGCGTCCGGTGGGAGCGGCGGAGCAGCCGCACGAGCTCCCGCGGGGTGAGCGTGGCGACCGCGGGCAGGGTGCGCAGGTCGGCGTCGATGTCGCCGATCAGGTCGTCGGCCAGCGCCGGCAGCGCGACCTTGAGCCGTCCGACCCGCCACGCCGCCTTCAGCCGGCGGGCCGGCGGCCGGGGATCGAGCTTGGACCACAGTGATGGGCGGCGCCCGGCGAGCCCGAGCAGTTCGAGGTCGGCGGCCACGCGTCCGCCCACCGTGACGACGACGGGGGACTCCCGCAGCCGGCGGGCGCTGGTGCCGCCGGTGATGGCCAGCGCCTCGCGGAGCCCGTCGCGGAGCGGGGCGACCCACAGGTCCTCCTCGAGCGGGCGGAGGGGCAGGCCGAACGTCTCGGCGACCGGGCCTGGGCCGAGCACGGGGCCGACGGCGCGGGCCTCGTCGCCGATCGCCGTGATCGGCCGGCTCTGCAACATGACGAAGTGACCGTTGTCGTCGATCGCCCACTCGATGTCCTGCGGGCCGCCGAACGTCGCCGCGGCCCTGCGGGCCAGCCGGACGAGGCCGCGCCGAGTGCGCCGGGCCCGCAGCGGGGCCGGCACATCGTCGCCGCCGTCACGTAGCCGGCCGTGGCGCGCTGAGGGTGAGCTGGATGCCGTCGACCTGACCGCTGACCAACCGGTCGGGCCCGCCCGGCACGGCCGCGACCACCAGCCGATCGCGTGCGGCCGGTGACCGGATCGGCGCCGAACAGCACGCCGCCCCACTGCGGCTGGATGAACGGTTGAACGAGGACGGCGATCGGTGCGTCACCGCCGGACCCGATGACCTCGTCGACCGCGGCCAGGAAGGCCTCCCACCCGCGGACGTCGAGGAGCGACGTGAACATCCCGGCCATCGACTGCGACCCACCGTCCTCCACGGTTGACGACGACCGCACGACGACGGGACGCTTGCCGGCGTCGGAGAGCGCCTGCCACGCGGCGAGGAGGGCGACAGCATGGTCGCGGGTGGCCGTGCCCGAGGCCAGGGCTTCGGCGCCCGTCGTGGTCACGGCGAACCCGGGGAGGACGGACAGGCCCCGGGCCGCGCGCGGGCCAGCGCGGCGGCCTTGGCGCCGACGACGCTCGGCTCGCGGGCAAGCTCGTCGTCGATGTTGATCACCGGCGGGAACTGCCCGGGCCGAAGGGGGGTGGCCCTGAGGCTGACGTCCGTCATCCCTGCTCCAACCGTACGAATTGAAGCCCGCTGGAGGTCAAGCCGGATTTCGGTGAGTCGTGCGTCACGTCGCTCGCTCATGAAACCGTCTCCTTTCCTCCCGAGACCTGGGACTCTCAGACGTTCTCCAACGCCGAACGACCACCAAGTCGTCCGCCAGTCGCTGTGTGCTTCGTCACAAGCATCGAGCCGAACTCGACCAGATTCGACTCAAGTCGCCTCGCCCGGTGCTGTACATCCGGCACGCCCCCGAAACGACCCTGAGGTGCGCCCCCGCTGGTCCGGGGGATTCCCCCAGGGTGCGGAAGTGTTCGAGGTGCCATGAGACGTCCTTTCGCGGGTCGGTCGGCAGCGGCGCGGTCACGGGGGGCGGGACCGCGCCGTGCCGCCATCGTTATGACGAACGAGATCGACCGAAAGTGACGTGGTCATACGTCACATCTCGATGACGGGGCTGGCCCTTTCGTAGTGTCGGTCCATGGTTCGTCCGAGTGATGCCTGGGAGGAGTGCGGCGGGGCGCTGCGGCGGCGCTTCGAGTTCGCCGACTTCTCCGCCGCGTTCGCCTTCATGACGAGAGTGGCGCTGCTGGCGGAGAAGCACGGTCACCATCCCGACTGGTCCAACTCCTGGAACAAGGTCGACATCGCGCTGTCGACGCACTCCGCCGGCTCGACGGTCACCGACGCCGATCGGCAGCTCGCCGCGGCAATCGACGACGTCGCCGGCTGAGGCTGCGCCTGTGACGACAGCGCTGTTGGGTCGGCATCGGACCGACCGATTCCCGGGGCCGCGTGTCGTCGCCGGTTGCTTCGTCGTCCTCACCGTCACGTCCGGGCTCGGCTTCTACGGCCTGGCCGTCTACCTCAACGCGTTCAGCCGCGAGCGGGGCTGGCCGGTGGCGTCGATCTCGCTGGCGACGACGCTGTTCTTCGTCGTCGGCGGCGTGCTCGGCCTGACGATCGCGCGGATCATCGCCCGGCGCGACGTACGAGTCGTGATCGTCGCGGGTGGCGTCCTCGGCGGAGTCGCGCTCGCCGTGCTCGGCCGGGTCGAGGAACGGTGGCAGCTCTATCTCGTCTACGCCGTGTTCGCCGCCGGGTTCGCCGGCGCGGGGCTCGTGCCGGCGACGACTGTCGTCACCCGCTGGTACCACCAGCGGCGTTCGGTCGCCCTGTCGGTCGCCTCGACCGGCCTGTCGGTCGGGGGCATCCTGATCACGCCCGTCGCCAAGTGGTTGATCGACCGCGAGGGGCTGGAGTCGGCGACACCGATCCTCGCGATCGTGTGGGTGGTGGGGATCATCCCGGTGGCGCTTTGGCTGGTCCGCCCCGATCCGGGCGTGCTCGGCTGGATGCCCGACGGCGACCGGGTCAGCCCCACCGAGCCGGTGGCGGCGGCTACCGGGGTGCGCTTCGACGACGCGGTGCGGAGTCGCTTCTACGTCGCGGTCACGGCGGGTTATCTGCTCGTCCTGGGCTCGCAGGTCGGGGCGATCCAGCAACTCGTCAAGCTCGTCGAGGACCGCACCGATCCCGACACCGCGGCGGTCGCGACGATCGCGCTGGCCGGGATGTCGGTGGTCGCCCGGCTCGCCGGCGGTCGGATCGTGCCCCGCCTCCCGATGGCCGGGTTCACGAGCGGGCTCGCCGCGACCCAGGCCGTGGCCATCGCCGCGATCGCCTTCGCCAACGGCACGGTTGCGCTGTTCGCCGCGATCCTGCTGTTCGGCGCGACGGTCGGGAACATCCTGATGCTGCAGCCGCTCCTCGTCGCCGAGCGCTTCGGCGTCATCGACTACCCGCGCATCTTCAGCCGCTCGCAGTTCTTCACGATGTTCGGCGTCGCGGGCGGGCCACTGCTGCTCGGCTGGTTGTACGACAACGCCGGCGGCTATCGCACGTCGTACCTCGTCGCCGCGGGATGCTCTCTCGTCGGGGCGGCGGTGCTGGCTTGGGGAGGTCCCGCTACCGTGCGCGCCTCGTGATGCACCGCAACACACGGCGAGTCGTCGACGCCGCTGCCGAGCTCGGCCTGGATCATCTCGCCCCGGCACTTCCCGAGCGGCGCCAAGACCGCGGCCGATGCTGCTGTCGGCGATCGGAGTCGAGGTCGGCCAGATCGTGAAGAGCCTCATCTTCGCCGTCGACGGCGAGATCGTCCTGGCGTACGTGAGCGGCAGCAACCAGCTCGACGAGGCCCGGCTCGCGGCCGCCGCGGGCGGGACGGACTGCGCCCGCGTCGACGCCGACACTGTGCGGGCGACGACGGGGTACCCGATCGGCGGGGTCCCACCGTTCGGTCACACGACGCCGCTGCGGGCGTTCGTCGACCCTGACCTGCTCGCCTACGACGATGTATGGGCGGCCGCGGGTACGTGGAACGACGTGTTCGCCCTCAGTCCCGACGATCTGGTCCGCGCCAGCGGGGGAGTGGTCGTCGACCTGAAACGCTGAGTTCTGTCGCTTGGAACGGCCGAATCGGCCGATTCCAACGACAGAACGGGTCACGCGGCCGGCTGGTCGAGCGCCTCGAGGAGGGTGTTCCAAGCCAGCGTCGCGCACTTGATGCGCACGGGGAACTTGACCACCCCTTGCAACGCCTCGAGGTCGCCGAGGGCGAGATCGCCCGTGCCGGAGGCCTGCTCGTCGCCGTCGCCGTCGCCGTCGGCGACGTCCTCGATCGACATCATCCCCTTGAACCGGCGAACCAGCCCGCGCACCTCGTCGACCGAGTGCCCCTTGATCGCCTGGCTCATCATCGACGCCGAGCTCTGCGAGATCGAGCAGCCCTGGCCGTCGACCTTGATGTCGCTGACCACGTCGCCGTCGACCTGCAGGTAGACGGTGATCTCGTCGCCACACAGCGGGTTGTGGCCCTGGGCGACGACGGCGGGCGGCGTCGGCAGCTCGCCCCGGTTCCGCGGCGTGCGGTAGTGGTCGAGGATGATCTCGCGGTACAGATCTTCGAGGCCGGGCATGCTCGTCGCTCCTAGAAGCCGAAGATGTCAGAGGCACCGTCGAGCGCCTCGGCCAGCGCGTCGACGTCGTCGCGGTCGTTGTACAAGTACACGCTGGCCCTGGCGGTGGCGGCGACGCCGAGCACCCGCATCAGCGGCTTGGCGCAGTGGTGGCCGGCGCGGATGCACACGTTGCGCTGGTCGAGCACCTGGCTGACGTCGTGGGGATGGAGGTCACGGAACGCGAAGCTGAGCACGCCCCCGCGGACCGCCACGTCGTGGGGGCCGTGGATCGTGATGTCGTCGCCGAAGCGGGCGGTGAGTGTCTCCAGCGCGTACCCCGTCAGCTCCATCTCGTGCCGGCGGACGGCATCCATGCCGAGCGACTGGAGGAAGTCGACGGCGGCGCCGAAGCCGATCGCCTCGACGATCGGCATCGTGCCCGCCTCGAACTTGGCGGGAACCGGAGCCGGCGTGAAGCCGTCGAGCCGGACGTCGGAGATCATGTTGCCGCCGCCCAGGAACGGCGGGGTGGCGTCGAGCAGCTCGGCCCGGCCCCACAGCGCGCCGATGCCCGAGGGACCGCACATCTTGTGGCTGGAGAAGGCGGCGAAGTCGGCACCCCACGCCTGCACGTCGGTGACGTTGTGGGGGACGTACTGGCAGGCGTCGACGACGGCGAGGGCGCCGACGTCGTGAGCCGCGGCGGCGAGCTCGGCGACCGGGTTCAGCGTGCCGAGCACGTTGCTCATCGCGCTGACCGACACCACCTTGGCTCCGTCGATGAGCCGGTCGAGGTCGCCGAGGTCGAGGCGGCCGTCGGCGGTGAGCGGGATCCAGCGGATCTCGATCCCCCGCTCGGCGGCGAGGGCATGCCACGGGACGATGTTGGCGTGGTGCTCCATGTGGGTGAGAACCACCACGTCGCCGGAGGCGAGGTTGGCGCGCCCCCACGCCTGGGCCACGAGGTTCAGCGCCTCGGTGGCGTTCTTGGTGAACACGATCTCGTCCGCCGCCGGAGCGTTCACGAACTGGGCGACCTTGGCCCGGGCGCCCTCGTAGGCGTCGGTGGCCTCGGCGGCGAGCCGGTAGGCGCTGCGGTTGATCGGCGCGTACGCCGTCTCGGTGAACTCGGTCATCGCGTCGATGACCGACTGCGGCTTCTGCGACGAGTTCGCCGAGTCGAGGTAGTGGATCGGGGCGCCGTCGATCATGCGGGCGAGCACCGGGAACTGCTTGCGCACCGTCGCCGTGTCGAGCGCGGTCGAAGTCTCGACGGGCGTCGTCACGACGCGCCTCCCGTCGCCCCCTCGCCGGCGAACGCCGGCTCACGGAACGACTCGTAGCCGTCTCGTTCGAGCCGCTCGGCGATCTCCATCCCACCCGACTCGACGATGCGGCCGGCCATCAGCACGTGGACGTGATCCGGGTGCAGCTCGTTGAGCAGACGCTGATAGTGGGTGATGAGCACGACCGCCATGTCCGGTCGGTCGGCGCGCACCTCGTGAATCCCGCGGGCGACGATGCGCAGGGCGTCGATGTCGAGGCCGGAGTCGGTCTCGTCGAGGATCGCGACCGCGGGCTCGAGGATCGCCATCTGCATGATCTCGTTGCGCTTCTTCTCGCCTCCGGAGAACCCCTCGTTGAGATAGCGGTCGACGAACGAGGAGTCCATCCCGAGACGCTGCATCCACTCCATCGCCGCGACGCGCAGCTCGAGCACGGAGAGGTCGATGCCCTTGCGGGCCGACAGTGCCTGGCGCAGGAACTGGATGACCGAGACGCCGGCGATCTCCTGGGGGTACTGGAAGGCGAGGAACATGCCCGCCTTGGCCCGCTCGTCGGTGGGCCAGGCGGTGACGTCGTCGCCGGCGAAGGTGACCGTGCCGTCGGTGACCTCGTACTCGGGCGAGCCCATCAGGGCCGAGGCGAGGGTGCTCTTGCCCGAGCCGTTGGGGCCCATGATGGCGTGGATCTCGCCGGCCCCGACCGACAGGTCGAGGCCGCGCACGATGGGGTCGGGGGCGACGGCGCCGGGGACCGTGGTGTCCACGACGGGCCGCACCCAGAGCCCGTCGACGCGGAACACCTCGCTCATACCCCGCCAGTCTACGCGCCCGCCGGGGGGATTATCCCTACCGCCGTAGTGCAAATACGGTTCTGACGACAGCCAGGATCACTCGAGTGATCCCAGGACTCCGGAGAAAGGCCTACCAGCCCCGGGCGACCCACTCGTCGAGGTGCGGGCGCTCGGCGCCGATCGTGGTGTCGACGCCGTGGCCGGGCAGCACGACGGTCGTGTCGGGGAACGTGAACAGCCGGGACTCGATCGACTTGATGATCGTGTCGAAGTCGGCGTCGTCGAAGCTGGTGTTGCCCGGGCCGCCGGGGAACAGGGTGTCGCCGCTGAACAGCAGCGGTGTGTCCCGGACGTGGAACGAGATCGAGCCCGGCGTGTGGCCGGGGTTGTGGATCGCCTCGAGGCGCAGACGGCCGACCTCGATCACCTCGGCGTCGTCGAGGAAGACGTCGTAGCCGACCTCGGCGAGCTTGGGCGCGTCGAGCTTGGTGACGGCGACCTCGTACCCGGCCTCGCGGATCGCGGGTACGGCCTGGATGTGGTCCCAGTGGCCGTGGGTCTCGAGGACCCGGCGGACGTTGAGCCGCTGGCACAGCTCGAGCAGTTGCTCGTGCTCGTTGGCGGCGTCGATCAGCGCGGCGTCGCCGGTGCGCCGGCAGCGGACGACGAACACGTTGTTGTCGTACGGGCCGACGACGACCTTGTGGACCTCGACGTCGGCGTTGACCCAGTGCAGCGTGGTGGCCGGCTCACTCATGCAGTCCAGTCTGGCAGCCTTGACGTCATGTCCCCCTCCCCACCCGGGGGCTGCGCCCCCGAACCCCATCGCCGGCCTGCGCAGGCGGCCCATAGCTGGCGCTCGCGCGGCCGGCCGACGCCTACGGCGCCGTTCGGCTCCTGGCCGACCCCCATCACGTCCGAGCTCGTGGTGCGGGCCGCCGCCGGCCTCGGCGGCGTCGCCCTCGACGGCGAGACCGTCACGTGGTCGGAGCAGCGGCCGGAGGAGGGCGGGCGGACGCAGATCGTCCAGCGCGTCGGCGACGGACCCGCCGTGGATCTGCTGCCCGCCGGGTTCAACGCCCGCACCGCCGTGCACGAATACGGCGGGGGAGCGTGGTGGGTGCACGGCAGGACGCTCTGGTTCGCCAACTGGGCCGACCAGCGGCTGTACCGGCTCACCGGCCGGGCGATGCCCATGGCCGTGACCCCGGAGCCCGCGGTGCCTCGTGGCGATCGGTGGGCCGACGGCGACTTCGACCCGTCCGGCCGGTGGCTCGCCGTCGTGCGCGAGCGGCACTCCGCCGACGCTGACGTGATCAACGAGATCGTGGTGCTCGACACCTCCGGCGAGCTCGAGCCGTCGGTCGTCGTCACCGGTCCGGACTTCGTCTCCGACCCCCGCTTCTCGCCCGACGGCTCCCGCTTCTGTTGGCTGCAGTGGAATCACCCCGACATGCCGTGGGACGGCACCGAGCTGCGCGTCGCGTCGGTCGAGGTCGGGGCCGACGGCCCTCGCCTCGGATCGGCGGAGATCGTGGCGGGCCGACCGCACTGGGCCGGTGACGGCGGCGCCAACGGCGAGTCCGTGTCCCAACCCCGCTGGCACGCCGACGGATCGCTGTGGTTCGTGTCCGACCGCACCGGCTGGTGGAACCTCTACCGCCTGGCCCCGTCCGGCGAGGTCGAGCCGCGGGTCCAGATGGACGCCGAGATCGGCGTGCCGCAGTGGGCGTTCGGACAATCGCGATACGTCTTTGCTCCCGACGGCGGCGTCGTCTTCGCCTACCAACGCGACGGCCTCGACCACCTCGCCCGCGCATCGGCGGACGGGTCCGTCAGCGACGTCGATGTGCCGTACACGTCGATCGCCTCGGTGGCGGCCGCAGGCGACCAGGTCGTCTTCGTCGGCGCCTCGGCGACGTCGGAGCCGGCCGTCGTCAGGCTGCATCTCGAGTCCGGACAGACCGATGTGCTGCGCCCGCCCCGCGACCTGGACCTGGATCCGGCGTGGTTCTCGGTGCCCGAAGCGATCGCCTTCCCCAGCTCCGGCGGCCGTACCGCCCACGCTCTCTTCTATCCGCCGACCAACCCGGATGCGTCGGCCCCGGCGGATGGCGAGCTCCCGCCGCTGCTCGTCCTCATCCACGGTGGGCCGACGTCGGCCGCCCGCCCGATCCTCCAGCTCGGCACGCAGTACTGGACCAGCCGCGGCTTCGCCGTCGTCGACGTCAACTACGGCGGGTCCACCGGCTACGGCCGCGAGTACCGGCGCCAGCTCGACGACAGCTGGGGCGTCGTCGATCTCGACGACTGCGTCGCCGCCGCCGAGTGGCTGGTGGCCCAGGGTCGGGTCGACCCCGAGCGGCTCTGCATCCGCGGCGGTTCGGCCGGGGGCTACACGACGCTCGCCGCGCTCGCCTTCCGCGACACGTTCGCCGCCGGGGCCAGCCACTACGGGGTCGCCGACCTCGAGGCGTTGGCGACCGAGACCCACAAGTTCGAGAGCCGCTACCTCGACGGCTTGGTCGGGCCGTACCCGGAGCGGCGCGACGTGTACGTCGAGCGGTCGCCGATCCACCACGTCGACGGTTTCGACCGTCCGCTGATCGTGCTCCAGGGATTGGAGGACGAGGTCGTGCCGCCGAACCAGGCCGAGATGATCGTCGACGCTCTGCGCTCCAAGGGCGTGCCCGTCGCCTACGTCACGTTCGAGGGCGAGCAGCACGGCTTCCGGCAGGCCGCCAACATCCGCCGCGCCCTCGACAGCGAGCTCTCGTTCTACGCCCAGGTGTTCCGCTTCGAGCTCCCCGCCACCGAAGGCGATCGAGCCGGTCCCGATCGAGAATCTCCACTGACCGCTACGACGACACCACGTCGTAGCCGAGGCCGAGGGCCACTCCGATCTGGGCCGGGTCGAACGTCACGAAGTGCACCGGCGCGGGCATCCGTTCGGCCGCGGCGAGGTGGATCGCGCTGGCCAGTCGGAGCGGCTGGGCCCGCGCCAGTCCGGCCGCCCGGTCGAGGCAGCGTTGGTCGACCGGCACCACGTGGAGGTGGTCCCAGGTGAGGCGGACGGCGTCTTCGAGGTCGGCGCGCAGGACGGCCTCGTCGGTGAGCCGGTCGATCGCCGGCAAGGCCTCGGCGAGAGTGAGCGCCGACGCGCTCCACACCGGGTCGCCGTCGAGGGCGGCGAGGACGACGGCCCGTTGCGCGCCGTCGACCACGAGGGCGAGCAGCGCGCTGGTGTCGAGCGCGACCGTCACCGCGGCCCTCAGCCCCGCAGCTCGGCCGAGCGCGCGGTCGATGCGCACACCGGACCACACCGGTACCGGCGCTGGAGGGCGCCAAGCCGTCGTCCGCCGCGGCGCGACCACGGCCCCGCTGGCGATCAGCCGATCGAGGTCAGGAGCCTGGTCGTCGAGCGGTCCCAGCTGCGCCGAGGGGCGCCCGCCGACGGTGACGACGATGCGCTCGCCCTGGGCCGCCCGGCGTACGGCGGCGGCGAGGTCCGCCCGCAGCGCGCGCACGGACTGCGTCGACATCGCTCAGCCGGGTACGTCGGCAGCCAGCCCGTCGGCGATCTTCACCGCGTTGTCGCTGGCGTACTCGTCGAACGACTCGACGAGGTCGAGCTGCCGGTAGCGGGCCTCGAGGGCCAGCGCCCCCTCCATCCACGCCTCGGGCTCCCACACTCGTCCCCGCCGGAACGACTTGGCGCAATGGTTGAAGATCGCCGCCGTCTCGACGACGACGGCGACGCTGGGTCGGCGCAGCTCGCCGGTGAACTGGTCGAGCACGTCGTCGTCGGTCGTGATGTACGCCGGTCCGTCGATGCGCAGCGTGTCGTGCTGGCCGGGGATCGACGACGAGCAGGCCGGCGTGGGGGTTGGCGACGATGTTGCGCAGCGAGTCGATCAACCTGTTGCCGTTGAGATCGGGGATGGCCACGTGGCGATCGTCGAGCGGCTTGACGAAGCCGGGCGGACCGCCCCGCGGTGAGACGTCGCAGTGGCCTTCGGCATCGGCCGTCGCCAGGAGCACGAACGGCGAGGCCGCGAGCACCCGGCGCACTCCGTCGTCGAGGCGGTCCCGCTTCTTGGTCCGTACCCGCTCCGCCGGGGCGGCGTACATCGAGGTCAGCTGCTCGAGGGTGGTGATGCGCGGCATCGCGCCGAGCCTACCTGTGGACACGTGTGTACACAGAGCGAATTGCGGCTGACCAGCGGCGGCAGCAGACTTCGGCGCATGAACTTCGCCTTCACCGACGAGCAGGACGAGCTGCGCAAGACGGTCCGCGCCTTCCTCGACGCCAAGAGCCCCGAGTCCGCCGTCCGGGAGCAGATGGAGACCGAGGCCGGCTACGACGAGACGGTCTGGCGGCAGATGGCCGAGCAGATGGGCCTGCAGGGACTCTCGATCCCGGAGGAGTTCGGCGGCTCCGGCTTCACGTTCATCGAGCTCGGCATCGTGCTCGAGGAGATGGGGCGGTCGCTGCTGTGCGCGCCGTTCTTCTCCACCGTCGTGCTCGCCGCCAACACGTTGCTGCACAGCGGCGACGATGCCGCCAAGAAGGACTTCCTGCCCGGCATCGCCAGCGGCGAGACGATCGCGACGGTCGCCTTCACGGAGCCCGTCGGGCAAGTGGGACGAGAGCGGCATCGAGATGGAGGCCACGGCGTCCGGCGACGGCTGGACCCTGTCCGGCACGAAGATGTTCGTGCTCGACGGCCACACCGCGGGCCTCGTCCTCGTCGCCGCCCGCACTCCCCAAGGGGTGAGCCTGTTCGCGGTCGAGGGCGACGCCGCCGGCCTCACCCGCACCCCGCTGTCGACGATGGACCAGACCCGCAAGCAGGCCCGGCTCGAGTTCGACGGCACGCCGGCCCGGCTCGTCGGCACCGACGGCGACGGCTGGAACGTGCTGTCGAAGGTGCTCGACCTCGTCGCCATCGGCCTCGCCGCCGAGCAGGTCGGCGGCGCCCAGAAGGTGCTCGACATGGCGGTCGAGTACGCCAAGGTGCGGGTGCAGTTCGGCCGCCCGATCGGCTCGTTCCAGGCGATCAAGCACAAGTGCGCGGACATGCTGCTCGAGGTCGAGTCGGCCAAGTCGGCCGCCTACTACGGGATGTGGTGCGCGAGCGAGCTCAACGACGAGCTGCCGTCGGTGGCGTCGCTGGCGAAGGCTTACTGCTCGGAGGCCTACTTCCACGCCGCCGCCGAGAACATCCAGATCCACGGCGGCATCGGGTTCACGTGGGAGCACCCGGCGCACCTGTACTTCAAGCGGGCGAAGAGCTCCGAGCTCCTGTTCGGTGATCCCACGTACCACCGGGAGCTTCTCGCCCAGCGAATCGGCATCTAGACCCGTTCTGTCGTTTGGGACCGGCCGGTTCCGGCCGATTCCAAACGACAGTTCGTACGATCACGGCGGTGGAGCCGGTCACCATCGTCTTCGCGGTGCTCGCTGCGCTCGCCGTCTTTCTGATCGCCGCCGTGGTCGTCGGCCGGGAGGCCCGCCGCCTCGATGCGGTCGCCCCCCGCGTGGTCTACCGGGTGGACGAGGCCGTCGAGTTCGTGTCCGATCGCCTCCCGGAGGCGAGCCAGGCGCGGCTCACGCCGGGCGAGGTCGAGCAGCTCCTCGTCTTCCACCTGCGCTGGCTGCACGCCAAGGGGCTGCAGCCGATCGACGTGATCGACCGCCGCCAGGACATCACGACCCCGACGGTGATCACCGAGGACACGCTGATCGGCTACCTGCTCGGGGAGGCCGAGCGGGAGGGCGTCGATCTGCTCGACGACGTCGATGCCGTCGCGGTTGCCGAGGCCCACCTCGCCTACCTCGGCGCGATCGGCGCCGTCGGCCCGCCGGCCGACGATCCGGACGCCGTCGGTTGACGGCCCCACCACCACGATGGGGCACGATGGGGGAATGACCACCATGGTTCCCAAGGCGCCCACGGTCGAAGCCCTGGCCGAGGTGTGGAGCCGCCTCGACGAACTGCTCACTGGTCTCGACGAAGCGTCGTGGTCGGCGCCGACTCCGCTCCCGGGCTGGGACGTCAAGGCGGTGGTCGCCCACCTGATCGGCACCGAGGCGATGCTGCAGGGCGAGCCGACCCCCGACGTCGAGATCGATCCGGCCGAGTTCCAGCACGTGCGCAACGACATGGGGCGGATCAACGAGGCGTGGGTGGCGTCGATGGCCGATCTCGCCCCGGTCGAGCTGCTGACCCGCTTCCGTGAGCAGACCGCCCGCCGGCTCGGCGCGCTGCAGGACACGTACCAGGCGGACTGGGACACCGAGGGGTTCACCCCGGCCGGCATCGACACCTACGGGCGCTTCATGCGGATCCGGGTCTTCGACTGCTGGTTCCACGAGCAGGACATCCGCGACGCCGTCGAGCCAGCCCGGCGGCGAGGAGGGCCTGGCCGCCCGCGCCGCGCTCGACGAGATGGAGGCGGCGATCGGCTACGTCGTCGGCAAGAAGGCGGCGGCGCCGACCGGATCGCGGGTGACGTTCGAGCTCACCGGACCGGCGGCCCGCACGATCCACGTCGACGTGGGTGATCGGGCGACGGTGGTCGACGAGCTCGCCGGTCCCGCAACCGTCACTCTGACGATGCCGCTGGGCGTGTTCAGCCGCCTGGCCGGCGGGCGGGCGGCAGACGCCGGAGTCGCTCGTCGCGCGAGCTCAGGTCGACCGATCGACGGCGACGAGCTGCCGACTCGTCTGAGCGACGCGCAGATCGTCGGCCAACGCTGCGCCTACGACGATGCTGAACGCGGATCCGAACGACCGACGACGTGAAACGGTGTCGCGGAGGCGGCTGTTTGTGGTTGACTGGATGCACCAGAGGAAGGAGGTGGTCCAGCACATGCACGATTGTCAGTACGGGACCCTGGAGGTGGTTGGCCGCTAGGCCGGCAGGCTGGACCGCCTGGCGAATCCACGCCAACTTCCGCTGAACGGGCCGCCGGCCCTGGTCCCTCCGGCATCTCCGGTCCGCTCAGTATCCAGACATCGTCGAGAGGGGAGCGCGCACGCGCTCCCCTCTTGCGCGTCCACTACCGTGCGCGGCGATGGAGCGCCCCCTCCGCTTCGAGCACTTCCGGTTCGTCGGCGACAAGCGCACCCAGCTCGTCTACGACCTCGACGAGTGGGAGGACGCGGCGACGGTCGAGGAGTTCGTCGCCGCCGGCTGCGGCATCGGGTTCGGCCCCGACACGCTCGCCGAGGCCCGCAACCGCGGCTACACGCTTGCTCGTCGCGGCAGGCGCCGCCGGCGGCGCGCTCCCCGCTCCTGAGTGCCGGACCGGGCGATGAACGGCAACTTCACGTCCGGGCGGCACACTCTGGCGCGCCACCTCGTCGTTCCGTCGGGCTCGTCGGAGCCGCGGCCCGGCGTGATCCTGTGCCACGGCTTCCCCATCGGCCCGCTCGACGCCCGCCGGTCGGCGGGGACGTTCCCGCAGCTCATCGACCGCATCTCGCACGACCTCGGCTACGTCGGGATGACCTTCAACTTCCGCGGCACGGGCACGAGCGGTGGCGACTTCTCGCTCCAGGGCTGGGTGGACGACCTGCGCAGCGCGATCAACTACCTCATCGACCAGGCCGCGCCGACGGAGGTCGTGCTGATCGGCACGAACACCGGCGGGTCGATCGCGATCTGCGTCGCCGCCGACGACCCCCGGGTGCGGGCGACCGGCGCTGCTCAGCCCGCGCGCCGACTTCGACGACTGGGCCGAGCAGCCGCGGCGGTTCCTCGAGCACGCCAGGGAGATCGGCGCCGTGCGCACGCCCGGCTTCCCGCTCTCGGTCGACGAGTGGAGCCGGGCGTTCCGCCGCTTCCGGCCGACGGACGCGGCGCGGCGGTTCGCGCCGCGACCCCTGCTCGTGATGCACGGCGACGACGACGAGAGCGTGCCCACGAGCGACGCCCGCCAGCTCGCCGAGGCCCACGGGTCGGCGGAGCTGAGCCTGCTCGTCGGTGCCGGCCACCGCCTCCGCCACGACCCGCGGGCCGTGGCCCTGCTGTTCGGCTGGCTCGACCGCGTGCGCAACGTGCCGAGCACGCTCTGACCGCCCTCGTCGGTTTCAGCCGACCTGGGAGAGGTGCCAGCGGTAGGCGGTCTCGACGATCTCGGGCAGCCCGTGCTCGGCGCGCCAGCCGAGCACCTTCTGGGCGTAAGTCGGGATCGGCGAACGTGGCGACCGGGTCGCCGGCGCGCCGGGGCGCCAGCTCGTGGGGCACGGGTCGGCCGGCGACGGCCTCGGCCGCGGCGATGACCTCGAACACCGACGAGCCGACGCCCGTGCCGAGGTTGACCGCCGTGCTCGGCCCGCCGTCGGCGAGATGGCCGAGGGCGGCGACGTGGGCGGCGGCGAGATCGTCGACGTGGATGTAGTCACGGATTCGCGGTGCCGTCGGGCGTGGGGTAGTCGGTGCCGAACACCCGGACCGGTTGATCGAGGAGCAGCGCCTTCATCACCAGCGGGATGAGGTTGATCGAGAACGTCCAGTCCTCACCGATCCGCCCGTCGAAGCTGGCGCCGGCGGCGTTGAAGTAGCGCAACGACACCGAGCGCAGACCACGCGTCACCTCGTACCAATGAAGGATCCGCTCGACCGTGGCCTTGGTCTCGGCGTACACGCTCTCCGGCGCGATCGGAGCACGACTCGACCACCGGCACCTCCGCCGGCGTGCCGTACACGGAGCACGACGACGAGAAGACGACCTCGCGGACGCCTTGGCGGATCGCCGCGTCGACGAGCGTCACCGTGCCGTCGACGTTGTTGTGCCAGTACCGCGTCGGGTTCTCCATCGACTCGCCGACGGACTTGTAGGCGGCGAAGTGGACGAGCGACGTCACGCCTGTGCTCGGCGCACACCTGCTCGACGAGGGCCGCGTCGTGGATGTCGCCCACGACGAGCGGGGCGTCGATGACGGCGTCGGCCCGCCCGTACTCCATCGAGTCGAGCACGACGACCGGCTGGTCGGCCTCACGCAGCGCTCGCACGGTGTGCGAGCCGATGTACCCGGCACCGCCGGTGACCAGCACCGTCATCAGATCTCCTCTTGCCCGCCGCGAACGGCGGAGCCTACCGGCGGCCGGCTCGTCGCGCCGTGGAGATCGGGGCGATGATGACGTCGACGAGCGGACGCGAGAAGGAGTGTGGAATGGCGGCGAGCGACGTCGTTGGCGCGATCAGTGAGCTGTGGCGTTTCCCGGTCAAGTCGATGCAGGGGGAGCGGGCGACGAGCCTCGAGATCGACGAAGCCGGTGTGGTGGGCGACAGGACCTTCGCGATCGTCGACGCGACGACGGGGAAGGTCGCCAGCGCCAAGCACATCGCATCGTGGCCGGGTCTGCTCGACTGCCGGGCCGAGTCCGCCGAACCATCCGATGGTGCGGCGCCGACCGTGCGAGTGGGCCTCCCCGACGGCACCGTGGTCACGAGCGACCGAGACGACGTCGATGCCGTCCTGTCGTCGTTCTTCGGACGTGAGGTGCGGCTGGCGCGGACGGCGCCCGACGACTTCACCGTCGACATGTACCACCCGGACCTCGACGGGCTCGACCCCGAGGGCCATCGCGACGTCGTCGTCGAGACCAGACTCGGGGCGCCCCTGTACACCCAGCTCGGTCTTCCCTCGCCGCTGCCGCCCGGCTCGTTCCTCGACCTCTTCCCGATCACGGTGATGACGACGTCGTTGCTCGCCGCGCTCCAGGAGCTCCGACCCGAGAGCCGGTTCGACGTCAGGCGGTTCCGCATGAATCTCGTCGTGGACACCGAGCAGCCAGGGCCGCTCGAGAACGAATGGGCGGGACGGCAGCTCCAGATTGGTGAGGACGTGCGGCTACGCGTTGCGATCCCGGCGATGCGCTGCGTGATGACGACGGTGGCGCAGGACGACCTGCCGCAGGACCGGGAGATCATGCGAACGATGGTCGGGCACAACCGCCTGCCGATCCCCGGTGCCGGCCTGTTCCCGTGCGCCGGCGTCTACGCGACGGTCGAGTCGCCCGGCACGGTCACCGCCGGCGACGCGGTGCGGCTGCGCTGAGCAGCCCGCGGCCGAAGGACGAGGTTGATCGCGCCGGCGATGACGAGGCCGAGGGCCGCACCGCAGATCACGTCGAGCGGGTTGTGGGCGCCGACGTAGACGCGGCCGACCATGACCAGTCCGACCAGCACCCACGGGACGATCTTCCAGCGGCCGTGCAGGTATGGCGACACCACGCCGGCCAGCGCGGTGATCAGGATGGCATGACCGGACACGAAGCTCTCGCCGCTCCGGGACACGTCGCCGCGAGCATTGATGTCGGAACCGACGGACGTGTGCCGGCCGCTCCCGGCTGACCGTCGCCTTGACGACCCGCTCGAGCACGAGCTTGGCCACCGTGGCGAGGATCGCGGCGATCGCCAGCCGGTAGCGCCGGAGCACCAGCGCGACGATGGCGACGGCAGGCCCGATGAACAGCGCGCCGAGTTGCTGGAACGGCCAGAGCACGGGCTCGAGTGCGTCCGGGAGGTCGTTGACGGCGTTGAAGACGGCTTCCTCCGCATCGGACACCGACCCGTCGCGCACGACGAGCGCACCAACGACGAGCACGGCGAGCCCGACGACGATGAACGTCACGTCGGTCTGCCGACCGGAGTCGGTCGCGGGGTCTGCTCGTGAGCCACTGCGCTCCCTCCATCGCGCGTCCGAGGCACGTCGCGGCGACGCTACGCCATCTGGCGCGTGGTCGACGGACCGTGCGTCGATTGTGGGGGGACGGCTTGTCCCTTTGGCGGCCGAACAGATGTGTGAGAGAGTGCCGTGAAAGAGCATGCTCCGGGAGGGAGGTGCCGCAAGATGCGCAGGCACCGTTGGCTGATCGTCGCGCTGAGCGCCGCATCGCTGCTTCCTGTTACCCGCCTGTGCATCCGATGGCGACGAGGCCACGGAGCGCTCCGCCCTCGACGACGACGCGATCACGGTCGGATCCTTCGACTTCCAGGAGAGCGTGGTGCTGGCCGAGGTGTACAGCCAGGCGCTGGAGGACGCGGGATACCGCGTCGAGCGCCAGTTCGCCCTCGGTCCACGGGAGTTCGTCGGCCCGGCGCTGAGGGCGGGGCTGGTCGAGCTGGTCCCGGAGTACGCGGGGACGGCGCTCGAGTTCGTGAGCCTCGGCGCATCGACGGCGACGAGCGACGCCGCGGCGACGCACGAGGACGCTCGTGCGTTCCCTCGGCGAACGGTGACGTGCTGGCCCTCGCCGCCGCGCCGGCGCAGAACGCCAACACGTTCGTCGTCACGGCGGAGACGGCGGCACGCCTCGACCTCGATGAGGTCAGCGATCTGGCCGCCGTCGCGGGGCGGCTCACCTTCGGAGGGCCCGCCGAGTGCGCGACGCGCCGCCTGTGCCTGGTCGGCCTGACGGACGTCTACGGGGTGACCTTCGGTGACGTGCTGGCGCTCGACCCTGGCGGGCCGGTGACCCGCCAGGCGCTGCGGAACGGCGAGATCGACGTCGCCCTCCTGTTCACGACGGATCCGGCGATCGAGCGCGAGGGGTTCGTCGAGCTGACCGATGACCGCGGCCTGCAGCCGGCCGAGAACGTGACCCCGCTGATCCGGAGCGAGGTCGTCGAGCGCTGGGGGGACGACGTCGTCGGCGTGATCGATCGAGGTGTCGCGGACTGCTGACGACTGATGCCGTACGCCAGCTGAACGCCGCCGCGAACGGCGAGCCGGGCAGCGGCGACCCCGCGACAGTGGCCGCAGCGTGGTTGCGATCGGTGGGGGCGACGTGACCACGGAGATGCGCCCGAGACACCGCGTTCGGATCAGCCGACGCCTGCCGACGTGGCCGGCACGTACGTCCCGCCGTCGGCGCGGCGGACGCGCCGCCGGCGCCGGCCGTCGGGGGCTCCGCCGCCATTGCCCCGACAGATCGGGTGGACCGGCAAGGGCTGGCTCGTGGCCCTCGCGGCGCCTCGTGGTGTGGCTCGTCGTCACCGCGGCTGTCGGAGTGGGCCCGCCGGGTCACCGACCAGGTCGACGCGGCGATCCTGCGCGGGTTCGCCCGCCTCCGCACCGAGTGGCTGACGGACGTCATGCGGGCGGTGGACCGGGCGGCGACGGGCTGGTGGATGTTCGGCATCGCCGCTCGTGCTCGTCGTGCTGATGGTGGTGTTCCGTCGCTGGCGCCACCTGTTCACGTTCCTCGGCAGCGTCATGGTGCTCGAGGTGATCGGCCTGACCATGATCGACGCCTACTCGCGTCCGCGGCCCTACGACGTGACCGCGATCGGCCGCTGGCGCGGCTTCTCGCTGCCGTCGGCGACGGCTGCGGTGGTGACCTTCACGATCATCGGGGCGATCTACACGATGGCCGTGCCGGGCCGGCCGCGGAAGATCGCCAAGGTGGTCGGGCTCGCGGCCGGCGGCCGTGGTCGTCTTCGCCCGCCTGTACCTGGGCGTGGACCACCCCTTCGACGTGCTCGTCGGCGTCGCCCTCGCCGCCGCGATCCTGATCAACGCGTTCCGGTTCTTCACCCCGAACGAGGTGTTCCCGGTCACCTACCACGCCGGCAAGACCGCCCACCTCGATGTCGGGGGGCGGCGGGGCGAAGCGATCCGGCAGGCGGTGGAGGATCAGCTCGGCGTCACGGTGGTGGACATCAAGCCGGTGGGACTCGGCGGGTCCGGGGGGTCGACCCCGCTGCGCCTCCGCGTCGCCGGCGATCCCGACACCTACCTGTTCGGGAAGCTCTACGCGATGAACCATGTCCGGGCGGATCGCTGGTACAAGCTCGGCCGCACGCATCCTCTACGGCCGGCTGGAGGACGAGGCTCCGTTCCAGTCCGTACGCCGCCTGGTGCAGTACGAGGACTACACCCTCCGGCTGATGCGCGACGCCGGTCTGCCGTCGGCGCAGCCGATGGGGATCGTCGAGCTCACCCCGGAGCGCGAGTACCTGATCGTCAACGAGTTCTTCGACGGCGCGACGGAGATCGGCGACGCCGACGTCGACGACCAGATGATCGACGAAGGCCTGTCGCTCGTCCGCCGGCTCTGGCAGGCGGGACTCGCCCACCGTGACATCAAGCCGGCCAACCTGATGGTGCGCGACGGGCACGTGATGCTCATCGACGTCGCCTTCGCCCAGGTGCGCCCGTCGCCGTGGCGGCAAGCGATCGATCTCGCCAACATGATGCTCGTCCTGGCGGTGCGGACCGACGCGAACCGGGTCTACCAGCGGGCGCTCGCCTACTTCACGCCCGACGAGATCGCTGAGGCGTTCGCCGCCGCGCGCGGCGTCGCCAGCCCGACCCAGCTGCGGACGATGATGAAGCACGACGGACGCGACCTCGTCGCCGAGTTCCGTGCCCTGGCGCCCGAGCGCCGGCCGATCTCGTTGCAGCGGTGGGGGCCCAAGCGCATCCTGCTCGCCGCCGGGCTGGCCCTCGCCACCATCTTCGTTCTCACCACTGTGTATTCGATGTTCACTCCGGCCGACCTGCCGGTGAGCGCCAAGCCGACGTGCGGCACGGACGACGTGATGATCCTGATGGCCCAGGCCGTGCCATCGGCCGTCGCGGTGCCGTGCATCGCGGCCGTTCCGGCGGGCTGGGATGTCGGAGGGGTACAGGTCAAGCGCGACCGTGGGCGCTTCCGGCTCCACGCGAGCGACAACGTCGTCGAGGTGACCTTGCGCCCGCCCGACGAGTGCCGAGTCGATGCGGCGACACAAGTGCCCAGCGACGAGGTCGGGATGCGGCGCTTCGAGCTGCCCGAGCAGCTCCCGCCTGGTCTGCGCACGACGAGGACCTACCTGTACGAGGGCGGCTGCGTGACGTACCGGCTGGAGTTCGCCGAGGACTCCGGCGGCGCCTCCCTGATCCACGACGTCAACGCGGCGCTGGCGTTCCAGCCGCGGGCCGACATCGTGCGCGAGGTCGACGAGCGGTCGGGCGGTCTCAGCCTCTGCGGCGCCGACGCGCCGCCGTGTGTCGGGGAGGACTGAGTTCGTGATCGGCGCCACTTCGCTCGTCGCCGCGTCCGTCGCCGCCCTCCTCTTGCGGGTGGTCGCCGGGCTGGCGCTGGCGGCGGTCGTCACGTCGCTTTCGCTGCGCCTGCTGGGCGTGCGCAGGGGATGGGGATCGGCCCTGCTCGCCGGAGTGATCGGTTGGGGTCTGGCCGTTGTCGTGGCGCTCGGCGTCAACGACTGGGACTGGGGCGCCGATGGCCTCGTGTTCCACCTGCTCGCCATCGGCATTCCCACGACCATGGCCGTGGCCGTCACGCTCGACCTGCTGGCCCGTCCGGGCTCGTTGGCGCTCGGTGAGCGCGCCGGATTGGTCGTCGCTCCCCGTCCGCTGCGCGCGATCCGCACGCGGGTCTCCGTCCTGCGCCGTTACCGCGAGCTCGTGCGCCTCGGCCGCCGCGAGGGGTTCGGCCCGTTCATGTCGGCCACCGACAGGGCCCAGCGGACGGCGGAGAGCACCGGGATCCGGCTGCGCCGGGTGCTGGAGGAGGCGGGCGGCGTCTACATCAAGCTCGGCCAGATCGCCGCCACGCGCGTCGACCTCCTCCCGGCCGAGGTGTGCGAGCAGCTCGCCGGGTTGCAGAACGACGTCGCGCCGGAGACGCGGGAGGACGTGGCGGCGGTGCTCGAATCCGAGCTCGGGGCGTCGGTCGACGAGATCTTCGCCGAGTTCGAGTGGGAACCGCTGGCGGCGGCGTCGATCGGACAGACCCACGTGGCCCGCCTGCGGTCGGGCGAGCCGGTGGTGGTGAAGGTGCAACGACCGGCCATCGGCGAGCTGATGGAGCGCGACCTGGCCGCGCTGGCGTTGGTCGCCGACGTCGCCCAGCGGCGGACGCAGTTCGGATTGGGGTTGCGGGTCGGCGAGACGCTCGCCCAGTTCGCCGACAACCTGCGGTCCGAGCTCGACTTCCTCCGCGAGGCCGACGCGATGAGCGAGATGAAGGCGCGGCTCGACTCGTCCTCGCCAGTGCGCATCCCGCGTGTCCACCGGGAGCTCTGCACGCGCCGCGTCCTGATCCAGGAGCGCTTCGACGGGTTCACGGTCAGCGACGCCTCGCGGCTCGAGGCGTCGGGAGTGGACCGCAGCGCAGTCGCCGACCAGCTGCTGCGAGCCACGTTCGACCAGATCCTGCGGATCGGGTTCTTCCACGCCGATCCTCACCCTGGCAACGTCTTCGTCTTCGCCGACGGCACGCTCGGGCTCATCGACTTCGGTGCCGTCGGCCGGCTCGACCCGATCCAGCAGTCCGCCGTCGTGGACATCTTCATCGCGCTGGCCCGGCGGGATGTCAGCCTGCTCCGCGACGGCGTCGAGCGGGTCGCCGACGTGACGGAGACGGCCTCTCCCGACGAGCTCGAACGTTCGCTCGCCCGCTTGATGGCCGACCACCTTCGGCCGAGCGGCGCCGTCGATCCTCGCATCCTCCAGGATCTCGTCGCCACGCTCTCGCGCTTCGGGCTCCGCCTGCCGACGGACGTGGTGCTGTTGTCGCGGGCGCTGGCCACCGTCGACGGCACGCTGCGGGCGATCTGCCCCGAGATGTCGTTGATGACCGCCGCGACGGGGCTGATGCAGGAACCGGCGACCGAGCAGGTGGTCGACCGGCAGCAGATGGTGAAGGACGAGGTGATCGCCGCCCTGCCGCACCTCCGACGGCTGCCCGAACGTGTCGACCGCATCCTCTCGCTCGCCGGCCGCGGCGATCTGCGGGTGCGCAGCGTGGTGGACGAGGACCGCCAACGCATCCTCCGCACGCTCACCAACCGTCTGCTCCTCGCCGCGATCGGTGCCGCCTTCCTGCTCGCCTCGGCGATCCTGCTCGTCGCCACGCGACGACGGCCCGGGCGTCGCCGAGGCAACCGGGCTGTTCGAGATCTTCGGCTACGGCGGCCTGTTGGTCGGCACGGTGCTGCTCCTGCGAGTGGCCGCCGCGATAGCGAGGGACGGAACGACATGAGCACGATCTCACCTCCGGCGATGACAACCACGGCGATCGGCGAGGTCGGCCTCGACGAACGGGCTCCCGGGCGAGCGCTACTACCGGCACCCCGGCGACGTGATCCGGCTGGTGCTATGGGCCGCGGCCGCGGTCCTGCTCGCTCTGCTCGTCGAGGTCGCGACCGGGACGAGCACCGGGATCCGGGAGGATCTCGGCGGGGCGGCGAGCGACCGTCCCCCGACCGGCGCGCGAGTTCGTCCTCGCCGTCGTCCAGGTGTGCGCGGTCGCTCGTCCCGGTGGCCGTCGTCGATCGGGTTGCTGCTCCGCAGCCGCTTCCGGCGGACCGCTGTCGTCGTTGCGGCCGCGGCGCTGGCGGCGCGCTGCTCATGGCGCTCCTCGACGGCGTGCTCGACATGCCCGGCCGGCTGCCTGAGGCCTTGCCCGACGACGGCTGGCTCACGTCCACTCGCTTCCCGACGCTGACGTACGTCGCCGGAGCGTCGGCCGCCGCCGTCGTCGGTAAGCCGTGGCTGGCCCGCGGCTGGCGTCGCGCGGTCGACCTCGCCGGAGTCGTGCTGATCGTCACGATGGCCGTCGCCGGCAACGCCGGCGTCCCCGAGCTGCTCCTCGCGCTCGCCGTCGGTGGCACCGCCGGAGCGGCGCTGCTCGTCGTGTTCGGCGCGCCCAACCGGCGGCCGTCCCCTGCGCTGGTGGCGTCGACGCTGCGGGGCGCCGGTGTCCCGGTCGCCGAACTGCAGCCTCGAGCGCGCGCGTCGGTGGTCGATCACAGCTCTATCGGGTCTCGGCGCGACGGCACGCGGCCGTCGTTCGTCAAGGTCTACGCCCAGGACAGCCGCGACGCCGACCTCCTCTACCGCGGCTACCGCATCGTGCTGCTCCGGGACGCGACGGCCGAGCGGCCGGCGACGACGCTCGAGTACGACGTCGAGCACGAGGCACTGCTGCTCGTGCTCGCTCGCCAGGGAGGGGTCGCCTGCCCGGCTGTTCGCGCCGTCACCGCGCTCTCCGACGGATCGATGGCGCTGGCGATGGACGACGTGGGTGGCCGCCGCCTCGATGAGCTCCCGGCCGAGGAGATCACGCCCGACCTGCTCGACGCCGTCTGGCGGGAGGTCGCGACGCTCCATCGAGCCGGCCTCGCGCACCGTTCCCTCCGCGCGCGGCGAACGTGCTCGTCACCGACGCCGGGCCGGTCCTCATCGATCTCGGGTACGGGCAGGCATCGGCGTCGGCCCGTTTGCGGGCGATCGATCGGGCGGAGCTCCTGGCGTCGATCGCCTCGCTCGTAGGTGTCGACGCCGCCGTCGAGGCGGGAGCGAGGGTTCTCGCCCCGGACGACCTCGCGGCGTCGCTGCCGTACCTGCAGCCGCTGGCGTTGTCCGCCGCGACCCGGAAGCAGCGCGGGCAAGTCGACGCTCCGCGAGCTGCGCACGCGCGGTCGCGGAGGCGACGAACCACGAGCCGGTGCCGCTCGAACAGCTGATTCGAGTGCGTCCTCGCACCCTGTTGATGGTCGCCACGCTCACCGGCGCGTTCTACTTCCTTCTCCCGCAACTGGCGAATGTCGACGACAGCATCGAGGCTGTGAGGTCCGCCAACTGGGGCTGGCTCGCCGGCGCGGTCGTGCTGTCGGGCGCCACGTACGTGTTCTCGGCGATCGGGATGGCGGGTGGGGTCGAAGCCCGGCTCCCGCTCGTGCCCACAGTGCAAGCGCAGCTCGCCTCGTCCTTCGTCAACCGGGTCACACCGGCGAACGTCGGCGGGATGGCCCTCAACGTGCGGTACATGCAGAAGGCCGGCGTCGAGCCGGCGGCGGCGGTCACGGGCATGGGCCTCAACGTCATCGCCGGTGGCATCGTCCACATCGGGCTGCTCTTCCTGTTCCTGGCGTGGGCCGGACGCAGCGAGGGCGCCGGGTTCTCCATCCCGAGCAGCAGCAAGCTGCTCGTGGCGATCGCCGTCGTGCTGGCCCTCGTTGGCCTGCTCCTCGCCACTCGCTGGGGCCGCCGCTTCTTCCGGACCAAGGTTCTGCGCTTCGTCAAGGACGCGCTGTCGAGCATGGTCGCGCTCGCCCACTCTCCCGGGCGGTTGCTCGCCCTGTTCGGAGGATCGGTCGGCGTCACGCTCGCCTACGCGGCCGCGCTCGCCTGCGCCATCGCGGCATTCGACGGTGGCGTGAGCTTCGCCCAGGTGGGCGCGGTGTACCTGGGTTCGTCGGTGATCGCCGCCGCCGCGCCGACGCCGGGCGGACTGGGTGCGATGGAGGCCGCGCTGGTCGCCGGCTTCACTGCGGTCGGAATGGACCCGGCCATCGCCGTCGCCGCCGTGCTCAGCTACCGCCTGGCGACGTTCTGGCTCCCGATCCTGCCCGGGTGGCTGTCCTTCCGGCTCCTGGATCGACGCGGCCTGATCTGAACCGGCTCAGTACTGGCCCTGCACCGTGACGACGACGCCGATGTCCCCGCTGTCCCAGATCGGTGCGCTCACGTCGCTCAAGCCGAGCCAGTCGACCAACGCGTCCTGGTTGTAGACCGGCAGCCGGGCGCAGCCCTTGCTGGCCGGCGAGGGGGGCACGTTGTTGGCGCCGTGGATCGCCTGCCCGTTGTCGAAGTAGAGCGGCTTGTACATGTTCCCGTTCAGCGGGTTGTCTGCCGGCACCGGATAATGCGTGCTGTTGTGCCAGCCGTCGTTCTCGGTCGCCGGGTCGTACCTGAAGACGGGCGACGCCGTCTGGTTGCGGGTCTCGTAGCCAGCCTCGCCGGTCGACGTCGGGAACACGAAGACGAGCCGGCTGCCGCCTTCGCCGGCGAACAGGATCTGGCAGGTCTGGTCGATCAGCAGCCAGCGCCCATAGTCGACAGGGGCGCCCGGCGGGATCGAGATCGACTCGGCCCTCATCAGCGCCCGTTCCTCCGGGCTGCCAGCCGCCATGTCGCCGCGGCCGACCGGTAGGCCGAGGGCCGAAGCGCGCGGCGCACAACTGCTGCTCGGTGAGCGAGCCCGAGTCCCCGTCCACGGCCAGCTCGGGCAGCCCGTAGCCGGCGAACAACGCGTTCAACTTGCGCTGCTGGGCGACGACCCCGCTGCCCTTGACCCGACCTGGAGGTGGCGGCGGCTTGGGAGGGACCCGCTTCTTGCCGGTGATGTCGTTGATCTTGTTGCCCACGCAGACATCGAGGAAGTCACCGGCGTTGATCGTGTCGGGATCGGCGACGCCGTTCTCGGCCTGCAGGCTCTCCACGGTGACCGCCTTGCCCTTGACGCGATCGGCGATCAGGCTGAGTGAGTCACCCGGTCTGATCCGCACGACGCACTTCGGGTTGGCCACGCCGGGCAGACGCGGCGGCGGCGTCGTCGTGGTGGTGGTGGGAGGCGTCGTCGTGGTGGGAGGCGTCGTCGTCGTAGGTGGCGCGGTCGTGGTGGTCGTGGTGCTGGTCGACGTCGGCGGCGCGGTGGGGGGAGTGGGAACCGGCGCGGATGTGACCGCCGCGGTGGGGGGAGTCGTCGTCCGCGCGGGCGCCGTCGAGGAGGGAGGCGCGGACGTCGAGGACTCGCCGGCGCGTGCGGAAGTGCATGCACCCAAAAGCAGCACGCTGGCGCCCATCAGCGCGGCGACGCGTCGTCCTCCCATCGACCCACGGTACTTCCGGCGTGGCGCGCTGAACCGTCATGGCCGAGTGGCAAGGTGAGGCCGCGTGACGTGGAGGCGAACGGAGGGCCTGCGCCTTGAACTCGGCCGGCGTGGCGTCTCGGCGCTGTGTGACATGGGGCATGGTCCGGCGGCGAGCCATTGACAACAGATCACCGGTTGAGAACATTCAACCTGGTGGTCGCCTCCAACAGGAACTTCTGGCGGCTGTTGACGGCATCGGCACTGTCGAACCTCGCCGACGGGATCTTCCAGATCGCCTTGCCGCTGGTCGCGCTGGGCATCACGCGTGATCCGGGCGCGTTCGCCGCGGTGACCCTGGTCGGCCGCTTGCCATGGCTGCTCTTCTCCCTGCCCGCGGGGGCGCTCGCCGACCGGCTCGACCGCCGCCGGACCATGGTCCGGGTGGACGTCGCCCGCATGCTCCTCATCGCCCTGCTCGCGCTGGTGGTGGCCACGGGGCACGAGGAGCTGTGGGTGCTGTACGTGGTCGCCTTCGCCCTCGGGGTCGGGGAGACACTGCACGACACCGCGGCCCAATCGATTCTGCCCAACGTCGTCGCCTCCGAACGTCTGTCGTGGGCGAACAGCCGCCTGTACGCCGTGGAGCTCGCCGCGAACCAGTTCGTCGGGCCACCGATCGGTGGACTCCTCGCTGCCGCCGCGCTCGCCGGCGCGCTGTCCGCGTCGGCGGTCGGGTACGCCCTCGCCGCGCTGGCGCTCGTGCTGCTCGTCGGTCGGTTCCGCCCGGAGCGCGAGTCCGCCGCAGCCAGCCTGCGCGCCGACATCGCCGAAGGCGTGCGCTACCTGGCGCGCCACCGGCTCCTGCGCACGCTCGCCCTCTGCGTCGGTATCTCCAACCTGGCCTCGACGGCGACGTTCTCCGTCTTCCCGCTCTACGCCGTCGACCCCGGTCCGATGGGGCTGTCGTCGGCGGGCTTCGGCCTGCTCCTCACGACATTGGCCGCCGGCGCGCTCGTCGGCTCCTTCTTCGTCGAGCCGCTCGAACGGCATCTCGGCCGCGGGCGAACCCTGCTCCTCGCGGCCGCGACGTTCCCCCTCTTCGGGCTCGTCGCGGCAGTCACGGACAGCGCCGTGCTCATCGGCCTCGCCTTCTTCGTCGGCATGGCGCTCACGTTCAGTTGGAACGTGATCACCGTCTCGCTGCGTCAGCGCATCGTGCCCGACCGGTTGCTCGGCCGGGTCAATGCCGGTTATCGGCTCCTCGCGTGGGGCACGATGCCGCTCGGCGCCGCGCTCGCCGGAATCATCGGCCGGCGCTACGGCGTCACCACAGTGTTCTGGACGTCTGCCGCCCTGAGCGCCATCTGCATCCCGCTGGTCTTCAGTTGCATGCGCGAGATCGAGACGGCCGGACAGCCGTCACCCGATGAACCACAGCCCGCCACGGCGTGACATGCCCGTCGAGCCGTTCGCGGTGGGCCGCCTCGACGTCGGCGACGGGCACGTCCTCTACTTCGAACAGGTGGGTACGCCCGAAGGAGCGCCGATCGTGTACCTGCACGGCGGCCCGGGCTCCGGCTGTACGCCGGGTGCGCGCGAGAACTTCGACCTCCAACGTCATCGGGCGGTGTTGTTCGACCAGCGCGCGGCCGGGCGGAGCACCCCGCACGCCAGTGAGGAAGGCGTGCACTGGGCGAGCATCGACATGGATCACCACGTCGGCGACATCGAGCGACTGCGCCGCCACCTCGGACGCTGCAACCGGCCTCTTACGCCGTTCTGTCAGCCGATTGGGGTCCGTTCGGGCCGATTCCTACGGACAGAACGGGGAGCCTCGAGCACAACTCGCGCGCGGCTCGTTCCGCCGACGGGTCGGAGCTGTGGTTCAACTGGATCGTGCGGCTGATCGCCGACAGCGTCGCGGTGGGCGTGGTGCAGGCCACCGTCGCGGCGGACGGCTCGTCGGCCGATGTCGCGTGGGAGGTGGGTGTGCCCTGGCAGGGTCGCGGCATCGCCTCGGAAGCGGCGGTCGTGATCGTCGATTGGCTCAGCGATCGGGGGATCGGACAGATCGAGCGCGTGCATCAATCCGGACCACCACGCCTCGGCTCGCGTCGCGGCCAAGGCGGGGCTCTCACCGACGGCGGAGATCGTCGACGGCGAGGTCGTGTGGCGGCGGACGTGACGGAAGAAGCCCGGGAGATGTCGACGGCGCTCACTGGTGCCCAGAGGCGCCGGTGCCGAACCCGGGCCGCCGGGTCCGCTCCTCCAACGATTCCAGCTCCTGGAACAGGGTGATCTGCAGCCCGGCGGGGGCGTCGAGTCGCGAGTTGAGCGAGCGCCACGGGGTTTCGGTCGGAGCGGCGATGAGCTTGGCCCCGCCGGCGACGAGCTCCGTGGTGGACGCGGCGGCGTCGGTCACCTCGAAGGCGACCCGGATCCGCGGCGCCATCGGCCGCCCGACCTCGATGTCGTCGATCATCCGCTTCTGGGCGGGGTTCGCGATCTCCAGCGTCGCCCGTCCGGCGTCCAGAATCGCCACCCGCGCCTCGCCCTCACCCTCGAACGCCGCCTGCTCGGTCAGCCCGAGCACGTCACGGTAGAAACGCACGGCCTCGTCGTAATCCTCGGCCTCGACGATCAGCCGGAGTTGGAGGACCGGTGGGTTCGTCATCGCATCGTTCTCCATGTCAGGTGGGCTCGCCGAGTTGGCAGCGGAGGTAGCGCAGCTTGCCAGGGATGATGATCGAGTCGACCTCGCGGATCTGTGCCCGCCGACGTCGCTGGAGAGCAACATCGCCTGCGGCCGAAGCGGGTGAGGTCGAGTTCCGCGTTACTCACGTCAGCGTCGGGCCGGCCCGCGCGCGGCCAGCCCGGCCGCGTCAGACGTGCGCGAGGACCCCGTCCAACGGACGGGGTACCTCGCTGAGATCGAGCGCGTCGACGAGCAACGTCGCGTAACGGACCTTGCGCCCCGATCGCGTGCCCATGAAGCGTCGCAGCTGCGCCTCGATGGTGCGTCCGTGTTGCGCGGGCTGCTTCTGGAACGTGCGGAACGCGCCCAGCTCACCTTGCGCGTCGACGACCTGCTCGACGGCCGCGGCACCGAGGGCACGGATCAGCTCGTCCTCCAGGTCGGCGTCGCACACGTAGAAGCCGAGCCGTTCCATGTCGGCGCGGCTGAGGTCGGAGCCGAGTCCGGCCCGCTCGAGACCGCGTCTGAAGTCGCGCTCCTCGGCGGCGTCGTAGAGGCCGGCCAGCCGGACGTCGGAACCCTGAGGGCCGTACCGCTCGAGGAAGTGGCGGATGTTCTTGGCCCCGCCGATCGGCACGACCTCGACCCGGTCGGCCTCGAGGTCCCGCCTGCGCCGGGCGGCGAGGGCGATCACCGCGGCTTGGTCGCTGGCCCCCTCGACGAGCACGACCGCGCGGCGTCGGGGCGAGGCGGGGTGGGTGGTGCGCCGGTAGTGGGCGCGCGCCTTCGCCCGGTTGCCACACGTCGCCATGGAGCACCATCGTCGCGAGCGGTTCTTGGTGGTGTCGTGGAACAGCAGGGCGCAACGCACGTCCGCGCAACGGCGCACCCGCGACCGGTCGAGCTCGGTGGCCCGGAGGGCCGCGGTGGCGAGGGCCAGCCGCAGCTGTTCGAGCGGTCCAGAGGCGTCGAGGGGGAGGGAATGCTGCTGGCGGCCGGGTTGATAGCGGAGCCGGACGGCGACACCAGCGACGGCGGTGTCGAGGGCGCGCGCTGCGGTCGACGACGACGACGACGACGGCTCGCCGGCCTCGAGCACGGCACGCAGCGCGGAACGCAGCCGGCGGAACCACGCCAGCACGCTTCGCCCGTGCCGATCGGACGACGCCCGGCATCGCCGCGCCGCATTGGAGTCGATCAGCTCAGCCGCCTCGGCCCACTCGACGAGACCGACCCAGTCCGGCACGAGATCGAGCCGTTCACCTCCGCCACCGACGGTCTCCGTGTTGACGAGATCGAGTCCGGGATCGTGGTTCACTAACCCCTATTCTAGATATAGACGGTTAGTCACCAGTCTGTTGAACGGCCAGGGCTCCGCGTACACCTGCGGGCGGTACATCGAGGGATCTCTCACGGCGTCCAGCCAGTTCCGCGCGTTCTGCGCCATTGCGATGATCAGGTGTCCCGAAGGCCCGCGGTAGGGGAGGATGATCGGCTGATAGTTGTTCATCTCCTCGTAGCCACGGAACGGCTTGACGGTCCTTCGTGACACGACCCGCCAGGGACCCCACGGGTTGGGGGCGGTCTCGACGATCGTTCTCGTTCCCCAGAACCCATCCTTCTTGGTCACCGCGACCCAGCGGCCGTTGATGAACCGTGGCTGCATGGTGTTCTCCGTCCAGAAGCGCGACGAGAACGGTCTCGCGTCTCTGGCGTTGGTGGACCACCCTCGGGCCGTGCGGTACACGGGTGGGCGACCGAGTGCACCCCTCGGTACTCGCGCAAGGTACATCCGCGTTGCCGAATGGGGTCCGTTGTAGAAGCCGCCTTCGTACGTGAGGTTGAGCAGGTTCGAGTTGCCGAACAGGTAGGTATGCGTCCGGTCGGACGCGACGGCGAAGCCGTACTGTGGAAAGACGCCGTCGTTCGGTGCCGGCCGCAGCCGCAGCCGCTGGAGCGTTCTTGCGTCGTACGTCGCCAGCCACGTCCGGACCGGATGGCGGTAGATGCCGTCCCCAGGAGGTGGGACCTCGTCGCGTTGCATCTCCGCCCAGAAGACATGGACCCGTCCGCCCTGGGCGTGGCCACCGAGTGGCCAGAAGTTGCGGTCGGGGGTCATCCGTGAGTAACCGGGCTCGAAGGACGCCGAGCGCGTACGGGTGCCGCGGCGGATCAGCCTGAAGCACCGGCCTGCCTGCAACGAGGCAAGGTTTCCGACCCGCTGTGTCTCGTGCAAGTTGCGGGCGCGGTTCGTGTAGTCGAGGTAGGCGTCACTGAACAGCCACAGGTGGCGGCGACGGCCGATTTTGATCACGTGCTGACCATCCGCACCCACGAGCGGTCCGAAGCGGCCACGGAATCGCGCATGGAGCGACGCGGCGGTGAGTCGCCGTACACATCCCATCGGACTCACGATGTACCCGCCCGCGGTACCGGCGGTCGGATACTCGTTCCACGAGCCGGCGAGCGGGGGCCCATCTGCGGTGGTGGCCGCGTACGTCAACGTGGGCACGAAGGCCGCGATCGCCATGGCCGCTGCGAGCAGCACGGCTCGACCCGCCGTCGACCTCGGCGAACTCAGTCCTCTCCCGTGCATGTTGGTCTGATCCTCCGGTACGACCCCAGCGCCCGCGCAACGCCAGCCTAGGTTACCGCGCGGTAAGCATGCGTTGCCCCATCCCGGCCAGGAACCCGATTCCCCACGCCAGGTGCATCGTAGGAAAGACCACGGCCAGGCGAGCCGCCTCCCGCGCCGACCGCGCGGTCGTGGCCGCGGCGCCGATCGTCGCCGCCGCGTAGGCGGCCGGCACGACGAGCGCGACCGGGCGGAACACTGCCACGACAACGCTGCCGGCGAGGCCGACGACGAGCGCCGGGGGCGCGGCCTGCCGCCAGCGCATCGACCGCGGGTGGCGCGTCACCACCTCCCGCTTCCACCGCCCGTACTCGAAGTACTGGGCGGCCAGGGCGCGCAGCGACCCCCGCGGCCGGTACCGGGCCCAGAGTTCGGGGTCGAACCACACCGTGCCGCCAGCATCCCGCAGGCGGATGTTGAGCTCGTAGTCCTGGTTGCGCGCCAGCGTCTCGTCGAACAGCCCGGCGGCTTCGATCGCACCACGGTCGAACACGCCGAGGTAGACGGTGTCGGTCGGGCCCTCGTCGCCGCCGTAGTGGAACGTGGCGTCGCCGGTGCCGAAGCGCGACGTCATCGCCGCGGCCACCGCCTGCTCGAACGGCGTGACGCCCTCGGCCCGCTGGATCCCGCCGACGTTGACCGCGCCGGTGCGGCGCATCGTCTCCACGGCACGCCGGATGTATCCAGGGGAGAGCTCGAGCGTGTCCGTCGACGCGCACGACCACGTCGCCGGACGTGGACTTGATCGCGGCGTTGAGTCCTGCGGGAGTGGTGCCGGCCGGGTTCTCGACGACCGCGACATCGTCGTGGCGGGCGACGAGCGCACCAGCGAGGCGCTCGCGTGCCGTCGGTCGACGGCGCCAAGGCGAGACAGATCTCGACCGATCCGGGATACTCCTGTGCTCGCACCGCGGCGACCGCCGCCTCGAGGTGACAGGCCTCGTTGCGCACGGGCATCACGACCGACACCGACGGCCAGATCTCAGTTGTCCGATCGCCGTCAGCCACGCCGCGACAGCACCACCCACACCGTCTTGGCGAGGATCTGGAGGTCGAGGATCGGCGTCCAGTTGACGAGGTACTGCAGGTCGTAGCCGAGCTTGTAACCGGCGTCGGTGGTGTAGTGCCCCTGGATCTGGGCGAGCCCGGTGAGTCCCGGCGGCAGCTCGTTGCGGCGCTCGTAGCCGGGCACCCTGGCGGCGATCGCGCGCGGCCAGCTCCGGGCGCTCCGGCCGCGGCCCGACGAGGGACATCTGCCCCACCAGCACGTTGAGCAGCTGTGGCACCTCGTCCGCGCGGGTCGAGCGCATCCATCCGAGGCCGCGTACGACACGGGGGTCCTTCCTCAATGCCAGCTGCGGCCCGCGCTCTTCGGCGTCGGGCGTCATCGTGCGGAACTTGACGACGCGGAACAACTCACCGTCCCGGCCGACCCGTTCCTGGCGGTAGAAGAGCGGCCGGCCGTCCCGGGCGAAGACGTAGAGCGCCAATCCGCCGATCGCGAGGAGCCACAGCGGCGCCGTGACGATCAGGAGGGCGAGGTCGAACAGCCGCTTGAAGGCCAGCTCGTACGAGGGGACGGTGTGCACCCGAAGGCGCACGAACGGCATCCCGGCCACCTGCCTCACGCTCTGCAGACCGAGCAGGGTCTCGCGTGCGCTGACCCGCTGCAGGAAGCCGATCCCGTCCCGCTCGAGGGTCGAGAGCGGCTCCGGAAAGATCGAGCCGAACGCGTCGACGTCGAGCAGCAGCGCGTCGGTCGCATCGGCCTCGCGGATCGTTTCATCGAGCCGGGCCGGGGTCGGGACGCTGCCGACCACGATCGCCCCGCGGTCGCTGTCGGCGAGGTGGCTCTCGGCCATCGCCACGTCGCCGGCGGTGCCGACGAGCACGACCCGCGGTGGACCCTGCCGGCGCACGGCGAGGAAGCGGCTGAGGCGCCGGTTGCCGGCGAGCACCATGCTCGCCAGGACGAGGAACACGGCGAGGTTGAGCCGGGGCATCAGGTAGCGGTCGAGGACGACGAACGCCAACGCCTGCACGCCGACGCCGATGGCGGTGGCGAGCAGCGTGCGCGGCAGCCAGGGCCGCCATCCGAGCCTCGGCTCGCGCTCGTAGAGCCCGAAGAAGTAGTTGATGACGAGGTGGATGCCGGTGGCGATCGAAAACCCGACGAAGTAGTGCGACAGGGGGTACGTCGGCCAGTCGGTGCCGAAGCGGATCAAGTTGATCAGGACCATCACGCCGTAGAGGGCGACGGCGTCGAGGACGAAGAGGAACCGGAACCCGTGCGCCCAAAGCGTTTCGAGCGGCCGGTGCATGCGCTGGACCAGCCACTCCGTGCCCGGCACAACGGGCGTGGCGTGCGTATCGTCGGTCGCGGCGCCGCGCTCGTCGTTCTCAGTCTCCGGTGGGGAGAGCACCCGGGCCATCGTCGGACCAGCGTAACGGCCGGGGGTACCGGGACCGTTGGCAACCAGGGCCCGCTCGGTACGCTCCCGCCGAATGGCGATCACCACCGCGGCCGAGGTGGCCCGGCTCGCCGGTCGACTCCCCGCCGGAATGAGCCTCGAGCGTGGCGAGCAGATCCACGACTTCATCCGCAAGCACCGCCCCTCCGCGTGCCTGGAGCTCGGCACCGCGAACGGCGTCGGCGCCCTCTACATCGGCGCGGCCCTGGAGGCCAACGGGACCGGCACTCTGACGAGCGTCGACCGTCGCCGGGCTCGCAACCGGCGGCCACGCGCCGCCGACCTGATCGAGGAGGCCGGTCTGGGTGGGCGGGTATCCCTCGTGTACGAGGAGACGAGCTACACGTGGTTTCTCCACGACATCCTCCGGGCCAAGCTCACCGACGATGGCGCGGTTGAGCCGTGCTACGACTTCGTCTATCTCGATGGCGCCCACACGTGGGACGTCGATGCTCTCGCGTTCAGCCTCGCCGACCGACTGCTCGTGCCCGGCGGGTGGATGCTGTTGGACGACCTCGACTGGGTGCTCGATGGGCGATGGCCCCGCGTCCCCGACCATCAGCGCTCGTTCGCCCAGGTCCGGGAGATCTGGGAGCTGCTCGTGCTCACCCATCCTCGGTACGACGAGTTCCGCAGTGACGGTCACTGGGGTTGGGCGTGCAAGTCGCTGACTGATCAGCCATCGACTCGGCTCCTTGTGAAGCGAGATCTCGTTGGCACCGCGTTCTCGTTCTTGCGCCTGGCCCTGACCCGGCTGCGAGCTGACCGAATGCCACGCTCCTGAGTCGCGCTACGGTCGCCGGGCGTGCGGATGGAGCGACCGGTCCCGTGGCCGACGGTGGTCGCCGCCGTCGCCTCGCTCGTCGTGCTCAGCTCCGGCCCGCTGTTCCGCCTGCGCACATGGTGGGACTACGAGGACCCGTTGGCCACCGACGCCACCATCGTCGTGCTCAACGCCGCCATCGGTCTGGTCGCCGTCTCCTGGCTCGCCAGCCAAGGCCGCTTCCGGCAACTCGACCAGCGGGCGCTGGCGGTCGCGGCCGCGCTCGTCGGCTGGCTCCTGCTCGGATCGCTGTGGTCGCTCGACCGCCTCGAGACCTTCCGCGAGGCGCTGCAGATCGCGACGGCGCTGACGATCGGTGCGGCGATCGCCGCCGCGCTCGGTGCGGTGTGGTTCCGCTGGGTGCTGTGGGCGGCGCTTCAAGTCGGCCTCGGCTGGAGCATTGCCGCGATCTACCTCGACCGCAGCGGCACGATCGACCGCAACGGCGACTGGGCCGGGATCTTCTTCAACCGCAACAGCCTCGCCCTGTACGCCGCGCTGGCTCTGCTGGTCGCGGTGTTCCTCGCCGCTGACGCCCGCTCGATCGAGTCGGCGCCTCGGCGGTGGTTCGTCGTGGTGGTGCTCGTCGCGTTCGGCATCGTGGACGTTCGCCTCATCGCTGGCTCCGACGCGCTCACGCCCATCGTCGCCCTCGGTGTCGCGCTGGCGGCGGTGGGGTTGTGCGCGGCGGGCCGGCATCTCGTGCGCCGAGAGGTCGACGCCGAACGGCTGGCGGCCGTCGCCGGCGGAGTTGCCCTCGCCGTCGCCGCCGTCGGTTGGGCGACGCGGCAGTCGTGGCTCGACAACCTCGGCCGGCGCGCCGACCTGACCGGGCGGCTCGACCTCTGGAACGTGGCGCTCGACTGGGCGTGGCGCCGACCCGCTGCACGGATACGGGTACATGGGAGCGTGGAGCGACCCCATCTTCCAGGCCGAGGTGGAGGCCGCCCGAGGCCGGTTGGAAGGTAGCGCCCACAGCTCGTTCGTCGACGCCGTTCCTCGGCGCCGGACTGATCGGGCTGGCCCTGACCGTCGGGCTGGTCGCCGCGCTCTACTGGCGGACGGTGCCCGAGGCGCTGCGCGGCGTGCGCCCGGGCACGCTCTTTCCGGTCGCGCTGCTCGTGTTCATCGTCGTCGAGAACCTCACCGAGACCCTGCTCGTCGGCAACCAACTCATCGTCGCCCTGCTCGGATCACTGTTGTGGCCGCGCCCCGAACCCGTCTCGGAGGTCGCGGTCCGCCACGAGGCGGCGGTACCGGTCGACGAGGGAGGCGGCGTGCTCGGCGGGCCGGCGGAGCTCTGGCGGATGGGTCCGCGCGGTCGAGCGCAACCGCTCGAGCAGCTCGCGATCGTCGATCAGCCGTTGCATCGCGTCGGCGAGCGCGGCATCGTCGGCGATCGGCACGACGAAGCCGTTCACCCCGTCGGCGCACGACCTCGGTCGGCCCGAGGCAGTCGCTCGTGATCACCGCCAGTCCGGCGGCGAGCGCCTCCCGCGCGGCGATTGAGAAGCTCTCCCGGGCGATCGACGGGATCACCAGCACGTCCGCGGCGCCGAGCACCGCGGCCGTCTCCGCCGGCGGGTACGGCGGCTCGAACCGGACGTCGCCGCTCGCGCCACCATCCGACGCCGCGCTGGCCGGGGCACGCCGTACATCGTGAGGCGCCAGCCCGGGCGACGTCGCAGACGGCGCGCCGCGGCCAGCAGCACGTCGCGGCCCTTGAGCGGGTGGTCGCCGCCGACGTAGAGGAAGCGGACGTCTCGCTCGGTCCGTCCGGCAGACGGCGTTGGTCGCGGTCGGCAACGGCCGGATCGACGTCGTTCTCGTCGACCTCGACCCGCTCGGGAGCGAGGCCGTTGGCCACCACGACGTCGCGCAGCGCCGCCGACGGCACGAGGACCTGATCGACGCCGGCCAGCACCAGCGCCCAGCCGGGCGGCCCGGTCGCGGCGCCATGTCGGCGGTGCGGGCGCACGGGCAGGCGCTCGTCGTCGTGTCGAGCGGGCAGGGCCGCAGATCACGGTCGACGAGGAACAGGCGGGCGCACCACCACCAGAGGTCGTGCATCGTCACGACGGTCGCGATCCCGCGGTCGGCGGCCTCGGCGAGAAGGTCGGCCCCTAGAGTCTGCAGCGCATGGGCGTGGACCACGTCGGGCCGCCAGCGGTCCATCACCGTCGCGGCGTAGATCGTCGCGGCGGGGTTGAGCCAGTTGCCGTCGTCGTCCTGCTCGATCGCGTCCGGCGGTGCCGATCCAGTGCACGGTGACGCCGTCGACGGTCTCGCGTGCCGGTCTCGCCGTCGGCGAGGCCGAGCGCCGATCGCGCCCGACAGCACCGCGACGTCGTGGCCGGCGGCGGCGACGTGGCTGGGCGACGCGCCGCAGCTGCAGGGTGGCGCCGCTCGTGAAGTCGGGCGGGTAGTGGGCGGTCACGTAGAGGATGCGCATCGGCTCGCCGGCCTGACAGTACCGGGGGCCGGCGCGAGCGTGACCGGGGAGGACGACGATCGAGGTGCTTCGGCGCGAGCGGGACGAGGCGCATCGCCCACGCCCGCGCGCTCGAGCACGAGCTCGGCGCGCTGCGGGGCAAGGTCAAGCGGCTCGAGCTGATGATGTGGCGGCGCACGGCGCGACGCCAGCGCGTCGCGGCGTGGGCGCGGCGCGCTCGCGCGGGATGCTGCCCGGCGCTCGATGATGGCGCCGCGGTTCTCGATCCTCACGCCGGTGCACGACCCGCCGCTCGACGCTGCTGCGCGCGTGCCTCGCGTCGATCGCGGCCCAGACGCTACGCGCGACTGGGAGCTGTGCCTCGTCGACGACGGCTCGACCGATCGCCGCCGTGCGCGGCGAGCTGCGCCGAGCCGCCGTGCCGACGCGCCGGGTGAAGCTCGTCGAGCGGCCGGCGGCCGGCGGGCATCGTCGCCGCGTCGAACGACGGCGCTCGCCATGGCGACCGGCGAGTTCGTCGTGCTCGTCGACCACGACGACCGGCTCGAGCCCGACGCCCTGGCGCCGGATCGACGCCGCGCTGCGCGCCGACCCGCGAGATCGACTACGTCTACACCGACGAGGACAAGGTCGCCGACGACGGCTCCGTCTACGACATCGTTCCACAAGCCGGACTGGTCGCCCGAGCGGCTGCGCGTCGCAGAACTACTGCACGCACCTGTCGGTGCTGCGCCGATCCGCTCGTCGAGCGACGTCGGCGGGTTCCGCGCCGGGTTCGACGGCTCGCAGGACCACGACCTGATCCTGCGGGTCACCGAGCGGGCCCGGCGCGTCCACCACGTGCCGGCGGTGCTCTACCACTGGTGCGTCACGCCCGGGCTCGGCGGCCGGCCGACCCCGACGCCAAGCCGTATGCCCGGGAGGCCGGACGGCGGGCCGTGGCCGAGCACCTGGAGCGGCTCGGGATCGCTGCCGACCGTCGAGCACCAGCGCGACGCCGGGCCACTTCCGGGTGCGCCGGCGCGCTGCCGGCACCGCCGCCGTCGGTGAGCGTCGTGATGCCGACGGCGGGCACGTCGCCGGCCGGTGTGGGGCGTCGACCCGGCCGCTCGTGCTCGACGCCGTGCGGTCGCTGCTCGACGTGACCGATTACCCCGACCTCGAGGTCGTCGTCGTCGTCGATCCGGCCACGCCGCCGTGCGTCGTCGTCGAGCTCGAGCGCCTCGACGTCACGGCTGGTCACGGCGCACGGCCCGTTCAACTACTCGGCGCTGGTGCAACCAGGGCGTCGCCGCCAGCAGTGGCGAGTACGTCGTCCTGCTCAACGACGACGTGCTCGTCGAGCAGCCGGACTGGCTGGCGGTGATGCTCGGGCTTCTTCGCCGAGCCCGACGTCGGCGTCGTCGGCGCCCGCCTGCTGTACGCCGACGGCACCCTGCAGCACGGCGGGATCCTGCTCAACGAGCAGCCCCTGCCACATCTTCCACGGCTTCGCCGGCGACGACCCGGGTCCGTTCGGGCTGCTCGAGATCGACCGCGAGGTCAGCGCCGTGACCGGCGCCTGCCTCGCCACGCCGCGGGCGCTGTGGGACGAGCTCGGCGGACTGCCGCGAGGAGTTCGCCGTCGCGTTCAACGACCTCGACTACTGCCTGCGGGTGCGGCCGAACGGGCCGGCGGGTCGATCTGGACGGCGCACGCCACGCTGTACCACTTCGAGTCCCAGACCCGCCGGCCCGACGCCGCCCAGCACGAGATCGACCTGCTGTACGCCGCGCTGGCACGACGAGCTGCACCACGACCCGTACGGCAACCCCAACTTCGCCCCGCGCCAGGCGGTGTGGCTCCCGGCCGCAGCGGGCATCCGTTGCGGCCGCGGCGATGGCGGCCTGGCGGCGCCGTGGCGCGCGTCTGTCGCTTGAGTCGGCCCGATCCGGCCGGTTCCGAACGACACTCGCTACTCGACGCGTGACGTCGAAGGCGACGGTGCCGTCGGCACGGCCGTCGTCGGCGACCTCGAACGACGCCGCCGCCTCGCGCCAGTCGATGACCTCGCCCGACGCCCGGTCGGACAGCTTCAGCGAGATCGGGAACTCGCCGTCGAGCAGCCAGATGCCGCGGATGCCGATGCGCACGGTGCGGTCGGCGGCCAGCGGGGACAACGGCTGGCCCAAGCCGTCGGTGTCGACGTGGTAGATCACCTGCCCGTTGCGGTCGCCGATCTCGATGTCGAGCACCGGCTCGGGGACCGGGTCGCTCGGCGCGCAGGTCGACCTCGACGGTGAGCGACTCGCCCGGGCAGCAGGTGACGGCGGGTCGCCTCGTGGCCGTGGTGCACCCGCACGGCGCTGATCGCGCTCGCCGTCGGCGTCCGGCGCCAGCACGCCCTTGCACGTCGAGCTGGCCGTGGAGGTGCTCGCGGAACACCCGGATCGCCTTGCCCGGCTCGCCGTCGAGGACCAGCCGGCCGTGGTCGAGCACGATCGCCCGGTCGCAGATCTGGCGGACGGTCTCGGCGGCGTGGGTGACGAACACGATCGTGCGGCCCTCGGCCTGGAACTGCTTGATCCGGCTGAGGCACTTCACCTGGAACGCCTCGTCGCCGACGGCGAGCACCTCGTCGACGAGCAGCACGTCGGGATCGAGGTTGACGGCCACGGCGAAGCCGAGGCGCACGTACATCCCCGACGAGTAGTGCTTCACCGGTTCGTCGATGAACTGGGCGAGCTCGGCGAACTCGACGATGTCGTCGAAGACCCGGTCGATCTCCTTGCGGCCCATGCCGTAGAACGCGGCGTTGATGTAGACGTTCTCCCGGCCGGTGAGGTCGGGGTGGAAGCCGGCGCCGAGCTCGAGCAGCGACGCCAGCCGGCCGCGCACGCGGACCTCGCCGGTCGTCGGGGTGAGGATGCCGGCGATGCACTTGAGCAGCGTCGACTTGCCCGAGCCGTTGTGGCCGAGGATGCCGACGCGTCTCGCCCTGCTCGACCGTGACGTCGATGCCGTGGAGCGCCTGGAACTCCTCGTAGTCCGCCGCGGCCGCAGGCGGACGAGCCGCTCCTTCAGCGAGTTCGCCGGTTCGGTCGAGATGCGGAACGACTTGGACACGCCGTCGACGACGATGGCTTCCACGGCGGCCTACAGGGTCTCGGCGAGGTGGACGTCGGCGCGGTCGAAGGCCCGCAGGGCGAGCGGCGAGACAGCCCGCCCACACGAGCGCCGTGATCGGCGAGCACCGCCGAGGTACCAGAGCGGGCCGTCGTCGGGCAGCAGCGGCAGTCGGCGCCGGCGCGACGTCGGTCGCCGTAGATCGCCCGCTGGAACGTGATCACGATCGGCGTGGCCGGGTTGGCGAGGAGCACCCACTCGCCGAGCCCGTGGCTGGTCGAACCAGGTCGCGGCCGCGCTCGTACTGGTACAGGATCGGCGTCACCCAGAACCAGCCGAGCACGAGCAGCTCGAGCAGGTGCATCGTGTCGCGGGCGTAGACGTTGAGCGGGGCGAGCAGCAGGGCCAGCGCGGCGCACACGACCAGGCACGTGGCCACGGCGAACGGGAGCAGCCACATGTACGCCCAGTCGACCGGGTGGCGGGTGACGAGCGAGGACGACGGCGAAGGCGACCGACTGCAGGCAGAAGTGGACGAGGCGCCGCGCCGACGCTCGACAGCGGCAGCACGGCGCGGGGGAACTTGACCTTGCCGACGAGCGAGGCGTTCGACGTGATCGACTGCGTCGCCGTGAGCAGGCTGGTGCTGACCAGCGTCCAGACCAGCAGGCCGCACAGCACCCAGATGGCGAAGCGGGCGAAGCCGGCGCCGAGGATGGCGAAGACGACCGTGTAGACGACGAGCAGGAACAGGGGCTGGATCATCGACCACGTGAACCCGAGCACCGAGTGCTGGTAGCGGACGGTCAGCTCCTTGCGGGTGAGCATCACGATCAGCTCGCGGTAGCGGGAGATCTCGCGGACGTGGGCCGGGACCGACCGCCGAGCGGACATCAGACGCAGCTCGGGCGCACCCGACCCGAGCGGGTCACCTCGGTCATTGGTCCGCCATCACGGATGCGAGCGAGTGAGCGCCAGCGAACGAGTGGGTACCAACGGCCTGCGTGGCCGGGGAACGCAGTACACGGTCATATCGGCTGGATCAGGCTATCGACGGGCGTGCTGGCGGCGGCGGAACGGGTTCTGACGACGCGGGAGGCCGGTTTCGCGGACCTAACTCTCCACAGAACCTTTCGCCGCCGCCTTCTCGGCCTTCTTCCGCTCGCGCACGCGGGCGAGCGACGCGGCGTCGTGGATGTCGGCGACCGACCGGGGCGTGTCGTCGCCGTACTTGCCGGCGGCCTGCTGCCAGCCCTCCGGAGCGACGCCCTGGGTCTTGGCGAGGATGGCGACGAAGATCCGCGACTTCTGCTCTCCGTAGCCGGGCAGGCCGCGCAAGCGCCGGTACAGCTCGTCGCCCGTCGTGACGCCGGCCCAGACGTTCTCCGCCGAGCCCGCGTACTCGTCGGCCAGCACCGTGCAGAGCTCATGGATCCGCCGCCCCATCGACGCCGGGAAGCGGTGGATCCCCGGCTTGGCGGCGCACACCGCGACGAACTCCTCGACGTCCATCTCCGCGATCTTGCGTGGCGTCCAGGTGGCCGAGCCGGTCGCGGAGCGTGGCGGGGCCGGCGAACGCCCACTCCATCGGTACCTGCTGGTCGAGCAGCATCCCGATCAGCAGCGCCGTTCCGTCGCTGTTGAGCAGGCCGTCGGCGGCGGGGTCGCCGGTGATGTAGAGCGTGCCGGGCATGGCGGCCACGGTACCGCCTGCAAAGCACGGCCCTATCGGAGGGTTTCGTGCCCCCCGTCCGGGCGCGAAACCCTCCGATGAGCTGAAAACCTCGGTTGGCGGGAACGTCAGACGAGGTAAGGGTCGACGGCCTCGGGGTCGATGCCGTAGCGGGAGATCGCGTCGGAGACGAGCTCGGGTTTGACGTCGCCCTGGCTCGCCAGCGCGGCGAGGGTGGCGACGACGACATGGGCGGTGTCCACCTCGAAGAACCGGCGCAGCGCCTCGCGGGTGTCGGACCTTCCCATCCCGTCGGTGCCGAGCGGGGTGAACGAACGGCCGGGCACGAAGCGGGCGATCTGCTCCGGGACGATCGCCATGAAGTCGGTGACGGCCACGATCGGGCCGCTCGACTCACCGAGCAGCGCGGCGACCCGGGGTGTTCTCGGCGGCTCGCCGGGGTGCAGCCGGTTCCAGCGGGCGGTGGCGAGGGCGTCCTCGCGCAGCCGCTTGTAGCTCGTCGCCGACCACAGTTCGGCGGCGACGTCGAAGTGCTCGGCCAGTTCGGCCGCCGCCTCACGTACCGCCTTCTGGGCGCTGCCCGAGAACAGCAGCGTCGCCCGGTGGGTCGGGACCCTCCGGCGCGTCGGTCCACTTGTAGAGGCCCTCGACGATGCCGGCGGCGACGGCTTCGAGATCGCCCTCGGGCATCGGCGGCATCTGGTAGTTCTCGTTGTAGAGGGTCAGGTAGTAGAAGACGTCGCGCTGGTCGGCCGGCGTGTCCGGGCCGTACATCCGCTCCAGTCCGGCCTTCACGATCGTCGCCACTTCGTAGGCGAACGCCGGGTCGTACGCCTGGCACGCCGGCACCGTGCTGGCGAGCACGAGGCTGTGCCCGTCCTGGTGCTGCAGACCCTCGCCGAGGAGGGTCGTGCGCCCGGCCGTGGCGCCGAGCAGGAACCCGCGGGCCCTGGCGTCGGCGGCCTGCCAGATGAGGTCGCCGACCCGCTGGAACCCGAACATCGAATAGAACGTGTAGAAGGGCACGACGGGAACGCCGCGATGGGCGTAGCTCGTCGCCGCGGCGATGAAGCTGGCCATCGAGCCGGCCTCGGTGATGCCCTCCTCGAGGATCTGGCCCTTCGCCGACTCGGTGTAGCTGAGCAGCAGGTCGTGATCGACGGGCTCGTACTTCTGGCCGAGCGCGGCGTAGATCTTGAGCTCGCGGAAGAGCGAGTCCATGCCGAACGTGCGGGCCTCGTCGGGGATGATCGGCACGATGCGCGAGCCGACGCGCTCGTCCCGGGCCAGGTTGCGCAGCAACCGGGTGAAGCCCATCGTCGTGCTGACTTCCTGCTTGCCCGATCCGCCGCGCAGTTCGGCGAACGCCTTGTCGTCCGGAAGGTCGAGCGGTCGGCGGGCCCTCGTGGTGCGGCGGGGGAGCGAGCCACCGAGCGCCTTGCGCCGCTCCATCATGTACTGGAACTCGATCGAGTCCTCGGGCGGCTGGTAGTACGGCGGATCGTCGGCCTGGATCGAGTCCTCGGGGATCTCGTCGTGCATGTACAGCCGGTCACGGAGGGCGACGAGCTGGTCCTTGGTCATCTTCTTGATCTGGTGGGTGGCGTTGCGGCCCTCGAACCCCTCGCCGAGGGTCCAGCCCTTGACCGTCTTGGCCAGGATCACCGTGGGCGCGCCGCTGCCGAGGTTCTCGGTCGCCGCCTTGTAGGCGGCGTAGAGCTTGCGGTAGTCGTGGCCGCCGCGGGGGAGGTTGCGCAGCTCGTCGTCGGTGAGGTGGGCGACCATCTGCCGCAGCCGGGGGTCGGGTCCGAAGAAGTGGTCCCGGATGTACTCTCCGCTCTCCACCGAGTAGCGCTGGAACTGGCCGTCGACGGTGGTGTTCATCTGGTTGACGAGCACGCCGTCCTTGTCCTGCGCGAGCAGTTCGTCCCACTTCGAGCCCCAGATCACCTTGATCACGTTCCAGCCGGCGCCGCGGAACACGGCCTCGAGCTCCTGGATGATCTTGCCGTTGCCGCGCACGGGGCCGTCGAGGCGCTGGAGGTTGCAGTTGACGACGAAGATCAGGTTGTCGAGCTGCTCGCGGGCGGCGAGCGAGATCGACCCGAGGCGTCTCGGGCTCGTCGACCTCGCCGTCGCCGATGAAGCACCACACCCGGCTCTGGCTGGTGTCGTCGAGCTGACGGTTGAGGAGGTAGCGGTTGAAGCGGGCGTGGTAGAGGGCCGAGATCGGGCCGAGGCCCATGCTCACCGTCGGGAACTCCCAGAAGTCGGGCATCAGGCGGGGGTGCGGGTAGCTCGACAGGCCGCGGCCGCCGCGGCCGATCTCCTGGCGGAAGTGGTCGAGGTCGTCGGCGGTCAGGCGCCCCTCGATGAAGGCCCTGGCGTACACGCCGGGGGCGGCATGGCCCTGGATGTAGACGTGGTCGCCCGGGTTGCCGTCGTCCTTGCCGCGGAAGAAGTGGTTGAACCCGATCTCGTACAGGCTCGCCGAGCTGGCGAACGTCGACAGGTGCCCGCCGATGCCGTCGGCGTGCTTGTTCGCCTTGACGACCATCATCGCCGCGTTCCAGCGGATGAACGCCCGGATGCGCCGCTCGATGTGCTCGTCGCCGGGGAACCACGGCTCCTGGTCGACGGGGATGGTGTTGACGTAGGGCGTGCTGACGGTGGCCGGGAAGCTGACCTGGGTCTCCTGGGCGCGCTCGAGCAGCTTGGTGAGGAGGTACCGGGCCCGCACCTTGCCGTGGACGTCGACCACGGCGTCGAGGGAGTCGAGCCACTCCCTCGTCTCGCCCGGATCGGTGTCCGGGAGCTGATTGACGTAGCCGTCGAAGATCATGAGGACAGTCTCGCAGGGCTACCCACCGGAACCCACCGGGTCCCGCCCCGCCCCGCCTCCCCTGAAGTGTGAGCTGACGCAGCGGATACCCGCTGTCAGGACTCACACTTCCGTGCCGCGGCGGCGCGCCGTCGCAGGGGTACGGTGCCCGCCGTGTCCGCCTCAGACCCGAACATCCCGACGCTCTTCGAGCCGCCGGAAGGGTGGGAGCCGGTGGTGGTGTACACGGACGGGGCGTGCTCGGGCAACCCGGGCCCCGGTGGCTGGGCGTGGGCGGTGGCGCCCGATGGTGAGCGTCGTGCGTCTGGCGGCGAGCCGACGACGACGAACCAGCGGATGGAGCTCACCGCCGTGCTGGAGGCGCTGCGGGCACTGTCGGCGGAGCTCGCCGCGGGGCGCGCGGTCGAGGTGGTCTCCGACTCGACCTACGTCGTCAACTGCTTCAGGGACCGGTGGTACGTGCGCTGGCAGGCCAACGGGTGGCGCAACGCGCGCGAAGCAGCCCGTCGCCAACGCCGACCTCTGGAAGCCGCTCGTCGACCTGGTGCAGCGGAGCCGCGTCAGCTTCCGGTGGGTGAAGGGTCACGGCGACGGACCCGCTGAACGACCTCGTCGACGCCCTGGCCGTCGCGGCGATCCCACGGTGAGGTGGGAGGACCGAAGGCCGTGCTCCCATACGGCTGCCGGCCGAGAGGTGGTTCCGACGCAGCTGTAGTACCGCCGCGAGGTTCTCGAATACTGGGAGCCGCTGACACGTGCCAAGCTCTGCCGTGGCAGGTGCTCGCCCCCCTGTGGCGTAGACCCGCCGGCGCGGGATGCCGCGTAGCGGCCAAATCCCCGTCCCCGTCGCCGATGCGACCCTCGTCGAGCCGCACTTCGTCAGCGTGATCGCGCTCGCCGCCCGGCTGGCCGCTCCCGTTCCCGATGAGGAAGGGGTGCCCACCGACCCCGTCGACCGCGGGGTGCGGGCAGCTCTACGCAACCAAGTTCACCTCGATCGGGATCGACAGTACGCCGTGCCGGCCGCCGTGGAGGAGGTCGCCCGGCCGCACGGCGAGCCCACCGACCGCCACCGTCTCTCCGATGCCCACGAGATTGTTGTAGGCATGCGAGACGGGGACGCTGCCGGCGAAGGCCCGGGGCCCGATCGCCCGCATCTCGGTCAGGTTCGCGCACGGCACCATTGGAGACGACGACGCACCCCGAGCACGATGACGGTCGACCCGTTCACCACGCCCCAGTAGGAGCCGCCGCCCCGCGGATCATCGAGGTCCTGGACGACCACGAACCTCAGCTCCGGCAAATGGAGGACGTGCTCCCAGAGGGCCGACGAGGGAACCAGGCGCCGGCGACCTTCGGATGCGCGGCGCATCGTTGCCGTCGCCGCGTAACCAGCCGTCGCGCCGAGCGTAGGGAACATGCAACGCACCGTCGAGTCGGCGAACCCCACGTTGCACGGTCGCACGTCGAACGTCTCGCTTCCGTTCGACAACGACGGCGCACTTAACGAGCGGAGCTCATCGAGCACCGAACGGTCGAGCGCCTCGTCGTCGATCCCGGATCCGTCCTCACCGGTCTCTCCTCCGCGTCGGACCTGCCGGGGCAGCCCATCGTAAGGGGAACGGCGTTGATAGGGTCGCTCAACCATGAGCCTCTGGGCGCAAGCACTGACCCACCGCGGTCGGCCGTTCCACAAGTGGACGCACTACTTTCCGATCTATGAGGCTCATTTCGCGCGTTTTGTGAACCGGCCCGTCACGTTCGTCGAGGTCGGCTGCGGTCGCGGCGGCTCATTGCAGATGTGGAAAGGCTATCTCGGCCCCCACGCACAGATCGTGGGACTCGACATCAGGCCGGAGTGCAAGGCGTTTGAGGAGGACGGGATCGCGGTGCGGATCGGCGATCAGTCCGACACGGCCTTCTTGGCGGCAGTGTTCGACGAGTTCGGATCACCCGACGTTGTTTTGGACGACGGCAGTCATCTCATGACTCACATCGCGGCGACGTTCGGCTATCTGTACCCGCGCACATCGGCCGACGGTGTGTACTTCGTCGAGGACCTGCACTGTGCGTACATGGATCGTTACGGAGGCGGACTGCGGCGTGAGGGCACCTTCGTCGAGCTCTCCAAGGCGTTGATCGACGAGCTGAACGCCGCCACGTCAAATGGGGTGGTGACCCCCACTGAATTCACACGCTCCACCCTGTCGATGCACTTCTACGACAGTTGCATCGTGTTCGAGCGTGGCACGCCGCCACGACCGGCACGGAAGATCAGACGCGGCGCCGCCGTCCGAGGATCGCAGTGAGCCACGGTTGCAGGCGTCAGTGTCTCGCGATTGCTCGTTGACCCGCTGGGTGGGCGTACTCAGGCGGTCTCGCCAGCCTCGGGGGCCGCCAGCGAGCTTTCGAGCCAACGGACCACCTCATCCTCGCTCGCAAGATTGAGCTGTCGTCTATCTTCGAGAAGGTCGAAGTACGTGAGTCGTGAAATCCGTTCCAAGTCGTTCAGCAGTGGACGAAAGTCCCTGCGCGGCCGACGAATGACGACCATTTGGGGATTGCCAGGTCGACCAATGGTGCGATAGCTAAGATTAGGAAAGAAATCGTGTACCGCGTAGACGAGTTTGAAAACATCGCCATGCCATGATTTGTCCTCTCTTGCGTCATGCGGGCGTTGCATACGACGATATTTGTAGGCCTGTTGCTGATCTCTCATGCTCGAGAAGACGTCGCTCGGAATTACGTCATCAACGAGCCAAATCGTCGACTCATGGCTGTGCAGCAGTGAGGAACACAGATCACGGAGTGTCTGCTCAAAGGAATGGAGACCATCGAGGAAGATCAGATCGTACGCTCGCCCTCGTTCGGCGAAATGCACGAAGAAGTCATCCGACGTCATCTCGAAGAACTCGGTTCCCGGCGCCTCGAACTGCCGCACATCGAATCGGAAGTGGGGGTCCACCCCATGCTTCACGGCGAAGTCGACGTTGAGGAACGTGCGCCCCCTCGCGACGCCGATCTCCAGATAGGAGGAGGAGGCATTGGTCTTCCCGATTCTCAGCAGGCGCTCAGGCGTTCGCGAAGGACTGGGCTTCGTCCGCGGGGATCCGATGGGCGAGGTACTCATGTGACCGGTGGGGCGGCTGGGTTCACCAAGGAGTTCCAGATACCTGAATGTGTTCTGACCAATCTTATGAACCGTGGCAACCGACCGACGATGGACGATGCGCTCGAAGTCGGCGCGATGGAGTCGCTGCTTGAACCCCTTGGCATCCGCGATGGTTTCATAGTTGTGGTTTCGCTTTTCGGCTGGAAAGTCAACATCCCGACTGATGATATCAACGGTGAGTCGTTCAACATTTCGCAGGAACACAACAGAGTGAAAGGCCGAGCCCTGCTCCCCCGCAAGCCGCTCCGAGTTCGCGATGGCCTCCACCTGCTCGGCGACCGACAGCTCCTGCGGATGGACGATCCTCCAGCCGGCGTCGGCCAGGCGGCGATCGAGGAGACTCGCCGAACGGCTGCCGCTGACTCCTGGGGCAAGGTTGGCGTGTGAGAACCACGTCTTCACGCCGTACACCGGCGCGTGGTCGAGAACTCCAAGGAACTCACGATGCACTGGATGGAAGATCTCCTCCATTACGTAACCGGGTGTGGGGATCACCAGCTCCTCGAGCGTTGTCGCTTCGGCCACGAATATGGGCCGATTCGAGATGCCGAGGAGCCCTAGGACTTCGGCCTGCCAAGGCCGGTAACCCGGTACGTCTGGTCCCCGGCGCCAGCTCTCCTGACTCCATACGACGGGAATCTCAGGGTGCTGCCTGGCGAACCACAGTCGCGCAAGGCTCTCGAGGACGAAGTGCCCGAAGTGTCGGTCGAGTACGCCAGCGTAGATCGTGGTGCCGTCTACACGTCGGCGCTCGGCGGTCAGCTCGCCGGGGAATCCTTTCTGCCGCTCGAGTCCGTGCCGGATTCGAAGGAGAAGGCTCTCCTGCAGTGGTTGCCCGTGGGAGTCGAAGGCACCCATGAGGAATCGCCCATCAGGTGCTCGAGAGGCCGGGATGACGGTCGTGTTCGTGAAGACCCGGCTTTCCAGGTCAGGTAATGGCTCGCTAGGCCCGCGAAGGCGGCCGCCGATCATCAGGGATCCTCAATTCGAGACGGATGGCCACCTGGCGCATGGCGAGCAGTCGTCTGCTTCGAATTCGGGATGCGAGCGGGAAGAACCGGGTGGCCGCGCACGGCGGAAGGCTACCCGGCGCACCCCTTTCGGCTCCCAGACTCGGGGTCAGATCGTGCGGGCGCCACGGCTCCAACCTTCTCGATTGGGGTTGCCGGATTGGCTCATCGCCGCGGTCTAGTTGCCTTTGCTGGCTTCCTGCGGCGGCACGGACTCGCGCCATCAAGTCTTTGGTTCGATGACGCCTGGGTTGCGGCAGGTGCTTCGATTGCGCAATGGCCCCAGGTACTGTCGACTGGGGCGTTTTCGCCTGGCTTCAGCCTCCTGCTGCGGCCATTCATCGCTCTAGGCGGCAATGAGTCCGTCGTGGCTCAGGCTCTTCCGTTGATGGCGGGCGCTTTGGCGCCAGCTCTGACTTTCCTGATGCTCAGCGAGCGTGGATGCCGGCGTGCGATTGCCCTGACGGCGGCGTTCGCGTCAGCCAGCGCCCCCATGCATGTGCGGTACTCGGTGTTCGTCAAACAATACACCGTTGAGGCGTTGCTGTCAGTGGCGCTTATCTGGTGCGTGTGGACGATCGTATCCGACGGGTACTCGCGCCGTCGTTGGGTTCGGCTCCTCATCGTCGTGGGGGTGAGCTTTGCCATTTCGGTTCCGGTCTTCCCGGTAATCGTCGGAAGTATGAGTGTTGCCCTCTGGTACGGTGTAAAGGCTGCCGAGGATCGAGGATGGGTCGCTTTGACGACTGCGGCTACGGCTGCGTGCGGGCTCGTATGGGGCCTCTTCATAGTAGTCGACGTGGGCGACTGACCGCCTGCGCGACCGGTGGGCCGAGGCGTACATCGTCACCGATGCCGGTTTAGCGGCGGCGGCCGAGAGCGTGCGAGATCGAATCGCAGCCGTTGTGAGCGGGCTTTCTGTGCTGCCGGCGGGTGCGTCGCTAGTAATTCTCGTTGTATCCGTGATCGTGGTCTGGTGGCGTCGTCCGGTACTCGGAGCCCTCTTGATCGTCCCGATATTTATCGCATGCATCATGGCCGCCGCCCACCTCGTGCCCTTGGGCACCGGCCGCACAGACATCTACCTTTATCCGTCCCTGGTCGTCCTCGTCGCGGTTGGGCTCGATGTCCTGGTCGGCGTCCTCCCGTCCCTCGCCCGGAGAATCGTCATTTCTGTGGCGTTGCTCGCCATGTTGGTCGCTCCATTCCACCTAAAACCGACGATGTACAACCAGCAAGACGTCCGCTCACTCGTGGGCGAGCTCGACGACCGCCGGGTCGTTGGCGATGCCATCGTGATCTACCCGCCAGCGAGTTTCGCCTTTGCGCTTTACAGCGGCTTACCAGCCAAGCTGGTACCGTCAACCGACTTTGGATTCGGCTGGACCGTAGAGTTCGCTGACCCAGCCGTGACGGTACTCCCGCATCGGCGATGGAACCCGACTGAGTACGAACCCGCGATTGCCGACGCCGTGGAGGGACACGTCCGTGTCTGGTTGGTCGCATCCCACATGCACCCGAACGACTACCCCGTCGTGCGCCGGTACCTGGCTGAGCGGGGCTTCTCCATGACCGAGCAGCGTCTGCTTGCGGGTGCGAGACTCGAGCTGTGGACGCGATCCGCGGATGGGGATGCGATGCCGCCAGAGCGAGAGTGAGCCGAGTGATCGTCATCGGACGACGCCCGCTGCCCGCACGGCGATTTCGATGTAGGGCGACCAGAACCGGAACGCCTCGACGTCCGAGATCGACTCGTCTGGCACCGAGAGCATCTCGTCGAGGTCGTCGAAGTACCCAGTGTCTGTACCGACGAGTCTGCCGAGCCGTTTGTTCACCGGTGTGAAATAGGAGTGCAGTCGGCGCCGCGCCAGGGGACCCAGAAGGTAGACGTCGAACCGACGGGGAAGCTTGGGTTCGTCGGCCATGCGTTCCAGAATCTCGTGCAGCTTGCGGTGACTCTCACCCGGCCGGAACAACGTCCAGACGCGGGCGTACTCGATGAAGTTGTTATCGATCCGTCGGTTCGGCCTGACTGGAGGGATGTCTAAGTTGCCGAGTGGTGGCAGGTTTACCGCATCGCTGAAGTCGTCGAAGATGGCACTATCGGTTAGCTGGTCGTACGAGCGTACGATCACTTCGTTACAACCAACCCCGTGCGCCCAATAGTCGATCACACGATCGAAGTCGGTGTGGGGTGTACCGTAGTACGGATGTCGTAGGCTCGGCCTACGCATCATCGTCGGCGACAACCGTCGTACCGGCACGCTCGATTTGACGAGCTGGTTGTACCAAGATTCCAGGTAGTGGTCCGGTCGTCGTACGTAACACACCAAGGTGATATGGTCGACACAAAGTGCGCGCAGCATCTCCTGCGTTTGCTCGACCGGCACACCCCGACGCTGCGCAAAGAGAATGAACTCCTCAGAGCTGACAATAATCGTGTCCGCGGCCGACGAAGCAATCTCGGCCGCCAACTCTTCGCGGGCCGGAGGAGTCGTCCCGCTCAGGAAGTCCGAATACTCGCGGCTGCGGGTGTACCAGGCGGGTAACCGTGATCGCGCTCGGTGGATTTCCTGGAACGACAGGCCGCTGTGGTTCGGGTTGCGGCGAACCGCCCGTCCAGCCTCCGGGTACAATACTCCGTGTCGCTCGAGTGCCGGCCGGAGGTATCCCAACTGGTCTTGGAGCGCCGTCGTCCCCGTCTTGTAATAGCCAATGTGGAGGATCAGGCGTCGGGGCATGTCATGCGAGAATGTAGTTGATCACCTCGCTGGATGACACGGTCTGTCATGAGCCATCGGTTAGGCGCACAACGAGGTTCATGTGCCCGATCGCGAGTGCCTCGTAGTCCAACCCGGACCGTTCCAGGAACTCCATGAATGCGCGATGCTCGTGATGTTGCCAACCGTGGTATCCAAAGTATTCGTCGAAGACGATCACTGTGCCCTCGATGAACGACGAGCCGAGATGGTCAAAGACGGTCTTGGTCGAGCTATAGAGGTCGGCATCGAGGTGAACAAAGGAGAATGGACCGTCGTGAGCGGCAGCAAATTTCGGAACCGTCTCGTCGAAGAAGCCTATATGAAACTCGACGTTGGAGACCGGAATGTCGGGAGGCGAACCACCGGTCGCGAATGCCCCCTCACCCTTGCTGGTGCCACCCCAACGCTCGGGCAGCCCGACGAAGCTGTCGAAGCCGTGCACCGTCAGGTCGCTGTAGTGCCGTGCGATCACGGTCAGAGTCTGTCCTTTGTAGACGCCGAATTCGGCAACAGTTCCCTCGATCTCGGTGGCCTTCAGTCCGATACGCAGCGCCTCGATGTTCCCCGTGGTGACCTGAATTGCGTCGAACCGCCTGTCCGCAAGTATGTAGTCGACCGCGGCATCGACGGCCCGCTCGCGCAGTCTCAGTGGGGTCGACGGGATGGTCCGTGTGACCTCGAGCTGTTTGAGGATGCGCTGCAGGAGCTCGGTCGTCATCGTCTGGAAGGTAGCATGCCTCGCCGGGAGGCTAGCCGCATGTTCGATCAACGGTAGGCTGGCGCGGAAGGCACGCTTTAGGGCGTCGATCGCGAGGCTCAGGCCTGTTCCCACCTCGATGCCGACGCGAACGGTGAGTCCCCGTCCCGACCTCGCGTCGGGGATGCCATCTACGAGATGGAAGCGGGCAGATGCTCGGTGAGCTCGCCGCTGAGGAATGCCTGCTCTAATGGTTCTCGGATATCGCCTCGCCGCGGCTTGAGCAATGGTCGGCGAGCTCGTGGACTAAACTGCTGCCGGTCGCAAGCAACCCGATGAAGCAGGTCATGACGCTCGTAAGCCATCGCCATCAGTTCGTCTTTCTGAAGACCCGCAAGACAGGTGGGTCGTCGTTTGAGATGCTACTCGAGCCGTTCTGTGCGCCCCCTGGACATGAAGTGGTGCACCACACCACGGGGCGAGTATCAGCAGACGGCATCATCGGAGTCCGTGCGCCAACCTCGCACATACCGCATCTGCGTGAACGCGGTGAGCTGCCGACGACCGTCCTACCGAACTCGCTGGATGAGTCGATTGCCACCGAGTGGCGCAGTCACATGTCCGCCCTAACGGTGCGTCGTGGAATAGGTGTGGCTGCATGGCGCCGATACAGGCGCATAACCGCCGTGCGAAACCCTTTTACTCGAGTCGTTTCGCTGTTCTTTCACTCGATGATGATCGGCAGGATACCCGCGGTCCCATTTGATGTCGACGAACTGTCCGATTCGTTCCGAAAGTTCGTTGTCTCTCCTCTCTTTAAGTCCGACTTCGGGATCACACATATCGGCGAGAGGCGCGTCTATCAGTACGCATTGCGCCTCGAGCATCGTGAGCGTGACATCCGTCGGCTCGGGGACCAGCTCGGGCTGAATCTCGATGCATCAATGCTGCCTCATGTCAAGAACTTGCGTCCAAACCGTGAAGGCCTTCCCGTTCGCGAGTTGTTCGACAGACATTCTGTGGAAGTGGTTCGACAAAGCTGCCGATGGGTTTTTGACGAGGTTGGATATTCGCCGGACATCGAAGACGCGCGCTTTTAGACCGTGGGCTGCTGACCGAACCGATGCGAGGGGGTGTTGAAGTGAGGGGACGCCCAAAGGAAGACGGCCACAGCTACTCCTCGTAGGGGCTGAGCCGACGAAGCTCATCCTCGAGTTGACGCAGTCGTTCATCGATCGTACGGAGGCGGCCGTCGAGGAGGAGCAACGCGAACATGACGTCCTTGTTCCGGACCATGGCATGCGTTGCACCGGGACCAGCGAGTCCGTTGGTTGCTCCCGAGTCTCGCCGGGCCCGTGAAAGTGCAATCCGCGCCGTTTGTCGCACGCCGTCGTAGCGGAGGTGATACCCGACCTTCTCGAGCAGCGACGACCGTGCGCCCTTCTTGTCGAGAACTTGATGGAACTCTGCCAGACTCCCAGTCCTGACCGAGTGAACCAACCGACGCGCGACGCGTCCCTTGGTGCCCTCGTCCAACGCCTCCTCAATCGTCGACTCGTCGTAGCCCGAGAGGATCGCATGAATGGTCCGGAAGAGCTCCGCTCTCAGCTCCGGCGGGGTCCTTGCGGCGATCCAGCTGGTTTGGGCGATCACCCAACCGGCGAGGCTCGAGGCGTACACCGACTCCAGCCCTCGGTCGCGCAGCCAGTCACGGATCGTGTCGTGATGGCTGAACATCCCGAACAGCCGAGCATCAATGGTCGCCATCGTCTGCCCGTCGCGCGCCACCCGGTGGTAGCAGAGTGCCTGTGGGACCAGCGCGACCGACCGCGCGCTCAGGATGCTGAACCAATGGAACGGGTTGTCCTCGTAGAAGTATTCGCTGACCGGGAAACGGATCCGGTTGGACTCGAGCATCTCGCGGCGATAGATCTTCCGCCACGGGACGGCGATGAAGCGTAGGAACTGCTTTCTGCTCTCGACGTCGAGTTCGTAGTGCTCGGACAGGAGATCGAGCCATCGGCGTCGATCTGCCGGTTCGGAGAGGGCGCCGGTCACGTCGTCGAGCTCTTTGTAGTTGCACATCGAGAGGTCGGCATCATTCGTGCGTGCCGCGCCAAGCAGCTTCTCGAACATGACCGGTTCGCAGAGATCGTCGCCATCCACGAATCCGATGTATGGGGAGGTCGCCAGATCGAGCCCGGTGTTCGCCGCCGTCGCGACACCACCCGGACTGGTCTCTTTGAGCAAGACCGGGATCAGCCGCGAGTCGGCGTCGGCCAAGCGCGTGATGATCTCAGGGCTCGCGTCGGTCGAACCGTCATCGACGACGATGATCTCGAGGTCCGCCAACGTCTGGCCAAGGACGCTCCGTAGCGACTCCTCGAGATAGTGCTCGAGATTGTAGCTCGTGACGATGATCGAGAGCTCCGGCATGGTTGGCAACGTCAGGCGAGGACGCTCTCAATGATCTGATCGGCGAGCTGGGGAGACCGTCGCACCCTGATCTGCATGAAGTCGAGTGGGTCGATTCGAAGCAGATGCTCCTGCATCCGAGCCTTGAACACGCGTCGCATGGTCGGATCAAGCGTTGTGGCGGCCCAGCTCGTCACGCGCATTACAAACGCCCAGTAGAGGTGGGAATACCGCTCGCGAAGCTCTCTGTTCGCCTCGAGGAGGTCGTAGGTCTCGTCCAGCGCGTCGAAGAGGGCGAGACGCCCTCGATGCGTTCGGTTCGTGAGGTTCGGACCACCACGTTCGACGATATGGGTACACAGCTCGTGATTCAGGAGGAGCACTCGGTGCGCAAATAGAAGCGAATGCCAGTGTCCGAGAATGTCGTTGTGAACGAGCGTGCTGCCGAACCGCAGCCCGCTCCGCCGGTACGCGTCCGTCAAGTGGACCTTGTTCCACGGGTAGTTCGTGAACTCGAGCAGACGCGGCGCATCGGTGAGCGGGAGAAGTCGCTCGTCGGCAGCTCCGAGACTCTGTTCCCAGATCTCGATGTCATTCATGTTCATCGCCACGGACTCGAGCACTCGGCTGCGGCGGTAGGTATACGGCGTCATTGCCAGGTCGGCGCCCGTCGCCGCGAGCCTCCGAACGACATGGGCGAGGGGATCCGGCTGAAGTTCGTCATCGGCATCAAAGAAGATCGTGTAGTGGCCTGTTGCCTTCGCGAAGCCAGTGTTGCGAGCGACCCCGGCGCCGAGGTTGATGCCGTGGTGCAGAGCGATGATCCGGTCATCGCCTCTTGCGAGTACGTCGATGATCTCGCCGCTGCCGTCGGACGACCCGTCGTCGACTAGCAGGACCTCGACGTCCAGATCGTCCACGTTACGGAATGCGTGAACGAGTCCGGCGATGCAGTCGGAGGCGTCATGCACGGGGATGACGGCGGAGAGGTCGGGGAGTGCGTTCATGGGGCGTGCGGTAGGTCCAGCATGCGGCGACAGAGCGCGCCTGTGGTGGCGTGCAGCGTACTCGGCCGGCGATCGATGACCCCGATCACATCGTCTCTACCGCCGAGCAGAATTGGGACCACTGGAGGCGTTGTCGTGGGCGCGGCGCAGGTTGAGCGCTTGAAGCTCTAGGCCGAACACATCGTGTTGCTCAGTTACGAGGCTGCCTCCGCCCGCGCCAGTCTCTGGGTCAACCGTGCGATCACAGTCACGGCGGCGTCCAGCATGGCTGCCTCACTCGGGTGCGTAGGAATTCGGTGAGAACCTGGAGTCTGAAGTGCGGAGGTCGTCGAGATTGCCTACGACGTGAGTCTGCGAGTCGACGATCTGTTTGTGTCGCTTTTCGGATTCTGACTCGACCCACGCGCGCAGGTGGCCGGGGATGAGGAGCGAGTCGACGCGAGTCATTTCGGCGAGCACCTGGTCGGCAATCACGTCCTTGGTGACGCGGGCCCGCAGGTGACGCGGCTCGACATCGGTGAGTCTGTGCTGTAGCCGCCTCAGCAGCTCGGCTTGCGCGTAGCCGAGAGACTCGTTCGCTCTCGACTCGTCAACTCGAGTGCGGCCGCTCCAACCGACGATCGATTGGAAGAGCCGCCAGAGGTCATCGTACGCCCCCCCGGCGCGTGGGACTACGAGCACGTGCACGTTGTCGACCGCGCTCGCGCTCCACCGCTCGCATACTGCGCCAACGTCGTGCCTGCGCCACAACCCTTCGGTAACACCGCGCTGCGCGGTTTCCTCCAGCCACTGATGCCATGGGGGGAGCGGTGAAGTCTTCAATCCTTGTTGCCACTCCGATGCCAAGAGCCCTGCAAAGTCCCGTACCGCATAGATGACATGGATTTCGGCATTACCGAGTCTGTCGAGGTTTGCGGAGACCTCGTCGGCGCCAGCGGTGCACAGAAACTCGCTGGAGATCACGATCCTGCGACAGCCGGATCGTTCGGCGTCGTCGACCAACCGGTCCCAAGCACCTCGCCACCAGTCGTCGGACGCTTGCGTGACGTACCCCCGTCCCCTGAAGTCCGTTCCGGCAAGGAAGTGGGCGGTCTGGGAACCGCCAGGTAAGTACACGCCGTCGCGCATCAATGCGAACCGATTCCTCCACAGCAACGACTGCAGGTAGGACGAGCCGCTTTTGGGCGCACCGATGTGCAGGTAATAGGTCCGTCGGTCGCTGGGGAAGGCGGCGCGCATCCGACGACGTATCGCGTAGCTCGCAGCCTCGGGGCTCGTGATCACGCGGCGGGTTCGGTGGATGAGCTGACGAATCGAGCTCGGTGCCGGTGACGCTGTGCGGCGGCCAGCATCTCGCTCGGCTCGTTCACGCCGTTCAAGGCTGGTCGTCAACAGTGCGACGAGTTCGGAAATCGCATCGATGCCGCTTCTGAGCATGCGGGACTCGTCAGGGCCAGCAGCACGCGCGTATCGAATCGCGCGCCGCTCAGTTCGAGGTTGACCAGATCTCCGACGATGGCGAAGCCGCTCACCGCGAGGAACTCACATTGTGCGGAGGCGTGCTTGTCAATCCACGATCGATGCTCTGGCGGTAGGAGTGACGGCTCCGGATCGCTGCGCCGCGCCATCAGGGCGCGGATCAACAGATCGCGCCGGACCTCCCTGGAGGTTTCGAGTTCACGATCGTTCCAGCGCTCGTGAACCCTCTGGAGCAATTCGACTTCCTCGAGCCCGAAGCGGCTGACACCTGGGGGCACGGCGTCAGCCATGTCGATCGGCGCGCCGATGACCGAGGCGAATCGTCTCCAAAGGCCGTCGGCCTCAACGCGATCTGAAGGAGCGACGACCACGTGTACATCGCCGCGGCGGCACGGTCCAACGCCCGAACACGTCGTCCAAGTCGTACGTGCGCCAGAAGGCAGGGTGTTGGCCTGAGACGAGTTCGTCGATCCAAGTCGCGGGCGAGATGGCGCGGGAAGTCTCGATGATGTGCCGCTGCCACTCGCTGATGAGCGCGTGCCCGAAATCAGGTATCCCATAAATCACCTGTACGCGATGGTCGGCGAGCGAGGCGAGGCCTCGTGCAACCTGATCGGCCGATGCGCCGGCGAGAGACTCGTCGCTCATCACGACCGTCTGACAATCGCTGGCCAACACGCTGGCCGCCACGCGGTCCCACGCCAGCTCCGCATGGTCGTCGAGCCCCGACGTCTTGTAAGTGCTCCAAGGCCACGGGTCGAGGAGATCGATGCCGGCATCGCGTAGCGTGTCGCGATTCGCCTCGAGTTTGCGCTGCAAGAAGGCCGCGCCCGCTGCTGGCGCGCCGATGTGGACGTACACCGTCTTGCTCACAGCGCCAGCCTACGAAGGAGTCGGCAAGCTCTTCTCGCGTCGCGCGGTCCCTGTCCGGGCGCGGGGGCGAGCATCCTCGACGAGACGGGCGCTGATCGCGACCGCAACCCGTAACATCGCCGATCGTGTCAGGTTGCCGCAGACGATCTGCTCAGGATCGGGGATCCCGTGACAGCGCGCTTCGAGGTCCTGTGGGAGCATCCCGTGATCCACCGGGTGAGATCATGACCGGGTCAGCGCGCCGAGTGTTTCTACACGTCGGCTGCCCGAAGACGGGCACCACGTACCTGCAGAGCACGTTCTGGCGGTCCCAGGCTGCGTTGTCGGCGCAGGGGTTGCACCTGCCGTTGCGAGGGCAGCCCGACCACTTCTTCCTCTCGCTGGCCGTTCGGGAGAAGCTCGACCCCGCTAGCGAGGGTCCGGAGGCGTTCGACGTCGTCGACCGCCTGACGGCTGAAGTGCGCGACAGCTCTTCTCCCACGACACTCATCACGCACGAGACGCTGTGTCAGGCCAGCAAGGAGCAGGCCGGTCGGCTCCACGACCTGTTCGCTGGTCTCGAGGTCCATTTGGTCATCACCGCCAGAGACCTCGCCCGCCAGATTCCCGCCGAGTGGCAGCAGATGATCAAGAGCCGCCGCACCATCACGTATGAGGACTTCCTTGTGTCGGTGGTCGAAGGCGGCTCCCAGACGGCGTACTTCTGGAGGGCCCAGGACGCGGCCGACATCGCCGACCGCTGGCGGCAGGACCTGCCCCCGGACCGGGTCCACGTCGTGACCGTGCCGCCGAGCGGCACCGATCCCGATGTTCTCCTCGACCGGTTCGCCAGCGTCCTCGGCGTCGACGCCGCCACGCTGGCCCCCGAGCGCGAACGGGTCAACGTCACGCTCGGCGTTGCGCAGACCGAGTTGCTGCGCCGGGTCAACGTCGCCCTCGGCGACCGGCTGCCCGTGGTGCGAGCCGGCTACAGCCGAGTCGCCAAGGTCCACCTGGCCGACCAGGTGCTGGCGGCGCTCGCGGGCGAGCGGTTGGTGATGCCGGCTCGGCTCTCGTCCTGGTGTCGTGAGCGCGCCGAGGACATCGTGTCCCGCCTGCAGGCGGCCGGCTACGCCGTTGTCGGAGACCTCGACGACCTTCTCCCCGCGGAATCCACCGCGGGCGAGGACTGCACCAGCGTCGACGAACGCGCCGTTTCGGAGGCTGCGGTCGAGGCGCTGGCCGCGATGCTGGATCAGCGTCACCATGACCTGCAACGCATCGGACGGCTGCGCCGAACCGTCGAAGGTGGCCGACCGCTGCCGGCACGAGTCCGGGCGATGCTCGGGCGCCTCGTGGAGGACGTACGCGGCCGGCGGCGAGCACGTCCGGTGAAGCATGGTTGACCGGTCAGTTGGGCCGCGAGTTGGCCCGACGAGCATGTGGCCTCGACGCGACGAACGGTAGGCAGTGGGCGTGGCTGATCGGGTGTTTCTGCACATCGGTGCCCCGAAGTCGGGTACGACGTTTCTGCAGACGACATTGTGGAGAAACCGAAAGCGGCTCGCCGCACGACGGTCTGCTGGTCCCGGGTGAGCGTCTGTTCGACCACAACCGCGCGGCGACCGCGGTCAGGTCCGTGGCGCCTTTGACAGCACACGAACGGCGGGCCGTGGCGACCTGGCAGAAGCTGCTCGCGCAGACCAGGGAATGGCCGGGCACGGTCGTGATCACGAACGAGTGGTTCTCGCAGGCTTCCCGGGCACAAGCAGTACGAGCCCTCGAGGCGTTGCAGCCAGCCGAGGTACACGTTGTGTTCACCGCCCGGGCGTTCACCGAGCAGTTTCCCGCAGCTTGGCAGGAGTCGCTCAAGCTCGGCCGGTCACACACCATGGAGCAGTTCGCCGCGTTGATGGACGACGCCTCCGAGCAGTGGTCCTGGGGCACCCTCGACCCCGCGCTGGTACTCGGCCGATGGGCAGGCGGGCTGCCCTCGGAACGCGTACACGTTGTGACGGTGCGCCGCCAGGCAGCGGAGCCGAACCTGCTGTGGCGGCGCGCTCGCCGGACTCCTCGGCATCGACCCGGATGCGTACGACACCAGGGGCGCCAAACGCAACGAGTCCCTGGGCGCGGAGTCCGCACGGCTGCTCCAGCGCATGGGTCCGCTGCTGCGTGACGCGGTCGACGCCGACACCGCCGTGTGGACCGAGCAGTATCGGTGGTTGCGGCGCTACATCGGCCACGAGCTGTTGGTCCCCCGCGGGGGCAGCAAGATCGGGCTGCCCGCCGACATTTTCACCTGGCTGCGCGAACGCTCCAGCGACACCATCGAGGCGATCCGCGCTGCCGGCTACGACGTGGTTGGCGACCTCGACGAGCTCTACGGTGAGCTGTCGGCGGCTGCAAGCCGCAACCCCGAGGACGTCACGAGCGACGAAATGCTCGACGTTGCGGTCCCGCTCGCCGCCGATTTGCTGCGCCGTGTGCGTGACGAGACCGCGCGGGCAGAGCAGGCGGAGCAGCGCGTTGCGCAACTGGAGGGGGGCGCCGGCGGGACCCAGTTCGTTGATCGAGCGCCGGCCCTGGTGTGCCGCAACATCAAGCAGCGCCTTGGCGCCATTCTCACGCCGGCCGTCGGCGGGATCCGTCGATCCACGACGGCCGCCGTACACCGTCTCTCGCCGTCTCGACTCCGAACGGCGGGCATGTCGGCGCGGGTGCTGAGGCGCCGACAGCCATCCAGACGACGCGTGTGCATCCTGATGACCAACGTCACCGGGCACGGGGGTCGCGCGAGAACGATCATCAACTTGGCCAACCATCTGGTCGAGCGCTACGACGTCGAGATCATCGGCCTGGTCCGCTGGCGCAACCGGCCCGCGTTTGAGATCGACGCGAGGATCAAAGTCGACTATGTCGTGGACGTCCGACCCTTCGGGCGGGACGGCAGGCGGCGCAACATGTCTCAGGGCGGCGTCGACGACCAGGGCCGACCCGTCACCCGTCATGCGGTCGTGGCCCGGCAGCGCCCGTCGGCCATCGCACCCCTCGACCCGGTCCACTGGGCATCCAGTGACGGGCCGTTGATCGAGGCGATCACGAGCGTCGAGGCGGACATCCTGCTCGGCACCACTCCCGCGTTGAACCGCTTCATCGGCGAGTATGCCCCAGCAGGGGTGGCCAAGGTCGGCCAGGACCACATGAACTTCGACTGGCGCACACGGACCCCGGAGCGGCGTGAGTTCATGGCCCGGTCAATCAGAGGCTTGGACGCCTTCGTCACGCTCACCGAGGCCGATGTGCGCGACTACCGGGCGCTGTTGCCGGACGCCCGGACCCACATCACGTCGATCCCCAACGCGTTGTCCTGGACCGTCTCGGACAAGCCGGCGCCGCTCACCAGCAAGGTCGTCGTCGCCGCTGGCCGACTCGAGGCGCAGAAAGCCTTCGGTCGGCTCATCGAGGCGTACGCACCGATCGCCAGGGCCCGTCCGAACTGGCGGCTGGACATCTACGGCTCCGGCAGCCAACAGGCGGGCCTGCAACGGCGAATCGACGAGCTGGCGATCGGCGACGCCGTGCGGCTCAGGGGCTTCACCAAACAAATGCCTGAGGTGCTCTCGGCGTCGTCGATCTTCGCCATGAGCTCGGTCCGCGAAGGCTTTCCAATGGTCCTGCTGGAGGCGATGAGTCACGGGCTCCCGATGGTCAGCTACGACTGCCCCCGTGGGCCAGCGGAGATGATCCGCGACGGTGAGAACGGACGCCTGGTCCCAAACGGAGACACCGCGTCATTCACCGCCGCGCTGCTGCAGGTGATTGATGACGACGACCTTCGCAGGCGGATGGGCGCCGCCGCCCTGAACGACGCGCACCAGTACGAGATGCCGAGCATCGTGGCGCGGTGGATCTCAGTCTTTGCTCAGGCAGGCGCCCCGGTCAGCGCCGCTGGCCCGAGGTGACCGCTCAGCGAGCCTTCACCGCGATCCGGCCAAACGACAGCGGCAGCAGCAGGAGAGGTTCCTCGGTGTCGTCGAGGAACTCGTCCACCGCCTTCCGCGCGCCTTCCCAGTGGCCGTAGTCGTCGATGATCAGCACTCCGCCGGGTGACAGCCGGTGCCAGAGGTGCTCGAGCTCGTGCCGTGTCGACTCGTACCAGTCGGTGTCGAGACGGAGGATCGCGATGCGTTCGGGGGCCTGCTCGGGAATGGTCTGCTCGACCAGTCCGGGGTGGTAGTGGATCCGATCCGATGGGTAGCCGACCTGCTCCATCCCAGCCCGCACGTCATCGAGGCTGGCTACCGCCCAGAGCGTGGTGTCCCGGCCCTGCTTGACCATCAGCTCTGATGCAAGTCTGCCGTCGTGGCGACGATCCTTGTCAGTCGGTGGCGGCATCCCCTCGAAGGTGTCGAACAGGTGCAGCTCACGGTCGGTTGCGCCGGCCTCGAGCAAGGTCAGCGCCGCCGCCTGCATGCTCCCACCCCGCCACACGCCGCACTCCACGATGTCGCCGGGCACGCGGTACCGGGCGACATAACGGACCGCTTGGATCAGGCCATACAGCTTGACCGCCGACGTCATCGTCCGCCGCGCGCACCCGGTTGATGGTGGCCTTGGCCGCGTCGTCGTAGTCGTGACGGAGGTTGGCGCGAGTCGGCGCCGCTTCCCTCCGCCGTCGCGTGGGTCGGGCAACCTGCTGGCCGACCGGGCGTCCCGCGGCCTGTTGGTCGGCGCGCTGCAGGCGGTAGCCCGTCGCCCTGGTCAGCAGGTCGTTGACCTTCGACTTCCACATGTGCGCGCAGTCTAAGACCGGGCCCGGTTCGAGGAGCCGGTGTCCGCGCGACGCGAGCCGAGCGTTCTGTCAGGCTCGTCCAATGCCGCTCGCTCGGTACGGCGACGTCGATGTACGGCGCCCAGAACTGGAACGCCTCGACGTCAGACTTCGCGCCGTCGGGCACGGTGAGCATGTCGTCGAGGTCGTCGAAGTATCCGTTCTCGCAGCCCGACCAGTTTTCCGAGCCGTTCGTTCACGGGCGTGACGTACGTGTGGAGACGGCGTCGAGCGCGAGCGCTCAAGAGGTAGACGTCGAACCGCCGCGGCAGTTTGGGTTCCTCGGCCATGCGCTCCAGCAGGCTGTGCAACGGCCGGTGGTTCACCCGCGGATGGAAGAGCGACCAGACCCGTACGTACTCGATGAAGTTGTTGTCGATTCTGCGGTTTGGCCTGGCTGGAGGAATCTCGACATCACCGACTGGCGGTAGCCCGACAGCGGCACTGAAGTCGTCGAAGATCGTGCCCTTGTGGAGACGGTCGTAGTCGCGCACGATGAGCTCGTCGCAACCGACCTGATGGGCCCAGTACTCGATCATGCGATCGAAGTCGGTGTGGGGTGTGCCGAAGTACCGGTGACGCGGGCGAGGACCGCGCATCATGCTTGGTGAGAGGCGTGGAACCGGCACGCCCATCTTGACGAGCTGGTTGTACCACGACTCCAGGTACTTGTCCGGTCGGCGCACGTAGCAGACGATCGTCAGATGGTCGACGCGGAAGCGCTCGGACCATGTCCCTTGTCTGTTCGGCGGGTACACCGTGGGTGCTCCCGAAGCGGATGAACTCCTCCGAGCTGATGATGATCGTGTCGGCGGAGGAGGCGACGATCTCGGCGCCCATCGCATCGCGGGCGCGCCCGGATCTCCCGACCACTTGGGCGAACCTCCTGCGGTTCGTGTACCAGAACGGCGGGCGCACACCCGCTTGATGAAGCTCTTGAAACGCGAGACCGCTGTGGCTTGGGTTCCCTCGCACCGGGCGCCCGGCCCGCGGGATACAGCACGCCGTGGCGTTGCGAGCACCGGACGGAGGTGGGAGAGCTGATCCTGCAGGGCGGTCGTCCCAGTCTTGTAGTACCCGATGTGGAGGACCAACCGGCGAGGCATCCTGGGCGAGTGTACGTCCGTCCATCAGAGCCCTCTCGGAATGCGGACGTGAGCGGAAGCCCGCGACGAACCGGTGCGTGCCGTCAGCGCCAACGGGCGCGCGACGACTTCGCGCTCTTCGCCGTAGCCTCGAGCGCCTCGAGCTTGTCGGCTTTCACGAACTGGTAGCCGGTCAGGCGGCGGAACAGGTCGTTGACTTGCTTCTTCACGCGGAAGGCGAACGGTTTTCGGGGTGCCACGGCCGGAACGTATCAGCCCGCTCACCGTCGAACTGGCGGCGCCACCAGCCGAGCCACGGGGTGCCCGCCGACCTGTCGACGACATCGTCGCTGAACGTGTACCGCAGTTTGCGGATCAGCCGCTCGAACTCGACGAGTTGCCGGCGCTCCAGCTGCGGGTTGCGCTCGAACTCCCACAGCGACTTGTCGTACGGGTCCATGACGCGGTAGCGATCGAAGACGAGCGGACGCCACGGCACGAGTTGGTCGCGGCCCGCTTCGCAGCACAGTCGGACGGCGCGACGGAGACCGGCAGCACGAGCCGGGCCGAGCGCGCATGATCGGGATCCACCAGATGGAGGCGAGCCGGCGGTAGCTGCCGAAACGCGCGTGAGCTCGCCTTCGCCCGGCCGTCGACGCGTTTCGGGCCGATCGCCTTCTGTTGTTCGAGGCACCGGAGCAGCGCCGCTGTTGGTGGTGTCGAACACCTTGCTCCGCACCGGCGAGGTAGTCGCGCAGGGCGTCGATCGCGAACTGGCACGTGTTGTAGCGCGACAGCATCGCGTCGAAGTGAAACTTGCGGCGGATCTTGCGGCGCACGGCCTTGAGGTCGCCGTTGCGGTGCAGCGACAGCATCGTCAGGCGGTTGCGGATCTCGAAGTAGTAGTGCCAGTTGCCGAGCTTGAGGTAGAACGGTTCGTGCCACACGGCGATGCCCGGCACGGGAACCGTCTTCAGACCATGGCGCTTGAGCCGGGCCCCGTACTCCATGTCGTCACCACGGATGAAGCACGGGATCGGGAGACCGAGATCCTCGAGCGACGGTCGTGGCGGCGGCGAAGAACCACCAGCCGTTGTAGTCGACCGGGCGCACCTCGAGGAACATCTCCAGCGTGTCCGGGTCGCTCAACTCCTCGCCCTGACCGACCGGCTTCGGGAGGAGCGTCTCGGGGTCGAAGTCGGCGCCCGCCTCGTACAGCTCGTCGGGACGCACCAGATCGAGCATGTGGCCACCGAGCACGATGTCGTCGTTGGCGTACCCCATGAAGCGGGTCGCCCGGAACAGCGACTCGGGGTGCAGCCGGACGTCGTCGTCGAGCAGGATGAAGTGCGTCAGCGAGTCGTCACGGAGCGTCTCGTACATGCCCCGGGTGAACCCGCCGCACCCACCGAGGTTGTCCTGCTCGATCAGCTCGATGCGGCCGAGAAAGTCCTCGTTGGCGTCCGTCACCAGGTCGCTCAGGCCGAATCGATCGCCCTGGTTCACGATGAAGATCCGGGAGATCTCCTCGTACACCTCCTTGCGATCGGCGAGGGCCCGCACGATTCGCGACAGATACTCGAGACGGTTGAACGCGCAGATGACGACGCTCGGGCTCACCCGTCGCACGGGCGGATCGGTCGTCACCCACTCCCCGCCGTAGACCGCGCACTCCGTGTCCGCCCGTACCTCGAACCACACCCGCCCCGTCGACGCGGGCGGCACCGGCGAGTTCGGGCAACGCGGATCTCCACGGTCGTCGCGGTGGCACTGTCGAAGGGGACGTCGCCGACCGGCTCAACCGCGCCGTCGCGCGACTGGCGAGAGACGGTGACCGCGCCCCGGCCGGCGAGCTGCACGCGCAACGCGACCGTCGAGACGCTGGTGCAATCCTTCCAGTAGCCGGCGTAGAAGCTGTTGAAGTAGGTGTTGAACGAGACCGTCAGCCCGGCGTCGATGTGGAGCGAGCGATCGTCGGCGGAGAGCACCGACGGCTGACCGTCGGTGTCCCAGTCGTACCGGAAATACAGCTGCTGGGTGGCCGGGTGGCCGTCGAGGTCGACGTGCTGGAGCACGGTGGTGTCGGCTTCAGACACCCCACCGAACATATCGTCACCGATCGGCGTCCGCTGGGAATGTCGCGGCGTCGATCGCAGCCACGCGATTGGCCCACAGTCTTCGTGAGCGACCGCACCGCGGCCATCCGCACGCGCGGATAGTCCTCGGGTTTGCGGAAGACGCCGACGGTATCGCCCCAGTACTGGGCAGGATCGATGGCCGAGTAGTCGTGTCGGCGCGTCGTACCGACTCGTGGTGGGAAGTCGGTGGTCGCGGCGAGTAGTTCGAGGCCTGACCACGCCGCCAGCGCACGCATGCTGTCGGGGTAGAACCGCCAGCAGTCCTGGGTGCCGTGGCGGTGCCCACGTGAGGGGGCGGTGATGAACGCGTGGCCGTTCGGCTTCATGACCCTTGCGATCTCGGCCATCGACACCCAGACGAAGGGAATGTGCTCGAAGGCCTGACCAGACGAGCACGACGTCCGCACTGCTGGACCGCAGCGGAAGCCGGTACGGCTTGGTCATGACCCGGTCGACGTTTGGTCCCCTTTCGATGTCGACGCCGATGTACTCGCAGTCATGGCTCTCGAAGAGCTCCCGGTGGTTGCGCCCCTGATGCTTGCCTCGCCGCGATCCCACCTCGACGATCCGCAGTCGCCCCGTCCGCGGCACGTACCGGTCGACGCAATGGGCCATGTGATCGAACGCTGACTGATGCATGCGGCCGGTCACTCTAAGTGCTGACCCCACTTGGGGGCGGGGTCGTCGCGCCGTCGCTACCGTGCTCGTATGGCCGCGACCGGACGGCTCGCCGCACCCGCGCTGGTGGCGCCGGAATGGTCGATCGTCGTCCCGTCGTACAACTGCGCGCCGTACCTGCCGGCGGCGATCGACAGCGTGCTGGCGCAACGGCCCAACCGCATCGCCGAGTTCGAGGTCGTCGACGATCGATCCACCGACGACACGGCCCTCGTGCTGAAGGGGTTCGCCGGCGACGGCGTGCGCCATCACGTCAACCCCGAGAACCAGGGGCCGATCGCGAACTTCAACACCTGCCTGCGGCGCGCGACGGGCGACCTCGTGCACCTGCTGCACGCCGACGACGAGGTGCTGCCGGGGTTCTACGCCCGCATCGAGGCTGCGTTCCGCCACGACGGCGTAGTGGCCGCGGTCTGTCGGGCCGAGTACATCGACGAGCACGGGACCCCGATGACGATCACCCGAGCCGAACAGGAGACGTCGGGCGTCTGGCGCCGGGCCCGCGAGGTACTGACGGTGTCCAACCGGGTCCGGCCGGCGGCCATCGTCGTGCGGCGGCGGGCCTACGAGGCTGCTCGGGGGGTTCCGTCCCGACCTGCCCCACGCCGCCGACTGGGAGATGTGGACGCGTCTGGCGTACCACGGCGACATCTGGTTCGAGAACGCCGTGATGGCGCGGCACCGGGTGCATGCGGCATCCGACACCGCCGCGCCGTGTGGCCACTGCGGCCAACATCGCCGAGCGGGCGGAGACGATCAGGCTCATCGCGGCGCGCCAACCCGAGCAGGGACACGTGGCGGCTCCAGCGGCAGGCGATGGGCTACACGGCCGCTGTTCGCCGGGCGAACGGCGATCAGGCTCGCCCGCAACCGGCAGTGGGGTCCCGCTGGCGCGCAGGCGCTCGCGGCGCTCCGGTACGGCGTCGGCGGGGTGCTGTGGCCCGGCGCACCGCGCCTGCCGGTCGAGCTGCCGGCGGACTCGCGGATCGAACCGCTCAGACGATCGGAGGGCGACCGAGGCGGGTGAGCTTCCAGACTGTCCGCCATCGCAGCGGACGGCGCGGGCCCACGCGTGTGCGCCAGCCCTCGCGGACCCCGCGCACGTACTCGCCCAACGGAGCGGCACGCCGCGCCAGAGTGATCAGCAGCCAGCTGAGCAGGTATACCGGCGCCAACGGCAGTGGCAGCAGGCGGTAGGCGAGCCATGTGCGGTTCCGCGCCGTTCGCCACGCCGCCTCGGGATGCCGGCTCGGCTGCGGTGCGGGGATGGAAGACGACGTGCTCGGGGGCGTAGCAGATCGTCCATCCGCGGTCGATCAACCGCCAGGCGAGGTCGGTCTCCTCCATCGCGTAGAAGTAGTCGCCACTGAACCCGCCGACGGCGGCGAGGGCGGCGGCACGGATGCAGCACGCGCCACCCGGGAACGAGGTCACCTCGCCCGCTCGGTCGGCACCTCCTCGCCCGACGCGCGGGACGTGCCGGCGCGACGTCTCGCCCCGCTCGTCGACCAACCGCATGCCGAGCACACCGAGCTGCGGGTTGCCGTTGAACTGCTCAACGATCGCCGCCAGGCTCGCCTCGCCGAGAAGCCTGGCGTCGTCGTCGAGGAACAGCAGGATGGGTGCGCCGGTCGCTGCCGCCCCGAGGTTGCGTCCCTCCGGGATGCCGACGTTGCTCGGCAGCGCGAGGTCACGGTCGACGAGCCCGTCGGGCAGCGCCGCCACCGGGCAGCCGTTCCAGACGACGATCCGTTCAACCGCGACGTCCTGCTGGGCGGCTATGGAGCTCAAAGCGTCCGTCAGCGACGACAACCGATCGCCCTGGGTCAGGATGATCGCGGCGATCTCCGCGCGGGCTCACAGGCGCCTGACTGTATCCGTCGCACTTCTGCTACAATCGTTGCATGTCCCGAACGGAAGTGCCATCGCGCGAACTGCGCAACAGCACGCGAACGTTGCTCGATCGCGTCGCGGCGGGGGAATCGGTGACGATCACCGTGGATGGACGACCGGTCGCGGTGCTCGGCCCGGTCACGCGTAGGCCGCGCTGGCTGGCCCGTGACGAGTTCGTGCGCCGAGTGGTACGCGCGCAGGCCGACGCCGGTCTTCTCCGGCAGCTGCGTGACCTTGCACCCGGGACCACGGACGAGTTTGCCGCTGACGTGACCCGAGGTCTCGCCGACACCACGGTGTTCATCGCCCGTGAGTCGGGCCGCCCAGTCGCCGAGGACGTCCTGCCCGACGAATTGGCGGTGTCGGTGATCACGATCGGAGAGCTGCGAGCGGGCGTACTGGCCGCAGTCGACATCGACCTTCGCGACCGTCGGTTGCGCACGTTGACCGCCGCTCTTTCGCTCGAACCGATTCCCGTGGACGAGTCGGTGGCCGAGGCGTGGGCGAAGCTGCGGCTCCTGCTACGCGACGGTGGCCAGCGGATGCCGGTCAACGACTCGTGGATCGCCGCGACGGCGATCGCGCTGGGAATCCCCGTGGTGACCCAGGACGAGGACTACGTCGCGCTCAAGGGGCTCGGCGTGATCCACGTCTGATCGCGGCCCGAGGAACTCGGTCAGCGGGGGATCGCCCGGCACAGGTCGGTGATCACGTCGTCGGCGTCCTCGAGGCCGATCGAGATCCGCACCAGTCCCGGCGTGATGCCGATCGCCGCCTGCTCGGCGGGGGACAGGCTCACGTGGGTGCTCGTCGCCGGGTGGCACACCAGGGTTTCCGGGCCGCCGAGCGACGTCGCCGGCGCGGCCGACGCGCATCGCGTCGAGCATCGCCCGGGCCGGCGTCGACGCCACCGGCGAGGTCGGCGGCGAGCACGGTCGGCAGCATGTCGAGCTGCTTGCGGGCGAGCTCGTGCTGGGGGTGGTCGGGCAGTCCTGGGTAGTGCACCGCAGTGACGCCCGGATGCTCGGCAAGGGCCTCGGCCACCTGCTGGGCGACGGCGGCCTGGTGGCGCTGGCGGACGGCGAGCGTGCGGATGCCCCGCAGGCCGTTGAGCGCGTCGTAGGGCGAGGCACTGGCGCCGTGGAGCACGGCGTAGGCCCAGATCGCGTCGAGGACGTCGGCCGCTCCGGCGATCACCCCGAGCGTGGCGTCGTTGTGACCGGAGATGCCCTTGGTCGCCGAGTGGAGGACGAGGTCGACCCCGTGGGAGAGGGGCTGCTGTCCGATCGGGGTGGCGAACGTCGAGTCGACGATCGTGTACGGCCCGACGATCGCGCCGACCTCGTCGAGGTCGACGAGATCGAGCCGCGGATTCGACGGCGTCTCGGTGATCACGAGCATCGTGCGGCCGGGCTCGACGGCGGCGGTGAGCGCGCCGGCCTCGGTTCCGTCGACGAAGGTGACGTCCGATACCGAGGCGGGCGCAGGGACCCTGCAGGAAGGCGGAGGTGCCGGCGTAGAGCTGGCGCTGGGCGACGATGTGGTCGCCGGTGGAGCACAGGGCGAACACGGTGGAAGCGATCGCGCCCATGCCCGAGGCGAAGGCCAGCGCGTCCTCGGCGGCCTCGAGCTCGGCGATCGCCTCCTCGAAGGCGCGCACGGTGGGGTTGGCGTAGCGACTGTAGAAGTCGCCCGGGCGCATCCCCGTGGCCCGCTTGCGGGTGTCGTCGAGCCCTTCGGTCTGCCAGGTGCTGTTCGCCCACAGCGGTACGTTGAGGCTGGAGCCCTGGTAGTTGCGGCCCGCCGGTGACGGCGCGGGTGGGCCGGGCCTCGCTCGCGGCTCATTGAGTCACGGGCCACGCTATTCGGTTCTGTCCGCGGGAATCGGCCGGTTCGGGCCGGTTGGTGCGGACAGAAGCGGCGTGCCTATCGTCCCGCGCATGAACATCGATGGGGCCGCCGCAATCGTCACCGGGGGTGCGTCAGGGATCGGGGCCGCCGCCGCCCGGCTGCTGTCGGCGCGGGGCGCGAAGGTCGTCATCGCCGACCTGCAGGAGGAGAAGGGGGGCGAGCTGGCCTCGGAGCTCGGCGGCGCCTTCGCCAAGGTCGACGTGACCAACACCGACGACATCGTCAACGCGGTGGAGATGGCGAAGTCGATCGGGCCGGTGCGGGTGCTCGTCAACTCGGCCGGGATCGGTTGGGCCCAGCGCACCGTCGGCAAGGACGGGTCGTACGACTCGGCGGCCAACCTCGACGCCTTCAAGCGGGTGATCGCGATCAACCTGATCGGCACGTTCGACTGCATCCGCATCGCCGGCACGGCGATGAGCACGACCGAACCGCTGGAGTCGGGCGAGCGGGGGGCGATCGTGAACATCGCCTCGGTCGCCGCCTTCGACGGGCAGATCGGCCAGGCGAGCTACTCGGCGTCCAAGGGCGGGGTCGTCGGAATGACCCTGCCGGTGGCGCGGGACCTCGCCGCCATCGGCGTCCGCGTGAACACGGTGGCGCCCGGCCTCATCGACACCCCGATCTACGGCGAGGGCGACGCGAGCGAGGCGTTCAAGACCAACCTGCAGAAGGGCGTGCTCTTCCCCCAGCGGCTCGGCAGCCCCGAAGAGCTGGCGTCGGTGGTGGTCGAGTGCGTCACCAACAGCTACCTGAACGCCGAGACGATCAGGGTCGACGGCGGCATCCGCATGCCGCCCAAGTAGCCGTTGTGGCAGCACACATCGGTCCGGGACCGATGTGTGCTGACACAGGTCGGCGGGTCAGTCGATTTGGGCGCGGATCTCGCCGCCGCCGCGCTCCGACGGTGTGAATGTTCACGTAGGTCGCCCCGGAGCGGAGGGCATGGACGAACTCGTCGAACTCACCGGCGGCGATGCCCTGCCCGGCGGCACCGCCACCGACGTCGGCGGCGTCGAGCGTGCCTGCGACGGTCCCGCCCGTCAGGCGGGCAGGCCGGAGCGCCCGCCGGCCCGTTCCGAGGTTGCGTGCACAGGAACACGACGATCGGCCCGTTGTTCGTTGCGTTCTCGAAGTGGATGTGCGACAGCGCACGTTCGTCGTCAGGCCGCTGAACGTCAGCCGGTAGCTGATCTCAGTTCCAGATCCGTTGACTGATCGCCGCGGAACGTCCCGACGCCCGTCCGTCGACAGCGCGGGAACCTCCTCGTAACCCGTCAGTCGCTCCCGGAAGCCCCGCTTGTTGTCGTTGGCGGTCACCGCCGCTCCGACCCCCACCACGGCGGCCACCGCCGTGACGCCAGCGGCGATGCGTACGTACCTTCGAACACCCATGAACCTGTCTCCTCCCTGGTCTGGTTAGACGATCCCCCTTTCGTCCACTACGCACGGATCGGCGCTGCGGTTCGCGAAAATCTCGGAAATCTCAAGTCGTGTAGTCGGCGTTGATGCGGACGTAGCCGGCCGTGAGGTCGCAGCCCCAGACCGTGCACGTCCGCCGTGCCGGTCCCGAGGCTGACGTGGATCCGCACCTCGTCCCGCCGGAGGTACTCGGCCAGCTCGGCGAGCTCGGCGTCGGCGACCGGAGCCGGGTAGACCTCCCGGTCGCCGAAGCGGATCACGACCCGCTCCTGCTCGATGTCGGTGTCGTCCTGGCACTTGCCGATCGCCATCGCCACCCGGCCCCAGTTCGGGTCGGCGCCGTGCACGGCGGCCTTGACCAGCGGCGAGTTGACGATCGCCTTGGCGACCCGCTTCGCCTGGGCACGGTCACGGGCGCCGTCGACGACGACCTCGATGAGCGTCTCCGCGCCCTCGCCGTCGCGCGGCGATCTGCCGGGTCAGCGACTCGGCGACGGCGCCCGAGCGCGGCCTCCAGCTCGTCGGGGTCGACGGGCCCGGCGGCTCCGCTCGCCAGCACGACCGCGGTGTCGCTGGTCGACGTGTCGGTGTCGATGCTCACGCAGTTGAACGTGCGCTCGACGACCCGCCGGAAGCGCCGGTCGAGCTCGCTCGGACTCGACCGCGGCGTCGGTCAGCAGCACGGCGATCATCGTCGCCATGTCGGGCTCGATCATCCCGACGCCCTTGGCGATGCCCACCACCCGCGCCGGACCGTCGCCCGACCCGCGCCTCGGCCACCTTGGGCACGGTGTCGGTGGTCATCATCGCCCGGGCGGCGGCCACGGCGTCGGTCGCCGTCGGGACGGCCGGGCATGCTCGCCACGCCGGCCAGGATGCGGTCGAGCGGGTAGCGGCGGCCGATCACGCCGGTCGAGGCGATCGAGCACGTCGTCGGGCGAGCAGCCGAGGCGGCTCGGCCACCGCGGCGACGAGCGCCTCGGCGTCGGCCGTCCCGGCCGGGCCGTTGGCGACGTTGGCGTTCTTGGCGACGATCGACGATCGCCCGCGCCCGGCCGTCGCGCAGGTGCTCGCGGCTGATCGTCACGCTCGGCCCGGTGAAGCGGCTGCGGGTGAAGACGCCGGCCGCAGGGACGGGGCTCGCGCGCGGCGATGACCACGAAGTCGTCGGTGTCGTCCTTGACCCCGACGTTGGCGACGTGGCAGCCGAAGCCGCCGGGCAGCCGGGTCACCGAGCACGCCGCCTGCGGCGTGCAGGCCGTCGTGGATGGCGGTGAAGACGCGCTCCATCGCGGCGATGTCACCGCGCTCGATCTGGTCGAAGATGCGCGCCCGCACGCTGGCGGCGTGCGTCGGCGCCGCCTCGCGCGAGCACGGCGGCGCCCTCGGCGGTGAGCACGGCGAGCATCACCCGCCGGTCGGTCTCCGAGGGCCGGCGCTCGACGACGCCGGCCCGGACGAGCCCGTCGAGCCGGCGGGTCAGGCCGCTGGGGGACAGCTGCAGCCGGGCGGCGAGATCGCACATCCGCATCGCCCGGCCGTCGGCCTCGGACAGGAACACCAGCACCTGGTAGTCGCCGAGGGTCAGGCCGTGCGTCGGCGAGGTCGGCCTCCAGGGCGGCGTTGAGCTCGAAGACGGTCTCGACGTACGCCCGCCAGGCCCGCATCTCCTCGGCGTCGAGCCACCGCACCGTCACACCGCCATTTTAGGTCCGCACCGCAATAGTTGCGATGGTCAGCATTCCCGCCCCGGATGGCGGCGAGGATCGCCGGATACGACGACGGGTCGACGGCCACGTCGAGGAGCGAGGGGCCGTCGTGGCGCAGCGGCGGCCTCGAACGCGGACCGGTAGGACGCCGCGTCGGTCACCCGCTCGGCGCGGATGCCGAAGCCGGCGGCGACGGCGGCGAAGTCGGTCCGCGCGTACGACACGGCGGCCGGCCCACCGTGACCGTCGGCGGACTGCTTGATCGCGATCAGGCTCAGCGCGGCGTCGTTGAACACGACCACGATGACCTTGCCGTTCAGGCGGGCGAGGGTCTCCAGCTCGGCGAGGGCGATGCCGAGGCCGCCGTCGCCGGTGAAGCAGACGACGTGTCGTGACGGCTCGACGAGCGCGGCGGCGATGGCGGCGGGGAGGGCGAAGCCCATCGTCGCCAGGCCGTTGGAGATCAGCAGCTCGCCGGGCGCCTCGACCTCCCACAGCGGGACGGCGGCGAGCATGTGGGCGCCGGCGTCGACGGTGGCGACCGTCCCGGCCGGAGCGCGTCCCTGCGCGATCGTCACGACCTCTTGGGGGTGAGCCCGTGCCGGATCGGCGGGAACCGCGGCCCGGATCGCGTCGAGCGCGCGCGCCCGGTGCCGCTGGGCGTCGCCACGCGGCCAGTCGGACCGGACGACCTCGGCGAGCGCGTCGACCGAGGCGGGCAGGTCGCCGACGACCTCGACCTGCGAGCCGGTCGCCGAAGTACGTGCTGTCGTCGATCGGCCACGACCCGAGCAGGACGACCGGCGCCGGGTACGGCCACGGCGCCGGGATCAGCTCGACCGGGTCGAGCCCGATCCCGACGATGACGTCGGCGGCGTCGAGCAACGGCGCCTCGGCGCGTGGCGCCGGTGGCCACGCCGGCCGCGTTCGGGCTGCGGTCGGAGATGACGCCCCGCGCCTTGTACGTCGTGAGGACCGGGATGTCTGGGTCGCGACGAGCCGGCCAGCGCCTTCGTCAGGCGGCTACCCGCGAGCGCCGACGCCGGCGACGACCACCGGCCGGCGAGCGTCGCCGAGGACGTCGCGCGTTCGCCAATCGCTGCACGACGGGTGCGTCGCGCCGTCGGTCGCGCACGACGTCGCCGGGCCGGTCGCGGTGGGGTCGAAGTCGAGGTGGACCGGGCCCGGGGCGGCCGGCGCGCGGCGAGCGTCGACCGCCCGCGCCGGGACGTCGACGTCGGCCGGGCCGTAGCGCACGCGACGCCTTCGTCACCGGCGCCATCAGCGCCTGCTGGTCGATGCGCTGGTGCGACACGCGGTCCCGCTCGGCCTCCTCGACGCAGTCGCTGATCACGACCATCGGCTGGCGGTCGAGCATCGCCTGGGCGACGCCGTTGGCCGCGCTGGCGACGCCCGGGCCCCGCGTGACGAGGCACGCGCCCGGGACGCCGGTGAGCTCGGCGGCGACGCCGGCCATCGTCGCCGCCGCCGTCTCGCTGTGGGTGAGGACGAAGCGCAGGCCGGCCTGCTCGGCGGCGCCGACGACGTCGAGGTTGGATCCACCGCCCGGCAGCCCGAACACCAGCTGGTGCCGGCCGCCGCCAGCGCGGCCACGAGGTCGGTCGCCATCTCCGCCTCGATCGGCGGGCACGGGCGGCGGCGTCCACGGCCGCCGACACTATGACCGTAGGATCCGGCCAGGACCGAGCGAGCGATCGGGGGTAGCGATGTCGATCCAGGTGGCCAAGTTCCTCGACGTCTCCGCGGGCGTGCAGCCGAACCAGTTCACCGTCGGGATCCACGAGGAGATCGAGTCGTTGCGCGACCTCGATCCGAAGTACAAGCAGCTCCTCGACAAACCGGTCGCCGCCGTGCTCGGCCTCATCGGCAACGACGGCCGGGTCAACCAGACGCCGATGTGGTTCGACTACGACGACGACCACGTCCTCTTGAACGTCGCGACCCACCGCAAGAAGGTCGAGTGGATCCGCAAGAACCAGCAGCTGTCGTTCCTGCTCGTCAACCCGGAGAACGCCTACCACTGGGTGAGCATCAAGTGCACGATCGCCCGGGAGATCCTCGAGGACGACCCGGTCGAGGGCAAGCGGGTCACCGAGCAGCTCGACCGGATCTGGACCAAGTACACGGGGAACGACCCGCCGTACGGCATCCGCGACCCGTCGATCGACGAGCGGCGGGTCCTGTTCGAGTGCACGGTCGACCGGGTGGCGACGTTCGGCCAGCCGTGAGCCGACGCCGCTCACGATGAACCGGGGCCGGTCGTCGTCGCCGGCGGGCTCGCTCGGCGGGCTCACCGCCGGGCTGCTGCTCGCCGACCCCGGCCTCGACGTCACGGTCCACGAGCGCTCACCCGCCGAGCTGCGAGCAGCGCGGAGCCGGCATCGGCTTCCTCCCCGACAGCTACCGCTACCTCGTCGAGCGGGCGGGGGTCGCGCTCGACGAGATCAGCATCGCCACCGGCACGGATCCGCTACCTCGGCGCGACGGCGCCGTCGTCCACGACCAGGCCCACGAGTACCGGTTCAGCTCGTGGAACACGGTCTACCGCCGGCTGCTCGCGTGCTTCGACCGGCGCCGCTACCTCCTCGGCTACGAGGTCACCGGGTTCGCGAGGCACGGACGACTCGGTACGGGTCGAGTTCGCCGACGACGTCTCCGATCGACGCCGACCTGCTCGTCTGCGCCGACGGCGTCGGCTCGCCGGCCCGGCGCCGGCTGCTCCCGGACGTCCGGCCGGCGTACGCCGGCTACGTGGCGTGGCGCGGCATGGTGCCGGAAGCGGATCTCGACGACCGACACCCGCGGCGTGCTCGGCGACGCGATCACCTACTTCGTGTACGCCAACAGCCACATCCTCCTGTACCCGATCCCCGGGCCGGACGGCTCGGTGGCGCCGGGCGAGCGGCTCGATCAACTTCGTGTGGTACCGCAACTACCTCGACGGTGGCGACCTCGACGATCTGATGACCGACGCCGCCGGCAACGCGGCACGAGCGTTCGATGCCGCCGGGGGCGGTGCGCGACGAGCACGTCGCCGAGATGCGGGCCGTGGCCCGGGCCCGGCTGCCGGAGCGTGATCGCCGACGTCGTCACGGCCGTCGAGCGGCCGTTCCTGCAGGTGGTGTTCGACGTGGAGGTGCCGCGGATGGCGTTCGGTCGGGTCTGCCTCATCGGCGACGCGGCGTGGGTCGTGCGGCCCCACGCCGCGGCCGGCACGGCGAAGGCGGCCGCCGACGGCTGGGCGCTCGCCGACGCCCTCGCCGCCGCACGACGACGTCGCCCGGCGCGCTCGCCGCGTGGGAGCCGGGCCAGCTCGCCCTCGGCCGCCAGCTGCTCGACCGGACCCGCCGCATCGGCGCCCGCTCGCAGGTCGACTGCAACTGGGTCCCGGGCGACCCGAGCTGATCTTCGGTCTCCGAGGGCCGGGTCGATGAGCGAGCCCGGCACCGAGGTCGCCCGGCGCATGGCCGACGCCGCGGCCGCGTTCCTCGACTCGCTCGACGAGCACCGCAGCGCGCGCTGGCGGCGTGGCCGTTCCCGTCCGACGAGGAACGCCGGCGCTGGTTCTACACGCCGACCGATCACGGCGGCCTGCCGCTGTCGGCGATGCGGCCGGCCCAGCAGCGCCTGGCCTTGCGACTCGTCGCCGCCGGGCTCTCCCGGCCGGGCTACGTCACGGTGTCGACGATCATCGGTCTGGAGAACGTGCTCGACGAGTTCGAGGGCTGGGCGGCGCAGTTCGAGCGCGAGCGGGGCCGCGATCCCGGCCTCTACTACCTGCGTGTGTTCGGCGAGCCGAGCGCCAACGGCACGTGGTCGTGGCGGTTCGGCGGCCACCACGTCTCGATCAACCACCTGATCGTCGACGGCCAGGTCGAGGCGTGGACGCCACTGTTCCTCGGCGCCGATCCGGCCTCGTCGCCGCTGCTCGGCCCGCACCCGCTGCGGCCGCTGGCCGGCGCCGAGGACCTCGCCCGGGAGCTCGTCCACGCCCTCGATCCCGGACAGCGGCGTCGCCGCCGTGCTCTCGCCCGGCGCCGCCGGTCGACCTCGTCGGGGCCAACCGGCCCCGCGTGGCCGACGGCGATCGGCCGGTCGCCGCTGATCGACGTGTGGCGGGCGCCGTTCCAGGGCGAGCTCGGCGACCGGATGCGGGCGACGCAGGAGCGGGCCGAGCAGGCGGTCGGGTCTGCGCGCCGAGCACCTCGACGCGGTGAGCTTCACGACCACGCCCAAGGGCGTCGCCGGCGAGCGCGCTCTCACCGACGCCCAGCGCGAGCTGCTGCGCGCCCTCCTCGACGTCTACGTCCGGCGGATCCCCGACGCGCTCGCCGACGCCGAGGCGGCGAAGTACGCCGGGCCGCGGATCGACGCGCTCCACTTCGCCTGGGCCGGCGGGATCGAGGCCGGCGAGCCGCACTACTACCGGATCCAAGGGCCCCGCCTGCTCGCCGAGTACGACAACACCCAGCGCGACGTGAACCACGTCCACTCGGTGTGGCGCGACCCCGACGGCGACTTCGGCGACGACGTCCTCGCCCGGCACTACCGGGAGGCGGCCTCCGGTCACGGCCACAGTTGACGGTTGTGTCAACATCGAGGCGACCTACGACCACGTCGCGGAAGGGGGACCCGCATTGTCCGAGCTCACTGAAGTCACGTCCGGCCTCAAGTTCCCGGAGGGGCCGATCGCGATGCCCGACGGCTCGGTGATCCTCGTCGAGATGTTCGGGCCGCGGCTCACCCGCGTCCACCCGGACGGGACCAAGGAGACGATCGCCGAGATCCCTGGCGGGCCCAACGGGGCGGCCATCGGTCCCGACGGCGCCGCCTATGTCTGCAACAACGGCGGCCGCTTCACCGAGATGGAGATGGAGGGCCTCTGCTTCCCCGGCCCGGTCACGCATGGAGAAGTACATCGGCGGTCGGATCCAGCGCGTCGACCTCGAGACCGGTGAGGTGACCGACCTCTACACCGAGGTCGACGGCAACCCGCTGTGGGCGCCCAACGACCTCGTCTTCGACGCCCACGGCGGCTTCTACTTCACCGACCACGGGCTGTCGCACGAGCGCGACGCCCACCTGACCGGGATCTACTACGGCAAGGCGGACGGCTCGGCGGTGAAGGAGATCGTGTTCCCGGCCCACGAGCCCAACGGCATCGGGCTGTCGCCGCAGGGCGACAAGCTCTACTGGGCCGAGACGTGGACCGGGCGGATCATGCAGCGCGACATCACCGCGCCCGGCGAGGTCGCCGAGGTGAGCATCGTCGACGTGTCCGTGTGCCTGTACGGCTTCCCCGGCTTCCAGCTGCTCGACTCGCTCGCCGTCGACGGCGACGGCAACGTGTGCGTCGCCACGCTCGTGAACGGTGGGGTGTCGGTGATCTCGCCCAAGGGCGAGCTGCTCGACTTCATCCCGACCAACGACATCCTCACCACCAACGTGTGCTTCGGCGGTCCCGATCTGAAGACCGCCTACATCACCGTGTCGGGCACCGGGCCGGCTGCTCAAGACCGACTGGCCGCGCCCGGGCGCCAAGCTCAACTACCTCAACGACTGATCACGCGATCAGCGAAGCGGCGCGCCCCATTCGGTCTCCTCGCGCAGCGTCGGCTTGAGCACCTTGCCGCCTGGGTTCCGGGGCAGGGGCTCGGCGCGGAACGCGACGTACTGGGGCACCTTGAAGTCGGCGAGATGCTCGCGGGCGAACGCGGCGAGCTCGTCGCCAGTGACCTCCATGTCCGGCTTCAGGACGACGACGGCGCCGACCTTCTCGCCCATCATCTCGTCGGGGACGCCGAGCACGGCGCACTCGAACACCGACGGATGCGCCGCCAGCGCGTTCTCGACCTCCACGCAGTAGACGTTCTCGCCGCCCCGGTTCACCATGTCCTTCTTGCGGTCGACGATCTGCACGAACCCGTCGTCGTCGATGCGGGCGAGGTCGCCGCTGTGCAGCCAGCCGTCGACGAACGTCTCCGCGGTCTGCTCCGGCTTGTTCCAGTAGCCGGCGACGATGTTCTGGCCGCGGATCAGCAATTCGCCCACCCCGGCCGAGTCGACGTCGGCGAGATCGACCTCGACGACCGGGGCCGCGAACCCGACGGTCTCGGGGCGCTCCTCGCACCACTCGTGGGGGAGGAACGTCGACACCGACGAGGTCTCGGTGAGGCCGAATCCGTTCCCCAGGCGCGCCTGCGGGAACGCCTTGCCGATCCGGGCGACGACGTCGGGCGGGGTGGGGGCACCGCCGTACGCCAGCCACCGGACGTGGCTCACGTCGAACGAGTCGAAGTTCGGCTGGTTCATCGCCAGCCAGTAGATGGCGGGCACCGACGTGAGCACGTCGATCCGCTCGTCGACCACCGCGTGCAGGAACGCCTGGACCTCGAACGCCGGCATGATCACGACGGTGCCGCCGAGCATGTGGGTGATCAGGAGCTGGCTGTTGCAGCCGGTGACGTGGAACATCGGCACGGAGATCAGGTTGCGGATCGGTGGGTCGTCGGGGAAGCCGATGACCCGGCGGCACGTCTCGCAGTTGGCGAGGAAGTTCTCCTGCGTCGTCATCGCCCCCTTGGGGAACCCGGTCGTGCCGCTCGTGTAGAAGATCGCGGCCAGGTCGCGCGGGCCGAGATCGTCGACGACCACCGGCTCGCCGTCCGGGAGATCGCTTCCGGGCTCGACGACGATCTTCGCTCCGGAGTCCGTGACGACGTACTCCACCTCGCTCTCGGTGAACCGCGTGTTGACCGGGACGGCCACCGCACCGGCCAGTTGCACGCCGTAGAACGCGTACGCCCAGTCGTTGCCGTTCGGGAGTCGGATCGCGACGCGATCGCCGCGCTCGACGCCGCGGCGCACGCAGGCCACCGGCGACCCTGGCGGCGCGGTCCCAGAGCTCGCGGTACGTCACCCGCTGGCCGCCGAGCTCGACCAGCGCCTCGTCGTCCGGCTTGGACGTCCACCGTCGCCCGCAGCATGTGCACCAGGGACGGGGGGAGCGCGGTGTACCGGAGGATCCCGTCGACATCGCGCTCGATGTCGTGCATCGGGTACGGGTTGACCCGCCCGCTGCGACCTTCCTTGACGATGTCGACGTCCATCGGCGAACCCCCTACGCGCTCGGAATCGCCACCACGCTATTGACAATGGGCCGAACGGCGGCGAAAGTCGGCCCGGATGAGTTGACGTGAGTGTCAACTGACCGGAGTTTCGCTGTCAAGGGGGTGTCGATGCTGCTCGGGGACATCATCGCGTTGAACGCCGGCAAGGCGCCCGACCGCCTCGCCCTCATCGACGGCGACCGGGAGGTCACCTACGGGCAGCTCCACGAGAACGCCACCCGCCTGGCCAACGCCCTCCTCGGCATCGCCGCGCCGGGTGACCGGGTCGCGATCCTCGCCCAGAACGTCGCCGAGTTCGTCGAGTGCTACTACGGCGTGCCCGCCGCCGGCATGGCGCTGACGTTCCTCAACTACCGCCTGCACCCGAAGGAATGGGCGTGGATCCTCGGCAACGCCGAGGCCAGGGTGCTCATCGTCGAGCAGTCGTTCCTCGACCAGCTCCGCCCCGAGCTCGCCGGCGTGCCGTCGATCGAGCACGTCGTGGTGATCGGCGGTCCGGCCGACGACGCGATCCCGTACGACGAGCTGGTGGCGACGGGCGCGACCACACCGCCTCCGGTCGAGGTCGACGACGACGACACCGCCTGGCTGATCTACACGAGCGGGACGACCGGGCTTCCCGAAGGGGGCGATGCTCACCCACCGCAACCTCGTCGCCGCGGTCCTCGAATCGGTGATCGAGTACCAGCCGCAGCCCGACGAGCGCAACCTCCTCGCCTTCCCGCTCTGCCACGTCGCCGGGTACACCGTCCCGCTGATGCACCTGCGCGGCGGGCTCGTCGTGCTGATGAAGGCGTACGAACCGGAGCTGTTCATGCAGCTCGTCGAGCGGCACGCGATCACCTCCTCGGCGCTCGCGCCGACGATGCTCAACTTCCTCCTCCAGCACCCGAAGATCGACGACTACGACCTGTCGACGCTGCGCAACATCGGCTACGGCGCGGCGGCGATGCCGGTGGAGGTGCTCAAGGCGGCGATCGAGCGGTTCGGTCCGATCGTGTACTCCGGGTTCGGGATGACCGAGCTCGGCGGCAACGTGCTGGTCCACTCGAAGGAGGCCCACATCCGGGCGATCAACGGCGAGGAGCACCTCCTCGCCGCGTGCGGCACGCCGATGTGCCTGGCCGACGTCAAGGTCGTCGACGACGCGATGCAGGAGTGCCCACCGGGCGTCGTCGGCGAGATCGTGATCCAGGCCGAGCAGGTGCTGAAGGGCTACTGGCGCAACGAGGACGGCACCAAGGCCGCCTTCGACGGGCGGCTGGTTCCGGACCGGCGACATGGCCCGCCGCGACGAGGAGGGTTTCTTCTACATCGTCGACCGGAAGAAGGACATGATCGTCACCGGCGGTGAGAACGTGTACTCCCGCGAGGTGGAGGAGGTGCTCTACACCCACCCGGCGGTGTCGGAGGCGGCCGTGATCGGCCTGCCCGACCCGACGTGGGGCGAGAACGTCACGGCGGTGGTCGTGCTGCGCGACGGGATGACCGCGACCGACGTCGAGATCATCGCGACCTGCCGGGACCGGCTCGCCGGGTTCAAGAAGCCGAAGCGGGTCGAGTTCATCGACGAGCTGCCGAAGAACGTGAGCGGCAAGATCCTCAAGCGCGAGCTCCGCGACCGCTTCGCCTGATGCTCCACCTCGACGTCGGGCTGCTGACCGCCCAGCGCCTCGACGGATCCGACCAAGCGTGGACCGAGCTCTACGCCGACACCCTCGCCATCGCCGAGGAGGCGGAGCGGCTCGGCTTCGACGGCGTGTGGGTGAGCGAGCACCACTTCACCGACGACGGCTACATGAGCGCGGTGCTGCCCGTGCTCGCCGCGATCGCCGCCCGCACCGAGCGCGTCGCCCTCGGCACGAACGTGGCCCTCGCCCCGCTCTACCACCCGCTGCGCCTTGCCGAGGACGCCGCCGTCGTGGACCTGATCTCCGGTGGCCGGCTGCTCCTCGGTCTCGCCATCGGCTACCGCGATGCCGAGTTCGACGCCTTCGGCGTCCCCAAGCGGGAACGGGTGGACCGGCTGGTGGAGTGTGTCGAGCTGTGCCGCAAGGCGTGGACCGGCGACCGGTTCGACCACGACGGTCCGGTCGTGTCGGCACGCGGGCTCACCGTGCGGCCGGTGCCCCCGGGACCGCCGTCGATCTGGTTGGGCGGCTGGGTCGACGCCGCCATCGAACGGGCGGCGGCGATCGCCGACGGCTACATCTCGCCCGTCGGTGCGCTCGACGACACCCGCCGGCGGCTCGAGGTGCTCGACGAGGCGACCGGCCGCGCCGGTCGTGGTCGCGCTGCCGATCGCCACTGCGACGTGGCTGTCGCTCGACCGCGGCGACGGCACGTCCCCGGCCGTGGAACGCGGCGTCAGGCACCTCTACGCGAACTACGAGCAGTGGTACTCGTCCTCGTCCGACGGTGGCTGGAGGGCGGGCCGTCGGCGAGATGATCGCCGGCCTTGCCGGCTTCGCCGCGGGCGAAGCCCCGCCCGGCGTCGTGACCGGCTCAGCCGCAAGAGGTCGTCGACGCCCTGGCGCCGCTGGCCGAGATCGGTCGCGACCGGACCTACCGGATGGCCGTGCGCCTCCACTACCCGGGCATGGACCGGGCCGAGGTGCTCGACCTTCTCGCCGCGTTCGCCGAGGACGTCGCGCCGAGCCTGCGCGCGGCGGCGAGTTGAGACCAGGAGAGGAGATTGACGATGGAGGACTTCAGGGAGCTGGGCAAGCGGCTGAGCAACTGGGGCCGGTGGGGGGCGGAGGACGAGCGCGGCACGCTCAACCTGATCACGTCCGGACAAGCTCGTGGCCGCGGCGGGTCTCGTGCGCAAGGGCGCCGTGTTCGATCTCGGCATCCCGTTCGACGACCAGGGACCGCAGCCCGGCGGAGCGCGCATCAACCCAGTCCACCTGATGTCGCAGACCGGCGACACCCAGGTCTTCCCCGGCGGCTTCCGGTACGCCGACGACTACATCTTCATGCCGCTGCAGGGCGCCTCGCAGTGGGACGCGCTGGCCCACGTGTACTACGACGACCAGCTGTACAACGGCTACCCGGCGAGCGACGTGACCGTCGTCGGCGCGTTCCACGACACCATCGACCGCATCGCCAAGGGCGTGGCCGGCCGCGGTGTCCTGCTCGACATCGCCCGGCTGCGCGGCGTCGACTGGCTCGAGGCCGGCGAGGTGATCACGCCCGACGACCTCGAGGCCGCGATCGCCGCGCAGGGCGGGGTCGCCGTCGGCAGCGGCGACATCCTCCTGTTCCGCACCGGCTGGCGGCGGATGTTCCTCGAGCAGAAGTCGGCGCAGGACTTCATGGCCGGCGAGCCCGGCCTCGGCCAGGACTGCTGCGAGTGGCTGCACGAGCGCGAGGTGGCCGCGGTGTGCTCGGACAACTGGGCGATCGAAGTGCTCCCCGGCGAGGTCCCCGACGTCGTGCTGAACGTCCACATGGTGCTGATCCGCGACATGGGGCTGACGCTCGGCGAGATCCTCGACTTCGAGGAGCTCGCCGCCGACTGCGCGGCCGACGGGGTGTGGGAGTTCTTCTTCTGCGCCCCGCCGCTGAAGGTCACCCGCGGCGTCGGGTCGCCGATCAACCCGCTGGCGATCAAGTAGCGACGCGATGGTGGCCCGACCGGCGGATGCGGATGAGGCGACGCTGCTGACCGAGCGCGGCCAGCGCACGCGGGAGCGGCTGGTCGCCGCCGCCCGCACGGTCTTCGAGCGCGACGGTTTCCACGAGGCGAGGGTCACCGACATCAGCCGGGAGGCGGGCGTCGCCCACGGGACGTTCTACACGTACTTCGACACCAAGCTCGACGTGTTCCGCGAGGTCATCCTGCGGATGCAGGCGGACTCGATGCGCGCCCGCGACCAGATGCCTCCCGCGCAGTCGCCGCGGGAGCGCATCGCCCGCGCCAACCGGGCATACCTCGACGGCTACCGACGGGACGCCCGGATGATGGCGATCCTCGAGCAGCTCGCGGCCACCAACGAGGAGTTCCGCGAGCTGCGCCGGCAGGCGCGGGTCGCCAACACGATGCGGTCGGCCCGGGCGATCCAGCGCTGGCAGGAGGAGGGCCTCGTCGACCCGCTGCTCGATGCCCGCTACGTCGCCAGCGCCCTCGGCTCGATGGTCGACCGCTGCTTCTACGTGTGGCTCGTGCTCGGCGAGCCGTTCGACGAGGAGAAAGGCCTCGAGACGCTCAACGAGCTCTGCGCCCGGGCGCTGGGGTTCGAATGACCGCTCCGTAACAGACTTGACGCTTCGTCAATTACGTTCGGGACGGGTGGGGGACGCAAGGGGGACTGGACATGTCCAATCGTCAAAATCGGAACCCGAGTACGGGGCTCTCTCGTCGGGATGCGCTCCGCCGGCTCGGTATCTACGGGGCGGGGGCGCTGGCCGCACCCGGGATCCTCGCCGCGTGCGGCGACGACGACGATGACGACGCGGGCGGCACGGCCACGACCGCGGGCGGCGCGGCGACCACCGCGGGCGGAGTGGCGACCACCGCGGGCGGAGTGGCGACCACCGCGGGCGGAGCGGCGACCACCGCGGGCGGCGCGGCGACCACGGGTGGCAGCACACCTGCCGCTGGGGACGTCGGCGCTGAGCTCGCCGGCCTGCTCGGGATCGACGCCAGTGCCGACAACGCCGAGGGCGTCGACCGTTCGAGCTCGGCTGCGTGCTCGCGCTCACCGGCAACGGCTCGTTCTACGGCACGACGATGACGACCGGCACCGACCTCGCCGTCAAGCACGTCGCCGCCGCCGGTGGCCCGAACATCAACGTCGTCTACAAGGACCACAAGTCCGGCGACGCCCAGGCCGCGACGCACGCGATGACCGAGATCGGCACCGCCGGCATCCCGGCCAAGTTGGCGTCGTACGCCGACGGGCTCGGGGCGATGCTGGCGGGCACCGCGCAGTACAAGTGCTTCACGCTCGACGGCGGCGGCGGCACGAGCATCTTCGCCCAGGGGCAGCCGTACTTCTGGGGCACCCGGGCGATCACGCCCAACGACGCCCTGCCCGGCCTGTTCGAGTACGTCAAGCAGACGTCGCCGGACGCCGACGACCGTCGGCCTCACCGGCTGGGACATCGGCGAGCCGAGCAACTCAGATCGTCAAGGAGGACGTCCTCAAGAAGATCGCCGACGCCGGCTACGAGTTCAACGACCTGCTACGAGCTGTTCCCGCCGAACACGACCGACTTCGCCGCCACGCTCACCAAGATCCAGGCGAACGAGCCCGACGTCCTGCTCTGCGGCTGCTACGGCCAGGACCCCGGGTTCCTGCTCGACCAGTCGCAGACGGCCGGACTGAGCGCGCTGATGTACGGGTTCGAGTTCACCCCGGACGGGATCAACGCGTCGAACGGCGCCTACGACAGCGTCGGGTGGACCTTCGCCTACGACTACTTCGACGCCGGGAACCCGATCAGCCCGCTGGCCAAGCTGTTCGTGCGCGAGTTCGAGGCGGAGTACGGCGAAGCGACCCGACTTCTACGCGGCCAACTTCTACGAGAACACGCTCGTGCTGTGGGAGGTCATCCGCCGTGTGCTCGCCAAGGGTGGCGACATCAACGACGGCACCGCGCTCGATGCCGCCCTGCAGGAGAACCTCACCGTCGTCAGCGTCTACGGCGGCGACGAGAGCACGGTCGGGACGTACACCCTCGACCCGACGACCCACTCGGTGATCGAGCGGCCGATGGGCGTGTTCCAGTACAAGGACGGCGCGGTGACGCCGCTGGCGTACTACGACATCGGCGGCGCCGACTTCCAGATGGCATGAGCCTCGCCCGTCGCATCTGGGCGCGGAGAGTCACGGTCGCGAGACTGTGCGCGCCAGTTGTGGATGAGGGCTGATCCGTGATCGCGGCGAACTTCACCTGGGACGCGTTCAGCCAGCTGACCGTGGTCGGCGTCATCAACGGCGCCGCCTACGGTCTGCTGGGGGTCGGGTTCGCCCTGATCCTCGGGGTGTCGGGACGGTTCCACTTCGCCTACGGGTTCACCTACACCCTCGCCGCCTACCTCGTGTTCACGTTCGCCGAGCGCGTCCGGGATCCCGTTCTGGATCTCCGCCGTGCTCGGGCATCCTCGCCACCGCCGTGGTCGGCGTGCTCATCGAGCGGGTCGTCTACCGGCCGCTCGCGACGCAGGGCAGGGGCCAACGCCCTGCTCGCCGTGTTCGTCGCCTCGCTCGGCCTCGGCATCGCCGGCGAGAACCTCATCCGCCTGCTCTACAGCTCGGCCGCCCAGCAGCTCGCCAGCGCGCCCGACGGCCTGCGCACGCCGATCAACTGGAGCGACTCGGTGGTGTTCCGCTGGGTCGACGTCTGGCAGGTCGTCAGCGCCGTCGTGCTCGTCCTCGCCCTCGCCGCGCTGCTCCGGTTCACCGGCCTCGGCCGGTCGATCAAGGCGACCCGCGGTCAACCCGGAGATGGCGCGCATCATCGGCATCGACCCGAACCGCATCTACCTCGTCTGCTTCTTCATCGGCACCCTGATGTGCGGCGTCGCCGCGTTCTGGTTCGGGGTCAAGTTCTCGGTCGCCGCCGACATGGGCTTCAAGCCGGTGATCTTCGCCTTCGTCGTCGCCTTCCTTGCCGGGACGGCCAGCGGCCCGGTGCGGGTGTTCGTCACCGGGATCTTCGTCAGCCTCATCGAGCAGTGGAGCACGATGTGGCTCGAGGTGCGCTGGCAGCAGCTCGTCGTCTTCGTGGTGCTCCTGCTGTACCTCGTGCTGCTCGCCTACGACCCGCGGGCGTGGTTCCGCCGGCTGCGCCCGGCCGGAGGCGGGTGAGCCGACCGATGGAGATCTGGTTCTACTACGGCGGGATCGCCCTCATCTTCGTCGTCTTCGCCCTGTCGCTGAACCTGCTCCTCGGGTTCGCCGGCCAGGTGTCGGTCGCCCACGCCGCCTTCGGCGCCATCGGCGGCTACGCCGTCGGCTACCTCACCCTCACCAAGGGCTGGAACTTCGTCCCCTCGCTCCTGGTCGGCATCGCCATTGCATTCGTCGTCGGGACCATCGTCGCCCTCCCGGCGATGCGGCTGTCGGTCGAGTACCTGATCCTGCTCACGCTCGCCATCTCGTCGGTGATCATCGGTGCCTTCACGACGTTCCCGGAGCTCGGCGGCACGTACGGGCTGATCAACCTGCCGAAGGTGGAGCTGTTCGGCTGGGCGCTGCCAGGACCGCGCCGACTGGGTGCTGCCGCTCGTCCTCGTCGCCGCGTTCACGTACTGGCTCACCGACCGCCTCGGTGAGTCGCCGTACGGCCGTGTGCTCCGCGGCATCCGGGAGGACCCGCAGGCGGTGCAGTCGCTCGGCAAGAGCGTGTTCCGGTTCAAGCTCAGCGTGTTCGCGATCACGTCGGCGCTGGCGGCGCTCGCCGGCGGGCTGCTGTCGGCGTTCCTGCAGCTCGCCACGCCCAGCCTGTTCGGGTTCTCGATCTCGCTGACCATCTTCGCCATGGTGATCCTCGGCGGGATGGGCAACCTGACCGGGTCGGTCATCGGGGCGGCCGCGCTGGCGTCGCTCGACCCGATCCTCACTCGGGTGATCGGGATCAGCGCCGACAAGGCCGGCTTCGTCCAGTTCATCGTCTACGGCCTGCTCCTCGTCGTGCTGATGCGCTTGCGTCCGGAGGGCCTCCTGCCCGAGGGCTTCTCGCTGATCCGTTGGGCGCGCCGGCAGCAACAGCCGCTCGCCGGCCGGGTCGAGATGGTCCGGTCCGAAGGGTGGGTGCCGAAGGTGAGCACCGAGGTGGCCCAGCTCGCCCGGGCCGAGAACGAGTTCCTGCAGGACACGGCCACGGTGACGGCGGGCGAGCCGGTCACCGGGAACGGTGACGAGGAGCGGGCCCGGGCCGGGCTCTGGGCCCGGGCGCCGGTCGTGCTCGAGGTCAACGGCCTGTCCAAGCGGTTCGGCGGCATCATCGCCGCCGACGACCTGACCTTCACCCTGCGCCAGGGCGCGATCGTGGCCCTCGTCGGCCCGAACGGGGCGGGCAAGACGACGGTGTTCAACCTCCTCACCGGGTTCATCCCTCCCGACACCGGGTCGGTCCGGCTGCGCGGCGTGGAGCTCGTCGGCGCGCCGCCCGACGAGGTGGCGCGGATGGGGATGGTCCGCTCGTTCCAGGACGTCCGGCTGTTCCAGCGGCTGTCCTGCCTCACCAACGTGGCCATGGCCGTGCCAGGCCAACCCGGCGAGCGGGTGCCGTCGCTGCTGCTCCGCCCGAGGCCGGTCCGGCGCTTCGAGGCCGAGGTGCTCGAGAAGGCCCGCGGCTGGCTCGAGTTCGTCGGGATGCCCGAGTTCGTCGACATCCCGGCCGGCGCACTGTCCTATGGCCAGACCAAACTGGTGTCCCTCGCCCGGGTGCTCGCCACTGAGGCCGAGGTGATCCTGCTCGACGAGCCGGCGAGCGGGATCGACGACGTGTGGGTCGACACCATGCTCGGCCTCATCGAGTCGCTGCGCGACAAGGGCCGCACGATCTGCATCGTCGAGCACAACCTCCACGTCGTCGGCCGGCTCGCCGACCACACCTACTTCATGGAGCTCGGCCGGATCACGGCCGAGGGCACGATCGGCGAGCTCACCGGCTCCGAGCGGCTGGCGGAGGCGTACTTTGGAACCGTCTGAGCGAGCGGAGCGCGGTGCGGCGCCGACGGGGACGGTCCCCGCGGACGTGTTGCAGGTCGAGGGCCTCTACGGCGGCTACGGCCGCAAGCAGGTCGTGTACGACGTCAGCCTGCACGTCGGCGCCGGGGAGGTGGTCACCCTCCTCGGCCACAACGGGTCGGGCAAGACGACGACGATCAGGACAGTGCTCGGGCTCAATCCGGCGCACGCCGGGCGCGTCATCTACCGCGGGCGGGACGTCACGCGGGCCGGGTTCCGGGCCAACGTGAAGGCCGGGATGGCGATGATCCCGTCGGAGCGCTTCGTGTTCCCCGACCTCACCGTGCTCGACAACCTGCTCCTCGGCGCGGCCAACGAGCCGGACGCGGTCCGCCGCAAGGAGCGGATGGAGCAGGTCTACAACCTGTTCCCGATCCTCGCCGAGCGGACGCAGCAGAACGCCGGCACCCTGTCGGGCGGGCAGCAGCGGATGCTCAGCCTCGGCTTGCTGCTCGTGGCGAGCCCGCGGCTGCTGATGCTCGACGAGCCGTCGCTCGGTCTGGCACCGGCCGTCGTCCAGCAGATCTTCGACCGCGTGCGCGAGCTGGCCGACACGGAGGGGCTCGCCGTGCTCCTGCTCGAGCAGAACGTCGGCCAGGCGCTGCGCATCACCGACCGGGCCTACGTGATGCGGTCAGGGAGGGTCATCCTCGAGGAGACCGCCGAGGAGATGCGCGCCCGCCCGAGCTACTGGGACCTGTTCTGACGTCAGGGAGGATGCGGCATGCCGAAGATGACCGACGACGAAGTGCGCTCGTTCCTCGACGAGCCTGGCCACCTCGTGCGCATCGGCACGGTCGACGACGACGGGTGGCCGCGGGTGGTGCCGACATGGTTCATCCGCCAGGACAACGAGGTCGTCTTCACGCCGCGGTCGCCGGCGGCGTTCCTCGCCAACCTGCGGCGCGACCAGCGCGTCGGCCTATCGATCGACGAGGACCCGCTGCCGTACCGCAAGGTCACCGTGCAGGGGACGGCGCGGATCCTGCAGGAGCCGGGGGCGGACGACGAGTGGCGCGACCTGTACCGGGCGATCGCCTGCCGGTACGTGCCGACTGACGTCGCCGAGGACTACATCCAGAACACGATCGATCAGCCGCGTGCCCTGATCGGGGTGTCCCTGGCCGACGCTCGCGTCAGCACGTGGCGGATGCCCGTCGAGGGTGAGGCCCCGACGGGTATCTGGGCCCGCCGCTACTACCTCGACGGCACCCACATGGCCAAGCTCGCCGATTCGGTGACCTGACATTCAGCGTTGGGCCTCATTGGCGACCGAGGACCGCGCGCAGGGCGGTCTCGAGCTCGGGGTGGGCGAACTCGTAGCCGTCGGACAGCAGCACCTTCGGGAGTACGCGCTGTCCGGTGTAGAGCAGCGTCTCGGCGGCCTCTCGGCCGACGATCAGGCTGGGCCCGAAGCGGGGGACGGGGACCACGGCCGGACGATGGAGCACGCGACCGAGCGTCTTCACGAACTCGGCGTTGGTGACCGGCGCCGGCGCGGTCAGGTTCACCGGGCCGGTCACGTCGCTCGCCATGAGGTGTTCGATCGCGCCCAGCTCGTCGGCGAGTGAGATCCAGCTCATCCACTGCCGGCCCGATCCGAAGCGCCCGCCCACGCCGAGCTTGAACAGCGGCAACAACTTGCGCAACGCGCCCCCGGAGTCGGAGAGCACGATCCCGGTGCGGAAGTGCACGACGCGCGCGCCGGCCGACTCGGCGGCCGTGGTCGCGGCCTCCCAATCCCGGCAGACCTCGGCGAGGAAGGTCGATCCCGGCGGCGATGCCTCGTCGACGGGCTCGTCGCCGCGGTCGCCGTAGTAGTCGATCGCCGATGCCGACAGCAGCACGGGCGGGCGGCCCTCCCCGGCGATGGCGGCGATCGCGTCCGACACCAGGGCGGTGCCGCGGGTTCGGCTGTCGCGGATCTCCCGCTTGTAGTCGTCGGTCCAGCGATGGTCGCCGATCCCGGCTCCGGCGAGGTTGACGAGCACATCGACCCCGGTGAGCGCGGCTGGGTCGAGGCGGCCGGTGCGCGGATCCCACGCGATGTCGCCAGGAGCCGGTTCGGAGCGCACCAGGCGGACGACGTCGTGTCCGGCGGTGGCGAGGTGGGTCGTCAGCGCCGATCCGATCAATCCGTGGGAACCCGTGACCGCCACACGCACGTCGGAGAGGGTAGGACAACGAAGGTCCGGGGAGTCGTCCCCGTCCGGCGCACGGAGGGCTCGAACGCCCGTCGGTAGGCTGCGGCCCTCGTGCACTCGACTTTGAGGAGCGAATCGTGAGTGACGGCGGAATTTGGCAACCCCCGGAACCGGGCAGCGGGCCAGCCGATATTCCGGTGACGGCGGTGGAGTTGGAGCCTCGCGCCCCGGCGCCCAAGAAGCGGTCGTCCGGCGTGGTGATCGCCGCCGTGGTGGGAGTCGCGGCGATCGCTGCTGGAGCGGTCTTCGGCGTCACCCGGCTCAGCAGCGACGACAACAGCGGTGGCGCGGCGACCCCCGAGGAAGCCGGCCTGGCCCTGCTCGCGGCATTCGAGAACGAGGACGTGCTCGGGATGATCGACGTCCTGCTCCCTGGCGAGCGGGAGACGCTGCAGGACCCGGTGACCGACCTGACCGAGGAGTTGCGCCGGCTCGAGGTGCTCAGCGACGAAGCCGATCTGAGCGCCGTCTCCGGCGTCGACCTGCTGCTCGAGAACGAGTCGGCGCGGCCCGACGCGACCAACGTCGACGACATCGTCAACCTGGAGATCTCCGCCACCGGGTCGGGCACGGTCGACGGTGAGGAGCTGCCGATCGGCGACCTCGTGCTGGACAACATCGACTCGGACCTCTCCGAGTTGGACACCGACGCGTCCGATGAGTCGGACGACGAGCTCGAGTTCCGGCTCACGGCGGTCGAGGAGGACGGGCGCTGGTACCTGAGTCTCTTCCACTCCATCGCCGAGACCGTCCGCGCCGAGGCCAGTGAACCGGTCGACATCCCTGGCCAAGGCATCGCGCCGGTCGGCGGCGACAGTCCGGAGGACGCCGTCGACGCGTTCCTCACAGGAGTCGAGGAGCTCGACCTCGAGACCATGATCGCGACGCTCAACCCGGACGAGTTCCTGGCCTTGCAGCGGTACGCCCCGATCTTCCTCGACGATGCCCAGGCGGAGCTCGACCGGGAGATGACCGACCAAGAGGTGACGGTGACGATCGCCGATCCCGAGTACACGGTGGCCGGCAGCGGCGACACGCGGTCGCTCAGCATCGACTACTTCCGAGTGGAGATAACCGGCGAGGGGGAGACCATCACCGTCGAGTTCGAGGGCGGATGCTGGAACGCAACCGCCGAGGGCGAGGAGATCAACAGCTGCGAGCTCGCCGCCGACACGCCGAGGCTGGAGGAGATGTTCGACGATCCGGAGCAGATGAAGGACGTGCTGGCCCTGCTCGAGGAGACGTTTGCGGACTACGAGAACCCAGGATTCGTCGTGAAGCAGGTCGACGGCCAGTGGTACCTGAGCCCGTTCGCCACCGGGTCCGAGCAGTTGTTGGCCGTGCTGCGGGCGCTCGACCGCGACGAGATCGACCGGCTCATCGAGGAGATGCCCGACGCCTTCGAGGATGCGGTCGGCGAGGGCGGGAGCATTTTCGAGTACGAAGTCGAGGGGGAGTCCACGGCTGAGCCCGTGCCCGTGCCGGACACGACGTTCGAACCGGATGAGCCTTCGGTACCCACCACCGTCGACCCGGCCGGCGTGTGCTTCACCGAGCCGACCGGCGAGGAGGCCGGCGCCTGCTTCCGCGAGCTCATCGACGCCGGCGAGATCGAGGCCTCCGTGGCCCCGATCTACGTGCTCTACCCCAAGTGCGGCCTGGCGGAGGTGTACTGGAGCGGCGAGTACACGTCGCTCCCGGACGCCGAGTTCGTCGCCCTCGTCGAGGAGACCGCCCCGTGCTTCCAGCGGCTCGTGCAGACGGGCGAGCTCACCGAGGCCGACCTGCCCCTCGAGCTGAGCAACCCGGAGTGCCTGAACGGCCGCAACTGGTTCACCGCGATCGAGGACCAGGAGTTCTCCGACGCCGTGTTCGACTGCGCCTACGGCTGACCCACATCGCCAGGGTGTTGTCGAGGATCACGTCGTCGACGGCGCCGAACAGCGTCGTCACCTCGCCGTCGCTGTCGACGACCGCGAGCGCCGGTTGGGCGGGGACCTCGAACCGGTCGTAGATCTCCCCGGCGTCGTCGCTGAGCTGCGGGAACGTCAGCCCGTGCTCGGCGATGAACCCCCGGAACTCGTCGTCGCTCCCGTGCCATGCGACGCCGACGAAGTCCACTTCGCCGGCCCACTTCTGTGCGGCCGCCTCGACCGAGGCGGCTTCCCGGTTGCAGATCACTCAATAGGGCGCCCAGAACCAGAACGCGACGGTCTTCCCGGCGTAGCCGCTCAGGTCGAGGGTTTCTCCGCCGACGGTCGGCGCGGAGAATGCCAGCGCGGAAGGAACCGCGGCGCCGGTCGACACGCTCGTCGATGGGCCGTTGGTAGTGCGGGCGCCGTTGTCCGAGGGAGCATCCGAGCAGGCCGCGCTGACCACCAATGCTCCCACCGCGCAGGCGCGCCACCAGGCCACTGACCGACCGTACCGCGCCCGTATCCTGCGCCCGGTGCGGACCCGCACCCTGTTGCTGCTCGCCGTGGCCTGCGGCTTGGTGATCCTCGCCGCCGGCGTCGTGCAGCTGTTGCGGATCGCCGGGCAGGACGAGCCCGCGCCGGCGGCGCGTGTCGGCGAGCAGGTGCAGATCGGCGATCTCGTGGTCACGGTCGAGGACTTCGCCGAGGACGACACGCGCGCCGTGGTCGAGCTCGAGTTGGGCGGCGTCGACGATCCCGACGGCACCGAGGAGTTCCGGCTCGTGGTCCCAGGCGCCTCGCTTGCGCCGATCACGTCCAGCGCCGACGCGTGCGCGGGGACGACGGTCGCCCAGCGTGCCTGCTCGCTGACCTTCGACCTCGGCGACACCGAGGGCAGCAGCCGCGTGCTGTTGTACCGCCGCGGCGACGAGCAGGCGCGCTGGGAGCTCGGCGGTTCGTGATCTGGGCGGGATCCGTCGCGACAGGTGAGACGGTCCCCGCCCAGATGCCCGGTTGGGACGAATCCCGCCCAGATGGAGGAAGTGGGGCGGTCGGTCGCGGCGCTACCGTGTCCGCGGCGTTCGCGACCGACACCGAGAGAGGGTGATCCCCACGGCCGACCAGTTCGATCTCGTCTTCATCGGAGGGGGTCCTGGCGGCTACGCCGGCGCCCTCTACGCCGCTTCGGCCGGCGTCAAGGTGGCGCTCGTCGAGATGGACGCTCTGGGCGGCACCTGCCTCAACCGTGGCTGCATCCCCGCCAAGGCGTTCCTCGAGACCGCCGCCGTGCACCGCCACGTCCAGCACGCCGCCGACTTCGGCATCGAGGCCGGTACGCCGAGCGTGAACTTCGCCGTCACCCAGGCCCGCAAGCAGAAGATCGTCGCCGGGCTCGTCGGCGGCATCGCCGCCATGTGCAAGGCCCGCAAGGTCGAGGTCTTCGACGGCGTCGGGAGCCTGGGCGCCGACCACGTCGTCACCGTCACCGGGCCGGACGGTTCGACCACCGAGATCACTGGTACCAACGTCGTGCTCGCGGCCGGATCCGTGCCCCGCCTGATCCCGAACTTCGAGCGGGGTGGCCCGATCATGACCAGTGACGAGGTCCTCGACCTCGACCACGTGCCGGCGCGCGTTGCCGTCATCGGCGGCGGCGCGATCGGCTGCGAGTTCGCATCCACGTTTGCCGACCTCGGGTCCAAGGTCACGATCCTCGAGGCACTGCCCAAGATCCTTCCGGGCCTCGACGACGACGTCGCCAACGTCGTCGTGCGCAGCTTCAAGAAGAAGCAGATCGACATCCGCACGGGTGTCATGGTGAACGGTCACACGCCCAACGACGCTGGCGGCACCACCGTGCACTTCGGCGAGGCGGAGGACCTCGACGTCGACGTCGTGGTCGTCTCGGTCGGCCGCCGGCCGTTCGCCGACCGGCTCGGCCTCGACGGCACTGGCGTCAAGGTCGACGAGCGTGGGTTCGTCGTGGTCGACGAGTTCTGCCGCACCGGCGAGGATGGTGTCTACGCGATCGGTGACCTGATCGACACGCCCCAGCTCGCCCACGTCGGGTACGCCGAGGCGATCCTCGTCGTCAAGCAGACGCTCGGCGAGGAGGCGATGCCGGTGCTGTACGACCGGGTGCCGTGGGCGATCTACTGCCATCCTGAGGTTGCGTGGGCCGGGCCGGGCGAGGAGGAAGCCAAGGCCGCCGGCTACGACGTCGTCGTCGCCAAGCACCCGTTCAAGTTCAACTCCCGCGCCATGATCCTGGGTGAGCTCGACGGGCTGGCCAAGATCATCGCCGAGAAAGGGCCCGACGGCCGGCCCGGGCGCATCCTCGGCGTGCACATGGTCGGACCGTGGGTCACCGAGCAGCTGAGTGGCGGGTACCTCGCCGTCAACTGGGATGCGACGGTCGACGAGGTCGCCGAGTTCATCCAACCGCATCCGAGCCTGACCGAGCTGTTCGGCGAGACGGTGATGACCCTGACCGGGCGCAACTTCAACGGTTGAGAGAGGATCCCGCATGGCCGACGTGACCCTTCCCCAGCTCGGTGAGACCGTCACCGAAGGCACGATCACGCAATGGTTCAAGCAGGTGGGCGACACCGTCTCCGAGGACGAGCCGTTGTTCGAGGTGTCGACCGACAAGGTCGACACCGAGGTCCCGTCTCCCGTCGCCGGCACGATCACCGAGATCCGCGCGGAGGAGGGCGAAACCGTTGCCGTCGGCACGGTGATCGCGGTGATCGGCGACGGTGCCGCTCCCGCCGCCGAGGCGCCGGCGGCCGAGGCGCCGGCGGCCGAGGCACCGCGGCCGAAGAGGCAGCCGAGGCACCACCTGAGCCCGAGCGCCAGCCGGCGCCGGCGGCCGAAACGGAGCCCGAAACGGAGCCGGCGCCGGCAGCCGAACAGGAGCGGGAGACCGAGCCAGCCCCCGCGCCGGCCGCCGAGGCGCCGGCGGCGGAGCCCGAGGCCGCTGGGCCGCCGCCGGACGCCACGTCCAGCCGGCTGCTCTCCCCAGTGGTCCGCCGGCTCGTCAACGAGCACGGCCTCGACCCGGCCGCGATCACCGGCACCGGGCCCGGCGGTCGCATCACCCGCGACGACGTGCTCGACCACATCGATCGCGCCGGCGCCAAGGCACCCTCGACCGCCGAACCGAAGGAGGCCGCGCCGCCCGCCGAGCCGGCCGAGGCCGCACCAGCCGCCAAGGAGGCACCTGCAGCCGAGGAGGCTCCCGCTCCGGCCCCAGCGCCCGCCCCGGCCCCGACGCCGGCCGCCCCGACGCCCGAGGTCACCTCCGGCGAGCGGGACACGACGCTCAGCCTCTCGCGGATCCGCAAGCTGACCGGCGCGCACATGGTGATGAGCAAGAGCGTGAGCCCGCACGCCTACAGCGTCGTCGAGGTCGATTACGCCAACGTCGACCGCGCCCGGAACCCGATCAAGGAAACGTGGAAGCAGAGCGAGGGCTTCAGCCTCACCTACCTGCCGTTCATCAGCCGGGCCGTGATCGACGCCCTGGCCGAGTTCCCCCACCTGAACGCGAGCGTCGGCGAGGACGAGCTGGTGGTCCACGGCTACGTCGACCTGGGCATCGCCGTCGACCTCGATTACGAGGGCCTGATCGCGCCGGTCATCCGCGACGCCGACACCAAGCGGCTGCGGGCGATCGCCCGGGAGATCCACGACCTCGCCGCCCGAGCCCGCACGCGCAAGCTGATGCCTGACGAGATCAGTGGCGGCACGTTCACGATCACCAACAACGGCTCGGCCGGATCCGTGCTGACGATGCCGATCATCAACCAGCCCCAGGTGGCGATCCTCTCGACCGACCTGATCGTGCGCAAGCCCGTCGTTACGGAGACCGGTGACGGAACCGAAGCGATCGTGATCCACCCCGTCGGCCACCTCGCCATGGCGTGGGACCACCGGGCGTACGACGGCGCCTACGCCGCCGGTTTCCTGAAGCGGGTCAAAGAGCTCCTCGAGACCAAGGACTGGTCCGCCGAGTTGTGAGCCGTCCATTGCGTTCCCCGGCCACGCAGGCCGTCATTGCGTTCCCCGGCCACGCAGCATGCCGCCGGCAGCGTGTGGCCGCTCCTCGGCTGGCGCCTCGTCGCTCGCAATCGCGGCGCTGGCGCTCACTCGCTCGCATCGGTGCAGGTCGCCGAGTGAGCCGATCCATTGCGTTCCCCGGCCACGCAGGCCGTTGGTCGGCGCGCTCCACTGCGCTGGCGCTCACTCGCTCGCATCGGTGCAGGTCGCCGAGTGAGCCGTCCTTTGCGCATCCGCTGGCTCGGCACCGTCCCGTACCGCGAGGCGCTCGCCGTCCAGCAGGCGCTGTTCGATCGGGGGCACGAGCAGCACCTGCTGCTCCTCGAGCACCCCCACGTATTCACGTACGGGCCGCGCTGCGGACCTCGACAACAACCTGCGGTGCGATCCGGGATCCGTTGGCGCCGACCTCGTCGGCATCCGCCGCGGGGGCGACGTCACCTACCACGGTCCCGGCCAGCTCGTCGGGTATCCGATCATCGCCGTGAGCAACCGCCTCGGCGCCGCCGAGCACGTGCGCAACATCGAGCAGCTCGTCATCGACACCTTGGCGCGCTTCGGGGTGACCGCGGGCCGGCTGGGCGACTACCCGGGGGTGTGGGTCGACGCCGACGGGCCCGCTCCGCGCAAGATCTGCGCCATCGGTGTGCGCCTGAAGGGCGGACGCACGATGCACGGCTTCGCCCTCAACGTCACCACCGACATGACCTACCTGCGCGAGCACATCGTGGCCTGCGGCATCGAGGACCGGCCGGTCACCTCGTTGGCCGAGGAGGGTGTGCACGTGGCGATGCGCGACGTCGTGGACGCCGTGGCCCGGCTGGCCGCCGAGCGGTGGGGGAACGGGGTCGCCGAGCGCCAGGACGTCGCGTGGCGGCACCGTCCCGAGGATCTCTCGGCGTTCTCGCGGGGAGCCGGCCCCGGTGAGCCCGTCCGCCCGGCCTCCCGAGCGGAGTCCCGGCTCGCCGCGGCGGGGGTGACATCCGGCCTGTCGATCAACACCCGCAAGCCCGACTGGCTCCGTCCCAAGGTCCATCACGGCGCCGAGGTGCTCGCGCTCAGACGCACGGTCCGCGAGCTCGGTCTGGTCACCGTGTGTGAGGACGCCGGGTGTCCCAACCTGTCGGAGTGCTGGGCTGACGGCACGGCCACGTTCATGGTGCTCGGCGACCGCTGCACGCGGGCGTGCGGCTTCTGCCTCGTCGACACGAGGCGTCCCTTGGCGCCGATGGACGACGAGCCGCAGCGCGTGGCCGAAGCGATCGACCGGATGGGACTCGATCACGCGGTGCTCACGATGGTCGCCCGCGACGACCTCGCCGACGGCGGGATGGCCCACGTCGCCGCGTGCGTGCGGGCGATCCGCGAGCGGCGTCCCGGCACCCGCGTCGAGACCCTGATCTCCGATGTGCACGGCCGGGAGGACTCGCTCGCCGTGCTCCTCGACGAGCGTCCCGACGTGCTCAACCACAACGTCGAGACCGTCGCTCGCCTGCAGCGCGCGGTCCGGCCGTCGGCCGGGTACGCCCGCAGCCTGTCCGTGCTCGCCCGGGCCAAGGCGGCCCGGCTGACGACGAAGTCCGGGCTGATCGTCGGGCTGGGCGAGACCGACGACGAGGTCGTCGGCTGCCTCGCCGACCTCGCCGGCATCGGTGTCGACATCGTCACCATCGGCCAGTACCTCCGGCCGACGTCGCATCACCTGCCCGGTCGTGCGGTGGGTCGAGCCGGCCCGATTCGCCGATTAGGCAATGGCCGCCAGGAGAGCTTGGTATGCGGTCACGTCGAGGCCAGCCCCCTCACCCGCTCCAGCTACCACGCCAAGGCCGCCGCCGCCCACGTCACCCCGCCCCCGATCCCGTCGAGATCCGGTTCTGACGACGCGATCGCCGGTTCGCGGACCCAACTCTCCTAGGAATCCGGGTGGCACACTGAAGCGATGACACCATCGGTGTACCTCGACCGCTCGGACGGGTGCGCGCGGCGATGGCCGAGCAGGGGGTCGACGTGCTCCTGCTGTCGCTCGGTCACGACCTGCCGTACCTCACCGGCTACCACGCGATGCCGCTCGAACGGCTGACGATGCTCGTGGTGCCGCGGGATGGCGAGGCCACCCTGCTCGTGCCCCGTCTCGAGGCGCCCCGGGTCGTGGAGCAGCCGGACGTGTTCACGCTGCGCATCTGGGACGAGACCGAGGACCCGACCGCCCTCGCCGCCGAGCTCGCCGGGCCGGCCGCGACCGTCGCCGTCGGCGATCAGATGTGGGCCCGCTTCCTCGTCGAACTGCTCCCGCAACTACCGGGCGTCTCGTTCCGCCGCGCCGTCGACGTCGTCGGCCCGCTGCGGATGGTGAAGGACGCCGCCGAGATCGATGCGCTGCGCGCGGCCGGTGCCGCCGCCGACCGGGTCGCCCGACAGCTCCAGGGCGGGGAGATCGAGCTCGTCGGACGCACCGAGGCCGAGGTCTCCGCCGACATCTCAGCCCGCCTGCTCGCCGAGGGCCACGACGTCGTCAACTTCGCCATCGTCGCCGCCGGCGCGAACGCGGCGAGCCCTCACCACGACGCCGGCGACCGGGTGATCGCCGCCGGCGAGATCGTGCTCTGCGACTTCGGCGGCACGATGAACGGCTACTGCAGCGACATCACCCGCTGCGTGTTCACGCGGCGGGGCGGAGCCGCCGTCCGAGATCGTCGAGGCCTACGAGGTGCTGCACGAAGCCCAGCAGGCCGGGGTGGCCGCGGCGACGGTCGGCAGTCCGTGCGAGGAGGTCGACCGGGTAGGCCGGCGGATCATCGCCGACGCCGGCTACGGCGAGTACTTCATCCACCGCATCGGCCACGGCATCGGCATGGAGGCGCACGAGGACCCCTACATGGTCGAGGGCAACACCCGTCCGCTCGCCGCCGGCAACGCCTTCAGCGTGGAACCGGGGATCTACCTCCCCGGTCGCTGGGGGATGCGCCTGGAGGACATCGTGGTGGCGACGGCCGACGGGCCCGAGGCGCTGAACACGTCCGACCACGACGCTGGTCGTCGTCTGAGCGCCGAGCAGTCAGTCGGGCTGCTCGAACTGCGTCTCGTCCGCCGTCGGGGAGTACTCGGTGAGCTCGATCGACAGGTCGGCGGAATCGAGCCGGGCGAGCGGGCCGGAGTCGAGCGCGCAGTACGTCGACTCGCCGCTCGTCGTCGTGACGACGACGCACGTCGCCGGCTGCCCGGCGATCGTCTCCGTGCTCGCCCGGGTCGGTCCGGCGCGCAGCTCGGTGTCGCGGCGCAGCTGGGCCGCGGCGCTCGCCGCGTAGAAGTCGGGGGTGAGCTGGACGTTGCTGACGCGGGCGGCGTCGATCGTCGTGCTGCACGCGCCCGTGTCGAGGTCGCACGTCGCGATGTCGGCACCGTCGACGATGAAGCGGATCTGGCCGATCGTCACGGCCCGGTGGGCCGGGCCGGCCTGGACGACGGTCGCCGGCGTGGTGACGTTCCCGAACTTGGTGACGACCGTGTAGTCGGCGGTGAATGAGGCATCCCCCGCGGCATCGAGCCGGGACAGCACGGCGTCGGCCGCCGGATCCCCCGTCGTCGACGCCCCCTCGGCCAGCCGCGGACGCTCACCGGTGAAGCACGCCGACAGCGCCGACGGTCATCGCCACCCCGAGCGCGAGATGACGCCGTACGTGCGGCTCGGGAGACCATGGCGCCGCCAGGCTAGGGCGCGTGAGCGGAGCCGCGAACATGGCGGTTACCCTCCGGCCCCGTGATCCGGCTCGACGCCGCGACGGTGTTGTTGCAGTGGGCGGTGGGTGGCATGGCGTTCTGCTGGTTCACGACCAGGCGCCGGCAGGTCGGCCTCGGCTACGGCTGGCTGCTGCGCGGGATCTACCTGGCCATGGCGCTCGGCGCCTTCGCCGCCGGCGTCGCCTTCGGCGTGGTGCCGGTGCGGGAGGCGGCGGCGCTGGGGGTCGCGGCCGGATGTCTGGTCGGGTTGGGCGTGTCGGTCGCCCGCCGCGAGGCCGGCGTGCGCGGGCAACGCGCCGAGCACGACCGGCGCACCGCCCGCGTCGCGGCGATGACCGGGATCGACCGTCCGGCCCCCGCTGCCACACGACGCGCCGGCGCGGCCCCGAGTACCCGCCGGTGCTCGACCTCGTGCCGGTGGCCATCGGCGTGGTCGGTCTGGTCGCCGCCGCCCTCGACGCCGGCGGGAACCCGACCGTGGCGCTGCTGCGCACCCTGGTCGGCGCGGCGTTCCTCGGCGCCGTCACCGACGCGATGCTGCTGGGCCACTGGTACCTCGTGCAGCCGGGGCTGCCGCGGTCGCTGCTCATCGAGCTGGTCGACGCCGTCGCTGTGGATCTGGCCGCTCGAGGTGCTGGCGATGCTGCTGCCGACCGGGATGGTCAGCGTGTGGACGGGTGCCGTCGACGACGGCTGGGACGGCGTGTTGGGCTGGTTCTGGGCCGCGTGCGCGGTCGCCACGCTCGTCCTCCTGCTGGTGACCAAGGCCGCCCTCCGCGAGCGCGGCTACTCGGCCGTGATGGCGGCGACCGGCCTGCTCTACCTCGCCATCCTCACCGCGGTCGGCACCGACCTCGTCGCGAGGGCCGTCCTCGCGGCGTGACGCCGGGTGCCTCACGGCTGGCCGAGCGCCTCGGAGCGGCGGGCGATCCGTTCCTCGGTCGACGCCCACCGCCAGACGGCGATGACGAGCAGGGGAACGGTGGTCACCATGCCCCCGACCCACATCAGCGCCGCGGCGGTGCGCTGGTCGGTGAGCGCCCGCGCCGCGCCGAGGCGGGCCTCGTAGGTGGGCACGAGCGGCTCGGTCGCCGAGAGCAGGATCATCCCGAGCAGCGCCCCGCCGACGCCGAGGCCGAAGGCCGCCCCGACGCGGGCGGCGGATGCGGACCGCCGCCCGGCTCCGACCAGCGCCGCCCACGTCAACACCGCGCCGAGCAGGTAGGCGGCGTGCTCGACCTCGTGCACCCACCGGTCGTGGAGGGCGCGGTCGTAGATCGACGTCAGATGGGTGACGAACAGCACGACGACGAACACGAGCGGACCGATCACCGCCGCGCCGCGGTGCCACAGCGCGCCGAGTCGCCGGCCGGTGGCCGTCGGCGGGACCCACACCGACGACCGTGCGCACCGGTTGGGCGAGCACGAGCAGCGGCGCGGCGAGGGCGATGACGAGCAGGTGCTGCACCATGTGGCCGGTGAAGCTCTCCTCGGCGATCCGTTCGATCCACGGCGACGACGCGAGCACGAGGAGCGCGATCCCGGCGCCCCACGACCACAGGCGCCAGCCGTCGGCGGCGGACTGATCGGGTCCACGCCAGCGCGTACACGGCGACCGCGATCACCGCGGCGGCGCCGATGGCGGCGTGATCGATTCCGGTGTGACCGAGCATCATCGGTCCGCGTCCCGCACGAGGAGGGCGACCTGGGAGGCGACGATCGCCGCGCCGGCGATCACCATCCACGACCCGACGACGATGCCGAGCACGGTCGCGGTCATCCCGACGGCGAGCGCCAGCGGGCGCAGGCTGGCGGTCGGGTAGATCCCGACGATGCCCGTCTCGTCGACGGCGTCGGCGTCGACGCGGTCCTCGGGGCGGTCGAGGTCGTGCTGGCGCCGCCAGTCCCACGTCCATCCGGCGACGAGGCCGCCCAGGCCGGCCGCGATCAACAGCAGCGCGGTCCCGGCCGGGTCGTCGCCCACCAGCCCGTAGAGCACACCCACGGCCGCGAAGTGCACAGTGACTCCCGCCCACAGCAGGAACTCGATCCTCACGTGGACGGCTCCTCGCCGTTGCCGCCGACGGGCGGGAGCCCGCCACGCGCCGCCCACGCCTCCGTCATGCCCGGGCGCGGCGACGTCGGGATGGTGGCTCCAGCGCAGGTCGAACACGGGTCGCTCCGAGCGGATCGGCGGGAGCCACGTGAAGTTGTGCGCCGGCGGAGGCGACGAGGTCGCCCACTCGAGGGAGTTGGCGTGCCACGGGTCGGCACCGGCCGTCGGCCGGGTGCGCAACGACTTCACGACCCCGATCGCGAACGGCACGAAGGACACCACGAGGACGAGCGTGCCGATCGACGCCACCATGTTCCACCGCTCGAAGTCGTCGGTCGGCTCGTAGTCGGCGACGCGCCGCGGCATGCCGTCGCGCCCGAGCAGGTGCATGAAGAAGAACGTCATGTTGAACCCGACGACGAGCAGCCAGAAGTGGATCGTGCCGAGGCGCTTGGACAGCATCCGCCCGGTGACCTTGGGCCACCAGAAGTAGATCGCGGCGAAGAAGGCGAACACGACCGTGCCGCCCATCACGTAGTGGAAGTGGGCGACGACGAAGTAGGTGTCGGAGAGGTGGAAGTCGAGCGTCGGCGAGGCGAGCATCACCCCGGTGACGCCGCCGGCGACGAACGTGACGAGGAAGCCGAGGGCGAACAGCATCGGCGGCTCGAACGTGAGCGAGCCACCCCACATCGTGCCGATCCAGTTGAACACCTTGACGCCGGTGGGGACGGCGATGAGCATCGACGTGGCGGCGAAGAACGGCAGGTCGACCTGTCCGGTGACGAACATGTGGTGGGCCCACACTGACGTCGACAGCGCCGCGATCGCCAGCGTCGCGAGGACGAGGCCCTTGTAGCCGAACAAGGGTCGGCGGGCGAACACCGGGAAGATCTCGGTGACCACGCCGAAGAACGGCAACGCGATGATGTACACCTCGGGGTGGCCGAAGAACCAGAACAGGTGCTGCCACAGCAGGGGTGAGCCGCCGGCGGCCGGGTCGAAGAAGTGGGTGCCGAAGCGGCGGTCGGCCTCGAGCATGATCAGCGCGCCGCTCAGGACGGGGAACGCCACCAGGATCATGAAGCTGGTGAGGAACAGGTTCCACGTGAGGATCGGCATGCGGAACAGGGTCATCCCGGGGGCGCGCAGCATGGTGATGGTGGTGATCACGTTGACCGCGCCGAGCGTGCCCGACGTGCCGGTGAGGATGATCGAGACGATCCACAGGTCGGCGCCGAGGCCGGGCGAGCCACTCGGACCGGACAGCGGGGGATAGGCGAACCAGCCGAAGTCGGCCGCCCCGCCGTCGGTGGCGAAACCGAGCAACATGATCGCCCCGCCGAAGAGGTAGAGCCAGTAGGAGAGCGCGTTGAGGCGGGGGAAGGCGAGGTCGGGCGCCCCGATCTGGAGGGGGATGAGGTAGTTGGCGAGGGCGAAGCCGAACGGGACCGCGAACAGGAACACCATCACGCTGCCGTGGATCGTGAACACGCTGTTGTAGGTCGACTCGTCGATGACCTGGATCCCCGGTCGGGCGAGCTCGACCCGGATCAGGCTGGCGAGGAACCCGCCGACGGCGAAGAAGACCATCGACGTGATCGCGTAGGCGATGCCGATCGCCTTGTGGTCGGTGGTCGTCAGCCAGCCGGCCAGCGTGTTGGGGAGCGCGCGGTGGCGGGCGTCCGGCGGCCGGACGATGTCGTCGACGGAGATCAGCCGCAGGTTCGGACCGCCGGCGTCGACCGTCGTCATGAGCCACCTCCCCCGTGCTCCAGGGCCCACTGCTCGAACTCGGCGGGCGTGACGATGCGGACCGAGAAGCGCATGCTGGTGTGGTCGAGGCCGCAGAACTCGGCGCACACCCCGGTGTTCAGGTACGCGCCGGTGCGTTCGCCGACGTCCACCTGGAACGTCGTGATCTGGTCAGGGAACACGTCCCGCTTGAACCGGAAGCCGGGGATCCAGAACGAGTGGATGACATCTTGCGAGGTCAGTTCGAAGCGCACCGACGACTCGGCGGGCAGCACCAGTTCTGGCACGACTTCGTCGCTGCCGATGACCTCGACCCCGGACTCCGGGTAGTCGAACCGCCACTGCCATTGGAAGGCGGTGACCTCCACGAGGAGGTCGGCATCCTCGTCCGACTCGTCGACCGCCCAGATCGAGACCACCGTCAGGGCGAACAGGCCGCCCACGACCAGCAGCGGGACGGCCGTGTAGTCCGACCTCGAACGGGATGTTCTCGTGGACCTGGCGGGGAAGGGTCGTCGGACCGGCGCCGGAAACGGATGACGATGATCGCGACGAGGACCGCGACCAGGATCACGACGGCGACAGCGATCACGAAGAAGACCTTCCACACGCGGTCGATGTCGGAGGCCTGGTCGGTGAGTGGCGGACCGGGACCAGCGACCGTCAGGCTGGGCGCACGAGACGCCGGTCATTCGCCCGACGTCCCCAGCGCCGCCTCGGCCTCCACCTCGTCCTCGGCCCCGATCAGCTCAGTCGGCGCCGCCACTCCGTGGTAGCCGCCGTCGGGGTCCCGTGTCACGGCGCCGGCCCGTTCCGTCCGCTCGGGCCCGGGGCGGCCGGCGAGCGACCGGCACAAGTGCCAGGTCACGTACCAGGCGATCGGCGGGCCGACCACGGCCGCTACTTGCAGGATCGTCGTCACGGTCTCGATCGAGATGTTGAACGTGCCGGCGATGACGTCCTGCGAGCCGCCGAGGAAGAGCACGGCGACGAACGTGATCGCCGCGGCCCCGATCGCCGTGCGGCCCGGTGCGTCCCGCGGGCGGTCGAGGAGGTGGTGCTCGGCGACGTCGCCGGTCAGCCTGCGTTCGATCCACGGCACGACGAAGAGCGCCCCGAAGATCAACCCTGGGATCAGGACTCCGGAGTAGACGAGGTTGTTGATCATGTAGCCGAAGGCACGCGTCTCCCACGGCGGAAACAGCCGCAGCGAGCCCTCGAGGAAGCCGATGTACCAGTCCGGCTGGGAGAACGATGTGGCCGCGGCGGGGTCGTACGGGCCGTAGAGCCACACGGCGTTGACGTGGAAGAGCGCGCCCATCGCCGTCACCACGCCCGGCGATGAGGAACAGGAGGCCTGTCGACTTCATCGCGAAGGACGGGCCAGACCCGCTCTCCGACGACGTTGTGCTCGGTCCGTCCCGGCCCACGGAACTGCGTGTGCTTCTGCCGCCAGACCAGCGCCAGGTGCAGCGCGACGAGCAGCACGATGAGCGCCGGGGATCAGGAGGATGTGCACCGGGTAGAGCCGGCCGATGATGTCGGTACCCGGCCACTCGCCGCCGAAGATCAGGTAGACGAGCCGTTCGCCGACGAACGGGATGGCGAGGATGATCGAGTAGGTGATGCGCAGCCCGGTGCCAGACAGCAGGTCGTCCGGCAGCGAGTAGCCGGTGAACCCGGCCGCCAGGCCGAGCACGAGGAGCAGGACGCCGAAGACCCAGTTGAGCTCCCGCGGCCGGCGGAACGCCCCGGTGAAGAACACCCGGCCCATGTGCAACGCGAGCGCGCCGATGAACACGAGCGCGGCCCAGTGGTGCGTCTGGCGGATGAGCAGACCGCCCTTGACGTCGAAGGAGATCCGCATCACCGAGTCGAACGCCGCCGAGACCTCGACGCCCTGCAGCGGCTCGTACGAGCCCTCGTAGATCAACTCCTGCTGCGAGCCCTCGAAGAAGAACGTGAGATAGATCCCGGTGACCACGAGGACGACGAAGCTGTACGAGCGCGACCTCGCCCCAGAGGAACGAGAAGTGGTTCGGGAACACCTTGTGCAGCACCTTGCTCGACGAACGACCCGCCGCCCACTCGGTCGAGCACCGACGTCACGTACCGCTCGACCAGTCCGCCCCTTGCTCTCGCGTTCGGCGAGATTCGGTCACTTCCGAGCTCATCCCTCGTCCCAGGCGACGGGGCCGACCACGCGGTCGAAGTCGGACTGGGCGACGAGGAAGCCCTCGGTGTCGACGCCGAGGCGCAACTGCGGCAGCGACCGGGTCGCCGGGCCGCGCACCGGGCGGGCGCCGTCGAGCGGGTCGAACATCGACTGGTGGCACGGGCAGACGAGCTGGCGAATCGTGTCCGGCTCGCGGTTGTCGATGCCGAACAGCCCGACGGAGCAGCCGGCGTGGGTGCAGATCTTCGAATAGGCGACCCAGCCCTCGACGGCGCCGCCGTCGACCGTGCGAGTCGTGAGCAACTCGGGAGGCATGCGCAGGAGCACGACCTGGGAGTCGTCGACGCCGATGTGGCCCTCCGGGAACACGGTGACGAGCTGGTCGAAGGTGGTGCCGGAGACGTCGATCGGCGTGCCGTCCGCGGTGACGAGGCGGGAGCCGGCGCGCCACGACGTGCGGCCGCGCTCGCCTCGGGGCCTCGGCCCGAGCGAGCCGATCGGTCCGATGAACCCGATCACCATGGCGACGAACGATCCGCCGAACAACCCGATGAGGACCTTGCGCCGCCCGACCGTGTCCATCGTCGTGGCGATCTCCGCCCGCAGCTCGTCCTGCTGGGCGGCGTCGACGGTCAGCGGCTCGCGCTGTTGCACCACGTGCTCGTCGAGGTCGAGGTACTTCGCCCAGCACACGAGGCCGAACCCGATGCCGGTGAGGGCGGCGGCGAGGCCGAGGCCGAGGAGGTCGCCCGTGTTCTCGGTCCAGTACCCGACGGCCGCGGCGATCCCGCCGACGGCGGCGACGGCGAAGGCGATGACGGCGGCGCGATAGGCGCGCCGGTTCGCCGCCGTCGACCTCACGATTGCTCCTCGACCGGCTCGTCGCGACCCTCGTGCGGCGTGCCGATCCAGCGGGTGAACGCGATGATCGGCAGCAGGGCGAGCAACCAGGCGGCCAAGCCCTCGGCGACCGGTCCGGCGCCACCGAAGTCCTCCGGCGCCGTCGTGTCCCGTTCCTGGAGGTCGACGATGTACGCGGCGACGTCGTTGATGTCCTGCTGGTCGAACGTGCCGAACACGGGCATCGCGCCCGGACCGATGAGGATCGCCTCGCCGATCTGGGTCGGCGTGGACTCGGTCAGCGGCGGTGCCTCGCGGCCGCCGCCGATCGCCGCCCCGGCTCCGGACGCCACGTGGCACGCCGCGCAGTTGAGCCGGTACAGCTCGCCGCCGGCGGCAAGGTCGCCGGCGGCGACGTCGACAACGGGGATGTCGGGTCCGTCGCCGAACGCGCCGGCGTAGTCGACGAGCGCCACGATCTCGGCCTCGGTGTAGCGCACCGGACCCCGGTTGGGCTCGATGTCCGGCGCCGCCAGTGGCATCCGGCCGGTGCGGAGCACGAAGTTGACGGCTGCCCGCCCCTCGGTGCGCAACGTCGGGCCCCGGTCCTCGACACCCTCGCCCTCGACGCCGTGGCAGCTCGCGCACCCTTCCGCGTACAGCGTCGCGCCGAGGTCGTCGTCTTCTGCGCCGACCGCGGCTGCGCCGAGCCGGTGAACGAGGCGAGGCCGGCGACCGCGGCGGCGACGCGCCGGGATCGCGAACGACGATCCTTCATTGCATCAACCAGATCGTGGCGAACACGAAGACCCAGATCACGTCGACGAGGTGCCAGAACAGCGAGACGCCGGTCGTCCACGTCTGGAGCGCGGCCGGACTGCGACTGCGCACGCTGCGCACGTACAGCAGCCCCATCGCCGCCAGCCCGGCGGTGACGTGGGCGCCGTGGAGGCCGGTGAGGAGCCAGTAGGCCGAGCCGTAGGGATGCGAGCCGGCGCCGAACCCGAGGTCGCGTACTCGGTGGATCTGGTTGGCGAGGAACAGCCCGCCGAGGAGCGATCGTGACGAGCAGCCACCGCCGCATCGCCGGGCGGCCGCCGGGCCGCTCCTCGGCCCGCTCCGACGCGAGCAGGGTGAACGACGACGCCACGAGCGTCGCCGTGGCGAGCGCGGCCCGGGGCACGTCGAGCTCGACCGCCGGGCGGCGGCCACGGCTCGTTCGTCGAGCGGAGGAGGAAGTAGGCGGCGAAGAACGGGGCGAACAGCATCACGTCCGACGCCAGGAAGACGATGACGCCGAACGGAGCGGTGCGCCGCGCGGCGACGAGGGTGGAGCCGCCAGGCTCCCAGCCGGGGGACGTCACCCGGTCCGACACCGGCCTTGTCTATCGCGCGCGACGCGACGCCGCGCGCACTGTCGTGGGCTCGACGAAATCGACCATGCGTTTCACTTGCGCACGACGTCAGGCATGATGTTGCCCATGCCTAGGCCAGTGTGGAGCGGAACGATCAGCTTCGGGTTGGTCGCGATCCCGATGAAGCTGTACAACGCCGTCAACCGCAAGAGCGTGTCGTTCAACCAGCTCGACGAACGCACGATGAGCCGGATCCGCTATCGCAAGGTCTCCGACGAGACCGGCGAAGAGGTGCCGGACGAGAACATCGTCAAGGGGTACGAGGTCAGCAAGGGGCGGTACGTCATCGTCGACCCCGACGAGCTCGAGCCGTTCATCCCGGCGGCAACCCGGTCGGTCGAGCTGGAGGAGTTCGTCGACCTGGCCGACATCGACCCGGTGTACTTCGACAACTCCTACTACGTCGCGCCCGACGGCAGCCCCAAGCCGTACGTCCTGCTGGCCCGGGCGATGGAGGAGGCGGGCAAGGTCGCCATCGGCCGCTTCGTGATGCGCAACAAGCAGTACACCGCCGCGATCAGGGCGGTCGACGGGCACCTGATGATGTCGACGCTCGCCTACGGCGACGAGGTCGTCAGCAAGGACGCGATCGACGAGCTCGACGGCCTTGACGACGTCGACGTGTCCGACCGCGAGGTGAAGATGGCCGAAGCGCTGGTCTCCTCGCTCGCCGACGAGTTCCAGCCCGACAAGTACCGCGACGACTACCGCGAGCAGGTGCTCGACCTGATCGCCAAGAAGGCGGCCGGTGAGGAGTTCGAGGTGCCTGAGGCCGTGGCCGAGAAGCCCAAGATCGTCGACCTGATGGCGGCGCTGGAGGCCAGTGTCGAGGCCGCCAAGACGGCCCGTAAGCGCCATCCGACCGGCCGCAAGACCGAGGCCAAGGCGAAGAAATCCGCGTGAGTCCGGCGCGCGGCGCAGAGCGTCACGACGGAGGTCGACGGGCGGCAGCTCAAGCTGAGCAACCTCGACAAGGTGCTCTACCCCTCGGGCTTCACCAAGGGCGAAGTCATCGACTACCACCTCCGGATCGCGCCCGTGATGCTGCCGCATCTCGAGGGCCGGTGCCTGACCTTCAAGCGCTTCCCCGACGGGACCGACGCCCAGGGGTTCTTCGAGAAGCGCTGCCCGAAGCACCGGCCCGAGTGGGTGCCGGTGGCGCTCGGTCCTGGTGACCGGCGCGGTGGAGTCGAGTACTGCCGCATCGAGGAGACCGCGGCCCTCGTCTGGGCGGGCAACCTCGCCGCCATCGAGCTGCACGCACCGATGGCGCTGGCCGACGATCTCGACACGCCGCGCGCCGTCGTCTTCGACTTCGACCCCGGGCCGCAGACCGACATCAGCGACTGCTGCGCGATCGCGATCGAAGTGCGCGAGATCCTCGCCGCCGTGTCGCTGCAGGGCTGGTGCAAGACGTCCGGCTCCAAGGGCCTGCAGATGTACGTGCCGCTCAACAGCGAGGGCGTGACGCACGAGCGGGCCGCCGACTTCGCCCTCGCCGTCGGCCAGGTGCTCGAGCGCCAGCTCCCGAAGCGGGTCACGACGACGATGGCCAAGGCCGTCCGGCCGGGGAAGATCTTCGTCGACTGGAGCCAGAACGCGTTCCACAAGACGACCATCGCCCCGTACTCGCTGCGGGCCCGGCCCGAACCGACGGTCTCGACGCCGGTCAGCTGGGACGAGGTCGAGGCCAGTGCCGACGGAGACGTCGAGCTGCGCTTCGAGGCCGGCGACGTGCTCGAGCGGGTCGCGCAGCACGGCGACCTGTTCGAGCCGGTGCTCACGCCGAGCAGCGACTCCCGGACGAGGCGCCGTGACGCACGCGCGGCCGCGGGCAGCCGTGGCGCTGGCGTTCGCCGCGCTCGCGGTGACCGGGTGTGCGGCACAGCGGTCGGCGCCGGTGGTCACCCGGCCGCCACCGCCGTCGACGACCGCCCCCGCGCCGACGACGACGGAGCCGCCGCCGACCACCGCCGAGGCGCCGACGCTCGTCGACCACGACGACGCGACCCGCCGCGCCCGACGACCACGACGCCGACAGCGCCCTCGGCGGCCTGGAAGGAGTTCGACGAGGCGCTGTCGGCACGGCTGCTCGGGAGCGGCGACTTCGCCGTGTCCGTGGCCGTCGCCGTCGACGGCGAAGCTCGTCCACAGCGGCGCCTTCGGGTTCCGTGTGCCGCCGCCGTACGCCCCGCGCGCGACGGGGGCACGATCGAGCGTCCGGCGCCGACCGCGCCCCGAACGACCGTGCGGAGCCAGCGACCGGACGGCGTCGAGCAGACCGACCGCTTCCGCATCGCCAGCATCTCCAAGATCCTCACCGCCACCGTGGTGCTGCAACTCGTCGAGTCCGCCTATCTGAGCCTCGATCAACCCGTCGGCCAGCTGCTGGCCGACCACGTCGGCGTGCGAGGTCCAGGATCCCGCCGTCGCCGGGATCACCGTGCGCCAGCTGCTGTCCCACACCTCCGGGCTCTCCGGCTACCACGACCTGTTCTTCGGGGGCGCCGCCGACTCGTGCACCGAGCGCGGCGCGCGCCGGGTTGAGCGGCCGGCTCCTCGCCGCCGCCGGCGACGAGGTACATCTACTCCAACCTCGGCTACTGCCTCCTCGGGCTGCTCGTCGAGCAGGTCACCGGCCGCCCGTACGAGGTGGAGGTCCGCGAGCGGCTGCTCGAACCGCTCGGGATCAAGGGCATGAGGATGGCGGCGACGGTCGATCCGAACCCACGCGAGGTCCAGCATCCGTCGGTGCCGACGCGCAACTACATGGAGGTGCTCGCCGCCGCCGGCGCCTGGACGGCGACGCCAGCGGACCTGGTGCGGATCCTCGACGCCCTCGATCCGGCCAAGCCGGGATGGCATCCGTTGTCGAAGCGGATGCTCGAGGTGATGCGCCGGCCGATGCCGACCGTGCCGTACCCGAGTGCGCCCGAGCGCTGGTACGGACTCGGGTTGATGGTGTCCACCGACGGCTCGTGGTGGCACACGGGGACGGTCGAGAGCACCCACGCGATGGTGCTCGCCCGGCCCGACGGGGTCACGTGGTCGGTGCTCGTCAGCGGCAACTACCCGTGGGAGACCGACGACCTGCAGCCGGATCTTCGACGAGACGCGTCGCCGCCGCCGGGGTCCGATTCGACTGAATCCACCGTTCTGTCGTTTGCAATCGGCCCGATCCAGCCGATTTCGAACGACAGAACCGCTCAGTGGACCTGGCGCGTCGTGGCCTTCCCAGAACGGCGCCGCGCAACTTGAACTTCTGCAGCTTGCCGGTCGCGGTGCGGGCCAGCTCGTCGCGGAACTCGACCCGCTTCGGGCACTTGAATCCGGCCAGCCGCTGCCTCGTCCACGCGATCACCTCGTCGGCTGACAGGTCGCTGCCCGGCGTCTTGACGACGAGCGCGGTCACGAGCTCGCCCCACTTCTCGTCGGGGATGCCGATCACCGCCACCTCGGTCACGTCGGGGTGCTGGAAGATCGCGTCCTCGACCTCGATCGACGACACGTTCTCGCCGCCGGAGATGATCACGTCCTTCTTGCGGTCGGAGATCGTCACGTAGTTGAACTCGTCGATCGAACCGCCGTCGCCGGTGTGGAACCAGCCGTCGACGATCGCCGCGTCGGTCGCATCGGGCTGCTGCCAGTAGCCGTCCATCACGACGTTGCTCCGGGCGAGCACCTCGCCCTGGTCGTCGACCGCGATCTCGCAGCCGAGCGCCGGCCCGCCGGCCCGGTTGAGCCGGACGGCCCGGTCGGCCGGGGACAGCTCGTCGAACTCGGCCCGCCGGCGGTTCAGCGTCAGCAGCGGGGATGTCTCGGTGAGCCCGTAGATCTGGATGAACTCCCAGCCGAGCTCGGTCTCGGTGCGCTCGATGGTGCGCGTCGGTGGTGGGGCGCCGGCGACGACCATCCGCACGCGGTCGCGGCCCGGCACCTCGCCGTCCCACTCGGCGGCCGCGTCGAGGACCATGTTGAGCACCGCCGGCGCGCCGCACAGCAGGGTGACGCCGTGGCGCTCGACCCGGCGCAGTATCTCGGCGCCGTCGACCTTGCGCAGCACGATGTGCTGGCCGCCCATGCCGGTGACCGCGTACAGCATCCCCCAGCCGTTGCAGTGGAACTGCGGCAGCGTGTGCAGGTACACGTCACGGTCGCTGACGCCGACGTGCCAGCCGAACGTCGCCGCGTTGATCCAGATGTTGCGATGGGTGATCTGGACGCCCTTGGGCCGAGCGGTGGTTCCCGACGTGTAGTTGATCGTCGCCGTGGCGTCCTCGTCGCCGGCCCACGGTGCGGGCTCGACGCCGTAGCGGAGCAGGGCGGCGTCGGACTCGGCCCCGATCACGTAGCGCTGCTCGCACTTCACCTCGGCCAGGGCGTCGTCGAGCTCGGGGTCGACGAGCAGCACCCGTGCGCCGGAGTGCTCGACGATGTAGCGCACCTCCTCGGCCACCAGCCGGAAGTTGATCGGGACGAGGATCCGTCCGGACCCGGACACGCCGAAGAGCGCGGTGATCAGGCGCGCCGAGTTGTGGCTGACCATGGCGATCCGCTCGCCCTGGCCGACGCCGAGGTCGTCGAGTCCGGCGGCGATCGCCCGTGCCCGCTCGGCGACCTCGCGGTAGGTGAGCGACCCCCACGACTCGGCCGGCTGGGTCGGCTCGTCGACGATGCCGATCCGGTCGGGGTAGAGCAGCTCGGCGCGGCGGAGAAAGTCGTTGACGGTCAGGGGGACTTTCATGGGTAGCTCCTCAAGGTGCGGGCGCGACCAGGGGCCAGGGTCGGTTGCGTTCGACGATAAGCGCCAGTTCGAGCAGCAACTGCTCGGTGTAGTGGCGTCCGACCACCTGGAGCCCGATCGGGAGGCCGTCGAGCTGGCCGGCGGGGATCGAGATCGCCGGGTTGCCGTGAAGATTGGCGGGGAAGGTGAGCTTGCCGTTGTTGCCGGCTCCCGCCTCGACGCCACCGAAGGACCCCGGCAGCGGCCCGTCGGCGGCGAAGGCGACATCCGGGTTGCTCGCCGTGATCACGAGGTCGACGCCGTCGATGGGATCGAAGATGCGGGCCATCGCCTCGTTGACCTCCATCCGGCGCTGCTCGATGCGGGCCCGGGCCTCGGCCGAGTACTTGCCTGCCGTGGCCTGGAGGCCGTCGCGGATCTCGGGGGTGAGGTCGTCGGCGCAGTCCGGCCACGCGTCGCCGAGGTCGGCGGCGATCGCGATCATGCCGCTGAGCGACCACGCCATCCCCATGCGAGGCAATCCGGTGTCGAGGTCGTCGACGCGCTGCGAGGCCGGCGTCGGCGATGAGATCGTCGGCAGCCGCGGCGAGCAGCTCCCACATCGCCGGCGACACGACCGCGTTCCCCCAGTCGGGAACCACGGCCACCCGCAACCCGGCGAGCTGGTCGCCCAGCGTGCCGAGGCCGCTGCTCCCAGCCGTCGACGCGGGGAAGGCTGAGCGGGTCGCGGGGTTCGTGGCCGTTGCAGACGTCGAACCACCGGGCCGTGTCGCGGACGGACCGGGAAACGCAGCCGATGGCGACCGTCAGGCCGCTGTAGGTCGCCTCGGGCGAGCGCGGGATCCGACCATAGGTGGCCTTCAACCCGAGCAGCCCGCAGAACCCGGCCGGGATGCGGATCGAGCCGCCACCGTCACTGGCGGTGGCGATCGTGAGCAGGCCGCCCGCGACCGCAGCCGCCGAGCCGCCCGACGACCCGCCGGGCGTGCGGTCGAGCTGCCACGGATTGCTCGTCGTGCCGTGGAGGACGGTACGGGTGACGTTGACGCCGCCGAACTCCGACGCCGTGGTCTGGCCGGCGAGCACGGCGCCGCCGCTGTCGCGGATCCGTTGCACCATCGTCGAGGTCGACGTGGCGATGCGATCCGCGAGCGGAACGGACGCCTGGGTGTAGGGCCAGCCGGCGACCCGGTCGAGCTCCTTGACCCCGATCGGAACGCCGCCGAAGGGCAGGGCGACGTCGGCGACTCCCGCCGCCACGGTGGCGTGCTCCCGGTCGAGGTGGCTGAACGCGTTGAGCGGGCTCTCGCCGATCGCCGCGTACGTCGCCTCGAGCTCCTCGCTCGGCGATCGCTCGCCGCGCCGGAAGGCCTCGACGAGCGAGCATGCGTCACCTGACCACGGGCGGTCCCCCATGGGAGCGAAGGTAGTCGCCGCTTCCCCCCGTACTTGCATCTACTTGCGGCGCGATAGCGCCTCAGTTGGATGCAAGAACGACGCCATCGGCTAGACACCCCACATGAGCCTTCATTGCGTTCCCCGGCCACGCAGGCCGGTAGTGGCCGCTCGTTCGCTGGCGCTCACTCGCTCGCATGCGATCGCGCTGGTTCCATGACGGTTCCCGCTCGTCCCGGGATGACGGTGCCGCTGCCCGGTCCGTTGCACACCCACCGCGACAAGCTCGCCGAGCTGGCCGATCTCGGCTACACCGACATCTGGTCGGCCGAGGCCGATAGTGCCGACGCCTTCACCCCGCTGGCGCTGGCGGCGGCGTGGGAGCCCCGGCTGCGGCTCGGGACCGCGATCGTGCCCGCCTACACCCGTTCGCCGGCCTGCTTCGCCCAGTGCGTCGCGACGATGGCCGACGCCGCGCCGGGGCGGTTCGCGATCGGCGTCGGATCGTCGAGCAACGTCATCGTCGAACGCTGGAACGGCGTGCCGTTCGTCGAGCCGTACAAGAAGGTGCGCGACGTGGTGCGCTTCCTGCGCGACGCCCTGAGCGGCGAGAAGGTGGCCAAGCAGTACGACACCTTCGAGGTGCAGGGCTTTCGCCTCGGCATCCGGCCCGAGCAGGCCCCGCCGATCCTCGTCGCCGCGCTGCGCGAGGGCATGCTGCGCCTCGCCGGCCGGGAGGCCGACGGGGCGATCATCAACTGGTTGGCCGCCACCGACGTGCCGAGGGTGGTCGGCGTGGTACACGACGCCGCGGGTGGTGCCGAGCGCGAGATCGTGGCCCGGATCTTCGTCTGCCCGAGCGAGAACGCCGAAGCGGTCCGTGCCGCGGCCAAGTTCGCCATCGCCGCCTACCTCAACGTGCCCGTGTACGCCGAGTTCCACCGTTGGCTCGGACGGACCGAGCAGCTCCAGGGAATGTGGGACGCGTGGTCGGCCGGCGACCGCAAGGGCGCGGTGGCGGCGATCCCCGACGAGGTCGTGGACGACCTGGTGGTGCACGGCTCGGCCGAGGCGTGCCGCGAGCGCATCCGGCAGTACTTCGACAACGGGGTCACCACGAGCAGCCTGGCGATCATGCCGCTCGACCCCGACGTGTCGTTCTGGGACGCCGCCAGGGCCCTCGCCCCGTCGGCCGGCTGAGGACGCCGCTCAGGCGGCGCGGCCGGTGCTCCGACCGGGCGGTGCGGGTGAGCGCCGGAGCCGGGCGCCCGGACTCGAGGCGGGCCCGGATCTCGGCGACGTGCCGCAGGCCCCGGCGGCGGGTGGCGGCGTCGAGGCGGAACTGCACCGGGACGTCGGCGGCGGGGAGCAGGGTGAGCTGCTCGGGGTTGGGGTGGTGGTGGTCGTCGTCATGGCACCATCTTGAACAAGGGGTGTCACATCGCCGATCGCCGGCTGAAGAGCGCCCTGACCAGGGCCGATGCTCACGTCGGCAGGTTGAAGCGGGCCCTGATCTCGGCCTGGATCTCGGGGATCGAGCGGGTCGCGTCGATCGACGCGACGAACTCCTTGCGCTGGAACAGCTCGATCACCGGCTTGGTCTTGTCGTGGTACTCGCGCAGCCGCACGGCGAGCGCCTCCGGGTTGTCGTCCTCGCGCACCACCAGCGCCGAGCCGCAGACGTCGCAGACGTTCTCGTCCGCTGGACGGTGGGCGATCAGGTTGTAGTCGAGCCCGCAGCCCGAGCACAGCCGGCGGGCGAGCACGCGGCGGGCCACCTCCTCATCGGGCAGCTCGAGGTTGATCACGCCGTCGATGTCGTAGCTCTCGAGGAAGAACTCGGCCTGGCGGGCGTTGCGCGGGAAGCCGTCGATGATGAATCCGTAGTTCCAGTCGTGGTTGGCCAGCCGCTCGCGGATCACGGACTCGACGAGCTCGTCGGCGACCAGGTGGCCTGAGGCGACGGTCCGGCGCACGTCCGCGCCCAGCTTGGTGTGGTTCTGCACGTTCCAGCGCAGGATGTCGCCGACGCTCATGTGCACGAGGTCGAGATCGTCGGCGAGCAGCTTCGCCTGGGTGCCCTTGCCGCTGCCCTGCACCCCCATGATCACGAACTTGCGCACGCCGCGAGCCTGCCAGATCGGTCGTCCCCTGCGATCTGGGCGGGATCTGTCCCGACAGCTGAAACGATTCCCGCCCAGATGACGGGGTGGGACGATTCCCGCCCAGATGGAGGGGCCTGTCAGTCGATGCCCTTGCGCTGGCGGCCGAGGGCGCGCTCGATCTCTCGTTGGGAGTCGCGTTCGGCCATCACCTGGCGCTTGTCGCCCTTGTGGCGGCCCTTGCCCAGCCCGAGCTCGACCTTCGCCCGCCCGTCGCGGAAGTAGAGGCGCAACGGCACGAGGGCGAGGCGCTCCTGGGCGATGCGGGCCTGCAGGCGGTCGATCTCGTCCCGGTGGAGCAGGAGCTTGCGCCGCCGGCCTGGATCGTGGGCGCCGACCCCGTTGGCGAACTCGTACGGGGCGATGTGCACGCCCTCCAGCCACAGCTCACCCTCGCTCCACCGGGCGAAGGCGTCGGCGAGCTGGACGTGGCCCTCGGCGCAGGCTCTTCACCTCGCTGCCCTGGAGCACGAGGCCGGCTTCGACGACGTCGAGCACGGTGTAGTCGCGGCGCGCCCGGCGGTTGCTGGCGATCGGCATGGTGGTCGGGCGTCCGGCGTTCATGGGACGTTCGAGGGTACCCACTCGCCGAGCCGTCACCGCTACGGTTCGGCGCCGTGCTGGAGCTGCCCCAGTCCGTGGTCGACGAGGTGGTGGCGCTCGCCGTCGAGGAGTACCCGTACGAGTCGTGCGGCCTCCTCGCCGGCCCGCCCGGCGGGGACGTCGTCACCCGCTTCTACCGCTGCCGCAACGCGGCGGAGTCGGCCGCGTGTCTACACCGTCGACCCGGGCGACCACCTGCGCGCCGAGCGGGACGCCGAGGCGCAGGGCTGGGAGATCCTCGGCGTGGTCCACAGCCACACCCACACGGCGGCGTTCCCGAGCCCCACCGACGTCGCCCAGGCTCCCGATCCGGCCTGGCACTACGCGATCGTGAGCCTGCAGCACGACGAGCCGGCGCTGCGCAGCTTCCGCATCGTCGACGAGGCGGTGACCGAGGAGCCGATCTCGATCACCTGAGGCATCCCGCCTCGTGGACGCGGCGGCGCGATCGGCTAGATTGTCGACTAAGTCCATCGGGATTATCGGAAAGGAGCCGGGCGTCGATGCTGACCGTCAGCCGCGTGAACCAGAGCGTGCTCGAGTTGATCGGCAACACGCCCCTGGTCGACGTCTCCGCGCTGTCGCCGAACCCGGACGTACGGATCCTCGCCAAGCTGGAGAGCCAGAACCCGTTCGGCTCGGTGAAGGATCGCATCGCCAAGCAGATGATCGAGGACGCCGAGCGGCACGGCCGGCTGAGTCCCGGCCAGACGATCGTCGAGCCGTCGTCGGGCAACACCGGGATCGCCCTCGCCGCGATCGCCCGCCTCAAGGGCTACCCGATCAAGATCCTGCTGCCCGACAACGTCTCCGTCGAGCGACGGCAGATGCTCCAGCTCTTCGGGGCCGAGATCATCCTCACTCCGGGCGCCGAGGGCTCCAACGGCGCCGTGCGCCGGGCCGAGGCGCTCGCCGTCCAGCACCCCGAGTGGTGCCTGCTGTACCAGTACGGCAACGACGCCAACCCGCGGGCCCACTACGAGGGCACCGGACCGGAGATCTGGCGGGACTGCCCGGAGATCACCCATCTCGTCGCCGGCCTCGGCACGAGCGGCACGCTGATGGGGACCGGGCGCTACCTCAAGGAGCGCAACCCCGACGTGAAGATCATCGCCATCGAGCCGCCGCAGGGCGAGCGGGTCGAGGGCCTGCGCAACCTCGACGATGGCTACATCCCGCCGGTGTTCGAGCGCTGGGGCGGCGCCCAGCTGCTCGACCGCAAGCGGGTGGTGCGTCCGCGGGAGTCGATCGAGTGGACCCGCCGGCTGGTCGAGCTCGGGGTGTTCGCCGGGCTGTCGGCCGGCGCCGCCCTGGCCGGGGCGGTGAAGGTGGCCGGGGAGATCGACGGGGGTGAGACGGCCACGATCGTGTTCATCATCTCCGACGGCGGGTGGAAGTACCTTTCTACGGGTGCCTACACCGACGATCTCGATGCGGCCGCGGCGGCGGCCGAACGCACCATCTACTTCTGACGTCGGCTCGCCGTCGGCGCGCGGTCGGATGAGGTGAGCGACCGGCCGGGTCCCGACGACGGTCGAGACCCCGAACCGACCGAGTTCTTCCCGCCGCCGTTCCCCGCCGAGCGCGTGGAGCCGGCTGAGCCGCACGGGGACGGGGCTGCCGCCGATCGGGACCGAGCGGGACCCCGAGCCGACCCGCGTGATGCCGCCGAGCGAACCCGGTGCGGGCCCGACCGAGGCGATGCCACCGGTCGGCGGACCGTACGATCCGGGCCCGCCGTACGGCGGACCCGGCGGCCCGGGCGGTCCCGGCGGCGGCGGTGGCGACGACGGCGACTACGGGCTCGAGCCCGAGCCGGAGCCGTGGTGGCGCCAGCGCGGACCGCTCGCCGCCCTGATCGCCGGGATCGCCGCCCTCGTGGTCGGCGTGATCGCGCTGCTCGTGTGGACGGGCGGCGACGACGATGGTGACAGCGACGACACGCTGCCGGCGTTGCCGACGAGCTCGACGCTCGCGCCGGCGACCACGGGCGCAGCGACGACCGCACCGGGACACCACGACCACGCACGACGGCGCCGCCGACGACCACCACGACCACGACGACGGTGCCGCCGACGACCACGACGACCACGACGCGCCGCCGACGACCACCACGACGACGGCGCCGCCGACGACCACCACGACCACGATCCCCGCGGTGACCGTGCCGCCGCAGCCGGCGGCGCACGACCTGGGACGTCATCGTCAACAGCCCCGACCTGTCGGAGATGCGCGACGCGGTCGAGACCGCCGGACTGGTCGACCTGCTGGACGGCGATCAGCCGATCACCGTGCTCGCCCCGAGCAACGCCGCCTTCCAGGCGATGCGGTCGACCGAGAGCGGGGCCGACCTGCTCGACGATCCCGAGCGTCTGGCCGCCCTGCTCCGCCGCCACGTCGTCGTCGAGGCGGTGAGCGCGGGCGAGTTCCCGGGCCGCGGCCAGCTGCAGACCGCTGCCGACGCCGACGACTGCGCGCTCCTCGGCGCCCCTGAGGGCTGCGACGTGCTCACGACCGGCGGCGATGACGAGTCGCCGCCGACGGTCGAAGGCGCGTCGTTCCTCGTCACCGACGTCGAGGCCGCCAACGGGCTGCTCGACGTCATCGACCGCGTCCTCGTCCCGTAAGTCGTGCGGCGGTGAGAGGTGAGCGCCCTACGTACGCTCATCGCTCGATCGCGACCGGAACCGGCTCTAGCCTGACCGCCCGTGGATCGGCCCATCGGCATGTTCGACTCCGGCTTCGGCGGGCTCACCGTGGCGCGGGCGCTGATCGACCTCCTGCCGGCCGAGGACCTCGTGTACATCGGCGACACCGGGCGCTACCCGTACGGGCCCAAGCCGCTCGCCGACGTCCGTGCCTACGCCCGGCAACTGGCGTGGAGCCTCGTCAAGGACCACGACGTGAAGGCGGTGATCGTCGCCTGCAACACGGCCGCGGCGGCCGGACTCGACGACCTGCGCGGCGAGCTGCCGGTTCCCGTCCTCGACGTCATCGGGCCCGGATCGGCCGCCGCTCGTCGAGGCCACCACCACCGGTCGGGCGGCGGTGATCGGCACCGTCGGCACGATCGCCTCGGGCGCCTACGGCACCGCCGTCGCCGAGGCGGCGAGCGCGGCCGGTCGCCGGGTGGAGCTGACCTCGGCGGCCTGCCCGGGCTTCGTCGAGTTCGTCGAGCGTGGCCAGACCTCGGGCGACGAGGTGACCGTCCTCGCCGAGCGGCTGCTCGCCCCGGTGCAGGCGGCCGGCGTCGACGCCCTGCTCCTCGGCTGCACCCACTACCCGTTCCTCGCCAGGGTCATCAGCGATGTGGTCGGCCACGGCGTGACGCTGGTCAGCTCGGCCGACGAGACCGCGTTCTCCGCCCGCGCCGCGCTCGGCCGCCTCGGGTTGCTCCGGCCGGCCGGAGCCGACGACATCGGCGTCCACCGCTTCCTGTCGAGCGGCGACATCGCCACCTTCCGCGACCTGGGCGCCCGCCTGCTCGGACCCGAGCTCAACCACACCGAGGCCTGGTCGCCTCCGCCCGGCTGATGTCCCGCCCCGACGGACGCGCCCCGGACGAGCTGCGCCCGATCACGTTCGAGCGCGACTTCACCGAGATGGCCGACGGCTCGTGCCTCGTGTCGTTCGGGCGCACCCGCGTCCTGTGCACCGCCAGCGTCGACGACGAGGTGCCGCGCTGGATGCGGGGCAGCGGCAAGGGGTGGGTCACGGCCGAGTACTCGATGCTCCCGGGCTCGTCGCCCGAGCGGGTCGGCCGCGAGGCCGCCAGAGGCAAGCAGAGCGGCCGCACCGTGGAGATCCAGCGGCTCATCGGGCGCAGCCTGCGGGCGGCGTGCGACATGGTCGCCCTCGGCGAGCGCCAGATCGTCGTCGACTGCGACGTGCTGCAGGCCGACGGAGGCACCCGCACCGCGAGCATCTGCGGGGGCTACCTCGCCCTCCACGACGCGCTCGCCCGTCTCGTCCGCGGCGGCCAGCTCGCCGCCCACCCGCTGCACTCGTACTGCGCCGCGGTCAGCGTCGGCATCGTCGGCGGGGTGCCCGGTGCTCGACCTGCCCTACGCCGAGGACAGCACGGCCGAGGTCGACATGAACGTCGTGATGCTGCGCCCGGTGGGCGGTGGCGAGCCCCGCTTCGTCGAGGTCCAGGGCACGGCCGAGGGGATGGCCTTCACCCGCGGCGAGCTCGACCAGCTGCTGGCGCTGGCCGAGACCGGGTTGACCGAGATCGCCGAGCTCGAGGCGGAGATGGTCTCGGTCCCGCCGGCGCCGCGACGCTGAGCGGCCGCCGGATGCTCACGCTGGTCTGCGCCTCGGCCAACCCCGACAAGGTGGCCGAGATCGCGGCGATCCTCGGCTCCGCCGTCGAGCTCGCGCCGCGGCCTCCGGAGGTGCCCGACGTCGTGGAGGACGCCGACACGCTGGAGGGCAACGCCCGCCTCAAGGCGACGGCCGTCGCCGCTCGCCGCCGGCCGGCCGGCGATCGCCGACGACACCGGCCTCGAGGTGGCCGCCCTCGACGGGGCCCCCGGCGTGTACGCCGCCCGGTACGCCGGCGAGGACGCCACCTACGCCGACAATCGGGCCAAGCTGCTCGAGGCGCTGGACGGGTCGTCCGACCGCCGGGCCCGCTTCCGCACGCGTGGTGATGGTGGTCTGGCCCGACGGTGTCGAGGTCGTCGCGGAGGGGGTGTGCGACGGCACGATCGCCGAGCACGAGCGCGGCGAGCGGGGCTTCGGCTACGACCCGGTGTTCGTCCCCGCCGAAGGCGACGGGCGCACGTTCGCCGAGATGACCGACGAGGAGAAGAACGACCTCTCGCACCGGGGCCGGGCGCTGCGGAACCTGCTCACGAAGCTCGGCTCACGCTGACGAGCAGGCCCCGGTGGTCGCTGCCGGGGATGTCGAGGTCGACGACGTGGTCGACGACGAGGCCGTCGTTGACGAGGGCGTGGTCGAGGCGGATGAATCGGCGGGGCGAGGAGGTGGTCGACCGGCCACGACCCCGACAGCCCGCGCCCGACGGTCTGGTGGACGTCCCGCCAGCCGTTGGCCAGGATCGCCCGGAACTCCGGGTGCCACCAGGCGGCGTTGAAGTCGCCGGTCATCACCGCCGGGCGCTCCGGCGCGACCCGCGCCAGCACGGCGAGGTCGTCCGACCACTGGCCGTGGTGGATCACCGGGCTCTGCGTGTGCACGACGACGACGCCGACCGGTCCGCCCGGTCCGTCGACGTCGCCGACGACGGTGTGGTGCCGCGTGGCCGGCGGGTCGTCCGGCGTGACCGGATGCCGGCTCCACAGGGCGGTGCCGGAGGCGAGGGCGGCGGGCATCTCGATCCGGTGCGGGTAGGCCGCGGCCAGCGGCGTCGAGTGGAGGACGCGGGCGTGGTGCGGCGTGTACTCGCTGAACGTGAGCACGTCGGCGTCGAGTCGGGCGAGGGCGCCGGCGACATCGGCGATCCGGATGTTGTCGAACAGCAGGTTGGCGTGGACGATCGTCAGCGGTCGGGCGTCGGCCGCCGGCCGACGCTGCCGTCGGCGCACCGATCAGCGGCAGGCTCGACGCGACGCCAGCGCCGGCGACGGCGCCGGCGGCGACCGCCAGGCGCCGGCGTCCGGCCCGTCGCCGCGGCGACGGCGAGCGGGAGCGCGGGGATCGTCGCCCATGGCATCAGCGACCGCACGACGGTGACGAGCGCGGCCGCGCAACCGTCCGGACCCACGGGAGCAGCGCGGTGGCGCCCATCCCGACGATGACGATCCAGGCCGCTCGGTGTCGCCGCGCGCCGCGTCGATGCGTGCGGCTTCGCCACCCCGTCATCCCCAGCCCCGCAGGTCGATCTCCCAGCGATCGACCACGCTGTCGCCGCGCACCAGCCAGGCGGCCTCGTGCATCGCCATCGTCGGGTCGATGTGGGCGGGGACCACCCGGATCCGGTCGCCGACGGCGGGGCGTCCGTCGCCGGGCGCGAACGTGACGTGCTCGTCGCTGCAGAACCACACGGTGGCGCCGTCGATGGCGGGGTTGCCGTGATCCATCCCGAGCGCCTTCAGCCCGACGTCGGCGACGGCGTGGGTCGGCCGGACCGAGATCACGGTGCCGATGACGAACAGCGGCCTGGGCGAACGGCAGCCCGAGCGTGGCGTAGTAGGTGTCCATCAAGCGCGTAGCTGCCCGCCTGGATCTCGGTGACCCCGGTCGCCTCGTGGAGGTCGTAGGTTCCGGTCCCTCCGGCCGACACGACGTCCCCGCCGACGTCGGCGTGGGCGGTGCGCAGCCGCTCCATCGCCGCGGCCACCTCGGCGCGCTGGCGGTCGCGGTCGTCGAGCACCATGAGGTGGCCCTCGTAGCCCATGACGCCGCGCACGTCGAGCCCGCGGGCGCGGGCGAGGTCGGCGAGGCGCCCGGCGTCGGCAGGATCGCAGCCGCACCGCGGGAGCCCGACGTCGACGTCGATGAGGCACGACCGCACCCCGGCGAGGGCGGCGGCGTCGATCGTCGCCTCGCTGTCGACGGCGACGGTGACGTTGACGTCGTCGCCGCAGCGCGCCGAGCGCGCCGAGGCGGCGGGGATCGACCACCTCGTTGGCGACGAGGATGTCGTCGCCGAGCCCGGCGCCGGCCAACCCGACGGCCTCGCGTGGCGTGGCGCACGTGAAGGCGGTGTGGCCGGCGGCCCGCTGGCGGGCGGCGAGGGCGGTGCACTTGTGCGCCTTGACGTGCGGCCGCAGCGCCGTCCCCGGGTGGGCCGCCGCCATCGTCGCCAGGTTGGCGTCGAGCACGTCGGCGTCGATCACCAACGCCGGCGTCGGCAGGTCGTGCACCTCCATCGGCCGCCGAGTGTGTCACGTCGAAGGACGAGCCGTCGCGGATCTGCGGTGCCGGCGGAGGGACTCGAACCCTCACTGAGTCGCCCTAAAAGACGGGCCTCCTGCCGGTTGGGCTACACCGGCCGCGTAGCGAGACCTGCACCAGGTCTCCGTCACAGCATGGCAGTTCGGGCAAACGATACGCAGGTTCTCGATCCGGTTGTCGGTGTGGTCTCCGTTGATGTGGTCGAGCTCGAGCGGGAGCGGCTTGCCTCGCCATGTGGCGATCCCGCACATCTCGCAGCACGCTGGCTTCAGACCTTCGGCGATGAGTCTTCTCCGCAGGCGACCAGTACTCATGTATGTCGAGTTCTGAACCAAGATCTCGGACAGCGGGCGCTTGCGTTGACCGGCGAACGATCTGCCCTTCGCCCACGACTGCCCAACGAAGTGAGACGTGTCGAGGCCGAGGCGGGCGATGTGTCGCTTGAGAAAGCGGTGAACACCGCCACTTGTGATGTACCCCAGGCGTCGCCCGACCTCCGAGAACGAGACACTCTCCCGGACGGCGACCGCAAGGTCGTAGTCCGTCCACGCCCGCCGTGACTTGCGCCGCGCCTGACGCTCCAGATGGGTGGTCTCCAGGTTGAGCCGGGCCATGTGCCGCTCGAGCGTTCGATATGTGCCCCCACCTGCCCACAACCCGAGCCGATCGCAGACCTGCTTGAAGCTGGTCGACACGTCGACCGCGTCGATCAACTGTTGATCGGTCCAGCTCACCGGTCGGGGCACGAAGCCAGTGTGACCAGGGGGTGTCGCATGCTGGCCGACATCGCCGCTACGGATGTGGCCACGGTGCTGGTCGACCATCACGACGACGACGACTGGAGCCGGCTCTGGTGGATTCGCGTCGAAGATGTGGCGGAAGTGCACGACGACGGGAAGGCGATCGAAACAGCGACCTCTCCCTCTCCCGAGACGGACGGTCGGTGGCTCGACGAGATGGCGATTGCGTTCGTCCGAGCCCGTACAGGTGAGAAGCTGGAGGCGTTGCAAGACACCAGACGACTGAACGGGACCGCACCGCGTGCGTGCCCTCGTGACGGGCGGGGCCGGCTTCATCGGCTCCCACCTGGTCGATGCCCTCGTCGCCGATGGCGCGGATGTGGTGGTGCTCGACGACGGGGTCGAGCGGCTCACCCGCCCACGTGCCCGCCGACGTGGAGCTCGTCAGCGGCGACGTCGCCGATCCGGTGGTCGTCACCGCGTTGATGCCCGGCTGCGACGTCGTGTTTCACCTCGCGGCACGGGGATCGGTCCAGCGCTCCGTCGAGCGTCCCGCGAGACCGACCGGGCCAACGTCGCCGGCACGCTCAACGTCCTCTGCTCGGCGCAGGAGGCGGGCGTGCGCCGGGTCATCGTCGCTTCGTCGTCGTCGGTCTACGGCGGTGCCGATCGCGGGCGGACGGCGGAGGACGCCCCGCTCCATCCCCGCTCGCCCTATGGGGTGAGCAAGCTCGCCGGCGAGTACTACGCCCGCGTGTTCGCCGCGCTGCACGGCCTCGAGACGGTCTGCCTGCGGTACTTCAACGTGTACGGGCCACGCCAGCGGGCCGACAGCCAGTACGCGGCGGTCATCCCTCGCTTTGTCGCCGCCCTGCTCGACGCGACGCGGCTCCCCGAGATCCACGGTGACGGCCGCCAGATGCCGGGACTTCACGTACGTTGCGGACGCCGTCCAGGCAGAACCTGCGTGCCGCGGCTGCGCCGGCCGCGGTGGTCGCGGGTCGCGTCGACAACGTGGCGAAGGCGAGTCGCGCACCGTGCTCGAGCTGCTCACCACTCTCGGCGAGCTGCTCGCGGTTGACGTCGCCGCCCGCCACGTCGCGGGCCGGGTAGGCGACATCCGCCGCTCGCATGCGGCGATCGCTGCGGCCGGCCGCGACCTCGGCTACGAGCCGCAGGTGTCGCTACGCGACGGGTTGGCAGAGACGCTCGCATGGTCGGGGGGGGCACGCCCCGCCTCTTGAGCAGTCGGAGCAGATGACGGAAGTCCTCGCCACGGATGCTGGCGTCGGTAGCCCGGCTGCCAGCGCCGGAGGTGGGCGCCCGCTCCGGGCTATCGTCGCCTCGTTGCTCCGACGAGGTGCCGAGGAGGCGGCGGGAACATGACGACGATGATCGGACCGCTGCGCAGGGCCCGGCGGATCGCGGCCGGCGCGACCGCCGTCAGCTGCGGCGACGTGCAGCTCACCTACGGGGAGACGTGGGAGCGCTGCCGCCGGCTGGTCGGCGGGCTGCACGAGCTCGGGCTCGGCGCGGGCGACCGGGTCGCCGTCGTCGGTCCGAACTGTCACCGCTACCTCGAGCTGTACCAGGCCGTGCCGGGCGCCGGCATGGTCCTCGTCCCGCTCAACCAGCGCCACACCGAGGCCGAGCTGCGCTACGCGATCGACGACGCCGGCGCCGCGGTGCTGTTCGCCGGGCGCGACGTCGGGACGTCTCGGCGCCGAGCGTGAAGCACGTCATCGACCTCGGCGACGGAGTACGAGCAGCTGCTGGCCGACGGCGCCCCGGCCGACCTCCCCGACGACCTCACCGAGGACACCCTGGCCGGCCTCTTCTACACGGGCGGCACGACCGGCGCGGCGAAGGGCGTGATGCTCACCCATCGCAACCTGGTCGCCAACGCCTTCCACTACCAGGTGTTCGCGCCGTTCCGGCCGGAGACGTGCTGGCTGATCGTCGCCCCGCTGTTCCACGCCGCCGGCTCCATCGCCGTGCTGGCCACGGTGTGGCACGGCGGCCGCCAGGTGGTGCTGCCGGCGTTCGATCCCGGCCGCCGCCCTCGACCTCATCGAGCGCCACGGGGTCACCGACACCCTGGTCGTGCCGACGATGCTCGCCGCGATGAGCGAGGAGCAGCTCGCCCGCCCGCGCGACGTCGCGCAGCCTGCGCACGATCAGCCACGGCGGCTCGCCGATCGCGACCGAGACGCTGCGGCGGGCCCACCACGCGTTCCCCGACGCCGAGCTCCAGCACCTGTACGGCGCGACGGAGACCGCGCCGATCGCCACGACGTTCCGCGGCGAGCAGCACCTCCTCGACTGCGCCGCGGGCCCGCTCGTGCGGCCAGCCGGCGGTCGGGGTCGACGTCGAGGTCGTCGGCGCCGGACGGACCCGCCTGCCGGCCGGCGAGGTCGGCGAGGTGGTCATCCGCGGGCCGAACGTCATGGTCGGCTACTGGAACAAGCCCGAGCAGACGGCGGCGGCGCTCGTCGACGGCTGGTACCGCTCCGGCGACCTGGGCTACATGGACGACGACGGCTACCTCTACCTCGTCGACCGGGCGAAGGACATGATCGTGAGCGGCGGCGAGAACGTCTACAGCACCGAGGTCGAGGACGTCCTGTTCCGGCATCCCGCGGTGCTCGAGGCGGCGGTGTTCGGCGTGCCCGACGAGCGATGGGGCGAGGCGGTCCACGCCGTCGTCGTCCCCCGCGCCGATGTCACCGAGGACGAGCTGATCCACCACTGCCGCGAGGCCATCGCCGGCTACAAGGTGCCCAAGCGGATCGAGCTGCGCACCGAGCCGCTCCCCAAGTCCGGCGCCGGCAAGGTGCTCAAGCGCGAGCTGCGGGCGCCGTTCTGGGAGGACCAGGCGACCCGGGTCGGGGGCAGTGACGCGATCCGGCGCCGCCCGCCTGGGCGAGGACATCGAGGGGATCTACGACGCGCTGACCGACGGGCGGCCGCGTTCGCTGCGTGTCGCCGAGCTCGTGTACGCGGCCGCCGAGCGGTTCCCCGGCCTGGTCCCGACCCGCGCCGAGATCGACGGCGAGCGCGAGCGGCTGCAGAAGGACAAGGTCGGCCTGGAGATCGCTCAGGGCGACTTCGTCGCCCACGTGCTCGCCGATCCGCGCACCGGCGCCCACCTGATGCACGCGATGGCGCAGCCGCGGCCCGAGGCCCTCGGCCTGCGTCGGACGAGCTGCCGCGCACCGGCAGCGCCGACCTCGGCCCGATGCGGGTCGACCGCGACGGCACCGTCGGCGTGGTCACGATCCAGAACCACGCCTTCCTGAACTCGGAGGACGACGTCTCGACCGCCGCGCTGGAGATCGGCGGTCGACCTGGTCCTGCTCGACGACTCGATCGAGGTGGGGGTGCTGCGCGGGGCGCCGGCCACCCATCCCAAGCACGCCGGCCGGCGCATCTTCGGCTCGGGCATCAACCTCACCCACCTGTACCACGGCAAGATCTCCCTGGTCGAGTTCATGATCGAGCGTGAGCTCGGCGCGGTCAGCAAGATGTACCGCGGCCACGACCTCGGCGACCCCGCCGGCGGCGTGCTGGAGACCGGCGGGAGAAGCCGTGGATCGCCGCCGTCGACTCCTTCGCCATCGGCGGCGCCTGCCAGTGGCTGCTCGTGATGGACCGCGTGATCGCCGAGCAGGGCTCGTACTTCAACCTGCCGGCCCGCAAGGAGGGCATCATCCCCGGCTGCGCCAACCTCCGCCTGCCCCGCATGGTCGGCGAGCGCCTGACCCGCCAGGCGATCTTCTTCAACCACGTGTTCCAGGCCGACAGCCCGGAGGGCCGGCTGCTCGCCGACGAGGTCGTGCCGGGCGACGAGATCGAGGCCGCGGTCGAGCGGGCGGCGGCGGAGCTGACGAGCGCCGGCACCACCAGCCTGATCGCCAACCGCAGGGCGCTGCGCGTGGCCCACGAACCGCTCGACCTGTTCCGCCGCTACATGAGCGACTACGCCCGCGAGCAGGCCCGCTGCCTGTACAGCCCCGCGCTCATCGACAACCTCGAGCGCAACTGGGACGCCAAGCGCAGGTCGCTGTGACCGATCGCCTGACCGTCCGCGACGCCACCTACGGCCTGCTGCGCGGCGTTCGGGATGACGACGATCTTCGGCAACCCGGGATCGACCGAGCTGCGCCTGTTCAAGGACGTTCCCGACGACCTCCGCTACGTGCTCGCCCTGCAGGAGTCGTCGGCGGTGGCGATGGCCGACGGCTACGCCCAGGCGACGGGCAACGCCGCCTTCGTCAACCTGCACTCGGCGGTCGGCGTCGGCCACGCCCTCGGGAGCATCTTCACGGCGATGCGCAACGCGACGCCGCTCGTGATCACGGCCGGCCAGCAGACCCGGGCGATGCTGCCGACGCAGCCGTTCCTGTTCGCCGAGCAGGCGACCGAGCTGCCCGAAGCCGTACGTGAAGTGGAGCTGCGAGCCGGCGCGGGCCGCCGACGTGCCCGCGGCCATCGCCCGCGCCTACCACACCGCGATGCAGCGCCCGTACGGTCCGACGTTCGTCTCGATCCCCGAGGACGACTGGGACGCCGAGACGGACGCGATCGAGGCGCGCCACGTCGCCGGCGAGTTCGTCGGCGACGACGCCGCGCTGCGGGCCGTCGCCGAGGCGCTGCGCGGCAGCGCGCGCCCGGCCCTCGTCGTCGGTCCGGGCGTCGACCGCGACGGGGCGTGGGACGTCACGGTCGAGCTGGCCGAGCGGTCCGGCGCGCTCGTGTGGGTGAGCCCGCTGTCGAGCCGGTGCAGCTTCCCCGAGGACCATCCGGCGTTCGCCGGGTTCCTCACCCCGCAGCGGCCACGCTCGCCGGGCAGCTCGCCGACGCACGACCTGGTCGTCGTGCTCGGCGCCCCGGTCTTCACCTACCACGTCCACGCCGACGGCCCGTTCCTCGCCGAGGGCACCACGCTGTACCAGCTCGTCGACGACCCGCAGGCGGCGGCCATGGCGCCGGTCGGGACCGCCGTCCTCACGACGTTGCGGGCCGGCGTCGCGCACGCTGCTCGACCACCTCGGCCCGGAGCGGCGGACCCCGGCCGCGGCGGGGCGCGGACCGACGGACGGCGCCGCCGGCGAGCGACCCCGATCTCGCCCGCCTTCGTGATGCACACCGTCGCCGCGGTTGATGCCGCCGGACGCGGTGATCGTGGAGGAGGCGCCCTCGCATCGCAACGCGATGCACGACCACCTGCCGATCCGCACCAGCGGCGGCTTCTACTGCGCGGCCAGCGGCGGCTCGGCTTCGGGCTGCCGGCCGCGGTCGGTGTCGCCCTCGGCGACCCGACGCGCCGGGTGATCTGCCTCCTCGGCGACGGTTCGAGCCTCTACTCGATCCAGGCGCTGTGGACGGCCGCCCAGCACGACCTGCCGATCGCCTTCGTGATCCTGAACAACCAGGGTTACGGAGCGCTCAAGGCGCTCGGACGGGTGATGGCCGTCGACAAGCCGCCGGGCGTCGACCTGCCCGGGCATCGGCTTCGCCGACCTCGCCGCCGGCTTCGGGTGTGCGGCGCGGACGGTCGTCGCGCGCCGACGAGCTCGAGGACGCGCTCCGCTGGGCGCTGGCGAACCCCGCGGCCGCGCTGATCGACGTCGCCGTCGACGCTCCATCGAGCGTCTGTACTAGGAGCGTCGGTGTCGGCCCCCGCCGCCGCTTTGGTCAACCGGATGGCACCAGCGTCCGCGCGATTCGGTGACCAAAGTGATCAGGCGAGCTGGATCGAGGATGCGGGTGAGCTCGTCGGGTCGGTTGCTGGCGACCATGTGCGTGGTGGCGATCTCGTAGTACCGCCACCGGGCTGACCGTCTTGGCGTGCTCGGCCACCGGTCCAGAAGGCGTCACCCTCCGGGCGCGTCGCGCTCGTCGTCTGTCGCCTTGATGAACGTCAGCCCGAACTGGTTGGTCCTCGAGGGGTGTCGTCAGCCGCACCGGCTCGGTGAAGCACCGGACTGGATGCGGTCCTCGACGAGCGTTCTGCCCACGCCGCTTCGATCGGGGTCGTCGAACGAGCGCGGCGGCGGGGGCACCAACCACTCCTGGCACCGAGCGTCAGCACGTGCGGACGCGGGCGACCGGCGAGTCCGGCGACGGTGTCGCCGTCGCCCGGCACGAAGGCGTCGAGATAGACGAGCTCGCGGATGCGGCCGGCGATGATGGGCGAGCGCGCCTGTGACCACCGCGCCGCCGTAGGAGAACCCGAGCAGCACGATGTCGTCGAGGTCCTCGTACAGCACCACGTTGACGACGTCATGGATGTGCGTCGTCAAGTCGATCAATGGCGTGAGGAGATGTGCCCGTTCGCCGACCCCGGTCAGGCTCGGCGTGAACACCTCGTGGCCCGCGGCCTGCAGCCGGCGACGCACCTTGCGGAAGCCGTGCGCTCCGCTCCAGGCGCCGTGCACCAAGACGTAGGTAGCCATGGCCCGTCAGTCGAGGACTTCGACGACGAGTTCGATCTCCACCGCGATGTCGAACGGCAGCTCCGCCATCCCGACCGCTGATCGAGCCCCCCGCCCGGCGTCCCCGAACACCTCCACGAGGAGGTTCGAGCAACCGTCGATCACCTGCGGCGTCCGGTTGAAGCCCGGCAGCGCAGTTCACCATGCCGAGCGTCTTGACGACCCGTCGCACTCGGTCGAGCGTGCCGAGCTCCCGCCGCATCACGGCGAGGAGCTGAAGACCGGTCAGGCGAGCGGCCTCCACCGCCGCCTCCAGATCGACCGTGTCTCCCACTTTGCCCCGCACGAAGCTGCCGTCCGGGTCGCGCTGGCCCGGCTCCGGAGAGGAACAGGAGTGAACCAGTCCGCACCGCGGCGACGTATGTCCCGGCGGGCGGGAATGGCTCCGGGAGCTCGACGTTCAATTCGGCGAGGCGGTCGTCCACGGACACGCGGTGTGGACTTTAGGATGCGCCCCAACGAACGGCAGTGATCGGCCCGTCCGACGGGCGGCTGTTCGTGTGGCTCACCCACCGCACGTCGGTCGGGCGGGGCGAGGGTTCGAGCGGGCTGCGGTTCGACTCCCTGGCGGAGTAGGGCCCTGACGGGGGCGGTGTGACATCCGACACGCCGGGGCGGGGCTACATGACGATCTAGTTACGATCCCGGCCTTCATCGGCGGACACGGAAGGCGTGAGATGAGACGGATCCTGACAATGGCGGTAGCGGCGACGGCGTTCGTCGGCGCTCTGGGTGCGTGCACGCCCCAAGAGGTGCGGATGTGGCGGGCGTGGCATGCCACGGACCCGGCGGCCGCCGAGGAGTTCGCCGACGACGTCCGCGAAGCGCTCCAGACGGACCCTGCGGCGCAGCCAGCCGGTGTCTGGGACGCCCTGGCCGCCTGCGAGTCGGGCGGTAACTGGAGCATCGCAACCGGCAACGGCTATCACGGCGGGCTGCAGTTCTCCGGGTCGACCTGGCGGAACTACGGCGGTGGCGAGTTCGCCGAGCGGGCCGACCAGGCCAGCCGCGACGAGCAGATCGCGGTGGCCGAACGGGTGCGGGCGCCGACGTCGGTTTCGGCGCATGGCCGAGCTGCGCGGGACGCCTCGGGCTGCTCTGGACCTTCACGTGTCATGTCGTCGGGAGCCAGGCCAGCGCGAGCTGGGTGACCTTCACGTCGGTGCGCTCGAGCGTGATCGGCATCGTCGTCGACCTGCTTGGCCTTGTCCATCCAGCGCGCGTCGATCTCGGTGAGCTCCTCGGCCAGCTCGGCCTCGAGGTCCTCGAGGTCGTCCTGCAGCCGGGCGACCTTGTTCTCCGCCGCCTCGACCCGGGACCGACGCCGACGGTGCTTCCCGGCGCCGGCCGGCGGCGCGGCCGAGCTGCCGAGCAGCCCGCCCCGCGACCGGCGGCCACCGAGCAGCCCGCCGAGGATCGAGCCGGCCGACGACAGCAGCTCGTCGCGGTGCGCGCGCCTGCTGCTGGTCGCCGGCCACCTCGGCGGCGTCGGTCGCCGCGTCGATCTGGTCGCGCAGCGTCGTCGCCTTGGCCTCGTACTTGTCGCGCAGCTTGGCCATCTCGGCGTCGGCCCGCTCGTCGGCGACCGTGCAGGCAGCGCGCGGCGAAGTCGTCGACGCTCTCGCCGGCCGGCCGTACAGCTTGAGCTCGCGGTTGACCGGCAGCTCCATGCGTCAGGCTGCGGGCGAGGTGGTCGACGAGGTCGCGCTCGACCTGCTTCCAGAACGCGGGCTTGCCGATCGGTGCGTCCGTCAGGCGGTACGGCGATCGCCGTCGGGGCGGCGTCGCGGAGGTCGCGGTCGTCGTAGTCGACGGCGATCGGCCGTGGTCACGTCGACGTGGCTCGCCGAGCGGGAACAGCACGGCCTCGTACTCCTCGTCGTGGACGAGGTCGGCCTTCGCCTCGTCGTAGCGCAGGGCGACGCGGGCGACGACGGCGGCTGCGAGCGTCGTCGCCGGCGGGGTCGCCGCCGACGTCGCCGAGCCACGGCGCCGCCGGATCGACCCAGCGCACGGCGACGCCGCCGGCGACGTCGGGCATCACCGGCGTGGTGTCGGCGGCGCCGTCGGCGGATGCCGCGGTGCCGGCGCGGCGGGCGCGGCCGCGGTGCCGGCGGCCGCCGTCGCCGGCGGCGGCGTCGCACGTCGGCGCGGCCGGCGGCCGGCGCGCCGGCGCCATCAGCTGCCTGATCTGGTCGCGCGTCATCGGGCCGCGCAGGTAGCTCATCGCCCAGCGGGTCGTGAACACCTCGGGCTGGTCCTTGCCGGCCCGGCGCAGCACGAACTCGCGCTTGGCGAGCCCGCTGATCGTGTCGCCGACGGCGGCGACGTCGACGCCGCCCGCCGCCGCGCTCATCCCGTCGAGCAGGCGCTGCTTGTCGCGGTCGGTCTGCAGCCGGCCGATCATCCACGTGCCGGCGTTGGACAGCGCCTTGTAGTCGACGTCGACCGGGTTCTGCGTGGCCAGCACGACGCCGACGCCGAACGCCCGGGCCTGCTTCATCAGCAGCATGATCGGCTTCTTCGTCGGCGGGTTGGCCGTCGGCGGCAGGTAGCCGGCGACCTCGTCCATGTACAGCAGCGCCCGCAGGTCGGTGGTGCCGCTCTGGCGGCGCATCCACGTGACCAGCTTGGACAGCACGCAGCGACGTGACGAACTGGCGCTCCTCGTCGGACAGGTGGGCCGTCGTGACGATCGCGCAGCGGCCCGTGCCGTCGGGCGTGTACAGCAGCGACTGGATGTCGAGCGGCTGGCCGGCGCGCCCACGCCGCGAACGACGGCGAGGCGAGCAGGCCGTTGAGCTTCATCGCCAGCTCCATGCGGTCGTCGGGCGGGAAGAACTGGTCGAGCTCGAACACGCCGAGCTTGCGGATCGGCGGCTGCTGGACCATGCCGACCAGCGTCGGCAGGTCGAGCGACGTGCCCGGCCGACCACGAGTGCTGGATCAGGTTGGCGAGCAGGATGTGCTCGCGGCTCGACAGCGGGTCGGCCTCGATGCCGACGAGGCCGAGCAGCCCGGAGACGTAGCCCTCGATCTCGTCGCCGACGACCTCGGCGTCGTCGGTCGCCGGGCACCTGCAGCGAGCCGACGATGTTGATCGGCACGCCCGACTGCGAGCCGGGCGTGTAGATCGTGAAGTCGCGTCGCCGCCCGCAGCGCGGCGATCTGCTCCGGGCCGTAGCCCCAGCCGGCGAGGCCCTCGGTCCACGCCGTCGCCTGCTGGGCGGCGAACTCGTCGGGCGTCACGCCCGCCGCCTTCGCCTGGGCCTCGTCGATCCACGGCCGGAAGTCGGCCGGCGACAGGCCGGGGAACGTCAGGCAGAGGTTGGTGAGGTCGCCCTTCGGGTCGATCAGCAGCGCCGGCAGCCCGGCCGCAGCACCTCCTCGATCAGCACGACGCCGAGACCGGTCTTGCCCGAGCCGGTCATGCCGACGATCACGCCGTGGGTCGTGAAGTCGGCCGTCTCCAGGCGGACGTCGTCGCCGGTGCGCTCGTGCGTGGCCGCGTCGACCAGCCCGCCGAGGAACAGCTCAGCCATGGGCGGGCAAGGTAGCCTGAGCGGCTCGACGGCGGTACCGGTCGGGCGCGCGTGAGCGTTCCAGGGGCTTCCCGCCGGCGGCGCTCGACTTCTACGAGCAGCTCGAGGCCGACAACACCAAGGTGTTCTGGCAGGCCAACAAGGCGACGTTCGAGACGGCGGTGAAGGCGCCGATGGAGGCGCTGTGCGACGAGCTCGCCGAGTACGGGCCGTTCCACCTGTTCCGGCCTACAACGACCTGCGCTTCGCCAAGGACCGCCCGCCGTACAAGACGCAGCAGGGCGCCTACGCCGAGGGCGAGGGCGGCGCCGGCTACTACTTGCAGATCTCGGCGCCGACGGGTTGATGGCGGCGGCCGGCTACTACGCGATGGCCAAGGACCAGCTCGAGCGCTTCCGCGCCGCGGTCGACGACGACGGCACCGGCGCCGAGATCGCCGAGCTCGTCGACGCGCTGAGCGACGCGGGCTACACGATCGGCGCGATCGACGAGCTGAAGACGGCGCCCCGCGGCTATCCCAAGGACCACCCGCGGATCGAGCTGCTGCGCCGCAAGGGCCTGATGATGTGCGCGGTCGTGGCCGGCCGCCAAGTGGATGCACACGCAAGCAGGCGGCGCCAGGTCCGCGACGGTGTGGCAGGCCGCGGCGCCGATGTGCGCCTGGCTCGACGCCCACGTCGGCCCGAGCACGCTGCCGCCGGACGACGCTTCGATCGCTCGCACGGTCGCGTCGACCGACATGCGGTCCTGGCCGCGCAGTCGCTTCGACAGAATGCTCGATCGTCGACCGTGACCGTCACGCTCGCCGACGTCGACGCGCTCGAGAACCAGTTCGGCCTGGCCGACCGGTCGTCGACGACGACGCGCTGGCCAACAGCGTCGAGCGGTTCCGCGAGCGCGGCATCACGCTGCCGACGTTCGCCGAGCTCGCCGACCCGTCGACGTTCGACCCGGCCCGCGTCGGCGACGCCGACCCGCAGGCGCCCGACGCCCGCAACCTCTGGCGGGTCCACTGGTACAACGACCTCGCCGGCGACCGCGTCGACGTGCCCGAGCACGTCGTGCTGCCGTCGTCGCTGACCGGCGTCGAGAGCCCGATCATCGTCGTGTTCGGCGACCGCTTCCCGATGATCACGGCCCACAAGGTGCTCGCCGCCTACGCCTGCCTGGCGCCGCGGATCGTGACCGGCCAGTTCGACCCGACCCGGCACCGGGCGATCTGGCCGTCGACCGGCAACTACGCCCGCGGCGGCATCGCGATCAGCCGGATCATGGCCAGCCGCGGCGTGGCGATCCTCCCCGAGGGCATGAGCCAGGAGCGCTTCGACTGGCTCGACCGCTGGTGCGAGAACCCGGCCGACGACGTCATCCGCACGCCCGGCACGGAGTCCAACGTCAAGGAGATCTACGACGCCTGCAACGAGCTGGCCGAGCGACCCGGCCAACTTCGTGCTCAACCAGTTCTGCGAGTTCGGCAACCACCTCGGCCACTACGAGGTCACCGGCCGGGCGCTGGAGCACGTCTTCGACCGCGTCGTCGGCGACGGCCGGGCTGCGCCTCGCCGCGTTCGTGTCGGCCACCGGGTCGGCCGGCACGATCGCCGCCGGCGACCGGCTGAAGGACAAGTACGGCACGCGCATCGTCGCCGTCGAGGCGCTGGAGTGCCCGACGATGCTCGAGAACGGCTTCGGCGAGCACAACATCCAGGGCATCGGCGACAAGCACATCCCGCTGATCCACAACGTGATGAACACCGACGTCGTCGTCGCGCGTCACCGACCGGGCGACCGACGAGCTCGACGTGCTGTTCAACACCGACGCCGGCCGGGCCTACCTCGCCGACCGCAAGGGCGTGCCGGCCGACGTCATCGACGCGCTCGCCCACTTCGGGTTCTCGTCGATCTGCAACGTGCTGGCGGCGATCAAGACCGCCAAGCTGCTCGACCTCGGCCCCGACGACGCGATCGTCACCGTCGCCACCGACGGCGGCGGCGATGTACCCGAGCGAGCGGGCGACGCTGCTCGCCGAGCGCTTCGGCGGCGAGTTCACCGACGTCGACGCCGCCGAGGTCGTTCGGCCAGCACCTCGCCGACGTCGACACCGACCACATGATCGACTGCACCGAGCGCGACCGCACCCGGATCTTCAACCTCGGCTACTACACGTGGGTCGAGCAGCAGGGCACGCCGTTCGAGCTGTTCGAGCAGCGCCGCAGCCAGGACTTCTGGCGCGGCCTGCGCCGCTACCTCGGCGTGTGGGACGAGATGATCACCGACTTCAACGCCCGCGTCCGGGCGTGACGTGATCGCTCGGCTGGCGCTGCGCGGTCTGCGGGGCGACGGTCGACGTCGCCACGCCGCTACCCGTTCACGTGCCCGCGCGCGACGTCGGCCGACCGCCACCACGTGCTGCACCCGCTCGACGTCGGCCCGGCGCCGGAGCCGCGCTCGACGACCCCAACCCGTTCGTCGCCTACGGGCCGCGGCTGGCGTGGTGGGCGTTCGCCCGGGCCAACGGGATGACCGAGGCCGGCGTGCGTGGCGCTGACCCGCGACGTCGCCGGCGGGTTCGCCGTCACGCCGTTCGCCCGCTCCGACGCGCTGTCCGACGCGCTCGGCGCCGACGTGTGGGTCAAGGACGAGACCGGCAACGTCGGCGGCAGCCACAAGGCCCGCCACCTCTTCGACGATCCTGCTGCACCTGCGCGCCGCCGAGTCGCTCGGGCTGCGCCGAGCGGCCGCGGCCGACCGCTGGCCATCGCCTCGTGCGGCAACGCGGCGATCGCCGCGGCCACGCTGGCCGCAGCGGGCGGACTGGCCGATCGACGTGTTCGTGCCCGACTGGGCCGGCGACGGCGGTGCTCGGCGCTGCTCGACGTCGCTGGGCGCGTCGATCACCCGCTGCGACGCGGCGCGCCGACGACCCGCCCGGGTGACCCGGCCGTGCTCCGGTTCCGCGAGGCGGTCGCCGCCGGGGCCGATCCCGTTCAGCGTGCAGGGCCCCGAGAACGCGCTGTGCCTCGACGGCGGCCGCACGATCGGCTGGGAGCTGCGCCGACGCCGGCGGTCGGCGCTCGACCGGGTGTTCGTCCAGGTCGGCGGCGGCGCGTTCGCGGCGTGCACCGGGTGGGGGCTCGGCGACCGGCGTCCGCCTCGACGCCGTCCAGGCCGAGGGCTGCGCGCCGCTGGCCCGGGCGTGGCGGCGGGTCGCCGACGCCGGCGTCGCGCCGACGAGCGTCCCGGCCGCACTGGGCCGAGCTGATGACGCCGTGGGACGACCCGCACTCGGCCGCCGACGGCATCCTCGACGACGAGACCTACGACTGGCTCGGCGTGTTCGAGGTCGATGCGGCGCTCCGGCGGGCGCCCGTCGTCGTGCCCGGAGGCGGCGATCGCCGGCGCCCACGAGCTGGCCGGCGCGACCGGCATCCCGGTCAGCCCCACCGGCACGCGCCGGCCTCGCCGGCCTGCTCATCCCCGACGGCGCCCCGGCGCCCGGCGAGCGGGTCGGCGGTCGATCTTCTCCGGCGTCGCCCGGTCCGACGACCTGCTCCAGCGGCGGACTCCGGCGCGGTGCGCCGGTAGCCTGCGCCACGGCATGCCGGACCGGTAGCCTGCCATGCCGAGACCTCCCGCCCCACGATGCTCGAGGCCGGGTTCGACCCCCGCACCGACGTCTTCAACCGCCTGCTGAAGAACCGGGTGATCATGCTCGGCGCCGCCGTCAACGACGACATCGCCAACCAGATCTGCGCCCAGCTGCTGTACCTCGAGGGCGAGGACCCGAACCGCGACATCTGGCTGTACATCAACAGCCCGGGCGGGTCGGTCACGGCCGGCATGGCGATCTACGACACGATGCAGTTCGTCGGCTGCGACGTCGCCACGGTGTGCCTCGGGCTGGCCGCCTCGATGGGCCAGTTCCTGCTCACCGCCGGCGCCGCCGGCAAGCGCTACACGCTGCCCAACGCCCGGATCATGATGCACCAGCCGCTCGCCGGCCTGCGCGGCCAGGCCGCCGACATCGCCATCCAGGCCGAGCAGCTCGCCTACACCAAGCAGCGGATGGCCGAGCTGATCGCCCAGCACTCGGGCAAGCCGCTCGAGCAGATCCAGGCCGACTCCGAGCGCGACCGCTGGTTCACCGCCGAGCAGGCCGCAGGAGTACGGCCTCTGCGACAAGGTGATCCTGCGCCGCGGCGAGATCCTCTGACGCCAGGCCGTGGGTGGCGGCAGCGCCCATCGCACGCCACCGAGCATCGATCACCCAGGCGGCGGGTTGGGGGGCAGTTGCAGGCACGATCACTGGCTGCTGGCATCGGACGCCGTCGCCGAGCGCCTGATCGGGCAAGTCGGCATTCTGAACCCCAGATTTCAAAGGTGGTGCATCATGCGGAAACCGATCGCTGCGCTTGTCGGCGGCGTGGTCCTTGGCCTCGCCGTGATCGGGGTCGTCTTCCTGGCCGGGATGGTGCCCGCCAAGGCGCCCGTCGTGCTCAATGCCGTCCGCCGCACCGGTCGAGCGACGAAGCCGTTGGTGTTGAAGTCGAGCGGAACGCCTGGCGGGATCGCCTCGGTGATCCGGACGTCGGCCGGACGACAGGGCGACGAGACGAGACGCCGGTGCAGGCGGTGGCCACCGACGATGGATTCGTGATCGCGCTGCCCTACGGGCCGAACACTGACTGGCTCAAGAACGTTCTCGCGAATCGCTCGGCGACCATCGTGCACGAAGGAAACACGTACGAGGTCGACCAGCCGGAGGTCCTTCCGATGTCCGTGGCCGCACCACGCTTTGCTCCGAAGGACCAGCGCACCCACCGCCTGTTCCGCGTGGAGCAAGCCCTCCTGGTTCGCCAGGTCGCGAGCCGCTCCTGAAGGCGGCCGTCGTCCTCGAAGTGCTGGTCTGGTTCAGTCGCTGCCGCTGGAGCTCGGAGTTCGCTGGCGCGCCTGACCGCGTCGGCGCTGTCGGCGACGAGGCGGGCGACGAGCTCGGCGGCTGGCGCGATGTCGTGGATGAGTTGGGCGGACTGCCCGGCGAAGGGGAGGAGTTCGTGGCCTCCGCCGGGCGGACGGCGGCCAGCAGTTGGGGGCCGACCTCGGCGGGATCGACGCTGGCGGGATCCGACTCGAGCTGGTCGATGAGCGCTGTCCGCAGCGCGCGGGGAGCGAACGGCACGCCGGTCTGCGGCAAGGTGAACGGAGGCATGACCCGCTCGGCGTGAGGCACCTTGACGGCGTCGAGCGGCCGATGCGGCCACGATCCGGTCCTTCCAGGCCGCGTCGATCGTCATCTCGGTCGTGGCCAGGAACCGGGTCCCGAGGCTCACCCCCTGGGCGCCGAGGGCCAAGGCGGCAGCGATCCCGCGGCCGTCGGCGATGCCGCCGGCGGCGACGACCGGGACCGTCGCCGGCGACGTCGACAACGGCGGGAACCAGCACCATCGTCGTCACCCATCCGGCGTTGCCGCCTGCTTCGGTTCCCTGAGCGACGATCACGTCGGCGCCGGCGTCGATCGCGGCCCGCGCGCGCCTCGACGTCGCCGACGGTCTGCAGCCAGAGATGCCACGCTCGTGGGCAGCGGAGATGAGTTCGACGGGCACCCCCATGTGGAACGAGATCGCCGCCGGACCGAATTCCAGCGTCGCCTCGAACGCCTCGGCGTTGAACGGCCGACCGGTGTGGTTGATGGCGAACGGCCGGTCGGTGAGCTCACGGAGCCGTTGCCACTGCTGGCGCAGCTCCGTCACCGACCGCACCGCCGTGCCGACGCTGCCCAGCGCACCGGCCTCGCAGACCGCCGCCGCGAGCTCCACCTCGTCCCACGGGCCGAATGGCGCCAGCACGATCGGCACCTCGATCTCCAGCAGGTCGCACAGTCCGGTTCCCACAGACCCATTGAAGTCCCCGACTCCCGACCGGTCATGGAGAACGGCGGGCGAAACCATGGAGAACTGCGATCGCGGCGGTGACGTAAGGTCCTCTGAGACCGCGCCGAGGAGGCTCAGGCCAGCGCCATGTGGGCCAGGTGTACGGCGAGCTGCTCGCCCGGGCAGCGGTGCGGTCCCCGACCGAAATGAGCATCGCCAAGGTCCACGACCAGCTCTTCGCCGCTCGGCGAAACGCGACGGGTGAATGGCACGGGCGAGGACGAGGCGACGCCGGCGCGCCTCGATCAACGCCAACGTGGCTCCGTGTGCTTGTACGAGCACGCACACGATGGCGGCTGACTCTTTCCGTCCTGCCGCCACAGGCCGCCACGAGCCGGTCAGCGGCCAGATCTGCCTCCTCCGTCTGGGGGAAATGAGGCTGGTACGAGGTGGCCACCGCCACGACATCGGCTTCGAGATCAGATGGCAGCCCGAGCGCGCGAGCAGTGACCTCGTCGGTGTCCCCTCATAGGTCACGGCGCCAAGCCGATCGATCACGCTGACGACGAGCGCGCGACAGTTGACGATGCGTGTCGCCGTCGGTGAACCGGGGCACCGCCCGCGAAGCCAACCGACACCAGTCGGCGCGGAAGGCGCCGCCGGCACCGTGTACGTCGGGGTCCTCCAGGACGTCGCTGGACACGCGTTGCATGCCGCCATCTTCGGCCATCGATGCCGGCGGGCAGGCGAACGATTCACCGGGGCGGTGTGGAGTGCGGCGCCGTGCTCGGCGAGGTCGCTTCGACCTCGCCTGTTTCGCTGCCGTTGCCTACCAGCTCCTCAATCCGGTCGCGTCGGTGCTCGCGAGCGGGCATCATGTTCAGCATCGCGTCATGCCAACTATGTGTCTCGACGACGCTCGAACCCGACGCGACGTGAGGAGCGGATGTGCGAGTAACGGGAGTCACACCGAACCTGCCCGTCGCTGACATCGACGCGGCGCGCGGCTTCTATACCGACTATCTCGGTATGAGCGCCGAGGATCTCGATCTCGGATGGGTCGCGCGCTTCGTGTCGCCGAATGGGGAGCGTGCGTCCAGCTGGTGACGCGAGACGCCACAAGTCCTCAGGACTCGGTGATCTCAGTGCACGTCGGGAACGATGTCGACGAGGCCTACGCGGAAGCGCGGCGCCGCGGCTACGAGATCGTTCATCCGCTGACCGACGAACCGTGGGGCGTGCGCCGGTTCTTCGTGCGCGACCCTGACGGGAACGTGATCAACATCGTCAGCCACCGAGACGAGTAACTCGTCGTCTCCAGTCTCCCGGTCCGTCGCTGAGCTCTTCGGCCCACACGTGTCACATTCCGCTGTCGCCATCGGTCAATGAGGTGAGCAATCAAGACGGAGCTTGCTGGTGTGAGCGACGACTGTGACGCAATCGGACGACGCAGGCACTGGCCACGACGAAAGGAACCGACATGGAACCACGTATGAACCACCCGGTCGCGGTCGTCCCGGACGCGATGGGCGCCCTGCAGGGGCTGAGCAAGGCGGCCGCCAAGACGGGTGTGCCGTTCGCCACGCTCAAGATGGTCGAGCTGCGGGCCAGTCAGATCAACGGCTGCAGCTTCTGCGTCGACATGCACACCCGTGAGCTACGCAAGGCCGGCGAGTCCGAGGAGCGCATCGGTACTGTGGCTGCCTGGCGTGAGGCTCCCTGGTACAGCGACGCCGAGCGGGCCGCCCTGGCCCTCACCGAGGCGGTGACCCGAATCGCCGACCGACCCGAGTCGATCACCGACGAGATCTGGGCCGACGCCGCCAAGCACTACGACGAGTCGCAGCTCGGCGGCCTGCTGATCAACATCGGAACGATCAACGTCTGGAACCGCCTCAACGCCGCCACCCGCACGCTCGCCGGCTCGTGGTCGGGCTGACCCTGTGAGCAGTTCCACCCCTCCGACCGGGGACGGCCGCCCCGCGTCCGTCATGGCGGCGATGAGGGCGGCTCGGGAGGTTTCGTGGATGGACGCCAAAAGGCTGATTGAATGGTCGCCGCCGCCCTGACCCCCGGTCTCCCGTCCGCCCGCTAGACCGGTCGAGCCAGGGCGGTGGCGCGCTCCGTCGCCGCGGCGAGTTCGCTACGGCGACACCGGGATCCGACGATCGACGCCGGTTTCGAGGACGTAGTGGTCGTGGGCGGTGGCCGCGTAGAGGCGAAGCCTCGACGGTGCCCGGACGTCGGTGGATGTGAATGGCCGTCCGCCGTGCCCGACCGACCGTTGCGAGAAGACCTCGATCCGGTCGGTGATCTCTTCGCTGTCGAGCTCCTGCGCGACGGCGGACATGTACACGCCCTGGCCGGAGTCGATCGGTACCGTTGAGTCGAAGATCACAATGCCGACCTCAGGACGGTTCTGAATGTTCCGCGAGTGCTTCGCGTCCGGCGACGAGAGCCAGAGGAACTCGAGGTAGCCGGCAGGTGCGTAGTAGACGGGCGAGACCCACGGCCGACCAGCGGCGTCGGCCGTGCCGAGCACCATGTAGAGGTTGGCGTCGATGATCGCCCGCGCGAGAGCGGAGGGGTCCTCGTCGTGAGCCACGACGCCGGACCGTAGTGCAGCCCGCTCCCGGCCGCTGGCGCCAGTGAGTCGCGTGCGTGCGACAGCCACCACGTGCGGCGTGCGACCCGCCGCGCCCTGGGGGTCGGGCGCGCGTCAACCGCCAACGGTGGTCGTCGTCGGCCTCGCCCGCCGGGGTGCGTCGGGCACGATCGTCGCCACTGGGCCGATGTCGACGGCGCAGTTGGCGAGCAGCCAGTCGTGCACCGCGACGGCGGATCGTTCGGTCGCGTACGCGCGGGCCACGGCTCGCTGCACCGACGCCGGATCTGCGGGCGCGACCGTGCTCGCCGTCTCGTAGTTGAGGACCAGGGCGTCCCAGTCGGCATCGATGGCGAGTGGGGCGAGGTCGCCGAGCTCGCGATACAGCGCGAGCACGGTGTCGATGTCCGCGATGGTCCGCAGCCGGGGCCTCACGATGGCCCGGGTGTTCGCCTGGACCTCACCGCAGAACCGCTCGGCGTCACCCGCCGAGCCATCTCCGCCACAGCCGAGCAGCAGCGCGGTCAGCGCGGTCACGGACCGGTGTGAAGAGCGCGCGCGTTCGACGGGACACGGGGACGATTGTCCCATGCCCTCCCGGTCGCGGCGGGGGAGGGTCAGAAGACGTGGATCTGGTCGCGGAGCACCGCCAGCGCCTTCGGGTCGCCGGCGGTGTACACCTCGAGGTCCGTCCAGGTCGCCCGGCCGGTCGACCACCACACCAGATCAGGCGTGGTGCAGCTGATCGAGGCGATCGTCTCGGTGCGGGCGTCGTCGCCGCTGACGATGCCTCCGGTCGGGAGCAGCACGAAGTGGCCGCCGCCCGGTCCGGTCAGCACCAGCTCGACCGGCCCGGTGAGCCTGGCGACCGCTGCCGCGCACTGCTGGGGCAGCGCGGCGAGGATCCACGCGACGGTGGGTCCCATGCGCAGCTCGTCCGACGGGGGCGGCGGAGCGTCGAGCGGCCCACGGGGTGCGAGCAGGTCCCCGCGGATGTGGATGTAGTGGTCGAAGGCGTACCCGTCGGCCAGTATCGACGCCGGGAAGCAGCCCAGGTCGCCGAGCGGGACGAGATCGTCGACCGCGCGCAGCTGCTCCAGGGCCGGCAGGGCCCTGTCGGTGACGTCGACGTAGTCGGCGAGGACGCGGGCCGGCTCCCACGCGGCGCGCGACGCGACGTCGAGATCTGCGGCCCGCTCGGTCGGCAGCCCGCGACTGTCCGGCAGCTGCGACCGATCGACGAGTCGCCAGAACATCGCGCCGAGGTGGGTGACGAGGTCCTTTACGGTCCAACCCGGGCACCCGCTCGGGGCGGCCCACAGTCGGCGTGGCATGGTGGAGAGCAGCTCGAGCAGGACGTCACGTTCGGCGCGTACGGCGGCCACTCCGTCGGCGGGTTCCGTTGCCAACCTGACGGGCCTTGGCATAGTATCGCTATGTGACATAGTCTTACTATGCCAATTGCGAAGCAAAGTCGTCAACCGCCTTCTGGAAGGCGCTACAACGAGGAGACATGACTACGTCGTCGCCGCTCTCGCGCCGTGATGTCCGCGTGGCGGAGACCCGCCAGGCTCTCGTCACGGCGGGCCGTGCTCTGTTCGGCACGCTCGGGTTCGCGGCCACGTCCGTCGACGATCTCGCCCGCCACGCCGGCGTGACGACCGGCGCGCTGTACCACCACTTCACGACCAAGGCGGACCTCTTCGAGACCGTGTTCGAACAGGTCGAGGCCGAACTGAGCGATCGCTCCAACGTCGCCGCCCGCAACGCGCGCACTCCGCTGGCCGGCCTGAAGGTCGGGTTCGACGCCTTCCTCGATGCGTCGCTGGAGCCCGACGTCCAGCGCATCGTGCTCGTCGACGCCCCGGCAGTGCTCGGCGTCGACCGCTACTACGAGATCGACGAGAAGTACGCCCACGCGCCGATCGTCGCCGCCCTGCGCGCCGCCCAGCGCGGACGGATCGATCGACGCCACCGACCTCGACGTGCTCGGCCAGTTGCTCCTCGGCGCGCTCATGCAGGGTGGGATGCTCATCGCCCGCGCCCCGACCAGCGCCGCGCCCGGGCAGCGGTCGGCAAGAGCCTGCGTCGGCTGCTGGATGGCCTCGCCCGACGAGGGTGAGTCTCGCTTCTGTCCGCCGCAATCGGCCCGATCGGGCCGGATCCAAACGACAGAACGGCTCACAGGGCGTAGCCGAAGGGAAGCTCGAGGCGGTTGGCCGCCATCAGCTCGGCGTCGGCGAGGAGCTCAGCGGTCGGGCCGTCCGCGACGATCATCCCGTCGTTCATGACGACCGCACGTGGGCACAGCTGGAGCGCGTACAGGAGGTCGTGGGTGACGACGAGCGTGGTCAGGCCGAGGCTGAGCACGATCTCGGCGAACTCGCGGCGCGACTGGGGGTCGAGGTTGGACGAGGGCTCGTCGAGCACGAGCAGCGAGGGGTCCATCGACAGCACCGTGCTCGCCGCGACGCGCCGGCGCTGGCCGAAGCTGAGGTGGTGGGGCGGGCGCGCGGCGTGGCCGGCCATCCCCACCGCGTGGAGTGCCGCCTCGACCCGGTGGTCGAGCTCGTGACCCCGATATCCGAGGTTGGCCGGACCGAAGGCGACGTCGTCGCGGACGGTGGGGGAGAAGAGCTGATCGTCGGGGTCCTGGAACACGATCCCGACCCGGCGCCGGATCTCGCGCAGGTTGGCCTTCTCGACCCGCAGGCCGTCGACGACGATGCTGCCGGTGCCCCCGCCGAGCGTGCCGTTGAGGTGCAGGACGAGGGTGGTCTTGCCGGCGCCGTTGGGGCCGAGGATGGCGATCCGCTCGCCGCTGGTGACGGTGAGGTTCACTCCGAACAGCGCCTGGTTCCCGTCCGGGTAGGCGAACGCCAGGTCGCGCACCTCGAGGACGACATCGTGCTCGCTCGCACGGCGGCGACCACCGCGGTGACGCAGATCAGCGTGGCGGCGAGTGGCGCGATCATCGCCTTGGCCCATTCGAGCGAGGCCGGGGCCGTGGTGTCCGCGGCCGGCAACGATCCGCCGTAGCCGCGGCTCAGCATCGCGACGTAGACGCGCTCGCCCCGTTCGTAGGCCCGGATGAAGAGCGTCCCGGCCGTCGCCGCCACCGCCCGGGCCTGCCACAGCCACCGCCCGTCATAGCCCCGGGACTCGCGGGCGATCTTCATCCGGCGCATGTCGTCGACGAGTAAGTCCCCGTAGCGGATCATGAAGCTGGTGATCGCGACGAGCGGTCTGGGGAGGCGTAGCCGCTCGAGCGCCCGGAGCAGTTCGGGCACGGTGGTCGTGGCGACGAGTAGGCCGGTGGCGGCGACGCCGAGGGTCGCCTTGACCACGATGTTCCACGCCCCCCACAGACCGGACACGGACAGCGACAGGAACCACACGTCGACCTGCTCGCCACCGCCGATGAACGGCAGGAACAGGGCGAAGGCAAGGAACGGGACCTCGATGGCGAACCTTCGCAGCAGGCGTCGCAATGGCACATGGGCGATGACGGCGACGACGGCGAGCACGGCGGCGTCGAGCGCGAACGCCCACACGACCTCGCGCGGCGTGACGGCGACGGCCACGACGAACGCGAGCGTGGCGACGAGCTTGCACTCCGGGGCGAGGCGGTGAACGCCGGACTCGCCGTGGACGAAGAAGCGGTGGGTGTGGTCGGCGTTCACCGGTGGGCCCGACGCACGACCCACACCACGCTCAACCCGACGAGGAAGCACAGCGTCACGCCGATCAGTCCGGCCAGACCCGTGGAGAGTCCGGCTCCGTCGACTCCCGACACGGAGTAGTCCGCCAGCGGACCGTCGGCGAGCGCATGCTCCCGAGCCTGATCGGCGAACCCGCTGTCGATGGCGACCCGCTCGAGACCGTCCGGCTCGGAGCTGGCGTACGGGCTGACGAAGAAGGCGAGGGCGAAGGCCACGGCGAGGGCGAGGCCGACGAACACGGCGAGGGTGCCCCGCTTCATCGCGCACCACCCAGGCGAGGCGTGGCCGGCACTCGTACCTCCAGGCGAGGCTGCAGGTCGCGGGCCCCGTACACGAGGTCCGGGCGGGTCGCCAGGACGGCGGCGATCGTCGAGGCCGTGATCAGTCCCTCGCCGATCCCGATGAGGGTGTGGACGCCCACCATCGCCGTGCCGACCGTCGTGATCGACGCGCCGCCGGCGCCGCCCAGCGCATAGAAGCCGGTGAACACGAGCGCGGACACGATCACCGAGAACCAGGCGGCGACGCCCGCCGACGTGGCGACCGCCGCCTTCGTGGCGGGCAGGAGACGGCGCCCGAGGACGAAGGCGGCGTAGCCGACGAAACAGGTCACGGCGCCCATGAGGATCACGTTGAGACCGAGCGCGCTCAACCCGCCGTCGGCGAAGACGAGCGCCTGGACACCGAGCACGACGGTCATGCACACCATCGCGACCCACGGCCCGACGAGCACCGCGGCGAGACATCCGCCGAGGAGATGACCGCTCGTCCCGGCGGCCACCGGGAAGTTGAGCATCTGTACGGCGAACACGAACGCCGCCGTCAGGCCGGCGAGCGGGACCTGCTTGTCGTCCAGCTCCTTCGCCGCCATCTTCAACGACACTCCGACGAGCCCGACCGCTACGGCGCCTCCGGCCGCGGCCGTCGGTCCGTCGAGGAATCCATCCGGGATGTGCACGGCTACCTCCCTTTCTGCGAGGTGTTCGCAGCAAGGCCCGCGCCGGATTGTAAGTGCGAACGTTTCGCCGTAACCAGGGAGGGAGGCGGATGTCACTCGATGCGGGCGAACGCGGGCGCCGGGTCGGGGAGGCGGCGCGACGAATCGAGCTGGGCGAGGAGCCGAGCGGAGAGCTCGGGCACGATCGGTCGGGCCGCGGTGGCGATGTGGCGGGCGCTGACCACGTGGCGGGCGAGGAGCTCGTCGAGGGCCGCGGGATCGAGGTGTTCGGCGCGCTGCCACGGCTTCGTCGCCTCGAGGTCCTGGTTGAGCGCGGTCACCGCGGCGGAGATCGCGCCCGCCGCGCCGCGCAGGTCGAAGGCGGCGAGACGGGCAGCCACGTCGCGCTCGACGTCGCGGGCCGCGGCCACGGGCTCGGCGTCGACGTCGGCCACCAGTCCGTCACGCAGGCGGTGGACGAGGTTCACGATCCGGTTGGTGACGTTGCCGAGGCCGTTGGCGAGGTCCTCGTTGGCTCGGGCGATGAGCCGGTGCGGGGTGTAGTCGGTGTCGGCGACCTCGGTCACGTCGCGGGCGAACCACCACCGCACCGCGTCGGCGCCGTAGTCCGCGGCGACCTGGCGCGGGTCGACGACGTTCCCGCCCGACTTGGAGAGCTTCTGGCCCGCTGCCGTGAGGTAGGGGTGAACCTGGATGCGCGTCGGGGGCGGGCTGGCCGGCCGAGGCGAGGAAGGCGGGCCAGTAGACGGCGTGGAAGCGCAGGATGCCCTTGCCGACGACGTGGACCCGTCGGTCGGACTCGAGCCACCAGCGCCGGTACTCCGGGCTGTCGACGGCGCCGAACCCGAGGGCGCTGATGTAGTTGGCGAGGGCGTCGAACCAGACGTAGATCACCTGGGACGGATCACCGGGCACACCGATGCCCCAACCCCGGGCGCGCCGCACGGACCGCGAGACGCTGATGTCCTTCAACCCCCGCCGCACGAACGACAGCACCTCCTCCCGGAACGGCCCGGGGTGGACGGTGAGCGCTTCGGACCCGATGAGCCGCTCGAGGTGGTCCTGATAGGCGGACAGCCGGAAGAACCAGTTCTCCTCGGCGACCCGCTCGAGGACGGTGCCGTGGTCGGGGCACCGAAGCTCAACCGCATGATCCGGAGCCGGGTCGCGTCGTTCAGAGGTGAAGACCCGGTTCGGCACGGCGGGCGCTCCAGCGCCTTCGCCGGCCGCATCATGAGCGTCATAGAACTGCTCGCAGCCGACGCAGTAGTCGCCGACGTACTCCCGCTTGTACAGGTCGCCGTTGGCGGCGCACGCCAGCCACAGCCGCTCGACGGCGGGACGGTGGCGCGGGTCCGCGCTCGTGCGGATGAAGTCGTCGAAGGACAGGTCGAGCGGGCTCGGTGAGCGCCTCGAACTGGGCGGCGTGGGCACTGACGAACTCCGGCGTCGGGACTCCCGCGGCCTCGGCGGCCAGCACGTTCTTCAGCGAGTAGTCGTCCGTGCCGCCGAGGAAGCGGACTTCGTCGCCGGCGATTCGGCGGGCCCGGGCGTACACGTCGGCCTGCACGAGCTCGTAGGCGTAGCCGAGGTGCGGGGCGGCGTTGACGTACGGAGATCGCAACGGTGACGGTAGGTACGCGAGCGCTGGGTGGTCATGGTTGAGGGATCTCCTCTGGTCAGCTGACCCGGAGGAGCACCCGATCGATCGCACCGACGACCCCGGGGGACATCCTCCGGGGTCGGAACGAATCGCTACAGGACGCGCGACATCGGCCCCGGGAGGGGCCGCATCATCACGATGGCGCGAGGATCCTGCACGACGTCGACGGTAGCCCGACTCCGGCCCGTTCGCCGCCGCCAGTTTCGCGAAGATGGACCCGGATGAGTCCCACCCACCATCGTCGGCCCCACGCCCATGGCGACCCCGAGGTCCGCGTCGACGCGATCCTCGACGTGTTGCGCGCCGACGGCGGCCGGATCACGGTCGGCCGGCGGGCCATCGTCCACGCCCTCCTCACTGCGCCTGACCATCACGTCACGGCCGACGACGTCGCGGCGATGGTCCAGGCCGAGCACCCCGACGTGCACCTCTCGACGATCTACCGCACCCTCGAGGCGCTCGAGCGTCACGGCGTCGTCGACCGCGTCGGCCTCGGACCCGGCGGGGCCGTGTACCACCTCACCGACCACGTGCACCACCACCTCGTGTGCGAGGTCTGCGGCAGCGTCACGGAGGTCCCGGCGACGCTGCTGACGAGGCTGGCCGCCGACGTCGCCACCCGCTACGGGTTCACCGTCTCCGACCACCACCTCGTGCTGCCCGGCCGCTGTCGCGACTGTCCATAGACGGGGCTCGCGCTCTCCAATCCGCTGACAGCCGGGTGACGAACGACGCCCGTGCGGCACGGATGGACCCGGCCGCCGGACACACAAAGGAGACGGTCGTGCACAGATTGACACGACGAGACGTCCTGCGCGCGTCTGCCGGTGCCGCTGCGGCGGCACCAATTGCCGCGCTCGGCGTCAACGCAGCGAGTGCTGCCCCCCAAGCGGAACGAGACGACTTCAGGGTGCTCGATCGCGTCGGGCACCAGCCGGTCATGTTCTGCATCCACGACGCCAAGCGCGGCGAGGTGTCGATCCTGCGCGGCCGCAAGGAAGTCGTGGTCACTGACCGCCGGCTCGTCAGCCGCCTGCTCCGCGCCGCCCAGCAGCGGCGTCGTCCCGTCAACCCGCGTCCGGTCAGCACCGGCCGCCGCTGGTTCTGGTGAGGAGGAGCGATGTCATCACACCGTGAAGCGCCGGAGATCTCCAAGGATCCCGTCTGCGACAACACCGACACCTACTGCTTCGTGAGCCCCGATCGTCCCGACACGGTCACGATCATCACGAACTACATCCCGCTCGAGGCTCCGTTCGGCGGCCCGAACTTCTTCGAGTTCGGCGACGACGTGCTCTACCGCATCAACGTCGACAACGACGGCGACGGCAAGGCGGACGTGGTCTACGAGTTCCGGTTCGACACCACCATCCGCAACCCCGACACGTTCCTCTACAACACCGGCCCGATCAACGCCGTCAACAGCCAGAACTGGAACCGCCCCCAGCGGTTCTCGGTGACGGAGGTGCGTGGCGACCGGCGCCGTGAGCTCGGCGACGGGCTGTTCTGCCCGCCGTGCAACGTCGGGCCCCGCTCGACGCCGAACTACGCCGCGCTCGCCAACTCGGCGATCTACAGCGTCGACGACGGCATCAAGGTGTTCTGCGGCCAGCGGCTCGAGGGCTTCTACGTCGACCTCGGCGCGGTCTTCGACCTCGCCGTGCTGCGTCCGTTCCAGAACCTGCACCTGATCCCCACGCCCGCCGCGGACGGGGTCGACGCCCTGAAGGCGTTCAACGTGCACACGATCGCGATCCAGGTCCCGATCCGCCGGCTCACCAGGGACGGGCGTCGTCCGACGGACCCGATGAAGCCGCAATCGGTGATCGGCGTCTGGGGCTCGGCGTCCCGCCAGAAGGCGCGGTTCCGCGACAAGGATCGCGACGAGCAGTTCGGCCCGTTCACCCAGTGCTCACGGCTGGGCATGCCGCTGTTCAACGAGGTCATCGTGCCGATGAGCCGCAAGGACTTCTGGAACTCGGTCGGTCCCGACCAGGACTTCCGGTTCGCCCAGTACGTCGCCCGCCCGGAGCTCGCCCGGCTGCTGCCGGTCCTGTATCCCGGCGTGTTCCCGAACCTCGCCGCCTACAACAAGGAGCGGGCCGACCTGCTGGCGATCCTGCTGACCGGCATCCCCGCCGGCGTCGTGCCCGGCTTCCAGAACTTCACCGGGACGACGCAGGCTGACGAGCAGCGGCTGAACGTGGCCATCCCCCCGAGCTCGAAGCCCAACATCATGGGCATCCTCGGTGGCGACCTGGCCGGGTTCCCGAACGGTCGTCGTGTCTTCGACAACGTCGTCACGATCGAGCTGCAGGCCGTCGCCGGGGCGACGATCCCGCTCGTCGACACGTCGTTCACGCCGGACGCCGCGGCGACCCTGGTGACCGACGGCGTCACGCCGCCGGGGAACGTGAGCTACCTCAACGTGTTCCCGTACCTCGACCACCCGGTCAGCGGCTACGACGTCAAGCCATTGTCGGTCTGATCGACGTGTGTGATCACCACCACCCACGATCACGCTCACGATCACCCGCACCCGCACGCGCACGGGCACGACCACGGCTCACTCGAGTCGTACGATGCACGTGCGCGGCGGGCCGCCGGTCCTCGACATCGGCGGCGACGTCGGGGCGATGGTGGCGACGATGACGCCCGAAACGGCCGGACTCGAGCTGCACCTGAGGTCGGAGCACCACCCCCCGGTCTCCGTCCACACCGGTGTGTGGGAGCGCAACCTCGGTGACCGCACGGTCACCGCGGCGGTGTTCTGCGAGCTCGTCGAGGGCACCTACTGGGTCCTCGACGCCGCCGGCACCCCCGTCCGCCCGGTCGAGATCACCGGCGGCGAGCTGACCACCATCGACCTCCGCGAATTCCGGTTCTGACGACACCTGGGATCGCTCAGTGATCCCGGACTCGAAGACTCCTGAGAATCGGCGCGTAGGCCGCCGGATCGGCGGCGAAGGCCCGCAGACACCCGGTACCGCAGAAGAAGTAGCGCCGGCCCTCGTGGTCGAGGTGCAGCGACGACTCCATCGCCACCACGGCCATGCCGCAGACCGGGTCGGCGGCGGTCCCTGAACTTGCTCCGGTCCCCCTGGCCGGAGCGTGTTGCCCCCCATTCGTCACGTTCAGGGACTCGCCGCCGACGGGTCGGGCGGACGGTCGAGGACGGCGGGCCACGATGTCGGCGAGGATCGACATCGCGACTTCCTCAGGTGTCCGGGCTCCGATGTCGAGACCGGCGGGAGTGATCACGCGCCGGCGCAGGCCATCGTCGACGTCGAGGACGCCGACGACCGCGCTGCCGCGTTTCGGGCTGGCCACCAGCCCGACGTACCCCACGTCAGCCTCCAGCGCGGCGACCAGGTGGTCCACCTCGTCGCGGCCGTGGGTCGCCACGACGACCGCGTCGGCTCCGTCCGGGAGCGCCCCGGCCGGATCGAGCTGCACCATCTCGTAGCCGAGCGCGCCACCCACCCGAGCGAGCGCCCTCGCGATGGGGCTGTCACCAACGACGGCAACCAGCGGCGCCGGCCGCCGCGGCTCGAGGAAGATCTCCAGCGTCCCACCCGACAGGCACGAGTTGTGGGCCATCAGCTTGCCCGGCACCGGATCCTCGGGAGTCGGGCTGATCCGCAGGACCACGCTCTCGCCCGAGTCGAGCACGGCGAGCGCGTGCGCCCGCACCGTGGACTCGGCGCAATCGCCGCCGACGAACCCCTCCATCGTCCCGTCCGGCAGCACGATCGCCTCGTCACCTGGGTGGGCGCTCGTCGGCTTCTCGGCGAGCACCACCCGGGCGTGGACGAACGGCACGCGTTGGCGTCGTAGTTGCTCGGCCCGCGCGGCGATCTCGTCACTCATCTAGGGCGGGACTGACATCACGTGAAGGCGAGGTCCGTTCTCGCCGGCCGGCCCTGGATCGCCAGCCACACCTGGGCCGGGGTCAGTGGCATGTCGGCCGCCTTGACGCCGAACGGCTGAAGCGCGTCGAGCACGGCGTTCACGACCGCAGGCGGCGAGCCGACCGTCGCCGACTCGCCGACGCCCTTGACCCCGAGCGGATGGTGCGGCGACGGTGTGACGGTCTCGCCGAGCTCGAACGTCGGCACCTCCATCGACGTCGGCAGCAGGTAGTCCATGAACGACCCGTTGAGGCAGTTGCCGTCCTCGTCGAACGTGATCGCCTGCATCAACGCCATCCCGATGCCTTCGGCCAACCCGCCGTGCACCTGGCCCTCGACGATCATCGGGTTGATGCGCGGCCCGCAGTCGTCGACGGCGATGAGCCGGCGCACCTTGACCACGCCCGTTCCAGCGTCGACGTCGACGACGCAGATGTAGGCGCCGAACGGGTACGTCAGGTTGGGCGGGTTGTAGACCGCTTGGGCGTCGAGGTGGCCCTCCACGCCCTCGGGCAGCTCCAGGTTCGAGTGCGCCAGCAGGGCGATCTCGGCGATCGACTTGCCGTGCGCCGGGTCGCCCCTGACCTGCCACCGGCCCTCGGTCCACTCGAGATCCTCCGGATCGCACTCGAGCGCGGTGGCGGCGATGATGCGGGCCTTGTCCCGGACCCGCTGGGAGACCACTGCGGCCGCCGCTCCGGAGACCGGTGTGGACCGCGATCCGTAGGTGCCCAGCCCGTAGGGCGTGTTGTCCGTGTCGCCGTGGATGACCTCGACGTCCTCGGGCGGGATGCCCAGCTGGTGCGAGACGATCTGGGCGAACGTGGTCTCGTGGCCCTGGCCCTGCGTCTGCACGGAGAGGCGCAGCTGGGCCTTGCCGGTCGGGTGGAGGCGCAGGTCGCACCCGTCGGCCATGCCGAGGCCGAGGATGTCCATGTGCTTGCGCGGCCCGGCGCCCACCCCCTCGGTGAAGAACGCCAGCCCGATGCCCATGTACGTCTGCGTCTCCGGGCTGCCGCTCGCCGCCGCCGCGGCTCGCCGCTCCGCCTGCTCGCGGCGCAGCTCGTCGTACCCGGCGAGCTCCATCGCCTTGCGCAGGGCGGCCGGGTAGTCGCCCGAGTCGTACTCCCAGCCGGTCGGGGTCGTGTAGGGGAACTGCTCCGGGCGCAGCAGGTTCTTCATCCGCAGCTCGGCCGGGTCCATGCCGAGCTCGTCGGCGAGGCGGTCGACGACGCGCTCGATCAGGTACACCGCCTCGGTGATCCGGAACGAGCAGGCGTAGGCGACGCCTCCGGGCGCCTTGTTCGTGTACACGCCCGGTGACCTTGCAGTGGGCGGCGGGGTAGTCGTACGAGCCGGTGAAGATGTGGAAGAACCCGGCCGGGTACTTCGTCGGCTGGGCGGTGGCGTTGAATGCCCCGTGGTCGGCGATGACGTCGACTCGGACGCCGAGGATCTTGCCGTCGCGGGTCGCCGCGATCTCCCCGTGCATGTGGTAGTCGCGGGCGAAGCCGGTGGTCATCAGGTTGGAGCTGCGGTCCTCCATCCACTTCACGGGGCGCTTGGTGACGATCGACCCGACGACGGCGAGCACGTAGCCGGGATAGATCGGCACCTTGTTGCCGAACCCGCCGCCGATGTCGGGCGAGATGACCTGGATCTTGTGCTCGGGAATGCCCGCGACGAGCGCGTAGACGGTGCGGTGGGCGTGCGGTGCCTGGCTCGTGATGTAGGCGGTGAGCTTGCCGCTGACCGGGTCCATGGAGGCGACCGATCCGCACGTCTCCATCGGCGCCGGGTGCGATCGCGGGGTAGAGGACGTCGAGGGCGACGGTGACGTCGGCGCCGGCGAAGGCGGCGTCGGTGGCGGCCTTGTCGCCGGACTCCCAGTCGAAGATGTGGTTGTCCTTCTTGCCCTCGATCTCGTCGCGCACGAGCGGGGCGTCGGCGTCGAGCGCCTTGCGGGCGTCGATCATCGGCGGCAGCGGCTCGTACTCGACGTCGATCAGCTCGAGCGCGTCGCGAGCGGAGTAGCGGTCCTCGGCGATGACGAACGCGACCTCCTGGCCCTGGTAGCGCACCTTGTCGGTGGCCAGGACGGCCTGCACGTCGCCGGACAGCGTCGGCATCCAGGCCAGCTTGAGCCCGTCGAGCATCTGGCCGGTGATCACCGCCTTGACCTTCGGGTGCGCCTCGGCCGCCGACGTGTCGATCGACACGATGCGGGCGTGGGCGTAGGGGCTGGCGAGGATCGCCCCGTGGAGCATCCCCGGCATCGTCGACGTCGTCGAGGTAGTTACCCTCGACCGCGGAGGAACCGGGCGTCCTCCTTGCGCAGCATGCGGCCGAACCCGATCGGGTTGCCGGCCTCTGAGAGCGGTACGGACTCGGGTGGTCACTGTGCTCCTCTCGATGATGCGAGCGAGCGAGCCAGCGAGCGACCAGCAACTGCGCAGGCGGCATGCGGTGTGGCCGGGGAACGCAGTGTGCTCATGAGACGGCTCGCGGGTGCTCGGCCGCCCAACGGACGGACTTGACGATGTTGTGGTAGCCGGTGCAGCGGCACAGCTGACCGCTGATCGCCTCGCGGATGGTCTCCTCGTCGGGGTCGGGATCGCGGTCGAGCAGCCACCGGGCGGTGAGCATCATCGCCGGCGTGCAGAAGCCGCACTGCAGCCCGTGGCACTCCATGAAGCCCTGCTGGACGGGGTCGAGCCCGTCGGGCCCTTCCATGCCCTCGACGGTGTCGACCCGGTGGCCGTCGGCCATCACGCCGAGCACCGTGCAGCTCTTGACCGGCGTGCCGTCGAGCAGCACGACGCAGGCCCCGCAGTTCGAGGTGTCACAGCCCCAGTGGGTGCCGATGAGCCCGAGCTCGTCGCGGAGCAGGTGCACGAGGAGCACCCGAGGCTCGACGTCCGCCGTGCGTGGCTCGCCGTTCACGGTGACTGAGATGTTCATCGACATCGCTCAGGCCTCCTCGCCTTGCGCCCGGGCGACGGCGACGCGCAGCGCCCGCTTCGTGAGCTCGCCGGCCAGGTGCCGCTTGTAGTCGGCCGGGCCACGCTGGTCGGTCGCCGGGTTGCACTGGGCGGCGGCGAGCTCGCCGGCGGCGTCGATCGCGTCGGCGGACACCTCGCTGTCCGCGCAGCGCATCCTCGGCGTCCGGGGCGCAGAACCGGTCGGCGCCGACTGCGGTCAGCCCGATACCGACCTCGGCGACGGTGTCGCCGTCGAGCCACACGCAGGCGCCGGCGGCGGCGACCGCCCAGTCGCCGGCGCGGCGCTCGACCTTCTGGTACGCGCTGCCGGCCCCGGGCCGGATCGGCACGCGGATCTCGGTGATCATCTCGGCGTCGCCGACGGCCGTCTCGTAGGGGCCGAGGAAGAACTCCCGCGCCGGCACCGTACGGGTGCCGCCGGACCCGCGGATGGCGATCGTCGCCCGCAGCGCGGAGAAGACGGCCGACAGGTCCTCGCTCGGGTCAGCCTGCCCGATCGAGCCGCCGATCGTGCCCCGGTTGCGCACGATCGGATCGGCGATCACCCGCTCGGCGTCGTGGAAGATCCGGAAGTGCTCGCCGGCGACGGCCGACTCGAGCAGCTCGGCGTGCCGCGTCATCGCCCCGATCAGCAAGGCGTCACCCTCGACCCGGATGTACGACAGCTCGTCGGCGAGCTCGTTGATGTCGATCAGGTGCTCGGGCCGGGCGAGGCGCAGCTTCATCATCGGCAGCAGCGAGTGGCCGCCGGCGATGAGCCGGGCTTCCGGCCCGAGCCGCTCGAGCAGGGCGATCGCGTCGTCGACGCTGGTCGCCCGTTCGTATCCGAACGGAGCCGGTGTCTGCATTTCCTGTGTCCCCTACGAGTCGCTGCCGTCCGCGTGCGGACGGCATCCCCCCACGACGACGATGATCCCCCGCGCGGCGGGCCCGGTCAACTTGGCAGATAAGGGTTCGGTTAAGCCCGGCGGTACGGGTGAAGGCCGTCGGCGGGGATCGAGCCGAGGCGACCGGCCTGGAAGTCCTCGAACGCCTGCGTCGAGTTCGGCTCGCGTGTTCATCACGAACGGTCCGTACGCGGCCACCGGCTCGCGCAACGGCTGACCACCGAGCAGGAGCACGTCGAGCGCCTCGGCGGAGTCGGCCGCGACGGTGATCGTGTCTCCCTCGCCGAACACGGCGAGCTGGCCCATCGTGATCGGATGCCGCTCAGGCCCGGCCGCGCCGGTCCCGGACAACACGTACGCCAACGCGTTGAAGTCCGCCCGCCACGGCACGGTGACATGGGCGCCGGGCGACACCGTCACGTGGGCGACGGTGATCGGCGTGTGCGTGCTGCCCGGCCCACGGTGTCCGGCGATCTCGCCGGCGATGAGGCGGACGAGCGCCCCGCCGTCGGGGGAGGAGAGCAGGCTGACCTGCTCGCCCTCGAGGCTCTGGTAGCGCGGCGGCGACAGCTTGTCCCGGGACGGCAGGTTCACCCACAGCTGGATCCCGTGGAAGAGTCCGCCGCTGACGACGAGGTCCTCCGGCGGGGTCTCGATGTGGAGGATGCCCGCGCCCGCGGTCATCCACTGGGTCGCGCCGTTGGTGATCAGTCCGCCGCCGCCGTGGGAGTCCTGGTGCTGGAACGTGCCGTCGATCATGTAGGTGACGGTCTCGAAGCCGCGATGCGGGTGCCAGTCGGTGCCCTTGGGCTCGTACGGGGCGTAGTCGACCTCGCCCATCTGATCCATGTGCACGAACGGGTCGAGGTGACGCAGGTCGACGCCGGCGAACGCCCGGCGGACCGGGAACCCTTCACCCTCGAAGCCCTGCGGCGCCGTCGTCACCGAGCGGACGCGGCGATCACGGCCGTCAGCCGCCGGTTCGGGCAGCTGCGGCAGGGTGAGCGGGATCGGCGGTGACAGCGGGCATGGCGGGGCCTCCAGAAATTGTTGCGATCACAAGTATAAACACGGATGGGGCCCGCGAATTCCCGACTGGGCCGTGCCCCTACCATCCAGCCGTGACGCTCAACCAGCTCAAGGTCTTCGTGCTGGTCGTGCGCCTGGGCTCGTTCCGCGCCGCGGCGAGCGCGTTGGGGGTCAGCGAACCGGCGGTGTCCCAAGCGCTCGCCGCCCTGCGCCAGAGCCTCGGCGACCAGCTGGTCAGGCGGACGGGTCCGACGCTGACGCTGACCGCCGCCGGCCAGCGGGTCGTCGGCCTCGCGTCGCAGATGGTGAACCTCGCCGTCGCCGCCGAGGACGCCGTGCGGGCGGCCAACGGCGATGCCGACCTGCTGCGCGTCGTCGCGTCGGCCAACGTCGCCGATTCGGTCGCACCGGCGTTGCTCCAGGCCTTCGCCCGGCGGGCGAGCAACGTGGAGGCGACGCTCGGGATCGCCACGACCGGCGAGATGCAGGCGCTGCTTGCCGAGCGCCTCGCCGACGTCGCCCTCGGGCCGGCGCTGGCCGGCCCGGCGTCGCCTGGCGTGGTGAGCGAGCCGCTGCTCCGTTACCGACTGCTCGTCGTGGCCGGCCACGCCCACCCCGCCCACCGGGCGCACGTGCGCTCGCTCGCCGCCCTGCGCCACGAGGAGTGGCTGGTCGACCCGACCGCCACCGACCCGGAGTCGGACCTCGGCCGGCTGCTCGCCCACATCGGGGTGCCGGAGGCCAACGTGCGGGTGTTCCCGACCCAGCCGGCGGCGTGGGCGTCGGCGGCGACGGGAACGGGGATCGCTCCCGCGATCGAGCACCTGTGGATCCGCGACCCGCACCCCGACGCCGCCCCGCTCGCCGTGCCGGAGACCCCGATCGAGTTGCTGTGGCACGTGAGCATGCTGGCAGGCGACCGTTGCCCCGCCGTGGCCCGCCGGCTGCACCGCTTCCTCGCCACGTCCGACGCCACCCAGGCGATGTACCGGGCCGACGGCGGCGTCCCGGCGTCGCGTTTCCGCCCTCCGGTCTACGTCACCCTCTGGAGCTGAGCGCTCCGCGTCGAACTGTGACACCCACTTTGTACGGTCGTCACTGACGCCGTCGTGGGGCCGGCACCGCCCCAGCCGAATGTGACCAACGTTTGGTTGGAGGAACCGTGTTCGAATCGAACCCCCCACGCAGACCCCGGCGCGTCGCCGCCGGCCTACTCGCCGCCGCAGGAGCCTCACGCTCGGCGCCGCACCGGCGGCCGCAGCCACACCACCCGAGCCGCCGCCGTCGTTCATCGACGGCGACGCGTCTGCCGTCCCTGTCCGCGTCTCGGCTCCCCGACGATGGTGCGGGGCACGTGCAATCACCTGGCGTACCGCACCGAGCAGGCACGTCGGTGGACCAACAACGTCTACCGACTGACGGACCTCACCTGTCGTGAGGCGCGCTGGGTCTGGACGAGGCGACCCGCGTGGCGCGACGACATGCCGTACAGCGTGCTCCGCACGTCGGGCGTCGTCAGGCTTCCGTCACCAGCGGTGGCGGAGGGCGAGCTGGGAGCACAGGCGACCACGAAGTTCTGCAAGGTGTGGACCACCACGAAGTACCGTGACTGGCCGTTCGGGAACACGCTGGTCTCGATGAGGATGGAACAGACCTTCGGGTACGACGGCCTTCGGGTCTATCCCGGGCCGGCGCTGCTCTACCCCGACACGACCACCAACGGTTTCCGGTGGCACTTCTCCGGAGTCGTCGGCGCTCAGGACTTCTACATCGTCGATCCGCGCGCACACGTCGGAGCGGTGGAGCAACTTCACGTCAACCGGGATCCTCGGGCTCGGTAGCGTCACGACGACGCTCTACACGAAGATCTGGAAGCAGGCCAACGGGGACTGGGCGACGAGCCACAGGGATGGTCTGTCCGACTGCCGGAACGCCGTAGGGAGGAGCCATGACCGAGACGGTCGTCACCGTCGGTCCCCGCTGGAGGCGGATCGCGCTCGTCGCTGATCTGTGTCGTGGTGGCCCTCAACCTGTTCGTCCCGCCCATCGGCACGTCACTGGCCGTGAACGTGCTCTCGGCGGTGATCATCGCCGCTCTGCTCATCGTCGTCACACGAGGGAACCCTCGCGCCCGGGTGATCGCTCTCGGCGTGCTGGGCGTGCTGGTCGTGCTCCTGGCCGTGCAGGCCGCAGTCTCCTAGCCCTCGTTCGTTGTCCCCGGAAGTGAGGCGCGAGCGTGGCGATGTGGCCTCGCTGGCGGTCACTTCCGGCTCACTTCCGACTCGGAGGTCGAACGGTGACACCCACCCGGGTAGGGTCGTCGCTGACGCCGTCGTGGGGCCGGCTACCGCCCCAGCCAGATGTGATCAACGTTTGGTTGGAGGAGCCGTGCTCGCATCGATCCCCGCCGCCACCGTTGCTCGGCGCCAGCGGATACCAGGTCACCGTCGAGGTCCACGTCGGCGCGGGCCTGCCCGGGCTACCACATGGTCGGGATGCCCGACCCGGCCTGCCGCGAGTCCCGTGACCGGGTCCGCGCCGCCGTGCTGAGCTCGGGCGATCGAGTGGCCGAGCAAGTCGATCACGGTCAACCTCGCGCCGGCCGGGCGGCGCAAGTCAGGCGCCGGGCTCGACCTCGCCATCGCCGTCGGCGTGCTCGTCGCCGACGGCCAGCTCCCGCCGGAGTCGGTCGAAGGGCTCGGGTTTCATCGGCGAGCTCGGTCTCGACGGCTCGCTCCGGCGGGTGCCGGGCGTGGCGCCGATGGTCGCCGTGCTCGGCGACGTCGACGTCGTCGTGCCCGATCGGCTCGAGCGCCGAGGCCCACGTCGCGGCGGAACGGCGAGGTGCGAGTCGCGTCGACGCTCGCGGAGGTGCTCGCCGCGCTCGCCGGCGACGCGCCGTGGCCGCCCGACCCGGGTCCGGACGCCGGCGACGACGAGCCGCGCCGCGCCCGATCTCGCCGACGTCCGGGGCCAGCCCGTCGCCCGGCGGGCGCTCGAGATCGCCGCCGCCGGCGGCCACCACCTCCTGCTCGTCGGTCCGCCGGGCTCCGGCAAGACGATGCTCGCCCAACGGCTCACCGGGCTCCTCCCGCCGCTCGACCGCGACGCAGGCGCTGGAGGCGACGATGGTCCACTCGGCGGCCGGGGTCGCGATGCCGCGCGGCGGGCTGGTGCGGATCCCACCGTTCCGGGCGCCGCACCACACCAGCTCGGTCGTGGCGCTCGTCGGCGGTGGTTCGCACACGCTGCGGCCCGGGCGAGATCAGCATCGCCCACGGCGGCGTGCTCTTCCTCGACGAGCTGGCCGAATTCGCCCCGTCCGTGCTCGACGGGTTGCGCGAGCCGCTTGAGGAGGGTGTGATCCGGGTGTCGCGGGCGGCGAGCCACGCCGTCCTGCCGGCCCGCTTCCAGCTCGTCGCGGCCACCAACCCGTGCCCGTGCGGCGGCGGACCGCCCGGCGCGTGCGAGTGCGACGAGGTCGCCCGGCTGCGCTACCTGCGACGGCTGTCCGGTCCGCTGCTCGACCGCTTCGACCTGCGGGTGGCGGTGCAGCGCCCTGGCGTCGACGATCTGCTCGATCCGGGTGGCGGCGAGCCCAGCGCGGTCGTAGCCCGGCGCGTCGCCGCGGCGCGGCTCGTTGCCGTCGAGCGGGCAGGGCGCCTCAACGCCGGGCTGCACGGTGAGCTGCTCGACCGTTACGCCCCGCTCACGGCCGGAGGCCCGCGCCCTGCTGCGGTCCGAGATCGAGCGCGGACGGCTCACCGGGCGCGGCTACCACCGCATCCGGCGCGTCGCCCGCACGATCGCCGATCTCGACGTGGGCAACGTGAGCGGCGAAGCTCATCGGCCACCGCCGGAGGCCGTCGACGTCGAACACGTCGAGGTCGCGCTGTCGCTGCGCAGCTCGGCTGCGGGCGGCTACGGCCGGATCTGGTGGCGTGACCGTGCCCGTCGACACCGCGACCCCGGCCGTCACTGGCCACGTCGCCGCGCTCGCCGGCTTCGACCTGATGACCGTGGCCCGCCTGCGGGTCTTGCTCGCCCACCACGATCCGGTCGAGGCCTACGCAGTGGCCGCCGGCGAGGCGCGTCCGGCTCCGGCCGTCGCCCACCTCCTCACGCCTGCGCTTCGGTCGGCGTGGCGGGCGTCGGCCGACCGGCGCCGACCGGGGGAGTGGGCCGACCGCTGTGCGCGCCGCCGGCATCCGCGTCGTCACCCTGCGCGACGCCGAGTTCCCCGCCCCGCTGCGCCACGACCCGCACCCGCCGGCGGCGCTGTTCGTCCGCGGCGACCTCGCCGCCTTGCAGGCCCGCCGGGTCGGCATCGTCGGGACGCGCAACGCCACCGGCGTCGGGCGGGAGATCGCCGCGATGCTCGGCCGCGACCTCGCCGAGGCCGGGGTCAGCGTGGTGTCGGGCCTGGCGAAGGGCATCGACGGCGCCGCCCACCGTGGCGTCCTCGCGGTCGGATCGCGGCCGTCCGGTGGCCGTCGTGGGCAACGGTCCGGAGACGCCGTACCCCCGCCAGCACGCCGACCTGTGGAACGCGGTCTGCGAGCGGGGCGTGCTGCTCTCCGAGTGGCCGCCGGGCACCGCTCCTGAGGCGTTCCGCTTCCCGCTGCGCAACCGCATCCTCGCCGCGCTGAGCGAGGTGCTCGTGGTCGTCGAGAGCCGCGAGCGGGGCGGGTCGCTGATCACCGCGCAGGCCGCGATCGAGCGCTCGATCGACGTGATGGCGGTTCCCGGGTCCGTGCGCAACCGCGCCGCCGCCGGCACCAACCAGCTCCTCCGCGACGGCGCCGCGCCGGTCACCTGCGCCGACGACGTGCTCGTCGCCCTCGGCCTCGACACCCGGCGGGCCACGCGCGGCGCCTACGACCCCCGGCCGCTGCCGCGTGGTGTCGAGGCCGCGGTCCTCGACCGGTGCCGGCGCGACCCGTGCACGCTCGACGAGGTCGTCGTCGACGTCGGGTCTGCCGATCGCCGAGGCGGCGATGGCGTTGGCCCACCTCGAACGCTCCGGCTGGGTGCGCGAGGCGGGTGGTTGGTTCGAGCCGGTGCTGGAGTGGAGCGGGGCATGAGCGCGTCTGGTGGATCCGCTCCGGCGTTCGCACCATGCCCCCGACGCGCGCCGATCAGCGAATACCCTCGCCTCGATGTCCGTCTCGCGGGACCCCCGACCCTCGGACGCCGCCACCGAGGCGACTTCGGCGTCGCCGGCCTGGTCCGTCGATGCCTTCGCGCGCTCGCTGACCTCGCTCTCCGCCCGGACGGTCGCGGCCTACGCCGCCGACGTTCGGGGCTTCGTCGAGTGGGCCGCCCGGGGCGGGATCGACGAGCCCGGCGCCGTCAAGCGCACGACCGTCCGGCGCTACCTCGCCTATCTCACGACCAGGCAGTACGCCCGCCGGAGCATCGCGAGGAAGTCGGCGTCGCTGCGCCGCTACTTCCGCTGGCTCACCCGAACGGGGCGGGTGAGATCCGATCCGACGGTCGGCCTGCAGGCCAGAGGGCGGCGATGGGCGCCTGCCGCGGGTGCTCGACCGGCGCGACCTCGAGCACTTGCTGGAAGGACCGCTCCTTCCCGACGACGAGCCCGAGTGGCGGCATCGTCGCGACGACGCGGTGCTCGAGCTCCTCTACGGCTCCGGACTCCGGGTCAGCGAGCTCTGCGGGCTCGACCGCGACTCGATCGACTTCGCCGGTGGCTGCCGTCGTCGTCTGGGGCAAGGGCGCGAAGGAGCGTCGCGTGCCGCTGTCGGAGCCGGCGGCTGCCGCGTTGCGCCGCTGGCTCGCGATGCGCGGCGACGTGCTGCCCGAGCGAGCCCGACGGCGCGTCCGCAGACCCGGCGCTGTTCGGCAACGAGCGCGGACGCCGGTTGACTCCCCGCGACGTTCGCCGCATCGTCGATCGGCGCTCGCCGACGCCGACGCACCCGCACGCGCTGCGGCACAGCTTCGCCACCCACATGCTCGACGGTGGCGCCGATCTGCGTGCGGTCCAGGAGCTGCTCGGGCACAGCGACGTCGCGACCACGCAGCGCTACACCCACGTCAGCCGCGAGCGCCTGCGCGCCGCCTACCGGGACGCTCATCCGCGGGCATGAGCATCGTCGACGTCGACCCGTACCTGGCGCAGCAGTGGGAGCGCTGGCTCAAGCGCCGCAGCTCGTCGGCGCGTGATCACCTCATCGTCTCGTACGCCCCGCTCGTCAAGTTCGTCGCCGGCCGCGTCGGCGCCGGTCTCCCGGCGAGCGTCGACCCGGGCGACCTCGTCAGCTCCGGAGTGCTCGGGCTGATCGACGCCATCGAGCGGTTCGATCCGCAGCGCGGGGTGAAGTTCGAGACGTTCGCCACGCCGCGCATCAGGGGCGCGATCTACGACGGCCTGCGCGAGCTCGACTGGGTGCCGCGCTCGGTCCGCTCGCGGGCGCGGGAGGTCGAACGAGCGATCAACGAGTTCGAGGCCCGTCATGGCCATGCGCCCACCGACGAGGAGCTCGCCGCGCACCTCCGCGCTCGACCGCGACGAGCTCAACCGGTGGTTGTCGTCGATCGCCACGACCACCGTCGGGCCGCTGGAACGAGCGCTCGACCGCGGGGCCGAGCCGCGGGGCTGAGCGGCGAGGTGCCGGCCGTGCCGTCGGCGGTCGTGGAGGACCGGGAGGTCCGCGAGGTGATGCGCGATGCCATCGACAAGCTGCCCGATCGCGAGAAGCTCGTCCTGTCGCTCTACTACGACGAGGGTCTGACCCTGGCCCAGATCAGCCGGGTCCTCGGGGTGAGCGAGAGTCGAGTCCCCCAGATCCACACCAAGTCGGTGCTCTACCTCCGGGCGCGGATGACCGCCGCCGGCGTCGCCTGACCGCTCGGGCCGATCGTGGGCCGCTGACGGCTCACCGTTGCCATCGTCGAAACCGCAAGGAAGGTCTGATGGGTCTGTTGCTGTCCCTCATGCTGTCGTCGTGCCTGCTGCCACCGGTGACGGCGCCGGTCGCCGATCCGTTCCGGGAGCCGGCGTGCCCGTGGTGCCCCGGCAATCGAGGGCTCACCTACGACGTCGCCGCCGGCACCACCGTGCGGGCGGCGGCCGCCGGCACGGTGACCTTCTCCGGGCCGGTCGCCGGCACCTTCTACCTCGTCGTCGAGCACGCCGACGGTCTGCGCGCCACCTACGGTCAGCTCGCCGGCAGCCACCTCCGTCGCCGGCGACGTGGTCGTCGCCGGGGCCATCGTGGGCCGGTCCGCCGGTGGACTCCACTTCGGGCTCCGACGTCGGCGATCGGTACATCGACCCGGCGCCGTTCCTCGGCCGGCTGGTGGAGCGCGCTCGCCTCGTTCCGACTGACGGCAGTCCGCCCCCGGCCGGCACCCCCGCCACGACTGCAATGTCCGCGCCGCCGACACTGTCCGCCGAAACCGCCCCGATCGGGCCGATCGAGGCGGACAGAACGAGGAGCCTGCCGGTCCGGTAAGCTCACCGACCGGCCCACCGTCCGGTGGACCGTCCGACCTACCTGCCCGCCCACCACTTGCGGTCGCTCCGGCGCCGGTGCGCGGGTCCGACAACCGCAACGAGGAGTAGTGCCATGGCTGTCATCACCATGCGGCAGATGCTGGAAGCCGGCGTCCACTTCGGGCACCAGACCCGGCGCTGGAACCCGAAGATGAAGCGGTTCATCTTCGGCGAGCGCAACGGGATCTACATCATCGACCTCGAGCAGACGCTCGGCCGGGTCGAGCGCGCCTACGAGTTCGTCCGCGACCTGGTCGCCGGCGGCGGGGTGATCCTCTTCGTCGGCACCAAGAAGCAGGCCCAGGACCCGGTGCGCAGCTACGCCGAGAAGTGCGGCATGCCGTACGTCAACGAGCGGTGGCTCGGCGGGATGCTGACGAACTTCGACACGATCTCCAAGCGGGTCAACAAGATGCTCGAGTACGAGCGCATGCGCGACTCCGGTGAGTTCGACGCGATGCCGAAGAAGGAGGCCCTGCAGCACATCCGCGAGATGGAGAAGCTGCAGCGCAACCTCGGCGGCATCCGCGGACTGACCCGTCGCCCGGACGCGATCTTCGTGCTCGACACGAAGAAGGAGCACATCGCCGTCACCGAGGCCAACAAGCTGGGCATCCCGGTCGTCGCGGTCGTCGACACCAACGTCGATCCCGAGCTCGTCCAGTACCCGATCCCCGGCAACGACGACGCGATCCGCGCCAACTCGCTGCTCGCCCGGGTGATCGCCGACGCCGTCGAGGAGGGTCGGTTCATCGCCGCCAAGCGCGAACCCGGCCCGGCACCGGCGGCTCGGACTCCCGAGCAGGAGGCCGCATTCGCGTCGGAGCAGGCCGCGGCGCGCCGGCAGGCCGCGGCCGCCCAGGCCGACCGCGAGGCCCGCCTCGCCGCCGCCCGGGACGCCGACGACGGCGACCGCCGACGAGCCGGCAGCCGAGGCACCGGCGGCCGAGGCGCCGGCAGCGGAGGCACCGGCTGCCGAGGCGCCGCCAGCCGAGGCACCGGCCGCCGGCGGCACCGGCGGCCGAGGCACCCGCCGAGGCCGCAGCGCACCGGCCGAGCTGAGGCACCCGCCGCCGAGGCAGCCGCGCAGCCGAGGGAGCCGCCGCCGAGGTGCGTTGCCGATGCGCCCGCCGAGGAACCGGCCGCCGCCGAGCGAAGCGGCCGGTCCGGAGCCAGTGCGGACGCGGCCGCGCCGAGTCGATTCCGCCGAGTCGAGACCGGGGAGGTCTGAGCGATGGCGTTCACGGCTCAGGACGTCCAGGGTCTGCGCCGGGCCACCGGCGCCGGGATGATGGATGCGAAGAAGGCGCTCGAGGCCACCGACGGCGACGTCGAGGCGGCCAAGCAGTGGCTCCGCGAGCAGGGTCTCGCGGCCAGCGCCAAGCGCAGCGAGCGGGAGAACGCCCAAGGGCGTCGTCGCCCTCGTCGTCGACGACAACGTCGGCGCGCTCGTCGCCCTCCGGTGCGAGACCGACTTCGTCGCCGCCAGCGAGCACTTCAAGCTCGAGGCCCAGGAGCTGGCCCGACTGGTCGCCGCCAAGGGCCCGGATGCCGTCGCCGACCGCCAGGCGCGCCTCGACGACCTGAAGATCACGCTGAAGGAGAACATCGAGCTCGGCGAGGTCGTCCGGCTGGAGGCCGGTGACGGCGAGGTCATCGACAGCTACCTCCACGTCCAGGGTGGACGGGGAGTGAACGGCGTGCTCGTCGTCCTCGCCGGCGGCGACAAGCAGCTCGCCCACGACATCGCCGTGCACGTCGCGTTCGCCCGACCGAAGTACCTGTCGCGTGACGACGTCCCCGCCGAGGTGATCGAGGCCGAGCGGGCCACGCTGGAGGCGATCACCCGCAACGAGGGCAAGCCGGAGCAGGCGATCCCCAAGATCGTCGAGGGTCGCCTCGGCGGCTTCTTCAAGACCGTCGCCCTGCTCGACCAGCCCTACGCCAAGGACGACAAGCAGTCGGTTGGCCAGCTCCTCGGGGATCGCCCGCATCGTCCAGTTCGCCCAGGTCGAGATCGGCTGACCGTGGGCGGATCCGGACGAGCGCCGCGAGGCGGCCGCGCTGGCGGCGGATCGTCTTCAAGCCGTCGGGCGAGGCCATGGCCGGGCCGACCGGCAAGGGGCTCGACGGGGCGACGCTCGACAAGACGGCCCACGACATCATCGACCTGCGCCAAGGGCTCGACGTCGACGTCGCGGTGGTCGTCGGTGGCGGCAACTTCTGGCGGGGCCGCATCGGCGAACTGGCCGGCATGGACGCCACCCAGTCCGACCACATCGGCATGCTCGCCACGGTGATGAACGCGCTCGCTCTCCAGGACGCCCTCGAGCGCCTCGGTCAGGCGACGCGCGTGCAGTCGGCGATCGAGATGCCGCGGATCGCCGAGCCGTACATCAGGCGGCGGGCGGTGCGCCACCTCGAGAAGGGCCGGGTCGTGATCTTCGCCGCCGGCACCGGCAACCCGTTCTTCACCACCGACACCGCGGCCGCGCTGCGGGCGGCCGAGATCGATGCCGAGGCGCTGTTGAAGGGGACGCACTCCGGGGTCGACGGGGTCTATGACGCCGATCCCCGCACCGATCGGAGCGCCACCAAGTTCGACGAGATCGGTTACATGGAGGTCATGAACAAGGACCTGAAGGTGATGGACGCCACGGCGATCGCCTTCTGCCGGGACAACAAGATCCCGATCGTGGTCTTCGACATGACCGAGCCCGGCGCGCTGCGGGCGATCCTCGAGGGCGGCAAGGTCGGCACGATCATCACGTGAGCGACACCGAGTCCCACCAGGCGGTACGCCCAGCGACGACACCGGGAGCGTTACTCTGGGCCAGGTGATCGAAGAGACGCTTCTCGAGGCCATCGACAAGATGGACAAGGCCGTGGGGCATGTCCAGTCGCAGTTCCAGACGGTTCGCACCGGGCCGGGCCGCCCCGGCCCTGATCGAGAAGCTCAACGTCGAGTACTACGGCTCGCCGGTGCCACTGCAGCAACTGGCCGGCATCCAGGTCCCCGAGGCGCGTCAACTCCTGGTCAAGCCGCACGACCGCAACTCGCTCGGGGCGATCGAGAAGGCCATCGTCGACTCCAACCTCGGTGTCGCACCGAGCAACGACGGAACGGTCATCCGTCTGTCGTTCCCGCAGCTCACGGAGGAGCGACGCAAGGAGTACGTCAAGGTCGTGAAGCACATGGCCGAGGACGGCCGGGTCGCCGTGCGCAACCTCCGGCGGGAAGCCCGCAAGCACCTCGAGGGATCCGAGCGCGCGGGCGAGATCTCCGCCGACGAGCTCGAACGGGCCGAGAAGGAGCTGGAGAAGATCACCCACGACCACGTCGAGTCCATCGATGCGGCCCTCGGCCGCAAGGAGGCCGAACTGCTCGAGGTCTGACCTCGGCCAGTCGCGGCGTAGATGAGGAAGGTGCACCAGTGAGTGACGAGAGGTGGCGGCCGGGAGACACCAGCGGGGACCCAGACACGGATGAGTTCGGCGGCCCGCTGTTCCCCGACGAGCCGACCGATCGCCCTGGCGCCACCGACGACAGCGGCGAGCGCCGCCTGAGCTTCGGGCCCAACGACACCGGGCCGCTGCCGCACTGGACGGACCCGCCGACCGGCGAGATCCCCCGGGTGTCGCCACAGGCCTCCGGCCAGGATCCCGAGAACGACGACGACGTCGACGTGTGGTCGCAGTTCACCACCGAGACGCCGGTGTGGCGCGACGACGAGCCGTCGAGCGAGACCGCGGCACCGGGCGAGAGCGGGATCGACCGGGACGCCACCGGCGAGGTCCGCGCGGACAGCCTCTCCGAACCGTCCGGCGAGACCTCACTGGCGCCGCCGCCGCCACCGCGCGAACCCGGGCGGATCACGATCGGCACCGATCCGTCGGGCGTCACCGCGCCGGCCGCCGCCGGCGACGCGGCCGCGCCGCCGGTCCGGGCAGCAGCGCTCGGGACGGCCGGCCGGACCGGCGCGCACGGCGGCCGGCACGACCGGCTCCCGCCGCGACATGCCCGCAGCGATCATCGCCGGCGCCGTGCTCGCCGTGCTCTTCATCCTCGCCACGCTCTGGCGGCCGCTCGGGGTGCTGATCCTGATCGTCGCCGTGCTCGCCGTCGCCGCCTTCGAGTACTTCGGCAAGGTCACCGAGAAGGGCTATCGCCCGGCCGTCGCCCCCGGGCTCGCCGCGTGCGTCGCCGCCCCGCTCGCCGCCTACTGGGTGGGCGATCAATCGTTGCCGCTGGTGATCGCGTTCGCCTTCATCGCCGGCGCGGCCGGGTTCATCGGAGCGGCCGGGGTCGAGTCCGGGCCGCTGCCCAACATGGCGATCACGACGCTCGGCGTCGTGTGGATCGGCCTGCTCGGCTCGTTCGCCGCGCTGATCGTGCGGTGGTCGAACGAGGCCGGGTTCGAGAACGTCGGCACCGACACGTTGTTCATGATCGTGCTCGGCGTGGTGGCCAACGACGTCGGCGCCCTCCTCGTCGGGTCGGCGGTCGGCAAGACCCCGCTGCGCGCGTGGATCAGCCCGGCCAAGACGGTCGAAGGCGTCATCGGCGGAACGCTGATGACGATCGTCGTGCTCTTCGTCGTCGGCCTCACCGGCCGCAGCGACACGTGGAGCACCGGCGACCTGCTGATCCTGGCCATCGTGATCGCGGTGATGGCCCCGCTCGGCGACCTGACCGAGAGCATGTTCAAGCGCAACCTCGACGTGAAGGACTTCGGCAACCTGCTCAGCGGGCACGGTGGCGTCCTCGACCGCTTCGACGGCTTCCTGTTCGTCCTGCCGGCCGCGTACTACCTGACGCTGGTTCTCGAACCTGGACGTCGTAGCGCTCGGGCCGTGACGTTCATGGCGTTCCCCGGCCACACCGCATACTGCCTGCGCAGTTGCTGGCCGCTCGCTCGCTGGCGCTCGCTCGCTCGCATCACCGAGATGCAATGACCGTTCGCGTTGCATCGCCGGTTCGTCCGGCTCGATCGGCACGCAGACCCTCGACGTGGTGCGGGCCGAGGCGCCGCGCTACGAGGTCGTGGCGCTCGGGGTCGGGTCGTCCGTGGACGTGCTCGTCGAGCAGGCGAAGGAGTTCCGGCCGCCGCGTCGTCGCCGTCGCCGACCCGGCCCGCCGGGCCGAGGTCGCCGCCGCGCTGCCCTTCGCCACCGTCGTCGACCGCTTCGCGGACCTCGTCGAGCCGGCCGACGTCGTCGTCAACGCGGTCGTCGGCTTCGCCGGCCTCCCGGTCACGATCGCCACGCTCGAGCAGGGCAAGCGGCTCGCCCTGGCCAACAAGGAGAGCCTCATCGCCGCCGGCCCGGTCGTGCAGCCGCTGCGGGCGACGCCCGGCGCCGAGCTGGTCCCGGTCGACAGCGAGCACTGTGCGGTGCACCAGTGCCTGCGCTCGTCGGTCGCCGTCGACCGCGAGGTCGCCCGGGTGCTGCTGACCGCCAGCGGCGGCCCGTTCCGCGGGCGAACCGCCGCCGAGCTCGCCGACGTCGACCGTCGACGAGGCGCTGGCCCATCCGACCTGGGCGATGGGTCCGAAGATCACCATCGACTCGAGCACGCTGATGAACAAGGGCCTGGAGGTGATCGAGGCCCACGAGCTGTTCGGCGTCGCCTACGACCGGATCGAGGTCGTCGTGCACCCCCAGTCGGTGGTCCACTCGATGGTCGAGTTCACCGACGGCTCGACGGTCGCCCAGCTCAGCCTGCCCGACATGCGGCTGCCGATCGGCTACGCCCTCGGGTACCCGGAGCGGATCGCCACGCCCTTCGGCCGCATCGACTGGGCCCGGCTCGGATCGCTCGACGTTCGAGCCGCCCGACATGGCCACGTTCCGCTGCCTCGACGCTCTGCTACCAGGCCGGACGAGCCGGCGGCAGCGCACCGGCGTGGCTCAGCGCGGCCAACGAGGTCGCCGTGGACGCCTTCCTCGCCGGCGAGATCCGCTGGGATCAGATCGCTGACGTGTGCATTGCCGCTCTCGACCGGCATGATGCAGGGGTGCCGACGACCGTCGACGAGGTGGTGGCGGCCGATCGGGCGGCGCGGAGCGTCGCGAGGCGACGAGTACAGGACATGAGCGCACGATGAAGACGACGGAGGACCGCGGCCGCTACGACCGCTTCCGCAACGAGGTCATGGCCGGCGGGTCGGTGACCGAGGCGCCCGCGGCCGAGCCGGAGAGCGGCGGGTGGCAGGGCGCGCTCGGCGGGCTGCTGATCATCGGGCTGCTCGTCTGGCTCGCCATCGTGAACCTCTGGATGTTCGTCTTCGCCGTCGGGATCCTGATCTCCGTCTTCCTCCACGAGGCCGGGCACTTCGTCACCGCCCGCATGACCGGGATGAAGGCGACGCAGTTCTTCCTCGGCTTCGGACCCCGGCTGTGGAGCTTCCACCGGGGCGAGACCGAGTACGGCGTGCGGGCGCTGCCCCTCGGCGCGTTCGTGCGGATCATCGGCATGAACAACATGGACGAGGTCCCGCCCGCCGACGAGGCCCGCACGTACCGCCAGAAGAGCTATCCCCGGCGGATGCTGGTGATCTCGGCCGGCTCGCTGATGCACCTGCTGATCGCGATCGTGCTCCTGTTCGGCATCTACTCGACGCGCGGCGAGCTCGTCGAGCGGCCGGGCGCCGAGATCGGCGTCGTCGAGAGCGGCGGGCCGGCGCAGGCGGCGGGCATCGAGTCCGGCGACGTCGTGCTCTCGATCGGCGGCGACGCCATCGACGACCCCGACGACCTCGGCGAGACCGTCCGCAGCCACGAACCGGGCGACTCGGTCGTCATCGTGGTCGAGCGCGACGGCGAGCAGCAGACGGTGACGGCCGTGCTCGGCGCCAACACCGAGCAGGGCAGCGAGCTCTTCGGCTCCGCCCGCCTCGGCGTCAGCAGCCGGACCGCCGCCGAGTGGGAGGAGATGTCGATCGGCGACGCGGCCGTGTCCAGCGTGACCGACCTGATCCCGGTCACGTGGGAGTCGACCAAGGGCATCGTCCAGGTGCTCAACCCGGTGAACATCATCAACCACCTGAGCGGCGAGAGCGAGGACCTGTCGACGCGCCCGACGACGGTCGTCGGGGTGACCCAGGTGAGCGGCACCGTCGGCGAGACCGAGGGTCTCGTCGGCGTGCTCTACCTGCTCGCCGTGCTCAACGTGTTCGTCGGCGTGTTCAACATGTTCCCGCTGCTGCCCCTCGACGGCGGCCACGCCGCGGTGGCGACGTACGAGCGTGTCCGCGAGCGCGGCGGCCGGCGCTACTTCGCCGACGTGTCGAGGCTGATGCCGTTCGCGATGGGCGTGATCATGGTGCTGCTCGCCCTGTTCGTCTCCGGCCTCTACCTCGACATCACCCAGCCGTCTGCGATGAAGCACCGGCGTCGCTCGAGCGAGCGCCGCCCGACGCGGCAGATCCACGTCGGGTCGGTGCCGGTCGGCGGCGGTGCGCCGGTGAGCGTGCAGTCGATGACGATCACCAAGACGGCGGACGTCGAGGGCACGCTGCAGCAGATCTACGGGCTCGCCGCCGCCGGCTGCGACATCGTCCGGTGCACGTGCAACGAGGCCGAGGCCGCCGAAGGACTGGCCCAGATCGTGCCGCGGTCGCCGGTGCCGATCATCGCCGACATCCACCACCAGTACCGGATGGCGCTGGCCGCGCTGGAGGCCGGCGTGCACGGGCTGCGGCTCAACCCGGGCAACATCCGCCGGCCCGAGCACATCAAGGCGGTGGCGTCCGAGGCCCGCGACCGGCAGGTGCCGATCCGCATCGGCGTCAACGGCGGGTCGCTCGACCCGGCGCTGTACGAGCGCTTCGGCGGCGTCACGCCCGGAGGCGATGGTCGCGTCGGCGCTGCAGGAGATGGCGTACTTCGAGGAGGTCGACTTCGACCTCGTCAAGATCTCGGTCAAGGCGTCGAGCGTGCCGCTGATGGTCGAGGCCTACCGCCAGCTCTCGGCGGCGACCGACCACCCGCTGCACCTCGGCGTCACCGAGGCCGGGCCGCCGCCGGGCGGGCTGGTCAAGGGGACCGCCGGGATCGCCACGCTGCTGCTCGAGGGCATCGGCGACACGATCCGCTACTCGCTCACCGCCGACCCGGTCGAGGAGGCGCGGGCCGGCCGGCAGCTGCTCGAGTCGCTCGGCCTGCGCGAGCGCAAGAACGTCGACCTGATCGCCTGCCCGTCGTGCGGGCGGGCCGAGATCGACGTGATCGAGGTGGCCAAGCGGGCGATGGACGCGTTCGGCGAGCGGGAGCTCCCGCTGCAGGTCGCGGTGATGGGGTGCGTCGTCAACGGGCCCGGCGAGGCGCGCGAGGCCGACCTCGGCATCGCCGCCGGGAACAAGCGCGGCCACCTGTTCGTCAAGGGCCGCAACATCGCCGTCGTCCCCGAGGACGAGATGGTCGACTCGCTGGTCGAGTGGGCCGAGTTCATCAACGAGCACGGCATCGAGGCGGCGATCGCCAAGGCCGACACCGCCCGCGCCGAGCGCGAGGCGGCCCGCGACCGCTCCGCCCTGCTCGACGCCCAGGGCGCCGACGTCAACCACGCCGCCGAGAAGATCGTCGAGATCCGCAAGACCGTCGGCCGCTGACGCCTCCTCCATCCGAGGTTTTCGCGGCACCGGAGGGTTTCCGGCGCCGGCAGGGGCGCAGGAAAACCTCGAATCACCCTTGGGCGACGTAGGCGGTGGTTCGCCGGCGTCGACGTCGAGGTCGGTCGCCGGGCGGCAGGTAGCCGGTGCGCGCCGTCGGAGGTGACGACCAGCTCGTGTCCGGTGGCGTCGTGGGTCGCCGGTCCCTCCAGCCGAAGCAGCCGGATCGACGTGCCGGCCAGCGGGTACTCGGACGCGGCCGGCAGCACCGGCTCGGCGAGCGGGCGTGGTGTCGAGCACGGCGAGCAGGTCGTCGACGTCGACGGGCTTGGCGGTCAGCCCGCCGCGGACGACGTTGTCGCTGGCGCCCATCAGCTCGATGCCGGCGCCGCCGAGATAGGCGTGCAGGGTGCCCGGCGCCGAGCTGGATCGCCTGCCCGGGCTGCCAGCCGGACGAGGTTGAGCAGCAAGCGTCGCGGCGACGCTCGGGTCGCCGGGGTAGCGGGCGGCCAGCCGGGTGACCCACCGGGCCTCGGGCCGGTCGCTCGCCCGGCACGCCGTCTACGATCGGCTCGACGTGGATGCCACCGTGATACAGCGCGGCGAGCGCCGTCACCGGGTCCGCCGTCGCGCACCGCGTCGGCCAGCTCGACCGCGCCGAGCTCGGCGAGCAGGGCCAGCGTCGCGTCGACCGGCCGGACGCCGCAGAACGCCTCGAACTCGGTGAGCGCGCAGAGCAGCTCGGGCTTCGGCTCCGGGTCCGGATAGCGACCGGCGGCGAAGCCGGCGCGGCCTGCTCCGCCGACGGGTGGGCCTGCAGCGACAGTGGCTCGGCGGCGGCCAGGACCTTGAGCAGGAAGGGGAGCGGGCCGGTGACGTCGGCCAGCGCGGCGGCCGTCGACGAGCCGGGCGGGCCCGTTCGGGTGGGTCCCCAGCCACAGCTCCGCCCACGGCCGGCCGTCGGGCGCGACGCCCAGGAGCCGGGGGATGAACTCGGGGTCGCCCCAGGCGTAGTGCTGCACGGCGCCCCGGATCGGCTGCACCGGCCGGAGCCTAACGATCGCGGGAACCGGACGACCGGTGCCGACGTCCAACCGGTCGTGCGACACCGTCAAGCGTCATCACGTGCTCATCTCCGGCACCGCCGCTCTGTTGATCCTCGCCGCGTGCGGCGAGTCGCTCGCCGGCCGCCGACCAGACGTCCGGCTCGGTCGCACCGAGCACCATCGCCGACGCCCCCGCGCGACGCCCCGGCAACGTCCGCCCCCGCAACGCCGCCCCGACGCGTCCGCCCCCGACGTCGACGCCCCCGACGACCTCGCCCGCCACACCGCCCGGCGCGCGCGCTATCGACCATCCGACGGGCGCCGACGAGGCCGTGGTCGAGATCAGCTACGAGGGCGGGTTCGCCACCGCCGGAGATGACGTTCTCCCGGGCGCCGCTGCTCCTCATCACGGGCGACGGGCGGGCGATCTACGAGGGCCCGGTCCCGGCGATCTATCCCGGGCCGCTGCTGCCCAACCTGCTCGAGCGCACGATCACCGAGGACGGCATCCAGACCCTGCTCGCCAAGGCCGACGAGCTCGGGCTGCTCGCCGACGTCGAGTACGCGCGGAACGATCAGATCGCCGACGCCCCCGACACCGTCGTGAGGATCACCGTCGACGGGACCACCTACACCCATTCGGCCTACGCCCTCGGCTTCGACGGCGAGACGGACGCCGGCCGGGCCAACCTCTTCGAGTTCGTCACCGCGGCCACCGACCTGGCCGGGACCGTCGGCGAGGACGAGCTCGGCCCCGAGGGCCCGTACGAGCGACGCCTACCTCATCCGGGCGACACCGATCGACCTCGCCGACGGTGACCACCGAGTTCCGGCCGACGATCGTCGACTGGCCGGCCGACGCCTCGGTCCGCCTCGCCGACGCGGGCGAGTGCGCCGAGTTGCCGGCGGTCGAAGGGGACGCGCTGTTCGTCGACGCCAACCAGCTCACGTTCTTCGCCGAGGGCGGGGTGACCTACCAGGTGGCGGCGACCCCCGGCCCCGGTCGAGCTGCTGACCTCACGACGCCTCAGCGGCCGGCAGCGCTGAGCGCTGCCGTGACGATCGCTCACATCGACCACGACCGAGCGGAGCACCTCGCCCCGCTCCATCTTGTGGAACGCCTCCTCGACGGCGTCGAGTGCGATCTCCTCGCTGACGAACCGGTCGAGCGTCGAGGCCGCCCCTGGCGGAACAGGTCGATCAGCATCGGGAAGTCGCGAGACGGCAGGCAGTCGCCGTACCAGCTCGACTTCAGGGCGCCGCCCGCGGCCGAACACCTCGATGAACGGCAGCTCGAGGACGTCGTCGGGCCGGGGCACGCCGACGAGGACCACCGTGCCGGCGAGGTCCCGTGCCGCGAACGCCTGCTTGTACACGGCCGGGATGCCGATCGCCTCGATGCACACGTCGGCGCCGAACCCGCCCGTCACCGACTGGACGAACTCGACAGGATCCTCCGTGGCTCGAGTTGCACGTGTGGGTGGCGCCGAACTCCTTGGCCCACTCGAGCTTGCGGTCGTCGATGTCGATGGCGACGATCGTCGATGCGCCGGCGAGCCGGGAGCCGGCGATCGCCGCGTCGCCGACGCCGCCGCAGCCGAACACGGCGACCGTCTTCCCCCGCGTGACACCACCGGTGTTGATCGCCGCGCCGAGGCCGGCCATCACGCCGCACCCGAGCAGGCCGGCGACCGTCGCCGGCGCCTCGGCGTCGACCTTCGTGCACTGACCGGCGGCGACGAGCGTCTTGTCGGCGAACGCCCCGATCCCGAGCGCCGGGGACAGCACGGTGCCGTCCTCGGCGAGCGTCATCTTCTGTGTGGCGTTGTGGGTGGCGAAGCAGTACCACGGCTCGCCGCGGCTGCATGCCCGGCAGCTCCCGCACACCGCCCGCCAGTTGAGGATCACGAAGTCGCCTGGGGCGACGTCGGTGACCCCGTCGCCGACCGACTCGACGACCCCGGCCGCTTCGTGGCCGAGGAGGAACGGGAACTCGTCGTTGATCCCGCCCTCGCGGTAGTGCAGGTCGGTGTGGCAGACCCCGCACGCCTGGATCTGGACGACGGCCTCGCCCGGGCCGGGATCGGGGACGACGACGGTCTCGATCGTGACCGGCTCGCCCTTGGCGGGGGCGATGACGCCGCGGACTTCTTGTGGCATGCGGCGAAGTTACAGCGGTCGCCGCGGCGCTCCCTAGGCGTCGAACGGTGAGCCACCGGTGGTCAGCGATCGTCACGTCGTCGCGCAACTGCGCCACACTCAGAAAAGTCGGAGTTCGTCAGGAGCGAGGCCGCGGAGGACGTCGTAGTCGACCTCGACCCAGCGGAAGCCGCGGGCCTCGGCGAGCACGCGCGCCTGGGGTTTGACGACCTGGGCGACGAGCACGCCCCGCACCGGACCGAGCGTCGAGTCGAGGTGCAGGCGGTCGACGTAGCGGGTGAGCTGTTCGACGCCGTCGATCTCGCCGCGCCGCTTGACCTCGATGGCGACGACCGGCGCCGTCGGCCGCCCGGCACACCAGGTCGACCGGGCCGATCGCTGTCGGGTACTCCCGGCGCACGAGGCGGAGCCCATCCTCGATGGCGTCCGGGTTGGCGGCGAGGAGCTCCTGGAGGTGAGCCTCGACGCCGTCCTTGCGCAGTCCGGGGTCGGCACCGAAGTCGTGGGTCCAGTCGCCGAGCACCTCGTGGAGGGTGATCGTCAGCTGCTCACCCTTGGGGTTGGTGACGACCCACTCCGTGATCGGAGGTGGCCAGGGTGTTCGGCGCGTTCATCCAGTTCAGCGGCTTGTAGGCGCCGCCGTCGGCGTGGACGGCGACGCAGCCGTCGGCCTTCACCATGATCAGCCGCACCGCCTCGGGGAGGTGGGCCGTCAACCGCCCGACGTAGTCGACCGAGCACCGGGCGATGACGAGCCGCACGCCGGCCGACCCTACCGGCGGTCGCCATCCGAGGTTTTCGTGCGCCCCGTCCGGTCCGCAAACCCTCCGGTGACGTGAAAACCTCGGATGCGCTACTTGCGGTGTTGCATGCGCTGCTGGATGATCGCGCGCCGTTCCTGCAGCTCGCGGTGGGTGAGGCGCTCGACGCTCGGGTCGAGGCCGAAGCCGGCCTTCACCCCGTCGAGGTCGATCTCGACCGCGCTGGTGTCGATGCCCAGCTCCCGGCCGAGCCGCTCGCCGTGGCGCTGGGCGAAGAGCATCGAGATGTTGGCGATCTCGGCGAGGATGTCGAGGTCGGGAGCGAGCCGGGCGATCGCGCCGTCGAGGAACACCAGGTTCTTGACGTAGAGCATCAGCTCCTTGGGCATCCGGGCGCCGTAGCCGAGCAGCGCCTTGACCACCCGCTGGACCTCCTTCACCAGCTGGTCGCCGGTGAGCGTCGTCGGGTCGACCGGCACCTGGTCGAGACCGAGGTCGTGGACGACGGCGCGCAGGTCGGTTCCCTGCGGCAGCGCGCCGAGGTCCCGCAGGGCCCGCATCTGGCCCATCAGGTCGTTGGTCATCGCCGAGAGCATGAGCCGCAGGAAGGCGACCCGGCGCTCGTCGTCGAGGCGCCCGACGATCCCGAAGTCGAGCAGCGCGGTGCGCCCGTCGGGGAGCACGAACAGGTTCCCGCCGTGCAGGTCGCCGTGGAAGATGCCCTCGACCATCGCCCCTTCCATCAGTGCGATCATCGCCGTGCGCACGACGCCCTCGGTGTCGACGCCGGCCTGGCGCATGCCGGTGACGTCGTCGAACTTGAAGCCCTCGACCCGTTGCATCACGAGGACCCGCCGGGTGACGAGCGTCGGGTGCGGCCGCGGCACGACGTAGCCCGTCTGTGCCGAGGTCGCGCAGCATCGCCGCCACGTCGAGCATGTTGGCGGCCTCGACGCGGAAGTCGAGCTCCTCGACGATCGTGTCGGCGAACAGCTCGACCAGCGCCGGCGGGTTGGCGAGCGACGCCACGCGGGATGCGCCCGACGAGGTGCGGTGCGAGCCACGCCATCGCCCGCACGTCCCGTTGGATCGCTCGGGCGACGTCGGGCGCTGCACCTTGACGACGACCTCCTCGCCGCTGCGCGAGGCGGGCGACGTGCACCTGGGCGATCGAGGCGGCGGCGAGCGGCGCCTCCTCGAACGAGGCGAAGACCTCGTCGAGACGACGGCCGAGATCCTCCTCGACGGTTCGCCGGACGTCGTCGAAGGACTCCGCCGGCACCTGGTCGCGGCAGCGCTTGAACTCGCCGACGAGCTCGGGCGGGAAGATGCCCTCGCCGGACGAGATGATCTGGCCGAGCTTGATGAACGTCGGCCCGAGCGTCTCGGCGGCAAGGCGCAGCCGCCGCGAGAGCTCGGCCACGCCCTTCGCGCCCGGTGCCTTGCCCCGGCGGCGTCGCCACACCCACGGGACCACGGCGACGCCGAGCCGGGCCACGACCGCGACGCCGCGGCCGCCGGGCGGCAACCGGCCGGGGGTGATCAGCGCCGGCACCTCCCGGCGAACCTGTTCCCGGAGCCGCTCGGCGTCCGCCCACCACGGGATCGCCCCGCGGTCGAGGACCCACGGTGCGTCGTCGGGAAACGCGCCCCACGCCAGGTCGCCAGCTCGCGCCATCAGGTCCATCATGGCCGCGAGATCTCGGAATGCCCCCACATCGTTGCCTCACGCTGCGGTGACGTACCGTCGATCGCAATGGCGATCACGGCGGTTCCGCAGGACGTCGCGCCGGTCGTGCTGTTCGGCCGGACGGTCGCCTACAAGTACATCGTCGCCGCGGTCTTCGTGGCCGCGCTGTTCCTCGACATCCTCGACACGACGATCGTCAACGTCGCTCTGCGCACGATCGGCACGGAACTGCAGACCGAGGCGATCGAGTGGATCGTCCTCGGCTACACGCTGTCGATGGCGGTGTTCATCCCGGCCAGCGGGTGGCTGGGTGATCGCTTCGGGACGAAGCGGCTGTTCCTCACCGCGCTGGTCCTGTTCGTCGGCGGATCGGTCCTTTGCGGGGTGGCCCAGTCCATCGGCCAGCTCATCGGGTTCCGCGTGCTCCAAGGCGTCGGAGGCGGGATGCTCACGCCGGTCGGCATCGCGATGCTGTTCCGCGCCTTCCCCCCGATCGAACGCGCCCGGGCGGCGACGATCGTGTTGGTGCCGACGCTCGCCGCGCCGGCCCTCGGGCCGGTGCTCGGCGGCCTCATCACGGACACGATCGGCTGGCGCTGGATCTTCTTCGTCAACGTCCCGATCGGGCTGGCCGCGCTGGTCTTCGGGCTGCGCTTCCTCCGCGAGCACACCGAGCCCAGCGCGGGCCGGTTCGACATCCCCGGCTTCGTGCTGTCGGCGTTCGGCCTGGCGGCGATCATCTACGCCCTCAACGAAGGCCCCCGGGTGGGCTGGGACGATCCGGTCGTCGTCGTGCTCGGCATCGGCGGCGTGCTCGCGTTCGCCCTCCTCGTGTGGGTCGAGACCCACCGCCCAGAGCCGATGCTCGCCCTCCGCCTGCTGCGCGACCGGCTCTTCGCCACCACCAACCTGGTCATGGCGTTCGGGATGGCGAGCTTCGTCGGCCTGCTGTTCGTGCTCCCGCTGTACCTGCAGGGCCTGCGCGGACTCGACCCGTTCGACAGCGGACTGGTGACGTTCCCGCAGGCCATCGGCATCCTCATCGCCTCGCAGATCGCGGGTCGGATCTACGGGCGGGTCGGACCGCGGCGGCTGGTCGTCGGCGGGATGCTCGGGGCAGCCGTGACCGTCGCCGGGTTCACCCAGCTCGGGCTCCACACCGACCTGTGGATCGTGCGCAGCCTCCTCTTCGCCCGCGGGCTGGCCATGGGGTTCACCTTCGTCGCCGTGCAGACGGCGAGCTACGCCCGCATCGCCCCGAGCGACAACGGGCGGGCGTCGGCGATCTTCTCCACCCAGCGGCAGATGTCGGTGTCCATCGGCGTGGCGCTGATGGCGACCGTCCTGTCCGGCTTCACCCCGCTGACGGCGGCGCCGACCGATCCGCAACGGGCGCTCGAGGGCTACCACTGGGCCTTCGTCGTCTCGACCCTGTTGGCGCTGATCGCGGCGGCCATCGCCACCCGCATCAGGGACGAGGACGCGGCGGCGACGATGGACGCCCGCCGGGCGGCAGCCCGTGCGTCAGGCTGACGTCACGACCCGTGGGCGTGGTCGCACCAGCGTTCCTCGCCCGCTCTGATCGCACCGGCGCCGACGCCCTCGAGGGCGGCGAACGGACCGCACGGGTGCGGTGTGATCCAGACGTGGATCATCGGCGACTGCGCGAGCGCGACCAGCGGTGGCGAGCACTCGCCGTTCGGGGCCCGGAGGCCCGCCACCTGCGGTGCCTCCGGATCGTCCGTGAAGCAGAGGTCGTTGTGGACGTGCCACTGCATGAGCTGGCCGCCGTAGTTGGGCACCTCGTCGAGCGCGACGTCGTCGGGCAGCATGTACATCGCCGAGACCAGCTTCTTGGAGCCGTCGGGCTGCGGCTCGTACACGAGGCTTTCGGGGGCGTCCGGATCGAGCCAGACGTCGTCGTTGATCCAGTCCCACTGGATGTAGTGCTCGTGCCCGGTGCCGCCGTCGCCGATCGAGCGGAAGCCGGCGGCCTCGGCCACGGCCGGGTCGGACCACTGGGGCAGGCGGACCACGTTCGTCGCGACGAGGTTCTCGGCGAAGGCCTGCTGCCGCGGCGTGACGCCGTCGACGCCGCTGAGGTCGATCGGCTTGCGCGGGTCGTAGGGCACCGGCGCCGCGGCCGCCCCGGTGCCGGCTTCGGCGCCGTGGTCGTGCCCGGCCGCGCACTGGTCGGTGCGTTGACCCGCGGCGGCGTCGGCCTGCCCGGCTCCGTGGCCCTCGAGGGCGGCGAACGGGCCGCATTCGTGCGGCGCGACCCACACGTGGACCATCGGGTTGTTCCCACCGGCGTTCACCGATCCCGCGGGGCAGGTTCCGCCGTGGTCGTCGGTGACCGCGACGACGGTCGGCACTCCCTGGTCGTTGATCGCCCAGCACAGGTTCAGGTGGACGTGCCACTGCATCAGCGGGCCGCCGTAGCGCGACCAGCTTCGGGTCGTCGATCGGCGTCTCCTCGGCGATGTACATCGCCGACACGAGCGTGCGCTGGTCGCCGTCGACGCGGTAGACGAGCGACTCGGGATGGTTGGGGTCGAGGAAGTGGTCGTCGCCGATGTAGCCGATGTTGATGTAGTGCTCGTAGCCGGTGGCGGCGTCGCCGATCGAGTGGAACCCGAGGGCGGACAGCGTCGTGACGTCGGCGAACTTCGCCGGCAGGACGTCGAGCGTGCGGGCGGCGAGCCGCTCGGCACGTGCTTCCTGCCTCCGAGTCACGCCCGGACACGCCGGAGAAGTCGATCGGCTGGCTCGGATCCCACGCCCGCGGCCACGCCAGAGCCGACGCACCCGCGGCATCGTCGGGATGGGCGTGGCCGTCGGTGGCGGCGGCGTCGTCGCCGTGGGCGTGACCGTCGGCCGTCGCGGCGCCGTCCATGGCGGCGGCGTCCTCGGGTGGGCGTGCCCGTCGCACCGCCGCTTCGCCGTCGGCGGTGGCTGCTTCGTCGCCGTGGGTGTGCTCGGCCCCGGCGGCGCGCGGCGTCGTGCCGTCGTCGTGGCTGTGGACGTGCGTGCCGCCGTACATCATCGCCACCACGGTCAGCGCGCCGACCGCGACCGCCGGCACGCCGAGCCGGGACGCGGCCGGCCGGGTCTGCTCGCGCACCAGGGCGACGACCGCGGCGACCGCGGCCACCGCGCCGAGCGCGGCGCACGCGGTGTCGGCGAACTGCGGGGCTTCCGACTGCTCGAGCCCTTCGATCCACGAGATCCCGGACACCCTGGTGACGGCCCACGCGGCGACCGCACCGGCGTTGACGAGGGCGGTGGCGACGGCGGCGGCCCGTCCGCCCTTGACGAGCATCACCAGCCCGGCCGCCAACTGCGCCGCGGCGACAGCGACGAACAGTCGGGCGAGCGTGGCGTGTTCGGCGTGGATGCCGATCGCGGCGGCGTGGATCGCGCCGGCACCGAGCGAGGCGAGACCGGCCAGTTGCGTCGCGGACAGCCAGCCGGACCGCTTCTCGGCCGGGCTGTCGGTCGGCAGCCGGCCGTCGTCGTTGCCGTCGCTTGTCATCGCCTGCCCTCTCGTGGCCGCCCGCTTCGGATGGCGTGCCAACCCTACGCCCGTTGCAGCGCCATCACGGGTCGGATCAACCGTGGAGCGCGTGGAGCACGGGAGTCGCCCATTCTGGACGGCACACCAGGAAATCGGGCAGCCAGGGGTCGCGGCCGTTGTAGACGCAGCGGCGAGCCGTCGATCCGGCTGACGTGCAAGCCGGCGGCCAGGGCGACGGCGGCCGGGGCCGCCGAGTCCCACTGGTACATCCCGCCGTCGTGGACGTAGATGTCGGTGTCTCCGTTGACCACCGACATCGCCTTGGCCCCGGCCGACCCGAGCCGCACCGGCTCGGCATCGAGCGCCGTCGGCGACCACGGCCGCGGCGTACGGCGCCCGCGTGCGCGAGGTCACGAGGCGAGGACGCTCGCGCTGGACGTCGGCGACCGGCGGCGGGGGATCGGTGGAGAACGTGATGCCGACCGCCGGCAGGCTGACCGCGCCGGCGAGGAAACGTCCCGACGACCAGAGGGCGACGTGCACGGCCCAGTCCCACCGGCCGGGCTCGCCGAACTCCCGAGTGCCGTCGAGCGGGTCGATGATCCACACCCGGTCGCGGCGGAACCGCCGGGGATCCTCCAGCCCCTCCTCGGACAGCACGGCGTCGTCCGGGCGGACCCGCGCCAGCTCGTCGGCCAGAAACCGCTGGCTGGACGTGTCGCCGCCGTCCATCACCTGCCACGGGTGGGCCCCGCCGCTGACCAGATGCTGACGCACGGCGAGCAGGCCGCGGCCCGCTTCCGTCGGCCAGCCGGGTGGCCAGCGCGGTGTCCGACTCCGCCTCCGGCGGAGCGACGGGGGGTTCGGTCGTCATCGCCCGCAGGAGGCTACTGTCCGCCCGATGCAGCCGGCGGATGGCCCGCTCCTCGACCATCGCGGGTCGCGGCGGCTCGGATCGGTCGAGCAGCTGGTCTGGTACCTCGTGGCCGGGGTGTCCTACGTGGGCCTCGGGATCTACCACAAGTGGCTGCTCAACTGGTTCGTCGGTCCGGTCTGGTTGGTCGCGGTGATCGTCGTCGGCCCGTGGCTGACCGACCAGGTGCGGGCACGGCTCCGACCGGGTGGTGATGCCCCGGGCGGCGACGATCGAGGAGCGGCGTGAGCTGGGCGGCCCACCAGTTCGAGATCTACGCCGTCCAGGCCCACCTCCCGAAGAAGATGCGAGGCAAGGTCAGCTTCTGGGCGATCTTCCTCGGTGACTTCACCCCCGATTTCCTGTCGAAGTTCTGGGTCTACGGGATCACGATCGGCGGGACGCACTACGGCTCCGACGAGCCGCACCGGTGGCACCGCGGGTGGCCGGGGATGGGTCTCACCCACACCCTCTTCCTGGGGGTGGCCGTCGCCGCCGGGTTCTGGCTGTGGAAGCGCAATCGGGCGTTCACCGTCGGGTACCTGCTCGGCTTCGCCGCCCATGTGCTGACCGACGTCAACGATTCGGTGGGCACGATGCTGCTGTTCCCGTTCATGACGATCAACTGGACGGTGCAGACGTGGGCGTACGCGGCGACCGTCGAGGGCGGCAAGTACCTGGACGCCGCCGCCTACTACTCCAGCCTTGGCCTCGCGATGGATGTCTTCTGGCTCGTGGTGGTGTTGTTGTCGTGGAGGGTGCTCACCCGGGAGTACTGGCGTACGCAGATCGTGCCCGCCGATCCCCGGGTCTGGGCGTGGTTCGGCCGGTTCCTGCCCGAACGTGGGCTGCTCGCGCTGTACCGGTCGATCTTCTTCTACGGGGTCTGCCGCCTGCTCGCCTGGGGGATCTGGGCCCATCTCGTCGCCGAGCCCGTGATCGACGGGGTGAAGCGGATCGGGTACCCGTTCGACCTGTCGTGGACCGGGCCGTGGTGGCTGACCGCCCGGTCACTGCCCCACGTCAACCCGTGGATCGTGGCGCCGGTGACGCTGGCGCTGCTCGCCGCGGTCTACTGGGCGGTGAGCAGGCTCTGGGAGCCGATGGGCCGCGCCGAGACGGCGAGGCGGGCGCGCGTCGAGGCCGCGGCGCCGGCATCCACGCCTCGGCCGCCGAGACGGTGTCGGCACCCAAGATCTCGATCGGATCGAGGTCGAGGCTGCGCAGGAAGGCCACGGTGCGGACGTCGTGAGCCACCGGGTCCGGCTCCGGCGCCAGGCCGGCGCGGGCGAGCATCCGGTGGACTGGACCCTTCACCGCGTAGCCGATGAACGCCCCTTGGATGGCGATCGCCTCCGCTGTGCTCACACAGTTCAGGCACATGGGGCGAACGATACGACATCGCATTCGAGGTTCCCGGCACCGGAGGCATTCCGGCCCCCCTTCCGGTACGCAAACCCTCCGCTGGCGCGAAACCTCGGATGCCAGTCAGCCGGCCAGGCGCTTGTAGTGGATGCGGTGGGGCTGGTCGGCGGCGGCGCCGAGCTCCTTGTGGCGCCACTCCTCGTACTCGGTGAAGTTGCCCTCGAACCAGCGGACCTGGCTGTCGCCCTCGAACGCGAGCACGTGGGTGGCGATGCGGTCGAGGAACCAGCGGTCGTGGCTGATCACGACGGCGCAGCCGGGGAACGACTCCGAGCCCGGCCTCGAGCGCCCGCAGCGTGTCGACGTCGAGGTCGTTGGTCGGCTCGTCGAGCAGCAGCACGTTGCCGCCGTCCTTGAGCAGCTTGGCCAGGTGGACCCGGTTGCGCTCGCCGCCCGACAGGTCGCCGACCCGCTTCTGCTGGTCGGTGCCCTTGAAGTTGAAGCTGGCGACGTAGGCGCGCCCGTGGATCTCGCGGTTGCCGACCTTCAGGTGGTCGACGCCGCCGGTGATCTCCTCGTACACCGTGTTGTCGGCGGTGAGGTCGTCGCGGCTCTGGTCGACGTAGCTGAGCTGCACCGTGTCGCCGATCGTGATCGTCGCCGGCGTCGGGCCGGCCTGCGAGCCTTCGGCCGCCCGGTGATCATCCGGAACAGCGTCGTCTTGCCGGCGCCGTTCGGGCCGATGATGCCGACGATGCCGGCGTGGGGCAGCGAGAACGACAGGTCCTCGATCAGCAGGCGGTCGCCGAACCCCTTGCGCAGGCCCGTCGACCTCGATCACGGTGTCGCCGAGGCGCGGCCCCGGCGGGATGGCGATCTCGAGCCGGCTGTCGTCGCCCCGGGCGGCCTCGGCCTCGGCCTGCAGCTTGTCGTAGGCGGCGAGGCGGGCCTTGCCCTTGGCCTGGCGGGCCTTCGGCGCCATCCGCACCCACTCGAGCTCGCGCTCGCAGCGAGCGCCGGCGGGCCTCGTTGGACCGCTCCTCGCGGGCCAGGCGCTCCTGCTTCTGCTCGAGCCACGACGAGTAGTTGCCCTCGAACGGGATGCCCCGCCCGCGGTCGAGCTCGAGGATCCAGCGGGCGACGTTGTCGAGGAAGTAGCGGTCGTGGGTGATCGCGACGACGGTGCCGTGGTAGTCCTGCAGGAACCGCTCGAGCCAGTCGACGCTCTCGGCGTCGAGGTGGTTGGTCGGCTCGTCGAGGAGCAGCAGGTCGGGGCGGCTGAGCAGCAGCCGGCACAGGGCGACCCGGCGGCGCTCGCCGCCGGACAGCGTGGTGACGTCGGCGTCGTCGGGCGGGCAGCGCAGGGCGTCCATGGCGATCTCGACGTTGCGGTCGAGGCTCCAGGCGTCGGCGGCGGCGATCTTGTCCTCGAGCTCGGCCTGGAGGGCGCCGATCTTGTCGTAGTCGGCGTCGGGCTCGGCCCACATCGCCATCACCTCGTTGTAGCGATCGATGATCGACTGCACCGCGGCCACGCCGTCCATGACGTTGCCGCGGACGTCCTTGGCCGGGTCGAGCTGCGGCTCCTGGGGCAGGAAGCCGACGGTGAAGCCGGGGGTGAGCCGGGCCTCGCCCGTGTAGCCGTCGTCGAGGCCCGGCCATGATCCGCAGCAGGCTCGACTTGCCGGCGCCGTTGGCCCCGATCACGCCGATCTTGGCGCCGGGATAGAACGACAGCGAGATGTTCTCCAGCACCGTGCGGTCGGGCGGGTAGAAGCGGGCGAGCTTGTAGCAGGTGTAGATGAACTCGTGCGCCATGCGGCGTTCGAGGCTACCGGTGGGCTGCGCCTGCGATCTCTGCGGAGTCCTGGGATCGCTGAGTGATCCCAGATGTCGTCAGAACCGGTTCGGGCTCGGCGAGACGGCGGCCGGGGAGCAGCACGACGGCGGCCACGACGTAGAGGACGAGGCCGGCGAGGACGGCGCGGTCGAAGCCGTACGTCATCGAGACGATCGTCGTCAGCGAGGCGCCGAGGACGGAGAAGAACCCGTTGACCGCCCAGCACCAGGCGACCAGCCGGCCGCTGGTCGTCGATCCGCTGGCCGCTCGGCGGTCGCGACGACGGCGTCCATGCCCGCGGCAGGAACACGCCGAGCAGCAGGCCGATCGGGAACAGCAGCACGAACACCGACCGCGATGCGGGCCCACTGCGGCCACGCCAGCGCGGCCTCGGTGAGTGGCGTCGGAGATCAGCCACGTACACGGCGGCGAGCACGATCGAGCGCGGCCGTCACCGCGGGCAGCCCCGCGCGCGCCAGCGGCGGACGAGCGCCGGAGCAGCCGGGCGCCGACGGCGGTGGCGATGAGCAGGGTGAACAGCGACACCGAGAGCGACAACGTCGGGTAGCCGAGCAGCAGGGCGAAGCGCTGGATCATCGAGATCTCGACGAACATGAAGCCGAGCCCGAGCGACGGCGAAGTAGACGAACAGCCGGCCAGCGTCCGGGCATGCCGGCGCGACGTCGGCGCCGCGCCGGCGGGTGACGGCGAACGGCAGCCACAGCAGGACGGACGGCGATCGACCGCGCCGAGGATGACCAGCACGAGCGAGCAGCCGCTCGCCGATGGCGATCTCGGCGTCCAGGAAGCTCCGCTCCCAGTCGGTGAGCACCGTTGCCGAAGTCGTGAAGTGCCAGAAGAAGGGCCGGTCGTCGTCGATCGCGGAGATGTCGAGCGGGTAGTCGTCGACGATCCGGTCGACCTCTCGTCCGGCAGGTGATCAGGTCGGCGACGAGCCCGTCCTCGCGCACCGCGCCGGGCAGGTAGAGGGTCAGGGCGCCGGGCACCTTGGCCACGCTGCCTGCGACCGGGCCGCCGCCGGCTTCGTCGACCGGTCGACCGGAACAGCATGATCGTGCTGGTCGCCGGCGAGCTCGCGCGTCGCCGCGCTCGTACGACGAGGGCGGTGTGGGCGGCGAAGTCGTCGACGTCGATCGGCGAGCGCCTCGCGGGCGGTCACGAAGTAGCGGGCCGTGCGCATCGGGCGGGCGGCGAAGTCGCGGTCGCCGAACTGGGCGACGATCACCCCGTCCGGCGCGAGGTGGTCGAACGCGCTCTCGATCATCTCCTCGGTGTAGAGGTAGCTCTCCGACAGCACGAACGCGCCCGACGTGGCGGCGTTGGACGCGGCGTAGCTGTCGGGCGCGACGAACCAGATGATGTCGTACTCGTCGTCGCTGCGGGCGAGGAACGTTCGCCCGTCGCCCTGGACGTAGTTGACGTTCGGGTGCTCGCGTGATGTTGCCGGCGTAGTCGGCGAACTCCCCGCGCAGCAGGGAGACCGTCACCGGGTTGAGCTCGACGGCGTCGATCTGGCCGGCGCCGTAGAACAGCGACGCCTGGATCTCGTTGCCGCCGGCGGCGCCGATGATCAGCACCCGCGGGGCGTCCGCTCGCGGCGGCGGCGAACGGGATCTGGCGGCTGTCGGTGAGGAAGCGGTCGGTCGTCGCCGGCGTCCCGTCGTAGCGCCAGATGGCCGAGCCCCACAGGCCGTCGTGGTGGAGGAGGTACAGGTCGCCGAACCCGACGGCGTCGACGCGGAAGACCGCCCCCCAGTCGCCGCCGGCCACGACGTCGCGGTCGCGCAACGTCTTGGTCTGGTCGGTGCGCACCTTCAGCTGGTCGGAGGCGAGCGCCCCGATGGCGACGACGACGAGGACCGCGCTCGTGAGCACCACGCGCGATCGCGGGTCATCGTGGCGGCGACGACACCCAGCCCGGCGAGCGCGACCATCGACGCCAGGATCATCGCCGGCGGACCGATCGACGCCTGCAGCGGCACGGCGACGAGGCAGCCGAGTGCGGCGCCGGTGAGGTCCCAGAAGTAGAGCCGTCGGACGTTGGCCGACCTCGACCACGAACAACGACGCCATCAGCAGACCGACGGCGAAGAACACGGCCGTCAGTGAGAGCGACAGCACGAGCAGCCGGGCGACCTGGCCGGCCGCCTCGGCCGCTGCTGCCGGCCCAGATCAGGTTGGTGTCCGTCGGCATGCGGGCGACGACGACGTACCCGACGTAGCCCGAGCAACGCCGCCGGGGGAGCGACCAGCTGCACGAGGCGGATCGGGTCGAGGGCCCGGACCCGAGTCGACAGCGACACGACTGCGCTCGCCGCGCCGAGGCCGAGCAGGGCGAGGCCGATGACGAAGTACGTGTAGTAGTAGAAGAGCTTGAACGAGACGACCCGCGTGTAGGCGATCTCGAGGGTGAGGGTGACGAAGCCGATGACGAACGCGGTGAGCAGTCGCACGGCCAGCCTGCTCCGATCGCTCCTCACGTGTGGAACCCTCCCCATGGATCAGCGTGTCACCGTAGCTCCGCTACCGTGCCCGGCTCGTGGCTCCGCCGTCGACCCGCCGGCTGTTGCCGGGGCCCTGGGCCCTGCACCATGTCGGTGGCGACAGTCCGAGTCGCGGTCGACGGAGTGGCGGCGACCGTGCCCGGGTGTGTGCACACCGACCTCCTGGCCGCCGGGCTGATCCCCGACCCGTTCGTCGACGCCAACGAGCTCGCCGGTCGCCTGGGTGGCCGACGCCGACTGGGAGTACCGCACCGCCGTCGACTTCGACCCCGGTCGAGAGCTCACGAGCGCGGCCGAGCTCGTGTTCCACGGTCTCGACACGCTCGCCACGGTCGCCCTCGACGGCGCCGTGGTGGCGGAGACGGAGAACATGCACCGCACGTACCGCTTCGACGTCAGCGGGCGCACGTCGGCTCGGGCCGAGCTCGCCGTCCGCTTTCGCTCGGCCACGCAGGAGGCGGAGGCGAGGCGGCAGCGGGAAGGCGACTGGCCCTCGTCGTCGTTCGGGCGGCCCGTTCAACTACGTACGCAAGATGGCGTGCAGCTGGGGGTGGGACTGGGGTCCATGGCTCACCACGGCCGGCATCTGGCGGGCCGTCGAGCTGGTCGGCTGGGACGTCGCCCGCATCGCGTCGGTCCGGCCGGCGACGTCGATCGCCGCCGACGGCACCGGTTCGGTCACCGTGCGACGTCGCGGTCGACCGCACGGCTCGCTACTGCGGTGACCGTGCGGGTCGACCTCACGGATCCCGACGGTCATGAGGTGGCCGCGGCGGGCGCCGTCCTCGGTGGTGATGCCGCCGTGACCGAGATCGCGCTCGCGCCGGGCGCCGTCCGATCGGTGGTGGCCGCACACCCTCGGCGACCAGCCGCGCTACCGGCTCGTCGTCGACCCTCGAGGACCGGTGAGGGCACCGTGCTCGATCGACAGGGAGCGTTTGATCGGGTTCCGCACGCATCGTCCTCGACACGCGCCCCGGACAGGACAGGGTCGGCGTTCACGTTCGTCGTCAACGGCCGTCCGATCTTCGCCCGGGGCGTGAACTGGATCCCCGATGATCCGTTCCCGTCGCCGGGTCACCGCGCGCCGACTCCGCGAGCGGCTCCAGCAGCGCCGTCGCCGCCGGGGCCGACCTCGTGCGGGTGTGGGGCGGCGGCATCTACGAGGACGATGCCTTCTACGACGCCTGCGACGAGCTCGGCCTGCTCGTCTGGCAGGACTTCACTGTTCGCCTGTGCCGCCTATCCCGAGCACCTCCTCGCCGCCGAGGTCGAAGCCGAGGCCCGCGACAACGTCGAGCGGCTGATGGTCGCACCCGAGCCTCGCGCTGTGGTGCGGGAACAACGAGAACATCTGGGGCTTCGTCGACTGGGGCTGGCAGGAGCGGCTGGCCGGACGACCGTGGGGCGAGACTTCTACTTCGAGTGCTGCCGTCGATGTCGCCGAGATCGACCCTGGACGCCCGTACTGGCCGGGCAGCCCGTACTCCGGCTCGATGGCCGTCGCGCCGAACGCCGACGCCCACGGCTGCGTCCACGTCTGGGACGTCTGGAACCAGCCTCGACCACACCCGCTATCGCGACCGCACGCCGCGGTTCGTCGCCGAGTTCGGGTGGCAGGCGCCGCCGACGTGGGCGACGCTGCGCGCCGCCATCTCCGACGAACCGCTCACGCCGACCTCGCCCGGCGATGGTCCACCACCAGAAGGCGCACGACGGCGACCGCAAGCTGGCGCGGGGCCTCGCCCACCACTTCGCCACGCCCCGGCGACTTCGACGACTGGCTCTGGGCGACGCAGCTCAACCAGGCCCGTGCCGTGCGCAACGGCGTCGAGCACTTCCGCTCGCTCCGGGGAACGTGCATGGGAACGATCTGGTGGCAGCTCAACGACTCGTGGCCGGTCACCAGCTGGGCCGTTCTCGATGCGTCCGGCCGGCCCAAGCCGGCGTGGTACGCGCTGCGCGACGCCTACGCACCGCGCCTGCTGACGATCCAACCGCGGGGCTCCGCGCTGGCGGTCGTGGCGGTGAACGACACGGCCGAGCCGTGGCGCGTCGATGGTGAGGTCCGCCGCCACGACCTGGCCGGCGGCGTCCTCGATGCGGTCGGCCTCGACCTCGTCGTCGACGCCTGGTCGGCGGGATGGTGATGGTGCCGCCGGGATTGTCCTCGCCGGGGTCCGCGGAGCGTGAGCACCTGCTCGTCGACGCCGCCGGGATGCGGGCGTGGTGGTTCTTCGTCGTCGATCGCGACGTGCGTTACCCGCGAGTGGCGCTGACGGCCGAAGTCGAGCCGCTCGCCCCGCGGCGCCATCTCGTCAGGCTGCGCGCCGACGGGCTGATCCGCGACCTGAGCCTGTTCGTCGACCGGCTGGTGCCGAGCGCCGAGGTCGATCGCCAGTTGGTGACCGCGCTCGCCGGTGAGGTCATCGAGCTCGAGGTGACCGGGCTGCCGGACGTCGATGTCGATCTCTTGTGCCGGCGCCCCGTATGCCGCACGGCCAACGATCTCGGACGGTGACGACGCCCGCGGAAATCGGGATCGTCGAGGTCGACCCGGCCACGATGGAGCGGATCCCCAAGGCCAGCGCGATCTGGTACGCCGACGTCGCATGCGGCGCCCGTCGGGCATCGCGGCGCCGTATCGACCTCCGCGGGGCGATCAAGTAACCAGGTCTCAGTGGTTGCTGCCGTTGCCGGCGAGCGACTTCTTGACCTTCTCGGTGAGGTGCGGAGGGAGCAGCTCGTAGTGGTCGTGCTGGGCGGAGAACGTGCCCCGGCCGCCGGTCATCGAGCGCAGCTCGACGGCGTAGCGCTGGATCTCCGCCGCCGGCACGAGGGCGACGATCTCGTGGTTCCCGTTGTCGAGCACCGACGTGCCGTTGACCCGGCCGCGGCGGGCGTTGAGGTCGCCGAGCACGTCGCCCTGGTACCCCGAGGGCACGACGACGTTGAGCAGGGAGACCGGCTCGAGCACGGCGGCGCCGGCCTTCTGCAACGCCTCGCGCAGCCCGTGGGCGGCGGCGGTGCGGAACGCCATGTCCGACGAGTCGACGGAGTGGAACTTTCCGTCGTAGCACTCGACGCGGACGTCGACGACGGGGAACCCGTGCACGCCACCGCCGGCCATCGCCTCCTCGACCCCTCGCTGCACGGCCGGGATGTACTGCTTGGGGATCGCCCCGCCGACGATCGAGTTGACGAACTCGGCGCCCTCGCCGCGGCCCTTCGGGCTGACGCGCAGGTTGGCGACGGCGAACTGGCCGTGGCCGCCTGACTGCTTCTTGATCTTGCCCTCGGCCTCGGCCGAGCCGGTGATCGTCTCGCGGTACGGCACGCGCACGTCCTCGGTCTCGACGTTGACCCCGAACTTGCGGGCGAGCCGTTCGAGCGCCACGGCCAGATGGGTGTCGCCGGCGCCGCGCAGCACCGTCTGCCCCGTCTCGTCGTTGCGCTCGACGACGAGCGCCGGATCCTCGGCGATCAGCCGCTGGAGGGCGCCCGAGAGCTTGTCGTCGTCGGACTGCGTGATCGGCTTGAGGGCGAGCCCGAACGACGGGGCCGCCGCCGTCGACGCCGGCGACGCGCACCGGTGAGTCCTTCGGCGCCAGCGTCGAGCCGGTGGGCGTGGCGGCGAGCTTGGCGACGGCGGCGAGGTCGCCGGCGACGACCTTGTTGGTGGGCAGGTGCTCGCGTCCCCGCATGTGGAACAGCGCGTGCAGGCGCTCTTCCGTGCCGGTGGCGGTGTTGACGAGGCGGTCGTCGATGGCCACCGTGCCCGACAGGACCTTGAACAGCGAGACCTGGCCGACGAACTGGTCGGCCACGGTCTTGAAGACGTAGCCGAGGGGCTTGCCCGATGGGTCCGCCGTCACCTCGACCTCCATCGCCGCCGATCCCGTGCCGGCGGTGACCTGCGTCGGGCGGTCGGCAGGGGACGGGCCGAGCTCGCAGATGAAGTCGGCCAGCCGGTCGACACCGATCCCCGCCGTGGCCGACCCGACGAGCACCGGGAACTCGGCGCATTCGAGCACCTCGTGGGCGAGGGTGCGCTCGAGCTCGGACGCCGAGGGCACCTCCCCCGAGAGGTAGCGCTCGAGCTGCTCGTCGTCGCCGGCGACGATCTCCTCGACCAGCTCGTCGTGCAGGCGGTGCTCCTCGTCGGCGACGTCCGCCGGGATCGGCTCGGAGTGGTGCTGGCCGTCCGGCTCGTACTCGAACCCCTGGTCGGTGAGCACGTCGGCGACGCCGTGGAACTTCTCCTCCTCGCCGAGCGGCAGCTCGAGGGGCACGAAGCCGGACCCGAACCGCGCCTTCAGGTTGTCGACGCACGGCGCGGAAGTCGGCGCGGGGCTTGTCCTCCTTGTTGACGAAGACCAGTCGCGGGATGCGGCGTTCGGCGCACTTGCTCCAGGCCAGTTCGGTGCCGACCTCCACCCCGTCGACCGCACTGACCACCAGCACCGCCAGGTCGGCGACCGCCAGCGCGGCGTCGACGTCGCCGGCGAAGTCGGCGTAGCCCGGGGTGTCGATGAGGTTGACCTTGTAGGTCTCCCCGTCCGACGCCTTCCACTCGAACGGGGCCAACGCGAGCGAGAGGGACATCGAACGCTTGGCCTCTTCGGGCTCGGTGTCACACACCGTCGTCCCGTCCTCGACCCGTCCCGCCCTGGCGAGCACCCCCGCCCGGAGGAGCAACGCCTCGGCCAGTGTCGTCTTGCCACACCCGCTGTGGCCGACGATGGCGACATTGCGGATCTTGTCGGTCGACGGGTTGTTCAAGCCTGACCCCCAGGAAGCGATGGCGGACCCTCGACCGACTCTACCGACCCGGTACAGGGCGAGTCACCAGCGCCCCCGATAGGTTCACCGTGGTGACCGCGACCGAGCGCGACAGGAGCTGGCTCGCCGCCGAGCCGGCGATCCAGCGGCTGCAGCTCGATGAGGCGTCGTGGATCGACGTCGTGCGGGGCCTGATCCCCACCGGCAGACGCGGACGCCGTCCACGACGAGCTGGTCACGTCGGTTCCGTGGGATCAGGGCCGGGTGTTCCGCTACGAACGGTGGGTCGACATGCCGCGCCTCGAGGGCCACCAGTCCGGATCGGGCCGCCATCCGGCCCTGGTCGAGGTCGAGCAGTGGATCAGCCGGCGGTACCGGGTGCGGTTCGACGGAGTGGCCCTCGCCCAGTACCGCACCGAGCGCGACGGGGTGGGGTTCCACCGCGATCGGGAGCTGCGGTGGCTCGAGGACACCGTGATCGGAGCGTTGACACTGGGTGCGCGGCGTCCGTGGCTGATCAAGCCGCTTACCGGTCGGCGGGGCGAGCCCGAGGACGAACTGACGGACGCCATCGACCTGTCACCGGGCAGCGGCGACCTGATCGTGATGGGCGGACGTTGCCAGGCGGCGTGGCTGCACGCGGTGCCGAAGGTGCGTCAGCGCGTGCGCAGCCGGGTGTCGGCGCAGTGGCGCTGGACGTCGAGACGCGGTGAGCGCGATCGCAACCCGTCGTTCTTCGCGCCGCGCCACTTCAGCCGTTCATGATGCGGCCGCCGAAGCGCCTGGAGGCGCCGGCGTGCCGAACCGGGTCTTTGCCTCTGAACGACGCGACCCGACGCCTGACCAGCGATCGCCCCGGGTCCGGTCTCCTGGGGCCGGTACTCTTGACGGCGTGACTGCCACCGCGTCCTCGACTCCGGGGTTCGGCTCCAACTCCTGGTTGGTGGAGGAGATGTACGAGAAGTACCGGGCCGATCCCGAGTCCGTGGGGGAGGCGTGGCGCGAGTTCTTCGCCGACTACAAGTCGGCCGCCCCGGCTCATCCCGAACCACCGGCGCCCGAGCCCGAGGAGCCGGTGCAGGAGCAGCCGGCGGCCACGCAGGAGCAACCGGTGGTGGCAGCGGCGCCGCCGGCCCCCGCACCGCAGACCCCCGCGCCGAAGACCGCCGCCCCACCTGCCGCGCGAACCACTGATGAGACCCGCACCGGCGGCGTCGCGAGCGCCAGCGAGCCGCCGCCACGCGACGGAGCCCCCAGGGCGGAGGAGCAACGAGCAGGGGACAATCATTCGCGGCGTGGCGGCGGCGATCGCCGCCAACATGTCGCGCAGCCTCGCCGTCCCGACCGCCACCAGCTTCCGGGACGTGCCGGCGAAGCTGCTCGAGGTCAACCGCAAGGTCATCAACGGCTACCGCAGCCGGAGCGGGATGGGCAAGGTCAGTTTCACCCATCTCATCGGCTACGCCGTGGTCAGGGCGATCGCCGACGCCATCCCGGTGATGCGCAACGCCTATGCCGAGGACGCCGACGGCAAGCCGCGCCTCATCCGCAACGAGTCCGTCAACCTCGGCATCGCCGTCGACGTCGACAAGGGCGACGGCACGAGAAGCCTGGTCGTGCCCGTCATCCGCGACGCCGACCACCTCGACTTCGCCGGTTTCCTCGCCGCCTACGAGGAGCTGATCCGCAAGGTCAGGGCGAACAAGCTCGCCGTCGAGGACTTCCAGGGCGCCAACGTGTCGTTGACCAACCCGGGCACGATCGGCACGGTGCAGAGCGTGCCCCGCCTGATGCCTGGCCAGGGCGTCATCGTCGGCGTCGGCCGCATCGACTATCCGGCCGAGTTCGAGGGCGCCGACCGGGCCAACCTCAGCTCGCTCGGGATCAGCAAGGTCGTCACGCTCACCAGCACCTACGACCACCGCATCATCCAGGGCGCCGAGAGCGGCCTCTTCCTCCAGCGGGTGCACGAGCTGTTGCTCGGCGAGCACGGCTTCTACGACGACGTGTTCAGCTCGCTCGACATGCCCTACGAGGCGGTCAAGTGGCGCCCGGACGTGAACCCGATCGACCACGAGGAGGCGATGCTGCACAAGCAGATGCAGGTCGCCACGCTCATCCGCGTGCTACCGTGTGCGGGGCCACCTCATCGCCGATCTCGATCCGCTGCACTGGAAAGAGCCGGCGATGCCGACCGAGCTCGACCCGTTCACGTACGGGCTGACGATCTGGGATCTCGACCGCGAGTTCCTCACCGGTGGGATCGCCGGCCGCGAGAAGATGCCCCTCGGCGAGCTGCTCGGCGTGCTGCGCGATGCGTACTGCCGCACCGTCGGCATCGAGTACATGCACATCCAGGACACCGAGGAGCAGCGCTGGATCCAGTCCAAGGTCGAGGGCGTCCACCACACCTTCGACAAGGACCGCAAGCGGCGCATCCTCGAGCGGCTCAACGCGGCCGAGGCGTTCGAGAAGTTCCTCGCCACCAAGTACGTCGGCACCAAGCGCTACGGGCTGGAGGGCGCCGAGTCGGCGATCCCGATCCTCGACGAGGTCATCTCCACCGCCGCCGACGCCGGGCTCGACTCCTGCGTGCTCGGGATGGCCCACCGCGGCCGCCTCAACGTGCTGTCCAACATCATCGGCAAGAGCTACGACGCGATCTTCCGGGAGTTCGAGGGCCACATCGACCCGGACTCGGTGCAGGGCTCCGGCGACGTCAAGTACCACCTCGGCGCCACCGGCAAGTACGTGAGCCCCTCCGGCTCCGACATCCGCCTCGAGCTCGCCGCCAACCCGAGCCACCTCGAGGCGGTCGACCCGGTGGTCGCCGGGATGACCCGGGCGGCCCAGGACCAGATCGACCCGCCGGGCTCGTATCCCGTGCTGCCCCTCCTGATCCACGGTGACGCCGCCTTCGCCGGGCAGGGCGTGGTGGCCGAGACGCTGGCGATGAGCGACATCACCGGCTATCGGGTCGGCGGCACGATCCACCTGATCATCAACAACCAGATCGGCTACACCACGGCGCCGGAGTTCGCCCGGTCCTCCCTCTACTGCAGCGACGTGGCCAAGACGGTGCAGGCACCGATCTTCCACGTCAACGGCGATGATCCCGAGGCCTGCGTGCGCGTGGCGCGCATGGCGTTCGAGTACCGCCAGAAGTTCCACAAGGACGTCGTCATCGACATGTGGTGCTACCGGCGCCACGGGCACAACGAGGGCGACGACCCGAGCTACACCCAGCCGCTCATGTACAAGGCGATCGCCGAGCGGCGCAGCGTGCGCAAGCTCTACGTCGAGGCGCTCGTGAAGCGCGGCGACATCACGCTGGAAGAGGCCGAGCAGGCGCTGGCCGACTTCCAGGACAAGCTGCAGGTCGCGCTGGACGAGACGCGGGCCCAGTCGCCGGGCGTGGTCAAGGCGGCCAAGCCACCCAAGCCGGCCGGCGTGATGCCGCACATCGCCACCGGGATCCCGCGCGCCGACCTCGACCGGATCTTCGCCCAGCTCACCGCCTACCCCGAGTCGTTCACCGTGCATCCGAAGCTCGCCCGGCAGTTCGACGCGAGGAGCAAGCTCTATGCGGAGGGGGAAGTGGAGTGGGCGACGGCGGAGTCGCTCGCCATCGGGTCGCTGCTGCTCGAGAGCCACCACGTGCGCCTTGCCGGCGAGGACACCCGGCGGGGCACGTTCAGCCAGCGGCACGCCGCGCTCATCGACTACGAGACGGGCAAACCGTGGGTCCCCCTCGAGCACCTCGAAGGCGCCGAGGGCACGTTCTGGGTCTACGACTCGCTGCTCTCGGAGTTCGCCGCGCTCGGGTTCGAGTACGGCTATGCCCAGGCCAACCCGCACGCCCTGGTCGTCTGGGAGGCGCAGTTCGGCGACTTCGTCAACGGCGCCCAGGTGATCCTCGACCAGTACCTCGTCGCCGCCGACGACAAGTGGGGCCAGAACAACGGGCTCGTGCTGCTCCTGCCCCACGGCTACGAGGGGCAGGGACCGGAGCACTCGTCGGCTCGCATCGAGCGCTTCCTCACCGCCGCCGCCGAGGACAACATCCAGGTCTGCAACGCGACGACCGCGGCGCAGTACTTCCACCTGCTGCGCCGGCAGGTCCACAGCGAGCGGCACAGCCCGCTCGTCATCTTCGCCCCCAAGGTCGGGCTGCGGATGAAGCAGACGCGGTCGCCGATCGAGGAGCTGACGACCGGGTCGTTCGAGGAGATCCTCGACGATCCGTTCGTCGCCGACCGGGACGCCGTTCGGCGGATCGTGTTCTGCAGCGGCAAGGTCGCGTGGGACGCGATGGCGGAGCGGGACAGTCGCCAGGTGCCCGCAGCCGTCGTGCGGCTCGAGCAGCTCTACCCGCTGCCGACGGACCAGCTGCTGGCGCTCCTCGACCGCTACCCGAACGCGAGGGAGCTGATGTGGCTGCAGGAGGAGCCGGAGAACATGGGGGCCTGGTACTTCCTCGAGCACCACGTGTGGCGGATCAGGGACCGCGGCTACGACCTGCGTCATGCCGCCCGGGTCGAGTCCGGCAGCCCGGCCACCGGCTCCAAGACGATCCACGACCAGGAGCACGCCGACCTCATGGACGAGGCGTTCGGCGGCCTGTGACCATCCGAGGGTTTGCAGCGCAACCGGAGGGTTTCACGTACCGGACTGGGCGCACGAAACCCTCGGATGCCCCGAAACCCTCGGATGCGCGATGACGTCCCCCGAGCGATCCTGGGGGTTCCGGACGCGGGCGATCCACGCCGGGGCCCGGCCCGATCCGACCACCGGCGCCCGCGCCGTGCCGATCGTGCAGAGCACGAGCTTCGTGTTCGAGGACGCGGCCGATGCCGCCGATCTCTTCGCCCTGCAGAAGTACGGCCCGATCTACTCCCGCATCTCCAACCCCACGGTGAACGCCTTCGAGGAGCGCATCGCCAGCCTCGAGGGCGGGCTCGGAGCCGTCGCGACGGCGACGGGCCAGTCGGCGGAGTTCCTCGTCATCGCCGCGCTCTGCCGGTCGGGCGACCACATCGTGTCGTCGGCGCAGCTCTACGGCGGCACCCGCACGCTCCTCGAGGTCACGCTCGACCGCTTCGGCGTCGCCACCACGTTCCTCGGCACGGGTGACGCCGACGCCTACGCGAGCGGCGATCCAGCCCAACACCAGAGCGATCCACACCGAGATGGTCGCCAACCCCTCCGGGGCGATCCCCGACCTCGAAGGGCTCAGCGCCGTCGCCCACGACGCCGGGCATCCCGCTCATCGTCGATTCGACCGTCGCCACGCCGTACCTCTGCCGGCCGATCGAATGGGGTGCCGACATCGTGGTGCACTCGGCGACCAAGTTCCTCGGTGGGCACGGCACGTCGCTCGGCGGAGTGGTCGTCGAGTCGGGGCGCTTCCCGTGGGACAACGGCAACTTCCCGGCGATGACCGAGCCGGTGGCGTCCTACGGCGGGCTGTCGTGGTGGGGCAACTTCGCCGAGTACGGGTTCCTGACCCGCCTGCGAGCCGAGCAGCTCCGTGACATCGGTCCGTCGCTGTCACCGTTCAACGCGTTCCTGCTGCTGCAGGGGGTGGAGACGTTGCCCCAACGGATGGACGCCCACCTCGCCAACACCAGGGCGGTCGTCGACTTCCTGGTCGAGCACCCCGCCGTGGCCTGGGTGTGCTGGCCCGGACTGCCGGACCATCCCGACCACGAACGGGCGCAGCGGTACCTGCCGCTCGGTCGCGGGCGCGGTCGTGTCGTTCGGGGTGCGTCGGCGGTCGCGATGCCGGCCGCCGGTTCGTCGAGTCGGTCGAGCTGTGCAGCCACCTCGCCAACATCGGTGACGTCCGGACCCTGGTGATCCATCCCGCCTCGACCACCCACCAGCAGCTCTCCGACGAGGCGCTGGCGGCGGGAGGAGTGGGCGCCGACCTGGTGCGCATCTCCGTCGGGCTCGAGGATCCCGAGGACATCCTGTGGGATCTCGACCAGGCCCTCGCCGCGGCCGACGAAGGCGGACTGACGTGGTGGCCGTGGTCACTCGAGTGGCAGTCGCCGACGGCGCAGGAACGCCTGGCGATCCTGCGCGCGACGCGGACGGTCGCGATCGTCGGGATGTCGGCGAACCCGAGCCGGGCGAGCCACTTCGTCGCCACCTACCTCGTGTCGTCGAGCTGCTCGTTCGACGAGGTGTGGTTCGTGAACCCGAGTGGCGGCGAGATCCTCGGTCGTCCCGTGTATCCGAGCCTCGCCGACCTGCCCCATCCACCCGACCTCGTCGACGTGTTCCGGCGCAACGATCAGCTTCCCGCGCGTGGCCCGCGAGGTCGTCGCCCTCGGTGACGTGAGCACGCTGTGGTTCCAGCTCGGGCTGTGGTCGGAGGAAGCGGCCGAGATCGCCCACGCCGCCGGCCTGAACGTGGTGATGAACCGGTGCCTCAAGATCGAGCACGCCCGCTTCCACGGCGGCCTCCACCTCGCCGGCTTCGACACCGGCGTCGTGTCGTCGCGGCGGACGCGCTCGCTCTGACCGAGCTCAGGCGAGATCGAGTCCGAGCAGAGCACCCAGTTCGGCGATCGCCACGGCCGGGTCGCCGACCTTGATCGTCGTCATGCCCAGCTCGCGGGCCGGCTTGAGGTTGACGCCGAGGTCGTCGAGGAACACGCACTCGTCCGGCTCGACGCCGAGACGCTCGCAGGCGAGCGCGTAGAAGGCGGGCTCGGGCTTGCGCACGCCGAGCTTGCTCGACTCCAGGACGACGTCGAACCGGTCCATCACCGCCGCCACGTCGGGTCGGGCATCGCCATCCGAGCCGCGCGCCGCCGGACACGTTGTTGGTCAGGCACGCCGTCGCCAGTCCTGCCGCCTTCACCCGATCGAGCGCCGTCACCATCTCCTGACGCACCTCGCCGCCGAGCAGCGCGAGCACGTCGGCGCCCGGCACCTCGTGGCCGAACGCGGCCGACTCCCGGGCGAACTCGGCGTCGAACTGCTCGGGCGTGATCTCGGAGCGCTCGAGGCGGGCCCACGCGTTGGCGTCGGGCAGCGCCGAGTTGACCGTGCGGATGAAGTCCGGCGGCAGCCCGTGCTCCGCCTCGTAGTGCCGGAACGCCTCGAACGGGCTCGCCAGGATCACGCCGCCGAAGTCCCACAGCACCGCTCGTAACACGGGGCGTCACTCTACGATGACGCCATGGCGTTCCCCGGCCACGCCGCATACTGCCTGCGCAGTTCCTGGTCACTCGCTCGCTGGCGCTCACTCGTTCGCATCGGCGAGATGGTGACGCCGTGACCTCCAGCAAAGCGAACGTCTCCAACGTCGTCGTCGTCGACGGCTCCAACATCGCCACCGAAGGCCGCTCGTCCCCGAGCCTGCGCCAACTCGACGAGGCGGTGCGGGCGTTCCGGGACGAGTTCCCCGACGCCGTGGTGACGGTGGTCGTCGACGCCACGTTCGGTCACCGCATCGACAAGAAGGAGTCGGCTGAGTTCGACGCGGGAATCGCCAACAACGAGCTCGTGGCCCCGCCGGCTGGGGCCATCGGGCGCGGCGACGCCTTCGTGCTGAGCATCGCCAACAAGGTCGGCGCGCGCGTGCTGAGCAACGACTCGTTCCAGGAGTTCCACGGGGACTATCCGTGGTTGTTCGACGACGGCCGGCTGATCGGCGGCAAGCCGGTGCCCCACATCGGCTGGGTCTTCGTCGAGCGCTTGCCCGTGAAGGGCCCGGTGAGCCGCAAGGCGCAGCGCGCGGCGCGCCGGACCTCCGAGCCTCCGGTGCGCCGTTCGGCCAGCAAGGAGGCCAGCCAGCCGATGCCCGTGCCGACGGCACCGCCGCCCGGCGGTCGGCGCTCCGCCAAGACGACCGCCGCGGTGGCACACCGCGCCGCCGGCCCCGCCGTCGGTGCCACCCTCGTCGGGCCTGACCGTCAACGACGTGCTGCCCTTCCTCGACTTCGTCGAGCATCACCCGCTCGGCAGCAGCGTGAACGGGGTCGTCGAGTCCTACTCGTCGCACGGCGCCTACGTGACCGTCGGCGACGTCCGCGGCTACGTGCCGCTGCGGCTCATGGGCAACCCGCCGCCGCGCAGCGCCCGCGAGGTGATGAAGGTGGGCGATGCGGTCACGCTGGTCGTGACGAACTTCGCTCCGGCCCGCCGCAGCGTCGACCTCGCCATGCCCGACACGGCGCTCGAGGTGGAGCTGGTCCAGGAGCCCGAGCTGGAGGTGCTGGCCGAGGCGGTGACGGCGCGCAAGAAGCCGGCGGAGCCGGGCGCCAAGAAGAGCGCGCCAGGACGGAAGGCGGCGGCGAAGAAGGCGGCGGCGAAGAGCGGCCGAGCAGCCGGCACCGACGGCCAAGAAGGCGCCGACGGCCAAGAAGGCCGCAGCGAAGAAGGCGGCGGCGAAGAAGGCGGCGCCGGCGAAGAAGCAGGCGGCGAGGAAGGCGACGCCGGCGAAGAAGCCGACGGCCGAACGCCAGCCGGCGGCGAAGAAGCAGGCGGCGACGAAGAAGGCGGCCACCAAGCGGGCCGCGTCGACACGAAGGACGCCGGCGAAGCAGGCGAGCTCGACCGGCCCGGAGGACTCCTGATGCCCAGATTCGCCACGTGGAACGTGAACTCGCTGAAGGTTCGTCAGGATCGGGTGGTGCAGTGGCTGAGCGACATCTCGCCGGACATCGTGTGCCTCCAGGAGACCAAGCTCGCCGACAGCGCGTTCCCGCAGTTGGCGTTCGAGGCCCTCGGGTTCACCGCAGTCCACCACGGCGAAGGACGCTGGAACGGGGTCGCGATGCTCTCCCGCAACGGCCTCGACAACGTGTCGTTCGGATTCGCCGACGGGCTCGAGCCGGACTCCGAGGCGCGGATCATGACCGCGACGTGCGACGGGATCACCGTCGTCAACGTCTACGTCCCGAACGGGCGGGTCGTCGGGAGCGACCACTACGCCTACAAGCTGAGCTGGCTCGAACGGCTCGGCGCGCACGTCGACGCGGTCACGAAGCCGGGCGACGCCGTGATCGTCGCCGGCGACTTCAACGTCGCGCCGACCGACGCCGACGTGTACGACCCCGTTGCCTTCGAAGGTGAGACCCACGTCACCGAGCCCGAGCGAGCGCGCCGTCGCGGCGCTGATCGACCGCGGCCTCAGCGACGTGTTCCGGCTCCAGCATCCCGACGCGGAGAAGGTCTTCTCGTGGTGGGACTACCGCCGAGGTGACTTCCACGAAGGTCGGGGCATGCGCATCGACCTCGTCCTCGCCTCGGCGCCGATCGCCGAGCGCGTCGAGTGGTGCATCATCGACCGCAACGCCCGCAAGGGTCAGCTGCCGAGCGACCACGCCCCCGTCGTCGTCGACCTCGCCGGCTGACGAGCCTCACACCGACGGGCGGCAGCCCTCGCCGTCGAGCGCCGAGCGGATCGGGGCGAACAGCCGGGCGGCGGTCAGGGGCCCGAACCCGGTGACGGCGGCGAGCTCCTCCGGCGACCGCGGGGAAGCGCCGACGATCGTGGCGAGGTCGCGGTCCGAGCACAGCTCGTCCGGCAGCATCGCCGCCGCGCGCGCCGCCTCGTGACGCCAGGCGATGAGCCGGCTCAACGGGGCGTCGTCCGGGCCGATCGGACCTCGACCTTCGGCGAGGTCGCCGTCGCTCAGTCGGCCCGGGGACGTCGGTTTCGACGGCGAGACCGGCGAGCAACGGGCTGGGCTTGCGGCCGTAGCCGCCGCGCCGGGCCGCCCAGGTGACGATGAGCCGGTCGATCGCCCGCGTCAGGGCGACGTGCAGCAGCCGGGCCTCCTCGGCCCGGGCGGCGACCGTCGTGGCCGACCGATGGGGGACGAGCCCGGTCTCGACGCCCGTCACGACCACCGTGTGCCACTCGCGGCCCTTGGCCCCGTGGAACGTCAACAGCTCGATGCCCACGGTGTCGCCGGGCGTGGAGAAGGGCTCGGTCGCGGCGATCCAGGCCCGCAGCGCGGCCCCGTCGCCGAGCGGCTGGTCGCGCAGGAACTCGAGGACGGCCCCGGCGAGGCGGCGCTCGGCGGACTCGATCGCATCGGCCGGATCCCCAGGAGCGTCGTCCAGCACGTCGTGCGCCCAGCCGCGCAGTCGCGTCGCCGACGGCAGGGCGGTGACGGCACGGACGGCGTTGGCCAACGGGCTGCCGGGCTCGATCGCGGCCCGACGCACGGGGACCTTGGCGTCGGAGCACGCCCGCCCGAGCCGGATCAGCTGGGCATTGGTCCGGGCGAGGATCGCGACGTGGCCGCGCCGCACGAGGTCGGGATCGAGGCCGCGGACGAGGCGGGCGACCTGCACGGACTCGTCGACCTCGTCGTCCGCGCGGATGATGCGCACCCCGGTGCCGTCGGGGCGGGACGCGAACGCCTCGACGTCGTGCCCGGAGCTCCGCAGCACGTGGCTGCCGGCGGCGACGATCTGCGGCGTGCTGCGGTGGTTCGTCGGCAACCGGATGATCTCGACGCCGGGGAGCCGTTCGGCGATGTCGGACAGCAGCGTCGGGTCGGCGCCGTTGAAGCCGTAGATGGCCTGCGCCGGGTCGCCGACGAGATAGAGGTCGTCGCGCCCGCCGACGACGAGCTCGAGCAGCCGGAACTGCACCGGGTTGAGGTCCTGCGCCTCGTCGACCAGGACGTGCCGGAAGCGCCAGCGCACGGCCTCGGCCCAACCGGGGTCGTTCGTCAGCTCGGCGATCGAGATCGTCAACAGGTCGTCGAGGTCGACGACGCCGCGACGGCGCTTGAGCACGGCGTAGGCCGAGAGGCACTCGGCGACGCGCTCCGGCGCGGCCGCGGCACGCGGCGGCCGGCCGCCCGCGCCGCGGCCGGGTAGTCGTTCGCCCCACGCCGCGTGCCGCGGCCCAGTCGGCCTCGCCGGCGACGGTGGCGATCGGGAGTCCGGCGGCAACCTCGGCGAGCAGGCGGGCGCGGTCGCCGACCACCGTCGGGGCGCGCTGATCGAGGTCGAGCCAGCGCTGGCGCAGCAACCCGAGCGCGACCGCGTGGAACGTGCCGGCCTCGATGCGCTCCCGCAGCCCGGCCTGGCGCAGGCGGCGGCGGAGCTCGCCGGCCGCCTCCCGCGTGAACGTGAGGGCGAGGGTGTGGCGGGCGACGGCCGTTCCGGCGGCGACCCGATGGGCGATGCGGCGGGTGAGCACCCGGGTCTTGCCGGAGCCGGCCCCGGCGATGACGGCGACCAAGCGTCGTCGGGTGTCGACACCGCGGCGGCCTGGTCGGGGTCCAGATCGGCGAGCGGGTCGCGCACCGGATCACCCTACGCGGCACGGGATTACTGCTGATCTCATGCCCTATCCGAGGAAGCTGCTCAACGACTACGAGACGGTCGCGCTCGATGTCCACCCCCACTGGTGGTACTTCGCCGAAGCAGCCGTCGCCCTGCTGGCGGCGATCGTCCTCGGCATCGTCGTGGTCGCGGTGGACGCGGACTCGTGGCTCAAGTGGCTCGCCCTCATCCTGATCGCGGCGCAGCGCGGTGTGGCTGCTCGTCCGGTACCTGCGATGGGGCACCACCAACTTCGTGATCACGAGCGACCGGGTCATCTTCCGTCACGGGGTGATCGCCAAGAGCGGCATCGAGATCCCGCTCGAGCGCGTCAACAGCGTCCACTTCGACCAAGGGATCTTCGAGCGGATGCTCGGCGCCGGCGACCTGCTCATCGAGTCCGGCGCGGAGTCCGGCCAGAGCCGCTTCACCGACGTCCGCAACCCGGACCGCGTCCAGAACCTGATCCACTCCCAGATGGAGCTCAACGAGGACAAGATGTACGGCCGGGTCAACCGGGACGGAACGCCCGCGGCTGCCGCCGCACCGGGTGCGCAGCATCTCGATGTTCCATCCCAGTTGGAGAAGCTGGAGGGGATGCGCGACCGCGGCACGATCTCCCCGGAGGAGTTCGAGGCCCAGAAGCGCCGCCTCCTCGACGGTTAGGCCAGCGACAGCGCGGCGCTGAACTGCTCGAGGGCGTCGACGTCGAACGGCGCCCGGAGGGCCAGGTTCACCTGGTCGGCCCCGGCCGCGGCGTACTCACCGATGCGCTCCACGACCTGGTCGACCGATCCGGTGAGCACGCCAGGGCGGACGAAGTCGGCGATCGCGCCGAACTGCCGGCGCAGGCTCTCCTCGTCCCACGCCAGTCCCACGTTGACGGCACAGGCGATCTCCGCCGGATCCCGCCCGACGTCGTCGCAATGTCGGTGGAGGACCTCGCGCTTGGCGGCGAAGGTCTCCGGCGCCACGAACGGCACGTTCCACCCGTCGGCGAAGCGGGCGGCGATGCGCAGCGTGCGCCGCTCGCCGCCGCCGCCCACCCAGATCGGCAGCTTGTCCTGGATCGGGCGCGGCTCGTTCCGCGCCGCGTGCACCCGGAACCACTGTGCCCTCGAAGGTGGTCTCCTCGTCGTGGAGGAGGCCGCGCAGCACGGCGACCCCTTCCTCCAACTGGTCCATGCGCGTCCCGACGGGCGGGAAGTCGATGCCGTAGACGCGGTACTCGATCTCGGCCCACCCCGCACCGATGCCCATCGCCGCCCGCCCGCCCGAGATCAGGTCGATCGCCGTGATCGCCTTGGCGAGGACCGCCGGGTGGCGGTAGCCGATCGAGTACACGAGCGCCCCGCACTGGACGCGCTCGGTCTCGCACGCCAGCGCGGCGTGCATCGCGACCGCCTCCAGGCAGGCAGCGTCGTCGGCGCTGCCGGTCGCGCCGTAGAAGTGGTCCCAGACGGAGATCCAGTCGAAGCCGAGGGCCTCGATCCGTTTCCAGAGCAGCCGCAGCTCACCGGCCGTGGTGTGCTGCAGTCCGGTGTGGACACCGAAGCGCGTCATCTCGTCGGACGGTACTCCCGTCCGCGAGACTGCGGCGATGCCACGCACCACGGTCGCCTCGACCAACCCCGAGTCCATCGAGATCGAGTACGACACCTTCGGGTCCCCCGACGACCCGGCCCTGCTGCTGGTGATGGGGTTCACCGCGCAGCTCATCGCCTGGGACGACGAGCTGTGCGAGCTGCTCGCCGCCCGCGGCCGCTACGTGATCCGCTTCGACAACCGTGACTGTGGGCTGTCCACGCACCTCGACGGCGTCTCCGTGAACCCGATGGCGGTGCTGCGGGCCGAAGCTCGACGGCGACAAGGTGCCCCCGGTGCCGTACACGCTCTCGGACATGGGCAACGACGCCGTCGGGCTCCTCGACGCCCTCGGCATCGAACGCCGCCCACGTCATGGGGGCGTCGATGGGCGGGATGATCGTGCAGACGATGGCGATCGAGCACCCCGAGCGCTGCCGCAGCATGATCTCGGTGATGAGCTCGCCGGGCGACCCCCGCACCGGCGCGGCCGACGCCCGAGGCGCTCGAGGTGCTGCTCAGCCCGCCGCCGACCGACCGCGACGCGTACATCGCCGCCGCCGAGCGCAGCGCCGATCTGGGCGTCGAAGCGATACGTCGACGTCGACCGGTTGCGCGACCGCGCGGCGCAGGCGTACGACCGGGCCTTCTACCCGCAGGGCGCCCCGCGTCAGCTCGCCGCGATCTACGCGAGCGGCGACCGCACCGACGCCCTCGCCAAGGTCGAGGTGCCGAGCGCTGGTGATCCACGGCCGCGACGACACGCTGATCACGCCGGAAGGCGGTCGGAGCACTGCCGACGCGATCCCGGGCGCCAACCTGCTGCTGGTCGCCGACATGGGCCACGACCTCCCGCCGGCACTGTGGCCGCTCATCGTCGACGCCGTGATCAGCCACACGACCCACGCCGATCGCGGCGTCGGCTGACGGGAAGGGAGGACGACGATGCCCGGACCGCTCGCCGGCTACCGGATCATCGAGATCGCCGGGATCGGCCCGGGCCCGTTCGCGGCGATGATGCTCGCCGACATGGGGGCCGACGTGATCCGGGTCGATCGGGCGCAGGCGGTGCGCGGCCCGGCGCCGGAGACGCCGCACCGCGACGTGATGCTGCGGGGCCGGCGCAGCGTGGCGATCGACCTCAAGCACCCCGACGGGATCGCGACCCTGCTCGACCTGGTCGAGCGGCCGACGCCCTGATCGAGGGGTTCCGCCCAGGGGTGATGGAGCGGCTCGGGGTCGGGCCCGACGAATGCCTCGCCCGCAACCCGCAAGCTCGTCTACGGGCGGATGACCGGTTGGGGCCAGGACGGGTCCGTACGCCCAGGCCGCCGGCCACGACATCAACTACATCTCGCTGGCCGGCGCGCTCGCCCACTTCGGGCGGGCCGGGCAGGCGCCGGTCCCGCCGCTGAACATGGTCGGCGACTTCGGCGGCGGCGGGATGTTCCTCGCCTACGGCGTGGTGTGCGCCCTGCTCGAGGCCCAGCGCAGCGGCGCCGGGCAGGTGGTCGACGCGGCGATGGTCGACGGCTCGGCGGTGCTGATGACGATGTTCTGGGCGTTCTCGCAGCTCGGGCTGTTCGACGAGGGCGCACGGGGCACCAACCTGCTCGACACCGGCGCCCACTTCTACGACGTCTACCGCTGCGCCGACGGCGAGTACGTCTCGATCGGCTCGATCGAGCCGCAGTTCTACGCCGAGCTGCTCCGCCTCACCGGCCTCGACGGCGACGAAGAGTTCGCCGCGCAGATGGACCGCGACCGCTGGCCGGCGCTGAAGGAGCGCCTCGCCGAGCTGTTCGCCACGAAGACCCGCGACGAGTGGTGCGCGCTGATGGAGCACACGGACGTGTGCTTCGCCCCGGTGCTGACGATGAGCGAGGCGGCCAAGCATCCGCACAACGTCGAGCGGGCGACGTTCGTCGAGCTCGACGGCATGATGCAGCCGGCGCCGGCGCCGCGCTTCAGCCGCACCGTCCCCGAGGTCGCCCGCCCGCCGGCGCATCCCGGCCAGCACACGCGCGAGGCGCTCGCCGACTGGGGGTCCCCGCCGAGCGCATCGACGCCCTGCTCGCGGCCGGCGCCGTGGCGCTGCCGACCTGACCGATGGCGACGATCGTCTTCGTCCACGCCCATCCCGACGACGAGGCCATCACGCACCGGCGGCTCGATGGCCCGCGCCGCGGCCGAGGGTCACCGGGTCGTGCTCGTCGTGTGCACCAACGGCGAGCTCGGCGAGGTGCCCGACGACCTCGCCGAGGGCGAGACGCTCGTCGACCGCCGCCGCGCCGAGACCGAGCGCTCGGCCGCGGTACCTCGGCGTGCACCGCGATCGCCTGGCTCGGCTACCGCGACTCCGGGATGACCGGCTGGGACGCAGAACGACGATCCCCGGTCGTTCCTCCAGGCCGACCTCGACGAGGCGGCCGAGCGGTTGGCCGCGGTGCTCCGGGAGGAGCAGGCCGACGTCGTCGTGCTCTACGACTGGCACGGCGTGTACGGGCATCCCGACCACGTCCAGGTGCACCGGGTCGGCCACCGGGCCGCCGATCGGGCGGGCACGCCCGAAGCGGTTCGAGGCGACGTTCAACCGGGACGCAGCCGCGGGCGGGCATGGCCGAGATGGTGGAGCCGGACGAGCCCGGCTTCGAGGACTTCGACCCGGCCGGCCCGCCGACGACGGCAACCCGTTCGGCACGCCGGAGGCCGAGATCGACCTCGCCGTCGACGTCAGCCAGTACGTGTCGCGCGAAGCGGGCGGCGATCACCTGCCACGCCAGCCAGGTGACCGACACGGGCATGTTCCTCGCCATGCCCGAGGAGGTCTTCGCCCGGGCCTTCGGCACCGAGTGGTACATCGAGCCCGGGGCGCGGCAACGGGCTCCGCGAGGGATGGCTGTTGGACGGGCTCTCGACCTGATGGCGCGGGTCCATCTCGTGCGCCACGGGCGCGCCGCGGCCGGCTGGGACCGGGATCCGGATCCGGGCCTCGACGCGATCGGCGAGGACCAGGCCGTCCGGGTGGCCGAGCGCCTCGCCCCGCTCGGCGCATCGGGCCCTGCCCGATCGTCACCAGCCCGTTGCGGCGGTGCCGGCAGACGGCGGCGCCGCTCGCTCGGCGGTGGGGCGTGACGCCGACGGTCGAGGACGCGGTCGCCGAGATCCCGTCGCCGCGCGGGGTGTCGATGGCCGACCGGGTCGAGTGGCTGCGCGAGGCCATGGGCGGGCACGCTGGTCCGACCTCGGCGATCGCTACCTGGCGTACCGCGACGACGTGCTCGCGCTTCGTCGTCGCCCGCGCCCAGGACACCGTCGTGTTCTCCCACTTCATCGCCATCAACGCCGTGCTCGGCGCCTGCCTCGGCGACGATCGGCTGGTCATCCGCCGGCTCGACAACACCTCGGTCACCGTCGTCGACGTCGATGCCGGCACCATCCGGCTGGTCGAGCCCGGCCACGAAGCCGACACGCTCATCCGCTGACGTGATCGCCAGCGCCACCCTCGACTGGCATCGCGTCGGGGCGTGGCTCCTCGTCGTCGCCAACGCCGGCGCCGGGCTGTGGGCGCTGGCGGCGCACCGCTGGCCGGCCCTGCGCGGCCGGCGCTCTGGGGCGCGATCGTCGTCGCCCAGCTCACCGCGTTCGTCCAGGCGATCACCGGCACGATCCTGATGACCCGGGACGACCTCGAACCGGGGCGCCTGCACGCGCTGTACGGCTTCTCGGCCGTCATCGCCGTCGGGATCCTCTACAGCTACCGCACGAGCCCGTTCATGCGCGGCAAGGAGTACGTGCTCTACGGCCTCGGCTGCCTCTTCATCATGGGCCTCGGCCTCCGCGAGCTGATCAGTTTGTCGTGAGCCTCTCATGAATGCGGCCGCCGAAGCGCCTGGAGGCGCCGGCGTAGCCGAACCGGGTCTTCACCTGCAGAACGACGCGATCGGCGGCGCCTCAGGTTGCGTGAATGATGACGCCGCGGAGGTTCTTGCCGGCGTGCATGTCGGCGTAGCCCTCGTTGACCGTGTCGAGCGTGTAGGTGTTCGTCACCAGCTCGTCGAGGCGCACCTTGCCCGCCCGGTACAGCTCGAGCATGGCGAGGATGTCACGGGACGGGCTGGATGCTCCGAACAGCGCGCCCTGCAGACGCTTCTGGAACAGCGTCAGCTCCGCCGGCGCGATCGGGATGCCGACCTCGGTGATGTTGCCGAGCCCGGTGACGACGACCGTGCCGGCCTTGCGGATCGAGGCGAACGCCTCGGCGATGTGGTCGCCCGTCGTGACCCCGACGGTGACGATCGCTGAGTCGGCGCCCTGCCCGTTGGTGACGGACTGGGCGAACTCGGTCGCCTGTTGCATGTTCTCGAAGGCGTGGGTGGCCCCGAGCTCCATCGCCTTCTCCCGCTTGAACTCCACCGGGTCGACGGCGATCACGTGCATCGCGCCGGCGTGGGCGGCGCCCTGCACGGCGTTGATGCCGATGCCGCCGATCCCCATGACGATGACGGTGTGGCCGGGGTACACCTCGGCCGAGTTGACCGCCGAACCCCAGCCCGTGCCGACGCCGCAGCCGACGAGGCACGCCTTCTCGAGCGGCAGGTCGTCCGGCACCTTCACCGCCGACGCCGACCGACACGACGGAGTGCTCGGCGAACGTCGAGATGCCGCACATCTGACCGACGGGCTGACCGTCGAGCGACATCCGGTAGCTGCCGTCGTCGCGGCAGCCGTTGAGCAGGTTGGCGCCGAGATCGCAGAGGTTCTGCATCCCGCTGGCGCACCAACGGCAGCGGCCGCAGCCGGGCAGGAACGACAGCACGACGTGGTCGCCGACCTCCCAGCCGGGCGTGTTCGGGCCGACCTGCTCGACGATGCCGGAGCCCTCGTGGCCGCCGGCGAACGGGTAGACCCCGACCGGGATGTCGCCGGTGGCGACGTGATCGTCGGAGTGGCACAGGCCCGGAGGCCACCATCTTGAGGAGCAGCTCGCCCTGGCGAGGCTCCTCGAGGTCGACCTCGACGACCTCCCATTTCCCTGGTGGCGCGGTGATGACGGCGGTCCTGGTTTTCACAGCCCGGAGTCTCGCGCACCCTCGTTCTGTCGTTTGCAATCGGCCGGTCCGGGCCGATCCGAACGACAGTGAGGGTGGCGGTCAGCCGAGGCGGGACTCCGAGGGTGTCCAGAGCCACTGCGAGCGACGCGGGGAGCGCGCGCGCCGAACCTGGCGTAGTGCTCGCGGATCTGGGGCACGGCGTCACGCCATCCGGGCGCGTCGACGCTGCAGCAGCTCGGCGAGGTCGTCGTCGTCGATGTCGAGCCCGTCGGTGTCGAGCGCGTCCGCCGTCGGCAGCAGCCCGATCGGGGTCTCCACCGCCTCGGCACTCGCCGTCGACCCGCTCGAACACCCACTTGAGGACCCGGCTGTTCTCGCCGAAGCCCGGCCAGAGGAAGCGCCCGTCGGCGTCGCGCCGGAACCAGTTGACGAAGAAGATCTTGGGGAGCTTCTCGGCGTCGGTGGCCTTGCCGATGGTCAACCAGTGGGACCAGTAGTCGGCCATGTTGTAACCGCAGAACGGCAGCATCGCCATCGGGTCGAAGCGCAGCTTGCCGACGGCGCCCTGCTGCGCTGCAGTCGTCTCGGACGCCATGATCGAGCCGAGGAACACGCCGTGCTCCCAGTCGTACGCCTGGGTGACGAGCGGGACGGTCGACCCGCGACGGCCACCGAACAGGATCGCCGAGATCGGCACCCCGGCCGGATCCTCCCACTCGGCGGCGATCGACGGGCACTGCGCCGCCGGCGCGGTGAAGCGGGCGTTGGGGTGGGCGGCCGGGGTCTCGACCTCCGGGGTCCAGGGGTTGCCCTTCCAATCGGTGGCGTGAGCCGGCGGGTCGGACATGCCCTCCCACCAGACGTCACCGTCCTCGCGAGAGCGCGGTGTTGGTGAAGATGCAGTTGCCCCAGAGGGTCTCCATCGCGTTGGGGTTGGTCTTGTAGCTGGTGCCCGGCGCGACGCCGAAGAACCCGGCCTCCGGATTGATCGCGTGGAGCCGCCCGTCGTCGCCGAACTTCATCCAGCAGATGTCGTCGCCGACGGTCTCGGCGGTCCACCCCGGGATGCGTCGGCACGAGCATCGCGAGGTTGGTCTTGCCGCACGCCGACGGGAACGCGCCGGCGATGTACTTCGACTCGCCCCTCGGGGTTGGTGAGCTTGAGGATCAGCATGTGCTCGGCCATCCAGCCGTCGTCGCGCGCCATCACCGAGGCGATGCGCAGGGCGAAGCACTTCTTGCCGAGCAGGGCGTTGCCGCCGTAGCCGGAGCCGAACGACCAGATCTCGCGGGTGTCCGGGAAGTGGACGATGTACTTCTGGTCCGGGTTGCAGGGCCACGGCACGTCCGCCTCGCCCTCGGCGAGCGGCGCGCCGACCGAGTGCAGGCACGGCACGAACTCGCCGGTGTCGCCGAGGACGTCGAGGGCGCCCTGGCCCATGCGGGTCATGATCCGCATGCTCACGGCCACGTAGGCCGAGTCCGTCAGCTGCACGCCGATGTGGGCGATGGGGGAGCCCAGTGGACCCATCGAGAACGGCACGACGTACATCGTGCGACCGCGCATCGAGCCGGTGTAGAGGGCGGTCAGCTCGGCCCGCATCTCGGCGGGATCCCGCCAGTTGTTGGTCGGACCGGCGTCGCGCTCGTCAGCCGAGCAGATGAACGTGCGGTCCTCGACCCTCGCCACGTCGCCGGGGTCGGAGTGGGCCCAGTAGCTGTTCGGCCGCTTCGCCTCGTCGAGCGAGCGTGAACGTACCGGACGCGACCAGCTCGGCGCACAGGCGGTCGTACTCGTCGGCGCTGCCGTCGCACCAGTACACGTCGTCGGGCTGGAGCACCGCCGCCCACTGGTCGACCCACTCCTTGAGCGCTCGGTTGCCGGTCTGGCCAGCTCATCTATGCCTCCGTTCCCGTTCGGGGGATACCGCCAAACAGGACCCTCGGCCTACTGGCCGGGGGTCTGCATGTCAATCTCGGATCCGAGCCGCAGGCGGGTGGCCCGTCGTTCGGGGTCCAGGTCGAAGATCACGCGCTGGCCCTGGCGCACCATCCGAAGAGCGAACCGGCGAGCGCGTCGGCGGCGAGGTCGTAGTCGGCGAGGTCGGTGTCGCACATGACCACGCCGTCACCGGACACCGGGTCGTAGGCCTTGATCACACCCTGCACGGTGAGCGCCGATCAGCTCGGCGGTGGGGGCGGACGTCCTCGCGGCCTTCACGACCTTGCCCGACTTGAGGCATCCGGTGCACACGTACACGCGCTTCGGCGAGCCGTCGACCAGCGCGCGGACGCGCTGGATGTTCGGGTTCCAGCGGCGCTTGGTGCGCCGGTGCGAGTGCGACACCGACATGCCCCACGAGGGCTTCTTGCCGCACACTTCACATACTGAGGCCATAGTCTGCGATGAAGGCTAGCGACTCCTCGAACCTGCAGCTACCTGGTCCTGCACACGACGCCGTCATACGATGACCGTCGTGTCCACGCTCGCGCCGCCGCTGGAGGTGTTCGGCGTCGACGCCCTCCGCGACACGATGACGACGTTCCGGGAGACGCTCGCCGCCCACGCCGAGCGGATCAACCGGCTCAACGTCTACCCGGTCCCCGACGGCGACACGGGCACCAACATGGCCCGCACCCTCGACGCCGTCGTCGCCGAGATGGAGGCCGCGCCCGGCGACCTCGTCCCCACGTGCGACGCGATCAGTCACGGCTCGCTGATGGGGGCCCGCGGCAACAGCGGGGTGATCCTGTCGCAGATCATGCGCGGGATCGCCGTCGACCCTCAAGGGCACCGGCGAGGCGACCGGGGAGACCGTCGCCGAGGCGTTGCGGGTCGCCACGGAGGCCGCCTACAAGGCCGTGCTCACGCCCGTCGAGGGCACGATCCTCACCGTGGTGCGCGCCAGCGCCGACGGTGCTCGTGAGGCCGCCGGCGGCGGGGCGTCCCTCGCCGGGGTCGTGCGGGCCGCTCGCGACGCCGGTCGAGCCGCCCTGGAGGCGACACCGGACCTGCTCCCGGTGCTGAAGGAGGCGGGCGTGGTCGACGCCGGCGGTGCCGGGTACCTGCTGCTCCTCGACGCCGCGCTCCACGTGATCGACGGCGAACCGCTGCCCGAGGTTCCGGAAGGTCAGACGGCGGCACCCGTCGTCGCCACGGGCGGCGAGACCGCGCTCGCCACCAGCGACACCCGTTACGAGGTGATGTTCTTCTGCGACCTGCTCGACGACCGCATCGAGGACGCTCAAGCAGGGATGGGGAGCGATCGGCGACTCCATCGTCGTGGTCGGTGGGGACGGGATCTGGAACTGCCACGTCCACACCAACGACATCGGCGCCGCCATCGAGGTCGCCCTCGACCTCGACGGCCGGCCCCGGCAGATCCGGGTCACCGACCTGTTCGAGGAGGTCGCGGCCGAGCACGCCGTGCGTGAGGCCCAGCTCGTCGCCGGGTCGCCCGCCACCACGGCGCGGTCCGAGCAGCCCGCGGTCACGTGCGCGGTCGTCGCAGTCAGCAGCGGGGCGGGGATCAGCGAGCTGTTCCGCGAGCTCGGCGTCCAAGGCATCGTCCGCGGCGGGCAGACGATGAACCCGTCGACGGCGGAGCTGCTCGACGCCGTCGAGCACGCCAACTCCGGTCACGTCGTCGTCCTGCCCGGGAACAAGAACATCATCCCGGTGGCCGAGCAGCTCGACACGCTCACCACCAAGACCGTCCGGGTCGTGCCGACCCGATCGATGCCCGAGGGCCTGGCCGCGCTGATGGCCTACGACCCGGAGGCCGACGCTCCCGACGAACACCACGGCGATGCGGCAGGCCTCGGCGGCGGTCGCATCCGGGCGAGGTCACCCGGGCGGTGCGGTCGAGCCGGACCGAGGCCGGACCGGTCGCCGAGGGCGACTGGATGGGGATCGCCAGGGGCGACGGCATCGTCGCCGTGTCCGCCGACCTGATCGCGGCGGCGACCGCCCTGCTCGGGCACCTCCTCAGCGAGGAGCGGGAGCTGGTGACCGTGCTCACCGGAGACGGCGCCGACGGCGAGACCACGGCGGCGATCGAGGCGTGGCTCGCCGACGCATCATGCGGCGGTCGAGGTCGAGGTCCACGACGGCGGTCAGCCGCTGTACCCCTACTTGTTCGGCGTGGAGTGAGCGGGCGCAGCCCCCGCAGAGTGGAATAGGCGAGTGGCGGAGACCGACGCCCAACCGATCACGCTGCGGGAGCTTGCCAGCTACGACGTATCCCGGCTGAAGGGCGTGGGTGAGCGCAAGCGGGCGGCGCTGGCCGAGATCGGCATCGAATCCGTGCTCGACCTGCTCACGACCTACCCCCGCCGGTGGGTCGACCGCACCAACGAGGCGCGACTCGCTGACCTCGTCCCCGGCACCGAGGCGCTGGTGCTGGTCGAGGTGCGCTCGGCGCACAAGCGGATCGGCCGCAACCGTCGGGCGATCGTCGAGGCGGTCGTCGGCGACGGCAGTGGGCGCATGCAGGTGGTGTTCTTCAACCAGCCGTGGCGGGAGCGGCAGCTGCGTCCGGGGCTGCAGGTGGCCCTGTTCGGGAAGGCGGACGTCTACCGGGGTGGGCTGCAGATGACGAACCCGGTCGTCGACCTGATCGGCGACCGCACCGGCCGGATCGTGCCGATCTACCCGCAGAGCGAGAAGGCCCAGATCACGACGTGGGAGTTGGCCGGGTGGGTCGAGAATGCCCTCTCCCGCAGCCGGCCCGCGAGGTCTCGCCGACCCCGTGCCGGTGGCCGTTCGACGACGGCTCGGCTTGATCGAGCGGGAACAGGCGCTGTACAGCATCCACCTGCCGGAGTCGATCGCCGAGAAGGACCGCGCCCGGCGCCGGCTGGCGTTCGACGAGCTGTTGCGGGTGCAACTGGCGCTGGTGATGCGCAAGCGGGCGATGGAGCGCGACGCCGTCGGCATCAGGCACGTCGTCGACGGCGAGCTCGTGCGGCGGTTCCACGCCCGGCTGCCGTTCCCGCTCACCGGGGCCCAGCGGCGGACGATCGCCGAGATCGAAGCCGACCTCGCCGCTCCCGCATCCGATGCACCGGCTGCTGCAGGGAGACGTCGGCTCGGGCAAGACGGTGGTCGCGGTCAGCGCGCTGCTGGCGGCAGTGCAGGGCGGTCACCAGGGCGCGCTGATGGCGCCGACCGAGGTGCTTGCCGAGCAGCACTTCGGCGGGGGTGCGACTGCTGCTCGACGGCCTGGAGGTCCCGACGCGGGGCGAGACGCTGTTCGCCGACCGGCCGCTCCGTGTCGAGCTGCTGACGAACCGGGTGGGCGGCGCCGAGCGCCGACGCGTGCTCGCCGGGCTCGGTGACGGCTCCGTCGACCTGGTCATCGGCACCCACGCCCTGATCCAGGAGGGGGTCGAGTTCCACAGCCTCGGCGTCGTCGTCGTCGACGAGCAGCACCGTTTCGGCGTCGAGCAGCGAGCCGCGCTGCGCGAGAAGGCCGGCGCGGTCGTGCCGGACGTGCTCGTGATGACGGCGACGCCGATCCCGCGAACGGCGGCGATGACGGTATACGGCGATCTCGACGTGAGCGTGCTCGACGAGCTGCCGCCGGGGCGGACGCCCATCGTGACCCGCTGGGCCGGTGGACCGCTGCTCGAAGCCGAGGCGTGGGCGGCGGTGCGCGCCGAGGTCGCCGCCGGCCGGCAGGCCTATGTCGTGTGCCCGCTGATCGAGGAGTCCGAGAAGCTCGAGGTCGCGTCGGCGGAGGAGACCTATGCCCGCCTCGCCGCCGGCGAGCTGCAGGGCGCTGCGCCTGGGCCTGCTGCACGGACGGCTGTCACCGGCCGACAAGGACATGACGATGGATCTGTTCCGCGCCGGCGGTCTCGACGTGCTCGTGGCGACGACCGTCATCGAGGTCGGCGTCGACGTGCCCAACGCGACGGTGATGGTGATCCTCGACGCCGACCGGTTCGGCATCGCCCAGCTCCACCAGCTGCGCGGCCGGGTGGGCCGCGGCACCCACGAGTCGCAGTGCTGGCTGGTCACCGCCGACGGTCGACCCGAACCCTCGCGTCGACGCGATCGTGGCGTCGACGGACGGGTTCGAGCTGGCCGAGGTCGACCTCGAGCTGCGCGGCGAGGGCACGCTGATGAGCACGGCGCAGAAGGGGCGGAGCGACCTCCGGCTGGCGTCGTTGCGTCGCGACCGCGAGCTCGTGCAGCTGGCCCGCGACGCGGCGTTCGAGATCGTCGACGCCGACCTCGAGCTCGACGCACCACCCGCTGCTGCTCGACGAGCTCACCCTGCTGCTCAGCGACGACGACACCGAGTTCCTCACCCGCAGCTGACGAATGCCATCCGAGGTTTTCACGCGACCCGAGTGTTTCGTGCGCCCCGTCCGGTCCGGAAACACCTCCGGCGCCGCGAAACCCTCGGATGGTCAGGACTCGTCGATGGCGTCGTCGTCGAGGACGAGGTCCCAGCGGTCGAGGCAGTCCTCGCAGCGGTAGGCGACGATGTCGCCGGGCCGCCACTCGTCTCCCTCGGGGTCCTCGGGATCGCTGCGCCGGCGGCGTGATCAGGTGCGCCCGGCCCGCCGCAGTCCACGCACGTGATGACGGGATCCGGTTCGACCACGGCCCGCTCACCCCTCGCCGGCCGCTCCAGGGCACTCGGCGAACATCGCGAACAGCTCACCGGTGAGCTCCTCGTCCTGGTCGAGGGCGTCCTCGCCCTCGACGAACGTGGTGACCAGGATCCGCCGCAGCAGGTCGTCGTCGATCGCCCCCTCGAGGCACTCGGTGTCCTCCGTCGGACAGCTCCTGGTCGGTCGCCATCGACTGCACGAACACGCTCTTGATGTCGATCCCGCACGCCTCGAACGCGTCGTACATCGCGTTGCCGTCGTCCTCCGACAGGTCGACGGTGGACAGGTCGACGTCCTCCGTCCGAGCTGAAGTCCTCGGGCTCGATGCCGGCTTCGGCGAGACGGTCCGGCCCGATCGCCTCCACCCACCGCGGGGCCAGGCACTGCGCCTGCTCGCGGTCGATCTGCAGTTCGTCGGGATCGCTGTTGTCGAAGCTCTCGATCATCGCGTCGACGTACGGCTGGGCGTCGTCGGAGACCTCGACGTCGTCGCCGTCGCCGCCGCCCGCATCCGTCGTCGTCGTCGTCGCCGCATCCGCCGATGCCGACCGCGACCGCGGCGACCGTCAGCAGGGCGAGCGTCCGTGGCATCGATCCACCTCCTGGTCGACGGTACGGCCACCGTAGCCTCGCACCGTGCGCGTCGTCGCGGGAGAGCTCCGGGGGCGGAGGCTGGCGGCGCCCGCCGACGGCGTCGACCCGGCCGACGACGGACAAGGTCCGCGAGGCCGTCTTCAACGCCCTGACGAGCCTCGACGTGATCGTCGATGCCCGCGTCGCCGATCTCTACGCCGGCAGCGGTGCGCTCGGGATCGAGGCGCTGTCCCGCGGCGCCGAGCACTGCACGTTCGTCGAACGGGGACGCCGCGCGCTCGCCACGCTGGAGGAGAACATCGCCGCCCTCGGCCTCGCGCGACCGGGCCCGGGTCGTGGCCGGTGACGCCCTCGCCGTCGCCCGGAGGCTCGACGTCGACGTCGTGTTCGCCGACCCGCCGTACGACTTCGACGACTGGCCGCGACTGCTCGACGCGCTCAGCGCGACGCGGGTCACAGCTGGTCGTCGCCGAAGCGGCCGGGCCCGTGGAGGCGGCGCCGGGCTGGGAGCAAGGGCGGGTCAAGCGCTACGGCCGCACCTGGGTGACGTTCCTGCATCGATCCTCGGACTGACCGTGGCAGTACGGTGTCGCCCACTCATGGCACCGTTCATTGCGTTCCCCGGCCACGCAGGCCGTCATTGCGTTCCCCGGCCACGCAGGCCGCTAGCCGCTCCTCGCTGGCGCCTCGTCGCTCGCATCGGGCCTGGCGCTCGCTCGCTCGCAGGACGGGCTCAGTGGCCGTTCATTGCGTTCCCCGGCCACGCAGGCCGTTGTAGCCGCTCGCTCGCTGGCGCTCGCTCGCTCGCATCGGAACAGGGCCGTCTAGTGGCGACCGTCCTGATCCCCGGCAGCTTCGACCCGATCCATCTCGGCCACCTCGACGTGATCGAGCAGGCGGCCGAGCTGTTCGGCCGCGTCGTCGTCGCCGTGATGTACAACCACGAGAAGGCCACCGGCCTGTTCCCGGTCGACGAGCGCGTCGAGCTGATCCGGGCGAGCGCGGCGGAGGCCGGGGTCGGCGACCACGTGGAGGTCATCGTGCACTCGGGGCTGGCGGTCGACGCGGCCACCGTCGCCGGAGCCGACTTCATCGTCAAGGGCCTGCGGACGGCGGCCGACTTCGAGATCGAGCAGCAGATGGCGCTGACCAACCAGTCGGTCACCGGGGTGCGCACGGTCTACCTGCCCTGTCGGGCCGATCGGGGTTTCATCAGCAGCCGCTTCGTACGAGAGATCGCCCGGTACGGTGGAGACGGTCTCCCACCTGGTGCCGGGACCGGTGGCCGACGCCCTGATCCGCCTGTTCGCACCCGCCGAGGCGCCATCCACCACTGAGCCATGAGCCACGACGACACCTACGACGACGACGACAGCAGACGCGTACGACGAGATCGACGACGAGTACCCGGAGCCCGGCCAGGGATACGTCGGCGACGCCGAGACGTTGCTGCGCCGCTCGATCGACATCATCGCGACCGCGCCGACGATGCCGCTGTCGTCGTCACCGCGGATCGACCGCGACGAGATCATCGAGTTGCTCGAAGAGGCGCTGCAGCGGCTTCCCGACGAGCTGCGCCAGGCCCGCTGGATGCTGAAGGAACGCCAGGAGTTCGTCGCCAAGACCCGCCGCGAGGCCGACGAGCTGCTCGAGGCGGCGCGGGTGCGCGCGGAGCGGATGGTGCAGCGCACCGAGGTCGTGCGCGCCGCCGAGCAACGGGCGCGCCAGGTCATGGAGACGGCCGAGGCCGACGCCCGCCGCCTGCGTCACGAGACCGAGGACTTCCTCGACCAACGGCTCGGCAGCTTCGAGATCCTGCTCGACAAGCTGCAGAAGACGGTCGGGGCCGGCCGTCAACGCCTCTCCATCGGCGCCGCTCCCCTGCCCACGGGCGACGCCGAGGAGGAAGAGGACCCCACCAAGGGGTTCTTCGACCAGGATCGGTAGCGCGATGGCCGCGCCCGTGAGCCCCCTGGTCGTCAACGCCACCGAGCTGCTCCGCCAGCCGGGCAGCCGCCGCCGCGTCGTCGCCGACGTCGCCCTCGCCGCGGTCGAGTCTCGACGACCAGCGTCTCACGGGTGACGTCGCCGTCGACGTGACGCTCGAGTCGACGCTCGACGACGTCGATCGTCACGGGGCTGCTGCGCGCCGGTGCACCACGACGCCTGCCGGCGCTGCCTGCGGGAGATCGACGACGTCCTCGAGGTGACGGTCGACGAGCGCTACCGCGTCGAGCCCGACTCCGACGGACGACGCCTTCCCGATCGTGAACGGCCAGATCGACCTCGCTCCGATGGTCCGCGAAGAGGTCCTCCTCGCCGTCCCCGACGGCCCGCTGTGCCGGCCGGACTGCCCCGGCCTGTGCCCGATCTGCGGCGCCGACCTGGCGGAGGGGCCGTGCGGGTGCGACACCACCGACGCGGGACGAGCGCTGGGCCGTCCTCGACCAGCTCCGCGTGGACGAGTGAGCGAGCGTCGACGCCCCGCTAGCCTGCACCAGCCGAGTTTCGAGCCCGAGAGATCGAGACCCCGATGGCCGTTCCGAAACAGAAGAAGTCGAAGTCGAAGTCGCGCAGCCGCCGCGCCGGCGCGTGGAAGCTCGCCGCCCCGCCTCGGAGCGTGTGCCCACGGTGCGGCAACGCCAAGCTCCCGCACACGGTCTGCCCCTCCTGCGGCTGGTACAAGAACCGCTCCGCCATCGACGTCGCGTAAGTCGCTCGCGGCACCGCACCTTCGCCTAACTTGCGCAAGCGATGTTGCCGATCGCCGTCGACGCCATGGGCGGCGACCGGGCACCCGGGCGAGATCGTCGCCGGCGCCGTCGAGGCCGCGGCCGAGGGAATCCCCGTCGTGCTGGTGGGTCCGCCCGAACTGGAGGGACGCGGCGACCTGCCGTTGATCCCGGCCGCCGAGGTGGTGGGGATGGACGAGGACCCGGCCCAGGCGATCCGGCGCAAGAAGGACTCCACGCTCGTCCGCGCCGCGGAGGCCGTGCGCGACGGCAAGGCCTCGGCGATGATCTCCGCCGGCAACACCGGGGCCACGATGGCCGCCGCGCTCCTGCGCATGGGTCGGATCAAGGGGGTCACCCGCCCGGCGATCGCGACCCCGATCCCGGTGCCGGGCTCGACCCCGACGGTCCTCCTCGATGCCGGCGCCAACGCCGAGGTCCAGCCCGAGTGGCTGGTGCAGTTCGCCCAGATGGGCGCGGTGTTCGCCAGGCACCGCTTCGCCCTCGACGCCCCGCGCGTCGGGCTGCTCTCGATCGGCGAGGAGCCCGGCAAGGGCGACATCCTGCGCAAGGAGGCCTACGGCCTGCTCGCCGTCGCGCCGGCGATCGACTTCATCGGCAACGTCGAGGGTCGCGACGTGATGAGCGATCGCGTCGACGTCGTCGTCACCGACGGGTTCACCGGCAACGTCGTCCTCAAGACGCTCGAAGGGGGGATGAAGGCGGTCGTGAAGGCGCTGTTCGCCGCGTTCGCCTCCGAGGACCACTACCAGCCCCACGCCGAGGCGCTGCTCCCCGCGCTCCTCCCGCTCTACGAGTCGCTCGACCCGGACACCTACGGCGGGGCGATCCTGCTCGGCGTCGACGGGGTCTGCACGATCTCCCACGGCTCCACCGGGGCCAAGGCGATGGCGAACGGCATCCGCGTGGCGAAGGACATGGTCGAGCACGGGATCGTCGAAGAGATCCGCGCCGCCGTGAGCTGCCGCAGCGAGGCTCCAGCCTGAGTAGCATCACCCACCGATGCCCGCGGAGACCCACGTCGAACAGGGCCCGCTCGGACGCCAGGAGATCTTCGAGATCGTGCGCGACCGGCTGGCCGACATCCTCGAGATCGACCCATCGACGATCAGCGAGGGCCAGTCGTTCGTCGACGATCTGGATGCCGATTCGCTGGCCCTGATCGAGCTCGTCGAGGCCCTCGAGGAGGAGCTGAGCGAGCGCACCGTCGGCTTCCGCATCGAGGACGAGGACCTCGCCGACCTGAAGACCGTCCGGGACGCCGTCGACTACGTGCACGCGCGCTGCGGGGAGGGCGGCTGAGCGTCGAGCCGCCCCGGGGCTCGCCGATCGCATCGGGTACACCTTCACCGACCCGTCGCTGATCACGCGGGCGATGGCGCACCGATCGTGGTGCGCCGAGCATCCGGGCACCCAGAGCAACGAACGTCTCGAGTTCCTCGGCGACGCGGTGCTCGGATGGGTGGTCGCCGACCTCGCCTACCACCGCTACGACGAGCTGCCGGAGGGCGCGCTCACCGGCGTGCGCAAAGGGGTCGTGAACGCCCTCGCCCTGGCCGAGGTCGCCGTCGCACTCGGGCTCGGCGAGCACCTGCTGCTCGGGCGGGGCGAGGACGCCGCCGGCGGCCGGGAGAAGCCGTCGATCCTGTCCGACGCGCTCGAGGCGCTGTTCGGCGCGGTGTACGTCGACGGCGGCCCGGCGGCCGCCCACCACGTCGTCGAGCGCCTGATCGGGCCGCGGCTCGCCGACACCGCCGCCCGTCTGGACTTCCTCGACTACAAGTCCCGCCTCCAGGAGCTGGCCGTCCGCCACGGCGCCGGCGCGCCGGAGTACCACACCCGGTCAGAAGGCCCCGACCACGCCAAACGGTTCTTCGCCACCGTCGTGATCGACGGGCGGATCGCCGGCGAGGGCACTGGGCGCTCGAAGAAGGCGGCGGAGCAGGCGGCCGCCGAGGCCGCGGGGGTCGACCTCGACTCGGCCAACCCGACCACCCGCTGATGCCGGAGCTGCCGGAGGTCGAGACCGTCCGCCGAGGGCTCGAGCAGCGGGTCGTCGGCCGGAAGATCCTCGCCGTCGACGTCGGTCGCGAACGGACGGTCCGGCGCACGTCGGCCCGCCAGCTGATCGACAGCCTCGCCGGCGCGACGATCCTCGCCGCCGGGAGGCGCGGCAAGTACCTGCTCTGTCCGCTCGACACCGGTGACACGCTGATGATGCACCTGCGGATGACGCGGCAAGCTCCTGCTCGTCCCCAGGGGGGCGCCGGCGCTTCCCCACACCCACGTCGTGCTGACCCTGTCCGGCGAGCCGCCCGAGGAGCTGTGGTTCGTCGACCCGCGCACGTTCGGCGAGGTGGTCGTGTTCGATCCCGACCACGTCGACGTCGAGGTCCCCGAGCTTGCCCGGCTCGGGGTCGATCCTCTCGCCGACGGCCTCGGACCCGACGCCCTGCGCAGCCTGCTCGCCACCCGCCGGACCCGCCTGAAGCCGCTCCTGCTCGACCAGCACACGATCGCCGGGATCGGCAACATCTACGCCGACGAGATCCTCCACGCCGCCCGTCTCCATCCGGACCGGGTGGCGGGCACGCTCCGCCGCCAGGAGGTGGTGCGCCTGCACGACGCGATGCACGACGTCCTCGCCGCCGCGGTCGTCGCCGGTGGCTCGACGCTGGGCGACTCGCAGTACGTCGACCTCATGGGCAACGGCGGCTCCTACCAGGACGACCACCGGGTCTACGGCCGGGCGGGGGAGCGGTGCTCGACCTGCGGCCGGGGCATCATCAGGCGGGCCGTCGTGAACGGCCGCTCGACCTACTGGTGTCCCGTCTGCCAGCGTGCGCCGCGCTGAGCCTCCGCTGACCTCCGTTCTTGCAGCTGATGCGTTGCGTCATAGCGCAACATGTAGATGCAAGAACGGGATCGGGGACCATCCTCCAGTGCCTGAGCGAGGGCCGGTATCGTCGCCCGCGCCGTGTTCTTGAAGAGCCTCACCCTCAAGGGTTTCAAGTCGTTCGCCGAGGCCACGACGCTGGAGCTCGAGCCGGGCGTCACCGTCGTCGTGGGGCCCAACGGATCGGGCAAGTCCAACGTCGTCGACGCCATCGCGTGGGTGCTCGGCGCCCAGGCGCCGAGCGCCGTGCGCAGCCAGAAGATGGACGACGTGATCTTCGCCGGTACCGCGTCGCGCCCCGCGCTCGGCCGAGCCGAGGTCAGCCTCACCATCGACAACTCGGCGGGCCTGCTCGGCATCGAGTTCAGCGAGGTCACGGTCCGGCGGACGCTCTTCCGCACGGGTGACAGCGAGTACGCCATCAACGACGTGCCCTGCCGCCTGCTCGACGTCCAGGAGCTGCTTTCCGATGCCGGGGTCGGTCGCCAGCAGCACGTGATCGTCAGTCAGGGCCAGATCGACGCCGTGCTCAACGCCAGGCCGGAGGATCGCCGGGGGATCGTCGAGGAAGCCGCCGGCGTGCTCAAGTACCGCAAGCGCAAGGAGAAGGCCGAGCGTCGCCTGGACGCCACCGAAGCCAGCCTGGTGCGGGTGCAGGACCTCCTGCGCGAGGTCCGCCGTCAGCTCCGCCCGCTCGAACGGCAGGCCGAGGCCGCCCGACGGCACGGCGAGCTGATCGGTGAGCTCACGGCCTTGCGGGTGTACCTCGCCGGTCGTGACATCGCCGCCCTGCGGACCAAGCTCACCGCCCTCGCCGCAGCCAAGCTCGACGGCGCGCAGGCCGAGTCGGCGCTGAAGGCCGAGCTCGCCCGGCTCGACACCGAGGTGATGGCGGTCGGCGCCGATCTGACCGCCCGGGGCGCCGACGACCTGAGCGATCGCCTGGTCCGAGTCGAGCAGCTCCGCGAGCGGGCACGCGGCCTGGCGCGCGGTGATCGTCGAACGGCGCCGGGGCATGGAGCGCGACCGTGGGCAGCTCCTCGACGCCGACATCGTGGCGAGCCTCGAGAGCGACGCGGCGAACCACCGCGACGAGCTCACTGCGGTGTCAGCCGAGCTGACCACGTTGCGCCCCGCGTTGGACGTCGTCGCCGCCGACGAAGCGGCTCTCGCCGCCGAACGGCAAGGTGTGCGCGGGCTGTTCGACCCCGCGCCGGCCACCGCCGCCGCCAGCGCGATCGCCGAGGTGCGCGGGGAGCTGCGGTCCCGGCAGGCCGCGGCCGAGCGGGCGGAAGCGGACCTGCGCCGATCGGTCGAGCGCGTCGGGGCGCTGACCCGCCGGCTCGACGAGCTCGCCGAGCAGGCCGACGACGCTCGCCACGACTGCAACGCGGCCGAGCTCGTCGAGGCACCGCTGGTCGAGGAGATCGCCAGGGCCAAGGCCCGCCGCCAGGCGATCGAGGCCGAAGTCGACGCGGTCGAACGCGCCCACCGGGAAGCCCGGGAGGACGCCTCGAGCTGGACCGCCCGCGTCGATGCCCTGCAGCTCGCCCTCGACGCCGCCCACGCGCGCGCCGGTGCCGAGCGCCTGGCGGGTACTCCCGGTGTCCTCGGCACGCTGCTCGACCTCATCCGCATCGACGCCGGTTGGGAGCCGGCGGTCGAGGCTGCGCTCGGCGAGGCCCTCGACGCAGTGGTCACGTCCGACCCGGGTGCCGCGGCCCGGGCGCTCGCCGCGCTGCGCGGCGCCGACACGACCGGAGCGGTGCTCGCTCTCGGTCTGGCCGGGCCGAGCACTGAGGGTCGCCCGCCCGGCGGCGATCCGGTGCGGTCCCACGTCGCGGCCGACCGCGTGTCCGTCGGCGCGCTGCTCGACCGGCTGCTGACCACGGCGGTCAGAGTCGACGACCTCGAGGCGGCGATCGAGCTGGCCGCTCGCCATCCGGCCGCGATCGTCGTCACCGCGAACGGCGACCGCTTCGGCGCATCGGGATGGCGGCTCGGCGCGGCCTCGTCGGGCGGGGTCACCGCCGCCGCCCTCGCCGAGGCCACGAGCCGCGCCGAACTGGCCGGTCGGGAGACCGAACGGTGCCACGCCGAGGAGCAGCGGGCGCGAGCAGCGCTCTCGGGCATCCGCCGACACCTGGACGACCTCGAGGCCCGCCTCGATGCGAACGACGCGCGGATGACGGCCGCCTCCGAGGCGTTGGCGCGCATCAACGCCGAACGTCGTGACGCGGACGTCGAAGTCGGGGCGCTGCAACGGGGCGCTGACGAGCTGCGGGCCCATCTCACGGCGGAGCGCGACCGGATCGGCGAGCTCGAACGGCTCCTGCCCGGCCTCGAGGCGGGCGAGGTCGCCGAGGCCGACGCCGTGCGCTCACGCCACGAGACGAGCCTGGCGCTCGACGCCAGGTCGGCCGTGCTGGTCGGCCGGCGACGCGATTTGGAGGTTCGGGCGGCCGCCCTCGGGGAGCGGGCGCAACTCCTGCGCGGACGGCTCGAGGACACCGAGCGCCGGCTGGCCGCCGACGCAGACGCCCGCGCGGGCGCCACCCGCCGCCGCCTCGAGGTGGAGCGGGCGCTGGCCGCGCTCGATCGGCTCGCCGGCCTCGTCGACGCTCATCGCACCGTCGTCGATGCTCATCACGACGATCTCGTCGAGCGGCGCCGTCACCAGACCGAGGAGGTCATGGCGCTGTCGAGCCGGCTCGACGACCTGCGGGCCGCGCGTAGCGCAGCCGAGCGTTCGCTCGACGAGACCAGGGAGCGGGCGCGACGGGCCGAGGTCGACGAGGCCGAGGCGCGGCTGCGGCTGGAGTCGGCGGTCGAGATGCTGCGCCACGACTTCGACGTCGAGCCGGACGTGGCCGAGCGGGCCGAGGCGCCGGAGTTACCGGAGGGCGTCTCACCGGTGGCGCGGGCCCGTGAGCTCGAGCGCGAGCTGCGGCTGCTCGGACCGATCAACCCCCTTGCGTTGGAGGAGTTCACCGAACTGCAGCAGCGCCACACGTTCCTCGAGGAGCAACTCGAGGACGTGAAGACGACTCGCCGCGAGCTGAACCGCGTGATCCGCGCCGTCGATCACGAGATCCAGACCGTCTTCGCCGCCGCCTACGCCGACGTCAGCGCCAACTTCGCCACGCTCTTCGGCACGTTGTTCCCCGGGGGCACCGGCCGCCTGGTGCTCACCGAGCCGGACGACCTGCTCGCGACCGGCATCGAGGTCGAGGCCAAGCCGGGCGGCAAGAACGTGAAGAAGCTCTCCCTGCTGTCGGGAGGCGAGCGCAGCCTGACCGCGCTCGCCTTCCTGTTCGCCGTGTTCCGCAGCCGGCCATCGCCGTTCTACGTCATGGACGAGGTCGAGGCCGCGCTCGATGACGTCAACCTGCACCGCTTCCTGGGACTGCTCGCCGAGTTCCGCCGCGAGGCGCAGCTCCTGATCGTCAGCCACCAGAAGCGGACGATGGAGGCCGGCGACAGCCTGCTCGGGGTCACGATGCAGCCGGGCGGCTCGTCGAAGGTGCTCACCGAACGCGTCTCCACTCCTGCTTGACGCGCCGTCACCGCGTGTGACAACGAGCACGCCGCCAGATTCCAGTCGTGTCACCTGGGCGACAGAGGAATACGGCGTTCGGGAGGATCCTGCGTGTCGAGGCCGCCGACCGACGGCTTCGTGACACGAGGGAGAACTCAAATGAACCATCGGCGTTCGATCGCCGTAGTCGGTTTCGCTGGCGTGCTCGCACTGGCCGCCTGCGGTACCGACGATCAAATCGCCCAGCCGGCCGCCCAGCCGGCCGCCCAGCCGGCCGCCCAGCCGGCCAGCGCATCTCAGGACGCCGCCGCGGCGTTCCAGCACTACTACGACGTCACCCGTCCGCAGAAGCAGCAGCCGGCCCGCGAGCCGTCCGGCGACGCGGTTGTCGAGGTCCCGGTGCAGGTAATCATGAAGGAGAGCGCCAACCAGGCGGCGGACCTGTTCGAGTCCCGGGTAGTGGTGCAGCCGGCCCGTGAGCCGTCGGGCGACGCGGATGTCTATGTCCCGTCGATCGTGAAGCCGGCCCGTGAGCCGTCGGGCGACGCGGATGTCTATGTCCCGTCGATCGTGCAGCCGGCCCGTGAGCCGTCGGGCGACGCGGATGTCTATGTCCCGTCGATCGTGCAGCCGGCCCGTGAGCCGTCGGGCGACGCGGATGTCTATGTCCCGTCGATCAGGCCGGCAGTCGCCGCGCTGCGGATGTCGGTGCGCCCGAACCTGGAGGAGCAACGGGTTTCGATGCAGGTCGAGCTGGCCGCGCTCGCCGAGCGCGATGGCTTGACCGGCCTCTCGCCGGCCTTCCTCCAGCGCGCCGAGGTGTGCAGCGGGTTGTCGCCCGCCTCCGCGAGCGGATGCTCGACCGCCGAGCTGGAGGCCGCCCTCCCGGGCAATCCCCGCTGAGCGACCTCAGCCACCAGGTGGCGAATCGAGGGCCGGCCGCATTCGCGGCCGGCCCCCTCGCGTGTCGGCCTCTCGTCGCCCGTCAGTCGCCGCTGACCTCGATCGACGCACGGTCCGGCAGACGTCCCCGCAGGCTGGCCACAGCAGCCGCGACCGCGTCGGGCGCCCCCTCCACGGCGACCTCGAGCGCCACCCGGCCGTCGTCGAGCACCGATGGCGGCTCGGAGGAGACCAGGTCGACTCCGTCGGCGTCCGCAAGCCCGGTGGCGACGCCCACGGCGAGCGACGCCGGGCCCTCGAACCGGACTCGATGGACGGTCACGCCCCCAGCGTCGCACGTTGGGAGTGGTGCGTGTGCGACACTGTTCTGCGGACGAGGAGAGGGAGAGCGTGGGGCCGTTGTTGTTGGACTCGCTCCCCGCCGAGTCGCGTTCGTTGGTGCTCGAACTGTCCCGCGTCCGGCGCGTCGCCTGCTGGTGAGCACCTCTTTCACCACGGCGACGAGGCCGACTGCATGTACGTCGTCGAGTCGGGCCGGCTCGCCGTGCGGGCGACGACGATCGGCGGTGACACCGCGATCGTCCGTGTGATCGGCTCCGGCCAGGTGGTAGGCGAGTTGGCGTTGCTCGTCGACGGCCTGCGGCGCACGGGCACCGTCGTCGCCGTCGAGCCGACCGTGGTGCGGGTCATCCACCGGTCGCAGTTCGCTGAGACTCCGCGCCCGCGACCCGCTGATCGATCGTGCTCTCGTGTCCGATCTCGCCGCCCGCCTGGCCGCACTCTCCGAGCAGTTGGTGGTCAGTCAGTTCGGCACGCTTGCCCAGCGCGTGGTCGAGCGGCTGCTCGTGCTCGACGAGGTCTACCGCCATGGCTGGATCGACGTGACCCAGGAGGTGCTGGGCGCGATGACCGGGGGCTCCCGACAGGCCGTCAACCGCGTGCTCGCCGACGCCGTCTCGAGTGGATTGATCGCGGTGCGCCGCGGCGCCGTGCGAGTGCTCGACCCCGCCGCGCTGGCCGCCCGGCACCGCTGAACCGAACGCCTCTGAGCTCGTCGGCAGTGACCGGCGGCACCCGCAATTCGCCCGCCTGTGTCGTGTGGATGACAGAGCAGCGGATCGAGCGAGCGCACACTGTCGGTGAGGAGCTGTCGACCCCGGCGCTCAGACGCAACGAGGGAGTGCGCATGAGACACCACGCTGGACACGGCGATTGATCCTTCGCCGCCGCGATGGGCGGATCGGCGGCAATCGAACCGACCGCGGTCGGGGCCACCGCCCCGGCCGCGGTCGGTGCACTCCCGCAGCTCGTCCGGATCGCCGGCACGGGCCTTGGATGCGGTGTCACCCTCGTCGCCGTCGCCATGGAACGACGTCGCCCTCGCGGTCGTGGTCGTAGGCGCGGGAGGGTCCGATCAGGCGGTCGCCGGTCTCGGCGACCGCCTGATTGGCGGTCAGGTCGACGGCTCGTAGGACTCGCCCTCGCCGGTTGACGCATGGCGGACCCGCGCTTGAATTGTTGACTCAGATAGTCGACAATTGACCCACGAGTGTCCAGGGAGGTCCGGTCATGTCCGTCAACGCTTCCACCCGCCTGAACGACGTCGACCTCGGCGCCGTTGCGAGCCTCGTCGGCGCGATCCAGGATCGTCCCGAAGCTGCCAACACCACGTGGTCGGCCGACGTCAGTTGGTCCGGTGGGTTCCGGTCCGAGGCCCAGGTTCGTGAGTTCGCCCCGGTCCCCTCGGACGAACCGGTCGCACTCGGCGGGACCGACCGCGCGCCGAACCCGGTCGAGCAGCTGCTCGCGTCACTCGGCAACTGCCTCGCCGTCGGGTACGCCGCCAACGCCTCCGTCGCGGGAATCGCCCTGCATGATCTGCGCATCGAGCTGTCGGGCGACGTCGACCTGCACGCCTTCCTCGGGCTGCGGGACGGGCACGCCGGGTTCGACCGGATCCGCGTGTCGGTGCACGTCGAATCCGACGCCTCCGAGGAGGCATTGGAGGCACTGCACGCCAAGGTGATCGGCTCGTCGCCCGTCGGCCACACGCTGAGCCGGGCGACCCCACTGGAGTACGACCTGGCGCAGTAACCCCGCCGCTTCACGCAGCGCCGACTACTCCGCCAGCTCGTCGGCGGTCAGGGCGCGCAGGATGCAGAACTCGTTGTCCTCGGGATCGGCCAGCACCACCCAGGTCACGTCGTCGGCCTGACCGACGTCGACGCGGCGGGCTCCCATCGCCTCGAACCGGGCAACCTCTGCCGCCTGGTCGTCCGGGCGCAGATCGAGGTGCAACCGGTTCTTGACCGACTTCCTTTCCGGCACCCGCAGAAACAGGATGTCGGCCGCCACGCCGTCCTCGGGACTGCCCGACGGCGGCTCGAGCACCACTTCGTCAGGTTCCGATGCAGTGATGCGCCATCCCAACGCGTTCTGCCCACCACTGAGCGAGAGCGGCTGGATCGGTGGCATCGACGGCGAGCGCCTGGACACGAATCGTCATGCGCTGATGCTCGCGCGTGCACCCCCGACGGTCGGTCACGATATCGCGCGCCCGAACGAGCAATACCGGGACCAGAGGGCCACGGCGGCGCGTCGGGCCGTCGATAGCGTCGGGCGGCGATGGAGTGGATCTACCTCGTCCTGATCGCGCTCGTGATCGCCTTCGGCATCGCCGTGCTGATCGCCAACCGCCGGCGAGCCCAGCGCTCGATCGAGGCACCGTCGGTGCCGCCGGCCGCCCCGCCGACCGCGCCCCCACGGGCGGGGACGGCGGTGCTCGAGCCGGAGGTCGCGGAGCCGGTCGCCCCGCCGGCCCGCCTCCGCGATCGGATGGCCCGGGCGCGGTCCGCCTTCGCCGGTGCGTTCGCCGGCGTCCGCGGCCGCCGCGGCATCACCGACGAGACGTGGGATGAGCTGGAGGAGGCACTCCTGCGGGCCGACGTCGGGATCGGCGTGACCACCGACCTGTTGGACGGGCTGCGGGCCGATGTCAAGAACAAGGAGATCACCGAGCCCGAGCAGCTTCTCGACGCCTTGCGCGGAGAGATGCAGGCCCGGCTCGGTGGCGCCGACCGTTCACTCCACTACGAGACCGGCGATCCGGGGAGCCCCAACGTCTGGCTGTTCGTCGGCGTCAACGGTGTCGGCAAGACGACCAGCATCGGCAAGGTGGCGAGCCAGCAACGCGCCGAGGGACGCAGCGTGCTCGTGGCGGCGGCCGACACGTTCCGCGCCGCCGCCGCCGAGCAGCTCGAGACGTGGGCGGAGCGCGCCGGAGCCGAGCTGGTGCGCGGCAGCGAGGGGGGCGATCCGAGCGCGGTCGTGTTCGACGCCGTCGAGCGCGCCGCGGCGCGCGACATCGACCTGGTGATCGCCGACACGGCCGGGCGTCTGCACACCAAGACCAACCTGATGGAGGAGCTGAGCAAGGTCCGCCGGGTCGCCGACCGGGGCGCCGGCCGGGTCACCGAGGTGCTCCTCGTCATCGACGCCACCACGGGGCAGAACGGGCTCGCCCAGGCCAGGGAGTTCGGCGAAGCGACGCAGGTCACCGGCGTGGTGCTGACCAAGCTCGACGGGTCGGCGAAGGGCGGCATCGTGTTCGCGATCGAGACCGAGCTCGGCATCCCGGTCAAGCTGGTCGGGCTCGGCGAGTCGATCGAGGACCTGGTCGCGTTCGACCCGGACGAGTTCGTCGACGCCCTCTTCTAGCGATCTCAGCTCAATAGTGGACATTGGGTGACCAGGTTGGGCGCGGATGATGATCTGGCCGAACGGGAGGATCCATGCCAGGACAAGCACCGATCCTGAGCGACGAGCGGGAGCTGCTGCTCGCGTACATCGACCAGCAGCGAGACGGGCTGCGCTACGCCGCCTTCGGGCTCACCGACGAGCAGGCGCGGAGAGCAGAAAGCGGCGTACGAGAACGGCTTCCGGCTGCTTCGCGACGAGACGCTGGCGGGCGTGCTCGCCCACTACGACGACGTGGCCGCCGAGACCGCCGAGGTGATCCGGGGCGTCGACCTCGACCAGCCGGTGCCCGTGCCCAAGGGCGTGCCCTGGTATCCCGACGACGTCGACAACTGGACCGTTCGCTGGGTGCTGCTGCACGTCATCGCGGAGACGGCGCGCCACGCCGGCCACGCCGACATCATCCGCGAGTCCGTCGACGGGGCCACGATGTACCCGCTGATGGCCGCGGCGGAGGGCTGGCCGGCCACCGACTGGATGCAGCCCTGGGAGCCCGCGTCGTGAGGCCGAACGCGCGCCGAGCCTTCAGCCGGCTGGCTTGCGGCCGACGGCGTTCCAGCCCTGGTCCTGGTACACGCTGACCTCGACGTCGACGAGCCCGGCGGCCTGGAGGCGATCCGCCAACCCCGCCGGATCGACCGGCTGGTACACGTCGTCGTGGTGGAACTCGCGCAGGCCGTCGCTCGCCATGCTGTCGGCGGCGACGAACACCCCTCCCGGGCGAAGGACCCGGGCGACCTCGGCGAACAGGCGGTCCTGCAGTTCAGGCGTCGGGACGTGGTGGAGCATGAAGAACGCGGTGGCGCCCGAGAAGCGATCGGATTCGAAGTGGAGATCGGTCGCGTCGCCCTGAGCGACCTCGACGTTGGTACCGCCGTAACGCTCGCGCAGCCGGTCGGCGAGCTCGGGATGGATCTCGACCGCCGTGACCCGGTCGACCCGCTCGCGCAGGTAGTCCGTCGTCGCGCCGTAGCCCGGTCCGACCTCGAGGAGGTCCGGTCCGAGGTCGGTCGTCCCGAGGATCGCGGGGAGGATGTGGTCGCGGAGCTCGGCCCGCCACTCGTCGCTCGCGCAGAACTGCTCGTGACCCTGGTTCACGGCGCTGAACCTATGAGATGCGGCTCACGCTCTACCACGTCGATGTGCGGGTGTGGCCGCAGCCCGGCCGTGAGGACGAGGCCCTGGCGGCGGGAGAACACCGCGGTGGCCACCACCGTCCCGACGACGGTGAGCGCGCCGCCCCCGACCAGGGTCCAGCGGGCGCCGAAGTGCTCGGCGACCCAGCCCAGCACCGGTGCTCCGACCGGCGTGCCGCCCAGGAAGATCGCCAGGTACAGCGCCATGACCCGGCCCCGCATCTGCGGTGCCGCCGACATCTGCACGAACGCGTTGGCGGCGGTGATCATCGTCAGCGCGGTGAACCCACACAACGGCAGCAAGAGGGCGAAGCTCAGGTACGTCGGCATCAGCCCGGCGATCATCACGATCACGCCGAACGCGAGCGCGGCGCCGATCACCAGCCGCTGGCGTGACTGCGCTCGCCGCGCGGCGAGCAGCGAGCCGCCCAGCGACCCGATGGCGAGGACCGAACCGAGGATCCCGTACTCGCCCGCTCCCTTGCCATAGACCTCGGTCGCCATCAGCGCGGTCGTCATCTGGAAGTTGAGGCCGAACGTGCCGGCGGAGAACACGACCGCCATCACGAGCATGATGTCGGGCCGCGATTGCACGTAGCGGAGGCCGGCGCGGAGCTGGCCGCGGGCGCGTGGGACGGGTTCGGCAGGCACGAGCTCGGCGGCGCACATCCTCTTCAGCGAGACGATCACGGCGAGGTAGCTGGCCGCGTTGAGGAGGATGACCCATCCGGTCGCGGTGACGCCCGAGCCCAACCCGGCGATGAGGAGGCCGGCGACTGCGGGGCCGATGACCCGGCCGAGGTTGAACGACGCCGAGTTCAACCCGACCGCGTTGGCCAGCTGGTCCGGCCCGACCATCTCGTTGACGAACGCCTGGCGGGCCGGCGCGTCGAACGCCGCGGCGGCGCCGAACAGGAACGCCAGCACGTAGACGTGCCACGTCGTCACCCACCCGGTGACTGCGAGCAGGCCTAGCGTTCCCGCCGTGAGGGCGAGCAGCGATCTGGGTGACGACGAGTACCCGGCGTTTGGCGTAGCGGTCGGCGATCACGCCGGCGATCGGGGAGAGCAACACCAGGGGCAGGAACTGGAGGCCGGTCGTGATGCCCAGTGCGCCGGCACTGCCGGTGAGGGCGAGCACCAGCCAGTCCTGCGCGACACGCTGCATCCACGTGCCGACGTTGGACACGAGCGATCCGCCGGCGAAGAGCCGGTAGTTGCGGACGCGGAGGGCGGCGAACGTGGATCTCACGAGCCCGCCACCTCCTCGAGCAACGGCGCCACGTCGCGGAGCAGGGTGCGCTGCTCCGGGGAGAGCGCGGCGAGCCGCCTGGCCAGCCAGGCGTCGCGGCGTCGGCGATCCTCGTCGAGGACCTGCCGGGCGGCGGGAGTGAGATCGACGATGACCTGGCGCCCGTCGTCCGGATCCGGTCGCCGGGTCACCAGGCCGGCGTCGGCGAGGCTGTTCACCGTGCGCGTCATCGACGGGGGCTTGACCTTCTCGATGCCGGCCAGCTCACCGACGGGGAGCTCGCCGCAGCGGCTGAGCGTCCCGAGCACGGCGAGCTGGTTCATGCTGAGGTCGTCGGTGCTCTTCTCCAGCCGCAGGCGCCGGGCGAGGCGCATCACACTGAGCCGCAGCGCGCTGGCGAGGTCGGCATCGGCACGCTGCGGGATCATCTCATTAGCGTAGCTCATTAGCGACGCTAATCAAATTCGGTTTCTGTCATCACATCCGTCGTCGAGCGCGTATCCGGTGACACCGACTGAGTTCGCCGGTTTGCTGCACCGATAGCGTCGGACCTGCATGTTCGAGAACCTGTCCAACCGGCTGGAAGGCATCGTCAAGCGGATCCGCGGCAAGGGACGGCTCACCGAGGCCGACGTGGACGAGATCCTCGGCGAGATCCGCACCGCCTTGCTCGACGCCGACGTCAACGTGGGCGTCACCCGTGACGTCGTCACCCGCATCCGGGCGGAGACCATCGGGGCGACGCGATCCCAAGCGCTCGACCCGACCCAGCAAGTCGTCAAGACCGTCAACGCCGAGCTCACCCGCATCCTCGGCGGCGAGACGCTCAAGATCACCTACGCCGGCCGGCCGCCGACGACCGTGCTGATGGCCGGTCTCCAGGGCTCGGGCAAGACCACCGCCGCGGCCAAGCTCGCCCGCTGGTTCAAGACCCAGGGGCGCCAGCCGCTGCTCGTCGGCGCCGACCTCCAGCGTCCGGCCGCCGTCGAGCAGCTGCGCACGCTCGGGCGGCAGATCGACGTGCCGGTGTTCTCCGAGCCGGGTGACCCGGTGCTCACCGCGGCCCGCGGGTTGGCCGAAGCCCGGCGGCTCGGCCGCGACGTACTCATCGTCGACACGGCCGGGCGCCTGGCGATCGACGCCGAGATGATGGAGCAGGTCCGGCTGATCTCCGGAGCCGTCGCGCCGCACTACACGTTCCTCGTCATCGACGCGATGACCGGTCAGGACGCGGTCACCGTCGCCGAGGCGTTCCACCACACTCTCGCGATCGACGGCGTGATCCTGTCCAAGCTCGACGGCGACGCCCGCGGCGGCGCCGCCCTCAGCGTCAAGGAGGTGATCGGCCGTCCGATCGCGTTCGCCTCCACGGGGGAGAAGCTGGATGCCTTCGAGCAGTTCCATCCCGATCGCATGGCGGGCCGGATCCTCGGCATGGGTGACGTGCTCACCCTCATCGAGCAGGCGGAGCAGGCGTTCGAGAAGGACCAGGCGGAGGAGGCGGCGAGCAAGCTGCTCGAGGGGGCGTTCACCCTCGACGACTTCCTGGAGCAGATGCAGCAGCTGAAGAAGATGGGCCCGCTGGGCAACTTGCTGGGGATGATGCCGGGCATGCCGAAGGAGCTCAAGGGGACCGAGATCGGCGACGACGAGCTCAAGCCGGTCGAGGCGATCATCCGCTCGATGACACTCGAGGAACGGGCCATGCCGCAGCTGATCAACGGGTCCCGCCGGACCCGCATCGCCAACGGTTCGGGCACGACGCCATCGGACGTGAACCGCCTCGTGAAGCAGTTCTCCGAGATGCAGAAGATGATGAAGCGCTTCGGGATGGCGGGCAAGGGCAAGAAGGGCAAGCGTCGAGGTGGGTTCCCGGGCCTCCCGCCAGGCGAGGGCTTCCCCGACCTCGCCGAGCTCGCCGGCGGCCTGCCGCCGGCGCCACGCTGACCAAGCCGATAGGAGAACACGGCCGCTAACCTTCCGTGGTTCGTTCTCCCACCTTGAAGGACCGTTCCATGGCAGTGAAGCTGCGCCTCACCCGCGTCGGCAAGACCAAGCAGCCGCAGTACCGAATCGTCGCCGCTGACTCGCGCTCCCCACGCGACGGCCGCTTCATCGAGATCCTCGGCCACTACAACCCGCGCACCGATCCGTCGAGCCTCACCGTCGACAACGACAAGGCCGTGAAGTGGCTCCAGCAGGGCGCCCAGCCGACGGACCGGGTACGCAAGCTGCTCGAGATCTCCGGTGCGCTCGAGCAGTTCGGCGCCGCCAAGGCGTCGCGCCCGGCTCCGGCCGATGAGGGGAGCCAGTGACCCTCGACGCGGGGGCCGAGGCCCCCGAGCCCGGCGACGGCGAGCCGGTCAACAAGGCGGTCGCCCCCACCGCCACGGCCGTGCTCAGGCACATCGTGACCTCGATCGTGGACGACCCTGAGGCGGTCCAGGTCGAGGCCGTCCGGAGTCGGGGTCGCGTCCGCCTCGACGTGCGCGTCGGGCCCGGTGACCTCGGTCGGGTCATCGGTCGACGCGGCCGCACGGCCCAGAGCATCCGCGCCGTCGTGCGCGCCGCCGGCACCCGCGACGACACCGACGTCGATGTCGAGTTCCTGGACGATTGACGGATCGGCCGCCTGACGGCTTGCTCGAGATCGGGCGCATCCGCCGGGCCCACGGATTGCGTGGCCAGGTGGCCGTCGAGCTCGGCACCGAGCGGCTCGAACGCCTCGTTCCCGGCACTCGCTGGCATCGCCCGCGGCGGCTGGCTCACCGTCGCCGCGGCGTCGCCCCATCAGAACCGGTGGCTCGTGACGTTCGAGGAGATCGCCGACCGCACGACTGCCCAGCGCTACACCAACACCCCGGTGTACGCCGAACCGCTCGACGATCCCGACGAGCTGTGGGTTCACGACCTCATCGGCTCGGCGGTCGTCGAGATCGACGGCACGCCGCGGGGCGCGTGCGTCGCCGTCGTCGCCAACCCCGCCGCCGACCTGCTCGAGCTCGACTCCGGGGCGCTGGTGCCGGTGGTCTTCGTCGTCGAGCGAAGCCCCGGACGCGTCGTGATCGACCCGCCGGCGGGACTGTTCGACGACGTCTCGGGGGCCGAGTGAGGATCGACGTCTTCAGCATCTTCCCCGACATGATCGACGAGTTCTGCCGCGCCAGCCTGCTCGGCAAGGCGCGCGCCGCCGGCCTGCTCGACCTGCGCACGCACGATCTGCGCGCCCACGCCGTCGGCCCGCACCGCACCGTGGACGACTCGCCGTTCGGCGGCGGGGCGGGCATGCTGATGCGGCCCGAGCCGACCTTCGCCGCCGTCGAGGCCGCCGAGCCCGTCCGACCGCTGCTGCTGCTCGGTCCCGGTGGGCGGCGGTTCGACCAGACGTGGGCGCACGAGCTGGCGGCGACCGACGGCTTCAGCATGCTGTGCGGACGCTACGAGGGGGTCGATCACCGGATCCGGCAGCATCTCGTCGACGGCGAGCTGAGCGTCGGCGACGTCGTTCTCGCCGGGGGCGAGGTCGTGGCGTGTCTCGTGATCGAGGCGGTGACCAGGCTGGTGCCCGGCGTCGTCGGCAACGATGCCAGCCCGGTGACCGAGAGCTTCGGCGGACGGGGCCTGCTCGAGGAGCCGCAGTACACTCGCCCGGCGGAGTTCAGGGGCTGGGAGGTCCCCGAGGTGCTCCGCAGCGGCGACCACGGGCGGATCGCCCGGTGGCGCCACGCCCAGGCGTTGTACCGGACGCTGCTCGCCCGGCCCGATCTCATCGAGGCCCGCGGCGGCCTCAGCGCCGAGGAGGTCGCGCTGTTGGAAGAGTTCCCACCGGTCCCGTATCCTTCGTGAACCCTTCTCCCGGGACGAGCACCGCCATGAAAGCCACCGATCTGATCGACAACGAGTCACTACGCGACGACATCCCCCGCTTCGCCCCCGGTGACGAGGTCAAGGTCCACGTGCGGGTGGTCGAGGGGAACAAGGAGCGGGTGCAGATCTTCCAGGGCAACGTGATCGGGCGCCAGGGCAGCGGGCTGCAGGAGACCTACACCGTGCGCAAGCTCAGCTACGGCGTCGGGGTCGAGCGCACGTTCCCTCTCCACACGCCGACGGTGACCAAGATCGAGGTCGTCAAGCGCGGCGACGTCCGCCGGGCCAAGCTGTACTACCTCCGCGGCCGCACGGGGAAGGCCGCGAAGATCCGCGAGAAGCGCGAGTTCTAGGTCGCCCCTGCAGGGCTGATCGAGCGCCACGCGCGCTCCCTCTCATCGACACAGGGAGCACGCGCATGTGGACAAGTCATCTCGAACGTGGTCGCCAGGGCGAGGAGCTCGCTGCGGCCTGGTACCGCCGCCACGGCTACGACATCATCGAGCGCAACTGGCGGTGCCCGACCGGTGAGGTCGACCTGATCGCGCGCCGCGGCGCCGTCCTCGTCGTGTGTGAGGTGAAGGCCCGGCGCACCGACGCCTTCGGGCCGCCAGCGGCCGCGGTCGGACGGGTGAAGCAGCAGCGTCTTCGGCGCCTGGCCGCGGCGTGGCTCGCCACGCACGACATCCACGGCGTCGACGTGCGCTTCGACGTCGTCGCGGTCACCGGCGAAGACGTCGACGTCATCGAAGGCGGCGTTCTAGGAAGTCTCCATCAGGCTCCGCAGCCGGCTGAGCCCATCCCTGATCCGCGTCTTGGCGGTGCCGAGCGGAACTCGCAGCTGTTCGGCGATCTCGACGTGGGTCAGACCGTCGAAGTAGGCGAGTTCGAGCGCCCGCCGTTGGGCATCGCTCAACTCGTTCATTGCGAGGCGTGCTCGATCGCGGTCGAGTGAGTCGATCACGGCATCCGAAGGGCTGTCGGGCGCGCCCGCCGGAACCGCCGCGGCGCGACGCTGACGGTCGCGCCGCGACTGCTCGGAACGCACGCAGTCGACCGCCCGTCGATGAGCGATCGTCACGGCCCAGCCACGCACCTCACCGCGTGCCGCGTCGAAACGGGGTGCCTGACGCCAGAGCGCGACGAAGACCTCTTGGGTCACTTCCTCGGACTGGGCGGGATCGCGCACGACGCGCAGCACGATGCCATACAGCGTCGGCGCCAGTTGGTCATAGAGCTCGGCGAACGCAGCCTCGTCGCCCTTGGCGATCCGGGCCATCAATGCACGCGGGTCAGCGCTCACATCGCCCCGACCCCACGGCCGGATCCCAGCTCTGACACATCGGAGGTTTTCGAAGCGGATGGGGCGGGCGGATCAGTCCTCGCCGATCTCGCCACCCATTACGGTGGAGCAGATGCTCGCCGGCGGGGATGGGGCCGAGATGAGTGCAGACGACCGGATGCGCGTCGACGTGCTCGGTCCGATCCGGGTGCGCGATCCCGAGGGCCGGGACGTCACGCCGGAGGGCGACGCTGCAGCGCCGGCTGCTGGCGTTGCTGGTGCTCCGCCGTGGGCGGGTCGTGTCGGTGGACGCGGCGATCGAGGCGCTTGTGGCCGGCGAAGCCGCCACGGGACCCGGTGGCCGCCCTGCACAACCACCTGTTCCGGCTTCGGCGGGGTCTCCCCGACGGCGTGATCGAGTCGACGGGCGACGGGTACCGCCTCGACGCCGTCCAGGATCGACCTCGACGCCGAGCGCCTGGCCGCGGCGCTGAACGCCCGACAGGCGGCGGATCCGGCCGTGCTGGCGACCATCGACGAGACCCTCGCCCGGTGGCAGGGCCCGGCGTATCCCGGAGCTCGACGACGTCGACGACGGGCGGGCGGAGTCGATCCGCCTGGACGAGCTGCGGATCCGAGCCGTGGAGACGCGGGCCGAGGGCCGTCTGGCCGCCGGTGCCACCGACGGGCTGGTCGTCGAGCTGGCCGCGCTCGCCGACGACGAACCGCTGCGCGAGCGGCCGCGAGCGCTGCTGATGGCCGCGCTGGCGACGGCTGGCCGCAACGCGGAGGCGCTGCGCGTGTACGACGACTTCCGGCGGCTGCTCGGCGACGAGCTCGGCATCGAGCCGTCGCCGGCGCTGGCCGCTCAGCACGCCCGTCTGCTCGAGCGGCAGCGAAGCGGCGCCGTGGACCCCGCCGAGCCGGCTGCCGCTCCCGGTCGACCTCGCTCGTCGGCCGCGACTCGCTCGTCGCCGATGCTGCTGGCGCTGGTCGAGACCCATCGGCTGGTGACGCTTGATCGGTCCGGGCGGAGTGGGCAAGACACGGCTGCTCGGCGAGATCGGCATCCGACTCCGCGCCGCGCGCCCCGACCGGCCGGTCGTGCTGTGCGAGCTGGCCACGGCCGACCGAGGAGTCGGCCGTCGATGTCGTCGCCGCCGCGTTGGCGATCGACGGCCGCCCGGACGTCGGGCTCGCCGAGCGGGTGGCCGCCGTGCTCGGCGGACACCGAGATGGTCCTGCTGCTCGACAACTGCGAGCACGTCCTCGATCCGGTCGCCGAGCTGGTGGAACGCCTGCTGGCGACGTGCCCGAAGGTGACGGTCGTGGCGACCAGCCGGGAGCGCCTGCGCGTGCCCGGCGAGCAGCTGTGCGCGGTGCCGACCCTGCCGACGTCCGCGGACGACGGACCGGCGGTGCAGCTGTTCGTCGAGCGGGCCGCGCGCGGTGGCGCCGAGCTTCGATCCGGATCCGGACGAGCTGGCGGTCGTCGCCGAGATCGTGCGCCGGCTCGACGGGCTGCCGCTGGCCATCGAGCTGGCCGCGGCCCGCCTGCACACGCTCGACGTCGCCGAGGTCGCGGCCGGCCTCGATCGCCGCTTCCAGCTGCTGTCGTCCGGCTACCGCACGTCCACCCGCCACGGTTCGTTGAGCGCGGCGGTGTCGTGGTCGTTCGGGCTGCTCGACGCCGCATCTGCGGCGCACGTTCGCCGACCTGTCGGTGTTCGCCGGCTCGTTCACCGCCGCGGACGCGGCGGCGGTCTGCGGCGTCGACGCCGACAGGCGATCACCGCCGCACTGGACCAGCTCGTCGAGCGCTCGCTCGTCATGCGGGCGCCCGGACCGCCGCTACGTGCTGCTCGAGACGCTGCGGGCGTTCGGCGCCGAGCAGCTGGCCGCCGACGGCACGGGCCGGGCACGCCGGCGAGCGCCACGCTCGCTATCACGTCGAGTGGGTCGAGGCCGCCGACGCCGGCTGTTCGACGCCGGCCGCCGCGCCGTGCGCCGAGATCGATGCCGCGCTCCCGGAACTGCGCACCGCGCTCGGCTGGCTGCTCGACCACGACGAGGTCGAGCTCGCCGGCCGGCTGGTCGCCGCCCTGCTCGACTACGGCTTCCTGCGCCTGCGCCCCGACGTGCTCGCCTGGGCGGAGCGGGTGACGGACGCCGACCCCGACGACCGCAGCCCGCTGGCCGCGGCCGTGTGGGCGGTCAGCGGCTACGCGGCCTGGATGGCGGGCGACGTCGCCGAGGCCGGGCGTGCGCGGCGCCCGGGCCCTCGCGGGTGAGCGAGCGGGCCGGCGGCGACGTGCCGCCGGAGGTCGGCACGATCTGCGGCAACCACGCAGCTGTTCGAGGGACGGCTCGACGAGGCCGCCGACGTGGTACCGGCGGGCGCGTCGGCGCGGCGCGCGACGATCCGGCCGCAACGCCTGCTGGCGTCGTGCACCGAGCTGCTCGCCCTGGCCTACGCCGGCGATCCCGACGGCGGCGGACGCGGCCGACGGCGCTGCTCGCCGAGGTCGGCGAGCGCGCAGACGCCGCACGCCGCGTACGCCTGGTACTGCGCCGGCGAGGCGGACCTGTCCGTCGACGTCGAGCGGGCCCGCGCCCGCTTCGCCCGCGCCCTCGAGCTGGCCGAGGTCGACCGACGCGTCGTTCGTGGCCGGCGTCGCCGGCGCGTCGAAGGCGTCGATCGACGCCCGCGTGCGGTGACCCGCTGGCCGCCGCCGAGGACTACCGGCGGCTGATCAACCACTGGCGCCGCGCCGGGATGTGGTCGACGCAGTGGACGATGCTGCGCTCGATCGCCGGGCTGCTGGCCCGGCTCGGGCCGGCCGCGGGACGCGGCCGTCCTGCGTCGGCGCGGTGCGGGCCACGCGGCCGGGCACCGCATCTTCGGCGCCGACGAGGTCGCCGCTCGCCGAGCTCGGCGCGCACCTGCGGGCGGCGCTGGGCGACGACGCCTACGAGGCCGCGCTCGCCGAGGGCGCCGCGCTCGACGGCGACGCCGCCGTCGAGCACGCCCTGCGCGCCCTGTGAGGCGTCGCTCGGCTCATGTCGGGCGCGACGCCGAGCGCGGTGCGGGCGAGGAGGACTGGCCGCCCGGTTGGCGCCGATCGGGTGCATGAACCCGCCGGCTCGGACGTCGCGCCAGGCCTTGGCCAGCGGGTGCCTGGCGAGGTAGCCGGCGCCGCCGCTCAGCGCCAGCGCCCGGTCGACGACGCGCACCGCGGCCGCGGTGAGGAACGCCTTGCTCGCCTGGACCTCGCCGTAGACGGCCTGCGCCTCGTCCAGCGTCGGCGTCGCCGAGCGGGTGGGCCGTCGAGGTACTCGTCGATGCAGCCGCCCGGCCCGGTCGAACGAGGCCCGCATCGCCGCCAGGTCGACGACGTTGGCGGCCAGCTCGGTGACCGCGTGGGGGTCGGCGAGCGACGCTGTCGGCGCGCCGCCGCAGCGCGGTCGACGACGCTGGCGTGGGCGGCCTCGGCGATGCCGAGCGACGCCGCGGCGTGGAACGCGCCGGACGACCAGGTAGCGGTCGAGCAGCGCGGCCGAGTACGTCGCCGGCGGGGAACCCGTCGCGCAGGCCGTCGGCGCCGACGCGGACGTCCTCGAACGACACCGACCCGGACGCCGAGGCGCGCATGCCGAGCGCGTCCCAGTCGTCGTGGAACACGACGCCGCGACTCGTCGTCGGCACCAGGGCGAACCCGTAGCGCTCGCGGCCGCGGCCGTCGACGTAGGTGACGGCGACGTTGAGGATCGTGGCGGCCGGGGCCATCGTGGCGAACGCCTTGCGGCCGTTGATCGCCCAGCCGTCGCCGACGCGCGTCGCCGTCGTCGACGGCCGGGTGAGGTCCTGCGGCGACGGCTCGCTGGCCGCGGCGGCGAACACGACGTCGGCCGCCGACGACGCGCCGCAGCGCCGTCGGCCGATCGCCGGCCGCCTTGCGCTCCTCGCCGCGGCGCGACGGCGACGCGCCACGACCGCACCATGTTGATCAGCACGGCGAAGTGCATGTTGACGCCGATCGTCGTGGCCGGGTCGCCGCGGGCCAGCCGGGACGACGCCACGAGCACGTCGTGGATCGACGTCACGCCGCCGCCGCCGAACTCGCGCGGGCACGGGCGCGACGAGGAAGCCGTCGGCGCGGCAGCTTCTCGAGGTGCTCGACGGCGAACGTGCCGTCGCGGTCGTGGGCCATCGCGCCGGCGGCGAAGTCGTCGGCGAACCGGGTCGCCGCGTCGACCATCTCGGCGCCGGCGTCGGTGTCGGCGTCGCAGCTCGAGCCCCACGCCGATCGATCGCGGGTCGACGTCCATCGGTCACCACCGGGGCTGCTCGGCGAGGATGCCGAGCACCGCCTTGCCGACCATCTCGTGGGTGATCGCGTCGTTGCCGGGGTGGAAGCCGCCGCAGCGGACGTCGCGGTACAGCCGCTCGAGCTCGTTGCCGCGGAACATGCCGGCACCGCCGGCCACGTCGAGGGCGATGTCGACGACGCGCTTGGCCGCCTCGACGGCCCGCCACTTCGTCGAGTACACCTTCGGCACCCAGGCGTCGCCGTGGTCGACGCCGGCCACCCAGTCGTCGACGAAGCGCTCGAGCGTGGCCGTGGCGGCGTCGAGCTCGAGGTACATCTCGGCGACCTGGTGCTGGACCATCGGGTTGTAGGCGTAGGCGCCGCGCTCGATGGCGATCGACGTCTTGCGGCGGGCGCCGTCGACGGCCAGCTCGAGGGCCCGCTCGGCGATGCCGAGGTACACGCTGGCGATCAGCGGCAGCGCCCACATCGCCATGGCGACGAGGAACAGATCGCTGCCGTCGCCGGCGGGCACGACCCGCCCGATGCGGGCGTCGGGCACGAACACGGAGTCGAGCACGGTGTCGTGGCTCTGCGTCGGCCGCATGCCGAGCGTGTCCCAGGTCTCGACGACGGTGACGCCGGGGCTGGTGCGCTCGACGAAGGCGTGCACGATCTGCGGGCCGCCGGGCGCGTCGGCGTCGATGGCGTGGGCGCCGAGCCAGGTCCAGGCCGGGCCGTTGGAGCCGAACTGCTTGCGGCCGGTCAGGCGGTAGCCGCCCTCGACCCGCTCGGCGTGGCAGGTCGACAGCAGGACGGGGATGTCGTTGCCGGCCTCGGCGTGGCCGGCGGCGAAGACCTCGCCGTCGACGGCGGCCTCGAGGATCCAGCGCAGCGACGTGTCGCCGGCGCGCTCGAGCTCGGCGGCGACGCCGACCCAGTACGAGTGCATGGTCATCGCCAGGGCGGTCGCCGGGGCGTAGCGGGCCAGGCGCCGCTGGCTGGCGGCCAGCTCGGCCAGGTCGAGGCCCCAGCCGCCGAGGTGCGCGGGCACGGCGGCGGCCAGGTAGCCGACCTCGCGCAGCTCGGCCAGGTCCTCGTCGAAGTAGGTGTTGGTCCGGTCGAGCTCGCCGGCGCGGACGCGGAACCGCTCCAGCATGTCGGTCGGCAGCTCGCGTGAGCCGCGGCGGGTGTCGATGGTCGCTGATGGTGCGTCATGGCGGCGACGATGCGCGGCCGCGCGCTCCCACCGCGCTCCCATCCGCTCCACGCCGGGCCGGGAGCCGGGAGAGCGCGGTGTGAGCGGGCCGGTCGCAGACTGCGACGCATGACCACGCCTGCCACGGCCGAGCTCGGCACGATCCTGTCCGTCTGGGCGCACCCCGACGACGAGACCTACCTCGCCGCCGGCGTGATGGCGGCGGCCGCGCGACCGCGGCCAGCGGGTCGTGTGCGTGTCGGCCACCGCCGGCGAGCACGGCACGTCCGATCCCGAGACGCTGGCCGCCCGCCCGGCTGGGCCGGCGTCCGCCGCTGGGAGGCGGCCGCGGCGATGGCCGTGCTCGGCGTCAGCGAGCACCGCTTCCTCGGGCTGCCCGACGGCGGCCTCGCCGAGCACGACGACGGAGGGCCTCGCCGTGGTCGGGCGGCTGCTCGACGAGATCGAGCCGGACACGATCCTCACGTTCGGCCCCGACGGGATGACGTTCCACCCCGACCACATCGCCGTGCCCCGCTGGGTGACCGAGGCGTGGCGGCGAGCGCGGCCGCCGGGCCCGGCTGCTGTACGCCACGTCCACCGTCGAGCACCTCGCCCGCTTCGCGCGAGCTCTACGAGGAGTGGGGCATGTACATGACCGACGAGCGGCCGGCGGGCGTGCCGGCCGACGAGCTCGCCGTCCACGTCGTGCTCGAGGGCCCGCGGCTCGACCGCAAGCTCACGGCGCTCTGCGGCGATGGCATCCCAGACCGCGCGAGTTGCATCGCCGTGGTCGACCCGGCGGTCTACGCCCCGCAGGTCGCCGAAGAGGCCTTCATCGAGGCGCCCGGACCGCGGGCGGTGCTGCAGCCGATCTCGTCTGGACGAGACGTCAGGTTCGACGGCGACTAGGAGGCGTCCGGCGGTCCCAGCAGGCACGGTGCCAGTGCCGGCGCAGCTCGGGCGCCCGTTCCGGGACGACCACGTAGTGGCCGAGTCCCGGTGGGATCCGCGTTGTGACAGCCGGGGCAGACGTACTCCTTCGCCGCCTCGTACGGCTGCACCCGGCGCACCTGCAACTCGCCGTATCCGCCGTCCCACAGGCTGGGGTGCCCCGATCGCCTGGCCATCACCCGAGGAAGGCCCAGATCACGAGCGCGGCCGCGACCAGCACCGCCACGGCGACCAGCACGTAGTCGAGCGGTCGGGCCCGGAACCGCCGGTACGGGTTGTAGCCCACGGCCATCAGTATCGTGCCGGCCGTGAGATCTCGAGACGTTGCTCGTCGATCGCGCCGACGGGATCGTGACGATCACCCTCAACCGTCCGGAGCGGAAGAACGCGGTCAACGGGCAGATGTGGGACGAGCTGCTCGCGACGTTCCGCGAGATCGGCGCGCGCGCCACCGACCGCGTGCGTCGTGCTCACCGGCGCCGGCGGCGACTTCTGCTCGGGCGCCGACCTGGCGACAGGGGGCCAGGGCGAGCGACCGCCCCACGCGCTCGGCATGATGCGTCACGTCGGCGACGTCTGCCTGGCCCTGTACCGCCTGCCCCAGCCGACGATCGCCAAGGTCCGCGGGGTCGCCGTGGGCGCCGGCATGAACATGGCCCTGCGTGTGCGACCTCGTCGTCGCCGACGAATCGGCTCGTTTCTCGGAGATCTTCGCCCGTCGCGGGCTGAGCATCGACTTCGGCGGGTCCTGGATCCTGCCCCGACGGGTCGGCATGCACCGGGCCAAGGAGCTCGCCCTGCTCGCCGACATCATCGGCGCGCAGCGACGCCGAGGCGCTCGGGCTCGTCAACCGCGTCGTCGCCGAAGCCGAGCTCGACGACTTCGTCGCCGACTGGGCCCGTCGACTGGCCGCGGGGCCGCCGATCGCCCTGGCCCAGACCAAGCGGCTGCTCAACAACTCCGTCGGGATCACGCTCGAGCAGGCGCTCGACGACGAAGCGACCGCCCAGTCCGTGAACCTCGCCACCGCCGACACCCGCGAGGCGATGCAAGCCTTCGTCGACAAGCGGGCGCCGACGTTCCTCGGGCGCTGAGCCAGGCGAGCGCCGTTGATCTGGGCGGCGGGAGTTCCAACTGTCGCGACGATTCCCGCCCAGATGGCCGACTGGAACGATTCCCGCCCAGATCGGGGATCGGGCGCTGAGCCCGGCGCTTGACGGGGCTGGGCCTGCCGGCCCGTAGCCTGGGCCGGTGCTCCGCCGACTCGCCTGCATCGCGACCGCCACCTTCGGCGTGCTCGTGCCGGCGACGGCGTCGGCGCAGGACGAACCGCCTGACACGGCGCCGGCGGGCGGCGGACGGCACGCCCGCGCCAGTGGTTGGTCCCGATCCCGACCGGCTGCGACGTCCCGCCGCTGCCCGACGTCGTCTTCCTCGGCACCCTCGAGGCCAAGGACTTCCGGACCGGGCGATTCCGCATCGACCAGGTCCGGGCGGGGGTGATCGAGCGCTATTCGTACGGCGACGTGGTCGACGTGCGCTTCGGGATCGACACCAAGTACCTCGAGACCGGCACGCCAGTACCTCATCGGCGCCAGCCTCCACCCGGAGACCGCGGTACTGACGTCGAAGATCCGGGCCGCGGAGCCGCTCTTCGGGGGCGACGAGGTGATCGGCGCCGCCGAGACCGATGTCGAGTGCCCGGTGCTCGGAGACCCGGTCCGCACGCTGTTGCCGAACGGATCGTCGGTCGACTCCGGAGTGCTGACGCCGCTCACCGACTCCAAGCGCAGCCTGCTCCGCGCCCTGTTGCTGCCGCTCGGCGTGGCGCTGGCCGCGGTGTTCGGTCTCGTCGCCCTGCGCTGGCTGCTCACCGGCATCGGATGGGGCGTGCGCTCCGTCACCCAGACGCTGAGCGAACCACGCGAGGTCCGAGCCGTGCATCGCGGCGGGACCCGACGCCCGTCAGCCCGGAGTAGCCGAGGACGCGACGGCGGCGAGGGCGTCGGCCCAGCCGTCGATGACGATCTCCTCGGCGGGGCCGTCGGGCCGGCAGCGCACCAGCACGCCACCGACGACCGGCTCGGCGAGCAGCCGCCCGATCGCCACCCCGTAGGCGGCCAGTTGGTGCCGGTACCGGACGATCCGCGCCTCGCGGTCGGCGCCCGGCCGCCACTGGTCGGTCTTGTAGTCGACGATCACGAGACCGTCCGGCGTGCGCACGAGCAGGTCGATGTAGCCCTCGAGGACCGTCGCGCCCAGCTCGGCGACGACGAACAGCTCCCGCCAGTGCTCCGCGCCTGCCGCGGCCTGCTGGACGATGGGGGCGGCGAGCGCGGAGCGGCACAGCTCGGCGACGCGCGCCTCGAAGCCGAAGATGCCCTCGGCCGCGCACTGCACCGACGGCGAGGCCGTCGATGTCGTCGCCCGTGGCGAGGTCGGCGTCCTGGAGCACGGCGTGCACGGCGCGGCCGATGGCGGTGCCGTACCGGCCGCGTTGCCATGGGGGGAGATCGAGATCGACGGGATCCTTCGCCAGCCCGGCGTCCTTGTCCGGCGGGTCGCCGCCGGACTCCTCGGGCGGCTCGGCGGCGAGCGACGTCGCCAACCGGGTGGCGCTGATCGCCGACCGCACCGACGCCTGACCGATCGCGCGGGCGCGCTCGGCCGCCCACTCGCCGGCGTCGGCCCAGGGCAGTTCCGGCTCCGGCGCCGTCGGGCGGCGGCACCGGTTCGGCCCGCTCCGCCAGCATCCGCGCCCCGTGGCCGTCGGCGCCGGCCTCGGCCAGCACGGTCGCGCTGGTGGCGGTGGCGGTGCCGTCGGTGGTCGCTTCCGGCTTGCGGTGCAACGAGACGACGAGGTGGTCGACGGCCCGGGTGCACGCCACGTAGAGCAGGCGCCGGCGCTCGGCGTCGCCCATCTGCTCGTCGAGCGGTTGGAACTGCTCGAACAGCTCGCTCTTGCGGTCGGCGAGCGCCCACCCGGGTCACCGCGGTCGCCGGCGGAGGCGCCGGCCAGGCCGTGGGGCCGCAACCACACCACGGACATCGCCGTGCGTCGCCGCATCTGGGTCGTGAGCCCGGCGAGGATCGTGATCGGGAACTCCAGCCCCTTGGCGGCGTGCACCGTCATGATGCGCACCGCGTCGTGATCCCGCTCGGGGAGGATCGTGTCGCTGGCCCGGCCCTCCTCGGCCTGGAACGCCGCCCACCGCAGATAGCGGCGGACCCCGCGTCCGCCGGCGTCGGTCCAGGCCCTCGCCTGGTCGACCACGAAGCGCACCCGCCGCCAGACGTCGCGTGCGTCGGGACCGGCGAGCGCGGTCTCGAGCACCCGCCGCTCGTCGACGATCGCGTCGAGCAGCTCGGCCGGCCCGGCGCGACCGATCGCGCCGGGCGATCGAGCGCGACGTGAGCGATCGCCTCGCCGACCGGATGGCCGTCGGAACCCTCGAGCCCGGCCGGCGGCACGGCGAACGGGTTCCAGCGTCCGCCGGCCGTCTTCCACTCGTACAGCTCGACGTCGCTGCAGCCGTACAGCGGTGAGCGCAAGGCGGCGACGAGGGCGAGCTCGTCGGTGGGGTCGGCGGCGGCCCTGAGGGCGAGGAGGAGGTGGCGGATCTCCGGGGCGACGTACACGACCGAGGAGTTCTCGGCGCGATACGGAACCGCCGAGCTCGGAGAGCGCCGCCTCGAGCATCGGCAGCGACGTGCGGGCCGGGAGCAGCACGGCGATGTCGTCGGCGCGGCACGGGCGCAGCCCCCCGTCGCCGTCGCCGACCAGCCATCCCTCGCTGAGCGCCGTCGCCACCGCGTCGGCGACGTCGGCCGCCTCGCGCTCGCGCAGCACCTGCGCCGTCACGTCGCCGCCGGAGTCGTCGTGGGCGTCGACCCCGAGCACCGTCACCGTGCCGTGGTCCCGTCGGCCCTCCCGGCAGGTGTGCGAGCGGGACGAAGGCCGGCTGCACGTCGGGCTGGGGCGGGATCACCTCGGAGAACACGCCGTTGACCCAGTCGATGACGGCGGCGCTCGATCGGAAGTTGGCCGAGAGCACGACCCGCTCGGCCCCCAGCACGTCACCCGCACGGCAGGTAGGTCGCGATGTCGGCGCGCCGGAAGCGGTAGATCGACTGCTTCGGGTCACCGACGACGAACAGCCGGCCGGGGAGCGGCCGGAGCGGGCGGCCGGCCGCGGGTTCGTCGTCGGGCGCGGCCGTCAGCCGGATCGGCGAGGTCGAGCTGGATCGGGTCGGTGTCCTGGAACTCGTCGAGCAGCACCCGCTGGTAGCGGTGGTGCAGGATCCGGCGGGCGCCGGGATGACGGGTGAGCAGGCGGCGGGCCAGCACGAGCAGGTCGTGGAACTCGAGCGTGCCGGCGGCCGCCCGCTGGTGGGCGCCGTCGAGCACGAAGCCGGCGGCGACCGCCCCGACCACCAGCCGCCGGTACTCGCGCCACACCGCGAGGCGGGCGTCGACGGCCGCGGCGAGGTCGACCTGCTCGGCGCGCAGCCGCTCGAGCGCCTCGACGCCGAGCGTCCGCCAGTTCTGCTTGTTCCCGGCCTTCGGGGCGAGTGCCGCGCGCACGCGCCTCGAGGCCGGCGAGGGTGGTCGCCGACGTCGTCGGCTCGGGCGCAGGTCGTTGGCCGCGGCGCACAGCCGCTCGCAGCACGGCCTCCTGCCGGTCGCCGGGCGGCGTCGGCGTGCAGCCGATCGCGCGCGGCCCGGTCGGCCAGGTCGCGGCGCTCCGAGCGGCGGCAGCGGGGGAGCCGCGCGTGTCGACCCACGTCTCGACGAGGTCCCAGTTGGCCTGGAAGTCCTGCACGACCCGCAGCAGCCCGCGCAGGACCTCGAACCGCTCCCAGTCGCACAGCTGGACGAAACCGGCCGCGGAGAGTCCGGGGCCGATCTCGTGGTCCGGGTCGTCGAGCAGGCTGTCGAGCAGGTCGTCCCACCGCTCGTCGAGGGCGAGCTGGCTCTCCAGCTCGTCGAGCACGGTGAAGCCGGGCGGCAGGCCGGCCTCGACGGGGAACTCGAACAGGATCCTCCGGGCGAACGCGTGCAGCGTGCCGATGGGGGCGCCGTCGAGCTCGTCGAGGGCCGCCCGCCGGACGGCGCTGACGCGGCTCGGCCGAGAGCACCTCGCGCACGCGGTGGCGCAGCTCGCCGGCGGCCTTCTCGGTGAACGTGATCGCGGCGATCGACTCGATCGGCACGCCCTCGTCGACGAGCGTGACGACCCGCCCGACGAGCGCGCTGGTCTTGCCGGCGCCGGCGCCGGCCTCGACGAACAGCGTCGCCGCCGTGTCGGTGCGGATGCGGTCCCGCTCGGCCTGGTCCGGCGGGGGTTCGACGGCGGCTCGGCCTCCGCGCCGCCGAGCGGCGCGGTCGCGGCCGGCTCGAAGTCGAGCTCGAGCTGGCCGGTCACGACCCGCGGCTCCGTCGGGGCGGGGAACCAGCGGGCCAGCCGCTCGTCGTGGCGTTTGCGCTCCCATTCCGGCCAGCGTTCGCCGGTGCCGAGGCTGTCGGGCTGGCAGTACTTGCACCTGACGAAGTGCTGATAGCCCGGCGGATCGGGGATCGCCGGGAAGACACCGGCCTCGATGCCCTCGATCACCCGGCTGAGGTCGCTCGCCGACCAGCGCCATCGAGCGTTCGTCGAGCGTGATCGCAGATGCGGCGGAACTTCTCCTTCGCGAAGAAGGCGTACTCGGCTTGCACCGTGGCGTCGGGCCGGTCGAGCAGGACGCGGGCGGCGGCGGCGTAGACCGGGAGCTGGAACCGCGTGCCCCCGACCGTCGGGTCGTCGTCGGCAGAGCGCGGTGTAGTCGCTGGCGCCGCCCGTCTTGTGGTCGGTGACGACGAGCGTGCCGTCGGGCAGCTCGTCGACGCGGTCGATCTGACCCTGCGAACGCGATCGTCCGCCCGTCCGGACAGGGCGACGGTGACGGGCTCGTCCCCGCCGAACGTCGCCTCCGACAGCAGCACGGTGCGGCCCTGCCAGTTCGCCCGATCGGCCTCGATCCAGCGGGCCAGCTCGCGGAGCAGGGCGGGCCGCGTCGACCGCCCAGAACGCCCGCCGGCCGGTTCGTCCGCGCCGCCTCGAGCTCGTCGGCGACCTCGGCGCCGAACCGGGCGAGCAGCTCGACGTGCTCGTCGGCCCATCCCCCGGGCCCGGGCGCGGACGCGTCGCCGTCGAGCACGGCCTGGTGCAGGCGGTGGACGGCCTCGTGGAGGGCCGAGCCCCGGTCGAGCGCCGTGACCGACACGATGTCCTCGGGCTCGTCCACCGGTCGAACCCCGAGCAGGTAGCGCACGAAGTAGGCGTGCGGGCAGGCCGGCCACGCCTCGATGCGGGTGGGCGCGATCGGCCCGTCGAGCGGTGCGATCGGCGCAGCTCGACAGGTCGCCGTCGTACTCGGTGAACTCGTCGCTGGCCCGGGCGTCGCGCAGGCGCACGGCCCGGGCGAGCACCTCGTCGGTGCCGACGAGCGGGTGGTCGCGGACGTCTCCGCCGGCCCGGCACCGGGTCCACAGCTCGCGCACGCGGTGCTCGGTCGGCGACACCGGGAACTCGGTGGACGCCAACCCGTGGACGTGGGAGTCGATCATCCGCACCGGCGCCGGCCCGTCACCGTGGGCGCCCGTGGCGGCCAGCCACCGCGTACGGGTGGTACTCGGTGGTCGCCCGCAGGTCGCCCCGCGGGACGGTGACGAGGACCCGGCCGGTCGTGGTGACCGCGGCCAGGAACTGGCGGTGGGCGACGGCGGCCCGCTCGGCTGATCCGGCGAGCCCGGCGGCCTGCCGCTCGTCGTCGCCGAGCAGCGGGTCGATGGACGGCGGCGGTGGGAGCAGGCCCTCCACCGCCCCGAGGACGACGACCAGGTCGACGTCGAGACCTCGCGATCCGGCGAGGAGGCCGACGTGGACGCCGTCGCCGACCGTGCCGCGGCGGGCCGGCGTGACGTCGAGCTCGGCCACGAACGTCGCCCGGAACTCGGCGCGGTCGACGGGCGGGCCGATCGAGTCGAGGTGGCGCAGCCGGTCGAGGACCCGCTGGGTGCGCTGGTAGGCCTCCTGTTCCTCGTCACTGAGGCGGGCGAGCGGCGCCGCCCCGAACCAGGCCTCGAGCTGCTCGTGGGACCAGCTGACCCACTCGTCCCACCGTCGCGGTCGCCGCCGCGGTCGCCGAGGCGGTGGCGGAGGTCGCCGACGAAGGCGAGCAAGGCCGCGCCGTCGCCGGCTGCGCTCGATCCCGCGCTCGCCGGCCTCGGCGATGTACGGCGGCAGCCGGGTGTCCCAGTCCTCGTCGCGCACGATCCCGGCCCGGCGGCCGATGCGCTCCCACCGGGCCGTGGGCACCCGCCGGCCGTCGGCGCCGCGGGCGGGAACGTCGCCGAGCAGGGCCATCAGGTCGGAGCGACGCAAGCCGCGGCGGTCGAGCTCGAGCAGCTCGGCCAGCACACGGGGCACCGCGCGCTCGCCCGTGCCGGTGCCCGGTCGTCCGTTCCACGGGATCTCGGCGGCGACGAGATGGTGCTGGACGAGCCGGGCGTACGGATGGTCGACGGGCCACAGCACCGCCATCCGGTCGAACGGCACCCCGGCGCGGGCGCCGTCGAGGACCGCGCGCACGGCCGCCCGCACCTCGTCGTCGGCGTCCGTGGTCGAGACCACGTCGATGACGCCTGCGGCCGGACGGGCGGGCAGCGTCGGAGGGACGGAGCCGGTGAGATCGCGGACGAGGTCGACCACCGAGGCGTCGGCCGCGGCGTCTCCCGTGAGGCCGACGACGAGCTCGACGTCGCTGGTCTCGCCGAGGGCGCGGAGCAGGTCGATCTCGAGCGGGCGGAGGCGTTCGGGGAGGTACACCACCGACCGTGACAGCCGGGCCGGCAGCTCGTCCACGCGCCCTGATGGCGGCGCGGGCCAGGAGGTCGCCCTCGTCGTACCAGCCGGGAGCGAGGAGTCCGGCGAGCTCGCCGGCGACCCGGGCGGGCTCGCCGCCCGCGGCCGGTACGGGCGAGCGCGGTGAGCGCGGCGGGACCGGCGAGGCGGAGCTCGCGGTAGAGATCGCGCAGGGCGACGACGGTGGAGGGGTGCTCGGCGACGGCGTGATAGAGACCCGGCGAGGCGCGCAGCACCTGCTTGACGGCGAGGTCGACGACCGGCGTGGACACCGGCTTGCGGCCTTCGTCGAGCAGCGATGAGGACCCGAGCAGCTCGGCGAGGCGAAAGACCGTGAGCGACGTCGATGGCGGTCGCCCCGCCGCGCCGGCCGAGCGCCCGTCGCGCCATGACCCCGGCGGTGTTGGTGGGCACGACGATCGTCACCGGGACGAGCGGGTCGTCCCCCTTGGCGGCGCGCACGGCGGCGGCGAGCGCGTCGAGGGCGCTCGCGCCGTAGGGGACCGCCGTGGTGTGGATCGGCACGTCGCGATCGTACGGATGGGGTGTCACACCGCGCCGCAAGCCGGGCGTCACCGGGTCCGGGAGCGCGGCTCGTTCACAGACGTGCCAGGCGAGGTCGATCGTCGGCGGCGCCCGGCCCGGGAACGCCCAGTCGAGCAGGATGGTGCGCCCGTCGGGACGTCGGCCGAGGTTGCCCATCTTCCAGTCGCCCTGCACCAACGTCTGCGGCGCCGCGTCGAGGGCGGCCACGAGCGGCCCCGGATCCCGGCGTAGCTCGAACAACGCTGGGACCGCCCGATGGCGGACGGTCGCCAGCCGGTTCCATCCGTCGCGGGCGATCGGTGGGACGGTGGACGGGAACGCGAGTGCGCGTTCGGTGACGATCATCGCATCGGAGGAGAGGTGGAACCGGCTCGCCAGCGGGAGCAGACCGATCGTGTCCTGGAACCCCCAGAAGCGGGCGTGCAAGGCGGCCATGTCGTCGAGCAACGCGAGGTGCGCCTCCGCGGGCACCCGGGCGTGTCCCTCCGGCACCAGCCACGGGCCTACGTCGTCGTCCATGAGCAAGGCCCCGCCCCAGCCGTTGCGTCCCAGCCCCGACGCGGCTGCGAGCACGGCGTGGTCGATCCCCGCGGGAACGAGGTCGAGCAACCCGGAGGTCCACAACCGGACTGGCCAGCAGCAGAGGTCACCGAACACCCGAGCGATCCAGTCGTGGTCCGGGTGGATCGACCTTGCGGACCCTCCGCTCCACGCCAGCGATCCTCGCACCAACCAGGGCCACCCGGATCGGGGATACCCCGGATGGTCCCGTCCGGTCGCATCTGCAATGCTCGCCGCCAGTGGATCCGCGGGATGGCGACCCCCTGCTGCGCATCGAGCGGCTCACCAAGCGGTATCCCGCGGTGACGGCGATCGACGACCTCTCCGTCGAGGTACCCCGCGGCCGGATCGGGCTCGTCGGCGCCAACGGGGCCGGCAAGACCACGACGTTCCGCCTGCTCCTCGGCCTCGCCCATCCGACGACCGGGTCCGTCGAGGTCTGCGGCGTGAACGTCGCCGAGGATCCGATCGGGGTGCGCTCCCGGCTCGGCTACATGCCTGAACACGACTGCCTTCCCCTCGACCAGACCGCGGCCGACGTCGTGTCGACGTTCGGTGAGCTGAGCGGGCTCCCGGCGCGGGCGGCCCGGCAGCGGGCGTCGGACATCCTCGATTTGGTCGGGCTGGACGAGGCCCGGTTCCGGCCGATCAGTGGGTTCTCGACCGGGATGCGCCAGCGGACCAAGCTCGCCCAGGCGCTGGTCGGCGATCCGGAGCTGGTGCTCCTCGACGAGCCCACCGCCGGGCTCGATCCGCTCGGGCGCGAGGAGATGCTCGCCCTCATCGGCCGTCTCGGCACGTTCGGGATCTCGGTCCTGATGGCGACCCACCTGCTCGACGACGTGCAGCAGGTCTGCGACCACGTCGTGATGATCGACGCCGGCAAGCTTGTCGTGGCCGGTCCAACGGACTCGCTGCTCGAACGCACGGGCGTCGTCACGGTCGACGTCGGGACCGAGGCCGCCAAGCTCGTCGCCGGGCTCACCGATGCCTCGCTGCAAGCGGTCGCCGACGACGGCGTGGTCGAGGTGACGATCGGCGGCAGCCACGACCTGGACGTGTCTGCGCGACGTGATCGCCGACCTGGGCCTGCCCCTGTACCGGCTGACGTCTCGGCTGACGTCGCTGGACGAGGTCTTCCTGCGCCACGCGAGGAGCGTGTCTTGAGTACGAGCGGGCTCGGGGCGGTCTACGACCGCGGCTACCGCCCGTACGACGGGCCTCGGGGCGGGCGCGAAGCGGCCACCTTCGCCCTCTTCAAGGCCTCGATCCGGCGAGCCCTGGGCATCAGACGCTCGTGGCGGCAGAAGGTGGCCCCGTTCGTCCTGCTCGGGATCGCCACGATCCCGGCCATCATCAATGTCGGGATCGGGTACGTCACCCGCAACGAGACCTTCGATCGCGTCGAGATCATCACCTACCACGAGTACGTCGGGGTGTCATCGACGCTGCTGCTCTTCGTGGCCCTCGTCGCGCCGGACGTGGTCTGCCCGGATCGCCGTCAGCACGTGCTTGCCGCTGATGTTCGCCCGCCCGATGACGGGCGTCGACTACGTGGTCGCCAAGGTCGGGGCGATCTTCGCCATCCTCTTCGCCTTCTCGTTCCTTCCGCAGGTCGTGCTGTTCGTCGGCAACATGCTCGTGAGCGACAGCTCGCTCGACTACGTGCGCGACAACCTCGACGTCCTCTGGAAGGTCCCGCTGGCGGTCGCCGTGCTGGCGTTCTTCTACGCCATCGTCGGGCTCGCCGTCGCCTCGCTGACCGACCGGCGCATCGTCGCCGGGGCGGCGATCATCGGCCTGCTCCTCGTCACCTCGATCACGGCCGGCGTCCTCGTCGGGTCCGACGAGTTCGGATTCAACGACGGCTCGCCGGCCGCGCTGATCAACGTCCTGGCTCTGCCCCTCTACCTCCGCGACGTGATCTTCCTCGGGAACGTCGACCCCGAGTCGGACCTGGCGGCGGTGAGCTACGGTGGGCTGCTCGCGCTCGCCGCGTACGTCGCCGTGGTGCTGGTCGCCGCGGCGGTGCTGCTGCGCCGGTATCGCTGGGTGGAGCGCTGATGACCACGGCACCGTGGCCCCCGCCCCCGCCGCCGCCAGACGGGACGCGCGCCGCCGACCCGGCGTTCGCCGCCGACGCCACGGTTGAGGTCACCGACGTCTCTGTGTGGTTCGGGCCGAAGGTCGCGCTGTCCGAGCTGAGCTGCTCGTTCGGCCCCGGCGTGACCGGGCCTCCTCGGCCCCAACGGGGCCGGGAAGACGACGCTGATGCGGTCGATGACCGGCCTCCTCGGGGTGAACCAGGGGTCGATCTCGGTGGAGGGTCGCGATCCGCGCCGGGACCGGCAGGTGCACCGGCGGGTCGCGCTGGTCCCCGAGGACGAGGCGGTGCCCGGCGGCGCTGACCGCCCGCCAGTTCGTGCGCTACGTCGCCGACCTGCACGGCGTCGCCGACCGGGCAGCGCCCGACCGCGCGCTCGACACCGTCGGGATGCTCGAGGCCGCCGATCGGCGAGTAGACGGCTTCAGCAAGGGCATGCGGCAGCGCACCAAGGTCGCCTCGGCGCTGGTCACCGAGCCCCAGGTGCTCGTGCTCGACGAGCCGCTCAACGGGGCCGATCCGGTCCAACGGATCCACCTCATCGCCCTCTTCAAGCGGCTCGGTGCCGAGGGGCGGACCGTGATCGTCAGCTCGCACGTGCTCAACGAGGTGGAGCGGATGGCCGAGCGGGTGATCGTGCTGATCCAGGGCCGGCTCGCCGCCGCGGGCGACCACCGGGGGATCCGCGACGCGATGGACGACCGCCCCCGCCATGTCCTCGTGCGCTCCGACGACGGGCGCCGGCTGGCCGGCTCGCTGGTCGGCCTGGAGTCCGTCGCCGGCGTCACCTTCGATCGGGCCAGGGACGGCGTCGTGATCCAGACCGAGCAGGCCCGGGAGCTGGCGACGGCACTGCCGCGGGTGGCCCGTGACGCGGCGGTGCGGCTGACCGAGGTGCGGGCCCTCGACGACTCGCTGGAGAGCCTGTTCCGGGAGCTCGTCCGGTGACGGCGCCCACCACGACGTCGTCGGCCGCGCGGCCGCGGAGCCGGTTCGCGGCGATCGTCGCGCTACACGCTGCGGGCGTGCTTCCCGCCCAAGCGCTGGGCGGCGATCCTCCTGCCGTGCGCCGGCGCGCTGCTTGTTCGGCCTGCTCACCCACGCCGTCGACGATCCCGCCGCCGCGCGCGTTCGCCAACGTCGCCGCCGAGGGGATCTTCGGGCTGATCATGCCGATCGCCGCGCTCGTGATCGGGGACTCCGTGCTCGGCGCCGAAGTGCGCGCCGGGCACGTTCCACTTCACGTGGCTCTCGCCGGCGCCGATCTGGCAGATCGTGCTCGGGCGCTGGATCGGCGGCTCGATCGTCGCCCTGACGACGATCGCTCCGGTCGTGCGCGCTCGCCGCGGTCGTCGCCGGCGTGCCCCAGGACGCCGGCGCGATGTTCATCGCCGCGGCCGTCGGGAGCGTCGCCTACGTCGCGATCTTCATCGCCATCGGCTGCCTCACCCGCCGTACCGCGGCGTGGTCGCTGGCGTTCGTGTTCCTCATCGAGCGGTTGCTCGGCGCGGTCCTCACCGGGATCGCCCAGCTTTCGCCGATGTGGGAGTCACGGGCGATCTTCGTCGCCTTCGCCGACGATGCCCCGCGCCGCCTCGAGCGTGACGGCATCCCGAGCGGCGGCGCCGCCATCGTCCGCCTGCTCATCGTGTCCGCCGTCGCCCTGGCGATCGCCAACTGGCGGATGTCGCACATGCGGCTCTCCGGCGCGACCGACTGGCACGCGCCCGACGGTCGCTAGATCGAGACGGCCGCGATCAGTACGCGGGGAGCGCCCCGCGGCCGGGAGCGAACGGCCTGAGTCACCCCACCTCGGGCTCGATGCCGCCCTCGTGCCAGCGCCGCAGCAGCTCGAAGGGGAAGATGCCTGTGGCGTGGCCGTCGTTCCACGTGATCGCCAGCCCCACGCCCCGTGCAGGCGGGCGTCCTCGACGCGCAGCGGCTGCGGGCTGCCCGCCCGCGGCCACGCGCCTCACCCGCGTCGCGCTGCGCCCGGCACGTCGCGCACGGACAGCCCTGGCGCAGCGCCAGCAGGTCGAAGCGGGCGACGTAGCCGTCGGCGAACGTGACCGTGACGCTCTCGTCCCGGGCGACCTCGATCTGCGACGGCTCGAGCCGGTCCTCCATCACCGCCAGCCTGCCCGATCCGGTCCGGTGTCTGGCATCAGCTACGGCGCGATGGCCACGTCTCCTGCTGCCCCCCGCACCGTGGGCGTCGAACGCACGAGCCCGGGGCGCTTCACCGCCACCAACGAGCGTGGCGGTCGAGTCGCCTTCGGCACCGGCGACGGTGCCGACTTCACCCCTACCGAGCTGTTCCTCGCCGCCGTCGGCGGCTGCACCGCGATCGACGTCGACATCCTCACGTCGCGCCGTGCCCAGCCTGAATCCTTCGCCGTCGCCGTCGACGCGACCAAGATCCGCGACGACGAAGGCAACCGGCTGACCGACATCGTGGTGACGTTCCGCGTCCGGTTCCCGGCCGGGACCGAGGGCGACGCCGCCCGCGAGGTCCTGCCCGGAGCGGTGCAGCGCTCGCACGACCGGTTGTGCACCGTCGGACGCACCGTCGAGCTGGCCACGCCGATCGCGACCCGCATCGAGTAGCCATCAGCGCTCGTCGACGTGCGTCCCAGCGGCTGATCCGGCGCATCCCCGCAGTGGCGCTCGGCCAGTGGTAGGCCCACGCCGCCGCCCCGTCGGTGGTCGCGACGACGACCCGAACGAGCAGGCCGGCGACGGTGCCCTCGATGTCGTCGAGCAGGGCGAGGGCCTCGTCGAGCCGGTCGGGGTCGAGGTCGACGAGCACGCCGGGAACCTCGCCGTCGCCCGGGTCGAAGACGGCGACCGGCCATCCGTTGCCGGTGTCGTGGAGGGTGCCCGGCACGGAGGCCGAGCGGTGGCCGGTGGCAAACGGGGCGAGGAGCGGCCAGCGCAAGCCGCCCCGGCTGCAGCGTGCCGTAGACGAACAGCCGTGGCGGCACGACGGCCGGGTGGTCGCTCGCGGCCACGCGGTTCAGGCCGCGTCGGTGGCCTCGGTGGCCAGCCGGCGCAGCTCGGTCGACGGCGTGCTCCAGGCCGTCGGGGTCGCCGAACAGCGCGCTGCCGGCGACGAGCACGTTGGCGCCCGCCCCGGCCGCGCCGCGCGACGGTCTCCGGGGTGATCCCGCCGTCGACCTCGATGTCGATCGAGTCGACCCGGCCCGGCGGCCTCGATCATCTCGCCGCACCGCGGTGATCTTCGGCTCCATCGACGCGAGGTAGCGCTGCCCGCCGAAGCCGGGATTGACGGTCATCACGAGGACGAGGTCGACGAGGTCGAGCACGTGGGCGATCTCGTCCGGCGGCGTCGCCGGGTTGAGCGCGACGCCGGCGCTCGGCGCCGAGCTCGCCGATGTGGCCGAGCGTGCGGTGGAGGTGGCCGGTCGCCTCGGCGTGGACGATCAGCCGCCGGCACCCGGCCTCGACGTAGCGCGCCGCCATCGCCTCGGGCGTGAGCACCATCAGATGGGCCTCGAACGGCACGGTGGCGTGCTCGCGTGCGGCGGCGATGACGTCCGGCCCGAACGTCAGGTTGGGGACGAACTGGCCGTCCATCACGTCCCACTGGATGAGGTCGACGCCGGCCTTCTCGAGGCTGGCGACCTCCTCGCCGAGCCTGGCGAAGTCGGCCGGCAGCACGGAGGGCGCGATCTGGATGGGGCGGGCCATCCACGCCGACGGTAGCGGAACGGGGTGCTCGTAGCATCCGGGCCGATGGGCCGCCTCGTGCTCCGTCCGGACCGCTTCGTCGCCGGGGGTGACGCGCTCGCACGCGACGACGACGGGCGCGTCGTGTTCGTCCGCGGAGCGGTGCCCGGCGAGACGGTCGTCGCCGAGGTCACGACGGCGAAGAAGGACTGGGCGCGGGCCGACGTGATCGACGTCGTCGACCCGTCGCCCGACCGGGTCGATGCCGCCGTGCGCCGTCCCGGCGCGCCGGCTGTGGCGGATGCGGCTGGCAGCACCTCGTCGGTCGACGCCCAGCGCGCCGCCCGCCTCGCCATCGTCACCGATGCCCTCCGCCGCATCGGCCGCGTCGAGGCGCCGGTGGTCGAGCCGGGCGGCGGCGTCGAGCCCGTCGGGTACCGCACGACGGTGCGGGTCGCGTCCGGGCCGGACGGCCGCGCCGGCTTCCGCGCCGAGCGCTCCCACGACGTCGTCGCCGGCCCCGGCCTGCCTCGTCGCCCACCCGCCGCTCGCCGCGCTGCTGCCCCACCTGCGGCTCGATCCCGGCGTCGAGGCGACGCTGCGCATGTCGGTCGCCACCGGCGAGCTCAACGCCCGGTGGGACCGCCGCGCCGGCGACGTCCACGGACTGCCCGACGGCACGCCGACCGGTTCGGCGGCCGCGGTCCACGAGGACGTCGCCGGTCGGCGGCTGCGGGTGTCGATGGGGTCGTTCTTCCAGTCCGGCCCGCAGGCCGCCGAGCTGCTCGTCGCCTCCATCCGCGGCCTGCGCCCCGGAGCTCGACGACGCCCGCGTCGTCGTCGACGCCTACGCGGGCGTCGGGATGCTGGCGGCCACGCGCCACCGGGCCGGCGGCGCACGTCATCGCCATCGAGACCTCGCGGGCGGCCGTCGCCGACGCCCGCCACAACCTGGCCGGGCGCGAGGCCGACGTCGTGCGCGGCGAGGTCGGGGGCTGGCACCCGCCGCCGGACACGGCGGTCGACGTCGTCCTCGCCGATCCCGCCGCGCAGCGGGCTCGGCCGACCCGGAGCGGCGGCGCTGTCCCGGACCGGCTGCCCCGGTGCTCGTGCTGGTCAGCTGCGACGCGGCGTCGCTCGGGCGGGACGCCAAGCTGCTGGCCGCCGCCGGCTACCGCCACGAGCGCACCGAGGTGATCGACACCTTCCCGCACACCACCCACGTCGAGGCGGTCGACCCGGTTCGTCCGGGACCCTGATCGACCGAGATCGGGAGACTGCGGCCCGTGCTCGACCCGGTGGTTGCTCCCGCTGTCGCGGACGCCCTGGCCGCCGGCCGGGGCGTCGTCGCGTTGGAGTCGACGATCTTCTCCAACCTCGGGCTGCCGTCGCCGGCCAACGCCGAGGCGCTCGAACGGTGCGTCCAGGCGATCGAGGCCGGGGGAGCGGTGCCGGCGATCACCGCCGTGCTCGACGGGCGGCCGAGGGTCGGGCTGGAGCCCGCCGAGCACGAGCGGATCCTCGGCCCCGCCCGCAAGGTCGCCGAGCGCGACCTCGCGGTGGCGGTCGCCCAGCGCTGGGACTTCGGCGCCACCACCGTCTCGGCGTCGGTCGCCCTCGCCGCCGCCGCCGGCATCGCCGTGTTCGCCACGGGTGGCATCGGTGGCGTCCACCGCGGCGCCGAGGTCACGGGCGACGTCTCCGCCGACCTCGACGCGGTCGCCCACCACCCGGTGGTCACCGTGTGCGCCGGCGCCAAGGCGTTCCTCGACCTGCCCCGCACGCTCGAGTACCTCGAGACGGCCGGGGTGCCCGTGCTCGGCTGGCGCCACGACTGGTTCCCGGCGTTCTACACGCGCTCGTCGGGACTCCCGGTGCCGCACCGCGTCGACTCGGCCAAGGAGGTGGCGGAGATCCTGGCCCACCGCAGCCGGGCGACGACCGGCATCCTGCTCACCGTCCCGATCCCCGAGCGGGACGAGCTCGACGCCGCGTACGTCGACGACGTGCTGAGCCGGGCGCTGGCCGACGCCGCCGGCGCGGCGGTCACCGGCGCCGCCGTGACGCCGTTCGTGCTCGACCGCATCGCCGCGGCGACCGCCGGCCAGAGCGTGCCCGCCAACCTCGCCCTGGCCGAGCACAACGCCGCCGTCGCCGCCGAGGTCGCCGTCGCGATCGCCGCCAGGCCCTGACCATCCGAGGGTTTCGCGTCACCCGAGGGTTTCGTGCGCCCCAGTCAGGTACGGAAACCCTCGGGTGCACCGGAAACACTCGGATGGTGGTGGACGGTCAGCGTTTGAGCTTGCGCTCGACGCGGTCGAGGAACGCCTGGCGCTGGGCGTCGGTCGCCGTGTCGACGCCGTACATCGCCAGCCACGTCGTGCGGGCCAGCGGGTGGCACACCGCCCGCAGGGTCCGGGTGACCATCCGCTTGCCGACCTCGCCCTCGAGGGCGTTGACGACCTTCGACGAGCCGTGGGTCGTGATCGCCACCAGCCGCCGCACGTTGTGCAGGCGGGCGTGCACCCGATTGGACCCGGGCGGCAGGTCGAACGCCACGTCCCGCACCCACACCCGCTCGATCCAGCCCTTCATCATCGCCGGCTGTCCGCTCCACCACGTCGGGTAGACGAGCACGAGCCGGTCGCACCACTGCAGGTCGTCGGCGTGGTGGGCGACGGCCGGATCGGCGCCCGGCTCGAGGTGGCGCTCCCGCTCCTCGCCGGTGAAGAGGGGATCGAAGCCCTCGGCGTAGAGATCGGTCACCCGCACCTCGTCGCCGCGCCCGCGGATCGCCGCGATCGCCCGCTCGGCGACAGCCATCGTGAACGACGCCGGATCCGGGTGGCAGGTCACGACCAGCGTGTTCATCGCTCGCTGCGACTCCGAGGTGGGCCGTCGTGTGCTCGACCCGGTCGAGGAAGGCGGCGCGCTCGGTGTCACCGAGCGTGTCGATCGAGTACAGGCCGAGCCAGGTCGTCGGCGTGCGCAGCGCCGCAGTTCAGCCGCAGGGCGCGGGTCAGCATCCGCCGGCCGCCGTCGTGGAGCAGCTTGATGTACGTCCACGGCGCCCCGTACGTGCTCACGCCGACGATGCGACGGACGTGGGTGAGTGCCGGTCGCACCTTCCCGCGCTCGTCGAACCGGAACGCCACGCCGGGGACGAGCACCCGCTCGAGCCATCCCTTGAGGATCGCCGGCGGCCCGCTCCACCACGTCGGGTAGACGAAGACGAGCATCTCGGCCCGGCGCACGAGCGCGGCGTGCTCCCGGGTCAGCGGGTCGAGCAGCGGCTCGTCGCCGTGGTACGCGGCCCGCTCGGCGGCGCTCATCGCCGGCGCGAAACCGAGCGCGTAGAGGTCCAGCGTCGTCACGTCGTGGCCGGCCCGCCCGAACCCCCGCACCGCGGCGTCCGTGACGGCGTGGGTGTAGCTGCCCTCCCGTGGGTGGGCGCACACCACGAGCACGTCCATCGGCCGCACCGTAGGCGACCCACACCGGTCGTCGCCGGCTCAGCCCGCGCGCGAAGCACGTCGACGCAGCCGCCCGCGGACGTCCGGCCAGTCGGTGTCGGTGATCGCGAACAGCGCCGAGTCGCGCGGCCGGCCGGCCTCGCCGGCCACGGCGGACGGGCGGTGGTTGCGCAGGACGCCCTCGTGGCGGGCGCCGATGCGCTCGATCGCCCGCCGGCTGCGCTCGTTGCGGGCGTCGGTGCAGAGCGCGACCCGCCACACCTGCCACACGTCGAAGGCGTGGGTGAGCAGCAGCAGCTTCGCCTCCGTGTTGATGGGCGTGCGCTGAGCGTCGGCCGCCAGCCAGGTCCCGCCGATCTCGACCTCGTCGGGCGCGGACCGCCCGCGCCACCAGCGCAGCTCCATGAACCGGGTGCACCCGACCAGGCGGCCGTCGGCGAGCCGGCGCTGGGCGAACGGCAGCGCCGCGCCCTGCTCGCTGCTGCCGAAGCAGCTTGGCGATGTACGCCGCCATCGCCTCGGCACCGTCGGGCACCTCGGTGAAGCCGTAGCGTCGACCGATCGCCGGCCGCCGCCGCGGCGAGGTCGCCGGCGTGCTCGACGGCGAGCGGGATCAGCTCGACGTGGTCGCCGCGCAGCGTCGACCGGTTCGATCGCCACCCTGGCGAACGTATCCCGGGTCGACAGCGACGGCGCGAGCCGGTTACGACAGGGGGTATGACCCCCACGAACGCCTTCGCCACCGACTCGATCCTGCCCGCCCGACCCCGACGACCTCGAGGTCCTGCACGACCGGGAGTACCGCGTGCGCGCGTACCGCGCCGCCGACGACCGCCTGCTGATCCGCGGCGCGGTGCGCGACCAGAAGCCGCCGGGGATGTACGTCGAGGAGGATCCCGACCCGCTCACCGTCCACCACATGCAGGTCGAGCTCGAGGTCGCCTTCCCGTCGCTCGAGATCACCAGGGCCCAGGCGGTGCTCGAGATCCACCCCAACACGACCTGCCCGCGGATCGAGGACCACTACGGCGAGCTCGTCGGCCTGTCGATCGCCCGCGGGTTCACCAACCGGGTCCGTGAGCTCTTCGGCGGCCCCCGCGGCTGCACCCACACGACGGCGCTGATCCAGGCGATGGCGCCGGTGGCGGTGCAGTGCTTCTGGTCGATGCGGGCGTCGACGGCTCGCACGCGACGGCGTCGACGCCCCGTTCCAGCCACCCGACGACGAACATCGCGACGCGGCGTGGCAGTTCAACATCGGCAGCTGCCACGTGTGGGCGGAGGACGGCGAGCAGGTGGCCACGTTGCGCTCCGGCGGCGAGATGGAGGTGCCCGTCTGGATGCAGGTGCGGCTGCGCTCGCTCGGCCGCGATCCGAAGGACTGGGTTCGGGGCATGCAGGGCCGTGGCTGAGGGACCGGCCGGCGCCGATCCGTTCGGCCTCGACGACCTCGACGTCGCCGACCTGAAGGCCCGCCCCGGCACCAAGTGGTCCCGCGCCGGCGGGCGGCTCGCGGCCTGGGTCGCCGACATGGACTTCCCGATCGCGCCCGCCGTCCGCGACCGCCTGATCGAGCTGGCCCGCACCGACGTCGGATATCCCGACTGGCCGGCGATCGGCCGCTCGGCGCTGCCCGAACGCTTCGCCGAGCGGATGGCGACCCGCTTCGGGTGGGCCCCCGCGGTCGATCGCCTGCACGAGATCGGCGACGTGATGCAGGGCGTCTCGGTCGCGATCCACCACCTCACCCGCCCGGGCGACGGGATCGTGCTGCACATGCCGGCGTACCACCCGTTCCTCGAGACCATCGCCGCTGCCGGCCGGCGGATCGTGCCGGTACCCGCCGAGCTCGTCGGCGGCGCGTGGCGGTTCGACCACGACGAGCTGGCGGCCAGGCTCCGCGAGCGAGGGCGCGATGCAGCCCGCCTGCTGCTGCTCTGCCATCCGCACAACCCGACTCGGCCACGTGTTCACCCGGGCCGAGCTCGAACAGCTCGCCGAGATCGTCGACCCGTCACGACCTCGCCGTCGTCAGCGACGAGATCCACGCCGAGCTCGTCCATCCGCCCCACGGCCACGTCCCGTTCGCCGCCCTCGGCGACGAGGCCGCGGCGCGGACCGTCACCGTCACGTCGGCGTCGAAGGCGTTCAACCTCGCCGGGCTGCGGTGGGCGATCCTGCACGCCGGTCACGATGAGCTGCAGTCGGCGCTGGACGCGCTCACCCCGCACTACTTCGGCGCGCCGAACCTGATGGGCGTGGCGGCGACGGAGGCCGCGTGGAGCGACGGCGACGAGTGGCAACGCGCCGTCGCGGCCCGGCTCGACGCCAACCGGACCCGTCTCGCCGCGCTCCTCGCCGAGCACCTCCCCGGCGTCGGCTACGCGGTGCCGGACGCGACGTACTTCGCGTGGCTCGACTTCCGGGCGCTCGCCCTCGGCGACGATCCCGCCGCGGCGCTGCGCGAGCGGGGTGTCGAGCTGAGCTCCGGCCCGCGGTTCGGGCCGCAGGGCATCGGGTTCGCCCGGCTCAACTTCGCCACGAGTGCCGGCGTGCTCGACCAGATCGTGCGGGCGATGGCGGGGTCACCCGCCGACGGCGATCTCGAGCGCCGAGGCTGGCGCCGCCGGCGAGCGGTAGGCGGTCGCCGCTCCAGAAGCGCCCCGGGTCGTACCAGTTCGACGGGCGGCGCGGGATCGAGCAGGCCCATGCGGTCGAACGTGATGGCGAGCAGCTGGGCGCAGAACACCGCCTGGCCGGTGGCCTCGCGGCGGAAGCGGCCGGCGAGCCAGCGCCTGGCCAGGCCGAGAGGCTTGGGGAACGGCCGGCCGTTGTACTCGGCGATCACCCGCAGCAACTCGTCCTCCATCGCCCTGGTCACGTCGCCGTCGAACTGGCGCAGGTAGGCGAGCTGCCCGTACCGCCCGGTCCACGTGCGGTAGGCGTAGTCGAGCCGGTTGAGCTGCGCGCCGCGGTGGTGGGTGCCGGTCCACACGTCCTCCATCGACTGCCCGAGCTCGGTGTGCCAGAGCAGCGGCGGCAGGTCGTCGATGGCCACGACCATCGCCACGTGGTTGACCGGGCGCGTTGGTGGCGACCCGCACGGCCCGGTCGGCGAGCTTGGTACCCCGGAACAGCCAGACGTCGGCCGTTCCGCCGTCGCCATCGCCTCGTCCGGGGTGATCGTCGCGTCCCCGGGCACGACCACCGCCGTACTGTACGGGCGGTGAGGTGGTGGAAGGTGCTTGGCCTGGCCGCGATCGGCGGAGTGGTCGCGGCGGGCGTCATCAGCCAACGGCGACGCCGCCAGTGGCGCGACTACGACAGCGACGAGCTGCGTAGCCGCCTGCACGAACGCCTGGCCGCCGCCGGCAGGCTGACCTTGCCGCGCCGCTCGGCGCCCGCTACGGTCGATTCCTGACAGATCTAGTCAAGTTTCGGGAGAGGGGAAAGCCGTGTCCGTGACCGATGAGCTGCTGGAGAACAACGCCGCCTACGCCGCGTCCTTCGACAAGGGCGACCTGCCGCTGCCGCCGGGGAAGAAGGTGGCCGTCGTCGCCTGCATGGACGCCCGGCTCAACCCGTACGGCGCCCTCGGCCTGCAGGAGGGCGACGCCCATGTGATCCGCAACGCCGGCGGGGTCGTCACCGACGACGAGATCCGCTCGCTCGCGATCTCGCAACGTCTGCTCGGCACCGAGGAGATCATCCTCATCCACCACACCGACTGCGGCATGCTCACGTTCACCGACGACGAGTTCAAGCGCTCCATCCAGGAGGAGGTCGGCATCAAGCCCGAGTGGGCGGCGGAGTCGTTCGCGGACCTCGACGAGGACGTGCGCCAGTCGATCGCCCGGATCAAGGCGAGCCCGTTCATCCCGCGCAAGGACAGCGTCCGCGGCTTCGTCTACGACGTCGCCACCGGCAAGCTCCGCGAAGTCGACTAGGTCAGCGTTTCACCGCCAGAGTCGCGCCGTCGCGATCTCGGCGCCCTCGAGCCAGCGAGCGCAGCTTCGCCCAGACGACATCGGGGTCGACGCCCTGGATCCCGACGTGGACGCTGAACCCGCAGTCGACGCCCGCCATGACCCGGTCGCGGCCGACGATCTCGGGCGTAGCGCTCGATCCGCTGGGCCACCAGCTCGGGATGCTCGATGTAGTTCGACTGGGGCTCGATGACGCCCGGGGCAGAGGATCTTGCCGTCCGGCACGTCGATCGTCTCGAAGAGCTTCCACTCGTGGGCGTGGCGGGGGTTGGCCGCCTCGAAGAGCACGGTCTGCGGCTTCGCCCGCCAGACGAGGTCGATGATCTCGGCCAGGTCGACGTCGTGGTGGTGCGGGCCCGGGTAGTTGCCCCAGCAGAGATGCATCCGAAGGCGATCGGCAGGGATGTTCCGGACGGCGTGGTTGAGCGCCTCGATGTTCGAGCGCGACCCGAGCGCGGAACGCGGCCTGGTCCATGCGCGGCGTAGGCGGAGTGCCGACCCATCGCCAGATCCGGACAGTCGAGCTGGACCGTGACCCCGGCCGCGGCGATGGCCTCGTACTCGGGGCGCATCGCCTCGGCGATCGCCTCGAGGTACTGCTCGTCGTCGGGGTAGAACTCGTTGGCGAAGAACAGCGACACCACGCCCGGCGACGCCGCGCTGGAGAACGTCCCGGCCACCGGCCGGTCCGCCGCGGACAGCGGCGTGGTCCAGGTTGGCGAGGTCCTGGGCGACCGCGGCGTCGTCCTGCACGGAGATCGGCTCGGTGCAGGCCGGGCGCGACCGCTTCCGCCGTCCGGGGTTGGCGGCAACGGCCGCCGCGCTCCGCGGGAAGTCGACGAGGTCCTGGAAGAAGTAGTCCTGGACCGACTCGCCGCCGAACCCGCGCAAGCGGTCCTTCACGTAGGTGGCGTAGCTGGGCTTCGACATCTCGCCGTCGTTGACGATCGCGACGCCGGCATCGACCTGGCGCTGCACCGACTCGGTCACCGCGCGGCGATCCGGTCGGCGAGCGCGGCCGTTCATCGACGGGGATGCCGTCGCCGTGCGCCCACATCATCTGGATCAGGTCGTCCGGGCGGGGCAGACTGCCGGTGTGGGTCGTCAGGATGCGGTGCGTGTTCTCACTCATCGGGGCGCCCTTCGCTGCCGCGGAACCTGCATGTTGGTCCTCCCACGGCCGCGACCGTTGCATGGTAAGGTGTCCGCCTGGTGGCCACAAGCGGAGTGGACCAACGGCAGGAGGTAGAAGACTTGGCGACCATCGAGAAGCTTCCCAGCAGACTGCACCACAACGCGTTCGTCACCAAGGACCAGGAGGCGACGCGGGCGTTCTACGAGGACCTGATCGGTCTCCCGCTCGTCGCCACGTGGTCGGAGGCCGACGAGCTGTTCGGCGCGTTGCGGGTGTACTGCCACACGTTCTTCGCCCTCGGCGACGGGAGCGCCCTGGCGTTCTTCCAGTTCGCCAACAAGGAGGACGAAGACCTGTTCAACCCGGAGCTGGCGCCGTCGCCGTTCCGGCACATCGCCTTGAAGGTGACGCCCGAGCTGCAGCAGGAGATCCACGACCGCCTCGTCAAGGGCGGGTGGAAGCCCGACGGCACGTACGTCCTGGAGCACGGCTACTGCCGTTCGCTGTACACCGAGGACCCGAACGGGCTGCTGCTCGAGTTCACGGCCGACGTCGCCAACGTCGACGAGATCGCCGCGGATCGACAGGCCGACGCCCACGAGACCCTGAAGCGCTGGCTCGGCGGCGACCACACGAGCAACAACGTCTACCGGTAGCGCCGAGTGCCGCGACCGGTCCCGGCGACGGTGCTGTTCGTGCACGGCGCGCACCACTCGGGGTGGTGCTGGTTGCTCGTGATGGACCAGCTCACGGCGTGGGGGGTCCGCTCATGCGCCATCGACCTGCCGCTCACCGGGTACGCGGACGACGTCAGCGTGCGTGCGGTCCGCGGTCGCGTCCCTGCGCTCGCGTGGTGCCGTGCACGTCGTGGGGCACAGCTACTCCGGGCTCGTCGTCGCCGCCGCCGGGCACGCCGCGGCCCACCTGACGTTCGTCGCCGGCCGTCTGCCGCTGCCCGGAGAGTCACCGGCGGCGCACACCCCGGACTGGGGCTTCCCGGAGTTCCAGGCGTGCATGGAGCAAGGCGGCGACGGCGTCGTGCGGCTGTCCGGCGAGGCGCGGGCGTTCCTCTACCACCGCACGAGCCCGTCCCTCGCCGACTTCGCGATGGAGCCGTCTGCGCCCGATGTCGAGCATCGTCCCCGACGAGCCGCTGGCCGACCCGGCGTGGGCCTCGGTGCCGAGCTCGTACGTGGTGTGCGGCGACGATCGCGCCGTGCGCCCGGAGGCTCAGCGCGCAGCGGGCGGCGCTCGTCGCCAGCTCGACGGAGCTCGACACCGACCACTCGCCGTTCTTCAGCAGCCCGAAGTCGCTGGCTACGTTCATCGCCGACCAACCCGTGGGATGGCGGCATGAGCGAGCTCGGCCGCGGTCAGGTGCCGGCGAAGGGATCGGGCACCGGGAGGCGGGCGAGGCGCGCCCACTCGCCGGTGATGCTCTCGGCGGTGGCGAGCAGCAGCGGCAGGTGGCGCGTCGTGAGCTCGCGGACCGACGTCTCGGCGGCGTGCACGGTGACGTTCACGGCGGCCACGGTGCGGCCCGACGCATCCCGAACGGGGGCGGCGATCGACCGGATGCCGAGCGACAGCCGCTCGTCCGACAGCGCCCAGCCCCGCTCGGCGCACGCCATCGAGCTCCCGCTCGAGCTCCCTGCGGGACGGGATCACGCGGGGGATGATGCCGGACTGCGACGGCACCTTGAGCACGCCCGGCAGATCGCCCCGACGCAGGTCCGCCAGCAGGACGTGGCCCATCGACGTCGCCACGGCGGGGAAGCGGGTCCCGATGTGCACCGCGATGGCGATGATCTTCGGCACCGGCACCCGGGCGACGTACACGATGTCGCTGCCGTCGAGCTGCGACATCGAGCTCGACTCACCGGTCTGCGCCACCAGGGCCTCGAGGTGGGGCCGCGCCAGCTCCCAGATCCCGAGCGCGGCGACGTATGTCGTGCCGAGCTCGAGCACCTTGGTGGTCAGCGAGTACATGCCGTTGCTGGACCGCACGTATCCGAGCTGCTCGAGCGTCATCAGCAGGCGGCGGGCCGTCGGGCGGGGCAACGAGGTGCGGCTGGCGACGTCGCTGGCCGACAGCACGGTCGCCGTCGGGCTGAAGGCGGTGATGATGGCGAGCCCGCGGGCGAGCGCCTCGACGAAGTCCGAGCTCGACTGCCGCGCCATGGGCGCATCCTCGCACGGGCCACTGCCATGAATCAGGATCACCCGAGCCGACCGTCGCCGCGGCCCGCTCGACGGCATCGTCGTCGCCGACCTCTCGCGTGTCCTCGCCGGTCCGTACTGCTCGATGCTCCTCGCCGACATGGGCGCCACGGTGATCAAGGTCGAGGGCCCGGCCGGGGACGACACGCGCACATGGATGCCGCCGGTCAAGGCCGGCGTCTCGACGTACTACCTGTCGATCGGCCGGAACAAGCGCTCGGTCGTGCTCGACTTCCGCGATCCCGACGACCGGGCGCTCGCGGCCGAGCTCCTGCAGCGTGCCGACGTCGCGGTCGAGAACTTCAAGCCGGGCTCGCTGGCGAAGTTCGGGCTCGACTACGAGTCCGCCGCACCCGGCAACCCCGGCCTCATCTATCTCTCGATCAGCGGGTTCGGCACCGCCGAGGGCGCCTGGCTGCCCGGATACGACCTGATCGTGCAGGCGGTATCGGGGTTGATGAGCCTCACGGGCGACAGGGACGGCGAGGCGTTCCGCGCCGGCATCTCGGTGTTCGACGTGATGGCCGGGCTGCACGGTCTGATCGGCGTGCTCGCCGCGCTGCACCAGCGCAGCGAGACGGGACGCGGGCAGCACGTCGAGGTGAACCTGCTCTCGTCGGCGATGTCGGGCCTCGTCAACCAGACCGCCGCCTACACCGCCGCCGGCGTCGTCCCGATGCGGATGGGGAACGCCCACCCGAGCCTGTTCCCGTACGAGACGATGCCCACGGCCGACCGGGACCTGATCATCGCCGCCGGCAACGACCGGCAGTTCCGGTCGCTGTGCGAGGTGCTTGGGAATCCCGGAGGTCGCCGACGACCCTCGCTTCGGCACCAACGCCGATCGCACCCGCCGGCGGGAGGAGCTGCGCCCGCTCCTCGCTCGCCGCGCTCGCCAAGTGGAAGGCCGACGAGCTGTTCATCGCCCTGAACAAGGCCGGGGTGCCGTGCGGGCCGATCAACACGATCGGAGAGGGGGTCGAGCTGGCGGAGGCACTGGGTCTGGCGCCGCGGGTCGAGATCGGCGAGGGCGATCGCGCCGTGACCCTCGTCCGCAACCCGATCACGTTCGGCGCCGCCGATCATCGCTACGACCTCCCGCCGCCGGAGCTCGGCGAGCACACCGACGAGATCAAGGCGTGGCTGCGTGGCGAGGGTGAACTGCGGGGACGCGGATGAGCGCGCCGGATCCGCCCACCTACCGGACCGGCATCGGCACGTCGACGGCCGACGCGATCACCCTCCTCGGCCACGACCTCGCCCGCGACCTGATGGGCCGGATCTCGTTCGGCGAGCTGGCGTTCTGGCTCGTCGCCAAGCGCCGGCCGAGCGCCGGGGAGCTGACGGTGTTCGAGGCGGTGCTCGTCTCGCTCGCCGACCATGGCTTCACGCCGACGGCGATCGCCGCCCGGGTGACCTACACGAGCGCCCCCGAGTCGTTGCAGGGCGCCCTCGCCGCCGGCCTGCTCGGCGGGGGCTCGCGGTTCCTCGGGGTCACCGAGGACGCGGCCATGTTCTTGTCGGCCGCCCTCGCCGAGCGGTCCGCCCGGCCCGACGACGCCGCGGGATGGGACCAGTTCGCCGTCGACGGTCGTGGACCAGGCGAAGGCGGAAGGGCGGCTTCGTCCCCGGGCTGGGGCACCCCGTGCACAAGGTCGAGGACCCTCGTACGCCGGTGCTCTTCGAGCTCGCCCGCCGCGAGGGCACGTTCCACGACCACCTCGCAGCTCTTCGCCGCCATCGGTCGGGTCCATCCGCAGATCCTCGGGCGGACGCTGCCGCTGAACGGCGCCGGCGCCGTGCGGTGCCGTCGCTGGCCGACCTCGGCCTCCCGATGCACACGATGCGGGGCTTCGCCCTCCTCGCCCGGTGCGCCGGGCTCCTCGGCCATCTCGCCGAGGAGCACAGCGACCCCGTCGGGATGGACATCTACCTGAACGTCGACCGCAACATCGACTACCGCCCCGCCGGACGGGTCCACCGGCTGAGTGTCCGCAGTGTGGTAATCTGACCGCTGGTCGGTCGGGGGGCCGACATCGGGGAAAAGGGGGTTCACTCTGATGGCTGTCATCACCGCTCCGTCGACGGACGGCCGGGCGACGATCCGAGAAGCCGCGCGACTCAAGACGCCCGGCGGGATCGCCCCGTGGTGGTACAACTGGGTCGATCGGCATCGCGTCGGTGGCATCGTGCTCGTCGGCGTGATCGCGACGCAGCTCGGCACGTACTTCGGTTACGTGTTCCCGGCGATCGGCCTGCCGACGCTGCCGTGGCCGCTCTACAACGGCATCCTCGGTACCACCTTCGCCGATGGTCTCAACGGGGCAACCGCGACCGGTGCCTTCGACCCTGTCTTCGCCACGTCGGCCGCTTCGTTCTTCACCGGGCAGGCGTTGCACTTCGTGAACGGGATCGTGTTCTCGATCCTCTACGCCGTGCTCTTCCTCCCCCTGATGCCGTTCCGCAACACCCGTGGGGGCAACCTCACCTCCGGACTGCTGTACAGCGTCATCATGTCGATCATCAGCGTTGGCCTCCTGGTTCCGTACGCGTACGTGCCCGAAGCAGGGCTACGGGTTCTTCAGCTTCTACGGTCCCGACGGTTGGAAGCTGCCGGCTTCGGTGCTCGTGTGGCACCTGATCTACGGGTTCTTCCTCGGCACGCTCTTCATGGTGAAGAACCACGAGGGCTACGAGGCGGCTAGCGGTCCATCTGACGGTCGTGTCCCGGCCAGGCTCCTTCGCGGCCGGGACACGACAAGCTCGTCCGATGTCGAAGCTCTTCCCGACGTCGCTCGTCGGGTCATACGCCCAACCTGACTGGCTGATCGACCGGGCGCGCCTCGCCGGGCGCTTCCCGCCGCGGGTCCGGGCCCACGAGCTGTGGCGGGTGGCGCCGGACTGGCTCGAGGAGGCCCAGGACGACGCCACCGTCCTCGCCATCCGCGACCAGGAACGGGCCGGGCTCGACATCATCACCGACGGGGAGATGCGCCGGGAGAGCTACTCCAACCGCTTCGCCACCGCGCTCGACGGCGTCGACATCGACAACCCGGGCACCGCGCTCGACCGCAGCGGTCACCCCAACCCGGTGCCGCGGGTCGTCGGCCCGATCCGCCGGCGGCACCCGGTGCAGGTGCGCGATCTCGAGGTCCTCCGGGCCAACACCGACCGCGCCGGTGAAGGTGACCGTGCCCGGTCCGTTCACGATGTCGCAGCAGGCGCAGAACGACTTCTACGCGACGCGACGAGGAGCTGGCGCTCGGGCTACGCGGCGGCCGTCAACGAGGAGATCAAGGACCTCTTCGCCGCCGGCGCCGACGTCGTGCAGATCGACGAGCCGTACATGCAGGCCCGACCGGACGCGGCCCGGCGCTACGGGCTGCAGGCGATCGAGCGAGCGCTCGACGGCGTGCCCGGCACGACCGCGCTCCACATCTGCTTCGGCTACGCCGCGATCATCCACGACCGCCCGTCCGGGTACTCGTTCCTCCCCGAGCTGGCCGCGACCAGCCTGGACCAGATCTCGATCGAGACGGCCCAGTCGCAGCTCGACCCGTCGGTGCTGCCGACGTTGGACGGGAAGACGATCATCCTCGGCGTGCTCGACCTCGGCGACGAGACGGTCGAGACGCCGGAAACCGTGGCCGAGCGCATCCGCCGGGCTCTCCCGCACGTGCCGGCGGAGCGGATCGTCGTCGCACCGGACTGCGGGATGAAGTACCTCCCGCGGGATGTCGCCTTCGAGAAGATGAGGGCGATGGTCGACGGCGCCGCGATCGTGCGGGCTGAGGTGGAGCGAGCTGGCTGAACTCTGACCGCTGAGCGAGTTCATGCCTCTTCGGATCAGCGCTCGCTGCGGTCAGAGTTCGCGCAGTGCGGTGACCTCAGCGGCGAGTCCGGCGAGTGACGCCGGGATCTCGGGCTCCGGGACATCGCCGAGCAGGACATGACGCCAGACCTGCGTTCGCAGGGGAAGAGTGGACGAGACGCGGGCCTCCAGCTGCGCCGCGCGGTCGAAACCGGCCGCGGCCGCAGCACGATCACCCGAGCGGGCGGCGGCCACGGCCAGGAACCGGTCCGCCGCCCCGAGCACTTCGACCCCCCACGAAAGGACGAGCAGCTGGCCGGCGAAGGGTTGAAGACCGGTCGCGACGGCGTCGGGGATGTCCCGGCCGATGAGCGCACACGCCTCCGTCAGCGCGGCCAGCTGCGCCGCCAGCGTGGAGTCGTCGACGAGCACGGGCGACCGGCGGAGCACCCCGTCGAGCGTTTCCGCGGCGCGGCCATCCCCGACGAGCGCCATGACGATGGCCGCCACGCTCGACGCGAGCGGCTGTCCGGGCTGGGCCGCCGCCTGCTCGATCGCTTCGTCGACGACGGCGTCGAGCGTGCCTCGCCAACGGTGGACTGCGGTCCGTTGCGCCGCCTCGCTGGCGACCAGGTTCTGCTCGTCACCATGGGCGGCGATGGCGATGGCGCGCTGTTCGGCGAGGTCCAGGTCGCCGTCGAGCAGTGCGGTCACTCCATCCCACATGGTGGCGATGGCGGACAGGAGCCAGCTCTGTGACTGGCTCCCCAACGACCGCACCTCCTCGTGGCACACCGTGAACCCGTTGCGGTCGCCCATCTGCAGCCGAAGCACGCCGAGATTGCGTTGAAGTCCCGCCCACACCTCGCCGGCCCGCGCCGGCGGGAGCCGCGCGATGAGGCCCCGCAGCTCTTCGGCCGCCGCCAACTGCCCCGGGACGTCGCTACCGGCGAGGAGCACGAACAGCCGGCCGGACAGCGCGTCGGCCAGGACGTCAGGCTCGCCGCCCTGGCGAGCGACGGTGAGTGCGTCGAGGGACACGCTCCGCGCCTCGACCCCGCGTCCTTCGTAGTTCAACAAGTAGTACGCCCTCATCCCCATCAGCCTCGACCGTTGGGCCAGGTCGTCGGTGGGCACGAGGGCGAGCGCGGAGTCCAGCAGCTCAGCCGTCTCCGGGTCCGGCTCGCCGGCCGGGCCGGAGCCCGCCCGCAACAGGGCGGCCTGGGCGAGCAGGACGTGGGCGCCATCGGCTCGGGCGCGGCGGCCCGCCGCAACGCAGTCTCCTGCTGGCGCGGGACGTCACCGAGGAGCTGATACGCCCATGAACGCATCAGCAACGCCGCCGCCTCGTGCCGCGGTCCGCACCGGTGATCGGCGGCGACGACCTCGCCGAGCCGCGTCGCGACCGCCAGCATCTCCTCGAACGCCAACCGGTGGGCCAGCTCTTCGCAGCCGCGGGCAACCGCCTCGACGGCATCGTCGGGTTCGAGCGCGCCGAACCCGCTGAGCGCGTGGCGGATCGCCGCCACCGGGTCGCGCCGCCTCAGGAGCGCGGTCGCCGCGGCCGCGTGGAGCAGCGTCCGGCGGTGAGCCGGCAGGGTCGCCGCCGCGGCCTCGCGCACCAGATCGTGGACGAACGCCAGCGTGCTGCCATCCTCCGCGAGCAGCCCGCCCCGCACCGCGGCATCGAGACAGACGGCAAGTTCCGGCGTCGTCGTCCCGGTCAGCTCGCTCAGCAGCGCGACGTCGATCGTCCGGCCGACGAGTCCCGCAACTCCCATGACCTCCAGCTGCTCCCCGGGCAGGTCCAGGAACCGCTGCGCAACCGGATCACCGCCGCCTCGTGTCGTGCTCTCCGACGCCACCAGGGCGAGCAGCGGATTGCCGCCGGCCCGCTCGGTCGCGGCCTCGACATCCGTGCTCCTCACGCCTCGACCTCGAAGCAGTTCTCCGAGCGCATCATCCGCCAGGCCACCGAGCGGCACGATCGTCGACGCCAACGACTGAATCGCGCCCGGCACCGGCAGCCGACACGTCGCCAGAAAGCGCAGCGGTTCCCGCGAGTCGATGAGCCGCGAGACGAAGGCGTGCGAAGTACCGCCCGCCCAGTGGACGTCGTCGAGGACGATGGTGCGGTCGCGGCCGACGACCTGGACGACCGCAGCGAGGGCGTCGAACATCGCCTCCCGGCCGGCGTCGACCGGTTGGCCCCCCGCATCGACCGGCAAGTGGGCGCCGATCGATGGCAGCAGCGCGGCGATCCGGGAGACCACTTCGGGACCGAGCGCGGCGACGATCCCGACCGGGACATCGCTGACGCACGCGTCGAGCGCGGCAGACCAGACGGCGAGGCCGTCGCGTTCGGTCGCGTCGAAGCCGACAACCAACGGCGCACCACCACGCCCCGCCATTGCCGTCGCCAGGTGGGTCTTGCCGATGCCGGGCTCACCGACCAGCACGACCAGCGACGGACCCGCGGCCGACGCCCACGCCCGCTCGATCCGCGCTCGCCTCCTCCTCCCGGCCGTACAGCTGCTCCGTCGCGTCGACGGCGCGGGCGACGGCGGCCGGCGTGACCGTCCAGATCTCCCGTGGCTCATCGAACCCCTTCAACGACTGCTCGGCGAACCGTTCGAGCGGAGGGTCCCGGCGACGCCCGCGCACCACGACGGTGGTGGCATCGACCAGGACCGCGCCGGGCGGGCACTCGCGCGCACAAACGCGACGCCACGACGACGGCTTCGCCGAAGCAATCGCCGTGCTCGGACACGACATCGCCGCGTCGACAGACCGACCCGTAGCGGGATCCCCTCGGCGGCCGCGGCCTCCTGCACGGCCGATCCCGCGCGAACGAGGTGATCGGCCGACGGCAGGAGAGCCAGCGCCCCGTCGCCGGTGCTCTTCACGACCCTGCCGCCGAAGACGCTGACGACGTTGGCGACGATGGTGTCGTGGCGGTGGCGCTGGGCCTCGGCGGCGTCGGCGCCGATGCGCGTGAGCGTGCTCGTCGAGCCGACGGTGTCGGTGAACATCACATTCGCCGTCTCGAGCATCGGACACCCTTCGGTCGACTGCTGGATTCGCTGCGGATTCTGTCAGCGGCCTCGGTCCTTCGGAACCGGTCGCAAGTGCTAGACCGACGGTGTCGAACAGATGGGCTGGCAGGAGGGGTGCAGGTGAAGGTGTCGTGCGCGTTCCCGACGACCATGTCCTCGCCGGAGGACGTCAGGATCGCTGAGGAGATCGGCTATGAGCGGGCGTGGCTCTACGACACGCCGCAGCAGAGCCCTGACGTGTGGATTTCGCTGGCGCTGGCCGCCGAGCGGACGTCACGCATCGGGCTCGGCCCGGGCGTGCTGGTACCGAGCCTGCGTCACCCGATGACCAATGCCGCTGCCACGGCGACCCTGGCCAGCCTGGCGCCGGGGCGGGTTGCCGTGTCGTTCGGCACGGGGTTCACCGGCCGCCGGGCGATGGGCTACCGGGCGATCCCGTGGTCGTACATGACCGCCTACATCGACGCCTTCTGCGGGCTGTTGCGGGGCGCGGTCGTCGAGTGGGACGGAGCCCGGATGCAGATGCTGCACCCCGACGGCAGCGCCCCGGCCCGGCCGATCGACGTCCCCGTCCTCATCGCCGCGCTCGGCCCGAAGGGCCGGGCCGTCGCGGAGCGCCATCAAGGCGTCTTCGCCACCACGACGCTCGAGGGCCTCGAGCCCGGTGCCTTCGACTGGGTCGCCTACCTCTACTGGGGCACCGTGCTCGAGCCCGGTGAGGACGTCTCCTCGGACCGCGTCCTTGCCGCGGCGGGCCCCGGTGGCGCGCTCGCCTATCACGCCACCTACGAGCTGTACGGGCGTGATGCGGTGCCCACCATCCCCGGCGGCAAGGAGTGGCTGGCCGTGATCGACGAGCGTGCCGAGAACGAACGCCATCTCGCCGTCCACGTCGGCCACTGCATCCACCTCAACGAGGCCGACGGCGCGGCGTGGGACGCCACGAGCGGGACCCTGCTGCAGTCGACGACGGTCACCGGCACACCCGACGAGGTCAAGGCCCGCATCGACGACCTCGGGGCGCAGGGCGTCACGGAGGTCGTCTTCCAGCCCTGCGGACCAGACATCCCCCGCGAGCTCGAGGCGATGTTCACCGCCGCCAGTGGCTGAGCGCGCTCCAGTCCCCTCACGACGATCCGCCGGCGGTCGCGGGGTACTCGTCGTGCCGATGGAACCATGACAGGTCGCCTTCGTTGCGGCCGAGCGGGGCGCGGTCCAGCCACTGCCACAGCGGCCACAGCCCGTCGAAGCCGCGGGCATATGCGGAGTACGTGTGGAACACGTCGTCGCCCTCACGCGCGAACGCGCTCATACCCGGCTGCTCACCCGCCCAGTCGTGCCAAGCGACGTTGTCCGCTTCGAGCTGAGCCTGGTCCTTGTAGTTGTACTCAACCGGGGCCACGGCGGGATCGATCGTCGCGTGGAAGTCGTAGTTGAAGCTGCTGCCGAACGACGAGACCCAACGGAAGTCCCAACCCATGCGCCGCTTGTACGCGACGAGCTTGTCGAGCGGCGCGCGCGACACCACGACGAATGCGACATCGTGGTGTTCGAAGTGCGGGATGCTGCCGGCGAAGCCGTCGGCGACCGCCGAGCAGCTCGGACAACCTTCGTCCCAGTCCGGGTCGAACATGAAGTGATAGACGAGCATCTGCGAACGCCCGCCGAACAGATCGCGCAGCGACGCATCGCCGTCTTCAGTCGCGAACAGGTAGTCCTCCTCGACCCTCACCCAGGGAAGGTCACGCCGGCGTCGGGCAACCTCGTCGCTGCGGCGCGTCAGTTCCTTCTCGGCTTCGAGCAGGTCGAGGCGCGCGGCGAGCCATTCATCGTGCGTGCCGATCGTGTGGGATGCCATTGTCGCTCCGTTTCCTTCCTGTGCCGGCCGTGACAGAGGGTACGAACGGCCGGTCGCCGACGTCTTGAAGGAATTTCACCTCACGGCTTCGGTCCTGCCCGACGGCCTGCTCGATGCTTGACTCTCCTGTCGTGGGAGGCTCGATGATCGACGTATGGCATCCATCCGTAAAGAGATCCGCGTCGATGCCGATCCGGCTGCCGCCTGGGATGCCGTGCGCGACTTTGCCCACGTGCACGAACGGGTCGCGGCCGGTTTCGTGACTGCCACTCGCCTCGAGGGTGATGAGCGCATCGTCACATTCGTCACCGGCGCGGAGGCCCGCGAGCGCCTCGTCGACGTCGACGAGGACCACCGGCGCCTCGTCTACTCGGTGGTCGAGAGCCAGCTCGGGCTTTCCTACCACCAAGCCACCGTCGAGGTGCTCGATGGGAGCGATGGTGGGTCGCGACTGGTGTGGATCAGCGACGTGCTCCCGGATCACGTGGCGCCGACGATCGAGGGGATGATGACCCAGGGTGCAGCGGCGATTGCCCGCACCCTCTCACGTGAGCGAGAAGACTCGTGTCCGTGGACGTGCTGCTGACGATCGGCGAGTTCTCGAAGATGACCTACCTGAGCGTCAAGGCGCTCCGTCACTATCACGACGTTGGACTGCTGGCACCGGTGACGATTGATCCCGAGACGGGGTATCGGCGGTACGCATCGAGCCAGGTGGCGACGGCTCAAGCGATTCGCCGCTTCCGTGATCTCGACATGCCGATCGACGATGTGCGCGACGTGCTCGCGGCCAGCGACGCCGTCGATCGAAACCGGGTCATCCTCCAACACCTCGAGCGGATGCGCCGACAGCTGGAGCGGACGCAGCTCAGTGTGGAGTCGTTGCAGGCGCTGCTCGCGGAGGAACCTCGGGCGCCGGCCGACATCGAGCTGCGCCGGATCCCGGCGACCAAGGCGGCCATCGCTCGACGAATGGTTGGGTTCGACAACTGCGGCGTCTGGCTGGAGCAGGCCCTGCTCGATCTGCACACCGAGCTCGACACGGCCGGCCTCATCGTCGACGGTTCCGACGGCGCCCTCTATCCCGACGAGTTCTTCGAGGCCGGAGCGGGCGAGGTCACTGCCTACGTGCCCGTGATCGGCTCTGGTGTCGACACGGTCGAGCTGCCCGCGACGACCGTCGCCGTGCTCGTGCACGACGGCCCGTTCACCGAACTGGATCAGACCTACGGCGCCCTCGGGACGATCGTCGCCGAGCGCGGCATCGGTGCACCGGGTCCCATCCGCGAGAACTATCTCACCGCCACCAGCACCGAGGTGTGTTGGCCGATCACGATCGGAAGGAACCGATGACCACCGCTGCCCCCACCCTCGCATCCATCACCTTTGACTGCGTCGACGCCCTGGTCGTCGCCCGCTTCTGGTCAGCGGTTCTGCACCGCCCGCTTCCAGCCGACGCCTCCGCCGACTACGTCCAGCTCGCCGGCGAGCCCGCGTGGAGCTTTGTCGCGGTCCCCGAGCCAAAGACGACGAAGAATCGGGTCCACCTCGACCTCGACGTCGCCGACCTCGCCGCGGACGTCGAGCACCTCATCGACCTCGGTGCCACCCGCCTCGGCGAGTACCGCGAGCAGGGCTACCACTGGATCACCCTCGCCGACCCGGAGGGCAACGAGTTCGACATCGTCGTGCCCGCTGCGGACAGTTAGCAGGGCTCCGTCGGCGCCGCCGCCGACTCCAGGTCCAGCGTGTGGGCCTACCAGAAGAAAAAACCAGAAACTCGTATCAGGCCGCCGCCTGGCGACTCCTGTCTAATGACAGCGTGAGCACAAAGCCGGCGGCTGCAGACCGGCCGATCATCACCCCGATGATCGGCCGTCGTGGGTCCGGCGTCAGGCGGAGGCGCCGGCCCCAGCAGCGCGGGCCGACCGAGTGGGCGGGGTGGCGGGGCCCCGAGCGTTCACCGGCGGAAGTGAAACCTCAGGGCCCCGCCGGCTACACCGGGCATCCCGCCGGCCCGATGCGGCGCAACAAACGCTAGTTCACGCGGGCCGGCAGGCCGTCGACGATCGCTCGTCGCCGGGCACGGTAGACGGTTCAATCCGCCCCGTGGCAGGCGAAGGCCCCGCCGATGATCGGGTCGGCCTGGCGTGCCCGTCGGAGCGCCTCGGCGGGGCCGGTTCCAGCGGCGAGCGCTCGGTGGAGCTCGCTCATGAAATCGACGGTCGAAGATCGCGTCCAGTACCGCGACGGTCGCCGCGATGACGGCCCGTGGTCCGGTCGCCAGCAGGGACGCGGTGAGGCCGAGGATCTCCTTGCCGGCCGGCGTGGCGTGATTGCCCGCCGAACAGGCCGACAGCACGACCACGTGCGGCGGCGGGGACAGCCGCTCGAGGTCGTACACGAACATTGGCCCGTCGGCGAGCCGCAGCGACGAGAACATCGGGTTCCCGCTGGAGAAGCTCCCGTGGCACACGAGGTGGGCGACGTCGACGCGGCGCATCGCCTCCTCGACGGCGCCGACCGTCGCCCGCTCGCCCACGAGGAGCGTGGCGTCGGCGTAGCAGGCGGCGACGGCGCGGCCCTCCGCCTCCGCCAACGGAAGGCCGGGGCCGCAGACCACCAGGGCGCCCGCCGCGCACGTCGCCGGGCGCGCCCGACACCGCCGCCAGAGCCCGGCTGACGGGGCCACAACGAACGGTCGGTCGTGCAGGTCCGGCAGCAGTGCCCACGGGAGCTCGTGCAGGGCGGGGCTCGGACTGACGACCACCAGCCCGTCGGGCAGGTCCAGCGGGTCGAGCAGGAGCGCCGCGGTCTCCGCCGCCGCCGCCAGCACGACGGCCGGGTCGCGCTGCAGGCCCCGGCTGGCCGCGCTCAGGTGCATCGTGAGCGTGGCCATCAGCATGCCGGCCTCTCGTCTGGCCGCGGCGAGGGGGCCGAGCCGCACGATGGATGCCCGGCCGTCGACCAGGCGCACGGCGGCGAGCTCCCCCTCGACCTCGACGTAGGAGATCCACGCGGCGACGTCTCCTTCGGAGGTCTCCGGCAGGCTCTCGGCGGGCGGCGCCGGTCCGCGTTCGCCGGCCGCTTGTCGCGTTCGTCGGCGAACGCTGTCTTGCAGCTGGGCGCAGCGGAGGGCGAGCTGCGGGTCGCTCACGCCGTCACGGACCTTCACGCTCGAACTCGATGACGGCGGCGCGCAGAAGGTCGAGATCATGCGCCAGCGCGCCCTCCTCCGGCGGGCGGACCGGAGCCGTCGCCAGCGCCGACGCTCGCTGGCGCTCCGACCAGGCGAACGCCAGCTCGGCGTCGCCGCTGCGCACCGACATGGCGACGCCGAGGTCGACGACGGCGGCCACGTGCATGGCGACGTGGGCCCGGAGCTCGGTGCCGCCGAGCATCGATGTCAGCGAGGCGAACTCGTCGACCGTCGCGGCGCAACGCCGCAGGGCATCCTCCGGACGCCCGGCGCCGGCCAGGAGCTGGGCCGCGACGAGGTCGCGGCGACAGCGGGCGGCGGGGCCGAGCCCGGGTCCCGTCGCCGCGAGGTGGCGTTCGGCGGTGTCCACGTCGCTGCGCTTGGCCGCCAACTCGGCGGCGAGGACGCGGGCGTAGGCGGAAGCGGCGGTCAGCCCGGCATCCTCGGTGGCGGCGATGACCGTGTCGATGACGGCGGCGTCGGATTCGTCGGCCGCGCCGGCGCGGTCACGGGCTTCGACCCGCAGCGACGCCGCGGCCGCCCACCAGCCGGCGCGTCCCTGCGCCTCGAACAGGGCCTCCGCCTCGCCGGCAGCGGTGGCGGCTCGGTTCACGTCGCCGGCGAGCAGCGCGGCGCGGGCGACCAGCATGAGCACCTCGGCGACGTCGACGTCGTCCCCCTGCGCGCGCATGCCCTGCACGGCCCGCTCGGCGAGGTCGCAACGCCTCGTGCGGCAGCCCGGCGGCGACGAGCGCCTCGGCGCGGTCCGGGTACACGGCGGCGCCGCTGACGCCGAGGGACTCGTAGCGCTGCTCAGCGTCGTCGAAGCGGCGGAACGACTCCACGAGGTCGCCGCGCCGGGCCGCCAGCCAGGCCAGGTTGTGCTGCATGTCGGCCGCCCGCTTGGTCCAACCGTGGGACTCGAAGAGGTGGAGGGCACGCAACGTGTCCGCCTCGGCGGCCTCGATCTCACCGGCCAATCCCAACAGCACACCACGGTTCGTCCAGATGTCGCCGACGAGCGTGCTGTCGCTGGAGTCGTGCCGCGGCGTCGAGGGCGGCAGTGAACGCCTCCAACGCCTCAGCGTGCTCGGCCGGCGCGGTGCAACAGCGTCGCCCGCTGGCTCATCGCGGCGACCCTGTCGTCCCCGTCGAGCAGGCCGACGGCTCGCGTCGCCAGGTCCAACGAACGCTCGAAGTCGCCCGGAGTAGGAGAGGCTGGCGGCGAGGGACATCGACGCCCGGCCTTCCAGCTCGGGGTCGCCGAGTTCGACGGCCGCGTCGACGGCGGCGGCGAGATGGCGGACCGATTCGTCGACCTGTCGCAGCTCCCGGCAGGCGTTGCCCATGACTCGCAGCAGTTCGACGTGCTCAGCAGCAGCGGCTGAGGGCAACCGCTCCGCGGCTTCCTCCAGCGCGCCTGTCGGATCCGTGAACGCGCGAGTCAGAAGGTCGTCGACGGTCCCTCCCACGGCCGTCGAGCGTACAGAACGATCAGCACGCTCCGACGGCGTTGCCGACCATGACGTCGTTGACGCCCTGGCCGCCGGCGATGGCCGCGCTCACTCGCGCCGTCGCGAAGCTCGTGCCGCTCCAGCTTGCCCAGCCCGTCGGGCTCGGGTAGCGGCTGACCGTGTCTTCCCCAGCGGCCACCGCGTTCACCCACGAGCCGCAGTTGGAGAACGAATCGCGCTCGCCGTCGGTCCGCGACCCGACGGCGAGCATGTCGGCCTCGAGCGCGGCCTGGATGGCGCGGATCTCGTTACCGGCGCCCCACGGACTCACCAGATCGACGATGGCGGCCGTCGCCTGGATGGTGGGCCGGTGCCGCCACGCGGCCGGGAAATGCTTGACGTCTGCGCCGTCGTTCCCCGCGGCGGCGACGAAGACCGGCCGGATACCGGTCGTGCTCTCCGACAAGTCGGCAAGATCGCGTAGGAAACGACCGAGGGCGAGGCGGTTGCCGATGCCGCCGCAGCCGGACGCCGCCGAGCGACAGGTTGACGACGTCGAACGGTCGCTCGACCCCGGTCGCCGACAACCCGAAGGCCTGACCCATGGCGGCGATGACATCGGCGTCGGAGAACACCATCGGTGACCACCGGTCCGAGGCGGGGAGGTGCCCCCCATCGACGCCGGCCAGCACCACCTCGGCCGTCGGGGCCAGCCGCTCGATGATCGAGGCGACGAAGACGCCGTGGCCGTGATCCTCGTCGATGAAGCCGTTGCCGTCGACGTCGTAGTCGACCGGCGGACCGGTCGTCGTCACGCCGGGTGCCGAGGCGGGGTCGTCAGCCGGGGAGTCGACGACGAGCACGCGCCCCTCGCCACCTTGGCCGATCGCCGGGTCCGTCGCCGCGACCGGATTGTCGGCTGGGCGGAAGGCGTAGTTCGGCTGGGCCGGCTCGAGATAGTTGAGATCGGTGCTGTACCCGCGCCCTTGCAGCGTGGGAATGATCTGGCGGAGCAGCCCGTCGACGAGCGAGCCGGGGCGGAGGCTGGAGGATCGCCGCAAACGGGTTCACCGTGTCACACCGCTGACGGACCCAAGGAGACGCCAGCGCACCTCAGCCACGGCCTGCGGCAGGCGTTGGGGGTCGGACGCGGTGACGAGCAGCTCGTCGGGCACCGCCACGATCGGTGCGGCTGGAGAGGCCCTGGCCGGCGCAGAGCGTCAACGAGGCGAACAGGCCGGCTTGGCGGAGACCCGCGACGAGCAACGTGTCGGTGACGGCCTCGGGATCTAACAGGCCGTAGTTGCAGCGGTCGTTCAGGGTGTACGTCTTCAGCGTCCCGAGGGGGCCGCACACGCGATGTCGCCGCCTCCGAGGCGGACGGCATCGCAACCGTGGTGGTTGTGGCCGCCACGGCCAGCGCCGCGGCGAGCACGGCACGCCGGGAGTGCGATTTCGTGGACATGTCGCTCTCCCTCCTCTTACCCCGTGGCATCCAGTGATCACTCAAATTCGGCGTCTGCCCTGGCGACCGACACCGCACCGCGCGGACAGTATCGGCTCGGCGGTGCCGTGTCGATCGCGTCAGCCAGAGGCCGTGGGCGGGGATGTCGGCGTCCACCGGGCGATGGTGCAGAGATCATCGTGGGCGACCAGCCACACCGTGCACTCACCGGATCCGGCGAGGTGGAGCGCTGCCGGCGAGTCGGCGGCGTCGACCGGTGCGAGGTACTCGATCTCGGCGATTCCGTTCCGATCGGACCGGACGTCGATGAGTGCTTCCTCCAGGATCGCCCACTGGGCGGCGTTGTTGACGTGGCCAAGGACGTCGAGATCGACCGCGCGAATCGCCCACGGGCGACTCTCGGCGCCGGCGGCCAGACCAGGCAGCGAGAGCCTGGCCGACACCCGGCGCCCGCCGGCGGCGTCACCGTAGATCAGATGGAACTCGTCGCCCAGCGCGCTGATCCGGCCGGTCACTGCATCGACCTGTACCCACAGGCTGACTGCCTCGACGAGCCCACCTCGGTCGGTGCGGATCGTCGTGCGACGTTCAGCCCAGCTCCGCCCCGTGCCCGAGCAGAACGTCGTCAGGGTGAGCTTCTCGCCGAGTAGCGGTACCTGGCCGATGGTGACGAGGGTGCGACGCACAACCCAGCCAACGGGGTTGGTGAGTCCGCTGTCGAGAGCGTCTTCGTTGGCGACATCCTGAAGATGACGCGCCAGGCCATCGAGCCGCAACCGGCCATGCTGATCGACGTCGCCCAGCCGCACCGTGCTGAGGGCGGTGAATCGTCGGCCCGTGGACCGCATCGGCACGAGTTCTGTGGCGGCGGCCACGGCACGCATCCCGCCATGACTCTGCCACAAGCCGGTGTCATTGGCGCGGCGACGTGAACTCGTGACCAATGACGGTCCAGCCGGGCACCGGCGCTCAGCCCTGCTCGGGCGGGGCGAGGCCGAGCAGCCGGGCGGCGTTCCACTTGAGGATGAGGGGTCGCACCTCGGGCCGGATGTCGAGCCGCTCGAAATCGGCGAGCCAGCGGTCCGGGGTGATCACCGGATAGTCCGACCCGAACATGACCTTGTGCCGGAGCAGGGTGTTGGCGTACTGGACGAGGTTCGGCGGGAAGTACTTCGGTGACCAGCCGGAGAGGTCGATGTGCACCGACGGCTTGTGCAGCGCCACGGAGATGGCCTCGTCCTGCCACGGGAACGACGGGTGGGCCAGGACGATCGGCATGGCGGGGAAGTCGACCGCGACGTCGTCGAGGAACATCGGGTTGGAGTACTTGAGGCGCACGCCGCCGCCGCCCGGGCGTCCGGCGCCGACGCCGGTGTGGCCGGAATGGAAGATGGCGGGCAGGCGGCTCGACTCGATCACTTCGTACAGCGGATAGAAGATCCGGTCGTTGGGGAAGAACGCCTGGAGGTTGGGATGGAACTTGAAGCCTCTGACCCGTCGCTCCTCGACGAGGCGCTGCACCTCACGGACACCGGCTCGGCCACTGTGCGGGTCGACCGAGGCGAACGGCACGACGACATCGGGATGTTGCGCCGCGAGCTCGACGATCTCGTCGTTGCTGACCTCGGGCGGCTGACCGGTCGCAGTGGTGGCGTCGACCATGAAGGCGACACACATCATGTTCCGCGCCCCGTAGTACTCGGCGAGATCGTGCACGGTGGGCGAGACGACGTCGGACCTGAAGTAGGCGAAGAAGGCCTCCCGGTCCTCGCCGACCGCGTCCGGTGTGTGGACCGACGTGTGGACATGCGTGTGGACGTCGATGGCGGCGAGCGACTCGATCTCGATGGACACGGTGACTCCTCTGGCGGCAAACGGCGCGTGGACGCCGACTTCGCGGACATCGTGGCCGAGAATCGTGACCGTGCGGTCTCACCGGGGCTGAGGACAGCGGTCGGTCGGTGGGTCGTCCGGCGAACGTAGCCTCGGCCTCGTGCTGAGAAATCGTTCAGTCCCGGCGGCCACGGTGATACCGGTGCTCGTCTACCCGGACGTGCGTGCCGCGGTGACCTGGCTCAGCGAAGCCTTCGGCTTCATCGAGCGGGTTCGGATCGGTGACGATCACCGCGCGCAGATGCAGGTCGGGGATGACGGCGCGGTGATCGTTGCTGACGTCCGAGGCGAGCAGCAGCCCCCGCAAGCGGGTGCCGTGACTCACGTCATCAAGGTGCGCGTCGCCGACGTGGATGCTCGGCTCGAGCAGGCCCGATCACACGGCGCACACGTGCTGCAGGAGCCGACCGAGTTCCCATATGGCGAGCGTGAATGCACCGTCGAGGATCTCGCCGGCCATCGCTGGCAGTTCACCCAGACGATGCGAGACGTCGCGCCCGAGGAGTGGGGCGGCCTTTCGGTGCATCCGTAGCGCCGCACGGGTCAACGCTCCGCGGCGTACTCGAAGCCGAGCCGCGGTACGGCCCGCTCTACGAGCGGGAGCTGCCACGCGGCATCGGCCCCGTCGCTCGCTCTGGCCATCGCCGCGAGGCGTCCGGGGGAGAGCCATTCGGTCACCGCGGCGACCGCTCGTCGGCCGATCACGATCGTGTAGGTGCGGCGGGCCAGCGTTGTACTGGGTCGGACGTCGAGGTGGTCGCCGGCTTCTCCCGCTCGCACCGCGTCGATGTGCAGGATCGTTCGCCGGGTCTCCAATTGGCGGGCTGCGAGCAGGCGACCCAGCGAGGCGCCCGCACGCAGCAGGCGGTCGGCGTTCACGCCCGGCAGGCGGTCGGGCGCGACGAGCGCTTCAGCCAACACGTACGCGACACCGCTGCGCGCGCCGCGCAGAGTGACGCGCCGAGCAATGAGCCGCTCCGCCGGCGCGAGCTCGAGGAGCTGTGCGTCCGGATGCCACCAGCGACCGCTGGCAGCCAGCACCCGGTCGAGCGTGGCCGGGCCAGCCTGGCGTGTCGTGCTGGTGACGACCGGCTCGCCGGTGCAGGCCTCCAGCAACGTGGTGACCGTGCCGTCGGCTGTCAGCAGCATCCGATCGAACGGATCGATGTCCAGTGACCTCGTCGACCGGTCGAGACCAGCCGACTGCCGAGCCGGCGACAGCCGCGGTGATCGAATCTGCCATCACTGTTCTCCTGTCGATCGCAAACTGGGCGACGTCCGCGACTCGCCCGAGCGGGGACCCCCACCATCGACCATCGACTGCCGCGAGTCACGGAGAACTCGTCACGATTTCATGGAGATCAGCCTCGACCTTCGGTCACGGAGCCGCTGTCGGCCGGGCTGCTGCGATCTCCTCGACGATCGACTCGCGGCCGGCGAACGGCCCAGCGGAGCGAGGCCAGGGGACGGCGACGTCGGTGAACCCCAGCTCACCTGCCCGGCCGGCGAACTCGAGGAAGCACTCCACACTGGACAGTGAGTACACCGGCGCCGCGTCGGTCTGCAGGATCCGCCGCACGCCGGGCGCCGTGAACCGCGCCGAGATCGAGGCCACGCTGTCCCACCACGCGTCCAGGCTCTCGACCTCAGGTATGCCCGTGGTGATCCACCCCGCGCCGTACCGTGCTGCAACCGCCATCGCGTCCGGGCCGTCGGCCGCCACCACGAACGGCAGCCGCGGTTGCTGCACGCACCCTGGCACGTTCCGCGCCTCGACCGCCTCGTAGTACTCGCCGTGCCACGTGACGTGGTCGCGCCGCAGCAGCAGGTCCAGCAGCTCGACGAACTCGGCGAACCGGCGTCCGCGATGCGCGGCCTTGTTGCGCGATCCGAACACCCGCGTGTCGTAGCCGCCATGACTGCCCGATCCGAGACCGGCGGTGAATCGCCCGCCGGAGATGTCGTCGAGTCCGATCAGGTCGCGCGGTACGAGACCGGGTGCCGGAAGTTCGGCGTCGACACGAGCGTCCCGAGCCGGATCGTCGATGTCGCCTGCGCAGCAACGGCCAGCGTCGGCACGGCGCCGTACCACGGCACGTCGAGCAACGAACCGAAACCGAGGTGATCGAACGTCCACGCGTCGTCGAACCCCAGCTCCTCGGCCGTGCGCCAGCGAGCCCGCGCCTCGGCCCACGGGTACTCGGGCAGGATCGTGATTCCGACACGCATGCGCTCCATTCGGACAGCATGCCGCCGCCGGGGTCGGCGTCGGTCTACGGCCGCGTCATCGGCGGCGCGGTAGGGCGACTGGGGCCTGCAGTCGAATTCCCGCACGGAGCGACTTCGAGCGGGTGGAATGACAGCGTTCAGCCATCTCGGTCTCGGCAGCACCTGTTCGGTGCGTTTCTCGAACGCACAAGACGATTGGACACCCTGTGCGCTGGTGGGTCGCCGCGGATCTCCGGCATCGAGGTGGAGTTCGCGGACGGCGAGCTTCTCGTTCGGCTCGATGCCGGGGGCACGAAAGGGCGGCGACCTGGCCAGCGATCCCCGGGTCGCTCTGCACAGTCCATCGACCGATCCTCCAGAGTGTCGGTCTCGTCTCAGCGTGCATGGATTCCTGGCTGGACCATGATGGGCGTCATGCGAGAGAGCCGTCAGTGAGGGTCGAGGACGGTGGCCCAATGGCCACGCGCGGGCTCGGGCCCGCATCCGTGGCGGTCGGGCGATCGCCACCGAGGAACTCGTGGTAGGGGAGTGGAGCCTGACCGCGGCGGCGTGGACGGACCGCCACCAGCACGAGGAGACGAACTGGGTCCTCGAGGGCGAGCTGCACGTGACCTGCGACGGCCGGACGGCGATCGTGCCGCCCGGGCACGCCGTGATCATCCCGCCCGGCGCCTTGGCCCGCTACGAGGCGCCGGTCTATGCCCGCATGCTCTTCGTGTACGGCCCGTCCGGTGACGGTCACGCGATGACCGACGGCCGCTACGAGGAGCTGCCGAGCACGTAGAGCCCGCGATCGAGTGCCTTCGACGGCTCAGCGGACCAAGGCGAAGAACTCCCGGAGGTCGGCGATCAGCAGGTCGGGCGCGTCGTGAGCGGCCCAATGGCTGCCTCGGTCGTACACGTTCCACGAGACGATGTTCTTGTGGTCGCGCTCGGCGAACCGACGCACCGTCTTCATGTCGAACGCGAAGCTCGCCAGACCGATCGGCACCGTCGTCGGCTCGCTCGAGCGCTCGGCGTGATGGTTCTCGTAGTAGAAGCGGGCCGACGAGGCGCCCGTGTTGGTGAACCAGTAGATCGACGCGTTCGTGAGGATCACGGCGGGGTCCAGCCCGGCGAGCAGCTGCACGATCCAGGCGAGCTGCCCGGTCGGTGAATCGGCGAGGGCGTGCGCGATCGTCTGGGGCTGCGCGCGTTGACCGCTGTCGTGGATCGCCCGCTCCATGAACCCCTCGACGAATTGAAGGTACTGGAGGTCGGCCTCGGGCAGCCCCTCGAACTCGGCGGGGTCGCCGCTCGGGAAGGAGAAGATCTGGTTGACGTGCACGCCGATCACGTGGTCGGAGTCGATGCTCCCGAGGATCGGGGCGATGATCGCCCCTGCGTCGTTGCCGTGGATGCCGTAGCGCTCATACCCGAGGCGACGCATCAGCTCGGCGAAGGCCTTGGCGACCCGCGTGGCGTTCCAGCCCCGCTCGTCGGTCGGGCCGGAGAAGCCGAAGCCGGGGATGTCTGGGATCACGACGTGGAAGGCGTTGGCCGGGTCGCCGCCGTGGGCCGGGGATCGGAGAGCGGGCCGATGAAGTCGAAGTACTCGACGAACGTGTTCGGCCAGCCGTGGGTGAGGATCAGTGGCGTGGCGTTCGGCTCTTGCGACTGCACGTGGACGAAGTGGATGTTCTGGCCGTCGATCGTCGTCGTGAAGTGCGGATGGACGTTGAGGTCGGCTTCGACCGCCCGCCAGTCGAACTCGCTGCGCCAGCGGTCGACGAGGTCGCGGACGTATCCGCCGGGCACGCCGTACTGCCAGCCCGGCTGGACGATGCCGCCGGCCGGCACGCGCTCCAGCTCCGACGGTGGGAGCTCGTTGGCGAAGCGGGTCCGTTCGAGCCGGGAGCGCAGGTCGTCGAGATCGGCCTGGGGGATGTCGATGTGGAACGGGGTGATGCTGGTGTCGGAGGTCGTGTCCGTCGTCATGGAGACACCGTACGAACCAATTAGGCATGGTTCGTTCCTAAGGATCAGGCATTCTCGGCGGCGTGGCAGGAACTCCCGAACGTCTCCTCGATCTGCTCGCGCTGCTCCAGGTGCAGCGAGCATGGGGCGGCGCCGAGCTTGCCGAACGGCTCGGTGTCAGCACGCGTACCGTGCGCAACGACGTCGAACGGCTGCGGACGCTCGGCTACCGCGTCGTCGGATTCCGCGGCTCGGCCGGCGGCTATCGGCTCGAGCCCGGCACGAAGCTGCCGCCGCTGCTGCTCGACGACGCCGACGTCATCGCGATCACGACCAGCCTCCTGACGACGCAGACCGGCGGCATCGCCGGCATGCAGGAACACGCTCAGCGAGCCCTCGCCAAGCTGGAGCAGGTGATGCCGACGGCATTGCGACGCCGAGCCGATGCGCTTCGCGGCGCCGTGATCGAGTTCCCGCCGATGCCCGACCGCCGTCGATCGATCCCGACGTGCTCGCCCTGATCTCCGCCGCGTGCCGCGACCACGAGATCCTCCGCTTCGACTACCGCACCCACGAGACCGACAAGCGCAGCCGGCGCATCGTCGAGCCCCACCGCCTCGTCAACTGGGGACGGCGCTGGTATCTGTTCGCCTACGAGACGGCGCGCAGGAGTGGCGCACGTACCGCGTCGACCGCATGACGCCGAGCCCGCCCGCCGGCCCGAGGTTCAGGGCCCGGCGCCCACCGGTCGACGACGTCGCCGCCTACGTCTCCCGCGGCGCCTCAGCCGCCGCGTGGAACCATCACGCCACCGTGACCGTGTTCGCCCCCGCCGCGGAGATCCTCGACCGGCTCACACCGGCCGCCGGCGTGATCGAGCCCGTCGACGAGCACACCTGCACGTTCTCGACGGGCGCCGACGACCTGACCACGCTCGCCACCCACCTCGGCCTGCTCGATGTCGACTTCCGGGTCGACGAGCCCGCCCGATCTCGTCGAGAAGCTCTGCCAGCTCGCCGCCCGCTACGCCCGCGCCGTCGACCAGCTGACCGCGCCGAGGCATGATCGGATGTCGGATATGAGTAGGAACGTTCCGCCACCCGGGATCGTCGCTGCGGCCCGTCCGATCGCTGCCGACGCGGCCGTGATCTTCGAGTTCATCGCTGACCCGGCACGACAGCCAATCTGGGATGGGAACGACAACCTGGCGGAAGCGCCACCTGGGCAGCGCGTCCGCAGCGTCGGCGACGTCTTCACGATGACGCTGACGAAGGGCGCCGTCCGACACAACCACGTGGTCGAGTTCGAGGAGGGACGGCTCATCGCGTGGCGCCCGTCCGAACCGGGCGGCGAACCTCCCGGACACCTCTGGCGATGGACCTTGGAACCCCTGGGCGACGGGCCGACGCTCGTCACCCACACCTACGACTGGACGCAGCTCACCGATCCATCCCGCCTCGAGCGGGCGCGTGCCACCACCGCCGACAAGTTGGAGGCGTCGCTGGAGCGCCTCGCCGCGCTCGTCGAAACCGCCAGCACCTAGCGAGCCGAGTTCCAACTGTCGGTTGCGTCAGGCCGCGCTGCATCAGGTCACGAAGGGTGGCGAGATCGGCAGCAACCGCGTCCCTGTCCGCGGCGAACTCCGTGGCGCTCATGCCTGCCCGTCGGCGCACGGAGAACACGACGTCGCAGCCATCGCCGTTCGGGATCACTCGCATCGGATTGGTGACCGTTTCGCCCGACGGCAGGGTCACGTCGTGATCGAGCACGCCGAAGGGGTTCGACGGAGCGAATTCGACCGTTACTCGACCCATCGGTGACTCGACGACCCACGCTCCATCGACGCAGTTCCACCTCCTGGTCGGCCAAACCGGCAGCCCAGTTGGACAGGTTCCGGGGATCAGACGCGTAGGCGTACACCTCCTCGGGCGGCCGGTCGATCGTCGTACTGACATGAGCGCTCTCGAAGACCATGCCCCCAGTCTCACCACGACCCGGCACGATCATGACGACCAATTCGTGATCCGACTCACGAATCTGTCGTCACGCTGGCGCAAGCCCGATGTCACCGGCCGATCTCGCCCGGGCGGACGCCGGCCAACTTGCGGTGATCCCAGGTGACGACGCGGTCCGGGCGGAGGTTGACGGCAACACGTTCGCCGACGAGCGCGGCGACGGAGTCGCGAGCTCGGCGGTGAGCTGCCCGTGCGCTCGCTCGAAGAGGGCGAGCCCGACCCGCTCGGAGCTGGTGTGGTCCTCGACCAGCTCGGCCCGCCCGGTCAACTGGACGGCGCGGAATTCCGCGAAGTGCTCGCCGGCCTCCACCAGGCAGGTCATCCGTGCATCGCGCCGCAGATTCGCGACCTTGCGCGACCCCGGGTCGGTCCAGAACGTCAGCAGCCCATCGATCAGGACGTACGAAAGTGGAACCACATGGGGCGTGCCGTCGACGTTGATCGTGGCGACGTAGGCACGTCGCTCACCGTCGAGGAACGCGGCCACGTCATCGTCGGACATCGACAGCAGATCGCGCTGGGTCACGGATCGACGTTAGCGACGCGACACGGATGTTGCGCCCGCGGCCGTCAGTAGATCGGCGTGTTCGGCTCCAGTCCGCACAACACCCGGCCGTACAGCTCGATCGCGGTTTGCGGATGCATGAGCGCATGGTTGGCGAGGGCCTGGATGTCGCGCTGGTAGCGCTGGATCGGCACGTGCTGCTGGATGGACGAAGCGCCACTGGCGAAGAACAGCAGGTCGACGGCGGCCCGGGCCTCGCCGGTCGAGTGGCTCACGTGGGCCCGGGCCCGCACCCGCTGCTCGAGCGTGAGGGGTTCGCCCAGATTGTCGTCGAGCAGCGCGGCGGCGCGCCGCATGTGGGCGTCGGCCGAGTGGATCCTCATCGCCGCCTCGCCCACCTGCAGGTGGGTGACCGGCGCCGCCGCCTTGTCGTCGTACGCCGTGTAGGTGATGGCGCGGCCGGGCAGGCGCTCCATGAACGACTCGTAGGCGCCGCGGGCGATGCCAGCCGGGGTTCCGGCGGCGTTGACGATCAGCATGGACGCCAGCGGAAGGTTGAAGTACGGGTTGGCGGCATTGTGCCGATCGGCCGGGTACTGCGACTCGACCATGAGCGGCAGCGGGTAGGTGCGGTGCTCGGGTACGAACACGTCCTCGGCCACCACGGTGCAACTGCCGGTGGCGGCCATTCCGCTGGCGTTCCAGTCGTCGAGTGCCGTCAGGTCTCGGCAGGGCACCAGCACACAGGTCGGCATCGCGCCGTCGCCGTCATCGAGCGGCCGCAGCGCGTTGACGACGCTCCACTTGGCACCGAAGTTGCCGGTGTTGAACGGCCACGAGCCGTTCAGGGTCACCCCGCCGCTCGTCGGCGCGGCCGTGCCCGTGGGCGAGAGCCCGCCGCTGATCCGGGGATCACCGTCGCCGAGGATCTCTTCTTGCGCCTCGTCGGTCAGGGTGGCGGCGAGCCACGCCATGGCGCTGAAGATCGTCGCCACCCACGAGCTCGATGGGCACCCGACGGCGATGGTGGCGAGCACGTCGCATTGCGTTTCGAAATCCGCCTCGTAGCCGCCGAAGCGTCCGGGCACGCACATCTTGAACACGCCGGCGTCGGCCAGGGCGTCGTACGTCTCGGGCAGCACGTGGCGGACCTGCTCGGCCGGTGCCGCCTGCTCCTTCAGCGCCGGTACGAGTGCCCGTGTGCGATCCAGCAGTCCGTCAGCTCCGTTCCCCATGGCGCAACGATGATCCCACGGCGACGCAGGGTCGCCGGAAAGCCCCGTCGGCGCGTCGCCCCTGGTGGTACAACGGCCCACGATGATCGATCACCGCGGAGGTCCGTGATGCCTGATGTGTATGCGAGGATCGCCGAGGTCGATCAGGCAACCCAGGAGCGTCTGGCCGACATCTTGGAGCTGCGGGCGGCCGACCCGCAGCAGCGGGCGATCGTCGAGTCGTATCTCGCGGGATTGAGTTTCCGTCGTCGGCGCGCTCTGGAGATCGGCTGTGGCACTGGTGCGGTCATCCGGATGGTGGCACGCCGTCCGGAGGTGGCGGAGGCGGTCGGAGTGGATCCGTCACCCGTGTTCATCGCGAAGGCTGCCGAGCTGGCGAGCGAGTTGGGCAACGTCGTCTTCGAACAGGGAGACGGTCGAAGTCTGCGCTTCCCACCTGACGACTTCGACACCGTCGTCGTCCACACCACGCTGTGTCACGTCCCCCACCCGAGCTGGTGCTGGCGGAAGCGGCTCGGGTTCTGCGCCCGGGAGGAATCCTGGTGGTGTGCGACGGGGACTACGCCACGATCACCGTGGCCGTCGGCGAGTCGGACCCGTTGCAAGCCTGCATCGAGGCAGTGAAGGCGGCATCATCAACGACGTGTGGCTGGTCCGTCGCCTGCCGAAGCTGCTGCGATCCGCCGGGTTCGATCTGCTCGATTCCTGCAGCCACGGCTACCTGCAAACCGCCCAGCCCGACTACATGATGACGCTCGTGGACCGTGGCGCCGACACACTCTCCTCGAGCCCAAGCGGTGGCGTCGAGCTCGCCGAGGCGCTCAAGGCCGAGGCGCGGCGTCGCGCCGAGCCGACGAGTTCTTCGGCTCATCGGCTTCGTCCAGCTTCATCGCCCGCAAGCCCACGGCGACGCCGAAGTGACGTGCTCGGGTCAGAATGACCAGCGGGTGGCGCCGCCGGGCTCCTTCGTGGCGACGGCGTAGACGTTGTCGAATCATCTCATAGACGTACCAGGGCGGCGGGCCGGCGCTCGGTGCGCTGAACTCGTGGGTGCCCGTTCTCATCGGGCGTACGGCCGAGACAGCGAAGCGACCGTCCCTGGCGCCGCCTCCGTGGCGGAACCCTGTGATAGGTGTCACGCAATAGCTGCCGTGGTCTTGACGTTGCACTTGTACGTCGGGCACAGAAGGCCCGACCAGACGTTGGAGGATGAACGTGAGTGTGATGGCCGCCGCCCGCTCGATCGGGCTGTGCGCGATGCCAGCGGCGACGTGTCGGGCACGATCGCCGAGGACGTGGTGCTCGCATCGATCTCGGCCCTCGTGGACGACCACCCCGGCAACGACGATCTGTTCGCAGACGCCGCCATGCGCGTCCAGTTCGCCCGCTCCGCCGGCGTGGTACAGGCGGAGTCGACCACCATGTTCCGGCGTTCACCCACCGGCGTTGACGTGCAGCTTCGATATCGCAGCGAGATGGCGGATGTCTTCACCGACCTGGCCATCGACATCGGCCTCCGCGACGCCGCACGACTCGCCGACACACCCGCCTGACGGGAGCCTGCGCAGGGTTCCGTCCACGGCCGGTCTGCGGTGTCGGCCGATGAGTTCTCCGCCACCATGACGTCGACGAGGTGATGAAGCGCGCCGCCGAACTGTTCACGATCGAGGGACGATCGTCGCGCTCGACCTTTGTCGAGGGGATGTGGTGGACGCGGAGTGAGCCCGAGGACTCCTTCATCTCGGTCGCGGCGAGCCATTGGGAGATGTGCGTGACGCGGCAGCGGGGCTCGGCTTGGCTGACGGTGCGAGGACCCCAGACGAAGGCAACGACCACTCCCATCCCTGTGGACGCCGAGTTCTTCGGCATCCGGTTCAGCCTCGGGACGTTCATGCCGAACCTGCAGCCGGGGCAGCTGGTCGACCGCGAGTTGACGCTACCGCCTGCGACTGGCTCGACCTTCTGGCTCGACCGGTCGGTCTGGGAGCTTCCGGGGTCGGACAACGCCGACGTGTTCGTCGAGCGGCTCGTGCGCGCCGGTCTGCTGGTGCACGACCCGGTCGCTTCGGCTGGGTTGCAGGGTGGCGTCGAGGGCCTGTCGACGCGCACAGTGGAACGACGGGTGTCGCGGGCGACCGGCTTGACCCGCGGGGCTGTGAGGCAGATCCGACGGGCCGAACGGGCGGTCGAGCTGCTGTCCGGAGGCGTCCCCGCACGGGACGTGGCTCGCCAGGCCGGTTACGCGGACCAGCCCCATCTGACGCGCTCGCTCAGGCGCTTCATGGGGCAGACGCCCTCCCGGATCGCGTCGTCGGCACCCGGGTAGCTGTCGTTTTCCTTCAAGACGATGTCGCTCGCTCAGGGGCTAGACTACGGCGACCATGCGGCAGCTGATCAACTCCACGTACATCACCCTTGACGGCGTCGTCGAGGGGCCTCACCTGTGGCCCTCGTTGAAAGGTGGTACTTCCGACGAAGGCGACACGATCCAGACCGATCTGCTCGAAACGTGCGACATCGTCCTGATGGGCCGGCGCACCTACGAGGTCTTCGCTCCGGCGTGGTCGAGCCGCGGTGGCGACCCGTACTCGGATCGGATCAACGCCTTGCGCAAGGTGGTCGTCTCCACCACGCTGACCGACCCGGAGTGGAACAACAGCGAGGTGTTCGCGGGTGATGTCGTCGGCCGCGTCCGCGACCTCAAGGACGAGGACGGCGGTCACTCGTCCAGTACGGCTTCGGTGACGTCTCGCGACTCCTGCTCGAAGCGGCCTCTTCGACCAACTCCAGCTGTGGATCTATCCGCAGCTCGTCGGCCCGAGCGACGTCAGCGACCTGCTCTACCGGCCCGGCATCGCCGCGACGTTCGACCTCGTGGACACGAGGGTCCTGAGCAACGGCATCGTCCTGGCGACCTACGCACCCTGAGCGTTTCTGGGCGGGATTCGTCGCGATGCCGAGAAGATCCGGGCAGATGGACGGAACGATCTTGCCGGTGGTGCGGACCGCGCGAGCCTCTTCTTGTGGGAGAGGAGCGTGACGGACCATCGGGCGTCGTCGCGTTCGTACTGACCGACATCGAGGGCTCGACCAAGCTCGCCCGGGACCTGGGCGACGGTACACCGGCTTGATCGGTCGACACAACGAGCTCCTGCGAGCCGTGTGGAAGGTCCACGGTGGGTACGTGTTCGGAACCAGGGGAGACCGTTCCTCGTCGCCTTCGGCGACCCGGACGCGGCCTGCTCGCGGCCGTCGATGCGCAAAGCCGGATCACCGCCGAACCATGGCCGGGCGGGCGACCGGTCCGCATCCGGATCGGGTTGCACGCGGGATATGCCCGTTGCGTGGACGGTGACTATCAAGCCCTGTCGATCAACCAGGCGTCCCCGTCGTCGATTCGCACACGGCGGCCAGACCTTCGCCACCGACGACCTGGTAGCGCTGCTGTCCGACCGCGTGCGACGTGACGCTCGTGCCACTCGGACGATTTCGAGTGCGCGACTTCGACAGCCCGGTACTGCTCCACTCGGTTCGGGCTGCCGGAATGCCCGACGTCGATCGGGCGCACGAGTTCGGCCGGCCGAGGGACACAACATCGTGCGGCCGACCAGCGTCCTCGTCGGCGCGAGGCCGAGGTGGCCTCGATGGTCGCTCGACTTCGACCGGCGACGCTCACGACCGTGATCGGTCCGGGAGGCGTCGGCAAGACGCGGCTCGCGGTCGAGGCGGCGATGTGTGCGGTGCCCGGCTGGCCGGACGGGGTGTGGTTCGTCGACCTCGCCTCCGTCGTATCAGCCGACGACGTGCCGTCCGCGGTCGCGCTCGCCGTGGGCGCCTCGATCGCGCCGAGGGAGGACGTTTGGCGGGAGGTCCTCACCCACCTCGAGAACCGCGTGCTCTCGTCGTCCTGGACAACTGCGAGCACGTCGCCGAGGGGGTCGCCTCGCTCGTCCGTGACCTGCTGGTGCACTGCCCCGGGGTCGGCGTGCTGGCGACGAGTCGCACGCCGCTCGGACTGGTCGAAGAGCATGTCGACCGACTCGGCCCGCTCGCCGTCGAGACCGAGCACGACTCCGGCGTCCAGCTCTTCCTCCTCCGCGCGGCGGGCGATGCCGACCGGTTCCGCGGCGACGACTCGTGGAATTGTGTCGCGAGCTCGACGGCCTGCCACTTGCAATCGAGCTCGCCGCGGCCCGAACCACCGCCATCAGCCCCGCCGAGATCCTCGCCAGGCTGCGCAGCTCGGCGCCCGTCCTGGCAGCCGTGATCCTGGACGTCCCGAGCGCCAACGGTCGTTGGGACGATCGCTGGACTGGAGCTACGGGCTGCTCGATCGGCCGGCTCGCCGTGTGTACCGGCGGCTTTCGGTCTTCGCGTCAGCTTCGATCTCGCCGCGGCCGAGCAGGTCTGCGCCGGCGACGGCGATGGTGGCGACGTCGCCGCCCCCGAGGTCGCGGAGCTCGCGTGGGCGTTGGTGGACGCCTCGTTGGTGGAGTCCGACGCCGCCGCGGGCGCAACGCGGTACCGCATGCTGAGCGTGGTGCGCACCCACGCACGCTCGCTCGCAGGCGGCGAGGAAGTGTCCGGGGCGATGCGCCGGCTCGCCCGGCTGGAGCTCGACCGCATCGGGCCCGACCACCCGACCGATCGAGCGTGGAGCAGTGCGATGTCCGTCGAGCTCGACAACGTTCGCCCGATCGTCGTCACCCTCGGGGCGAGCCAGGACGCCGAGGAGCTCGCCATCGCCCAGACGCTGGTGGGTCGATCGGCCGGTACCACGATTGCACGTACGCGTTTCGGGCCGGCATTCGGGAGGTCCGCAGGTGGACCGACGCGCTGACCGCGCCGACGCCGGAGCGGGCGGCCCTCTGACCCTGCTTGCCGAGCTGCACCTGCGCCTCGGGAGACCGCTGTCGCGGCCGAGGTTCTCGACCACGGCCGCGGCACTGGCCGTCGACGTTGGCCTGCCGGCCTGGGATGAGACGGGGCTCGATCGCCAGCGCGGTGAGGTCGCGCTTCGGCGCGGCGACTCGATCGGGCGATCGCGATCGCCCGCCAGGGGCTCGGCCGGGCCCATACACCGCGGGCCGGGCGCGGCTGTTGAACCTGCTCGGCATCGCGTTCGGGGAGACCGGAGACCACGCCGCCGCGGCCGAGGTCATCCGGGAGGAGATCGACGCCGCGCGGCAGGCTGGGATGGAGACGTACCTCGTGACGTCCTACGGCAATCTCGCCGAGGTGTTGCTGCGTGACGGTGACGCCGCCGGCGCGGCGGCCAGCCAGCTCGACTGTCTCGAGCTCAGCCGCTCGAGCGGTGGAGCGGTGGAGCGTGCGTTCTCGATGATCGTCGCCGCCCACCTCACCGCAACGGAAGGGAACTGGCGAGAGGCGGTCAGCTTGCAGTCGGCAGCCGACCTGGAGCTCGAGCGTGCCGAGTTGGCGCTCTACGGCGCCGACGTGGACCAGCGGCGACAGCTCCTCGCCGACGCCCGGCACGAGCTCGGCCCCGAGGGCTTCACCGAGGCGGTGGCGACCGGTCGGGCGCTACGGATCGACGAGGTGGCGGACATCGCCGCCGCCGAGCTGCGCAAAGTCGCGCGAGACGGGAGGAACCAGTATGAGTGATTTGATAACGAGTCCACCGAACACGTCGGGCCCGACGTCCGACCGTGTCCGACGTCGTTGAGGTGTCGGACCGGGGCGAGGGGTTCGCGTACGTGCCGCGGGTGCTCGTGCGGCGGAACGCGGCCTCTCGGCTCCGCGAGCTGACCGAAGCGAGGACGAACGCGAAGCAGATGAGGCACTCGAGGAGGACGAGTTTGAAGCGCTCTTGGACGAGCTGTACCCGATCCGTCGCGGCTCGGGAGATTCTGCGGATGGGGCGAGGATGGCGGCTCGCCCCGGAGGTGGATCATCCGCTCGAGGTGATCGACGTGCTTGTCGCCGAGGGATTCGACGCCCAGCCGAACTACGCCATGTTCACCCACGGTTGTGGTTCGCCGTGTCCGCCGCACCCGGCGGTCGTGCACGAGCTCGTCGAACGCGGTCTCCTCGCCAATCCGATGAAGGCCAATCCGATGAAGGCCAATCCGATGAAGGCCAATCCGATGAAGGCCAACCCGATGAAGGCCAACCACCCCATGGAGAACAGCGCGGTGCCCATCGACAGGCCGCGCTTCGAGAAGCGGGAGCTGAGCGGATCCGGACCGCATCCCTACGTCGTCGTGCTCGACACCGGGCTTGCCGGCGAAACGCCCGCATCTCGTCCATGTCCGGAGCGGCGGTGAGCCACCGACCATTGTTCATCGCCGCGGCGACGGCAGCCTCGGGTCAGGCCCGGATCACGGGTGTTCGCGACCTCCCTGACGACGAGATCAGGCGGTCCTCGGGTGCGCTTCTCGCGTCGCCCGACGGCTACCTCGACCCGGCCGCCGGGCACGGTACGTTCATCGCCGGGATCATCGAGCAGCTCGCGCCTGGCTGCACGATCGAGGTGCGGAGGGTCATCCAGCCGCTCGGGGACACCAACCAGCTGGCGGTCGGGAACGCGATCCACGACGTTGTCGACGACGTCGTGGGTGGGGTGCTGCCGAGGCCGATCATTCTCAGCATGTCGCTCGGCGGACAGGCTCCCGAGCCGCCGGGTTACCTACGTGAAGCCGTGGCACGGGCGATCGCGGCCCGGATCCCGATCATCGCGTCGGCCGGTAAGGACGGTCTGTGCACGCCGCAATACCCTTCCGCGTTCCCCGGAGTGGTCCCGGTGGCGGCCCTTGGCCCCGATGGCCCCCCGATCTGGACGAACTATGGCGACTGGGTGGACGCGTGCGCACCGGGTGTCGACCTCGTCAGCACATTCTTCGACCACTTCGACGGGAACTTCCCGACCATCAACAGCTACGACCCCGACCACTTCACCGGCTGGGCCGAATGGAGTGGCACGTCGTTCGCCGTTCCCGTTGTCGTAGCCGCCGTTGACTCAACTTGTCTCCGGCCGTGGACCGGGGGATCCCGACATCGACGCCGTCACCGCCGTGGAGCGAGTGGTGCGAGCGCCACACTTGGCGCGCCTCCCTTGCCTCGGCACCGTCATCAATTTGTGATCGCGGTTGTACCGCCGCGACCGAGCGGCGCTCCGTTGTCCCTGCCGCCACGCCCGTGGACAGCTCATTCGTCATCTTATGACGGGCGGCTCGGCCCGTCGGTAGGAACGACGACATGATGAAACGAACTCTGATCGGCGGCTTCGCGCTGCTCGCCCTCACGGGCGGCGGGAATGTTGCGGCCGCAGCCACACCCGAGGCAACCGCCGCTCTGACGGTGACCCGGACCACGGCGAGGGTCACGAGTTGGGTGGACGGCGACACCGTCCGCACCACCCGGGGCACCGTGCGCCTGATCGGCATGGACACGCCCGAGCGTGGCCAGGAGTGCTCCCCGGCGACGGCACGAGCACGACGCCTCGCCCCCAAGGGGCAGCCGCATCACCCTGGTGAAGGTCACCGGCAGGGACAACACCGACCGCTACGGCCGACTGCTGCGCTACGTCACGGCACGAAGTGGCGCTGATGTCGGCTACCGGCAGATCGTCAACGGCCTGGCCGACGCCCGCTACGACGACGGCCAGTACGGCACGCATCCCCGTCGGGCGAAGTACCGGGCTGCCGATGCTCGCTTCCCTGACCAGGACTGCACCCCCACCGCGCCGCCACCGCCGACGGACTGCGATCCGAACTACACCGGATGCGTGCCGATCGATTCCGACGTCGATTGCGCTGGGGGATCAGGCAATGGCCCCTCGTACGTCGATGGGCCGGTCCAATCATCGGGTCCGACATCTACGGCCTCGACGCCAACGGAGACGGCGTCGGCTGTGAGTGATCAGCGCCGCCCCCGCAGCTAGGGCCGAGTCGCGAGCGGTCACTGCTGGCCGAATCGGTCCTCCCGCGCCCCGCAGGCGAAAGCCCTGGTAGAGGCGTGCGCCCCCAGGGATTCGAACCCGGAACCAATGGATTAAGAGTCCACTGCTCTGCCGTTGAGCTAGAGGCGCTGCTCGCGGGCGGCCGGGCAGTGTACGGGGCGCACGGGCGCCCCGGACACCGACCGGACCGATTGGGGTGAGCGAGGGGACTTGAACCCCCGACCTCCAGGGCCACAACCTGGCGCTCTAACCGAGCTGAGCTACGCCCACCATGGGACGCGACAGTCTGCCACGACGACCGCCCCATCGCCACCATGCGATGGCTCTCGGCCGGCCCGGACGCCGGCTGGTAGCGTGCGGCGCGACCGGTACCGTGCCGGCCGACTGGCCCGCATCCGCAAAGGGAAGTGATAACCGATGACCGCCACCCATCCGTCTCCCGGAGTGGCCGTCGACCGGGGCCGGAGCCCGGGACTCGTCGAGAGGGCCAAGGCCATCACCGAACGTGAGCTGGCCAGCTACGCCGAGCGCACCGTCGGTCGCAGGCGGCCACCGACCGCGCCCGCAAGGTCCTCCCGCTCGGCGTGCCGTCGAGCTTCCAGGCCTACGACCCGCACCCGATCGTCGTCCGCCACGCCGCCGGCTCGCGCATGGTCGACGTCGACGGCAACGAGTACGTCGACTACGACATGGGCTTCGGCGCCCTGTTCGCCGGGCACATGAACCCGGCGGTCGCGCGCGCCGTCGCAGGCCCAGCTCGACGACGGGACGCTCTACGTCACGCCGTGCGAGCTCGAACGCCGAGGTCGCCGAGCTGCTCGCGCGACCGCTACGGGCTGCCGATGTGGCGCTTCACGAACTCCGGCACCGAGGCGACGATGGACGCCATCCGCGTCGCCAAGGGCGCCACCGGCCGGGACAAGATCGTCAAGGTCGAGGGCGGCTACCACGGCCACCACGACGAGGTGATGATCTCGATGAAGCCGCCGCTCGACCAGGCCGGCCCGGCCGACGCGCCGATCTCCGTGCCGGGCACCGCCGGTATCACCCAGGCGCATCGCTCGCCGACACCATCGTCGTCCCGTACAACGATCCCGACGCCCTCGATCGGGTGCTGGCGAGCGGGCGACGTGGCCTGCTTCATCGTCGAGCCGGTGATGGAGAACATCGGCATCTGCCTGCCCCAGCCGGGCTACCTCGAGGCGGTGCGGGAGATCACGACCCGCCACGGCACGCTGCTGATCTTCGACGAGGTCAAGACGGGCATCACGGCCGGCTACGGCGGTGCGACCGGGCACTTCGGCGTCCAGCCCGACCTCGTCACGCTGGCCAAGTCGATCGGCGGTGGCTTCCCGGTCGGCGCCTTCGGCGGCAGGCAGGAGCTACATGGACCTCATCACGGCCGGCCAAGGTGCTCCACCTCGGCACGTACAACGGCAACCCGCTGGTGATGGCGGCCGCCAAGGCGACGCTGACCGAGGCCTGCGCGCGGCGCCGGTCGACGCGGCCATCGCCCGCAACGCCGGCTGGTCGCGCCTGCCAGGAGATCATCGACGACGCCGGGCTGCCCGCCCACACGGTCCAGTTCGGGGCCAAGGGCTGCATCACGTGGTCGCCCGACGCCGGTCCGCAACTACCGCGACTACAAGGCGACCGACTTCGACCTCGCCTTCGCCCAGTGGATCCACGGCATCAACCGAGGCGTGCTGCTGCCGCCGGGCCTCGACGAGCAGTGGCTGATCTCGGTGATGCACTCCGACGACGACGCGGCCCGCTACGCCGACGTCTTCGGCGAGTTCGTCGCCGAGCTCACCGCTGAGCCGCCCGTCGGCCCAGCCGACGGCCCGATCCGGCGGTCGGCAGGACGCGGACGTGTCAGGACCAGCGGCGCTGGTCGGCGTAGCGGTTGACCGGCACGGCGTCGACCAGGCCGCGGCGACGGCGCCGCGGCGGCGCCGATCATCAGCGCGATGCCGACGGCCAGCAGGACGACCGCGGCGCCGACCACGAACGGGCAGGGAGTGCGCGGCCATGGCCGGGATGACCGGCGACCCACGTCGTTGTCGTCGAGTGCCGGCACAGGACACCGGCACGACGTAGCCGAGCACGAGCGCGGCGACGGCGGCGACGATGCAGAACACCCCGATGCCGAACACGGCGTCGGCCTTGCGAGGGTGGGCGATCGAGACCGAGCAGCAGGGCGACCCCGCCGGCGATGGCGGCGATCGGCACGGCCCAGTGCAGCGCCGTCCGGATCGTGCTCGAGGACCGGCGACCTCCTGGACCGGCAGCGTGACCGGGGGGCACGTCGGCCGACCCGCTGGTCGCGGACGAGCTCCACGAGCTGGGCCGCCGGTGATCTGCACCGGGCTCGTCGCGCAGCCCGATGAGGCGGGCGTGGGAGTCGGCGATGATCTGCCGATCAGCTCTGCGCCCGGGCTTGGTCTGGGCGAGCTGGTCGACCGTGGGCGCACCTCGGTCGGCGGGGAGCCCCAGCGTGGCCGCCGTGGCGTCGGCGGCGACGGTGGCGATCTGCCTGCGGATGTCGGCGTCCCGCAGCACGACGTCGGCCACGTCGCCGCTGCGTCGGCGGTGTCGAAGGCGACGTGCTCCAGCCACCAACCGCCGGCGGCCAGCGCGAGGCACGCGGCCGCCACGAAGAACAGCAGACCGGCCAGGCCGCGACGCATCGGGCGAGTCTCGCGGATCCGGCGCCGTAGCGTTGCGATCGTGGCTCCAGCCGACTGACCCGTCCCGTCCTCCTGACGACGATGCTCTGGCGGGGCATGCGGCGTCGCTGCGCCTGGTGCGGTGGTCGGGGCGCGTTCTTCACCGGCTGGTTCGCCAAGCAGGAGACGTGCCGCACGTGCGGCATCGGCTGGCGCCGGGGCTACGAGGGCTTCGAGCTCGGGGCGATGACGATCAGCGCCATGGTCTGCTGGGCCGCTTGTGGTCGGTCTGCGATCGGCGTGATCGCTCACCGCGCCCGACGTGGCGGTCCTTCCGCTGCTGCTCATCCTCGGCGTCGGCGGCGTCGTGCTGCCGATCGTCGTGTACCCGCTGAGCTACACGATCTGGCAGGCCGTCGACCTGGCGATGCGCCCGCCGGAGCCCGGTGACGGCGTGCCGCCGCCCGTCGCTGACCGCGGACGCCGTCGACGCAGGTGCTTGAACGAACGGTCGTTCGTGATTACACTGCGTGTCATTCGCGCACGGCGGCCGAGGACACGCCGGATCCCACTGTGACACCCCTTCTGTAGGGTCGCCAGCACCGGACCACCCTCGATCACACCACCGTCCCCCGGCTCCGAAAGGCAGACGACATGAGCACAGACCGCGACAAGGCGCTCGACATGGCCCTGGCCCAGATCGACAAGCAGTACGGCAAGGGCTCCATCATGCGGATGGGCGACAAGACGTCGATGGCCATCGAGTCGGTCCCCACCGGCGCGCTGGCGCTCGACCTCGCCCTCGGCATCGGCGGCCTGCCCCGCGGCCGGGTCACCGAGATCTACGGCCCGGAGTCGTCGGGCAAGTCCACCCTGGCCATGCACGTCGTGGCCGAGGCCCAGCGCAACGGCGGCGTGTGCGCCTACATCGACGCCGAGCACGCCATGGACCCGATCTACGCCAAGGCCATCGGCGTCGACATCGACCAGCTGCTCATCTCCCAGCCCGACACGGGCGAGCAGGCGCTCGAGATCTGCGACATGCTCGTGCGCTCCGGGGCCATCGACGTGGTCGTCATCGACTCGGTGGCCGCCCTCACGCCCCGGGCCGAGATCGAGGGCGAGATGGGCGACACCCACGTCGGCCTCCAGGCCCGCCTGATGAGCCAGGCCCTGCGCAAGCTCACGGCCAACCTCAGCAAGACCAAGACCATCGCCATCTTCATCAACCAGCTGCGGGAGAAGATCGGCGTGATGTTCGGCTCGCCGGAGACCACGCCGGGTGGCCGGGCGCTGAAGTTCTACTCGTCGGTCCGCCTCGACATCCGCCGCATCGAGTCGTTGAAGGACGGCGCCGAGGTGGTCGGCAACCGCACCCGGGTGAAGGTCGTCAAGAACAAGGTCAGCCCGCCGTTCCGGCAGGCCGAGTTCGACATCATGTACGGCAAGGGCATCAGCCGTGAGGGCTCGCTGATCGACCTGTCGGTCGACCTCGGCCATCGTGAAGAAGTCGGGGGCCTGGTTCACCTACGAGGGCGAGCAGCTCGGCCAGGGTCGGGAGAACGCCAAGACCTTCCTCATCCGAGAACCCCGAGATCATGGTCGAGATCAGCGACAGGGTGCTCATCGCCGCCGGGCTCAAGCCCGACCCGGATGCGCCGGAGCCGTTGGCGGACGTGGTCGAGGTGTTCACGGCCGCCGACGAAGCGCCGATCGAGCTGGACTGAGCGCCGCCCGGCGACGTCGCTGCGAGGCTCGACCGGCGCGCCCGGCGACGCAGGCCCGGGCTACGAGGCCGGGCTTGAAGATCATCAGGTAGAGCATCACGATCAGCAGCAGGTGGGTGATGCCGATGCCGGAGGCCAGCCGGCCCCTGGCGCTGTCGCTGGTGTCGGTCAGTGCCGGGCGGATCATGAACCAGCTGACGACCATCAGGATCGACCCAGCCGATCAGCGCCAGCACGATCCACGTCTGGGACATCTTCCAGACCTCGTCGGACATGCCGACCATGCCCATCCCGAGCACCCACACCAGGGCCAGGGCGGGCAGCGACAGCCGCAGGTGGAACTTGGCGATCGTCGCGCTGGCCCCGGCCCGCTGCAGCGACGGGTAGAGGAACAGCGGGCCGAAGGCGACGATCGCCGCCAGGACGTGGAGCAGGCCCATGATCTGGTAGCCGGTCGAGATGTCGAGGATGGCGAGCACGCCGCGACGCTACCGACGGGGCCGGACGGGCGACCAAACGTCGCTCACTACGATCGGCAGCGGTGGCCGAACCCGGTGGCGCCGATGCCGCGCTGACCTACACGTCGTACCTCGCCCTCGACGAGGTGCTCGGCGCGCAGCGACCCCGCTCCGACGAGCACGACGAGCTGCTGTTCATCGTCATCCACCAGGTCTACGAGCTGTGGTTCAAGCAGCTCCTCCACGAGGTCGGCCACGCCCAGCGCCTGCTGGAGGCCCACGACACGGCGCGGCCCACCACACGCTGCGCCGCATACTGACGATCCTCAAGGTCGTCGTCGCCCAGATCGACGTGCTGGAGACGATGACGCCGCGGCAGTTCACCGGCTTCCGCGGCCGGCTCGACGCGTCGAGCGGCTTCCAGTCGGTGCAGTTCCGCCAGCTCGAGGTGGTCCTCGGGCGCCGCGACCGCGCCGTCCTGGCCGCCTACCCCGGCCCAGCCCGGCCCGGCGCGATCGCCGAGGCGATGCGCCGCCGTCGCTGTACGACTCGTTCCTGCGCTACCTCGCGGGCCACGGCTTCGCCGTGCCGGCGGCGGCGCTCGGCCGCGACGTCGACCGCGCCGCCGGCCGGACGCCCGAGCTCGACGACGTGCTGCTCGCCGTGTACGCCGCCGACGGCGGGCCGGCCCAGGTCTGCGAGCGGCTCGTCGACCTCGACGAGGGCCTGCAGGAGTGGCGCTACCGCCACGCCAAGATGGTCGAGCGGACGATCGGCGACAAGCCGGGCACGGGCGGGCTCCTCCGGCGCCGGCTACCTCCGCTCCACGCTGTTCACGCCGCTGTTCCCCGACCTCTGGGCCATCCGCAGCCGGCTCTGACGCCGTTCACGCGTCGGACGCGGGTCCGGCGGCGTCGGGTCCGCCGGTCCGCGCCGGTGGGACCGACCACCACCACGCCGCCGCCGTGACCAACGCCAGGGCGCTCAGCGTGACGACGATCGACCCCGCCGGCGACCACGCCTCGACGCGGCGACCACGGAGGCGGCGGCGAGGACGGCGGCGGCGATCAGGCCGTCGGACCGGCCCACCGCAGGCAGGCGCGCGGGCCGGCGCTCGCCGTCATCGCGGGCAGGCCGGACCCGCGCCGCCGGCGGCGACGTGGGCGACGAGCAGGCCGAGCGCGGTCACGACGACGCCCGGACCGAGCTCGCCGGGCGCGCCCGTGACCCAGGCCATGCCCAGGAAGCCCGAGGAAGACCAGGCCGGCGGGTGCCGGGGCGCGGTCCACAGCGACGGCGAAGATCAGCGCCGACACGACGTAGGCGTTCGGGACGTCCCACGCCGGCAGCGCCGTGCCGAGGACGGCGACCAGCACGCCGAGCGCCACGACGGCACGCAGCAGCAGCGGCACGGCCCCGATGCGCCGGCCGGTCACGATGGCGACGCTCAGCGTCTCGACGAGCCTCATCGCACCCTCGGCGCCGACGCCACGCGGCTGACCTTGTGCAGCACCTCGTCGAGCGTCCCCGACCGCGCCAGCGCACGACGGGGATGCCGAGCTCGCCGAGGCGGTCGATCTCGGCCGCCCGTTCGACGGCCTGCGTAGCGCGGTGGTCGCCAGTCAGCGAGCCGCACGGCGACGGCGCCGACGAGGAGGCTGATCGCGCCGCCGGCCTCGCTCTTCACAGCAGCCACCATCCGACGAGTGACGCGGTGACGACGGCGACCACGAACGTGAGCGGCGCGAAGCGGATCGCGAACGCCGTCCGAACGTGCCGGCCTGCAGGGCGACCAGCTTGACGTCCACCATCGGGCCGACGACGAGGAACGCGAGGCGCGCGGTCGAGCGAGAACTGCGTGAGGCTCGCGGCGACGAACGCGTCGGCCTCCGAGCAGATCGCCAGCACGACCGCCAGCGCCGGCGAGGGCGAGGACGCGACAGCGGCCCGGCGCCGCGACAGCGTGTCGAGGACCGACCGAGGCACGATGGTCTGCAGCGTGGCCGCGGTCGCCGCGCCGACGACGAGGAAGCCGCCGGCGTGGAGGAAATCGTGCTGCGCGGTGGCGGCGAACGCGCCCAGCGGCCGTCGCCGTGCACGGGCGTCCGGCGGCGAGCCCGCAGTCCACTCGCGGCCGGCCCGGGCACCCAGACCAGCCCGACCGCGATCGCCGCCAGCAGGCTGGCGAGGAACCGGGCGCAGCACCATCTCCGGCTGGCCGGGGAAGGCCACCGCGGTCGCGACGAGCACGACCGGGTTGATCGCCGGCGCGGAGAGCAGGAACGCGAGCGCGGCGGCGGGCGGCGACGCCCGGCGACGAGCCGGCCGGCGATCGGCACCGAGCCGCACTCGCACCCGGGCAGGGCGACGCCGGCCGCCGCCGCGACCGGGACGGCGAGCGCGGCCGGCGCGGCAGGAGCCGGCGAGCGCGCCCGGCGGCACGAACGCCGCGATCGCCGCCGCTGACCGTGACCCCGAGCACGAGGAACGGCACCGCCTGCACGATGATGGCGACGAACATCGTCGCCCAGTTGGCCGAACGCCGGGCGCGTCGAGCCACTCCTCGACGAACGGACGCAGCGCGCGGCGGCCAGGACCAGCAGGCGAGCCACGGCGATCGCTCGGCGGGCATCGACCCGCGGCGGTCGCGGCGCGGCTCTCGCGACGTCGGTGGCCATCGGGCGCAGCGTAACGAGCGACCTCGCTCGGCGGCCCGGCGACAGCCCGGTTCACCGCGATGGTCGCTTCCGGGTCGTCCGCGCCGGTCGCGGCCGATGTGCTCAAATGGCGTCCGCCGCCCGTCCCCGCGTGCATGTGGGGTCGGACTCGATCCTCCGTGGGCGGACACTGGCGCTCGTCGGCGCCGAGCGGACGACCCGATGGTCCTCGTCGCGGCGGCGGTCGTGGCGCGCGTCGTCGCGCCGCTCGCCGCGGCGGTGGCGACCCCGCCGGCGCGATTGTCATCGCCGGCGCCAACAACGCTCTCCGACCGGTCAGTGTCCAGTTCCGGAGGCCGCGAAGCGCACACCACCGACGTCCACCTCCTCGGCTTCAACGACCTCCACGGCAACCTCGAGGCCGCCGGCCTCAACATCTACGGCCAGTTCGCCGGAGGCGCGGCTACCTCGCCAAGGCCATTAAGGACCGCCAAGCGCAGTACGGCGGCTGCAGGCGACTGTCTTCGCCGGCGACAACATCGGCGCGTAGCCCGCTCGCCAACGGCCTTTTCCACGAGGAACCGGCCACGATCGTCGACCAACCTCATGCACGTCGACTTCGCCTCGGTCGGCAACCACGAGTTCGACAAGGGCAGCGCCGAGCTGCAGCGGATCCAGAACGGCGGCTGCCACGCCGACGGCTGCACGGCCGCGCCGTACGCCCTGCGCCGACGGAGACCACGAACGTCTATCCCGGCGCCGACTTCCAGTACCTCTCGGCCAACGTTGTCGTCGACGCCACCGGCGAGACGCTGTTCCCGGCCTTCGGCATCAAGCACTTCAAGTCCGACAGCGGCAAGAAATTCGCGTCGGCTTCATCGGCGCGGTCCTCGAGGGCACGCCGACGATCGTCACGCCGACGGGCGTGGCGGGGCTCACTTCCAGGACGAGGCCGACGCCGCCGAACCGCGGCCGCCGGGATCTGCGCGCGCCAGGGCGTGCGAGACGCCGGTCCTCGTGATCCACGAAGGCGGGTTCCAGGCGAGCCCGGCCGCGCTCAACGGCTGCGCCGGCAACCTGGCCGGCAGCGCGATCGCCGAGATCGCCGAGCCGCCTCGACCCCCGATCAAGGTGATCGTCTCCGGCCACACCCATGCCGAGTACCGCTGCACGATCACGATCGACGGCGTCACCCGGCTGATCACGAGCGCGTCCTCCTTCGGGCGGATCCTCACCGACATCACGCTCACGATCGACGACCGAGCGGCGACCTCGTCAGGCGTCGAGCCGAGAACATGATCGTCGAGAACGCCTCAACACGCCCGGGCCGGGAGTCGTCCGCGTGCCCGATCTGTCGAAGGAGGACCCGGCGGTCGCCGCGGTCGTCGACCAGTACGTCGACGGCTCGGCTCCGCTCGCCAACCAGGTGATCGGGCGCATCCAGGGCGACCTGACCCGCACGGGTCGCCGCTCGGCGAGTCGACGCTCGGCGACGTGATCGCCGACGCCCAGCTCGCCGCCACCGCGCCGGCCGGGCTCGGCGACGCCCGGATCGCCCTCATGAACCCCGGGGGATCCGGGCGACCTCCGGACGGCCGACATCTCGTGCGGCGGCGAAGCGCCCGGCGAGGTCACCTACGGCGAGGCGTTCACGGTCCAGCCGTTCGGCAACAGCCTCGTCACCAAGACGATGACGGGCGACATGATCCGGCGCCTGCTCCAACAGCAGTTCCTCGGCTGCGGCGGGACCGACCACAGCGGATCCTGCAGATTTCGTCGACCTTCCGCTACGAACAGGCGCCCGCGGCAGCGACCTGCGAGGGCAAGATCGGGCGGATGTTGGTCGACGGGGTCGAGGTCACCCCGACGAATCGTTCCGGGTCACGATGAACAACTTCCTCGCCTTCGGCGGTGACGGGTTCACCGTGTTCAACGAGGGCACCGACCCTCTCGGTGGCGCCGTCGACATCGACGCTCTCGTCGAATACTTCGAGGCCGCCGAGCCCGCTCGGCATCGCCGTGCCCCCCCTCGACCGGATCGTCCCCGTGCCCTGATCAATCCGCCGTAGCCTGGGCCGCCGTGACCGAGACGGCCCGGAGCTACGTCGTGCGCACCTTCGGGTGCCAGATGAACGAGCACGACTCCGAGCGCATCGCCGGCCTGCTCGAGGCCGACGGTCTGGTCCCGGCGCGCTCGGTCGCCGACGCCGACGTCGTCGTGCTCAACACGTGCTGCATCAGGGAGAACGCCGACAACCGGCTCTACGGCAACCTCGGCCAGCTCAAGGCCTGGAAGGCGCAGCGCGACGACCGGCAGATCGTCGTGTCGGGATGCCTGGCGCAGAAGGATCGCGAGCTCGTCCGGGAGAAGGCCGCCCACGTCGACGTCGTGATGGGCACGCACAACGTGCACCGCGCCGCCGAGCTGCTCCGCACCGCCCGCTTCGGACGGTCCGCTCACCGAGATCCTCGACGCCGCCGTGATCGACGACCACGCCATGTTCCCGTCGGCGTTGCCGGCCGTACGCGAGTCGTCCTTCAACGCGTGGGTCACGATCCAGATCGGCTGCGACAACAACTGCGCCTTCTGCATCGTGCCCGGCGGTGCGCGGCGTGGAGATCTCCCGCCCGTTCGAGCAGATCGTCGCCGAGATCGAGGAGCTCGCCGCCGCCGGGGTCACCGAGGTCACCCTGCTCGGCCAGAACGTGAACAGCTACGGGCGCGACCTGCAGCTGGCGGCCCGCCGGGCCGGCGACGCCACGGTGAAGGTGCGGCCCGCTGTTCGCCGACCTGCTTCGTGCGGCCGGGGGAGTCGACGGGATCCGCCGCGTCCGCTTCACGTCCCCGCATCCCAAGGACATGCGCGCGGAGACGTTCGCCGCGATGGCGGAGACCCCGGCCGTCTGCGAGCACCTGCACTACCCGCTGCAGGCGGGTTCGGACCGCGTGCTCGCCGCGATGCACCGCGGCTACACGGCCCAGCGCTACCTCGACCGGCTCGCCGAGGCCCGCCGGGTCGTGCCGGACCTCGCCGTGTCGACCGACATCATCGTCGGCTTCCCCGGAGAGACCGAGCACGACTTCGGCCAGACCCTCGAGGTCGCGGCCAGCGCCCGGTTCGACGACGCCTACACGTTCATCTTCTCGCCCCGCCCGGGCACCGAGGCGGCGGCGCTGCACCGACCGATTCGTCGATCCCGCCGTGGCCGGTGAGCGGTTCGAGCGGCTCCGGGTCGTCGTCGAGCGCAGCGCGCTCGCGGCCAACCGGGCCCGGATCGGCCGGGTCGAGGAGGTGCTCGTCGAGGGCCCGAGCCGGAAGGACCCCGCGGTCGCGTCGGCGCGGACCCGCCAGCACCGGCTCGTGCACTTCCCGCCGCCCGCCTCACTGCGGCCCGGCACGTACGCCGCGGTCGAGATCACCGGCGCCGCTCCGCACCACCTGACGGGGCGATTCGTCGAGCTGCTCGCCGAACCGGCCCACAAGGCACGCATCCCCGTCGCCGCGCTCTGAACCGATGGCCGCGCCGGTCGTCGTCGTCGGACCCACGGCGGCGGGGAAGTCGGACGTGGCCATGGCGGCGGCCCGGGCCGTCCCCGGCACCGAGATCGTCGCCGTGGACGCGATGCAGGTGTACCGCGGCATGGACATCGGCACGGCCAAACCGAGCGCCGAGGACCGGGCCGAGGTTCGCCATCACTGCCTCGACCTCGTCGAGCCCGACGTCGAGTTCACCGTGGCCGAGTACCGCCGGCGCGTTCGACGAGGCCATGGCGACGATCGCCGGCCGGCCACTGCTGGTGGCCGGCACCGGCCTCTACCTGACCGCGGCGCTCGACCGCCTCGACGTCCCCGGACGGTGGCCGGAGGTCCGCGCCGGGCTGGAACAGGAAGATCTGGACGTGCTCTGGCGGCGCCTCGTCGAACGAGACCCGGTCGCGGCCGGGCGCATCGAGCCGGGCAACCGGCGCCGCGTCGTTCGGGCGCTCGAGGTCTGCCTCGGCAGCGGCCGCCCGTTCAGCTCGTTCGGACCGGGCGTCGGGTCGTACCCGCCGACGGACGCGGTCATCATCGGCGTGCGCTGGCCGCGTCCGACGCCTCGCGGCGAGGATCGAGCAGCGCGTGGACGCGATGATGGCGGCCGGGCTCGTCGACGAGGTCGCCCGGCTGGCCGGCCGTGGCCTCTCCCGCACGGCGCGGCAGGCCCTCGGCTACAAGGAGCTGCTCGATCACCTCGACGGTCGGATGAGCCTCGACGAGGCGATCGCGGCCATCGTCGTCCGGACCCGCCAGTTCGCCGTCCGCCAGGAGCGGTGGTTCCGCCGCGACCCCCGCGTACGCTGGTACGACATCGACCGCGACCCGGTGTCCGAGGTGGCGCCGGCCGTGGCCGACGCGCTGCGCCCATGAATCTCACGCTCACCAAGCACCACGGTCTCGGCAACGACTTCCTGGTCGTCTTCCACCCTCCCCGCAGCGACGACGACGACCTCGCCGAGCTCGCCCGCCGGGTGTGCGACCGCCGCCGGGGGATCGGCGCCGACGGGCTCCTGATCGGCGAGACCGACGCCGACCACTCGGCGCGGATGAGCATCTTCAACGCCGACGGCAGCCGCGGCCGAGATGTCCGGCAACGGCATCCGCTGCTTCGCCCAGGCGCTGGCCATCCGCCGCGGTGATCCGCTGCCGCAGACCATGCGGATCCTCACCGACGCCGGCACGCGGACCGTGGCGCTGACGCCCACCGAGGATCCCGCCACGATCCTGGCCGAGGTCGACATGGGAGCCGTCGGCGACCTCGGCCCGCCCGCCACGTGGACGGTCCGGCGGCTCGGCGCGCACCCCGACCGCCCGATCGTCCACCTCGACCTCGGCAACCCGCACACGGTCGTCGGAGTCGACGACGTCGAGGCGGTCGATCTCTCCGCCCTCGGAGCCCGCGTCCCCGATGTCAACCTGGAGATCATCGAGCCCGGACCCGAGCCCAACGCCGTCACGATGCGCGTGCACGAGCGGGGCGTCGGGCTGACCGAGGCGTGCGGGACCGGGGCCTGCGCCGCGGCCGTCGCCGCCGCGCGCTGGGGGATGGTGCCGCAGTCCGCTCGGGAAATCCTGGTGCACATGCCCGGCGGCAGCGCGAAAGTGACGCTCGACCACCCGGCCCTCGGGCGGGTCACCCTCACCGGGCCGGCAACCTACGTCGCAACGATCGAGATCCCCCGCTTGTGAGCAATCATTGCGTTCCCCGGCCACGCAGGCCGTTGCTGGCCGCTCGTTCGCTGGCGCTCACTCGCTCGCATCCGTACACGGTGCTCCCGTGAGCACCCCGTACTCCGAGGCGCTCGGCGCCACGCTCATCGAACGCTCGATCCGGGAACGGATCGTCCTCGTCGGCGTGACGTTCTCCGGCGCGACCGACGACGACACCGAGGCGAGCCTCGACGAGCTCGCCGCGCTCATCGACACGGCGGGAGCGGACGAGGTCGGCCGGGTGGTGCAACGACGCGATCGTCCCGATTCCACCTGGTTCATCGGCAAGGGCAAGGCCGACGAGCTGCGCGAGCTGTGCCTGGCGGTCGACGCCGACACGGTCGTGTTCGACAACGAGCTCAGCCCGGCGCAGCAGTACAACCTGGAGAAGCTGCTCGGTCGCACGGCGATCGACCGCACCGCGGTGATCCTCGACATCTTCGCCCAGAACGCCCACACCCTCGAGGGCAAGGCCCAGGTCGAGCTGGCCCTCCTGCGCTACCGGCTGCCCCGCCTGCGCCGCGGCGCGACCGCCAAGCTCTCCCAGCAGCGCGGCGGCGTCGGCATGCGGTTCGGCGCCGGCGAGACGAGGCTCGAGGTCGATCGGCGGCGGATCATGCGGCGGATCTCCAAGCTCGAGACCGAGCTCGCCGAGCTCGCCCGCACGCGGCGGTTGCAGCGCAAGCAGCGCGCCCGCAGCGGGCTCGCCACGGTGACGATCGTCGGCTACACGAACGCCGGGAAGTCGACCCTGCTCAACACGCTCACCGACGCCGGCGTGCTCACCGAGGACCGGCTGTTCGCCACCCTCGACCCGACCACCCGCCGTCTGGCCCTGCCCGGAGGGGAGACGGTGCTGCTCACCGACACCGTCGGATTCGTCCGCCGGCTGCCCCACGGTCTCGTCGAGGCGTTCAAGAGCACGCTGGAGGTCGCCACCACGGCCGACTACCTCGTCCACGTCGTCGACGCCAGCGCGGCCGACCCGCAGGGGCAGATCGACGCCGTGCGCGCGGTGCTCGACGGAGATCGACGCCGCCGGAGGTGCCGGAGCTGCTCGCCGTCAACAAGTCCGACCTCGCCCCCGACGAGGCCAAGCAGATCGTCGAGGACCATCCGGGCTCGGTGGCGATCAGCGCGGTCACCGGCGCCGGCATCGACGACTTCCTGCTCGCCCTCTCGGACCGGCTGCGCTCGCTCGCCACGGTGGTCGAGCTCGAGGTGCCGTACGACCGGGGGGACGTGCTCGCGGCCATCCACCGCGAGGGGGAGGTCGTCTCGACCGTCGACGAGCCCGGCCTGCTGCGGGTGCGGGCGCGGCTGTCCGACGCGTCGGCCGGCCGTCTGGCGGAGTTCGTCGTCCAGTCGTGATCACGATCACTGCGTTCCCCGGCCACGCCGCATACTGCCCGCGCAGTTTCTGGCCGCTCGCTCGCTGGCGCTCGCTCGCTCGCATCAGCGTGAGGTGCGGGTGACCGTCACTGCGTTCGTCCCGCCGCCCTATCCGTACGATCGACTGGACCGGCTGATGCCGGTCGCCGAACGGCACCCCGGGGGCGTCGTCGACCTGTCCATCGGGACCCCGATCGACGATCCGCTGCCCGCCGTCGTCGCCGCGCTGTCGACGTCGGACAGCGAGCGGGGATACCCGCAGAGCATCGGCTCGGTCGCCTTCCGCGAGGCCGCGGCGCGCTGGATCTCGCGCCGGTTCGGCGTCGAGGTCGACTCCGGGCTCGTCGGGGCGTGCGTCGGGACCAAGGAGTTCGTGGGCACGCTGCCGCAGTGGCTGCGGCTGCGGTCGCCCGATCGGGACACCGTGCTCTACCCGCAGGTGTCGTATCCCGACGTACGCGATGGGGGCGACGCTCGCCGGTTGCCGGGCCGTCCCCGTCCCGTTGACCCCCGCCGGCCGGCTCCGGCTGGAGGCGGTCGAGCCGGCTGATGCCGAGCGCGCCTTGGTGCTCTGGGCCAACAGCCCTGGGAACCCGACCGGGAGCGTCGACGACCTCGGCGCGGTGGCCCGATGGGGTCGTGACCGCGGCGTGCCGGTCTTCTCCGACGAGTGCTACGTGGAGTTCACGTGGTCCGGTCGTGGTCGCAGCATCCTCGAACACGGCCTCGACGGGGTGGTCGCCGTGCACTCGCTCTCCAAGCGTTCGAACCTCGCCGGGGTGCGGGTCGGGTTCTACGCCGGTGATCGGCACCCTGGTGCGCTACCTGCAGGAGGTGCGCAAGCACGTCGGGATGATGGTGCCCGGCCCAGCGCAGGCCGCGGGGGTCGTCGCCCTCGACGACGACGCCCACGTCGAGGTCCAGCGCGGCCGTTACCACCGCCGGCTGGAGCGCACCGCCGAGATCCTCGGCGCGTGGACCGGCCGATCGCATCGCCCTGCCCGCCGGCGGCTTCTACCTCTGGTTCGACGCCGGCGACGGGTGGGCGTTCACCGAGCGGCTCGCCGCCGAAGGGGGCGCGCTGGTGAGCCCGGGTGAGTTCTACGGCGCGGATGGCTACGTCCGCGTCGCCGTGGTACAACCTGACGAACGAATCGAGCTGGTCGCCGAGCGGCTGGGAGTGTGATGGGGCACGCTGTGCCAACTGCAACGACGAACCGAGCGCGGATCCTCGGCGTCGTCGCCCTCGTCGTCGGAGTCGTGGGGGCGATCGTGCTGTGGGTGCTGGCATCCAAGCGCTACGACGACGCCGTCGCCGACCTGGCCCCGGCCCCCGTCGGGTGCGACACGACCCTCGTCTTCGACCGCACCGGCACGTACACCTTCTTCGTCGAGACGACAGGGGAGGTCGGCGAGATCGACGGTGACTGCGACGGCGACGACCGCGAGTACGAGTTCGACGCCGAGGAGACGCCGCGGGTCGAGCTGACGCTCGTCGACGACAACGGTGACGAGGTCGACCTCGACCGGGCGAGCGGGCCCTCCTACGAGCAGGGCGGCGCCAGCGGCTCGGGCGTGCGCACCGCCGACATCGAGGACACCGGCGCGTACGTGCTGCGCGTGGACTCCGACGAGGACGAGTTCATGGTCCGCGTCGGCCGCGACCCGACGAGTGGAGTGGTGCCGATGCGCGTGGGCGCAGTCGCGTTGCTGGTGGCGGGGCTCGTCCTGGGCCTGATCGGCCTGACACGCGGGCGGCGCCCGGTTGAGGGGCCGGAGACCGCCGTCGCCGGGGTGGACCGCTGGACGCCGCTCACCGGGCCACTCTCTCCGCCGACGGCGCCGCCGTACGCCAACCCGCCGGTGCCGCCGCCGTACGCCACGCCGCCGGGCTGGCCGCCGCCGGGGGAGCAGGGGCCGCCCCGAGGTGGCCCGCTGCCGCCGCCGACGCCGCCGGGCCGGCGCTGACGTGCTCGCGGGTCGCTACAGCCGGCGCATGACGGTGACGACCCGGCCGTAGATCGCGACGTCGGCCTCGTCGAGCGAGATCGGTTCCATCGAGGAGTTCGCCGGCGTGAGGGTGATCTTGCCCCCGCGCTTGCTGAACTTCTTGACCGTCGCCTCGCCCCCGGGAATCCCGGCGACCACGGTGTCGCCGTTGGACGCGACGGGCTGCTGCACGGCGATGACGTAGTCGCCGTCGAGGATGCCGGCTTCGATCATCGAGTCGCCGCGCACCCGGAGCATGAACAGCTCGCCCTCGCCGGTGAAGTCGGCCGGCACGGGGAGCAGCTCCTCGACGTTCTCCTCGGCCAGCACGTCGGTGCCGGCGGCCACGTCGCCGACGAGCGGGACGTGACGCACCGGACGCCGCTCCATCACCGCGCCCGAGTTGGGATCCCAGCGCACCTCGATGGCGCGGGGTTTGGTCGGATCTCGGCGGAGATACCCGAGCCGCTGGAGGGTGTTGAGGTGACTGTGGACCGTCGACGGGGACGTGAGGCCGATGGCCTCGCCGATCTCCCGCACCGAGGGGGGATAGCCCCGGTCGCGCATCTGCTGCTCGATGAAGTCGAGTACTTGGCGCTGCCGGGCGGTGATCTTGGAACCTTGGACACGTGCGTCGCTCATGGCACTCATCGTACGAACGTTCGGAGGCGAAGTCAAACATCTGTTCAGAATTTCCACCTTGACGGCGAACGCTCGTTCTGCGACACTCGAACTGCTGTTCCACGTACGAGTGTTCCGCACCCGGCAGTGGCCAGCCTACGTTGATCGCCAGCGCCGACTCCCGGTGCGCACGGCGTCCGGACCGGTCCCGGCGGTGTCCTGCCTCCGCCGCCGGGGCCGGGATGGCCCGGCAGGCCGCCTGAGCAGGCCGTCGGCCCCACCGGGCGCAGTAGCCTCGCTCGGGTGCACTGCCCGTCGTGCCACGCCGAGGACACCAAGGTGGTCGACTCGCGCCTGGCCGAGGAAGGTTCGGCCGTCCGCCGTCGCCGGCAGTGCCTCTCCTGCGCCCACCGGTTCACCACGTTCGAGCGGGTCGACGAGGTGCCGCTCGTCGTCGTCAAGGCCGACGGGCGGCACGAACCCTTCGATCGGGGCAAGATCGCTGCCGGCATCGCGGCGGCCACGAAGGGACGCGGCGTCGCGCCGGCGGAGATCGAGCAGATCGCGGTCTCGATCGAGGATTCGGTGCGGCTCCAGGGATCTGAGGTCAACAGCGCCCAGATCGGCCTCGCCGTCCTCGACCGGTTGCGGACGCTCGACGAGGTCGCCTACCTGCGCTTCGCCAGCGTCTACAAGAACTTCGACGCCGCGGCCGACTTCCACCGCGAGATCGAGCTGCTCGGCAAGCTCGCCACGCGCGGCTGAGCGGTCAACGCCTGCGCAGCCAGCGGGTGTAGAGGAACGATCGATCGTCGACGACGACGTGGGCGAGGTCGAAGCCGGCGACGGCCGGGCGGGCGCCCGCCGTGAGCCTCGACCCCGCCGCCGCCGGCCAGGATGGGTGACACGGTCAGGTCGAGCTCGTCGATGCAGTCGGCGTCGAGCAGCGATCCGTTGAGGTGCGGGCCGCCCTCGGCCTGGATGAACGTGGGCGTCGGCATCACCTCGTCCAGCCGGGCGAGCGCGGCGGCCAGATCGACCCGGCCGCGGCCGGCCCGTACGACGTCGATCGGCCGCCGGGCGGCGGCGGTCCGTCCTCGGGCATGATCAGGAAGCCCGCGCCGCTACGGAACAGCGCGCTCGCCGGATCGACGTTGCCGCTCGCGCTCACCACGCCGATGCGCTGGCCGGACTTCTTCGGCGGGCCGTAGCCCTCCTGCGCGCACCGTGGACGCCCCGACGACGATCGCGTCGGCGGCCCGCCGCAGCGTCGCCAGGACGGCGACGTCGTCCGGGTTCGAGAGACCCGCCGACTTGCCCGCCACCACGGTGCTCCCGTCGAGGCTGGCGATCATGCACAGGCCGACCCAAGGCCGGTCGCCGACCCGGTGCCGCTGTCGGCTCGGCGTAGAGCTCGTCGACGGACACCTCCCTCGCCGGCTCGGGATAGCACACGCCGCACGGCGGTGATGATGACACGAGCGACGGCGGGGTGGAGCCTGAACGAGGGATGAACGGCCGGTTGCCCACACGGCCATCCGACGGAAATTCACAGGGTTGTTCCCCTTTCACCCCACAGGCAGAGGTGTCTAGGTTGAGGGCGTGCCGGCTGCGGTGCGGCACGCGGACCGAACGCCGAACCCCGGGGGGCGAGGACGATAGGGCCTGGGCGTGGGCCCCGAACCTGCGCTGCCGCACCGCCAGCCGCATTGATTCGCGGCGCTCTTTCTCGCGGGTGTTGACAACGCCGTAACTACGGTGGTGTAATCTGTTCCCCACCCACAAGAACTAGTGGTCTGGTGGCCAACCGCGGGGGAACGGCCACCAGATGTTGTGTCCCCGGAGGGCGGGCCGGGAACACCGTCCGACCCTCGACGGTTGAAGGAGAAGTCCCTATGTCGCTGGCGCCCGAACGACTCACGATTGGCCTGCGCCGCCTGTTCACGGCGCCAGGCGTCGACCCGTACGACGAGGTCGTGTGGGAGCGCCGGGACGCCCGCATCACCAACTGGAAGGACGGCTCGGTCGCCTTCGAGCAGCCCGGGGTCGAGTTCCCGGTGGGCTGGTCGCTGAACGCCACCAACATCGTCGCCCAGAAGTACTTCCGCGGGACCCTCGGCACGCCGGAACGGGAGTCGTCGCTGAAGCAGGTGATCGACCGGGTCGCCGACACGATCACCCGCTGGGGGCACGAGGGGGGCTACTTCGTCGACGCCGACGAGGAGCGGGCCTTCAACGACGAGTTGAAGTACATCCTCGTGACCCAACGGGCCGCCTTCAACAGCCCGGTGTGGTTCAACATCGGCGTCAAGGGGGTGCCCCAGCAGGCTGCGGCGTGTTACATCCTCGCGGTCGACGACACGATGGACTCGATCCTCAACTGGTACCGCGAGGAAGGGATCATCTTCAAGGGCGGTTCCGGCTCAGGGGTCAACCTGTCCAAGATCCGCTCCAGCCAGGAGCTCCTCCAGGGGGGCGGAACGGCGTCGGGGCCGGTGAGCTTCATGCGCGGTGCGGACGCGTCGGCGGGCACGATCAAGTCCGGGGGCAAGACCCGGCGCGCCGCCAAGATGGTCATCCTCAACGCCGACCATCCCGACGTCGAGGAGTTCATCTGGTGCAAGGCCAGGGAGGAGCGCAAGGCCCGGGTGCTGCGCGACGGCGGGTTCGACATGGATCTCGACGGCGCCGACTCGTTCTCCATCCAGTACCAGAACGCCAACAACTCCGTGCGGGTCACCGACGAGTTCATGCAGGCCGTCAAGGAGGACGCCGACTGGGCACTCGTCGCCGTCACGACGGGCGAGGTGCTGCGCACCGTGCGGGCCCGGGATCTGTGGCGTCAGATCGCCCAGGCCGCGTGGGAGTGCGCCGATCCCGGCCTGCAGTTCGACACCACGATCAACAAGTGGCACACCGCTCATGCCACCGGTCGAATCAATGGCAGTAACCCGTGCTTCACGGCGACACACTCGTCCACACCGACAAGGGCCTGATCCGCTTCCACGAGCTGTTCGACCGCGCCAACCAGGGTGAGGAGTTCCAGGTCTGGACCCACGACCTGACCAATCCCGACGACCCCAAGCCGCAGATGGTCCTCACCACGCCCGAGGCGTTCATGATCACCGGGCGCAATCCGATCGTCCGGCTGCGCTTCGACAACGGGATGGAGGTGCGCTGCACTCCGGGGCACCGGATCTTCACGACCAACCGCGGGTACGTCGAGGCGGGCGAGCTCACCGCCGACGATCACGTCCGATCGCTCGACCTGCCGGCCCCGGCCGTCAACGCGGAGTGGGCAATCCCGGTCGGTAACGACGTCGACGCGTACCACACCAAGGGCGATCACGCTGGCGAGCTGCGCCTGCCCGAGGTGTGGTCCGAGGAGTTTGCCCACTACCTCGGCTGGCTCATCGGCGACGGCTCGACGAGCGGATCGACGACGTCGACGATCTACGGCTCGGCCGAGGACCGCGAGGAGATCCTTCCGGCGCACCAGGAGTTGGTCCAGTGGATCAACGGCGACCGTCCGCTCAAGATCAGCGAGCAGACCAATGGGACCGCTCAGCTGCGGTTGTCTCGTCGGGCATTCAAACGCTGGCTCGAGGCCCTCGGCGTGGCATCAGTGACCGGTGAGCACAAGCGGGTGCCGTGGTCGATCGAGCAGGCACCGTCCGAGATCGTGGCGGCGTTCCTCCGCGGCTTGTTCGACGCCGACGGCTGCGCCGTCGTCAATCAGGACAAAGGTTCTTACGTCGGGCTCGGTTCGATCTCGCCGGAGTTGCTACGGGGCGTCCAACGTCTCCTCTCGACCTTTGGCATCGCGGCGCGCATCTACGCGGTGCACAAGTCCGGAGCTTCGAAGTTCGAGTACGAGCGCAAGGACGGCACGACTGCGGCATATCCGCGCAAGGCTTCGTACGACCTGCGCATCACCGGGGCATCGCTCGTTCGGTTTGCGGCCGAGGTCGGGTTCGGACTCTCCCGTAAAGCCGATCTGATGCGGACGGCTGCGTTCGCTCGCCGCCGGGCACCGTACGGCGTCGACACCACTGTCCGGCTCGTCGAGCGCACCGACGAGGGTGTGGAGTTGACCTACAACCTCAGCGAGCCGCGGAACCACTCCTACGTCGCCAACGGCCTCGTCGTACGCAACTGTTCGGAATATGTGCACCTCGACAACAGCGCGTGCAATCTCGCTTCGATCAATCTGCTGAAGTTCCTGGATCCGGATGGGTCGTTCGACATCGACGCCTTCCGCCACACCGTCGAGATCGTCTTCACCGCCCAGGAGATCCTCGTCGGACGGTCCGACTATCCGACCGCACAGATCACCGAGACCGCCCGTGCCTTCCGTCAGCTCGGGCTCGGGTACGCCAACCTGGGCGCCCTGCTGATGGCGCTCGGTCTGCCCTACGACTCGCCGGTCGGGCGGGCGTGGGCGGCCGGGCTGACGTCGCTGATGACCGGCCACGCCTACGCCACGAGTGCCCGTATCGCCGGCCGCATGGGACCGTTCGCCGGCTTCGCCGAGAACGAGGAGCACATGCTCCGCGTCCTGCGCATGCACCGCGACGCGAGCTACGTGATCGAGGACGCCGAGGAAGTGCCGGCGGACCTCGTGCGGGCCGGCCAGGAGGCGTGGGAGGCAGCGGTCACCGACGGCGAGGACCACGGCGTGCGCAACTCGCAGGCGACGGTCATCGCGCCAACGGGGACGATCGCCTTCATGATGGATTGCGACACCACCGGCATCGAACCCGACCTCGGCCTGGTGAAGGTCAAGAAGCTGGTCGGCGGGGGGACGATGTCGATCGTCAACCAGACCGTGCCGCGGGCGCTGCGCCGCCTCGGGTACACCGCCGAGCAGGTCGACGACATCATCGCCTACATCGACGCCGAGAAGTCGATCATCGGCGCGCCCCACCTGGCGCCCGAGCACCTGCCGGTGTTCGCCTGCTCGATGGGCGACAACACGATCTACTACGAGGGCCACGTGCGGATGCTGGGGGCCGTACAGCCGCTCATCTCGGGCGCGATCTCGAAGACGATCAACATGCCCGAGGACGTGGCGGTCGAGGACGTCGAGGCGCTGCACATGCTCGCCTGGGAGCTCGGCCTGAAGGCGGTCGCGATCTACCGCGACAACTGCAAGGTCGGCCAGCCGCTGTCGACGGCCAAGAAGGCTGTCACCGCCGCCGACGACGCGACGAAGGTCGTCGAGAAGGTGGTCGAGAAGGTCGTCCACCGACCGGTCCGCCAGAAGCTCCCGCGCAGCCGGCGCGGGCGCACGTTCGAGTTCCGGGTCGCCGACTGCAAGGGCTTCGCCACCATCGGTGAGTACGACGACGGCCGTCCCGGCGAGGTCTTCCTCACCGTGTCCAAGCAGGGCTCGACGCTGTCGGGGATCATGGACGCCTTCGCCAAGTCGATCTCCTACGGACTGCAGTACGGCGTGCCGCTGCGCGCCTTCGTCGAGGCGTTCACGAACATGCGCTTCGAGCCGGCGGGGATGACCGACGATCCCGACATCCGGTTCGCCACCTCGATCATGGACTACCTGTTCCGCCGGCTCGCCCTCGAGTACTTGAGCTTCGACGAGCGCGCCGAGCTCGGGATCTTCACCGTCGACGAGCGTATGCAGCCGACGCTGCCCGGCGTCGAGGAGTCGATCATCGAGACCTCGACGGGAACCGAGATCGCCGCCGACCCCAAGTCGGTGCCGATGGCCGGTGAGCTCGCCGATCAGATGGTGCTCGGCACGGTCGTGCCGACGCCGGAGGACAACACCCCGGCCGCCGGAGTGATCCGCCACGCCGACGCTCCGATGTGCATGCAGTGCGGCGTGCAGATGATCCCGGCCGGGTCGTGCCACGCCTGCCCGAGCTGCGGATCGACGAGCGGCTGTAGCTGAACCCGCACGGGCTTGTCAAAATATGTCGTTTATGTGACAGCGGTGAGGTAGTGTGTCCCCCAGCGGGCAGCGTGGAAAGGATGACAGATGCGAGTCAAGCGACTGGCCAGAGTCGCCGTTGCAGCCCTGGCGGTGACCGCCTTTGCTGCCTGCAGCGATGACGATGACGATGACGACGCCCCGACCGATACCGGCGTCACCGACACGGGCACCGCGACGACACTCCCCCTGACGACGACCAGCTGACGGTCGTCGACCCCAGCCCACGCCGTCGCCCGGCCCTTCGGGGTCGGGCGACGGCGCGTCCGAGGGGACGTCAGAAGGCGGTGGTCGGGTCAGACCACGACGACGGTGGTGCCCGACCGGGGCGAAGTCCCACAGGAACTGCGCATCGAGCTCCGCCTGGCGCTGACAGCCGCCCGAGAGTCGGGTCCCCAACTCGGCCTCGGTCTGGTACGGCGAGTTGTCTTCGCGATGCAGGGGGATGGCGTGGAACCCGAGGTGGCCGATGTCGGTCTCGTACCAGCGGATCATCAACGGCAGCCAGGCCCGCCCGTTCCACGCCGTCGACACGTCGGACCGGCTGTAGATCTCGTGGAACCCCGGCACCTCGTTCTCGTACTGGCTGCCCGACACCAGCCACGACCGGACGATGCGTCCGTCGTCGTCGACGGCCCAGACCCGCTGTCCCTTCCGCGAGTACACGACCCGCTTGCCGCTCCCGGTGTCGGGCGGCAGGGGTGGAGCGTCCTTGCCCGCCGAGGCGACCGACGACAAGGGATAACCGAGGAGGTCGACGGCGCCCGCAGGCGGCTTCGGGGTGCGGACGACGAACGACTTCTCGTCGGGCCAGATGTCCAGCGAGATCGCCGTCTCCCGGCCGACGACGCCGTCGACGAACAGGTCCCGGTCCTCCTGGATCGACCGCACCGCCTGGAAGGTGGCGTCGTCGAACGTGCCGCTCACGTCTCCGTCGAGCACGCCGGCTTCGGCGAGCGCCCGTTGGAGGCAGGTGACGTCGTCGCCGCTGTCTCCCGGGCGCAGCGACTCGGGCTCGATCGGGCACACCTTCTTCGCGCGGCTGCTCCGCGCCGACGAGGTCGGGGAGCGATTCGTCGGTCTCACCGGCCGGCGAGTTGGCGAGCGCGGCGACGCCGGACATCGAGCCCGGTCGCCGACTCGGAGGACTCCGCGGCGCCGGACGCCTCGTCGCGCGTCGCCGCGGCGACGCCGAGGGCGACCAGCGCGGCGATCGTGGCCAGGACGACGACGACCGTGAGGCGCGCTTCGATCTCGCGGCGGGGCGTCCTCGCGGACCGCTTGGCTCGGAGATGCTGGTTCGGTCATCTGGGGGTCAGTTTGGCGGTTCTGTCCGCGCGGATCGGCCCATTCGGGCTGATTTCCGCGGCCAGAACGGTGGTCAGTTGGTGGCGGCCACCGTCCAGGTGCCGTTCGAGCGCAGCAGGGCGGCGAGGTCGCCGGGTCCCTTGCGCTCGGATGCCTGGGCGAGCTGGGCGCCGATGGCCGACGCGTACTCCTGCCGGACGACCCGGCGGAAGATGCCGAACGGCGTGGGGGAGTGGTCGTCGTTGCTCAACCGGGCCAGGGCGAACGCCAGGCTCGGATCGTCGCGCTCGGCGTCGTGGACCAGGATCGCGTCCTCGCCCACGCTGGCGACGTCGACCAGCCGTAGTTGCCCGTCGGCCCCCATCACCACGCCGCGCTCGCCGTTGGCGCCGAAGCGGATCGGCTCGCCGTGGACGAGGTCGATCAGCATCTCGTCGCGGCGCTGCTTCTTGGTGATGTCGGCGAACTGCCCGTCGTTGAACACGTTGCAGTTCTGGAAGATCTCGACGAAGGCGGCGCCGCGATGGTCGTGGGCGGCGCGGAACACCTCCATCATGTGCTTGCGGTCGAGGTCGTGGGTGCGGGCGACGAACGTCGCCTCCGCGCCGAGCGCGACGGCGAGCGGGTTGAACGGGGGATCGAGCGAACCCATCGGCGTGGACTTGGTGACCTTGCCCACTTCCGAGGTCGGCGAGTACTGGCCCTTGGTGAGGCCGTAGATGCGGTTGTTGAACAGCAGGATCGTGAGGTTCACGTTCCGGCGCAGGGCGTGGATGAGATGGTTGCCGCCGATCGACAGCCCGTCGCCGTCACCGGTGATGACCCACACGTCGAGGTCCGGCCGGGCGAGGGCGACGCCGGTGGCGATCGCCGGCGCGCGGCCGTGGATCCCGTGGAACCCGTAGGTGTTCATGTAGTACGGGAACCGGCTCGAGCATCCGATGCCGGACACGAAGACGGTGTTCTCCGGAGCCACGCCCAGCTCGGGCATCAGCTGCTGGACCGCCTGGAGGATCCCGTAGTCGCCGCAGCCCGGGCACCAGCGGACCTCCTGGTCGCTGGCCCAGTCCTTCTTCGATGTCGCGGGAAGCACGGTGTCGCTCATCACGCAAGCTCCTGGCTGATGTCGTCGATGGCGTTTTCGAGCTCGCGGGCGGTGAAGGGGAGGCCCTGCACCTTCGAGTAGGTCCGTGCATCGACGAGGTAGGTGGCCCGGATCACGCGGGCGAGCTGCCCGGTGTTGAGCTCGGGGACGAGCACCTTGCGGTAGCGCCGAAGCACGTCGCCGAGATCGGAGGGGAGCGGGTTCATGTGCATCAGGTGCACCCACGCGATCTTGCGGCCGTCCCGGCGCCGGCGCTGGATCGCGGCGTCGATGGACGCCCACGTCGATCCCCAGCTGACGACGCACAGGTCGGCGTCCTCGTCGCCCTCCACCGTCACCGGCGGGATGTCGGCCGGCGACCGCGGCGACCTTGGCCGCCCGCAGGTCGACCATCCGCTGGTGGTTCTCCGGCGTGTAGGAGATGTTGCCGGAGCCGTCCTCCTTCTCGATGCCGCCGACGCGGTGCATCAGGCCCGGCGTTCCTGGGATCGCCCACGGGCGGGCCAGGGTGTCGGGATCCCGCAGGTACGGCCAGAACTCCTCGTTGCCGTCGGCGTCGACGTGGTTGAGCTCGCTGGCGAAGGGCACCGAGATGTCGGGCAGACCGGTGACGTCGGGGAGCCGCCATGGCTCCGAACCGTTGGCGAGGAACCCGTCGGAGAGCAGGATCACCGGCGTCCGGTACTTCACGGCGATGCGGACGGCCTCGATCGCGGCCTCGAAGCAGTGCACCGGGCTGCGGGCGGCGATCACGGGCAGCGGCGCCTCGCCGGAGCGGCCGAACAGGGCGATGTTGAGGTCGGCCGCCTCGGTCTTCGTCGGCAGGCCCGTCGACGGTCCGCCGCGCTGGATGTCGACGATCAGCATGGGCAGCTCGACCGACACGCCGAGCGAAATCGTCTCGCTCTTCAGCATCACCCCGGGACCGCTCGTCGTGGTGACGCCGAGGTGGCCGGCGAAGGCCGCGCCGAGGGCGATCCCGGCGGCGGCGATCTCGTCCTCGGCCTGCACCGTGCGGATCCCGAAGTGCTTGTGCTTGGACAGCTCGTGGAGGATGTCCGACGCGGGCGTGATCGGGTAGGAGCCGAGCGTGACGGGCAACTTGGCGAGCTGGCCGGCGGCGACGATGCCCCACGCCAGCGCGGTGTTGCCGGTGACGCTGGTGTACTCGCCGGCGGGCAGCGTGGCCGGGCGCACCTCGAAGCGGTGGCCGACGGCCTCGGTGGTCTCACCGAAGTTGTACCCGGCCAGGAAGGCGGCCCGGTTGGCGCTCGCCACCATCTCGTTGGCGGCGAAGCGCTTGGCGATCCACTCGAGGGTGGGCTCGGTCGGGCGGGTGTACATCCACGACACGAGGCCGAGGGCGAAGAAGTTCTTCGAGCGCTCGGCGTCGCGTGGCTTGACGCCGAGCGGCGCGGCGACCTCCTTGGTGAGCGACGTCATCGGCACCCGGATCACCCGGTAGCCGTCGAGGCTGCCGTCGTCGAGCGGGTTCGTCGTGCCGCCCGACGGGGTGGTGTAGCCGGCCTTCTCGAGGTTGCGATCGTCGAACGTGTCCTCGTTGACGATCAGGGTGCCACCAGGCTCGAGGCGGTCGAGGTCGGCGCGCAGGGCGGCCGGGTTCATCGCCACGAGGACGTTCGGCTCGTCGCCCGGAGTGGTGATCGGATGGTCCGAGATGTGCACCTGGAAGCTGGAGACACCGTGCACGGTGCCGGCGGGGGCGCGGATCTCGGCGGGGAACTCGGGCAGCGTCGAGAGGTCGTTGCCGTAGGCGGCGCTCACCGACGTGAAGCGGTCGCCGGTGAGCTGCATGCCGTCTCCGGAGTCGCCGGCGAAGCGCACGACGACCCGGTGCAGGGTCGTCGCTTCCTCGCCGTGTCCCCCGTTGACGGCCACCGCGGTGGTCGTCTCCTCCCGGTGCCCGGTGTGGGCAGTATCGGTCATGATGTCGGGCCGGCGTCGTTGCCGACCCCCTCCTCCATGGGTACACGGTAGCCGCACATCCCGGCGATGTTCCGGTCTTGTTACCGATTCCCCGCGCCTACTGTTGGGATACACCGAGGAGGGACACGATGACCGAACCAGGCGAGCAAGACGGCGGCCCAGCTGGTCGCGGAGGCGAAGCAACGGGTCACCAACCTCACCGTCGACGACGTCGTCGCCGAGCGCGAGACCGGCGATCCGCTCATCGTCGACGTCCGCGAGCCGGCCGAGCGGGAGCAGCTCGGCTCGATCCCTGGGGCGATCTCGGCACCACGGGGGATGCTGGAGTTCTTCGCCGACCCGACGAGCCCGTACCACCGCCCCGAGTTCGATCCCAATCGGCGGGTGATCCTCCACTCCGCGGCGGGCGGCCGCTCGGCGTTGGCGGCCGACACGTTGCAGCAGACTCGGCTACACCGACGTCGCCCACCTCGACGGCGGGTTCACGGCGTGGAAGGAAGCCGGCCAGCCGACCGAGGGCGGCGTCTTAAGGATCCGGTGCGGTTCGCCGAGCTCGCCGCCGTCTCCGAGCAGCTCGCCGCCACCTCCAAGCGGGGTGAGAAGTCGGCGCTGATCGCCGACCTGCTCCGCCGGCTGGCGCCCGACGAGATCGAGATCGCGGTGGCGTTCCTCACCGGGGCGGCGCGTCAGGGCCGCATCGGCGTCGGGTGGCGGACGCTGCAGGCGGCCCGCACGGAGCCGGCGGTCGAACCGACACTCGAGATCGAGGTGGTCGACGCGGCGATCGACCAGCTGGCGGGGATGTCCGGGACCGGCGTCGGCGCCGCCCGCCGGAACGTGCTCACCGATCTGTTCGGCCGGGCCACCCGCGCCGAACAGGATCTGCTCTGGCGGATCTTCACCGGCGAGATGCGCCAGGGCGCGCTCGACGGAGTGATGGTGGAGGCGATCGCCAAGGGCTCGGGCGTGCCGATCGCCGACGTGCGGCGCGCCCACATGATGGCCGGCGACCTGGGCCAGGCGGCGCGGGCCGCGCTGACGGGAGGCGCGCCGGCCGTCGCCGCGGTGGCGCTCGTGCCGGGGCGGGCGGTGCAGCCGATGCTCGCCTCGCCGGCGGACGACGTGGCCGCCGCGGTGGCCGCCACCGGGCCGGCGTCCGTCGAGTGGAAGCTCGACGGCGCCCGCATCCAGGCTCATCGCCACGACGGGCGCGTCGCGCTCTACACCCGCAACCTGAACGAGGTCACGGCGCGGCTCGGCACCGTCGCCGATCTCGTGGCCGGGCTGCCCGGCGGAGATCTCGTCCTGGACGGCGAGGCCCTCGGTGTCGACGACGAGGGCGTGCCCCGCCGGTTCCAGGACTCGATGGGCGACTTCGGCGCCGACGCCCCGACGGGCCGGGGCGTCGGGTTGTCGGCCTACTTCTTCGACGTGCTCCACGCCGGCGGCGACGCCGTCGTCGACGAGCCGCTGTCCGTGCGCCGGGAGCTCCTCACCACGATCGTGCCAGCCGAGTCACGCCTGCCGTCCATCGTGACCGCCGACGCGGGCGAGGCGGCGGCGTTCCTCGACCGCGCCGTCACCGCCGGTCACGAGGGCGTCATGGTCAAGGCCCTCGACTCCCGTTACGACGCCGGCCGCCGCGGCGGCGCGTGGCGCAAGGTCAAGCCGGTGCACACGCTGGACCTCGTCGTGCTCGCCGTCGAGTGGGGGCACGGACGGCGTTCGGGCTGGCTGTCGAACCTCCACCTCGGTGCCCGAGGCGAACCCGGCGAGTTCGTCATGGTCGGCAAGACGTTCAAGGGGCTCACCGACGAGCTCCTGCGCTGGCAGACCGAGGCGCTGCAGGCGATCGCCGTCGGGACCGAGGACGACTACATCGTGCACGTCCGCCCCGAGCTCGTCGTCGAGATCGCCCTCGACGGGGTGCAGGTGTCGACCAGGTACCCGGGCGGGGTCGCCCTCCGGTTCGCCCGGGTCCGGCGCTACCGGCCGGACAAGTCGGCCGCCGACGCCGATCACATCAGCACCGTGCAGGCGATGCTGCGCTGACCACCCTTTCGTTCTTGCAGCTACATGTGGGGCCCTGGCCCCACGATCGGATGCAGGTTCGACCCGCTGACACCCCTTGGCTATCGTCGCCCGTCGGTACCGCCATGGCCAGCTTGCGCTTCAGTTTCGGGACGATGGGTTCGGGCAAGAGCACCTTCGCCCTGCAGATCCACCACAACCTCTCCAGCCGCGGGCTGTACGGGCTCCTGCTGACCATCCTCGACCGCGAGGGCGCCCAGGTGACGAGCCGCCTCGGCGTGGCGGCGCCGGCGATCGACGTCGACCCGGACCTCGACCTCTACAAGCTCGCCCTCGCCCACTGGCCGATCCACTTCCTGGTGTGCGACGAGGCGCAGTTCCTCACGCGCGGAGCAGTGCGACCAGCTCGCCCGGGCCGTCGACGACCTCGAGGTGGAGGTATACACCTTCGGGCTCATCACCGACTTCCGCGGCGAGCTGTTCGAGGGCACCAAGCGGCTCCTCGAGCTCGCCGACGAGCGGGTGCCGTTGCAGGTCGAGGCGCGGTGCTGGTGCGGCGCCCGGGCCACCCACAACGCCCGGGTCGTCAACGGTGAGGTCGTCACCGAGGGCGAGATCATCGTCGTCGGCGACACCGCCGACCCGACGACGCCGCCGCTGTTCGGCGACATGGTGCGCTACGAGCTGTTGTGCCGGCGGCACTACCGCGACGGCGAGCTGGGCGGCTGACTGAACGGGGAGGCCGGACGGTGGTGGCCCTGGTGGTTGGCGTGGGGGCCGGGTGGGAGTGGCTCGAGGCGGACGGCGAGCAGCGCCGCCAACGGGACCGCGGCCACCACGGCCGCCGAGCCGACGTAGAGGACGAACTGCACACCCTTGTTGGTTCCGCCATCGATCTCGGTCAACGACCACACCGCGAGAACGAGCGTGAGCGCGACCAGCGCGGCGACTCCGAGCGTCGCCCATGCCAGGGGCACGGCGCGCCACGGGGTGCGGACAGTGGCGCCGGCGCGCACCAGCTGCGACGCCAGCGCGGCCACCGCGGCGAGCACCAGGATCACCGTCGAAACCGGCAACGCGACCTGGGCGACGAACGCCACTTGCTCGGCGAAGCTCTGGGCGAAGTCGTCGTTGAACTCACGGACGTCGTTGACCTGCGACACGGCGAGGGTCACGTAGCCGGCGAGCAGGCACCACCCGATCCCCGTGAGAACGTCCGCGACACGCTGCCGTTCGACCATCGGGTCATCATCGCGCCGTTTCGCGATGGGCGGCCCGGGGACCGGT
>CAWIVW010000015.1:0-78816 GCA_963839695.1 uncultured Acidimicrobiia bacterium | reverse complement strand
GTGCGCCCCGCGTCCGCTCTTGGGGTGGCATTCGGTAGCGGGATTCTGTGCGCCTCGGCGACAGAGCACGGCCTCGTCAGGCCCGCGCTGGACTCGATCATCGAGCCCGCGGCGGGGCGGTCTCTGCACCCCGGCCGAATCGGGCATGTCGCCCTGCATCTGCTGTCGGGTCGCGAACAACGGGCTGACGGGGTCCGTACAGTCGACCGCCGTGGCGCGCGCCTGGATGAGCTGGAGCAGTGGAAAGGACAGCGCATTCGCCCTCGCCACTGCCCGGACGTCGGGAACAGATGTCGTTCGGCTCCTCGTGACGTTCAACGGTGAGGCCGACCGGGTCGCGATGCACGCCGTCCGGAGGACGCTGGTCGTCGCGCAGGCCGATCGTCTGGGCATCCCGGTCTTTTCGGTTGACCTCCCGAGCCCGTGCACGAACAGCGAGTACGAGGCCCGTATGGCACACGCGCTTGGGGCGGCCCACCACGACGGTGTCGACGAGATCGTCTTTGGAGACCTCTTCCTCGAGGACATCCGCGCCTACCGCGAACTGTTCATGGCGGGCACGGGCGTCGTGCCGGTGTTCCCGCTCTGGGGTCGCCCCACAGCTGAGCTGGCTCGCGAGATCATCGACGTCGGCACCCGAGCCGTCGTCACCTGCGTAGATCCTCGCCAACTCGATGCCTCGTTCGCCGGTCGGTGGTTCGACCGCGACTTCCTCGGGGACCTGCCGCCGCACGTCGACCCGTGCGGTGAGCGTGGCGAGTTCCACACCTTCGTGTCGGATGGGCCCGGCTTCTCGGCGCCGATCGACGTGACGGTCGGCAGCGTCGTCGAACGCGACGGGTTCGTCTTTGCCGACATCCTCCGTGCCGACGTCGAGCCGGCGCCCACCACTATCGGCTGAAGCCCTTTAGCGGTTTCCTCGCGATGACGAGGAGCGAGCTCGCTCTGGACCTCGGCGACAACATTGTTGGCATGACTGTGAGTCGTCGTGCCGAGAGGCCGGTTCCGAGGGGTACATCCGACGCCCCTCAGCGAGTGAACTCCCAGGAGCGCCAGCGTGTTGGCGACCCAGATCCCACTCAGCCAGCTCCAACCAACCGGACCGACTCGGATCTAGACACCCCCGAGATGCCTGATTCGTTCGGGCGCGGCCTCCGACCCGCGGCGGCCGTGGTTCGGTGCCGTCATTCCGACACTTCGGGCCCGTGGGTTGACTTGCCAGGATCCCGGTTCCACCCTTGATCGCGGAGCCGTCGACGGGAGGTGCCGTGAGCACGGTCCAGGGGATGTTCGCGTCAAGCGATGAACAGGAAATGCAGTCGATCCTGCGCGAGGTAGACGAGCTGCGACGGGCGAGGGGGCTGCAACAGCTCGGCCCGTGGTGGCAGATCCAGCGCCACGGTCTCTTCCGTACTCGCCGGTTCAGCCGCGCTCAACCGCGGCCACGGTGCCCTGAAGAGCCGATAGAGATCACTCGATAGCAACCACACGCGTCGGCGGTCCGGTCAAGACTCCACGATGGACGTGGAGGTGCCGTTCTGGCGCGGCCAGGATGGCATGAGCGGCAAGATTGGGTGCGGTCGTTCGGTGGTGCATCGCGGTACGACCGCCGCCCGCTCGCCGGCAGCGTTCCACGCCCGCAGCGCGTACGGTGACGAACCCCATGCCGCGAGCAGCTTCCGCCGAATCCGGGGCGTGCCGGCGGCATTCGTCACGGTCCGCCGCCGACGTTGTTCGCCACTGGCCGCCCGGCTCGACCCGTCCGGCGCGTCCACGTCTGGCTGGCGGGTCGACGAGTCACGAAGGAGTGATAGTCGAGATGTTGCTCCCTGGATCCGAGGTCCTCGGGTGTCTCATCTGATCGCGCCTGCGGTGAGTCCTTTGACGAGGTAGCGCTCGATGGCGGCAAACAGCAGGACGACCGGGACGATCGCGATGAGCGAGGCGGCGAAGAGGTAGTTCCACTCGTCTTCGTACAGCTGGGTGAAGTCGCTCAGGCCGAGCGTAAGGGGCCATCTGCTCCGGTTGCCGAACACCAGGGCCCGTGCCATGGCGAACTCGTTCCATGCCGCCACGAAGGTGAAGATCACGCACGTCACGAGCCCGGGTAAGGCGAGTGGCAGCGTCACTTTGCGCATCGTGGTGAGCTTGCTCGCTCCATCCATCCAGGCTGCCTCTTCGATCTCGGCCGGGATGGCGGCGAAGAATCCCTGCAGGATCCACACGGCGAACGTCAAGTTGAAGGCGCTGTTGACAAGGATCAGCCCGGGGTAGTCACCGATCAGCGTGATGCCCGTGGTCGCTTCGATATCGACGAACGTGCGGATCACGCCGACGACGAGGGATGTTGGCTGGATCATCTGGGTGATGATGATCAGAAGCAGGAAGGCCGCGCGCCAGGAGAAGCGGTGGCGGGCGATGTAGTAGGCGGCCGGCACGGCGACGAACATGACGACGATGGTCGCGGCGATCGCGATGATTAGCGAGGAGCGAAAGTACCCCCACACGGCGCCGTCGTTGCGGCTGAACAGGTTGGTGAAGTTCGACCATTGCCAGTGCTTCGGGAAGTAGCTCGGTGGGGTGTCGGTCAGCTCGCCGTCTGGTTTGACGGCGGTGAAGAACATCTGGATGTACGGCGCGAGGAAGAACAGTGCGATCAACGCCCCCGCGATGGGCATGATCCACCGCCGAGCGCGTGAGGTCCTGGCGACCATGCTCACGATGGGCGGGACGCTTCCTGCCAGCGGGAGGCACGGAGGTAGATCAGCACGACCACGAAGATGAGGCCGAGGTTGACCACCGCCATAGCTGCCGACGTGTCGAGCTGGCGGTTCTGCACCGCCAGCTTGTACATGAACACCGTTGACGTCGAGGTGTCGAACTGCGGTCCGCCTTCGGTCATCGCCCAGATGATCGGGAACGAGTTGAACACGTTGATGATGTTGATGAGGACCGCGACGAGGATCGCCGGACGGAGCAGCGGAAGGGTGATCTTCGTGTACCGCTTCCACGGGCTGGCGCCGTCGATGGCGGCGGCCTCGTATAGCTCGCCGGGTACGGTCTGCAGCCCGGCGAGCGCGACGTACGTGGTGAACGGCACCGAGACGAAGATGGCAACGAAGATCATCGCCGGGAACGCCGTCGACGGTTTGGCGAGAAAGTCGATGCGCTCGTCGATGAGGTTGAGATCGAGCAGGAACTGGTTGACGACCCCGAAGAACGGCTGCAGCATCCAGCGGAACGAGAGGGCCGTCATCAACACAGAGGCCGCCCACGGGAACAGCAGGGCATAACGGACGGCGCGGCGACCCAGGAATGGCTTGTCGAGAAACTGCGCCAACGGCAGCGAGATGGCCAGCGTCACGGCGACGACCACTACGACCCAGACCGCGGTGCGGACAAGGACGGGGGCGAAATCAGGGTCGTCGAAGAGGCGGGTGAAGTTGTCCCACCCAACGAAGCCGCGGGCCGTTCCGGCGCGGCTGATGTCCTGACGCGACGTCTGGAAGAGCACGAAGATCGGCCGCAGCACGATCTCGAACACCAAGAAGACGCACGCGATGAGCCAGGGCAGCGGCCCGAGCTCGCGTTTGACCGCCCGGCGAAGCCGACCCGAGCGCGGCCGGCCCGGCCGAATCGGGGCGGACGCGACTGCGGTCAGTTCCCGGCTTCCTCTTCGGCCGTCGCCTGGAGATCGGCGAGCACCCCAGCCGAGTCACCCTCGACGGCTTGACCGATCTCCTGCTGGACGGCGCCTTGCACGGCACCCCACGCGGTATTGCTACTCGGGTAGAACCGCGCTGTAGGCAGTGCCTCGAGGAACGGCTGCTCCTCGGGGGTGAAGTTAGGCGCCATCGCCTCGCTGCCCGACGTGGTCACGGGCAAGAAGCCCTCGGTATCGACGAACGAGACATAGTTCTCGGTGGTGTAGAAGAAGTCGAGGAACGCCTTGGCCGCTTCGGTGTTGCCGTCGTTGTTGAACACCATCATGTGGTCGGCGACGCCGAGTGTCGACGGCTCACCGGACTTGGTCGGCGACGATGCGACCGCGAAGTTCAAGTCAGGGTGGTCGTCGGCGATGAACTGGAGGAACGGCGGCAGTCCTTCGATCATGCCGATCTGGCCCTCGAAAAGAGGTTCTGGGCGTCGGCCCGGTCAGTGGTGCCGGGATTGGGCTGGGTGAGCCCGTCGGCGACGAGACCGCTCATGTACTCGAACGCTTCGACGTTTTCTGGCGAGTCGATGATGAAGGCGCCGGAGTCGTCGACCCAGCCGCCACCGTTGCCGAACATCCAGATCGACGATTCGGCCTGGGCCTCCTCGGGGCCGAGCGGCATCGCATAGCCGATCTCGTCACCGGGGAGGTCGGTGATCGCTTGGGCGGCGGCACGCAGCTCGTCCCACGTCGCCGGCGGCTCAGCGACTCCGGCCTCCTCGAACAAGTCGGTGTTGTAGAACAGCGCCCGGCTGCTGGCGATGAGCGGGATGCCGTACTGGACGCCGTCGATCGTGGCGTTCTCGGCGAAGCTGGGAATGATGTCGGCGAGCGTCTCGGGCGACAGCACCTCCTCGGCAGGGCGCAACAGATCGTCGGCGGCGAAGGTGGCAAAGGCGTCGATGTTCAATATGTCCGGCGCATCGCCCGTCTGCACCCGCGTGCTGATGACGTCGTTGATCTGCTCCCACGACACCACCTCGAGAGCGATGGACACGTCGGGGTTCGCTGCCTCGAAGTCGGCGATCAAGCCCTCCCAATACGGCTGGGTCTTGTCGCTGTACTGGGCGACCATGAGGCTGAGCTCGCCGCTTGCGCCGCCTCCGCCGGTGTCCTCGCTCGGCGCTTCGGTGTCGCTCGGCTCCGTGCTGGCGGCGTCGGTGCCGGTCGGGGCAGACGTTTCCTCGGAGGTAGCCGCGGTGGTCGCAGTGGTGGCATCGGTGTCGTCGGCCGCATCGTCGTCATCGCCACAGGCGGCGAACGCCAACGCCAGCGCGGCGGCCAGCAAGTACTTGGAAGCCTTCACGTTTCCTCCCCAGTGACGTCCTCATGCACGAAGCTGCAGGATGACCGCCAGCGTTGCGCCCAATGTTGCGGGCGTCAACAGCAATCTTGCAGTCTCCGTCAACCCGAACCAGATGCACGCGAGCACTCGTCCACCAAGGGCAACCACCACCACGACAGCAACAGCGAGAACCCCAAACGTCACTACCGTGGAGAAGACCGACCAGCTTCGCATCACCAGGTTCGACGCTCCGCCGGCGACAACGGCTCCCTCGCTCCCGCGCCCGGCGAGGAGCGGCGCGACACCGAGCACACGGCATCGAGCGAGGACCGACGCGACCGACGTGCCGATATGTGTGCGCCGAGCAATGCCAGCCGACGTCGTTCGGTCGCGACATTCGGTGTGCGTTCGCGTCCGATGGCGGGACCCCGCCACGTCGATCTGGCGTCGCACGCGGGCGGTGCCCGGGCCTGTGCACGCTCGCGATGGTGAGCATCGATGCTGAGAGGGCGGCTCGCGATCACGCGGATATCCGGCGGTACCGGACAGCGGTGTGTCGGGATATTCCCCGTGTTTCAATCGCTGTGTGAGGATCCACGACCGGCGCATCTCCGGTTCGTAGGTTCGAAGGCCGGACCGGGGGCTGACTCAGTGTTATTCCGACCCCTGTGCGGGTGTCTCTTGTCCGAAGTGTCGCCCCCGGTCCTGACCTTCAAGGACCGGCCTGACTTGATAGAAGCGTTGATCACTCAACGGGGATTTGTCGACCGGCCCTTTCACTTTACGCATGTGAGAGGAGGCCGTGATGGCCAAGCAGCGAGCGAAGCCGAGCAACGAGTTGAGGTTGGAGGTGGACGACGAGCATGACGTGGGGATCGACCCGCACAAGAAGACGTTGACCGCCACCGTGTTGGATGGCCGGGGCGGGACGGTGGCGACGGCCAGCTTCAAGGTGTCCGGTGTCGGCCACCGGGCGCTGCTGGAGTGGGCGACGAGCTTCGGGGCGGTGCGCCGCTGGGGGATCGAGGGTGCCAGCGGACTGGGCCGGCACACGACGATGTTCTTGATCGAACGGGGTTATGACGTGCGCGACGTGTGCCCGACGCGCACCGCCGAGCAGTCCCGCAAGCGGCGTCAGGGCAAGACCGACGCGCTCGACTCGCTGCGCATCGCCCGCGAAGTGCAGGCCGACCCGGACCTGCCGCTGGCGTTCAAGCGGGCACCGGGCGACGCCGGCCCTGACGAGACCCACGAGCTGCTCAATCTGTGGCACAACCAGCGGCGCAGCCTGGTCAAGAGCCGCCAGCAGCTGCTCAACGAGGCCGAGGCGTTGCTCCACGATCTGCCCGAGGAGATCCGCATCGAGCTGCCCGAGAACCGCGCCGTGCGCCCGCGCCTCGCGGCGCTCAGCGCTCGTGATCGGACGGTGACGTGGGATCCGGCCACCACGCTTCGGCTGCGGCTGCTCGACGATCACGCCACGGCCATCGCCGAGCTCGACGCCCGCGAACGCGAGGCCAGCCGCGAGCTGGCTGACCTCACCCACCGCGCCGGCTCCACCCTCGCCGAGCTGTGTGGGATCGCCGACCGCTCCGACGCCGAGCTGCTCGTGGAGACCGGCGACCCTCGCCGGTTCGCCGGCGAAGGCGGGTTCGCCCGGTTCAACGGAACCGCCCCACTACCCGTCTCCTCGGCCGAAGGTGACGACGAACCGAAACGGCACCGGCTCAACCGGGGCGGCAACCGTCGAGTCAACGCCGTGTTGCACCGCATGGCCGTCACCCAGCTGCGCTGCGAACCTCGAGCCCGACAGATCTATGACGACGCTCGTCGCAACGGTCACACCAAGAAAGAAGCAATGCGGACCCTCAAACGCCACCTCTCCAACGTCGTCTACCGGCGGATGATCCGCGACCTCAACGCCACGCCCATCTCGCCACCCATCGACGTCCCACAGGCCGCCGCCTAAATCGAACACCAGCTTTCACTTGACATAGAAGCTTCGGACACCGTGGTCGGGGGTCGCATCGAGTTCGGTGACGTGGTCCGGGGCTGCTCGAGACGTCGTGATGTCCTCCTGCTACCCCGTTGTCGAGCTTCGCCAGTACACCCTCCGGTACGGTCAGCGAGACGTGCTGATCGAACTCTTCGACCGCGAGTTCGTCGAGTCACAAGAGGCCGTCGGTATAGAAGTGATTGGACAGTTCCGTGATCTGGATCGCCCGGAGCGCTTCGTGTGGATGCGGGGCTTCGCAGACATGCAGCGTCGTCGTGAGGGCCTCGAGGCGTTTTACGGCGGGCCGATCTGGAAGGCGCACGCCGCTGCCGCCAACGCCACGATGGTCGACGTCGACGACGTGCTGCTGCTGCGCCCGATGGCCCCGTCGACGGGATTCGAGCCTCAGCCTCGGCGGCCTGGACAGGGCCGCGACGTGCCGGCGGCGCACTTCGCCGTGACCATCTGCTCGCTCAGCGTGCCGGCGGATCCCGACGTGCTCATGCGCACGCTGCCTCCAGCACTCGGCGAGATGACGCCACCGTCGTTGGCGACGTTCGTCGAGGAGCCGAGTGAGAACACGTTCCCGGCGCTGCCAGTGCGCACCGGCGAACATGTGGTCGTGTTGGTCCAACGCGTCGTCGACGACAACTGGCCCGCGCCGATGAGTTCAACCTGGCGCTCGACGCCCCGCCACTACAACTCCGCCTTGCGCCGACCGCGAGATCGCGGCTGCGCTGAACGAGCTGTGGCCGGACCCACGCCGGTCGTGGCGACCGAGCTCCGCGCCATCCCGATGGCCGGCCCCGGTCCCGGCGGTGGACGACGCGTCGGCCCGTTGTTTGCGGACACGGTCATCGGATGCCCGCCGGGCTGCGCGGCGCTCAGGTCGGCGACACCAGCGTGGTCCGGTCGAAGTCGCTGGGCGTCGCGCCGGGTCCGGGCCGGACGTGGAGTCGAGCGTCCGGTCGGCGGGCTCGCCGCAGGCGCTGCACGTGAGGGTCAGGTGCATCACCTTGCCGCACTCGTCGTGCACGACTTCGAGCGGGGCGCCGTTGGGCGCCGCCCATTTGTCGCCCCACTCGCGCATGGTGGTGAGGACCGGCCAGAGGTCGCGGCCCTTTGTCGGTGAGGCGATACTCGTGGCGCAGGGGGCGTTGCTGGTAGGGCACCCGCTCGAGGACACCGGCCTCGACCAAGGTGGTCAGGCGCACGTTGAGGATGTTGCGGGAGATGCCGAGGCGTGACTGGAAGTCGTCGAAACGGCGCACGCCGAGGAAGGCGTCACGGATGATCAGCATCGACCACCACTCGCCGACCACCTCGAGGCATTGGGCGACGGAGCAGTTCATCGTCTCGAAACTCGTTCGCTGCACGGTGCGCAGGCTAGTGAGTTGCATCATAGAACGCAATCCTCTATGGTCCGTTCGATGAACGAACGCACCGGTGACCCGCCGAGCCGCACCGCCGATCCCGCTCGGCGCCGGACGCCGATCTCGTGCCGTGTTCATCGTCACCGCCCTCGGCACGTTCATGGCCTCGCTCGACCTGTCGATCGTCAACGTGGCGTTCCCCGCCATCGAGGCGTCGTACCCGGACGCCAGTTCCGCATCGCTGGCATGGATCATCACCGCGTACTCCATCGTGTTCGGGGCGTTGCTCGTCGTCGGCGGACGCACCGGTGATCGGCTCGGACGCAAGCGCGTCTTCCTCGGTGGCATCGTCGTGTTCCTGCTCGGCTCGTTCCTCTGCGGGATCGCACCCAATGTGGCCGACCCTGGTCGGCGCCCGCGCCCTGCAGGGGGTCGGCGCAGCGTTCTTGGTTCCGGCGTCAGTGGCGTTGCTGATCGGCGCCTACCCACCTGCCCGGCGCATGCAGATCGTCGCCCAGTGGGGCGGCATCGGCGCCTTGGCGGTCGCCACCGGTCCCTCGCTCGGTGCCGCCATCGTGTCGGCCGGAGGCTGGCGGTGGGCGTTCTTCGTGAACATCCCCGTCGGCTTGTTCGTGCTGCTGTTCGGACGACGGGTGCTGACCGAGACGATCGGCGACTCGAAGCCGACGACGCCCGACTACCTCGGCGTCGGCCTCATGTCGCTGGCGCTGGCGTCACTCGTGCTCGCCATCTCCGAAGGGTCGACGTGGGGCTGGACCGATGGGCGCATCCTCGCCGCCTTCGCCGTGGCGCTCGTGGCCGGCGCCGTGTTCGCTCATCGCACCCTGCACCACGATGACCCCGTCATCGACCCCGCCCTGTTCCAGAGCCGCCCGTTCGTCATCGCCAACAGCCGCGACCGTCGTGTACGCCATGGGGTTCTTCGCCATGCTGCTCGGCAACATCCTGTTCCTCACCGGCGTCTGGGACTACTCGATCATGACCGCCGGTCTCGCCGTCACCCCGGGCCGTCGTCGTCGCCATCATCGCCGGTCCAGCCGGCAAGTTGGCGGGTCGCGTCGGGTTCCGACCGGTGCTCCTGTTCGGCGCATCGTGCTTCGCCATCGGCCTGGCCACCTACATCGCACTGGTCACCGACGACCCCGAACTACCCGGCGACCTGGCTCCCCGGCACCTGCTCGTCGGGCTCGGCGTCGGCTTCACGTTCCCCGTCCTCAGCGCCGGCGCAGTCTCGTCGCTCCCACCCGCACGCTTCGCCGTGGGCAGCGCCGTCAACCAGACCGCCCGTCAGATCGGCGGCGCCCTCGGGATCGCCGTGCTCGTGGCGCTCATCGGATCCCAGCGCCAGCTCACCGATCCGCTCGACGGGTTCCACCAGCTGTGGGCCTTCGCCGCCACGACCGCACTGACCTCCGGGGTCATCGGATCATTCATCCCCCGGCCGACGCCCCATCAGGCGATCGACATCGACCGGCTCGCCGACGAAATGCCCATCATCGACGCCGACGGGCTCCCGATCGCCGTCGACGGCATCTGACACCCAAGCGAGCGTTCCCTCGCTGAAGACGGGCTCGAGAGACGACTCCGGCGTGCCGCCGACGCAGGTGGCGCCATCGGACGAGACGGGAGGCGGCGACGGTGTGTCTCCGTCACACCTGACGGGCGTCGCTGGCGGCGTCGAGGCGCGCCAGCTCGGCGTCGGCGAGGGTGATGCCGGCCGCGGCGATGTTGGCCCGCAGGTGACCAACCCGTGTGGTGCCGGGGAGCGGCACGACCGGGATCGCCCATCACGCGGAGCGATGGTGCACCCAGGCCAGCGCGATCTGGCCGGGACGGGCGGCGTGGCGTGCAGCGATCTCGGCCAGGGCGGTCCGCACGGCCCCCAGCACGCCACCCTCCTCGTCGTCGGCCTCGGTCGCGTGCAGCGAGCCGTGACCGGTCGGCGAGTGCGCAACCATCATCACTCCGAGCTCCGCAAGTGCAGGCACCACCTGCTCGACCCCCCGCCGGGCCAGTGACCACTCCTCCTGGAGCACGGTGATCGGATACACGGCATGGGCCCGCCGGAGGTCCTCCTCGGTCACGTTGGACAGGCCGAGCGCCCGGACCTTGCCCTTCTCGACGAGTGCGGCCATCGCCGTTATCGTCTCCTCGATCGGTGTCTTGTCGCTGCGATGGTGCAGGTAGTACAGGTCGATCGTTTCCACATCCAGGCGGCGCAGGCTCGCCTCGCAGGCCTGGTGGACGTACGCAGCATCGGCCCGCACGCTCCAGTCGCCGTCGTCGCCCCACACAACCCCGAACTTGCTGCACAGCAACACCTCGTCGCGATGCCCCCGGATCGTGCGCCCGACGAGCGCCTCGTTGCCGTACATGTCAGCCGTGTCCAACATGATGACGCCAGCGTCGAGCGCAGCGTGCACGACGGCGACGGGATCCCGATCAGCGTCGCTGACCGTGTCATCGCGCAGGCGCATGCACCCCAAGCCCTGGCGGAGGATCTCGTCCGATCCCCACATCACGTCGAACGTTCGCTGTCCGGTCACCACCCGGGTGAGGGTAGAAGCTGAACTGCAGTTGAACTCAACGACTGTCGGAACAGAACCTCAGCAATCCGCGCATAGCGGTGCAGGACCGCGACCCTGACTACCGGCAGGGCCCCAGACGACCCCGAAGAACACCGGCGGCCCCGCTATCACGCAGCTGCGCTCGTACGTAACGGCGGCACCGGGTGTTCCACACCGCCGACATGCCGTTCGGGGCGGCCTGCGTCAGGCGTCAGCATGTCATTCGGTCGCGATGTTCGGAGCTCTCGTTGGGTGCTATGGCGAGCTGGAGCGGGACCAGAGGTTGACGTCGGCGTCGGTGGCGTGCCGGTCGATCTCCACCAACTCGTCCTCGGTCAGCTCGAGGCGGTCGAGTGCGGCGACGTTGTCGTCAAGCTGCGTGACGCTGCTCGCGCCGATCACTAGCGAGGTCATGCGCGGGTCACGCAGTGCCCACGCGAGGGCCAATTGGGCGAGGCTCTGGCCGCGTTGCGCCGCCACGTCGTTGAGGGCTCGAACACGGTCGAGGCGGTCTTGGGTGAGCATGTCGCGGCCCATCGCCCCGCCGGTCGCAACCCGCGAGCATGGTCACGAACCGGCGCGGACATGGCCTGAACGGTAACGCGGGATGAGCGGCAGCCATTGGAGTCGAATCCGATGCGACGTGAAACAGCAGTACAACCAGGCGCACACTCGCTCATAGCAGACGGCGCACAAGCGCCAACAGCCTCGCTCCAAAACCGTGCTCACGTCGTCCGCGCCACTCGTGCCGTTCGGAGCGGCTGGTGGGCGTAGGTGGTGCGTCGTTCGGACACGCCGTTAGGTACCGCTGACGGACACCCGCGGAGCGATGCGGTCAAGAAACTGATGGGTGCGCTTGAGGAACCTCAGAGTCTCGTTCGGCCGAGGACAACTTCCGGCGCTCGCCGCACGGATTCGGCCAGGAAGGCGCCAACCCCGCGCGGCGTCTACTGGTGCGTTTGCACGAGCGGCACGACCTCACGGGTCTTCTCTCGCGTACCACAGCAACTGATCGAGCACCAGCCGATCGACCTCAATCTCGGCCGCCAGGGCGCTGGCAACGAGCATCAGCTCGACGTCACCGGTCGGCAGATTGAACCCAGCTGTCGGAGCGCCCTGCGCACACGGACGTCCGGCTTGATCGAGTCAGCGCCGCAGAGCATTCGTAGATAGCAGAACAGCGCTGGGCCGATGCCCTTCACGTTGCCAACATACGGATCCAATTTCGGAGCTGCCTCGACGGCGCCAGACGCGTCGGCCCAAGCCGTCGCGCAGGTGTCGTCGTCGTTAAGCCCATGGTCGAGTCCGTACCGAAGAAGTCCCGCGGCTACACCGCGCATGGTTTCTGGTTCGGACGTCTTCAAGCCGAAGCCCGATGGTGGCCCGAGCTCAGTCAAGGCCGACAGATCCTGGGCGGCGGGCGTCGCCTCGAATCGGCTTATCCAACCGCGAACGACCGCGTCGAAGCGTCGCTGACGGCTGGCGACGACATCGAAGACCATGACGGCCCGATGACCCACGTATCGACGAGCGATGGCGATCGCATTCTCACGAGCCGCAGCGCCACGGCGTTCGTACAACTGCCGCAGATTCTCGACCGCTGCCGCCCAGGTCGGATCACCGGAGAGGATGCCGCGTACGCCGTCGGACCTCTGGCCAGTTCTACCATTGCGCTCGCTGATGCACGGGCGCGTAGCCCGGTCGCCACCGGTCGGGCCCTGCTAACGCCTTCTTGGTCGGGCCCTCGACGATGGGCCGGTGCGGTCGTTCGCGACCCCGCGTGACACCCCTTGTTCAAACTGTTTGCATGAGCGATGCGAGGAACCGATCCTGGACCGACGCTGACCAGGCCGACTTGGTGACCCGAGCCCAGTTCCAGCTTGTCATCACCGGCCGTGAGACCGCCTGGGTGCGCTCCGTATCCGGCACCAAGGCGGAGACCGCGCAAGTCGCCATCTCGCTCGACCAGCTCACCCTCCGCGGCCCGTTACCGCTGTGCGTGAGCGAGTCGCGATCCTGCTCGAACTCCTCGACCAGGTCGCCGCAGAACCGGAGCGGTGGCCCGACCTCAAGCTGACTCGAGTGGCCGAGGCGAGGTGGCGCCGCACGAAGCCCCACCCCTTCGCACGACGGCCGCCACCACCAACACGAACCCAGGACTGATCTCCGCCGCCAGGATCGCCTAAGCATCGGTCTGCGGCCGTTCTCGACTCCATTGCGCCTGGGCGTAGCGCTCTTCTCACACGACCAACGTGCCTGATTGAGTGGTCGTAGGCGTGGCGAGGGTTCTCGTAGCGTCGTGAGGCTCCGGCAGGGTCGCTCTCGAAGTGCCTGCCGACGTCGTCTGGCTGTCTATCGAGGTGTCGGCCTGTCGGGGTTTTGCCGTGGTGTGGCTCACAAGAGGGACGTGCCAGTCCTTCGAATCAGGAGTGCTTGCCACGGTCCCAACCGAAGACAGGAGGACCCAACGATGGATGTGATGATCGGAGTGGACCCGCACAAGGGGTCGCACACGGCGACGATGCTGGACCGGGGCGAGCACGAGTTGAGACGGATCAAGATTCGGGCCGGCGTTCGTCAGGTGAGCGAGCTGCTGGCGTGGGCTGACGGTGTCACTGCCCGGACGTGGGCGGTGGAGTCGGCCGGTGGGATGGGTATCTGTTGTCTCAGCAGCTCGTCGCCGCCGGGGAGACGGTGCTGAACGTGCCGGCGACGTTTGGCGTCGCGGGTGCGGGTGTTGGGCACCGGCCAGTCCGCCAAGAGTGATCCGAACGACGCCCGCTCGGTCGCCGTCGCCCCGTCCGGAACTAACGCAACTCGCTCCGCGGTTGCGCCGACCGGAGTGCCGGCACCGCGGGCCCCCTCGTGTCGCGAGTCGGCTAGCGTCCAATCTCGCGGAGGGAGTTCTATGCGTTGGGCGATGCTGCTCGTGGTCGGCCTTGGTGCCGGATCGTTGTCGGGATGCGGGTCGGGGTCGACGAGCGTGACCGAGGCGCCGGCGGGCGCGGCCGATGCGACGGATCGCGGACGGTCAGTCGGGTCTGCGGCCTCCACGCTCGTGGATTCATCGGCACCGCCGGGTTCGGGCCGGTCATCCTCGACGCTTCCAGCCGCGTCTACGCCCGTCTCGCCATCGTCGACCTCCGGGGACGACCGCGCAGGGGTGGCAGCTGTGTGGGACGTGTGTGCCAACGATCGTGTGCGGATCGTCGACACGAGTGACGGCACCGTGCTGGCGAAGGTCAGTCTGCGCGGTCGTCCGGCGTGGTCGGCGGACGGACAATGGCTGGCCAGCTTGGACGATGTCGACGGCACGCTTCGGGTGGCCGAGGTGGCGACGGGCCGGGTGCGGGTGGTGGCCGAGCTGGGAATCCCCGAGTACTCGTTCGACTCGTGCGGGGTTTCGGGCGAAGTGTTGGGCTGGTCGTCCGACGGGTCCTCGATCCTGGTGTCGTACACCGACTACTCCCCGCCACAGCGTGAATCGTCGGTCGAAGTGTTCCGCGTCGACGGTTCGGACTCTCAGCTGCTGTGGCACCGCGTGCTGGAGCCGGGGGGCACCCCGCCGGTGACGGCGTCGTGGTTGAACGACGGTGACGTCATGATCGTCGCTGTCGACACGGCCGAACGCGGGGACGTGATGGTGCAGCGAGGCGATCCCTGGACCGGGTTCCCCGATGAGCCGGTGACCCTTCCACGGCCAGATGTGCAGTTGCTCTTCTCACCCCAGATCTCTGCTGACGGTAACCGGCTCACGTTCGCGACGATGGACGGAGTGGTCAACGGAGCACGAACAGCCCAGACGACCGGCTCGGTGGTCATCGTCGACTCGGCAACCGGCGAGTCCCTGACCGCGTCGAGTCACGAGGCCTACACCGTGCCCTACGCCGGGATGGCGTTCTCTCCCGATGGATCCCACATCGCGTTCGTCGAGTACGACGACACTGTCGGCTACCCGGCGACTCTCGTCGTTGCCGCCACCGACGGATCCGGCGACGAGACCGTCGCCGGCCTTCCCCCTACGAATGATGTCTCGTGGTCCGCCGACAACCACACGGTGCTTGGTGGCGGAACCACACTGAGGCGCATCGACCCGGCGACCGGTGACGTGGTCGAGTTGATCGCTCAACCACCACGGCGGGACGGCGGTCCTGAGCTCGTCCCAGCCGCGGCTCCGTCCATCCCGCCGTAGGTTCGAAAAACCAACCATCTGGTCGCGGGGAAGCTCGATCCGCTGCTCCGGTGAGCGCTCGACCGGGTCGGCGGCACGGCGACTGGGCCGCGATCTCAACCCGCATGAGCGGCTACGCGTCTCGATCTGTAGTGGCCGGCGCCCCGGGCAGTGCTCTCCGCGGCGGATGATCGAGAGCCGCGGACACCGGTTCGACGCTCATGAGTCTGTCCGCTGCCACACGTCCCGATACGGCACAGAGTCCAACTCGACTCGGCGCGCTCGAAGCGCCGCCGGCAGCGTCGGCACCTTGCGACGCGATGTCCGCTTCGCACGCCCGATATTGCGCGGGTCCGAGGCGCCGACCGCGTCCGGGAAGTGATGCCGATCGGCCCGATGCCGTCGCTCGCGATCGCGAGCAGCAACGACGGATTCTGCATCAGGCGTTCGGTGTCGCCGACGTCGACAGCGTCTTCGGTACCCATGGTTCGATGGCGCCCGTCGTGCGCTCGACGCAGTCGGCACGGTGCGCATCGTGATCGACACGCCACCGTTGGCGTCGGCCAGATCACGATGCAGTCGCTTCCGATATCGTCGCTCAGGGCATTCGAAACGCAGGCAATGGCGACAGTAACCGTGGAACTGTTGGTCGACGACCTCGATGGGTCCGAGGGCGCGGAGACCGTACGACTCGGATGGAACGGGGACTGGCGCGAAATCGACCTGTCGAAGAAGAACCGGGTCTCGCTTTCCAGGGCGCTCGACAGGTACTGGAATGCCGCCCGTCCCGTCGACGGGCCTCGGCAATCGAGCCGTCGACCGAGTCGCACGACCTCGTCTCGTTCGGCCAAGACAACCAAGCGCAACCCCAAGGTGATCCGCGCCTGGGCGACGCAACACGGAATCGCGGTGCCCGCCAGAGGCCGCATTCCAAGCGTGGTGGAACAGCAGTACATCCCGCGCACACTCGCTCGTAGCGGCCGGCGTGCAACAATCGCCGGTGGCCTCGCTCGAAAACTCTCGTCCGCGCTGCACGCCACTCGTGCCGTTCGGCGCTCGTTCGTTTGCGCGAGAGGCTGTCGTTCGGTCGCGATGTTCGGGCGCATCTTCGACCGGCGCCTACCGATTCGGCCACGGTCGGGGATCGGGTCATCGCCGTCCGGCGTCCTGCCGCAGTCCGATGACAGGCGTAACCTCAGGCACATGTCGACGAGCCGCCCATCGCCCGCCGAGGTTCGCGCCGCCACTGCCGAGACCGCCCGCTTCATGACCCCGCAGAACGTGCCGGTCAACGCCTACGAGAGCCGCGGCGCGTTCGTCGTCGTCGCGCCGTTCCCCGCTGTGACGGAGAAGGACGTGTCCGTGGAGCTCACCGCCGGCGGCGTGCGCTTCTGGGCCGAGCTGCGCAGCGCCGGGCCCCGGGACTACGCCATCCACGAGTGGGAGTACGGCGGGTACGAGCGCACGGTGGAGACGCCCGCAGGGTTCGGGGCGGGCGTGGAGGCGACGCTCACCAACGGGCAACTCGTCGTCCGGGTGTTGAGCGGGGCGTTCACCACCGACCGACTGATCCACCCGAAGACGAACTGAATCACCGCGTTCGGGGGTGTCCGGCCCGCGTGGTCGTGCGCGGCGACGGGACCGCGGCGGCGATGCCGGAGATCGTCCCCGGCGGGGGCCCATGGGGCCGCTCGGCCGGTGCTCCGAGTCGGAAACGCCCGCGCAGGCTGGTCCCGAGGCACGCGGCATCGAACGCCCGGTATGTGACGGACGACGACATGACCGTTCTGGCGCGCGCGCTCGGGCTGGTTCCGGCTCGTCGTTCGGGCGCGCCGTTGGTGCGTGTAGCGTCGAGAGCAAGCGGCGTCGGACAGCCGTTCGAGTGTCCACCACCCGGTCGTCGGATGAGGCAGGATGTGGTCGTCTTCGTAGTGGGAGGTTGTGATGGCTGTCGCAGTCCTGTCCGCGCCGGTGTCGATGACTGCCGAGCAGTACGACCGAGTGATCAAGCAGTTGGACGCGGCCGGAGCCGGTGATCCCCCGGGACGCCGGTTGCACGCCTGTTTCGGTCAAGGTGATCACCTGATGGTGTTCGATGTGTGGGACAGCGCGGACAGGTTCGAGGCCTTCGGCGAGACGCTGATGCCGATCCTCGCCCGGGAGCACATCGAGATCGCGCCGACTGAGCCGCTCGCGATCCATCGTCTCATCGAGGGTGGTGACATGGGCGCCCTGCGCAAGACCATCGCTGAACTTCGCGACAAAGCATTCTTCATCCGCCCCGTCGAGAAGCTCCGGGAGAAGCTCCACAAGGCCAAGGAGAAGCCCGCCGAGGAGGACACAACGAACGCCTCGGCCACGAACTGAACACGATCGCGCGATCGTCCACGCACGGCCCGTCCCCCAAGCGTCGACTCGCCTTCGAGACACTCATGCCGTTCGGTGTTTTTGATCAGCGTGGATCGACGACGTTATGTCGATCTGTGCAGCGTTGAACACCGCGTTGTTGGCCTTCCGTTCCGTCGGGAGTCGTTCGTCGGTTGCTGAGGCTCGATTGGATCCGAGTCCATCCCGGTTTCGGGCTCAGCAAGATCTCGCGCCGGCGCGTCAGCGTGGAGAGCCGGGGTCGTGATGATGCCGGTGGGCCGGTTCCCGTCGTGTCTTGACGCCGGTGAGCTGCCGGACCAGGTCGCCGCTCACCTCGGCGAGGGCTTCGTCGAGTCCGGCGCGCACCGACGTCGCGACAAGGCGCGGCCAGTTGGCGATGGTGGCCTCCAGCGTCGTCCGCTGGCTACGCGTGTCGCGCTCTTTCACGGTCAAGAGCAGGTCGACGGCATCGGCCCGGAATGAGCGCAGCCGCGCATCGAGCCCAGCGAGCCGGCGCAGGACCCGTTCCCGGTCATGCTCCTTCAGGCCGTTCCCGAGACGGAGGTTCGCCTCGAGCGAGGCGGACCCGGCTGAATCGGTCATCGCCATCTCCTTCGTCGTGGCCATCCAGCCCCGACGGCCACCCCTCGACCGTAGCGACTGCGCGCTTCCACCGACCGGCCGGCGGTCGTATCGCCGGGTGCACCTGCCAGCGATCCCCTCCGCCCGCCATGAGGCCCGCTGGCGATCGAGCCGGAGGTGCCGTTCGGTCGCCGTGAACAGACCCGGCGAGTGATCGTTTTGCGCTCGCGTTCGGTGTCGTTCACCGCGGCCTGCGCCTTCGCCTGACCGGATGAGAGCGCGATCGCGGATGCCAGGTGGCGACAATGGGATCATGACCGGACCGAGGGTGCCGCACTATCGGGGTGACCTTGCGCTCGTCCACCACCTCGGCTTCGGGTTTCACGCCGACGGGTGTGCTCCGGGCATCTTGACGCTGCTGGAGCCGGTCGGTGCTCGTCGCGGCTTGGTCGTCGAACTGGGGTGCGGCAGCGGCCTGCTCACCAGGTATCTGGTCGAGGCCGGCCATCGCGTGATCGCCACCGACGCGTCGCCGGCGATGGTCGACATAGCCCGTGACTACGCCCCCGGCACCGAAGCCATCTACCAGCTCACGTTGCCGGACGACCCCCTGCCGGCTGCGGACGCGATCGTCTCGATCGGCCACGTCCTGAGCTACCTGCCTGACGAGGCCGCCATCGATCGGGCCCTGGTTGCGATCGCCGAGGCGTTACGGCCCGACGGTGTGGTCGCCATCGACTTGTGCGATCTCGAGTGGGGTGAGACACGACGGGGGGCGCCCGCGTTCGGGCGGGCCACTGACGATTGGGCGATTGTCACCGAGTTTGACGTGCCCTCACCGAACCGGTTCGTACGGGAGATGGCAATCTTCGTCCGCAACGACGACGGAAGCTGGCGCCGCGACAACGAGCGTCACGACAACGTCCTCGTCGATACCGCCGCCGTCCCCGACTTGCTCGCCGAGCATGGCGTCGAGGCGACTGTCGGGTCCTCGTTCGGAAACGAGCAGCTACCGACCGGTCTCCGCACGATCATCGGCCGGCGACATCGACCAGCCTGAAATCGGACCCGAGTTGTCCACGGATCGACGCCTTGGAGACGGCCGACCCATCCTCACACCAGGCACGCCGGACGTGCCGTTCGGGCGCGGCGATGGGCGGCGGTCGGGCGCAATTCGGGCGCTTTGTTCGGTGCGATGACCGGCAGCGACAGCTGTGCCCGCAGTGCGGCGCGCCTCGGATAGGAACCCGCGTGCTGCGACCCGTCGGCGGTGCGCCGCATTCCGACGGACGTGGAGCACCGGTACAACGACGCGCACCGGCGCTCGTAGCACTCCGTCCAGATCACACGCCCGCTCGGCCGGGCTCGATACTCGACCGCGCCGTCACTTCCTGGTTGTGGCAACGCCCAGTGCGGCTGGCCGTCTGTTGTCTGGTCGTGCTGATCGGTGCGGTGAGCGCCCCCGGTCAACGGTCGCCGAGGTTGTTTCTGCTGGCGATTCGAGCGACCGTCGGGTCAGCCGGCCTCGCCCGCCGGTGTCTGATTCTGAAGCGTTCGAGCCACGAAATCCACAGATCGATCGATCAGAGAACGCGAACGTTTTGCGCTTCTTCACCTTTGCGGCCAGGGGCGACGTCGAACTCGACGGCCTGGCCTTCGGCAAGGGTCTTCAAGCCCTCACCCTGAATATTCGAGACGTGGACGAACACGTCGTCGCCTCGCTCGCGCGAGATGAAGCCGAAGCCCCGGTCTGCGTTGAAGAATTTCACTGTGCCTTGCACAACCACCAACTCGCTTCCAGATCGGATCACCCTCACGGTGACCGTGTCGGCGAGGGTATGTCGCGTCGTCACCAGTTCCTCCGGCCGCAACGTGAGCTGGGCGCTCTGCACGGCCCGGCGGGCACGCCGGCCCCGGCAGGCGTCTACCGCCCGGGTTCGGCACCCTGGCCGCGAGCGGCGCGCTCCACGCGAACCGCGTCGATCCGGCGGTGAGGTGTTCGGCCGGGGTCACGAGTCGAGATCAGCCGGTCGTTGCTGCCGGGCGATGGAGGAAGCGGCCGCGCCGATCCGGATTCTGGCTTCCGAGGGTCGTCCGGTTCGGGCGACGCGGCGACACGATGTTGGGGTGAAGCGTTCGACCGCGATCGAGCATCTGGTCGAGCTGGCCGAGGTGGCGTCGCAGCGGCTGACGCTGCGGGACACCAACATCGGGTGGCCGCTGGAGGAGCTGTGGGTCACCGATGACCTGCTTGGGCTGGCCGACTCGATGGAGGCCGGCACGGTCGTGCTGGTATTCGACTTGCCGGCCGGGGAGCTGGTCTGGCTGGCGCTGCATCCGGTGGCGGAGTGGGTCGGCGAACAGCTGCGCTTGGGCAAGGCCGATGCAGTGGTCCTATCGTCCCCTGGCGTGGCCGGTGTGGAACCACCAGCATCGCCGTGTGGTCCGGTTCTGGAGGGCCGACACCGGGCTCGATGAGGAGGTGATCGAGGCGCTGCGGTTGAGCCGCTTGGATCGTCTCCCGGTCGTCCAGCCTTCGGCGACCGAGCTCACCGCACAGCTCCGCCACGAGCTGGGGTTGTCGCGGCGCCACTTGCGGGCGGTGCTCGACGGCTACTGGGACCGCGACTGGCGGCGCGAGCACAACCGCTTCGGCGTGTCACCCGAGGACCATCTGTGGCGGGCGGCGATGGCCGTCACCGAGATCCGCGACGCCCTCGCCGACCTCGAACCGTGAGCTCATCGCCATCCCGGCAACCGTCATCGCACCGGCTCAACCACGGGCGGCGTCTGACCGCGGACATGCGGTTCTGCGTGTCTCGCGGGGCGGTGGTGACATTCGGTGTGCGCGAGGATGGGCGTTCAAGCTTGGAGCAGGGCGGCGCGGAGTGGCTCGTTCCAGCGGCGCGCGGTGGTGTCGTAGACGCCGAAGTCGGTGGCGAAGTCCCAGTAGCACCATGCGATGTCAAGCTCGTCGGCGCTGGCTCGGACGTGTGCTGTCCATGCCGCCCGGTCGTCGGGTGCGGCGAGGTGAAACGTGCCGAACTCGCCGATGAACAGCCGTCGACCTCGCTCGTGGGACCACGCCGCTGCGGCAGCCAGATCGTTACTGACGGTGTGGCGTTCGGTTGGCGTACCCCAGCTCGTGCCCAACCAGTCGATGGCGTGTGGCCACCAGGGCGCGCCTTGGCGGGTGAACGGCAGCGGCAGGTAGTAGTGGATGGTCACGATGAGGCCATCGTCGTCGGGCAGCTCGAGGTCGGTGAGGCCGGCGATGGTGTTCATCGCGGCTGGACCGACGATGAGGCCACGGTGCGGATTGCTGTCGCGGACGACGGCGAGCGCCTCGGCGAGCAGGTCGTTCCACCGCTGGCCACCCAGGCGCAGGCGGGGTTCGTTGAGAAGTTCGAACCTCACCGTGGATGGCAGTTCGGCGTAACGCTCGGCGATCTGGGTCCACAGCGCGAGAAACCGCTTTCGTTGGGTCGCGGGGTCGGCGCACAGCTCGTCGAAGTGGTGGACGTCGACGACGACGCTGAGGTCGCGTTCCAACGCTCCCCGGACCATTTCGTCGACGGCCGTGAGAAACCTCGAGGAGATGTTGAATGGGGGGCGTACCGACGCGTGGTGTGACCATGCGACGGGAAGGCGGACGGTGTCGAACCCGGCATCGCGAGTCACGTCGAGATGGTCGACAACGACGGGCAGCCGACGGCGATTCGACGGCAACGCATCCAGCGCGTTGCCGATGTTGATGCCGCGGCGCATCACGTCAACAGTACGAAGGCGTAGGCCTCACAGTCGCCCTCCGACCAAACCGGGGCCAGCGAAACGAGGTGCCGATCGGTGCTCGTCGCGATGTGCTCGGCAAGGTCGTTCACTCTGGGATCGACAGGTGTCGAGCAGCGCGGTATCCGGACGCGCGTTGGCGGCACGATTGCGCCGAAGCTGCCGTCGACGACCCGCGGGTACCGCATGGTTCGCGTCGCCGGGACGCTTCCGGAGTTCGTCGACACGACGCTCGGCGAAGCCGAGCCGCTGGGAACATCGGGCCAGCGCGCGACGTTTTGTTGAACGTCATGCGGACTCTCTTGCTTGCTCTCCTTCAGATCTATCTCTTCGTGCTCATAGCCAGGGCGCTCCTGTCCTGGTTCCCGATCCGACCCGGCACCGGCCTCGCAACCGTGCACCGTGGACTCGTAGCCGTTACCGAACCGGTGCTGGCTCCGGTTCGCCGAGTGATCCCCCGCGCCGGCGGGTTCGACCTGTCGTTCCTCGTGGTTATCTTCGGGATCCTGATCTTGCGCGTGCTGATCGCGAGCGGCTAGCCACAGCCACCACCCGGTCGCAACGCGGCGTCCTCGTTACCGCCTGCCGTCAGCCGCGCCAGACGATCTCGTATGCACCAAGCAGCAGTCTGCCAACGCTCTGCCGGTACGCCTACTCGTCCGCGCAGGCCGACGGGCCCGCGGAGATGCCGATCCGTACGTTCCGTCAGAAGTTCGCTGGCGTCGTTCGGTGCTGGCATTCGGTACTCGCCGGCGCCGGCACCGCCGGACGCGCCTACGAGCTGCGAACGTGACTGATATCGGCGACGTGAAATCAGGCGCCGATCGACACCGACTTGCCGCGGCGGTGGCGTGAGCGACGGAGCGCGCCATGCGACTCGAGGTCTCGAGTCGCCTCACCGGCGTTGAATCGGCGGAACGACGTCTGAGCTCCCTGGTGTCGCCGTGTCCCGAGAACCGATTGATCGTCTCGGGTCGTAGAATTCGGGGTCAGGAAGAAGGTGCCGCTTGGCCATCGCATGGATCGCTGCAGGCGTCGTGCTACTCGCCGTCGAGCTTCATCATTTTGCGTTCTACGCCTTGTTCGCGGCGGTTGGCTGCTTCGCCGGCGCGGTCGTGGCGGTTGTGGCCCCCGGTGCCGTCGCCGTACAGGTGATTGCCGCGGTGCTGGTGGCGGTGGCGGGCATCGTTCTCGTGCGACCCCGGGTGAGCGCCGCGCTGGCGGCCCGCCACGGAGGGCATCGCACTCGCGGCGTGCACGGCGGGCTCGTCGGCCAAGAGGTGATCACGCTCGATCTGGTCGGCGGACTCGACGGGGTCGGGCACGTCAATCTCGCCGGGGAGCGCTGGCGTGCGGTGAGCGGCGCCGAGGTACCGCTCCCCGCTGGTACGCGGGTGCTGATCACGGGTGTGGAGGGCACGACCCTGATCGTCTGGCCGGCCGACGGGCACTTGCCCTTCGCGGATCTCGCGGGCCCGGAACAGGGTCCGCTCGTCGACGAACGAGAAGAGGAGCAGCCGTGATCGTTGGCATCAGCATGGGCGGGGTGATCGGCCTCGCCCTCGCCGTCCTGGTGATGGTGGTGCTCATCCTGGCGTTACGCCAGATGGTCAACATCGTCCAACAGGGCGAGGTCGGTGTGGTGAAGCACCTCGGCGAGTATCGCAAGACGCACGAGCCGGGGCTGGTGATCATCAAGCCGTTCGTCGACTCGCTCCAGCGCGTCGATATGCGCGAGATCCCGCGGCCGGGTGATCGGCAGGATGTGATCACCAAGGACAACGTGGTGGTCACGGTCAACGCCACGATCTTCACCCAGGTGGTCGTCGCCGAGCAGGCGCTGTTCAGCATCGCCAACTTCGACATCGGCATCGACGCGCTGGCACGGACCGCGCTGCGGTCGGTGATCGGCACGATGACCCTCGACCAGGCCCTATCCGAGCGCGAGAACATCAACACTGACGTCCAGCAGCAGATGGAGGCCGTCACTGACAAGTGGGGCATCCGGATCAATCGCATCGAGATCATCGAGATCGCCCCGCCACCGAAGATCCTCGAGGCGCTGGCCCTGCAGAAGCAGGCGGACCAGGAGAAGCGGGCGACGATTCTGCAGTCCGAGGGCCACCAGCAGTCGGCGATCAACGTGGCCGAGGGTGCCGCGCAGGCTGCGGTGCGCCAGGCCGAAGGCGAACGGCAGGCGGCGATCCTGCGGGCCGAGGGCAGCCGGCAGGCGGCGATCCTCGAGTCCGAGGGCCGCGCTCAGGCGATCGAGACGGTGTACGCGGCGATCAAGAAGGGCGATCCCGACCCGACCTTGGTCGCGATCCTTCAACTCGACGCCCTGGCCAAATTCGCCGACAGCGACAACGCCAAGATCGTCGTCCCGTTCGAGTCGGCCGGTCTGCTCGGAGCGGCACAGACGCTCCGCAGTGTCCTCGCCGCCGCTCCGACAGACGGCGAGCTCCCCTAAGCCACGGACTCGCGCCAGCGCGACCGACACGCCAGCAAAACGCCGAGGTGCCGATATGTGTGCGTCGAACCCGGCCGGTCGACGTCGTTCGGTCGCGACATTCGGTGTGCGTTCCCACCCGATGGCGAGGACCTGGCCACGTCGATCTCGCGTCGCAGCGCGGGCGGTACGCGGGCCTGTGCGTGCTCGCGATCGCGATCACCGACGATGAGCGGGTGGCTCGCGATCACCCCGAATATCCGGCGGTGGCGGACGCGGTGGCGCGTGACTATCCCCGTTGTTCGAGGACATCCATGGTCGGCGCACCTGGACGAGGTCGAGCTCGATCGACAGGTGTCCGAGCGTCGAAACGCCCGCGTACCCGCCGTCGCGGCCTCGCCCACGACCAAGTTCAGTTCTCCTCACCTTTGTGTGGCAGGTGATGGTCAGTCCGCTGCAGCGAGGTAGATCATGGCGGTGATGGCGGCGGCGCTGTGGTGGCCGTCGCCGCGATGGTTGATGAGGCGGATCTTGCTGTTGAGGCCTTCGAGCTTGGAGTTGGAGAGGCCCAGGTCGACGGCGGCGAGGATCTCGTCGCGGTCGGCGCGGATCGTCTTGGTGAGGGCGACGAGGGCGGGATCCGGCTTCGGCAAGTGCGGGCGAGCCAGGCGTCGAGATGGGCTTCGGGGCGGGCTCCGACGGGCAGCCGGTCGAGGTCGCGCAGTTCCTCCTTGAGCGCCCAGGCTCGAAAGAGGACGTGTCGGGTGCGTCGCAGTTCGTCGAGCCCGCGCGTTGGTGCTCGGTGAGCGTGGCGGGGTCTTTGAGTAGCGCCCAGCGGGTGTGCTTGAGGAGTTGGGCGGCGGACACGGTCGCGTGCGCCCCCAGACCGGGTGGCTGACTCCGCCGGCGCGGCGGGCCGTGTTCCACTCGGCGCGGCGGGTCTCATCGAGGGCGGTGTTGGCCAGCTTGATGACATGGAACAGGTCGGCGCAGACCCTCGCTTGGGGTGCCCGGGTGCGGGTCACCTTGGCATACCGCCGTGCCGATCAACCGAAGCAGCATGCAGCCGCTGGCTGCGTTCAGCCCCGAGGGCATCGAAGAACTCGCCGAGGGTGGCGCCGGACTTGCCTTCCCCGACCCACACCACGGCGCCGGCACGGTCGTGGTCGGCGACCACGGTGAGGTAACGGTGCCCTTTGCGGTAGGAGACTTCGTCGATTCCGTGCGATACAGGTTGTCGAGGCGGCATCGTTGATGTGCTCGAGTCGACACGGTCGACGATCGCCGCCACGGCCTCCCAACTGCACGCGTGGCCGGGTCACTGTTGTCTTGTCGGGCGCTGAGCGGCCAGGCAACAACATCTTCGAAGTCACGGGTGTCACGAGTCGAGCGGCCCACGGCCATCCTCGGTGCGCACCGAACCTACCCGCGAGGAGGAGTTGTGCCTCTGATCGCTGCAGCCCTCGTGGTCGAACGACGACATCGCAGACCCGAAGTCAGGGCCATCCGACTGGCATTCTGCCGCTCCGGACGCCCAGTGCCGGTGGAACGGTCGACGCGTTGCACGCGCTCCGATCTTGGCTCGATGAGCGATTGAGGCGGCGCCCGGTCGCCGCGACAATTGAGTCCACCAGGTCGAGCAACACTTCGCACGTGACCTGCGAGCCGTCGGAGCCAGCGGCCTCGAATCGACACCGATGCCTTCGAGAGGACGCTCCCATGCCGACATTCCTGCTGCCCGACCGAGCCGGTCACCTCGCTCGACGCCTACCTCGGCACCGAGGTCGGTGGGCTCGGGATCGAGCGGGCCCAACAGCTCGGTCCGGCCGCGACGATCGACGTCGTGCTCGCGTCCGGACTGCGCGGCCGCGGCGGCGGCGGCTTCCCCACCGGGCGGAAGTGGGTGGGCATCGCCGCCCAGCGTGGGACCCGCCGATACCTCGTATGCAACGGCGCCGAGGGCGAGCCGGGGACGTTCAAGGACCGAGCCCTGCTGCGCGCCAACCCGTACCAGCTCGTCGAAGGCGTCATCATCGCCGCCTTCGCCGTCAACGCCGTCGAGGCATACATCTGCCTCAAACGCAGCTTCGAACGCGAACTGGAGGCCGTTACCCGGGCCGTGCAGGAGTTCCAGTCCGCCGGCATCTGCAGGGACTGTCAGGTCACCATCGTCGCCGGACCTGACGAGTACCTCTTCGGCGAGGAGAAGGCCATGCTCGAAGTCATCGAGGGCAAGCCGCCGCTGCCGCGCTGGTTCCCCCCGTACGAGCACGGCCTGTTCGCCACCGCCCCCCAGCTGGGCTGGGAAGCGACGCCACGGTCGGGCTCTGGCGGCGGGCCCAACCCGACCCTCGTCAACAACGTCGAGACGCTGGCCAACGTGCCGCACATCCTGGCCCGCGGTCCCGAATGGTTCCGCTCGATGGGCACCGCCGAGTCGCCCGGCACCATCGTCGCCACCGTCGTCGGTGACGTCGTCGCCCCCGACGTCGGCGAGGTCGAGCTTGGTACCCCGTTGCGGGGTGTCATCGACGCCGTCGGCAGCGGCGTCACCCCCGGGCGCACCGTCAAAGCCGTGTTCTCCGGTGTCGCCAACCCCGTCGTCACCGCCAGCGGCCTCGACGTCCCGGTCAGCTACGAGGGCTTCCAGGCCATCGGCAGCGGCATGGGCGCAGCCGGGTTCATCGTCTATGACGACACGACCTGCATGGTCGACGCCGCCTACCGCCTGTCCCGATTCCTGTCGATCGAGTCCTGCGGCCAGTGCCCGCCCTGCAAGATCGGCTCGAGCGAGATCACCAAGCACCTCGAGCAGCTGGAGATCGGTGCCGGCAGCGAGGACGACCTGCGCTGGATCGGGCACTGGCTGGCCCGGGTCACCGACGGCAACCGCTGCTACCTCGCCGTCGAGGAACAAGTCATGGTCGACAGCGTGATGCAGGCGTTCCCCGAGGAGTTCGCCGAACATGTCGAACTCGGCCGCTGCCCGCGCCCGCGACGACTCCCTATCCCCAAGCTCCTTGACCTCGCCGACGGCAAAGCCGTCTACGACGACACCCTCTGGCGGAAGCGACCCGACTGGACCTTCGACCCCGAATAGCAGCAGCATGGACCTGACGTCGATGCTTACCCCGCGAGATGGGCCCCGACCGGCCGGTTTCGGCGCGCGGCCGGAGCGTTCTCCGCGTCGCGTTCCGGGCACTCGTTGGCTTCCGCATACCAGTAAGTTGGCGTTCTGTGCGAGCTCGACGCCGACGCGGCTTCCGCGCGGCGCAGGCGACCACATCGCATGCCCGAAAGGCGCAGCGATAACAATCGATGTGTGAGGACCTCGCCGGCTCGGGCGTGGGCAACCATTCGGTTTGTCAACTGCTTGAGCTCGAACAGGGAGGTCCTCGATGAGCATGGTATGTGGGTTGGATCTGCATCGTCAGCAGATCACGTTCGACGCGTTGGAGACGGACTCGGGGGGGTGTGGCGGGGCCGTGTGTGGCAGCCCGACCGGGATCGGCTCCGTCGCTGGCTGGCATGCGACGTCGCTCGTCGCGCCAACGGACAGGCGGTGGCGATGGCGGTGGAGGGCTGCACCGACCGCTGACGATTGAGCATGCTCGTGCGCCTACGTGATCGCGGGGTCACGGTGCGCCGCGAGGGCGCGAACCTGGCACGGTGCGGTGGCTCGTGATCTCGGTTGGCCTCTCGGTGATTCTCACCGTGCTCCTCAACGTCGGGCTACGAGCGTTTCCCGACGCCGGCCACCGCGTCGCACGAAGCCTCACAACGTTCACGTCGCCGAGTGCCGATGACGCTCGGACGAACGACCGGCGGGTCCGGGTGTTCATACCATGGAAGGCGATGATCCTCGGGTCCCTGATCCTGACCATCGTGGTGAACGTCGTGCTTTGGATCGCGTGAGCAGGATCGCGCGCACGCCCTAATCAGCTATACGGAGCCCTCCACGAAACGGGGGGAAGCCCAAATCGCAGGGTCGCATATCCGCGCCGGGACGCTGGGCCACGCGATTGATGGGATAACTTTCGGGACGCCTCGACTCGGTCTCAGCCGAGCCGCGAAGGCTGGCGGAGTGTTTGTCGTCGCCAGGGGAGTGACCTGCAGTCGACGAATGCGTCGGGGTTGGTGGCGATGTGCCGCTTCCTGGGACTCGACTCTGGGATCGTTGGTGCGCCACATACGCATCGCCGGAAGGACCGACCAACGCCGGCAACGCCCAACGGCTGACCTCACCGAACGCACCGTCGAGACCCACGCCACCAGCGTCATGACCAAGCTCGACCTGTACAACGACGGTCACGAACACCGCCGGGTCCTGGCCGTTCGGACATGGCTCGGCATCCGCCGCAGCCCCGACCCGGTGTCCGGCACGGAAATGTCACGCTGAAGGAGTCGGCCGGAGCCGCCCACGTGACGACTCGGGCAGACGGCGCGCCCGACACCTCGTACGGCATGTGGTCCGACGGCGCGCCCCAGCGGCGAGCGGGCGATGAAAGTACGCGCCGCCGAGTGCCGGCGCGCCTACGTGACGACGAGGCCCTCGATGCCCTCCTCCGGTTCCGGGTACTGCGGGTCGATCGCCTCGAGGGCGTCGCGCAGGATTCGGGCGACGGCGAGGTTGCGGACCCACTTGCGGTCGCCGGGGACCACAAACCACGGCGCGCCGTCGGTCGACGTGGCGCGCAGGGCGTCACGGAACGCCGTCATGTAGTCGTCCCATAGGGCGCGCTCCGCGAGGTCGCTGATGCGGAACTTCCAGCGTTCCTCCGGTTTGTTGATGCGGTCCTGCAGCCGGGCCCGCTGCTCGTCCTTGGAGATGTGGAGGAACAGCTTGACGATGGCGGTGCCCTCTTCGACGAGCATGCGCTCGAACTCGCGGATGTGGTGGTAGCGGCGCCGCCACGGTCCTTCGGCACGATGTGCTTGACGCGCACGATGAGCACGTCCTCGTAGTGGCTGCGGTTGAACACACCGATCTGGCCCCACTCGGGTCGTCTTGCGGTGTACCCGCCACAGGTAGTCGTGGGCGAGCTCTCGTCGTTCGGCGCCCGGAAGCTGGCCACGCGGACGCCGGCCGGGTTGATGCCCGTCATCACGCTGCGGATGACACCGTCCTTGCCACCGGCGTCCATCGCCTGCAGCACGACGAGCAACGCTCGCTTGCGCTCGGCGAACAACCGCTTTTGCAGCTCGGCGACGATCGCCAGCTCGTCCGCCAGCTCGGCCTTGGCCGCTCCCTTCTCCCAGCCGAACGTCTCGCGGGTCGTGATCACCGAGATCGAGACGTTTGCCCGCCCGCATCGAGCGGACCATGTCGTGTCGTCCCGCAAGGCTGGCCACGTCGCGACGGTACTCGTCGAGTCCCCGCCATGATCTTGACCGCCGCCTTCGGTTGCACCGGCCACGACTCAACCCGGGTGATCCTCGGCGCCGCCGCCCTCGGCGGGATGCCGAACTGATCGGTCGCCTCGTTCGGTGCCTCGTTCGGCACGGTCGGGGTGCGCCGAGCGCCGAGTACGGGCGCGCTGAGGTGCTCGCGACAGCAAGCGCTTAGGCTGTCATCATCCGCTCGCCCACGCCGTCGAGCCGGCGATCGAGGACGCGCAAGTTGGCCGATTGCTGCTCGGGTCATCCGGACGGCAAGGGCTTGGCAGCGGTCATGAGGGCAGCTTCGCCGAAACGATGTCGACGTCGTCGACTGTCGGAGCGCGCGGCGAACAGTTCCGATGCTTTGGCGCTCATCGCCTGACTGGCCTCTGTCATGTGGGTCTCGCGGCCCGCCTCGTCGGAGAATGCGTGGAACACACCGAACGTCGTTGGTCCCTCACGAAACCCGAACCACGCGATCGTCGACTCCTCGCGCTGGACTTGACCGGCGAGGGCTGTCAACAACGCTTCGACCTCGTCCACCATGTCAGGCTTGGCTTCGAATCGGACGAGTACGCCAACTGGAGCCATCAGAGGCCTCTTCCTGGTGTGATTGCTGCAGATCCTGGTTCGCGTCGATCCGGCCATGGCTAGGCGTCCCGGACGACGTCGTAGGTGAGGAAGGCAAGGCCGTCTCCGATGGTCGTTGCATCGGTGAGACGGAGGGGCTTCTTGCCGCTGGTCTCGCCGAAGAGGCGATTTCCGGTACCGAGCACGACTGGGTAGATGAACAGCCGCAGCTCGTCGACGAGGTCGTGCTCGAGCAGCGTGTGCCCGAGCTGGTAGCTGGCGTAGACGACGATGTCTCCGTCGCGCTTCCGTTTCAGCTCGGAGACCTCCTTGACCGCGTCGCCGCGCAGGAGCGTGGTTGGTCCCCATGTCGCGGCCTCTTCGGACAGCATGGACGACACGACGTACTTGGGCAGGCTGTTCAACCGGTCGGCCCACTCGCCACCGCGCGATGCCCAACGCGTGGCGAAGAACTCGTAGCTCCGCCGACCGAGCAGCAGGGCCTCGGTTCGCATGGCCTCAGCGGCTTCGGCCTCGGCCCACGCTTCGCGGTCCCGGCTCCCTACCGGGGGGAACCAGCTACCCAGCGCGAAGCCCTCCCCACCGTCGGGGTCCTGGATCACCCCGTCGAGCGTGGCGTTGGTGCTGATGACGATCTTTCCCATGTCGAGTCTCCGTTCTGCGTTTGCTGCTGTTTCCACTGGTGTAGACACCGCGAGGTCGGCAAGGTGGGCGCCGTCGGACCGCCCAGTTCACCCCTCGGCTGGTGTCTTCATCCAGGATGGGTGTGCGCCGGGCGCGGCAGGAAGGACACGCTTCGATGGTGACGACCGACGAGATCTCGAGGGCCCGCGCCGGTGACGGCGATGCCTTCGAACAGCTCACCGAGCCGCACCGGCGCGAGCTCCGGGTGCACTGCTACCGGATGCTCGGTTCGTTGCAGGATGCCGAGGACGCACTTCAGGAGACCTTGCTGGCCGCCTGGCGGAGCTTCGGGGGGTTCCAGGGACACGCCTCGCTGCGCACCTGGCTCTACCGGATCGCCACCAACACCTGCCTCAACGCGCGTCGCACGGCCAGCCGCCGGCCCACCAAGGAGTGGGACGTGCCCAACGTCGAACCACCCGCGCCGACCCGACTCGGCGAGATCCTCTGGCTGGAGCCGTATCCCGACGCCCTCCTCGAAGGCGCCCTCGGCGTGCCGCTCGGCCCGGAGGCCCGCTACGACCAGAAGGAATCGATCTCTCTTGCGTTCGTGACCGCCCTGCAGGTCCTGCCGCCACGCCAGGTCGCCGTGCTGGTCTTGCGCGACGTCCTCGGCTTCCGTGCGAGCGAGGTGGCCGACATGCTGGACTCGACGGTCGAGTCGGTCACCAGCGCCCTCAAACGGGCACGCGCCGGCCTGCAGCACCGCTGGCCGCCGGCCGCCGACCCCGCCCCGCGTCCCGCCATCGACGCTGTCGCCGAGGATGCGATCGTGGCGAAGTTCGTACACGCATGGGAGTCCGCCGATCTCGACGCCTTGATCGCCCTGTTGACCGACGACGTCTTCATCTCGATGCCACCGATGCCTTTCGAGTACGAGGGCCGCGAGATCGCTGCCCGCTTCTACGCCAGCATCTTCGGCGCAGGCAGGAGGTTCGACCTCGTGCCGACGCGGGCCAACGGTCAACCCGCGTTCGGGGCCTACCTACGCACCCCCAACGGCGTCAGCCACGGGGTCGGTCTCTACGTCCTCACCGTCGACGGCGACAGCATCCGCGCCATGACCCGCTTCGAGAACGGTGTGCTCCCATCATTCGGGCTACCGCGACAGCTCCCGAGCCGGTGACAGCACATCGCCGCTGGCCAAGTCGGTAACGCGCGTCCGCGAACGTGCGACTGGACGTCGCTCAGCATGTCACCGAAGCGCCGATGGACGGCGTGATCGGTGGCTTGCCGGACCGTCCGCAGCGTCCGCCGATATCGCTCACTCGACCTCGCTGACCGTGCCGCCGAAACGCCGGTCGAGGACGCCCCCGAGGAGCGGCACAAGCGTCCACAAACGCGCGTCCGCTACCACGCGTCGCGACCGCCTCGAGGCATCCGATAAGTGTTGTTACACGGCACCCCTGCCGCTCGCGATCGCGAGCACGATCTCGTCGGCCGGATTAGTCGTAGCGTGGTCGGCATGGCGGCGAGGCACCGCCCAACCGAGGAAGACCGCCGCCGAGCGGTCGAACATCGCCCCGAGCGGTCTCGCCCTGGACGACGCCGCGGCGCGACTCGAGCACCACGTGGTGGACGGCCAGCCGGCGATGATGATCGGCTGGGTCGATCGGGTGTGGGTGCGCGAGGTGGTCGGGGACGTGCCGCCCGACTCCGCTCGGCGGTACAACGTCCGCCGGCTCGTGGCTTTCACGGCCGGCGATTCGTCGAAGTTGGTCAACGTGTGCAGGGTGACTCCGGCACGCGCGTCGTGACTCGGACGCTGCGGTCGGCCGGTCATTGGCTGGCCCGCACGGCGGGGCTGGCGATGCACGGGATCGACACGGCCACCAACGCTGAGCGCCGGGCGTTTCTCGACGAGAAGCTCAGGCGGCTCACGTGAGTGCGGCACGGATGCGGCGGTTGCGCGAAGAGCTCGAGGAGATCGGGTTCGACCTCGACGGGACCGACGACTGGTGCGGACTCGTGCTCACCGAGCTCGACTACGCGCTGCGGCCGAGGGTCCACGAGCGGCGGGTGCCGAGCGTGGGGGCGATCATCGATCCGACGACACCCCACGAGGCGTGGGAGGCGGGCGCCCAGCTGGAGATCAGGAGGCGCCCGGTCGAGGCGATGCCGCTGAACGGCGCCCGCCTCTTCGCCGACGGACTCTCGAGCTGGCTGATCCGCCGCGACGACGGCGACGACGAGTGGGCTGTCTTCGACCGTCCGGCGGGGTCGGAACGGGACATGGTGGTGCTGGCCGAGTCGATGGGCGCCACCCTCGTCCAGCGCCACCCGGCCGGCGTCGTGCGCATGGTCGGCGCGTTCGGGGTGCTCCGCTGGGACGGCATGACGTGGCACCACGAACCGCCGATCCGGACGTGGATCGACGAACTCGTCGCCGGTTTCCCGCACAACGATCGCGACGTCGTCGAGCTACTCGTCGAGTTCGCCGTCCACGACCTCGGGCGCGCGTGGCATCGGGTCGACGCTCGTCTACCGCCCGGGTGACGACGACCCGCGCCACGTTCGAGGTGCGCCTGACCGCTCCGCCGCCACTCGACATCCGCCGCCCCTTCGACCTCGCCCCGCTACGCCACGCCTTGACCCAGATCGACGGCGCCGCCGTGTTCGACGGCGACGGCATCCTGCGCGAGCTGGGCGTGCGGCTGGTGCCCAGCCCCGAAGCGGAGTCCGTCGTCGCCGGCTACCGGGGGATGCGCCACACGTCCGGCCGCCGATTCAGCTTCGACGACCCGACGGCGACAGTGATCGTGGTCAGTGACGACGGACCCGTCACGCTGCTGCGCAAAGGCGAACTGATGGGCACGTCGACATCACGACGCGGCCTCGACAGCCCCGACGAATTCACCCCACCGTGATCGCGAACCCGGTCGTCACCGCCCACTCACCCAACTCGGCGTCGTACCTCGTCCACTCCGCCACGACGTCTCCCCGTACACGACGCCTCAACGGAACGGGGGAAGCCCACCCGGCTGGCGAGCCCGACCGCGGCCGACGTGCCGATATGTGCCGTCGGACTCGACAGTCGGTCGTCGTTCGGGCGCGGCGTTCGGTATCGCCAGGGGCGTCCTGGACGTAGCCGAGCTGCTCGCGATCGCGAGCAGCTCGGACGGCATCTCCTTTCAAGATCACCCGGATAACCGGCGATCCACGACGCGTTGACCCGGTGTATTTCCGTCGTTTCGGGCACTCGTCGGCGGCGCCTCCAGGCCCACGAGTGGCGCAGGACGGAACTGCGCGTCGAGCGCGGTACCGACCTCAAGGTGGCGCAGCAGGAACGTCCGCTCGTCGAGTCGCCGTCGGCGCAACCAGCCGGTGACCTCGTCGTTGCACTTGCTGGCGTTGCACGATCCGCACGCCGGCACCACGTGGTGGAGGGTGTAGCAGCCCAGCGGGAGATCGCCAGCACGCACTCGCGTTGCAGACGACTGTCGGACGCGCTGCAGTACGCGCACCCACTCCAGGCCGCCTGGAGCGCCGTCCACTGCTCGGCAGTGAGGTCGTGCTCGACACGCTCCATCCGGCGCCGCCGGCGTCGAGCGGCACGTTGCCGGCGACTCCGGCTGGCAGCCACCCCGCGACCGTACGACGCGCCGCCGGGCTGCCAGTGGACTGTCGGGCGTTTCGCCGCCACGCCCGTCCGTTGAAGCCTCGTGCGTGTCAGCTCCGGCGATAGATGACGCGCAGCCGGACGGGCTTGGCCACGACTCAGGGTGCGCGCCAACGAGGGTGTCGAGAGCGCGGTGACGACGGCGCGGGCCCACGTCGCCGCTGCCGAGGATGCCTGCGTCGACCTCCTACCCGGGGCCGGGCCGCCGACGCGGCGTCGGTCTGTTGGCGCTCGCTGCCGGGATCTGGATCTTGTGCGCAGATGACGGATTCACCACGGCGAGAGCGGACACTGAGAGGACGTGCCGCGTCCAGCCTCGCGTCGGCTGCCGAGCGCCGCTTGGAGTTCGAGAACGGCCTTTCCGCCGTCAGCTGATGCCTGGTGCCGAACAACCGGCGATCGAGGACGCGGCAGCTCGGGGTATTCGGCGTTCTTATCGGCTAGCCCGTGGTCGGCGTTCTCCGCGTGTGCGAAGGGAATCTCGCCCCGGTCACGAGTCCCAGATCGGTCCGAACGCTCGGAACGACGATGACTGGCCACCGGCCCCGCTTCGATCCCGACGGGGTGTGCCGTCGTGTCGATCCACGCGCCGACCCGACGGCCACTCATCACATCGTGTACGGGCCGCCGCGCTTGGCGTACTCGGCCCGGTACTCCCGCGCCAGCTGCTGTTGGCGGGTCTTCGACAGGAGCTTTCCGGCGAGCTGAAAGGTCCCGTGCTCTTCTTCGTCCAAGTGGTCGCGGACCTCCATGGCGAGTTGGGAGCTCAGCGAACTGATCGGTCCCGGGATCCACGCCGCGCAACTGCTCGACCATTTCCTCGGTCTTGTGATGATCGGCCAGCGCGTGGCGACTCACCGACAGCCCAGCATCGTCCATCAGCAACGGCACGTAGAGGTGGCGTTCCTCGGCCGTAGCGTGCGCGTCGAGTTCGTGGGCGAGCGCGAGGAATGCGGCGCGACGGTTCTCGGCGGAGGCCCGCCCGTGGGTCATCGTGCGTGCGAGAGAACGCTGGACCTCGTGGCTCGCTCGCAAGTCCTCGAAGATCGTCATCCCGTTGCTCGTTTCTCTGATGCGCTCCAGCCGACTCCTGACGGGTGGCCGTGGTGTGCTGACGAATCCTGTCACGCCCTCACCCATTCCAATCGACGACCGGCACGACCGACGCCGTCCTCGCGGGGCAGCTCGATACCCGAGACGGTGACGAGCCGGCGATCCAGGACGCGTACGCGGCGGGTTATCCGGACGCGTTACTAGACACTTCACGTCGGGCATTCTGTGCGGGTGCGCGCGGTGTTCATCGGACTGCTGGCGCGGTGAGCGGCGTCATCGCGCTTTGGAGCGCTCCCCGATCGCACTCGACGGCCTTCTTCCGGTCAGTGGTCGAGCGGGGTGATGTCCTCGCGCTCCATGAACCGTTCTGCAACGTTCTCGACTACGGCGAGACCGAGGTGGCGGGCACCGTGGTCCGGTCGGCCGCGCAGCTGAAGGATGCCATTCGCCGTACGGCTCGTACGGCGACGGTGTTCTTCAAGGACACGACCGACCGCGCTCACGAGGACGTCACGGGCGACGCCGGCTTCCTCCGATCGGTCCGGCACACCTTCCTCTTCCCACGGCCCGACGAGATCGCCGCGTCGTACCGCTCTCCGCCAGGACATGCAGTGCCACGAGGTCGGGCTGGAACACTTCTGGCGCCTCTTCACGGCCGTGTGCGCGGCGGGCTGCACGCCGGCAGCCGTCATCGACGCCGACGACCTCGTCGACCGGCCGGAGGCGACGATCGCAGCGTGGTGCGCCTCGGTCGGGCTGCCGTTCCGCCACAGACGCTGCACTGGAGCGCCGGCACAGGACCGGAGTGGTCGAGGAGCGGACGCTGGCACACCGGCGTCGCCGAGAGCACCGGCTTCGAGCGGCGAGGCGCGGCCTACGACCGCACGGTGGCGAACACGCCGGCGCTGCGTACCTTCGCCGCGCACCACGAGCCGTACTACCGGCGCCTGCGTGCGGTGCGGCTGAGGATCGCTGCCGAGGCCACCGTCAGCCGGTCGCACCCCTGACCGCAGGGAGGCTCACATGGTCGTGGGCGAAGGTCGGCTGGCGGCGATCGCCGTGGTTCCACGGTTCGTCGAGGTCGCCGCATGCTTCGCCGGCCGGAAAGGCATCGGGTATGACGCACGGCGCGTGCCCGCCCCGGCCTGGTCGCCTCAGCACAGACCCGCCTGCTCGGCATCGCTGTGTCCGAGCGTTTCGACGGCGCAGCAGCCTGGCCTAATCTCCATGGTTCGGATAGCTAGCGCCCCGCTTTGAGCGACGTTCTGTTCAGCCGCGGAGGTTTGCCGAGGTCTCCGTCGTCGAGATTCTTCAGTAGGTCGCCGAAGGTAACGGCCGCGGTGCTCGGAAGAGCCGGCCGGGACCGGCGGCGTTGCGACCAGGCAGCAACCACATCGGCCGAGTAGGCGGGGGTGGCATGTGGGCCGCCCGCGGGTTGGCGGATGTGGCTGAGGGCCCCGGTGCCCAGATGTGACCACCGAGTCCGCCGAGCGGATTCGGTGCGAACGCTGGGCCTTGCGCAACCAATTTTCACCGGTTCCGGCAGAGGGCAACCGGTGCAGGCGCTACGGCTGCTCAGGCGGCGCAAAGTAGGCGGTCTCGGAGACGAGCTCGGCGACATGGGGTGTGCCACCGACCTTGAACGCGTCGCCGCGAGCTGCGTCCTCGTTCTTGTACGGCCCGATGGCGAGGAATCGGCCATCGACCTCCGTGATGATGACGCACCGGCCGACCAGGCGACGATCGCGAAGCTGGTTGATCACCTTGGGACCTTCCTTGCGCAGCTTGTTGGCCAGCGCAGCGGCGCCGGCGACCACCGCAGCCGCTTTCACCTTCCCGCCGCCGTCCTCGGTCGAGGGGACGGGTTCGACCGGCGGCAGATCGACCGCCGGGGTGGCCGGTTCGGGAACCGGCGGTTCCACCGCCGATGGCTCGACGGCCTGCCTCGGATCGGGGGCGATGATCAACGGGTCACCGGCGATCGGCTCAGTTGAGCCGCTACTCGGGTTGGTCGGTTGGGTCATGGCGAGTCCTTCCGTCAGAAAACGTGATGCCACGATTCCCCGGCGGCCGCTCGACCAACCGCGATCACCGTCGTCGGCGGATGCGTCGTTTGACGCGCTCGTCGTTGGTGTGGACCATGGGCTCTCGTCCCTTCGCGACACCGGACCGCATGAGCAGCGGGTCCGGTTGGCTGCACCGGAGATTCACCCGGTGCAGATCGCCGCTGGTGCGATCCGTGACGACGAGCGGGGGACTGTCCGGAGAGCTGTGTAAGCGGCGTGATCTGAGGGTCCACGATTGAAGACCGTGGGCCGAAGAGGATCACTCCGATGACTGAGACAGCAAGCAATGAGACGGTGTCGATGCCGGCGGTGCGTAGCGTGCCTTTGGTGGGTGATGAGCCCGCGGTGCTGGATTGGGCGACTGAGCTGGTCGCCCGAGCCCATGCCGAAGGGGTCGAGCTGACCGGCGAGAACAGTCTGTTCACCGGGCTGGTGCGCCAGGTGTTACAGACCGGGCTGGAAGTCGAGATGACTGACCATCTCGGCTACGAACGCACGCCGCTGAAGGTCGCGGCAGCGGCAACAGCCGCAACGGTGCCACGGCCAAGACGGTGGCGACCGAGATCGGCAAGGTCGACCTGCGAGTGCCGCGAGACCGCGACATCCGTTGGCGTCCGATGTTGGCGTCCGAACGCCATTGCTGCAGGCAGGTCGCCCGGTGCGGTTGAGTGTCAATCATGGGCGCGCCCAGTGGCCGCGTCGTCCAGGTCACGTGCGACAAGCCCTGGGCTCGCCGCGCTCGGCGGTCGGATGCGAGGTCAGTTGTCAACCTTCAGGCCCCCCGCGAACCACAGGCCCGCAACTACCATCGTCCGGTCGTGACGACGGCGCTCGAACGGGGTGAGCACGGCACCCCCACCACCTACCGGCAGGGCTGCCGCTGCCCGTCGTGCCTTCAGGCGTTGCGGGACCGGGCGAAGGTGTGGTGGGCGACCGGTCGGCTGCGCCGGGGTGCGGACCCGGCCACCCACGTCCCCGCCCATCCCATGCCCGGAGCGTATACCGCTGACCGCAGGGGGTACAGAGTCCGACGTGGAACACAACTTGATCAGAATCCTCGCCGTCGGCGCAGCCTCGGCGTTCGGGATCGGAGTGGCGGCGGGGCCGGTGCACGCGGACCCGTTGCCGAACGTCATCATCGGCACCCCGGTCAGAGACCTCCTGATCGGAACCCGACACAACGACGTGATCCTCGCCCGTCAGGGGCCGGACCTGCTGGTCGGGAACCGGGGCAACGATGTTCTGATCGGTCAGCGGGGTAACGACACGCTGCGGGCAGCGTGGCCGTTGGGTCACAGCGGCACCGACATTCTGCGTGGCGGGTTGGGGCGTGACCGCTGCTTCGGTGACGCCGACGACGTGTTCTTTGGCTGCGAGGTGATCCGCATCCGCCCTGGCTGATCAGGTGTAGTGGGCGCGAGGAGCCAGGTGAGTTTCTGGCCCGTGCGCCAGCGGATCGCCGACCTGGAACGCGCCGGGTGGACGAGGAGCCGCATCGCCACCACCGCCGGGGTCTCAGCGGCCACGATCACACGCTCCACCCGGTGGTGCACCCGGGTCGTCGCCCGCAACGTGCTGGCCCTCGCCCCCTGACCGTCACCCCCTCTCCCCGAACGGCTTTCCGTACGTCCACGCCAACCCGTTCATGGCTGGACCGGGCGGCCCGGCAGATCGACTTCACGACCTCGGTTTCGGACCCGCGACCGCGGACCCCGGTCGACTGAAGACGGGACGACAACTCGCTCGCGCTGTCGTCCGGCCTGTCGTCCCGGTCCTCACTCGCGCACCCCTCGTATACCCTGACCAGGCACGCCGGGTTAGCTCAGTGGGCTCCCCGATATTCGGGGTTCGCGGACCGAAGGCGGGGCTACCCGCTCCACACGCGGCGCTGTGCTCCCCGTGAGTCAACTTGACTCAGCGATAGGCGTGCGTACCGAATGACGGTCGCTGACCGAGTTGGCGTGGCCGGCGTCGCGCCCTGAGCCGGCGTTTGGCATCCGAGCCCGCGCATCCGGCAACTCGCGTTGCGATGGCACGATGTACGTCGTCAAGGTGCCGTTGCTCGACGGCTTTCGTGCTCGCAACAGCAAGCGCGCGCCCCGAGTGTTCTTGCGCCGCCGACGCACGATCAGACCGCTCGGACCGACCTCGCAGCGAGTTAATGGTGCGCCGCGGCGGCGCCTCGGGTCGCCGTCGGGTACCGGCCACTCACCGCGCGTTTCGACCGCCGTGACCCCGAGGCACTTCTTCTTCGAGCGAGGATCGCGTCAAGCCCGGCCGCGATGGCGTCCTCGCGTTCCCGCGTGGCGTGCTGGTAGATCAACGCCGCTCGCGGTGACGCGTGGCCCATCCGCGCCATGAGTTCTTTGGTGCTGGCTCCGGTCGACGCCGCCAGGGTGTTCCCGGTGTGTCTCAAATCGTGGAAATGAAGACCTTCGATGCCGACCGAGGCCGTGACGTTGCGCCACATCTTGCTCCAGTTGGCGGTCCTCGGCACCGCCCCCTTCGCCCCCGAAACACCGGCGCATCGGCCTCCTCGCTGACGTACTCGACCAGGTGGCGCTCGACTTCGGGCACCAGGCTCGCCGGGATCGACACGACTCGGACGCCGGCCGCTGTCTTCGGTGGCCCGACAATCAGTGTCCCGTCCGCCAGGTGAGACACCTGCTCGACGACCGAGATCGTCCGGCCCTCCAAGTCGATATTGCGGCGCCGCAGGGCGAACAGCTCGCCATAGCGCAGTGTCGTGTACGTCGCGAGATACACGAGCGCCCTGAACCGTGCATCGATCGCACTGGCGAGTTGATCGACCTGCTCAACGGTGGCGATCGGACGCTCGGGCGACCTCTCGCTACCGGCGCCCTTGATGTTGCACGGGTTCTTGGAGATCAGCTCGTCTTCGACCGCGGTGTTGAGGATCGCCCGAAGCAGCCGGTACACCTTCGAGATCGTCACCGACCCGGGCGTGGCCGCCTTTGTCAGCCTCGAGTGCCACGACCGAACGTGCGCCGGCGTGATCTCGTTCAGCGCGAGCTCCCCGAACGTCGGCAACAGGTGAACGCGCAGCTGGTACTCGTAGAGCTCGACGGTTCTCGGGCGGAGTCCTGACCGATGATCGATCCAACCCTCGGCGTAGGTCGCGAATGTCAGTCGGCCGGATCTCGGGTTGACCCAGGCGTTTTTCGTCTGCTCGCCGACGGCGACGGCAAGGGCCCGCTCCGCTTCGGTCTTGGTGCGGAACGATCCAAGCGAGACCCGCGACCCATCGAGGGCGTTGAGCCGCGCTCGCCACCGTCCGGACGGCAGGCGGTCTACTGTCCCTGTCGTCTTAGGACGGCGTTGCCTGACCCGCGGCATCGGCTATCTGCCCGCCTGGTGATCCACCTCCGTGACCTTATCGTGACCTTATGGGCGCTGTCGATCGGTACTGAGCGGCGGTCATCGGTGACTCAGACAAGTGCTTTGACCAGGTGAAATGTCGAGAGGTCCAGCTAGCAGAACCCTTCGTGGGCTATCTTCCAAGCTGGTGGTGCGGGTTCGATCCCCGTCACCCGCTCTCAGGAAACGGCTCGATCGTGAACCCGCGAGTGCGGTCTACGCGTCGCGGCAGTGGTTGGACGCGAGATCGGGCCGTTTCCGCCGACGTGTGAGATGCTGCGAGCGATGGTCGAGCACGACGTGACCGCGGCGCTGAAGGCATGGGGAGCGCAAAACCGCGACGACCCGTTTGCCTTGTTCGCCGACGTGCGCAAACGCGGCGCGGTCCACCCGGTGACGCTCGTCGACGGCCACGATGCCTGGCTCGTCGTCCGCCGCGACCAAGCCCGCGCCGCGCTCAACGACCCGCGGCTGTCGAAGGACATGCACGCCGCCCTGGTCGCCAACGCCGCCGTCGTGTCCGAGGGCCTCCCCGGACCGACATTTGCCCGACACATGCTGACCGTCGATCCGCCGGACCACACTCGACTCCGCCGCCTGGTCTCGAGCGCCTTCTCGCCACGGCGCATCGAGGGGTTGCGCCCACGAATCCAAACGATCGTCGATGACCTGCTCGACGGCATCGCCGCGGAAGGCGCCGACACTCGGGTCGACCTCGTCTCCCGCTTCGCGTTCCCGCTGCCGTTCACCGTCATTTGCGAGCTGCTCGGTGTGCCCGAGCCCGACCGCGCCGCCCTCGGGCGAGGCCTGACCCGGCTGCTCGTCCCGACCTCGACTCCGGAGCAGTACGCCGAGGCGAAGCTGGCATCCGACGCGGTCGTGGCGCTGCTGGAGCAGCTCGTCGACGTGAAGGCCGGCTCTCCGGGAGACGACCTTGTCAGCGCGTTGATCGCCGCCCGCGACGGGGACGAGCGTCTCGACACCCGAGAGTTGCTGTCGACGATCTTCCAGCTGATCGTCGCTGGTCACGACACGACGGCGAGCTTCATCGGCAACAGCGTCGTCGCGCTGTTCCGCAGCCCGGGTCAACTGTCGTTGCTACGGGGCGATCCGGGAAGGCTCGAGGCGGCGTTGGAGGAGTTCCTGCGCTACGACGCGCCGGTCCCGCACTCGACGTTTCGATACGCCGTCGAACCCGTCGAACTGGGCGGCGTGACGATTCCGGCCGGGGCCCAGGTCATCATCAGCCTGGCCGCGGCGAACCGCGACGAGCATGCCTACGACGATCCCGAGGTGCTCGACCTCGCCCGTTCGGGCGTTCGCCATCTCTCCTTCGGGCATGGCATCCACCACTGCCTCGGTGCCCCCCTCGCCCGCATCGAGGGGCACATCGCCCTGGGCACGTTGCTGCGACGCTTCCCCCGGCTACGACTCGCCGCCGCCGACGACGAGCTGCGGTGGGGTCACGGCGACGGACTCGTGCTCCGCGGTCTCTCCGAGCTGCCGGTGATTCCGGGCCCCTCGTTGCCGAGAGAGCCGGCCGGACCGGACTGATTCTGACTGCGAGGTCGGTCGGCGGCCGTGGTACGGTCGTGCGACCGGTCGCCGGAGGAAGGCGACGCTCGTCGTGGCGGCCGGAGAAAGAAGGGCGAGACAGATGACAATGACCGGGACCCCCGTCGACAACGGGGTCAACGTAGCCGCACTGCTGGAGGCACGGGAGGCCCTGACGGCCGCTCCTGAGGCCGCTCAATTCCAATGGCGGGCCAGTTGCACGTGGAAGAACGGCACCCACAGCCACTCGAGCGTCGAAGGCTTCTTCGGCCTCGGCGCAGAGCAGCACCACCGGAGGGAATACACGTTCGACGCCGATCACCCGGAGATCTTCGCCTCCGAGGACAACGGGGCGACACCCGTCGAGTACGTGCTCGTCGGCCTGGCCAGTTGCCTCACCGCGGGCGTCGCCGCCGTCGCTCAGAACCGGGAGATCCAGCTGCGCTCGGTATCGGCGACCCTCGAAGGCGAGATGGACGTCTCCGGCATCCTCGGCATCGACAGCGACGTGCGCAACGGTTTCAACGGCATCAAGGTCACCTACGACATCGACGCCGACGCCACCCCCGACGAGATCAAGGCCGTCGTCGCGCAATCGCAGAAGCGGTCGGCGGTGTACGACATCATCACCAACCCGACGAACGTCACCGTCGAAGTCCGCTGAGCCCTCCCGTGCCGGGAGGGTCCATCGGGGCAGGCAACATCACGACGGTCGTCATCGGCGCCGGTCACGCCGGTCTGGCGATGAGCCACCGGCTCTCCGCTCGTTCCATCGACCACGTTCTGTTGGAGCGCGGTGACGTCGCCAACACGTGGAAGACGGAGCGGTGGGACTCCCTGCGGCTGCTCACACCGAACTGGCAGAGCCGGCTCCCCGGATTCGGCTACGCGGGTGACGACCCCGACGGCTTCATGACGATGCCTGAGGTCATCGGACTCCTCGAGCGGTATGCGACCGTCGTCGCCGCGCCGGTGCAAACCGGCACGACCGTCACCCAGGTGCGGCCGGCGTCGCACGGGTACATCGTCACCACCAACGAGGGCTGCTGGCGCGCGCGGACAGTCGTCGTGGCGACCGGGGCCTGCAACGTCGCCCATCTCCCTCCCTTCGCCACCGACAGTCCGGCGGGCATCGACCTGGTGACGCCGGACGCTTACCGGAATCCGGACCAGCTCGCGGAAGGTGGCGTGCTCGTGGTCGGCGCATCGGCGACGGGCATCCAGCTCGCCGACGAGATCCACCGCTCGGGCCGCCCCGTGACGGTGGCGGTCGGCGCCCACGTGCGCGCCCCGCGGGTCTACCGGGGCCGCGACATCCAACGCTGGATGAATGACAGCGGCATGATGGACGAGCGCTACGACGAGGTCGACGACATCGTCAGGGTACGCCGGCTCCCGTCGTTGCAGATCGTCGGCACACCGGCGCGGACGACGCTCGATCTCAACGCCCTGACGTCGATCGGCGTCCGCCTCGTCGGGCGATTCGCCGGGATCAGCGACGGGCGGGCCCAGTTCTCCGGGTCGTTGCGCAACATGTGCGCGATGGCCGATCTGAAGCTCGGCCGGCTGCTCGACGCGATCGACGAGTGGGCAACCGAGCACGGACTCGACGGCGAGCTCGAGCACCCGTCGCGTCCCGCACCGACGATCGTCGAGGACTCACCACCGCTGGGCATCGACCTCACCCGTGGGGACATCCGCACGATCGTCTGGGCCACCGGCTTCCGCCCCGACTACTCCTGGCTGGACGTGCCGGTGCTCGATCGCAAGGGTCTGATCCGTCACGACGGCGGGGTCGTCGTCGACGCGCCGGGCATGTATCTGATGGGCATGCCCTTCCTCCGCCGGCGCAAGTCGACCCTCATCGACGGCGCCGGCGACGACGCCGAGGACCTGAGTGCCCACCTCGCCTCCTACCTCGACGATCGTGTCGCAGCACTCGCCTGACACCGCTCGTGACCCGTCGCCGGCCTGGCGCCAGGTCGACGAGGGCTGGGGTCGGCGCGCCGTCGACTTCGCCACCCTCTGTGAGCCGGCGCACTGCAGGGAGTATGTGGCCCTCCACCATCACCTCGGTGTCGGGACGGGTGACCGTCTGCTCGACATGGCGTGCGGCGCCGGACTCGCCGTGGAGCTGGCGACGGCGGTGGGCGCAACGTGTTGCGGCATCGACGCATCACCACGACTGATCGCCGTGGCCCGCGATCGCAACCCGCATGCCGACCTTCGCGTCGGCGACATGCAGGACCTTCCCTGGCCCGGCGCTTCCTTCGACGTCGTCACCAGCTTTCGCGGGATCTGGGGGACGACGCCCGGCGCGGTAGCCGAGGCTCACCGCGTCCTGGTGCCCGACGGGCGACTGGGAATCACCGTCTGGGGTCACATCAAACGCTCACCTGGTGCCTGGTCGATGGAGCCGCTGAGGCTGGCGGCTACACCGAAGGTGGAACACCAGGCGGCGATGGTGGCGCTCGGCCGGCCAGGGGCGGGCGAGGAGTTACTGGCCCGCTGCGGGTTCGTCGACATTCGGCGTCACGAGATCCCCTTCGTCCTGGAATTCGCCGACCCCGAGGCGTACGCCCGCGCGATCTCGTCGGTGGGCCCGGCGCACGAGGCCATCGAGAACGTCGGCGAGGAGGAGTTCGTCCGGTCGGCGATCGCCCTCGCCCGGCAACGAGTCCGCGACGGGCTTCCACTGCGGGCGCCGATCGCGGCCGTCGGCTATGTCGCCCGCAAGCCGCGGACGGCCGGGCGCGGCGATGCCGCGCCGTCGCCGGCGACGTCGTTCCTCGACGACGTGCCGTCTTCACCCGGCGCTCAGCGGCTGTTCGACGACGACGTGAAGGGGCTTGGCTATGTGATGAACTCCTCCAAGCTCTGGGCTCATGATCCGGCGGCACTCAACGGATTGTCCGACCTGCTGGGTCACGTCACCCAGTCCGGATCACTCACCTACCGGCAACGAGCGATCCTCGTCACCTCCTGTGCATCGGCCCTCGGCGACTCGTACTGCTCGCTGGCGTGGGGCAAGAAGCTGGCGGACGAGGCCGGCGCCGAGGTCGCCGAGCGCGTGCTTCGCGGCGACGACACGGCGCTCGACAGCACCGAGCGGGCGCTTGCCCGATGGGCCCGCCAACTGGCCCGTGATCCGAACTCGACGACGGCTGCTGACGTGCAGTCGCTGCGCACCGCCGGCTTCGACGACGGTCAGATCTTCGCCATGTCGGTGTTCGTGGCGCTCCGCATCGCCTTCTCCACGGTCAACGATGCGCTCGGCGCACAACCTGATCGGCAATTGGGCGTCGATGCGCCCGCGGCAGTGCGCGACGCTGCCACGTTCGGCCGGCCCGTCGCGACGGCCGAGCCCGGGCGACCGCCGGCGATCACCTCGTAGAGACGACGCGCAGCGGCGCGTGGTAGAGCGCGGTGCGAGACTCGCGGCGAGCAACGACCGAAGAGAGGCGCCCGATGACGACCGTGACCGATCGCCCGACGTCGAACCCAGTGAGTGACCGCGAACTCGAGCACGTCGACCGGTGGTGGCGGGCCGCCAACTACCTGTCCGTCGGTCAGATCTACCTGCTCGACAACCCGCTGCTGCGCGAGCCGCTCGCCGCCGAGCACGTCAAGCCGCGGCTGCTCGGCCACTGGGGCACGACACCGGGTCTCAACCTCATCTACGCCCACATGAACCGGGTGATCCGGGAGCGCGACCTCGACGCCATCTACATCATGGGGCCCGGCCACGGTGGCCCGGCTGCCGTCGCCAACGCCTGGTTGGAGGGCACCTGGTCGGAGGTCCACGGTGATGTCGGCCGCGACGAGGACGGCATGCGCCTGCTCTTCCGCCAGTTCTCGTTCCCCGGCGGGATTCCGAGCCACGTCGCGCCCGAGGTACCTGGTTCGATCCATGAGGGCGGCGAGCTCGGGTACGCCCTCGCTCACGCGTACGGGGCGGCGTTCGACAACCCCGACCTCGTGGTGGCCTGTGTCGTCGGCGATGGCGAGGCCGAGACCGGGCCGCTGGCCGCCAGCTGGCACTCCAACAAGTTCCTCAACCCCGCACGAGATGGTGCGGTCCTGCCGATCCTCCACCTCAACGGCTACAAGATCGCCAACCCGACGGTGCTCGCGCGCATCCCGGAGGCCGAGCTCGTCAAGCTCCTCGAGGGCTATGGGCACCGGGTGCTCACCGTCGCCGGCGACGAGGCCTTCGACGTGCACCGCCAACTGGCCGGCGCGCTCGATCTGGCGCTCGACGTCATCGACGAGATCCGCGACGAGCATCGCCGCGATCGAGGTCGGACCCGACCGACCTGGCCGATGATCGTGCTACGCACGCCGAAGGGGTGGACGGGGCCGCGGGACGTCGACGGTCACCAGGTCGAGGGGACGTGGCGCGCCCATCAGGTCCCGCTCGACGGAGTCCGATCGAACCCCGAGCACCTCCGGCAGCTCGAGGAGTGGATGCGGAGCTATCACCCTGACGAGCTGTTCGATGAGGGGGGCGCGCCGCGCCCGGAAATCGTCGAGCAGGCGCCGGTGGAGGCTCGCAGGATGAGCGCCAACCCACACGCCAACGGCGGACTGCTGCTGCGTGACCTGCGCCTGCCGGACTTCCGCGACTTCGCCGTCGACGTGCCGCGTCCGGGCGAGCCGGCGTGCGAGGCCACTCGTCAGCTCGGGTTGTGGCTCCGGGAAGTGATCCGGCTCAACCCCGGACGTTTCGGATGATGGGACCAGACGAGGTCGCGTCGAACCGGCTGAGCGCCGTGTTCGACGTCACCGACCGGACATGGGTGGCCGAACGGGTCGCCGGCGACGACCATCTCGCGCCGGACGGTCGGGTGATGGAGATCCTGTCGGAGCACCTCTGCGAGGGATGGCTGGAGGGCTACCTGCTGACGGGCCGTCACGGTTTGTTCACGAGTTACGAGGCGTTCATCCACATCGTCGACTCGATGTTCAACCAGCACGCCAAGTGGCTGCGCACGAGCCGGCGGATCGCCTGGCGCCGGCCGATCGCATCGTTGAACTACCTGCTCAGCAGCCACGTGTGGCGGCAGGACCACAACGGTTTCTCCCATCAGGACCCGGGCTTCATCGATCACGTCGTCAACAAGAAGGCCGAGGTGATCCGGGTGTACCTTCCGCCCGACGCCAACACGCTGCTGTCGGTCGCCGACCACTGCCTGCGCAGCCGCGACTACGTGAACGTCGTCGTCGCCGGCAAGCAGCCGAGCGCGTGCTGGTTCACGATGGACGAGGCTGTGCTCCATTGCACGCGCGGGATCGGCATCCTGCCGTGGGCCTCCAACGACGCCGGCAGCGAGCCGGACGTCGTGCTGGCGTGCGCCGGCGACGTTCCGACGCTCGAGACACTCGCCGCCGTGCTGCTGCTGCGCACGCACCTGCCGGAGTTGAAGGTGCGCGTCGTCAACGTCGTCGATCTCATGCGACTACAGCCGGTCAGCGAACATCCCCATGGGCTGCCCGACAGTGAGTTCGACTCACTCTTCACCGCCGACCGTCCGGTCGTCTTCGCCTACCACGGCTATCCGTGGTTGATCCACCGCCTCACCTACCGGCGCACGAATCACGACAACCTCCACGTGCGCGGCTACAAGGAGGAGGGCACCACCACGACCCCGTTCGACATGGCGATGCTGAACGACCTCGACCGTTTCCACCTCGTCATCGACGTCATCGACCGCGTCCCGGCACTCGGCTCGTCCGTCGCGGACCTCCGTCAACAGATGGTCGACGCCCGCACGGCGGCCCGCTTGTACACCCGCGAGCACGGTGAGGACCCGCCGGAGATCTCCGGCTGGTCGTGGCAGTTGGAGCCGTCGACCGGCTCGTGAGGCTGCTCGTCGTCAACGCCGGCTCGTCGAGCCTGAAGCTGCGCGTGGTCGAGGACGACGACACGGTCTCGTCCTCGATCGACCTCGACGCCAACCACGGCCGTGTCGACGACACTCCCCTCGACGACGCGCTCGACGCGCTCGGGACCGTCGACATCGCCGGGCACCGGGTCGTGCACGGAGGGACGACGTTCCGGTCGCCGGTCGTCGTCGACGAGGACGTGCTGGCCGCGCTCGACGACCTCGTCGCCCTGGCCCCGCTCCACCAGCCGACGGCACTGGCGATGATCCGCACGCTGCGTGAGCGGCTCCCCGAGGTACCGAACGTCGCCTGCTTCGACACCGCCTTCCACGCCACGTTGCCGACGCACGTGTCGACCTACCCGATCCCGGCACGATGGCGCGACGAGTTCGGCGTGCGGCGCTACGGGTTCCACGGGCTGTCGCACTCGTCGGCGGCGCGGCGGACCGCCGAGCTGGTGGCACGCGACGTCACCGAGCTGCGGATCGTGACCTGTCACCTCGGCGCCGGCGCGTCACTGGCGGCCGTCCGGAGTGGTGCCAGCGTCGACACCACGATGGGCTTCACTCCGCTCGACGGACTCGTGATGATGACTCGCCCCGGGTCCGTCGATCCTGGCGTTGTGGCGTGGCTCGTGACCCGGGCCGGCCTGCGACCGGACGACGTCGAGCGAGAGCTCTATGACTCGTCGGGCATGCAGGCCGTGGCGGGCACCAGCGACATGCGCGAGGTCGAAGCGCGGGCGTGTCGGCGCGATGCCGACGCGGTGCTCGCGCTCGACATCTACGTGCACCGGCTGCGGGCATCGATCGCGGCCATGGTGACCACCCTCGACGGCCTCGACGTACTCGCCTTCACGGGCGGCATCGGTGAGCACAGCTCGCTCGTTCGCGGTCGCGCCGCCGAGGGTCTGGGCTTCCTCGGCGTCGCCGTCGACGAGGCACTCAACTCGGCTGCCGATGGCGACGCGGACATCTCGGCGTCTCCTTCACCCGTGCGATCCGTGGTCGTACGGGCCCGCGAGGACCTCGAGATCGCCCGCCTCACGAGAGCGGCACTGTCGTAGCCGTGCCTACTGATCGTCTGGTAGCCAAGTGGCGTGGATCATGGTCTCGCCACTGACGGCGCCTCCTACTGCCCGTCGTTCTCCCTGCTCGACGACGCCATGGACGAGACCCTGGCTGCCGCCCTCGGGCGCAAGGTGACCGAGGGCTGTCCCGAGCCCCGACCGGACGAGACCGAAGCCCAGTGGTGGGCCGTGAGCGCGATGGCCGGCGTGGCCACCGACGACGACGGGCCGACCCGCCCACGGCGAGGACTCCCAGGTCGTGAACCTGGGGCGGGGCCAAGGCATCCTGCTCGTCACCGACCAGACGGCGGCATGCGCGCTGACGACGGGCGAACTGCTGGGCGGCGCAGCCGCGCTCGCGCTTTCCTTCGATCTCGACGAGGTGGCCGCAGTGGAGCCCGATCGGAGGTGGGCGCTCCTGCGTAAGCGCGTGCGCTCATTGACCGTCGAGCTGCGCGGCGCGTCCTGGGGTGCGGTCGGATTCGCCGTCTCCGGCGAGCCGGTCCGCCGTTCCAGCGTGCGCGGCGCACCGGCGGACGCACGACGCTGAAAGCTTGGTCGCCCGACTCATCCGTTCATGACCCCCGTCGCGATGCCGTCTGGTCCGTCGTCGTGCGTTGTTGACATACACTTTTGATCGAGGGCGGCGCCCGTCAACTGGTCGACGTGGCGACCACGGGGGAAGGGGTGTCGGCTGATGACTCAACAGGAACGCAGGCACGGGCTGACTCGCCGCGACGACGACGTCGAGCTGACGGCGTTGCCAGCCCACGCCGTCTGCGACCACGGGTGGCCGCGGTACCGGAAGGGCGCCACGTCTTCGCCCACATGTCCGTCTACGACAACCTGTCTCTGGGCGCGTATCGGAAGGGTGCCCGCCGCGACTACCGAAATGAGCTCGACCGGGTCTACGCGCTGTTCCCCCGGCTGCAGGAGCGGTCAGGCCAGCTCGCCGGTCGGCTCAGCGGGGGCGAGCAGCAGATGCTCGCCGTCGGCCGGGCGCTGATGTCGCGGCCCCGACTCCTGGTCATGGACGAGCCGTCGCTCGGGCTCGCCCCCAGTCGTCGTCGACGAGGTGTTCAACGTGATCGAGTCGATCAACTCGATCGGGGTGAGTGTTCTGCTCGTCGAGCAGGAGGTGGAGCGGGCGCTCTCCGTATCGGACCGGGGATACGTGCTCGCCGAGGGACGCATCGTTGCGACCGGGACGGGAGCGGCGCTGCGCGAGAGCGCCGAACTGCGCCGCACCGTCCTCGGCCTGTGAGCGGCACGCGGTGTCGCGGCCCTCGCTGTCCGCCCCGCATCACTGCATCATCCGGATCATCGGTCGGGCCGACCCGCCCGTGTAGAAGTGCGACCCGCGGACGCCATCGACGTCGCTAGGCCGGTACCCCGCGCAGTGCTCGACCGGGCAGCGCGTCGAGCACCAGGTGTTCGTCGCGAACGACGAAGGTTCCGTCGACCAGGACATGGATGATGCCGGTGGACGGACGCGTACTCTCCTGGTAGCTGGCTTGATCGCTGATCCGGTCGTAGTCGAACACGACCACATCGGCGTCGGCGCCGTCCTGGAGGCGCCCCTTCTTGCGCATCGCGGGCACGCATCGTTCCAGGACTTGCGCCGGTGAGAGGGTGCAACGGCGAAGGGCTTCGGCGAGCGCCGCTCCCTCCTCCCGCCACAGGCGCAGCGCACGTGAAAAGCATCCCGCGGTGCGCGGATGAGTGACGGCCGCAGATGGCAGCGGCCACGTCCGGGGATCAATCACCGGGTCCCTCCACACAGGCGGCATGCCGTCGCTGGCGACGATGGCTCCGTCGAACTGGAGCGACCGCCGCAGGATGGCATGGTCGCCGGGGTCGTCGTCATCCATGAAGTCGAAGATGACGAGCCCGCCCGGGTCCGTGGCTCGTAGCTCGAGCAGCCTCGTCGCGTCGCCCACCCGCTCGCCGGTCGGAAGGTAGGTCAGTCTCGTCGAGTCGATGCCTCGGGCCGCCAGGCGCTCGGGAGTGAGGAACGCGGCGCCGATCGCCGTCGAGCCCGAACCGTACGGGTAGGCCTCGGTCGTGACAGTGGCACCGCCTGCCCGGCAACGTTCCACGAGACGGTGGACCCGGTCGACGTGACGCGTCGATGTGCTGTTGATGTGGCAGTAGTGCATGTGGGCGCCGGTCTCGGACGCCGCCCGCACCACCTCCTCGGCTCCGTCGATCCGCACCGACGGAGTGGTCTCGGCGAGGTCGCGGCTGTGCGTGAACGTCGGAACGCCAGCGGTAGACGGCGAGTCGCGCGACCGCCGTGTACTCCACCGGGTCCACGCCGGGGGCGTAGCCCATCAGCAGGCCGATCCCGATCGCCCCATCGCCGATGCCGTCCGCCAACCGCTCGAGGATCGCCGCCACCTCCGTGGCCGAGGCGGCCCGCTGCCACTCCGGGTCCGCCAAGTTGTCGAGAATCGTCCCGAGCCCACCGTCGGACGGCACATCGCCCAGCACCTCCATCCGAGCCGCCGCCCACGAGACCGAGAAGCCGTAGTGCACCGGCGATCCGAACTGCGCATCGCGCGCATAGGCGGCGCTGACCGGGGCCCGCCCTGCCTCGAGATCAAGCACGGTCGTGACCCCGTCGCACGCATGCAAACGACGGCCCGCCAGCGTCTGCGCGTGGCTGTGCAGGTCGATGAACCCGGGAGCGACGACCTTTCCACTGACCTCGACGACCGTGTCACCGTCCAATGGTTCGCTCGAGATGGACGCAATCTGCCCGCCGGCGATGCCCACGTCGCGCACGTCGTCGACCCCACTCTCCGGGTCGACCACCCGGCCACCTCGCAACACCACGTCGTAGCCGGCCATGCCCGCGCAGCGTAAGCGCACCCCGCTCTCCGCCCGCGGACCGGGCACGCCACCGTCGCCGCCCTCCGCGCCGCCGGCGTGACTGGGGCCGGCGATCCGTACGGGATGGCGCGCCAGCGGCCCGACGGGGCGGTGCTGTCGTGGCGCGTGGCGTTCGTCGCCGACGGCCGGGTCGGCGGCGCGACGCCGTTCCTCATCTCGTGGGACAGCGGCGGGAGCCCGGCCTACGACGCCCCGGTCGGTGGCCGGCTCGACACGCTGCGCGCCGGCGACCCTGACCCGGCGCAGGCGCGCCTGGCGTTGGCGGTCCTTGGCGTCGACGTGCTGGTCGAGTCGTCGCCGAGCTCCCGCCTCGAGGCGACGATCACGGCCCCGTCCGGCCGAACGCTCACCCTCACCTGACCTCCACCCCGCGGCCGTTCTGGGTCAGCGCAAACGACGAGAGACGTGCTAGGTGCCGACACAGAAGTCGGCCGTTGCCCGAGCGGGGGGAGCCGGCCCGATGAGGGCCGCCGCTGGTACGTTGCGCGGCGTGGGGAACTGGATCGACCACCTCGTGCTCGCCGCGCCGTCGCTCGACATCGGGTGCCGCGCCGTGGAGGCCCTGACCGGTGTGGCACCGGTGTTCGGAGGCGTGCACCCCGGCGCCGGGACGCACAATGCACTGCTGTCCCTCGGCCCGCCGACGTACCTCGAGGTGATCGCCCGTGACCCGGCGCAGGCCGACGTCCCGCCCAGCCCGCTCGCCCCCGAGGACCTCGGCGACGAGCCGCGGCTGGTCGCATTCGCCGTCGGGTGCGACGACATCGACGCCACCGTCGCCGCCCTGCGCGCCGCCGGCGTGACCGGGACCGGCGATCCGTACGGGATAGCACGGTAGCGGCCCGACGGGGCGGTGCTGTCGTGGCGCGTGGCGTTCGTCGTCGACGGCCCGGTCGGCGGCGCGACGCCGTTCCTGATCTCGTGGGACAGCGGCGGGAGTCCGGCCTACGACGCCCCGGTCGGTGGCCGGCTCGAGGCGCTGCGCGGGGGACGCTGACACGGCGCAGGCGCGCCTGGCGTTGGAGGTCCTTGGCGTCGACGTGCTGATCGAGTCGTCGCCGAGCCTCTCGCCTCGAGGCGACGATCACCGCCCCGTCCGGCCAAGCGCTCACCCTCACCTGACGTCCGCCGCGCGGCCGTTCTGGGTCAGCGCAAACGACGAGAAACGTGCTACGTGCCGACACAGAAGTCGGCCGTTGCCCGAGCCGTCGCAGGTTGAGCCGACCCGATGAGGGCCGCCGCTCGGCTCCACTAGCGTTCGCCCGATGCGAGTCCACGAGCGCGGCGACTCGTCGCCGGCGGGCTCGAACGGAAGAGGATGAACACCTTCGGGGCCGATGGCTGAGGAACCTGAGCACGACGACGGCCAGGACGGGCTCGAGCACCGGGCGTTCATGTGGGCCGAGCAGGTCATCTACGGCGTCGCCGCGCTCGCGCTCGTGGCCGGTGCGCTGGCGCTGCTCGTCGACGGCATCGTCGGCTTCGTCGACAGCGTCGGTGACGACGTGGTGGCGGCCGCGACCGAGCTGTTGAGTGTGCTCCTCCTCGTCTTCGTCTTCGTCGAGCTGCTGGGAGCCGTCCGGGTCACGATCCGAGAGCGGCAACTGATCGCCGAGCCGTTCCTCCTCGTCGGGATCATCGCGTCGATCAAGGAGATCGTCGTGGTGGCCGGCGCGGAACGGCCCGAGGAGGAGGGCTGGCAGGAGTTCGCCGAGGCCATGATCGAAGTCGGCGCGCTCGCCCTGGTCATCCTCATCCTCGCCATCTCGGCGCTGTTGCTGCGGCGCCGCGAACGGGAGCCGGCGGAGGAGTCGACGATGACGCCGGCCGCATGGTTCCTGTCGCCCGACGAGCGCGGCAACCCGGCTACCGAGATCGATCGCCGCCGACACGATGGCCTGGCGTACACCGACGGCAACGACGTCCGGGTGCTGATCCACGGCGCGGAGTACTTCCCCCGGCTGCACTCGTGCCTGCGCGGCATGAAGCCCGATGAGTGGGTCCATTTCACCGACTGGCGGGGCGACCCCGACGAGCGCCTGGACGGTCCCGGTACCGAGATCGCCCGGGTCCTCGCCGACCTGGCCGCGCGCGAAGTCCATGTCCGCGGGCTCGTATGGCGGTCGCACGCCGACCAGGCGCACTTCAGCGAACAGGAGAACCTGCATCTCGTGGAGACGGTGAACGAGGCCGGGGGCGAGGTGCTGCTCGACGAGCGGGTCCGGCGGGACGGCAGCCATCACCAGAAGCTGTTCGTGATCCGCCATCCTGATCGGCCCGATCAGGACGTCGCCTTCGTCGGAGGCATCGACCTGTGCCACGGCCGCCGCGACGACGCCCAGCACCGCGGCGACGAGCAGGCGATCGAGCTCGATCCTCGGTACGGCCCGCGACCACCGTGGCACGACATCCAGCTCGAGGTCCACGGTCCGGCCGTCGGCGATCTCGCATGGACGTTCCGCGAGCGCTGGGAGGATCCGACGCCGCTCGACCATCGCAACCCCTGGCGGTCGCGGCTGGCGCGGGTCGCCAGGGAACCGCGACGGCCGGATCCGCTCCCGCCGATGCCCCCCGACCCGAAGCCGGTGGGACATCACGCCGTGCAGGTGCTGCGCACCTATCCGGCCAAGCGACCGCCACACCCGTTCGCGCCGGACGGCGAGCGCAGCATCGCCCGGGCCTACCTGAAGGCGTTCCAGCGGGCCCGCCGTCTCGTCTACGTCGAGGATCAGTACCTGTGGTCGGGTGCCGCCGCCGGCTTCCTCGCCGACCGGCTCCGTGCTGAGCCGCGTCTGCATCTCGTAGCGATCGTGCCTCGCTACCCCGATCGAGACGGCCGACTGTCCGGGCCGCCCTACCGGATCGGCCAGCAGCGAGCCGTAGAGCTCTCTCCGCCGTGCCGGCGGTGAGCGGGTCGCGTTCTTCGACCTCGAGGCGCCGTCCGGCTGGCCGATCTACGTGCACTCGAAGGTGTGCATCGTCGACGACGTGTGGATGATCGTCGGGAGCGACAACCTCAACATCCGTTCCTGGACCAACGACTCCGAGCTCTCGTGCGCGGTGATCGACGCCGAGCGGGATGAGCGGGAGCCGGTCGACCCCGGCGGCCACGGCGACGGCGCCCGGGTGCTCGCTCGTGAGACCCGCCTGCGACTGTGGCGAGAGCACCTCGGTCGGGACGACGGGGATGACGACGACCTGGTCGACGGCGTCGCGGCGATCGGGGTGCTGCGCCGAGCCGCCGCCGAGCTCCAGGCGTGGAGCACGAATCCGACGCGTGGGCTCCGGCCGCCCGGCCGTCTGCGAGAGCACCGTCCTGAGCCGGTTCGGGGGTTGCCGCGTGGTGGGCGCAGCCGATCCACAGGCTCCTCGTCGATCCCGACGGCCGACCTCGAGCCCTCCGGCGGGCCCGGTCGTTCTGATGGCGCAGTCTCGCGGCGACGAGTCAGGTTGCGATGATGAGGGCAACCACCCCGATGGCGACGACCACGGCGACGATGATGGCAATGATCCCGGAGGTGGGGCTGCGGCGACGCCACGGATCCTCGGAGAACGGGTGGAGGGCCTGGGCTCGTCGGTCTTGAAGCTCCTGCTCCATCGCCGGGCGGGTTCCCACCTTCGGGAGGTGCCGCCGGCCCTTGCGCTTCATGCCTGATGAGCCCATCGGGCGATCGTAGATGGCGATGGCCCGAGCGGCCAGCGGCTGGCTCGAGTGAAGCGTGGTGTTGGTTAGTCTCGGCGGGATGGCCTGGCCGCAGGACTCGATCATGGCGCGGCGCGGGGTGGCGGGGGCCGAGCGGGGACCACGCACCTGCTCAGCGAGGAGCGGCAAGGCACTTTTCACTTCACGATGGGCCCGTACTCGTCGCCGGTGTTGCAGATCCGGCCGGGCGACCGGGTCACGGTGGAGACCCGCGACGCGTTCGGTGGCGTGATCCACACCGAGGCCGACTTGCCGAGCGCCAAGTTGACCATGCCGTTCGTGAACCCGCAGAACGGGCCGATCATGGTGGAAGGCGCCGAGAAGGGCGACGCGCTGGCGGTCTACATCGAGTCGATGGAGCCGCGTGGTGACAATCCTCGGGGCACGTGCGCCATGATCCCCGAGTTCGGCGCGCTCACTGGCACGTCGCTCACCGCCACGCTGAACCAGCCCCTGCCCGAGCGGGTCCGGAAGGTGAACCTCGACACCGAGCACGTCTATTGGAGCGACCGGGTGACGCTGCCGTACCGGCCCCACATCGGCACCCTCAGCACGTCGCCGGAGCTCGATTCGATCAACTCGCTCACGCCCGACAACCACGGCGGCAACATGGACCTGCCCGACATGGGTCCGGGAAGCGTCACCTACCTCCCGGTCCGCACCGCGGGTGCCCGGTTGTTCATCGGCGACGCGCACGCCTGCCAGGGCGACGGTGAGGTGTGTGGCACGGCGGTCGAGTACGCCAGCCTGACCACCATCCATGTCGAGCTCATCAAGGGTTGGACGATCGACTGGCCCCGCCTGGAGAACGATGAGGTGATCATGGCCATCGGGTCGGCCCGACCGCTCGAGGACGCCGCCCGCATCGCCTACCGGGAACTGATCTACTGGCTGGAACGCGACTTCGGGTTCGACCGCTGGGACGCCTACATGATGCTCAGCCAGTGTGGCCAGGTCCGGTTGGGCAACTTCGTCGACCCGAAGTACACCGTCGGCGCAGCCATCCGCAAGACCTACCTCGAAGGAAGCTGACCATGGATCTGGGACTGCAAGGCCTGAACGCCATCGTCACCGGGGGCACCAGGGGCATCGGACGCGCCATCGCCGACACGCTGGCCGACGAGGGGGCGAACGTGGCCATCTGCGCCCGTCACGCCGACGACGTCGTCGAGTGCCGTCGCCGCGCTGCAGGCGAAGGGCGTCCAGGCCACCGGGCGGGCCCTCGACGTCGGCGACGGCCCCGCGCTGCAGGGATGGGTACGTCACGTCGCCGACGAGCTCGGCGGGATCGACATCGTCGTCTCCAACGTGTCGGCGCTGGCCATCGGTGGCGACGAGGACTCCTGGAGGAACGGGTTCCAGATCGACATGATGGGCGCGGTGCGTCTGGTCGACGCGGCCATGCCGAGCCTGGAGAGCTCCGACGGCGGCGGCCATCGTCACCATCTCCAGCGTCTCGGGCCGCGAGATCGACTTCGCGTCCGGCGCCTACGGGGCGTTCAAGGCGGCGCTCGTCCACTACACCCAGGGTCTCGCCTACCACCTGGCCGGCAAGGGGATCCGGGCCAACACGGTCTCGCCGGGCAACACCTACTTCCCCGGAGGCGTCTGGTCCCAGATCGAGACCGGCAACCCCGAGCTGTTCGCCACCGCACTCGGCCTCAACCCCACCGGGCGCATGGGCACGCCACAAGAGATGGCCAACGCCGTCGCCTTCATCGCCAGCCCACGAGCCAGCTTCATCACCGGCGCCAACCTCGTCGTCGACGGTGCCCTCACCAAGGGCGTCCAGCTCTGACCTGGCCGCGCCGGCGGTCGGTGATCGGCGGCCGGCCGGAACTACTCGCCGGTTTGACCGTCGATGCGCTCGCGGATCAAGTCGGCGTGACCGTTGTGACGGGCGTACTCACCGATGAGCTTCTGCAGGTTCCAGCCGAGGCTGTAGCCGTTGCCGGCGCCGATCGAGTCCAGTGTTGTGTGAGCGGCGATCCGCTCGTCGGTGAGCGCCTTCTCCCGCTCCCATGCCGCCATCGACTCGTCGACCATTGAGGCGTCGGCATCGATGTCCCACTCCGGGCCATCGTCGGTGTACTCACCCCAGACCCACTGCAAGTCGGCTTCGGACCGAGCGCCCAGGTCCCGTAGGCACGCTCCATCTCCGTGAGATGGCGAACCAGACCGAGCAGCGAAAGCGGCGATGGCGGCGCCGACCGGTCGACCAACTGGTCAGCATCGAGGCCGGCACACTTCGCTTTCAACGCGTTGCGGTGAAAGGCGAGCCAGCCGAGCAGGACGCTGCGAACGTCCCCGTCGGCCGGCTCGGGAACCCGCTCGGATGTAGCCATCTCGCCAGTCTCGCAGCCGTTCCCTCGGCGAGCCACGGGGGGGTCAGCCGCCGTCAACGGGTAATCGAGTGCCGCGCCCGCCCTACGGAGTAGTCCTCGTACCGGCGACGTCCCATCGCCGAACCCTCGATCCGGTGCTCACGCCGCCGGCCCGGGAGGGCAAAGGGAGCCCAGCTCTCCGGACGCCGGTCCCGACACGTCGCCCTTTCCGGCGGGGGCTCGCCAGCGTGAGTGGCGGGGTCCCGGCCGTGGAGAGGAACACACATGACCGTCCAGAAGTCGTTCAAGCGACTCGTCCGGGCCCGCATGGCCAAGACTGGCGAGAGCTACACCACAGCCAGGGTCCAGCTGCTCGCCACGGTGGTGAGGCGCTCCAGCGATGCGGACATACCCGCAGTTCGTCTGCTCCGACGAGCGGATCCGGGAGCGCACCGGCCGCGGCTGGGAGGAGTGGTTCGACCTGCTCGATTCCTGGGCCGCCGCTCGATGGGCCACACCGAGCTCGCCCGGCGGGTCGCCGAGCTGCTCGCGTCCATCCGCTGGTGTGGGATGCCCAGGCCGTGACGACGAGCTTCGAGCGTGCCCGCGGCAAGCGGGGGTCGGCGAGCGGGCCGGCGGCGACGGTTCGTCGCCGGCGCGTCGAGGACATCGCCGCCAGCGCCGAGCAGGTCTTCATGGCGTTCGTCGATCCGTCGCAGCGGGCCGGGTGGCTGCCGGACGTGGCGCTGTCGGAGCGGACCGTGTCGAAGCCGACGTCCCCCGATTCGACGTGGTGACGGAAGGTCTCGACTCCTCGTCACGGTCGATGCCAAGGCGCCGGCGAAGTCGACGGTCGTCGTCGAGCAGTCGAAGCTGGCCGACGCCGACGAGCGCGAGCCGCAAGGACTACTGGCGCCAGGCGGTGCGACGCTGAAGGCGCAGCTTAAGCGGACGCCTGAGCTGTCAGGCGTCTCGGTCCTCGTCGAGGAGGGCGAGGAATTTCGTCGTCGTCGCCCAGCTGCGGATCGTCATCCGCTGGTCTCCGGCGTGCCGACGATCGCTGCTCATCCGGCTCTTCGTCCGCTCGGCGCTCAGCCGGGCGAAGTACACCACCCCCGGACCGGGCCAGGCCTGATCGACTCCCTCGCGAAGGGGACGACCCGCATCGCCTGCTTCGCGGTCAACGGCGCCTTCAGGAAGACCACATCGGAGTGGTACTTCGCTGGCGCGACGCCGAACCCGTCGGGGGCACGGTCGACGACGCCACGGAGCTGATCGTGCGATCGCACGACGACGACGAGCGGATCGCGAACCGGCCTCGAGCAGGCGCTCGATGCCGGCCTCCAACGTCTTGCGGGCGGCGGCGGACTCGAACAGCACGTTTCCGGACTGGATGTACGTGCGGACCGCGCCGTAGCCGCCGTCCTCGAACGCCCGGCGGAGGTCCGCCATCGCGACCTTGTTGCGGCCGCCGACGTTGATTCCCCGAAGCAACGCCACGTACCGCTTCGTCGGCATCCGTGAGACCGTACTTCCCAACGCGGGCCCATCGACGCATCAGGCCGGCGGTTCGACGACGTGCAGCTCCCAGGTCCGGCCGGCGCGGTCCGGCCGCTCGCAGATCCACCTCGAAGTGCTCCGACAGCGCCTCGGCCAGACCCTCCGGCCGTCTCGGGTCGATGGCGTCGGTGACGATCCGGCGGACGACCAGGCCCCGGGTGCGCTTGGCGTTGTGCGACGCGGCGCCGCGCTCGCCGTCCCGGTCGCGGACCACCTTCATGACCACGGTCCGCTCGGCGAGCGCCCCGGTCGGCCGCCACGCCGTGGCGTACTCGGCGGAGCGGCAGTCGACCACGACGCCCCGGCGGGCCGCAGCGGGCAGCACGTCGGCGAGCGGTCCCCGCCAGACGTCGGTGAGGTGCGCCAGGCCGGGCAGGCGGCCACACATGTCCAGCCGGTACGGCGGGATGCGGTCGCCCAGCCGCACGCGCGCCCCACAGCGCCGAGATGACCACGATCCACGCGCGGGCCCGGCGCCGCGACGCGGGGTCGAGGTCGGCCAGCCCGAGCGCGTCGTACAGGACGCCCGAGTAGACCGTCTCGGCGGCCGCGGTGGCGCGTCGCGAAGCGCCACGTTGCGGCGAACGACGTCGCTCATGCTCGGCGGGTACGCCGAGGCGGTCCGTCGCGTCGGGCTCGGCGCTGACCTCGATCAGCGCATCGAGCACGGCGGCGCGGGTCGGCGTCAGCGGCGGGAAGGACAGGCCGGCCGGGTCGAGCGGCTTGCCGCGGCGGACCGGCGTCTTCGTGTCCGACGCCGGCAGCAGGATGAGCACATCGTCTTCCTACCAGCCGGTGACGGGCCGTGGTACCAGCGCCTCAAGCGATCATGCGGCCTGTGAGCGGACGTTCGCCCGTGCCGCGTGCAGCAGCCGGCCTCGTCGAGGCGGGCGGGGAACGACTTGGCGCGAGACGACCACGCGTTCGAGCGGAGGTCGGCGGCGAGGGCACGGTCGGAGGTCACGACTTCCAGCCTCGCGACCGTCGAGGCCGGTGACGAGCTCCCGGATGCGGTCGTCGGCGGTGTTCGCCCCTCGCCGCGTCGCATAGCGCACGGCGACGCCGGAATGGTCGCCTTCGGCAGTTCGGGATCGACGACGTCGAGCACCAGGACGAGCTCGTTTCCGGTGCGAGCCTGCAGGCACTGCAGCCGGGCGAGGAGGCGACCCGCGGCCGCCCGACGGTCGCGCCACCAGCCGTCCGGCACGGTGCCGATGACGTTGCTCCCATCCACCACCACGATCACCGTTGCTTGATCCCAGCAGCGAGCAGCTCAACGACCTCGGCGATGCGGGTCGCCCGCTCCCGGTCGGCGCTTGGTGGCATCGATGTAGCGAAGGTACGCCCGTCGGTAGAACTGGGCGATCGAGTCGAAGAACGCGCCGGCCTCCGGATTGGCGGCGAAGGCGGCCAGGATGTCAGGTGCCAGATCCTCGCGTTGGGGGCCTTCGGGCCGGAGGGCGACGTCGACGATGTCGCCGGCGGCGAGCCCGCAGTCCCGCCGCCACGCCGGGCCGAGGACGATGCCGCGACCGTCGTCGAGCGGCTCGATGACGCCGCGCACACCCATGCCGTGGACGGTGCCGTGGACGTGGTGTTCCGCCTTCTGGCCCCACACCTCGTCGGGGTCGAACGGCACCGGCACGAACACGCGGCCGCGACTGTCACCGACGAGCATCACCGTGAACTGCTGTGCTTCGGCCACGGACCGATCATCGCGCCGCTCGTGGCGCTACAGCCAGCTGAACCCTGACTCGCCAGATGGTCGTGCCGCCCTTTGTGCGCTCGTGACACTCTCGCCATGGCGGTCGCCCGTAGGCCGTCGGAGAGTATGCTGCAATTACGTCTAGCGTGACGCTCACTCGTCTTCGGTCGTCATGTAACCGATCGTCTTGAGTTCGTAGCGGACCTCGACGCAGGGTCGTGCCGCTGCTTTTGTGTGTGGAATTCTCGACCGCTGCGTATTCCCAGGTCGAACGAGCACGGGCCACGTCCGGGTCGGACTCCACCCAGCGGGCATCGAGGTTCCGATGACGTCCTGATAGTTCTCCTCGCAGGTCACCGTCACCGTCGCGCCCGATAGCGTCGCAGCCTCCACGTCCTGCTCTGCGTCGGGCTCTAGGCGCCGCTCGTTCGCCTCTGACCGGTGGCGGCTCGGCCACGGTGCGCGGCAGGCTCGGTGTCAAGGTCATCAGGCTCGCACGCCGAGGCGGTCCACGTCACGTTGGCTGATCCAGACCCGAACCCCGTACGTGACCAATCGAAACGTGGTCGGATCCGTCGTCGTCGAGGACGAGGCTTCGCCCAGCCTCCGACGATCATGCCGGCCGCCTCGATGACGCCACCGCACGAACGCTGCATCGCCGGTGACAGCATCGCCGCGGATTGCGGCTGACATGACCCAACGGTTGCCGCCATCACTTCGACTCGGATCGCATTCGAGTCGTACTCGTTGCTCGGGTTCGCATCGGAGCGTCGACGCCGACGCGCTGGCGCTTGCCCTTCGTCTGCTTCGGAGCCGGCGATCGACCGCGAGCGGACATCCGGTGGAAGCTCTCGCCGACAATCTCCAGTTCGATCAACTCACTCTCGTCGTGAGGTGCGGCATCGCGGAGTTCCGCATCGAGCGTCTGGCTGCCGCGTACCTGCAACGGGGCGTCGGATCGCGACGCCAGCATCGTCGGAAACCATCTGCCGCATCGTGACTCTCGCGCGGGGCATCGCGCTGAACTGGTCCCAGAAAGCTCCATGCTCGGCTCCCTCCCTCATCGTCATCGGGTAACGTGTATCGTCGCAATACGTCTCCCCGAGCTTGCGGGAACGCTATTCGTCAAGGTTGATCTGAAGGTGTGGACTTCCACCCGGAGCGCTCACCGTTTCCAGTCGCGTTGTGTCGTGCCGCTGGTGCTGTGGATGCTCCGACGAGATTCTAATCAATGATGATGAAGCTGAGTCTCGGCGGGAAGTCGGTAGAGGAACAGGGTATGAGATCCACCTGGCCGATGCTGACCTCGGTTCGTACCTGCGGGAGCGTGACGACGCGCGTGGAGAAGCGCCGGTGGCGTACCATCCACCGGATGCTCGCGGCGATCTGTGTTCTCGTGTTCACCGCCGTGGCCATCAAAGCGGTCACCGACCAGCAGGGCGAGACCGACCCGTTCGACGAACGACGGGCCGACGCGGTCGACGACACGCTGTACAGCCCGGCGACGACTGCTCCAGCAGCCGGACGGCCACCGCTCAGGACACGTCGCCCGGTTTCGCCACCTGTAGCGTCTGGCAGGAATTGTTGCGCGCACCCCCCGGGAGGGAAACGACATGGCCACGGCGCTGATGGTCTGGATCGATCAGGACCTGTGTACCGGCGACGGCATCTGCGAGGAGATCTGCGGGGATGTGTTCACGGCCCGCGACGACGGCCTCTGGGTGGTGAAGGAGGAGGCCAAGCACTTCGGGTCGACGGTCGTGTTCGACGGTCAGGACGATGCCGGCCACGGACCCGACGGCGGTCGCGGCGTCGCCCGCATCCCGGACTCGCTCATCGACTCCGCCGTCGAGGCAGCCGAGGAGTGCCCGGGCGAGTGCATCATGATCGAGCCGTACGACCAAGCCATCGTCGACGCCCGCGGCGCCTAGGTAGGCGCGCGATGCGCGGCCGGCGGCCGGTGCACCGATGAGCCGTTGGAACGGCGTCACCGTGACGCTCCCGGGCGGCGAGGAGCTGCGCTGCGAGCCGGCCACCGCCGAGCGCTTCTCCGACCTGCCGGCCGTGCTCGGCGACCGCGGCGGCCCCGGCGGCTGTTGGTGCATGTTCTGGCGGCTCGCGAACGCCGAGTGGCGGGCGACGAGACCCGAAGCGGCGCAAGGCTGCCATGGCCGATCGGTTCGGCGGACACGCCGCCGCCCGGTGTGCTCGGCCTACCTCGAGGGTCGCCCCGTCGGTTGGTGCGCGGTCGCGCCGCGGCGCGAGTACCCACGGATGCAGTCGTCACCGACGTTCGGGCCGGTCGACGACACGCCGGCGTGGGCGGTGTCGTGCCTGTTCATCCACCGCACGGCGCGCCGCCGAGGCGTCGGGTCCGCGCTCGTCGACGCCGCGGTGGCGATGGCCAAGGCCAACGGAGCGCCGGCCGTCGACGCCATCCCCGTCGCGCCGGGCGGCAAGCGCGGTTCGGGCGACCTCTACACCGGCACGCCGTCGATGTTCGAGCCGCTCGGGTTCACCGAGGTCGCCCGACGCAAGCCGGAGCGCCCGGTCGTCCGGCTGACGCTGCGCTGATGGCCGGCCGACGCAGCGACGAGTCACGGGACGGGGTCGAGCTCACCAACCTCGACCAACCGCTGTTCGACGGTGCCGGTGTGACCAAGCGTGACCTGGTCGAGTACCTCGACCGCGTGCACGACCGGATCCTCCCCGTGCTGCGCGACCGGCCGCTGTCGGTGATCAGGGTCACTCGGGGACAAGCGCCGTTCATGCAGAAGAACGTCCCGAAGTACACCCCGGAATGGGTGGCGACGGTTCCGTTGTGGGCGGAGGCGTCGAAGCGCACCGTGTCCTACGCGTTGTGCAACGACCGTCGGACGCTGCTCTGGTTCGCCAACCAGCGCGCCATCGAGTACCACCCCACGTTGGCCCGCGTCGACCGGCTCGATCGCGCGACTCACCTCGTGCTCGACCTCGACCCGCCCAGCGCCGACGGCTTCGCCGCAGGCGGTCGCCGCCGCTCGTCTCGTGCGCCAGGCGCTCGCCGACGTCGGCCTGGCCGGGTCGGTGAAGTCCAGCGGCGCCAAGGGCGTGCACGTCTTCGTGCCGATCGATCCGCAGGCGACGACGATGGAGGACGCCGCGGCGGCGACCCGGGCGATCGCGCGGCGCGCCGAGCTCCTCGACCCGCAGACGGCCACGACGGCGTTCCTCAAGGCCGACCGGGAGGGCAAGGTGTTCGTCGACGCCACCCGCACGGGAGGAGCCACCGTCGTCGCGGCCTACAGCCCCCGAGCCCGGCCCGGCGTGCCGGTGTCGTTCCCGATCGCCTGGGACGAGCTCGACGACGTCGTGCCCGCCGACTTCACGATCCTCACCGCCGCCGAGCGGCTGGGTGATCGAGATCCGTGGGCCGAGACGCTTCCTGCCCCGCAGCGAGATCCCGGCCGAGCTGATCACCGAAGGCCACGAGATCCCGACCCCGCGGGTCGCCGCGATGCACGAGGGCAAGCGACGCGCCCGCGCCGGCCGTCAGAACCGCGGGCAGTGAAGACACCGCCCTGAGACTCAGCTCCCAGGAACGAATTTCTCCCTTTGCGACCCCCGTGGCCGGTACGCTCCCGGTGGGGACGGCGTGAGGAAGCGCTGTACGGGCGAAGGGACGGGCGATGGGCGTTGGTGCGGGTTTTGGTCATCCTCGGGCGCGGGCTGCGCTCGGCGCGGCGGCGGTCGTTGCGTCGACGATCATCGTGGGAGTGGCGGCAGAACCGCGTGCTAACGCCGACCCAGTCGCCGCCGGTGCCGTTCGACTCCAACGGCTACGACGACAGCTTCGCCATCGCCCAGAGCCGCCCGCAGGGTCCCGTCATCGACGGCTCGGCGCCAGCGGCCCGTCGCGAATGACCGCCGAGCGTCGATTGGCCGCCGCGGGCGACCCAGTGAAGGGGACGTTCGGCCCGCAGGTGGCGTGGCCGATCATGCCGATCCACGCCGTGCTCCTCCCTGACGGGCGGGTCATGTCCTACGGCACGGACCGCAATGGTACGCAGACCGCGTATTACGAATACGACGTCTGGGACCCGCGTTCAGGCACCGGCCCACGCCCACGTCGTCCTCCCCAACCAGACAGCGACCGACATCTTCTGCAGCTCGCAGATCGTCCTGCTGAACGGCGACGTCGAGCTCTACGGCGGCGACAACCTGCCCGCTAGCACCAACACCCAGAACCGCGACGTCAACCAGTTCCACACGGCGCACAACACCCTGGAGCGCACGGGCTCGATGAACCGGCTGCGCTGGTACTCCTCGGCAACGGTCCTCCCCAACGCCGAGGTCTACATCCAGGGCGGTTCCGGCGGCGCCGACTACCCCGAGCGGCGCACGAGCACGGGCCAGTTCCAGCTGCTCACCGGGGCGCCGACGAACAGTCTCTCCAGCGGCTACCCGAAGAACTTCATCGGTCCGGACGGCCTGGTCTTCGGCCTCGCCAACAAGACGATGTACCGGGTCAACCCGGCGGGGAACGGCTCGATCACGACTTTCCCCCAGCATTCCCGACCGACAACGCCGGGGGGACAGCAACCTCGGTGATGTTCGCCCCCGGGCGCATCCTGCAGGTCGGCGGGGGCAACGCCGACGCGGCCAGCCGCAACGCGAGCATCATCGACATCAACGGCGGGACCCCGCAGGTCTCTGCCCTCCCCCAGGCGCAGTTCGGCCGGCACTGGGGCAACGCGACCGTGATGGCGGACGGCCGGGTGTTCGTCTCCGGCGGAAGCGCGGTGAACAATGCCGCGACCGGCGTCGCCTACACGTCGGAGATCTTCAACCCGGCAGGCGAGGACTCGTGGTCCACCGGGCCGACGGCCACCCGCATGCGCCTCTACCACTCAGTGTCGTTGCTGTTGCCGGACGCGACGGTCATCACGATGGGCGGCGGCACGCCCGGGCCCGAGACCAACCTCAACGCCGAGATCTACTACCCGCCGTACCTGTTCGACAGCAGCGGCAACCCGGCCACCCGGCCGACGATCACCACCGCGACGGCATTCGCCGACCCCGGCACGTCGCTCAACATCGAGACGCCCGACGCGGCGACTGTGCAGCGCGTGTCGCTGGTCAAGTTGGGCTCGGTGACGCACTCGGTCGACATGGACCAACGCTTCCTCAACCTGCCGTTCACGCGGACGGGCGGGACGTTGCAGGCCACGCTGCCGGCCAACGTCAACCAGACCCCACCCGGCTACTACATGATCTTCGTGATCAACGGCGCCGGCGTGCCCTCGGAGGCCAAGATCGTCCGGCTCGACGTCGCGGGAACGAATCCGCCGCCGCCGCCGCCCACCACCACGACGACGACGTCAACAACGTCGACGACCACCACGACGCAGCCACCGACGACCACGTCGACACGACGACGTCGACGACTTCGACCACGTCGACGACGTCCACAACCAGCACGACCACGACGACGTCTCCGCCGCCTCCCCCGCCGCCGACGAACCTCGTGGCCAACGGTGGCTTCGAGACCAACCCGGTCCCGAGTGACGGAACGACGGTCGCGGTCACCAACCTCCCGTAGCTGGACGAACACCGGTCGGCGCGATCAAGGTCTCGCGCACTCCCGGCGTTCGCGTTCGAGGGGTCCTCCTACATCGAGGTCGATAGCACCAGCCGTGCACGACCGGATCGAGCAGGTGGTCCCGACACAGGCCGGTGTCACCTACCAGCTTCAAGTTCGCGCAGTCACCGCGACCAGGCGTGGCGTCGAGTAGCAACCGCTTCGACGTGTTCTGGAACGGCAGCAAGATCGGCACGGTGACCCGTAGTGGCGTCGGGCTCACCACCCCCTCGTGGGACACCACGACCTACACCGTTGTCGCCATCGGAAACGACCGCATCTCGTTCCGCGAGAACGACCGTGACACGGCCGGTGCACTCATCGACGACGTCAAGCTCACCGCCCTCTGATCGCGGGCCCGGTCGGCGGCCCGGCGCTAGAACCAGGTGTTGCACCACGGTGCGACCCCATCCGCGAGGATCGCGTCGCCGCGGGACACGGCACCGGGGGTGTGCTCGTCGAGCCAGCCGGCGGCATGCAGCGTGGACAGGCGCATTCCTCCGAGGAAGGCGGCCCCGAGCGTGCGAACCGGGATCGTGAGATCGGCGCGGTCGTCGGTCGACGCGCAGCTCGCCCCGTCCGGTGAGGCGTCCAAGGCGTACCGCCCGCTGGCGAACCCAACGGGTCGGTGACCTCGAGGACCAGCCGGCCCGCCGTCCCGTACGAGCGGGCGGCCAGCGCGGCCGGGACGTCGAGCAGCCGCACCCACAGGAAGTCGGCCCACCCCGTCTTCCTCACCGCTCGGGCGTTCTCCAACAGCCATGGCAACGTGTCGTCGACCGGCCGGTCAACCGCCTTCACGGTCTTCACGAGGTCGAGCTCGGCCAGGAACCGCCACAGCCGGGCCTCCGCCGCCGGGCTGGCTGCGCAGAGATCGGCGACCTCGGCCATCGACCGCGACCGCAGATCGAGCCAGACGTGGTCGACCTTGTAGTTCGCCCACCCCTGCGCCACCCCGTCTTCGTCGCGAGCCAGGATGCGGAGTCCCTGCCACGGCTTGTCCTCGGGCGGACGGCGCAGGTCGGCGCGCAGATCCCAGTCGAGGTCGTCGCGGGCGATCATGCCCGGCCGGCTCGCCCGGACCTGCTCGAAGATCGCCGGTGCCTCCTTGCGGAAGGTGTCGTTGTCGACGAACTCGACCGTCCCCGAGCCAGGCGTGACGAAGCCGGTCGCCGTCACATCCAGCTCCCAGGCGATCGACTGGGTCGCCGGGCCGTAGCCGAACCGGCCGTAGATCGGATACTCCGATGCGATCAGCACGTGGGCCGGCTCGCCCCGTTCGACGCTGCTGGCGAGGTCGGCGGTGATCATCCGCGTCAGCAGCCCCTGGCGGCGGTGGGTGGCGTGGCACGTCACCGCGGTCAACGCCCCGGCCGCGATGGCGCTCCCACCCGGCACCGTGAGCTCGGTGGGGAACGACCGCAGGGTCGCCACGATCGCGCTGCCGTCGAACGCGGCGTAGGTGCGATCGAACGGCGCCAACGCCGCCTGGCAGAACTCGACGTCGTCGACGGTGTCGACGTCGCTGAAGCCCGCCCGGACGGCACGCCGGAAGTCGACCGCCTCGTCGGCGGCGATGGCGCGGATTTCGATGGCCACGGGCCGACGGTAGAGCGCCGACGGTCCCGTGGCTGAATGGGTATCGCGGACGGGGGCCGGCGATCGTCCGCCCGGTTCTCGCTCCGTCGAATGATTTCTTGGGTCTGGGTCAAAGGTCTCGATGGCACCACGAATGACTCGAGCGTCGCCGTTCCCGGAGCGAGGTCGGCCCACGAACCGGCGAAGGTGAGCGTCGCCAGCGCCCCGGTTGGGAACTTCGCGGCCATCCGCCGGGAGACGGCGTCGTCGGTCTGCCCGACGAGCAGGAGCGCGAGGTCCTCGAGGCCCGGATTGTGGCCGATGACCATGACCCGGGACACCTCGTCGGCGACGCCGCGCAGCCGTTCGAGCAGGCGACGGCTCGACGCCGCGTAGAGCCCATCCTCGATCCGCGTCTCGACCCGGGCGGGCAGGGCGGCGGCGATGCCGTCGAGCGTCATCGTCGTGCGCCGGGCCGACGAGCACAGGACCAGCTCGGGTGCCTCCTCCGGGCGATCGGCCGATGTAGCGACGGAGGCGGCGCACCGCCTCCTCGCCCCGCGGGGCGAGCGGGCGGGCGTGGTCGTCGAGCCTCGGATCGGTCCAGCTCGACTTGGCGTGACGGAGCAGGTACAGCCGGCGCGGCGGCTGAGCGTCCATTACTCCGTCAGCGTCACCCGATGCCCGACGAAGCCTTCGATCGACTCGGCAGCGGCGGCGAGCAACTGGTGCGAGAGATCGGACAGTGCCCGGGCGACGGCGAGCTCCTCCCCGACCACGGGGACGTTCGGATCGTGCGGGTTGCGCCGCGCCGTACCCCTGGCGATGAAGTCGCGCTCGCGCAGCCTGATCGTGGCCTGCGCTTCGGTGTGCTCGTCGTCCTCGTCGAGCCTGATCTGGACGGTTGTGGATTGCTCCATCTCGACCCCCTTGCGGTTGGCGGTGCTGAACGGGCGAGTTCGGCACCGTCACGCTACTGACCGGCCGGCGCCGGCGATAGAGGTCGGTCAGCCTGCGCGCGCGACCTCCGCGGGCACGGCGAGGACCTGGTCGCCGACACGGATCGTCCCCGGGACGACGACGCGGGCGTTGATCCCCCGAAGGTTCAGCGCCCGCCCCGGCGGCGAGTTGACGACGCGCAGCGCGTCGACACCGAAGCGGGCGGAGAACTTGGCACAGCCGGTGTGCGGCGCCGCGGTCACCTCGATCACCGCGGTGTCGCCGATCGTGATCCGTGTCCCCGGAGGGAGCTCCGCCGCGCCGAGATGGAGGTCGACGAAGAGCTGGTCGCCGGCGAGCGGCCAGCGCTCGCGGTCGACGGCGACGAGCGCCGCGGCCCGCGCGTTCATCAGCGTGAGCTGGCGCTCCGGATCCGCGGACCGGTCCTCGGTGTGCCTGCTGCCCCGCTCGCGCCACGTGTCGCCGACGAGTCCCGACTCGAGGTCGAGGTCGGCGGACGCGAGCACCTCGCGCGCATCGACGGCGGGGCGGCGCACGATCATCTCCAACCGTCCCGCTCCGACCGGTGAGCGGGCGACCTCGTCGAGCCCGGCGGTCAGTTCCTCGGCGCTGCGGTGCGACATCGGGTCATCCTCCCATCGGCGCTCCCCCGCCTCGAAACCGTTTCTCGTCAGAGCGAGTCGAGCTGGCGCCGCATCTGCTCGAAGCTGCGTCGCAGCAACCGCGAGACGTGCATCTGCGACATCCCCATGCGATCGGCGATCTCACCCTGCGTGAGCTCCTCGTAGAACCGCAGGCGGACGATCTCCCGCTCGCGGCTGGCAGCCGGCTGATCAGCTCGCCGACGACGCTGCTGTCGGCGACGTAGCCGAACCCGGGATCCTCCGTCCCGAGCTCGGAGCCCGGTCCCTCGACCAGCGCCGGCGCGTCGAGGCTGGCCGTCGAGTACGCCGAACCGGCGGCGATGCCCTCGATCACGACATCGTCGTCCACCCCGAGCCGCTCCGCCAGCTGCGGCACGGTGGGCGCTCGACCCGAGGGTCTGGGTCAGCTCGTCGGTGGCCCGCCGCAGCTGGAGGTGGACCTCCTTGGCCGAGCGGGGCACCGAGACGGTCCACGTGTTGTCGCGGAAGTGGCGCTTGATCTCGCCCTCGATCGTGCGCCCGGCGAACGTCGAGAAGGCGACGTTGCGCTCGGGCTCGAACCGGTCGACCGCCTTCACCAGGGCGAGGAACGCCACCTGGCGCAGATCGTCGTCGCTCGGCCCCCGGCGGCCGAAGCGCCGGGCGACGTGCGCCGCCAGGCCCATGTGCCGTTCGACCAGCTCGTTGCGCAGGCGCCGATTCCGCGTGCGGGCGAACTCGGCGAACAGCGCGTCCTCACCCGGGCTCGGCGGACGCCTCGCCCGCGCGGACCTCGTGTCGAGCGTCGGGCCCGGTCACGCAGTCGCGGAGGCCTTGGTGAGCGTGAAGGACGTGCGGTTGAGCTCGTAGTGGTCGGCGACCGCGTCGAGGATGCGGCGAGTCAGCTCGTCAGCCTCGGCAACTCCCGCCGAGCCCTCGAGGACGCCCCGCACGGTGACCGAGTTGGGCCCGGTGATGAACTCGATGCTGACCCTGGCGGCGCTCTCCGCGCCGTCGACGAGCGTGGACACGAGCTCGTCGACCCCGAGCCGGAGATCGTCGAGATCGTCCACGTCGAGACCGACCTCGGCTCCCATCGACGCCGCCACCACGCGCGCCGACGACACGAATCGGGTCGACGCCGGGAGGTTGAGGCGGACCGACTGATCGGGCTCGGTTGCAGTCACGATGAGAGTCTGCCCGGTCCGCCCTGCCCGAGCCGAGCCCGGTTCAAACTCCGTGTGACTGGCGCGGCGTGAGCTGGTGGGTCGATGCGGCGAGCGCGGCCTGGGCGCGGTTGTGGACGCCGAGCTTGGCGTAGAGCCGCTTCACGTACGTCTTCACGGTCTCGATCGACAGGTACAGCTCGTCGGCGATCTCCGCGTTGGTCAGTCCGAGGGCGATCAACGCCAGCACCTCCGACTCGCGGTCGGAGAGCTCGACGACCCGCGGGCCGGGCTCGAGGCCGTTGCCGGGCTCGAGGCCGATCTTCTCCCCGGACGCGATCCGCTCGAGGGAATCGACGAGCAGCTCACCCGAGCGCGTCTTCAGCAGCACGCCCGAGGCGCCGGCGTCCCTCGCCGCGCGCACGAACTCCGGAGCGGCGTCCCACGTGTACAGCACGACGTGCTCGGCCGCACCGACGCGAACCATCTCGGCGGCGCGGGCGAGGGTGCGCCGGCGACCGGCGAAGGTGTCGAACAGCGCCACGTCGGCCGACTGCTCCGGCGGCGAGCCCGAGCTCGTGGCCGATCACCCGCACGCGGTCGTCGAACGGCGCCAGCATCGACTCGACTCCCCGCACGACGAGGTCGTAGTCGTTGATCACGGCGACCGAGATCCTGCCCGACCGCGTCTTCGGATTGCCCAAGCCCGCGCCTCTCGGCATCGCGTCATCGCGCCCCGCCGGCGTCAGGGAGACGCCGGCGGCCGACGACGACCGTGGTCTTGTCGATCTCGAGCACGGCCACCGCGTCGCACAGGCGGCGGACGATGCCGAGCCCGCGTCCCGACCGCGCCTGCGGCGGGACCGTCCGCCACTCGTCGATCGGCGGGATGGCCTGGGCCGGCCCGACGTTGGAGACCGTCACGACGATCTCGCCGTCGGCGTCGACCTCGACCCCGATGGATCCCTGGCGGCCGTGGACCACGGCGTTGGTGACCAACTCGCTCGTGACCAGCTCCATGTCGTCGATCACCGTGGACGACACGCCGTGGTCGGCGAGGTAGGCGGCGACGGCGCGGCGGGCGTGGGACACGTCGGCGGGACGGGCGCGGAGTTGCAGGACGAGGCGATCCGTCATCGGATCGCCTTCCAGCGTCGAGTCTCCGCCGGCGCGCGTCATGCATGAGTGCCTTCCCACGGGGGGGCCTGCCCAAACGCGATCGTGCGAGTCGGGCCCTGAGCCGCCCGGCCGCGGCGCATGGTCAAGCCGTGACGTCGAGGTGGGCGGACAGGCCGCTGATCTCGAGCAACCGCTGCACGGCGGCGCTCGGCGAGCGGAGGGTGAGCGAGGCGTCGGCGTCGATCCGGGACTGATGGGCCTCGATCAGGATGCGCAGGCCGGACGAGTCGATGAACGACACACCCGCCAGGTCGATGCACGAGGATCTTCGGTTCGGCGGACAGCCGTTCGGCCAGCGCGGGGGCGGTGTAGCTGTCGATCTCCCCGACGACGACGAGCGTGCCGTCGACGTCGTCGATCAGATCGAGCCTGGTCGCCTCCGCAGACATGGGGCGCAGACTACCCCCGACACCACCGCCGCCACACGGCGGCGATCGGCGATCCTCACGGCACGATCACGAACGTGGGGCCGGATCCGCGCACCGGCGGTGGCCACGCCCGGCGACCGGCCGGCAGCCCGAAGGCGGCAGTACGCCTCGGCCAGCATCGACGCGGCGCGGGTCCCGGCGAGCAGCGCGACCACGTCGAGGTGGGCGGCCCGGAACCGTTCGTCGTGACCGTGATCGATCCCCGCCAGGAGGTGGGCGAGCTCGTGGGCGATGGTCACGTCGTCGAGTTGGCCGGCGGCCAGGCGAATGACGGCGGCGTGGCGACCGTCGTGACGCGCGCTCGACGATCGGGCCGTGCGGCGGGCGGCGACGACATCGACGGCCGGTCCCCCCGCCTGCCGCCACCAGTCGCCGTCGACGATCATCCTCGCCCGTTCCTGGAGGTCGGCCAAGCGAGCGCCGCTCCTCCGTGGTGGTCCCCCCGAACGCGGCCTCCTCCGCGGCGTAGACCGCTTCCCGCCCCCGGTCGCCGACGCACTCCGACCGCTCCGCCCCGTCCTCATCGGTCGCCCCGACCGATGGCCCGTCGCTGCGGCAGTCGGGCCCGCCCGACGTCGACCCGACCGGCGGCTCGGTGGCCGTGGTCCCAGCCCGAGGCGAGCGCCGGTCTCGGTGCCGCCGCGGAGACCACCCGCCCGAACGCGGTGGCGGCGTACGCCCGGACGCGCTCGGCGCGGGCGAGGAGGTCCGGGAGCGGAGCCGCGCCGGAGGGCTGCTCGGTCGCCACCCCGCTCGCGGCCCGCTCGCGGGCCGCGTCGAGCATCTCCGCGATGCGCGAGGCGAAGCCGAAGAGGAACGCCCGCCGCCACCGCTGGGTCGCGGCCGGGGTGGCCCGGCGGACCGCGGCCATCTGGGCGGCCGCCTGGAGGTGCAACGACTCGTACAGCACGACGACGGCGTCGAGGTCGGACGCGAACCCAGCGAGCAGGGCGGTGGCGCCGTCGGGCCCCGCTTGCCACACGAGCTCGGCGTCGTGCGCGCCGGCGATCGCCTGGAGCAGGGCGAGCCGGGCTCGGACGTAGGCGCCGCGGCCGATCGGGACGCGGCGAACCCTGAGCTCGTCGGGATCGCGGTCGTCCGCGAGCCGAGCGACGTCGATGCGATGGACGGCGATCAGCGCGGCCGCCTTGGCCGAGAACGCCTCGGCCTCCCGCGGGTTGTCGGTGGCCTCCGCCTTGGCGAGCAGCTTGCGGACCTTGCGGAGCAGGTCGGGATGCCGGTCCCGCCGCCGGAGTGCTGCTCGTTCACGGCGCGGCCTCGCTCCGGCGCCGGCGGCCGCAGCGTGGCCGCGACCGGAAGGTGGTCGGAGAGGGCGGAGGCGTCGTCGAGCCGGGCGCCGTCGACGGCGACGATGCAGCTCTCGACGAGCCAGCCCGGCGGCGCGAGCACGTAGTCGATGCGCTGCGTCGGCGGCCGTCCGAGCCGGCGACCGGCGGTCCAGTTGGTGGCGCCGGCCAGCTCGTCGTCGCCGTGGACCGCCCGCCACGCGTCGGTCCAGCCGGCGGCGACGAACGCCTCGTAGGCCGGCCCGCCCGGCGCGTCGTTGAGGTCGCCGCCGATGACCGGGGCGGGCGACAGGCGGGCCGACCGGGCGAGGACGAGCGCCGGCCTCGTGCCGCCGGCGCTCGCCCTCGTCGTGCGGCGAGAGGTGGACGTTGACGACCGTGAACGGCTGCCTCGTCCCGCTCGAACGTGGCCTCGAGCGCCACCCGGCGGCGCCAGCTCCAGAACGGCGCCCTCCGCAGCACGAACGACCGCGCCGTCGACCAGCCGGTGCGGGGTGAGCACGGCGGCACCCTCGGCGCCCTTGACGATCGCCCAGTGCTTGAAGGCCCAGCGGTGTCCCGGCATGCCGACCGCCGAGGCCAGCCGCGAGGCCTGGCCGGCGCTGGATCTCCTGCAGCATGACGATGTCGGCGTCCACCCGCATGATCACGTCGCCGACGGCGCCCGTGTCGACGCCGCGGGAACCCTGCAGGTTCCACGTCAGCACGCGCACGGAGTCGCCGGGATCGCTGGCCATCACCGCACAGCCTGGCAAATGGGTGCGCGGGTACGGTCGATGCCGTGAGCTCACGATCCGCCTGCCTTCCTCCACCCGTTCGCCAGCCCGGCCCGGCCGAGCTTCGTCTCGATCGTCCGCGGTGAGGGGGCGACGGTGTGGGACGCCGACGGCAACGAGTACGTCGACGCGATGGCGAGCCTGTGGTACTGCGCGGTCGGTCACGGACGGGCCGAGATCGCCGATGCCGTCGCCACGCCAGCTCGGCACCCTCGCCGCCTACTCCTGCTTCGAGCCGTTCACCAACCGACCCGGCCGACGAGCTCGCCGACCGGGTGGCCGCGCTGACGCCGATCGACTCGGCCCGGGTCTTCTTCTGCGGGTCCGGCTCGGAGGCGGTGGACACGGCGATGAAGCTGTCCCGGCTCACCCACGTCCTCGGCGGGCAGCCCGAGCGCACGCTCGTCATCAGCCGCGAGCGCGGCTACCACGGCACCAACTTCGGCGGGACGAGCGCCCAGGGCATCGCGCCCAACCGGGCCGGGTGGGGCCCGCTGGTGCCCGATGTCGTGCAGGTGCCGTGCGACGACGTCGAGGCGCATCGCCGTGCTGATGGCCGAGCGCCGCGACGAGGTCGCCGCCGTGCTCGTCGAGCCGGTACAGGGTGCCGGCGGGGTGTTCCCGCCGTCAGCCGACTACCTCGCCGACCTCCGCCGCCTGTGCGACCGCCACGGCGCGCTGTTGATCTTCGACGAGGTGATCACCGGCTTCGGCCGGCTCGGCACGTGGTTCGCCGCCCAGCACTACGGGGTGGTGCCCGACCTCACGACCTTCGCCAAGGCGATCACCTCCGGGTACCAGCCGCTCGGCGGCGTGCTCGTCGGGCCCCGGGTGCGGGCGGCGCTCGAAGCCGATCCGGCCTACGTGCTGCGCCACGGCTACACCTACTCCGGGCACCCGGCGGCGTGCGCCGCCGGGCTGGCGAACCTCGCGATCATCGAGCGGGAGGACCTCGTCGCGGCGGAGCGTCACCCTCGGTGCCCGCCTCGGCGACGGACTGCGGGCGCTCGCCGCCGACGGCGCGATCGACCACGCCCGCGGCGACGGCGCGGTGTGGGCGGCCGGCCTCCGACCGGACCAGGACGCCGTCGCGGTCCGGGACGCGATGCTCGCCGGAGGCGTGATCACCCGGGCGATCGGCACCGACACGGTGACGTTCTGCCCGCCGCTCGTCGACGACCGACGCCCAGATCGACCGCATCGTCGACACCCTCTCGACCGCCGTCCGCTGAGTCAGCTCCGTCACCCGGCTGCGGCGATCGCGCGCGTCGGACCACGCTGCAGCCGAGCGGCCGCAGTCCTGCCGACAGCGATGCCGGCGAGCTCGCTCGTCGCGGTCTCGGATCGTCCGACGTCGAGCCAGTTGCAGATGCCCTTCGACGAGATGGGCGCCGGCGCTGCGCGCCGCCCAGTCGAGCAGCACCGGGTCGTGCGATGTACGGCCGCAGCATCTCCCCGGCGTAGAACGTCGACGTAGGTGCGGAACTCCCGCGCCTGGTCGGCGAACTCGGGCTCGTGCCAGGCGTGCCGCCACAGCAGGCGGAACGCGTCGGGATGGGCGCGTGCCACGGGCAGCATCATCCGGGCGGCGCCCCGACCCCGTGATCTCGTCGAGGCCGACGCCGACGAACTGGTGGGCGAGGGCGCGGTTGACCTGGGCGAGCACGGCCCGGTAGAGCTCGTGCTTGGAGTCGAAGATGCGGTAGACGATCAGCCGGCTCACGCCCCCCTCGTGGGCGACGTCCTCCATCGAGGTGCCGTCGAACCCGCGATCGAGGAACGCCCGCGCCGCGGCGTCGAGGAGCTGGACCCGGCGGGCCGCTCTCGGTAGTCGCGTCGACATCGCCATTGACCCTATGTATACAGATGTGTTTACATCGGGCAAGGTCTGCGATGAAGTTCGGCGTCTTCTACGAGCACCAGATGGGCCGTCCCTGGGAGGACGGCGCGGAGCACCGCCTGCTCCAGGACGCCCTCGAACAGGTCGAGCTCGCCGACTCGCTGGGCTTCGACTACGTGTGGGAGGTCGAGCACCACTTCCTCGAGGAGTACAGCCACTCCTCGGCGCCCGGAGGTGTTCCTGGCCGCCTGCAGCCAGCGCACGTCGCGCATCCGCCTCGGCCACGGCGTCGTGCTCACCGCGCCGCCGTTCAACCATCCGGCCCGCGTCGCCGAGCGCATCGCCACGCTCGATCTCCTCTCCGAGCGGCCGGGTCGACTTCGGCAGCGGCGAGTCCTCGAGCGAGGCCGAGCTGGCCGGGTTCCAGATCGACCCGGCGCGCAAGCGGGAGGCCTGGCTGGAGGGGCTCGAGACCGCGCTGCGCTGCATGGTCGAGGTGCCGTTCACCGGAGTCGACGGCGAGTACGTGCAGATGCCGCCGCGCAACGTGATCCCCAAGCCGTACCAGCAGCCGCACCCGCCGCTGTGGGTGGCGTGCAGCCGGCGGGAGACGATCCTGCTCGCCGCGAGCAAGGGCATGGGCGCGCTGACGTTCGCCTTCATCGACCCCGAGGAGGCCCGCACCTGGGTGACCGAGTACGAGCGGGTGCTGGCGGCCGACTGTCTGCCGGTCGGCTGGTCGGTCAACCCGCAGGTCGCCTGCGTGAGCCCGATGATGATCCACCACGACGAGGACGAGGCGATCCGCCGCGGCGTCGAGGGGGCGAACTTCTTCGGGTACAGCCTCGGCCACTACTACGTGTTCGGCACCCACCGGCCCGGCCGCACCGACGTCTGGTCCGAGTACACGCAGCGCCGGGCCGCCCAGGGTTTCGACCCCGACGCGGTCATCCGGCCAGGAGCGGGCGACATCTGACAGTGGTGAAGACCCGGTTCGGCACGGCGGGCGCTCCAGCGCCTTCGCCGGCCGCGTCGAGAGCGAGCGGCTGGGCGCCAAGATCGCGTCGGCGACACGGCCGGGCTCCGCGGCTGCGTCGGCACGCCGGAGCAGGCCCGGGAGTACCTGCGGCGCTACGAGGAGGCCGGCGTCGACCAGGTGATCTTCGTGCTCCAGGCCGGACGCAACCGAGCACGAGCACATCATGGAGTCGCTCGAGCTGTTCGGCCGCGAGGTGCTGCCGGAGTTCGCCGAGCGCGACCCGGCCCGGTCGGCGGCCAAGGCCGACCGGCTCGCTCCGGTGGTCGCCGCCGCCCTCGCCCGCAAGGCGGAGACGGAACAGCCTCGCGAGCTCGGCGACTACGAGTTCCCGGCGATCCCCCGCCAGTGGGCCGACGCCAGCGGCTCGGCCGAGATGCGGGATTGGCTCGACAAGTTCGCCGACGACCGCGCCGCCGGTCGGCACGACCCGGCGGCAGGGATCGCCGGGTGACGTAGCCGACGCGGACTCGATGTTCGCCGTGCGCCGGTGACGGGCGGCGGCGGCGGCGGCATCGGGGC
>CAWIVW010000014.1:0-84819 GCA_963839695.1 uncultured Acidimicrobiia bacterium | reverse complement strand
GGTGTCCGCACGTTGGCGTCGCCGATGTACGGGGTCAGCAGGTTGGCCATAGTAGGTGGCTACCGCGTTATCGGCCTTACCGCCGGCGTAGTGCCAGTGGAGTGGGATCCCGACCTGGTAGACGACCTTGCCGTCACCGATGCGCAGCGGTCGCATCCGCTTCGTGACGATGGCCACCCCCTCGACCTCGCCACGCTTGGAGCGCACCCTGACTCGCCCGCCGTTGTCGATCCCCTTCTCCTCGGCCAGCTCGACGGGCAGTTCGACGAAGAAGTCGGGCATCGTCTCGACGAGGTACGGCACGTTCTGGGTGACGTAGTGCTCGTGCTCGGTCACCCGGTACGTGGTGGCCACGTACGGGAACTCGGCGTCGTCCTCGGCGAAGCTCGCCGGCGCGCCTTCGTAGAGGAACGCCGCCGGGTTGCGCCGGACGCCGGAGAGGAGGTTGTCGATCGGCGACTCGGTCTGCTCGTAGTGCTCCGGGAACGGCCCGTCCGTTGTCAACGCTCCCGGCACGTACAGCCGGCCGACGCCCTCGCCGGTCATGATGAACGCCCCCTGGCCGTCCGCGGGCGCCGAGTCGGCGGGAAAGTCGGGGACGTCGCCGACCCAGGCCGAGCCGTTCCACTCGATCCCCGGCCGGGTCGGGTCCCAGGGCCGGCCGTCGGCGTCAGCAGAGGCGCGGTTGTACATCACTCGCCGGTTGAGCGGCCACGACCACGCCCAGTCGTGGAAGAACCCGAGGCCGGTCGGATCCTCGGTGCCCCGGCGGTCCATCTGGTTGCCCTCTTCGGTCCACGAGCCGCAGTAGATCCAGTCGCCCGACGACGTCGTCCCGTCGTCGCGGAGGTCGGCGAACGTCGAGAGCTGCTCGCCGGTGGTCAGGTCCTTGCCGTTGACCTCCCGGGCCAGCTCCTCCATCGACGGGTCGCCCGGGTCGGCGTAGTACCAGTCGAGGCCGAGGACCGGGTCGGGCAGCGCCCCGCCCTCCTCCTCGTAGAGCGCTCGGAGGCCCTGGTAGAGGTGGCCCATGATCCAGTTGTCGTCGCACGATTCGCCGGTTGCCGGCAGGGCCTTGTGCTTCCACTGCACCCACCGACCGGAGTTGACGAACGACCCGGACTTCTCGATCCAGTGGGTCGCCGGCAGGAAGAGGGCCTCGGTCTGGATGCTCGCTGGATCGACGCCCGGCGCGTGCCAGAACTCCGAGGCCGTCGTCGGCAGCGGGTCGATGATCACCATCCACTTGAGGTTGGAGATCGACTCGGCCATCCGGTTCGAGTCGGGGCCGACGCACACGCCGGTGAAGCCGCCGTAGATGATCCCGTCGAGCCGCCCCGCCCGGGCCTCGTCGTGGATCGTCAGCCACGACGAGTTCTGGGCCGGCTTGGGGATCCACGCATAGCCGTACTCGTTGTCCTCCGTCGCCGCCTCGCCGAAGAACGCCTTGAGGATGCTGACGAGGAACTTCTTGTAGTTCGACCCGAAGTAGTTGACCGAGTTGGGGCGGAGCTGCTTGGCGGGAACGGCTTCGAGGTAGTCGTCCATCGTCTCCATCCCCGGACGCGGGATGGCGAGATAGCCGGGGAGGATCTCCCAGGAGATCGCGTTGTCCGTGTTGCCCTGGATGTTGGCGTGGCCGCGCTCGGCGTTGACGCCGCCGCCGGGTCGGCCGACGTTGCCGAGCAGCATCTGCAGGATCCCGATGCCGCGGATGATCTGCAGCCCGCTGGTGTGCTGGGTGAGACCGACGGCGTACACCACACTGCCGACCTTGTCGGCGGTGCCGGTGGCCCCGAACTCGTCGGCGACGGCGAGGAACTTGTCCACCGGGATCCCGGTGATCTGCGACACCATCTCCGGCGTGTACCGGCTGAAGTGGTTCTTCAGCTGCTGGAAGACGCAGCGTGGATCCTGCAGCGTGGGGTCGACACGGGCGAACGACGGCCCCGCCGGCGTCGTGCCCTGGGCCAACCCGGGGTCGGGGGCGTCCTCGCCCTCGGCCGGCTCCTCCTCGCGCTCGTAGTCCCACATCGATGAGTCGTAGCGGCGCTCCGCCTCGTCGTAGCCGGAGAACAGGCCGTCGTCGAACTCGTAGTCCTCAGAGACGATGAACGACGCGTTGGTGTGCAGCTTGACGTAGTCCTCGTGGTACAGCTCGTTCTCGAGCACGTGGTGGATCAGACCGCCGAAGAAGGCGACATCGGTCCCGGCGCGGATCGGGACGAACACGTCGGCGATCGCCGACGTCCGCGTGAAGCGGGGGTCGACGTGGATGATCCGCGTCCCCCGCTCGTCCCGCCCGACGTGGGCCCACTTCCACCCGCACGGGTGGTTCTCGGCGGGGTTGGCCCCGATGACCAGGATGCAGTCGCTGTTCTTGAAGTCGCGCCAGTGGTTCGTCATCGCCCCACGGCCGAAGCTGGCGGCCAAACTGGCCACCGTGGGACCGTGTCAAACTCGTCGCTTGTTGTTCGATGTAGACGACCCCCAACGCGCGCATCAGCTTGGCGGTGAGGTATCCCTCCTCGCTGCTGATCGTCGCCCCACCCAAGAAGGCGAAGCCGGTGTTGCGGTTCACCGTGTTGCCGTCGTCGTCGGTCTCGACGAAGCTGTTGTCACGCGAGTCCTTCGTCCACCGGGTGAACTTGCCCATTGCGTCGTCCCAGGAGATCCGCTGCCACTCGGTTCCTCCCGGTGCCCGGTACATCGGGTACTGCGGCCGGCGGTCGTTGACCGCCAGTTGCACCGTCGACGCCCCTTTCGGGCACAGCGTTCCGCCGTTGACGGGGCTGTCGGGGTCGCCCTCGATGTGAACCAGCACCGGCTGGGTGTTGAGCGCATCGCCACCGATGGTGTACGCCAACATCGAGCAGCCGACGGCGCAGTACGGGCAGATCGTGCGCGTCTCCGTCGCCCGCTCGATCTTCGTCGACCGCACCTCGCGGATCGCGGCTTCGCCGTCGAACCCGAACGCCGCGAGACCGAACGCACCTCCGCCGGTCGCCTGCAGGAACTGACGACGGTTGAGCTCCAACATCAGCTTGGCCCTCCCCGGTCGGAGCCCGCTGGATACCAAGTTAGTCCCGGTTGCTGGGCATGGGAAGTCCCCGTGCCCGTGACGGCGTCGAGGGTGGGACCAGCGCGGTGAACCCGTCGGACGACCAGGTCCTCGGCGTGCTGGCGACGGTGACCGACCCGGAGCTCGGCCGCCCGATCACCGAGCTCGGCATGGTCCGCGGCATGCGTCGTCCGTGATGGGCGCGTCGACGTCGCGCTCGCCCTGCCGGTCGCTGACCACCCGGCGGTCGAGCAGCTCGTCACCGACGTCAAGGCCGCGGTGCGGGGACTCGGCGTCACCCACGTCGAGGTCGACCTGACGGCGATGAACGCCGCCGACCGCGCCGCGCTGCGCCGGCAACTCCACGACCCCGACGCGCCGGTCGTCGACGGACGGTCACGGGTCATCGCCATCGCCTCGGGCAAGGGCGGCGTCGGCAAGTCTTCGCTCGCCGCCAACCTCTCCGTCGCCATCGCCCGCCAGGGGCGGCGAGTCGCCCTGCTCGACGCCGACGTGTGGGGGTTCTCGATCCCGCGGATGATGGGAATCCACCGGCGACCGATGATCATCGACGGCCTACTGGTGCCGATCCCGGCGCACGGCGTGCGGGTCGCTTCGGTTGGGCTGCTGACCGAGGAGAGCAGCCCGGTGATCTGGCGCGGCCCGATGCTGCACAAGATGCTCGAGCAGTTCGTCACCGACGTCTTCTGGGACCGGCCCGACCTGCTCGTCGTCGACATGCCACCTGGGACCGGCGACATCTCCCTCAGCCTGGCCCGGCTGCTCACCGACGCCGAGGTCGTGATCGTGACGACGCCCCAGCCGGCCGCCCAGCGGGTCGCCCAGCGAGCGGCGTTCATGGCCCGTCAGGTCAACCTGCGCGTCGTCGGCGTCATCGAGAACATGAGCTGGTTCGTCGCCGGCGACGGTGTGCGCTACGAGCTCTTCGGCGCCGGCGGCGGTGAGCAGCTGGCGGCGCTGCTGGAGGTCCCGCTGCTCGGCCAGCTGCCGCTCGTGCCCGCCGTGCGCGACGGCGCCGATCGGGGCGAACCGGTCGTCGTCAGCGATCCAGACGGCATCGCGGCGCAAGCGCTCGACGCAATCGCGTCACGGCTCCTCGCGCTGCGCACGACGCGGGTGCGTACTCCGGAGTTGCGGATCACTGAGACGCGGTGATGCGTCGCCACGTGGCGATCAGCCGGACCTGCTGTTCATCTGAACAACTCGAGGTGGTGGAGAGGTCCGCCGCTCGTCGCGGCAAGGGCCGCGAGCTGTTGCGGGACTGCCTCCGGCGGAGTAGGACCCGACCAGCTCGCCGTGGTTGTTGATGTTGGTGACGAGCGTTCCCAGCTTCCCAGCACCAAGCCGTTGTCGTCAGCGTTGGGGTGGTCGATCGTCGTCTAGGTGCCGTCTCGGGTGAGCAGGAAGCCGTGGGACACCCCGGCTGGGTCGAGATAGTTGCGACGATGTCGCCGCGGTCGTTCTGGCCGAGCGGCGCGGTCACCACAGCGCCCGGCACCTCGATCGGACGGTACCGACCTCGCGACAGCGTGGCGCCGCGCTGGATGCCTTCGGCGTCGAGGTACTTGAACAGGATGTCGCCGCGGTTGTTGACCCCCCCGGGCTTGGTCAGAGTCGCGCCCGGCGGCTCGGCCACCCTGAACGCACCATCCCGATCGCGCACGGAGCCGCGCAGGGTCACGGCTGACTGATCTGGCTCCGACGCAGTTCCACCACCGCCTGCGGCCGCGATCGTTGTTCCCGCCATAGTGAGCGTCGCGACTGCCGCTACGGCAGCAAGACCAAGCATCCGGCGGCCGGTCGTCATGACCTCGTTGGAACTCAACATCGTCCTCCTGGGTGCTGCGCCCGCCTCGAGACAGCGATGGTTCGGAGCGACCACCCCATCGGATCCGTCGGGGTTCGCGCGACGTTTGTTCGTCGTGCGCCTGTTCGTCATGCTGGGCCGATGCGGTCCGTCGGCCACCTGAGCCTGGCGCTCCTGGGAACCGCTGTGGCCTGCGTGGTCGCCCTCCACGTGATCCGCCCCCGGGTCTCGCCGATCGAGCGACGCCTTAGTGAGTACGCGCTGGGCCCCTACGGCTGGCTGATGGACACCGCCTTCGCGACGACTGCGGGTGGGCTCACCGCGCTGGCCATCCTCCTGGCCCGCTCGGCGGGCCGAGCCGCGGCTCGTGCCGGCCGCCCTCGTCCTGGCGGCCGTCGCCCTGGTGCTCTCGGCGGTCTTCCGGCTCGACGCAACTGACAACGCGGACGAGGTGATCCACAGATGGGCGTCGGGGACGGCCGCCGCAGCGGTCGTCGTCGCGGCGGTCGGGTGGTCGGTGGTGGGCACTGGGCGCCAACGCCCCTGGCTACGTGGCCCCCATCCGCTGCCTGCCATCGTGGCGCTCGGGCTGGCCGTGCTCAGCCCGATGCTGCACGAGACGTTTCTCACGGGGATCAACCAGCGACTGGTGTGGGCCGTTTTGATTGCGTGGTCGGTGGTCGTGACGATCACCGAACTGGCGATCCGACGTCAGTGACCGGGTTGTGGAGACGACGGGACTCGAACCCGCAACCCCCACCTTGCAAAGGTGATGCGCTACCAATTGCGCCACGTCCCCGTGGGGAGTGCTCACGATAGCGGCGCGGCCAGCTGGCTCGGTTAGGTTCGGCGCGTCCGCGCTCACCGAAGGGGGTCAGGGAATGTTCAAGCTCACCGTGCTGTATCCGAAGAGCGAAGGCAGCACGTTCGACATGGACTACTACCGCGACAAGCACGTCGCGCTCGTCAACCGAGTGCTCGGGCCGGAGCGGGTCGAGATCGATCGCGTCGAGAGCGGTCCGTACATGGCGGTCGGCCACTTCTACTACCCGACCCAGGAAGCGCTGCAGGCGGCGCTGGGTGGACCAGACGTCGGCGAGGCGATGGCCGACGTCCCGAACTACACCAACGTCGAGGCACAGATCCAGATCAGCGAGATCGTCGAGTAACCGCCGTTCTGTCGTTTGGAATCGACCGGGTCCGGCCGTCGCCAAACGACAGCTCGGATCACAGCCACTCGTAGTCGTCGGGATTGACTTCGCGCGTCCGCTTCCAGAACTCCAGCAGCGGGAACGGCCAGTTCTGGGTGACCCGACCGTTGGCGTTCTTGTACCAGCTGTTGACCTTCGACACGCCCCACGCCATGCGCAGGTTCTCGGCGTCGATCTCCTCGTTGAACCGGTCGTGGACCTCGGCCTTGACGTCGAGCCCACGGTGCTCGCCCGCCAGCACGGTGCGGATGCAGTCCATCACGTAGCGCACCTCGCACTCCGAGAACCAGATGATGCTGCCGTTGACCACGATGTTGGTGTTCGGCCCGTAGAGCACGAAGAAGTTCGGGAACCCCGGCACGCTCACGCCGAGGTAGGCGCGGGCCTCGCCGTCCCAGTGCCCGTGCAGGTCGACTCCGCCGCGGCCGACGACCTTCATCGGGGTGAGGAACCGCGACGGCTGGAAGCCGGTGCCGTAGATGATCACGTCGAACTCGTGGAGCGTGCCGTCGGCGGTGACGATGCCTTCGGGCACGATCCGCTCGATCCGGTCGGTCGTCAGGCGTCACGTTGTCGCGGTGCAGCGCGGCGGCCCATGAGCCGTTGTCGACGATGATCCGCTTGGCGGCCGGCGGGTACTGCGGGATGACCTTGGGCAGCAGGTCGGGCCGCTCGGTGTACTGGGCCTCGAGCGCCTCGGTGAGCATCGCCCGCAGCATGTCGTTGAGCTCGCTGACCGAACGCTCCTGCCCCGGCCACTCGGGGTCGACCTCGGCCATCGGGCGGAGCAGCTCGGCACCCCGCCAGAACAGCCAGAACCGGTACCACTGCCGGTAGTACGGGCACGTGGCGGAGCAGCCACTGCATCCCGTCCGGCACCTCGAGGTGGTAGTGCGGAACCGGGAACTGCCAGTTGGGCGTGCGCTGGAAGACCTCGAGGTCGGCGACCTGCTCGGCGATGATCGGCACGAACTGGGCCGCGCTGCAGCCGGTGCCGACGACGGCGACGCGCTTGCCGGCGAGATCGACCGTGTGGTCCCACCGGGCCGAGTGGAACGACGGTCCGGCGAAGCTCTCCCGCCCCTCGATGTTCGGCAGCTGCGGGCGGTTGAGCTGGCCGACCGCGCTGATCACGGCATCGGCCTCGAGCGTCTCCTCGACCCCGCCCGGACCGACGAGGCACGAGCGTCCACCGTCCGGCCTCCTCGTCGTACTCGATCGACGACACCTCGGTGCCGAAGCGGACGTTGGGCCGGATGCCGAACTCGTCGAGGCACTGGCGGAAGTACCGGGACAGCTCGGCCTGCGGCGAGTAGAAGTACGGCCAGTCGTCGCGCTGGGCGAACGAGTAGCTGTAGTAGTGGTTCGGGATGTCGACCCGACAGCCGGGATAGGTGTTCTCCAGCCACGTGCCGCCGGCGTCCTCGTTCTTCTCGATCACGACGTAGGGCACGCCGGCCTCGGCCAGGCGGTAGGCGGCGATGATGCCGGACATCCCCGCCCCCACCACGGCGACGAGGAACGGCCGGTCCGGAGCGACGTCGTCCTTGTGCCAGTGCGGCGCCCGGGGATCGGCGGTGATGGCGAGCTCCTCGCGCATCATCGGGCAGGTACTCGTCGATCGGCAGGCCGCCGGCCATGTACTCGAGGATGTGGCGGAGATCGTCGCCGGTCGGGCATCGGCGCGCACACGCTGCCGCCGTCCCGGAAGCGGATCAGGGCGTCGAGGGCGAGCGCGCGGACGGCGGCGATCTGCTCCTCGCTGAGCCCGCCCTGATCCTCGATCATCCGCGCCGGATCGATGCGCAGCTCGTCGCGCAGCAGCGACAGGTCACCGGTGATGTGGGCGAGCGCCGGCAACAGGGCGGGTACGTCCGAGTCCTCGAGCGCGGACCGGATGGTGTCGTCGTCGACGTCGATCGGCTCGATGGGCCGGGCGAGTGCCATCGTCTATTCGTTTCCTCCTGATTGTCGTGGCGATCGTACCGGTGAGGTGATGAGGACCCTACGCAGGCGCTAGGAGAGACCTACTATCGTACGGTCCGACTAAATCGGCGGTCCGATCGATCGGCGATGATGGGGGCAGTCAGTTGAAGGGACGATCACGATGAAGATGAACGCGGCGATCCTCTGGGAGCCGAAGACCGACTGGAGCGTCGAGGAGGTCGACCTCGACGCACCGAAGCGAGGCGAGGTGCTGGTGAAGCTGGTCGGATCAGGCCTGTGCCACTCCGACGAGCACCTGCTCACCGGCGACCTGGTGCTGCCCGACGAGGCGCAGAAGGAACTGGGCATCCAGCAGCTCCCCGTGATCGGCGGCCACGAGGGAGCGGGGGAGATCGTGGAGGTCGGCCCCGAGGTCTCGGGGCTGGCGGTGGGCGACCACGTCGTGTTCGGGTTCATCCCCTCGTGCGGGCGCTGCCCGAGCTGCGCGACCGGCCACCAGAACCTCTGCGACCTCGGCCAGTTCCTGTTCGCCGGCCGGCAGGTCTCCGACATGACCTCGCGTCACCACGCCCGCGGCCAGGACCTCGGGCTGATGTGCTGCATCGGGACGTTCGGCGAGTACACGGTGGCGAACGAGGCGAGCTGCATCAAGATCGAGGACGACATCCCGCTCGACAAGGCGGCCCTCGTCGGCTGCGGCGTCACGACGGGATGGGGCTCGGCCGTCTACGCCGCCGACGTCCAGCCCGGCGAGACGGTCGTCGTCATCGGCTGCGGCGGGGTCGGGCATGAACGCCGTCCAGGGCGCGGCGATGGCCGGAGCTCGCCACGTCGTCGCCGTCGACCCGGTGGAGTTCAAGCGCGAGCAGGCGCAGGTCTTCGGGGCGACGCACTCGGCGCCGAGCATCGAGGAGGCGAGCGCGCTCGTCAGCGACCTCACGTGGGGGGCGATGGCGAACAAGGTCATCATCACCGTCGGCGTCGGCGCCGGCGAACTGATCCAGCCGGCGCTGGGGCTCGCCGGCAAGGGCGGTCGGGTCGTGCACACCTCGATCGCCCCGTTCTCGGTGGACAACGTCAGCCTCAACCTGTTCGAGCTGTCGATGTGGGAGAAGCAGCTCGTCGGCACCATCTTCGGGTCGGCGAACCCGCGGCGGGACATCCCCCGCCTGCTCCGGCTGTACCAGGAGGGCAAGCTCAAGCTCGACGAGCTCGTGACCCGCACCTATCCCCTGAGCGACATCAACGAGGGCTACCAGGACATGCGCGACGGCAAGAACGTCCGCGGCATGGTCCTCTACGACCACGCATCCTGACTGACGCCTCTCTCCTCCCTTCGTCAGAGTGAGGGAAACGGACCGTTTCGGTCTGCTTCCCTCACCTTGATCGACAATCGCGGCTCGGTACGACACCCCGTTGCTTGGATGCTCGCATGACCATTGACTATCGCCGGTTCACGGCGGTCGCGAAAGGTCAGCTGGGGTCGTTCTCTCGGCGGCAGGCCCACGCCGCGGGGATCTCCGATCGCCAGCTTCGTCGCCGAGTCCAGAGCGGCTTCCTCGAACAAATCGGTCCGCACGCCTTTCGGCTCCTCGGCGGCGCAGAGGGTCCCGCCGGCGACGTGTCCGGCCTCGTCCTGGACATCGGGGAGCCGATCTGGGTCTCGGGTTCCACGGCCGCGGCGCTGCACGGGTTCGACGGATTTCGACTCTGCCGGCCTCTGCACGTCACCGTCCTGCGAGACCGGAACGTGCGTCGCATGGGTGCCGTGGTCCACACCACCAATGAGCTTGCGCTGATCGATCGGGAGACGGTCGACGGGCTTCCCGTCACGAGCCCGACCCGCACGATCATCGACCTCGCCCGGCACGAGCCACCGCACCGCCTCGCGTCGGCGCTCGACAGCGCCATCCGCGACGGCCTGTCGAGCGAGGATCTGCTGCACCGACGGGTCGGAGCGCTTCGGGGCAGAGGTCGATTCGGCATCCCGCGGCTTCTCGCCGTCGTCGAGGGACATGAGATCACCCGCGGTGGGCACAGCTGGCTCGAGCGGGAGTTCCTCCGGCTCGTCGCCGCGGCGGATCTGCCGCGCCCGCTGACCCAACAGGTGCTCACCAAGGCCGGCGACCGGCTCGTTCGCGTCGACTGCCGCTTCCCCGGCACCCGCGTCATCGTCGAACTGCTCGGCTACCGCTACCACCGCACGAAGCAGCAGATCGGCCGCGACGCCGAGCGGCTCAACGCACTCGTTCTCGACGGGTTCTCGCCATACCAGTTCACCTACGACCAGGTCGTCGGCAGCCCCGCGGTGGTGATCGGTACCCTCCATCTCGCCCTCCCGCGCTCAGCGTGAGCGAACAGGCGTGAAACGGTCATGTTCCCTCACTGCGACGGCAAAGGCGGCGGGACGCGCGGCGTCAGGTGATGGTGAAGCCCTCGTAGCCCTTGGCGGCGATGTCGTCGCAGATCTGGCGGTACGGGCCGACCCCACCGATGTACGGCATGAAGACCCGCGGCTTGCCCGGCACGTTGGAGCCCATGTACCAGGAGTTGGCGGTCGGGTAGAGGGTGGTGTTGCCGACCTCGTTGACGTGATCGACCCAGTAGTCCTCGGCCTCTTGGGTCGCCTCGATCGCCGCCTTGCCCTCCTCGCGCAGGTGAGCGAGGCAGTCGCCGATCCACTCCACGTGCTGCTCGATCGACACCATCATGTTGCTCAGCACCGATGGGCTGCCTGGCCCGGTGATGATGAACATGTTGGGGAAGCCCGGCCGTGCTCACGCCGAGGTTCGTGCGTGGTCCGGCCGCCCACTTGTCGCGGAGCAGCAGTGCCGTCGCGGCCCTCGATCGGGAACGCCAGCAGGGCGCCGGTCATCGCGTCGAAGCCGGTGGCGAAGACGATGCTGTCGAACTCGTACGTCCTGCTCCGCCGTGCGCAGCCCCTTCTCGGTGATCTCCACCAGCGGCGTCGTGCGCAGGTTGACCAGGTCGACGTTCGGCCGGTTGTACGTGGCGTAGTAGTTGGTGTCGAGGCACGGGCGCTTGGTGGCGATCGGGTGGTCGCGCGGCGACAGGTTCTCGGCGACCTCCGGATCGGCGACGATCTCCCGGATCCGGTAGCCGGACGTACTCGGCCGCGGTGTCGTTGGCCTCCTTGTTCGTGAGGAGGTCGTTGAAGGCCAGCATCATCCCGACGAGGCTGCCCTTCTCGAACCCCTGCCGGTAGGTCTCCCAGCGCTCATCGGGATCGACCTCGAGTGCCGACCTCTCGGGCAGCGGGTTGGGGATCCCGAACCCTGACTCCCGCGCCTCCTGGCGGTGGGCCGGGTAGCTCGCCTTGAGCTCGCGGACGTACTCCGGGTCGAGCGGGGCGTTCTTCGCCGGCAGGCTGAAGTTCGGCGTGCGCTGGAACACCGTCAGGTGCGTCCGCCTGCTCGGCGATCAGCGGGATCGACTGGATGCCCGACGAGCCGGTGCCGATCACGCCGACCCGCTGCCCGGTGAAGTCGACGCCCTCGTGGGGCCAGTGCCCGGTGTGGTACCAGTTCCCCTGGTAGCGCTCGAGCCCCGGGATCTCCGGGCGTCTTCGACGCCGACAGGCAGCCGACGGCGAGCACGAAGAACTGGGCGGAGACCTCGTCGCCCCGGTCGGTGCGTGATCGACCACCGCTTGGCCGCCTCGTCGTAGACGGCCTTGGTGACCCGGGTCTCGAACTGGATGTGCGGGCGCAGGTCGAAGCGATCGGCGACGTGGCCGGCGTAGCCGAGGATCTCGGGCTGGGTCGCGTAGCGCTCGGTCCAGTCCCACTCCTGCTCGAGCTCCTTGTCGAACGAGTAGGAGTACTCCATGCTCTCCACGTCGCACCGGCAGCCGGGATAGCGGTTCCAGTACCACGTCCCGCCGACGTCGGCCGCGGCCTCGTACACCTGCACCGTGAAGCCCAGCTCGCGGAGACGTTGGAGCATGTACAAGCCGGAGAACCCGGCCCCGACCACGACCGCGTCGACGGTCCTGGTGCCCACCGTGTCGGCCGACTGTTCGTTCTCGCTGGTGACGGTCACGTTCGCCTTCCCTTTCAGCTTGTTGTCGCAGCACCGTTCATGATGCGGCCGGCGAAGGCGCTGGAGCGCCCGCCGTGCCGGCTTCTGTCTCCACCTCCGAACGACGAGACCCGGTGCCGAGGTGCGTGTCGAGTGCGGTGTTGATCTGGTCGATCGCCTCGTCGTGGCCGGGCAGCATCAACAGGGTGAAGAACCCGTGCATCTGACCCGGGTGGACGTGCACCTGCACCGGTACCCCAGCCGCGTCGAGCCGGTCGGCGTAGGCCTGTCCCTCGTCGCGCAGCACGTCGTACTCGGCCAAGATCACCACCGCCGGCGGCAGCCCGGCCAGGTCCTCGGCCTGCAGCGGCGACGCGTCGGTCTCCTTGCGCTGCGCCTCATCGGGCGCGTAGTGGTCCCAGAACCAGATCATCCCGTCCCGGGTCAACATCAACTGGTTCTCGTCGCTGCGGTACGACGTGTTGTCCACGTCGGCGTCGGTCACCGGATACACCAACGCCTGGAACGCCACCGCCGGCCCACCCCGATCACGAGCCCGCTGCGCCGTGACCGCCGCCAGGTTGCCACCCGCCGAATCACCACCCACGACGATCGGCACCTCCGCCACCGGCGATCTCACCGACCCGTCCCGCCACCCACTCCAACGCCGCATAGGCGTCGTCAACCGCCGCCGGATAGCGGTACTCGGGCGCCAACCGGTAATCCACCAGCACCACCGCACACCCCGTCCCGGCCGCCAGCCGCCGCCCCAGCGTGTCGAACTCCTCCATCGCCCCGATCACCCACCCACCACCGTGGTAGTAGATGAACACCCCCCGCGGCGCGCCCTCCGGCACCAACACCCGCACCGCGAACGACCCCCCATCGGCACCGCTATCGTGTGATCCTCGACCCGGGCCATCTCCGGACCCGTGCCGTACAGCTCCTTCAGATCGGCGACCAACGCCCGCACCTCCTCCGGCGTGCTCTGCTCGATCGGCTTGGCGCCCGACGCCGCCATCTCCGTCAAAAACGCGGTGATCTCATCCCTCAACGGCATGGGTTCCCCTTCCCTGTCATCCCGTCCTGAATCTAGGTAGCCGACCCCACCGGCGGCGGGCCGGAGTCGACATCGGCGAGACCGGCGGCGGCGAGGCCGAGGTTCTTCGCCCGCTGCATGTCGTAGTACTTGCGGGACACGATGCGCTGGGCGAACAGCCCACCGCCGGACTGCAGGTTGGTCACCAGGTGCCAGCCGCCGAAGGAGTCGGCGGTGAGATCCCTGATCGCATGGAACAGGCGCATGCGGTACTCGGCCGGTGCGCCGACGGCGCCGCGCATGTACTTGTCGACGTACTTGCCGGTGTCCGGGTTCTCCAGATCGCCCAACGTCGGAGAGGTCAGCACCGCGCCGCCGGCGATGTCGTGCAGGTGGCGGACCATCAGGTGGAACTGCGCCGCACCCTGGTACTTGGCCACGTTGGTGTACAGCTCGTCCGGGTAGTAGTAGCCCTCCGGCGTGGCGTGGGCGTTGGCGAGCGCGGCCTCCAGCCCGGCCCGCAGCAACGTGGCGTGGATGAGCATCTCGTCGATCTTGTCCCGGATGTGCGGCACCCGGGCGAGGCCGTTGGCCTCGGCGATCAGCTGGGCCAACCCGACCAGCTGGTCCGCCTGGGTCACCATCGCGGTGACCCCGCCGAGTCGCTCCCACAGTCCGAGGGCGTGGGCGAAGACGGTGGCGTTCGCCGTCTCACCGTCGAGGAAGATCCGGTCGTCGGGGACGAACACGTCGTCGAACACGACGAACCCGTCGGGCATGCTGTGCTCACTGCTCACCGGGAAGTGACGGACGTCGTCGCTCCGGGGATGGAACGTCGTGTTGATCACGTGCACCCCGGGCGAGTTGACCGGCACTGCGCAAGCGATCGAGTAGTCCTCCTCCCCCGGCTTCATCGCCTTGGTCGGCATGACCATCAGATCGTGCACGAGCGACGCCGCGCTGATGTGCAGCTTGGCGCCCCGGATCACCACACCGTCGGGGCGCCGCTCGACGACCCGGACGTAGACGTCGGGGTCGTCCTGCTGCGCGGGCGGGAGGGTCCGGTCGCCCTTGGCGTCGGTGATGCACTCGGCGATGCGGATGTCCCGCCGGGTCGCGTCGTCGACGTACGCGGCGATGCGCTCCCGGTAGATCGGATCGACGCCGCTCATCCGCGGGGCCGCGGTCAGCACCGTCATCAACGACCCGTACGTCACGGCGAGCGCGAGGTCGATGTCGTGGACGACGTCGGCCCGCTGGCGTAGCTCCTCGATCGAACGCGGCGCCACCACCAACGGGTTGGTGGCGTCGGGGTCCGGCGAGTAGTGCCGGTCGTAGCCGGATGCGATCGCGCGGGCGGGCGTGGCGAACGCGGGCTCCGCCAGCAGGTCGGGCACGCGACGACCCTCGAAGTAGGTCAACCGGCCGTCGTCCAGCGACGCGATGTAATCCGCTCCGGTGAGCATCCCGGCGCCAACACCTCCACTTACTATGGTACTCCTATATTAGACATATGCAAGTACTCTGGGACTACTCACTCGACGGACTGCTCGGCCGACGCGGCGGCGAGGTAGCGATCCTCGATGTCACCGATCTGGCCGAGCAACTCGCTCGCCGTGCCACTCAACTCGATGTGGCCTCGGCGCATGACGTAGGCGCGATCGGAGAACTCCAGTGCCTTGCGGACGTGTTGTTCCACGAGCAGCACCGCGGTGCCGTGACTGCTTGGCCGCGTCGACGACGGCTTCGAGCAATCGCTTCACGATGATGGGCGCGAGTCCCATGGACAGTTCGTCGGCCAGGAGCACTCTCGGTTGGCGGCTGAGCGCTCGGGCCAGCGTGAGCATCTGCTGCTCGCCGCCCGACAGGAGGCCGGCGCGCACGTTGATGCGCTTGCCGAGCTCGGGGAACAGGTCGAGGGCCGCGTCCACGTCGACGTCGGCGACGCGCAGGTTGTCGCGCGTCGACAAGCCCATGAACACGGACTTCTCCTCGGTGACGAACGTGAGCCCCTGACGCGCCCGGCGGAACAGCGGCGCGGAGGTGGCCGTGCCGTCCAGGAGCACCTCGCCCTGGAGCAGCGGGAGCTCACCCGCCAACGTGAGCAGCGTCGTGGTCTTGCCGGCCCCGTTGGCGCCGAGCAAGCCCACGACCTCGCCGGGGCGCACCACCATGTCGACCTCGTGGATCACCGGCTGCGGGCCGTAGCCCGCCGACACGCCGCGGGCCTCGAGCACCGCGTCGGCCGTGGTCACGCGTCTGCTCCGACGGCCTCGGCCACCGCGGCGAGCTCCTTGTCGTCCTCGCCCAGGTAGGCCGCGATCACCAGCGGATCGCGCCGCACCTCGGCCGGCTCCCCTTCGGCGATCTGGACACCGAAGTCGAGCACCACGATGTGGTCGCACACGCTCATCACGAAGTTCATGTCGTGCTCGACGAGCAACACCGCCATCCCCCAGTCGTCGGCCAGTCGCCGCACGAGGCGAGCCAGCTCGGCCGCCTCGACGTCGCCGAGGCCGGCCGCCGGCTCGTCGAGCAACAAGACGCTCGGCTGCGTCGCGACGGCACGGGCGATCGCCAAGAGGCGGCGTTCCCCATAGGAGAGATCTTGTACCTGGCGCAACAGATCGCTCTCGAGGTGGAACTCGCGGATGGCCGCGACGACCTCGCCCGGCAACGGCGGGGCCACCGGGTAGACGAGATCGCGAAGGAAGGAGAGCCGGTCGCGTGGGTCGGACGCGGCGCGCAGGTTGTCGAGCACCGTGAGGTCCTCGAACAGCTCGAGCGACTGGAACGACCGGCTCACCCCGGCCCGAGCCCGCCGGGTGGCGCTCAACCCGAGCAGTTCCTGACCCTCGAGGCGGACGCTGCCTCCTGCGGCCCGGGTGAACCCGGTGACGGCGTCGATCACCGACGTCTTGCCGGCGCCGTTCGGGCCGATGAGGCCGACGATGCGCCCGGGTGTGACGCTGAACGACACGTCTTCCACGGCCATGACGCCGCCGTAGCGCACCCGCAGTCCCTGCACCTCGAGGGTCTTCGGCGCCGCCCGCTCACGTCGCTCCTCCGGCAACACGAACGTCTCCGGCTTGCGCTGGGGAAGCCTGGGCATCTTGGCCTTCAGCTTCTGACCCAGCCACGCGATCTGGTTCACCGACTCCTTGGCGATGCCGTCCTGGTTCTGCAACACGAGCAGGATCACGAGCACACCGCCGATCAGCTGGATGTACCTCGTCAGGTTGTCGAAGATCTCGTTGGTCAGCTGCGCTCCGAGCGAGCCCGGCGCGAGGGTCGACCCGAAGACCGGACCGAAGAGGAAGCCGATGCCGCCGATGAACGACCAGCCGACGGCCAGGATCGACGTGAAGCTCGTGAACTCCGAGGCGTAGAGGATGACGTCCTTGCGGAACGCCAGGAGGGTGCCGCCGATCGCGGCAATGCCCGCCGACACCGCGAAGGCGTAGATCTTCGCTCCGGGCACGCTGATCCCGAGCGCGGCCGCGGCCCGCTCGTTGGTGCGCACGGCCAGGAGGCGCCGACCGGACCGGCCGCGCCGCATGCTCGCGACCATCAGCGCGACCACCACGAAGCACACCATGCACACGATGGCGTAGCGGCCGGGGTGGGTGATCGCGTTGATGTCCCACCCGAACAGGCTCGGCTTGCCGATGCTGCGTGCCGGCGAAGCCGCCGACGAAGTCGCCGTTGTTGAAGATCATCAGCTCGATGGCCGACCCGAGCCCCAGGGTGACGATGGCGAGGTTGATGCCTCGTGCTCGCACGGCCGGGAGCGCGAACAGCACACCGACGGGAATCGTGAGGACAGAGCCGGCGAGCAGCGCGAGCGGGAACGGCCAGCCGGCCGCGGCGACGAGGCGGCCGGCGACCCACGCGCCGAAGCCCGCCAGCGCGAACTGCCCGAGCGAGAGCTGACCGGCGTAGCCCGTGATCACCACCAGCGACAGCAACACGAGGCCGACGGCGAACGTGGTGACGAAGGCGTCCTGCCACTGGAGGGGCACCCACAGGATGATGAAGAACGTGATGACGAGCGCGACGGCGAGCGCCAACGGGTGGGTGCGGCCCGTGCCGACGGCCGGCAGCCGCTGCAAGAAGTAGTCGCGCAGGGGCAGGGCCTGGCCCCGCAGGATCATCCACAACACGATGACGGCGAACGGCAGCGAGGTGGCGATGCCCGGCGTGGACGACGTAGCGGGTGAGCTCGGTCTGGCCGATCCCGATGAGCATGCCACCGGCGAACGCGATCGGGAACGACCGGAACCCGGCCACGAGCGCGGTGGCCAACGCGGCGAGCACGAGGTTGGTCATCGTGGCCACCTGCAGCTGCACGATGGGCGCGATGAGGATCGCCGCGACGCCGGCCAGTGCCGAGCCGAGGGCCCAGTTGATGGTGGCGAGGAAGTCGGGCGACAAGCCGATGGAGGACGCCGCCCGCTGGTTCTCCGCGACGGCGGTCGTGGCGAGCCCGAACTTCGTGTAGCGGTAGAAGGCCCACAGCGCGGCGCTGAGCACCGCAGCGATCCCCAGCAGGATGAACCGGTCGACGGAGATCGTGATCCCCCAGAACGTCCACAGGTTCGTCGGCAGTTCAGACGTGACGAACGTGATCTTGGCGCCGTACCGGAGCACGGCGATGGCCTGCACCACGATGAGCACACCGAGCGTGGCGACGATGCGGGCCAGCGGTGCCGCCCGCCGGAGATGGCGCATGACGAGCAGATGCACCAGCGCACCGATCACGGCACAGGTGAGCAAGGCGCCCGCCCACGCCACCGCCGCCGGCTGGCCGTGCTGGACCTTCAGCTCCCACTCCACGTAGGCGCCGATCATCCCGATCGCGCCTTGGGCGAAGTTGAGCACGCCCGAACCGCGATAGATGACGATCAGCCCTTGGGAGGCGAGGGAATACAGCGAGCCGAGGCCCAGCCCCAACAACGCGAATCGCACGAACTCCTGCACGAGCTTCAGGACCTCCGATGACAGAGCTGGTCAGGTGGCGGACAGTGCAGGGGCCGCCACCGGTGCGCCGCGACGGACGCACCGGCGGCGGACTGAAGGTCACTCCGACATCGGCTGAGCGTCGATGGGCCCGGTCATGTCGTAGGCCTGGTCGTCCATCGCCGTGAGCTTCCCGTCGCTGATGACGTCGAAGAACACGGTGCGGTTGAAGATGCGGGGCAGGCCACCACCGAAGCCCTCGTAGGGCGTGGTGAGGTCGAGCTCGCCGATCATCCCGTCGGTGTTGAGCGCCGTGGTCGTGTTGATCGGCCTCGAGGAACGTCTCGTTCGTGATCTCCCCGCTCATCCCCTCGACGACGTTCTTGAACGCGGTGTACGCCGTCCACGTGCCCAGGCCGGCGAGGCTGTTCCAGTCGAGGTCAGGTGCGTCGTACTCCTCGAGCGACGCCCGGTAGTCGTCCCACATCGGACCCTCGATGTTCGGGTACGAGTTCGACACGACCCCACCCTCGGTCAGCTCGGGGAACTCCTCGGCGATCTTGCTGTTCAAGTTGCCCTGCAGCCCGTACAACCGCTGGTCGGCGCCGGCGGCCGCCATCGCCGGGAGCCACGCCGCCCAGTTCGAGTCCGCGATGCCGCCGAGCGATGCAGTCGCTGCCGTTGGTCGCGTCGGCCACCTGGGCGCTGTAGTCACCCGGGACTTGCGGGATCTTCACCATGCGGAACTTGGACGGGTCGCCTCCGCCCACCTCGTAGGCGTTCACGATGGCGGGATAGGCCACGTCGCCGGCCGGGATGTCGATCACCACGTTGACCGGGTTCTCGCAGCCGTCCTGGGCCATCTTCCACCCGAGGCCCGCACCCTGGCCCGGCAGCAGCGAGCCGAGCGGGAACGAGATCGGCGCTCGAGAACTCCTGTTCCACCAGCGGACAACACGCACCGAACCACGGGATGTTGTTCTCCTCGAGCACCGGGATGATGCGACTGGCGTCGAACACGAACGACCCCACGACGGCGATGGCCCCTTCGTCGACGGCCTGCCGAGCGCAGTTGGCACCGACGTTCGGGTCGCCCTGGTCGTCGCAGGTGATCACCTCGAGCGGACGGCCCTGGATCCCACCCCGGTCGTTGATGTACTGGGCGTAGATCTCCGCCGCCGCGGGGATGTTCGGATACGGCGGCAGGTTCGTGTTCACCGGCGCGATCGTCATCACCTTGATGGGATCACCCGACGGTGCCGCAGCCTCGCCCGCCGTCGTCGTCGGACGCACCAGCCGCGGTCGTGTCAGACGCACCGGCGGCGGTCGTGTCGGACGCACCAGCCGCCGTCGTGTCGGACGCGCCGGCCGCGGTCGTGTCGGACGCACCGGCCGCGGTCGTCTCGGCCGCAGGGGTCGTTGCTCCCGCGCCGTCGTCGTCATCGTCGTCGCCGCACGCGGCGAGCACGATCAACGGCACGAGCGCAACTGACACGGCAAGCCGTCTCTTGGTTCGTCTTCTAGCTATGGGCATGCCCGACGTGCGCATGTCACCACCCCCCTTTGTTGGTTCGTCGTGTCCCCTCTTGAACACGAAACTGGGTCGTTCTCATCGCGTTGTGGCGGCACCGAGGTGCGTGTCGAGTGCGGTGTTGATCTGGTCGATCGCCTCGTCGTGGCCGGGCAGCATCAACAGGGTGAAGAACCCGTGCATCTGACCCGGGTGGACATGCACCTCGACCGGAACCCCAGCCGCTTCGAGCCGGTCGGCGTAGGCCTGGCCCTCGTCGCGCAGCACGTCGTACTCGGCCAGGATCACCACCGCCGGCGGCAGCCCGGACAGGTCCTCGGCCTGCAACGGCGAGGCGTCGGTCTCCTTGCGCTGCGCCTCGTCGGGCGGCGTAGTGGTCCCAGAACCAGATCATCGCCGCCCGGCTCACCAACAGCTGGTTCTCCTCGGCGGTGTACGACGTGTTGTCGAGGTCGGCGTCGGTCACCGGATACACCAGCGCCTGGAACGCGATCGCCGGCCCACCCCGATCACGGCTCCGCTGCGTCGATGACCGCCGACAGGTTCCCACCCGCCGAATCACCGCCGACGATGATCGGCACCTCCGACCCGGCGATCTCCCCGACATGGTCGCCGCCACCCACTCCAGCGCGGCGTAGGCGTCGTCAACCGCCGTCGGGTAGCGGTACTCGGGCGCGAACCGGTAATCGACGAGCACCACCGCACACCCCGTCCCGGCGGCGAGGCTTGCCGCCCGAGGATGTCGAACTCATCGATCGCCCCGATCACCCAGCCACCACCGTGGTAGTAGATGAACACCCCCGCGGCGTGCCCTCAGGCACCAGCACCCGCACCGCGAACGACCCCCCGTCAACCGGCGATCGTGTGATCCTCGACCCGGGCCATCTCCGGCCCCGACGCCGTACAGCTCCTTCAGATCGGCGACAGCGCCCGGACCTCCTCCGGCGTGCTCTGCTCGATCGGCTTGGCGCCTGACGCCGCCATCTCCGTCAAAAACGCGGTGATCTCATCCCTCAACGGCATGGGTTCCCCTCCCCCATTACTTTGGTGCCCCTATATTAAGCATATCCAAGTACCCGAGACGACCTGGCCGCGCGAACCGAGCGGGACACCATCCGGCGCCGTGTCGAGCGATCCGGTCGTCGTCGCTGACGCCCACTGGCGGGCCCACGGTTGGGACAGTGGACCGTACTTCCGCGCCGCGCTGTCGATCTACCGCACCAACGAGCTGATCCGACTGTTCAACGAGTCGGCGCTCACTCCCCACGGGCTCGACGCGCTCCCGCCACGAGGCGCTCGCCGTCCTCTACTTCTCCCGCCACGGCGAGATGCCGCTCGGCCGGCTCGGCGCGCGCCTACTCGTCCACCCCACGAGCGTCACCAGCACCGTCGACACGCTGGAACGACTCGGCCTCGTCAAACGGGTCGCCCACCCGACGGATCGGCGGGCCACCCTCGCCCGCATCACGGCCAAGGGCAGGACGGCGATGGAGCAGTCGTGCCAGATGATGGCCGACGGCAGCGGCGGCCTGTGGGCGCTCAGCCACAACCAGGTCCGGCGCCTGTTCACGCTCCTCAAGCCCGTGCGGGCCGCCGCCGCCGATCTCGAGTCGAGCTCCGGCGATCCGGTCGTCGTTGCCGACCGGAACTGGAAGTCCCGGGGTTGGGACACCGGCGACTACTTCCGGGCGGCGTTGTCGATCTACCGCACCGACGAGACGGTCCGCGTCTCCAACTCGGCCGCGCTCGACCCGCACGGGCTGACGCGGTCCCGCCACGAGGCGCTCGCCGTGCTCTACTTCTCCCGCCATCGGCGAGATGCCCCTCGGCCGGCTCGGCGCGCACCTGCTCGTCCACCCCACCAGCGTCACCAGCACCGTCGACACGCTGGAAGGCCTCGGGTACGTCAAACGAGTCGCCCACCCGACCGATCGACGCGCCACCCTCGCCCGCATCACCGCCAAGGGCCGACGGGCGGTCGAGACGTCGAACCGCGACATGGTCGCGGCCGCGCTTCGGCCTCGGTGCACTTGACGAGGCCCAGGCGGAGGCTTTGTTCAGGATCCTGAGCAGGGTGAGGATGGAGGGTCCCGCACTCGACGACGGCGCCGGGCCGGGTCGGTCGACTCGTCGTCACCCGCGCCTAGGGTCGACAGATGGCCCTGCGCTTCGGCACGTTCCTCGCTCCGCACCACCCCACCGGCGAGCACCCGACGCTCATGTTCCAGCGCGACCTCGACTTCGCCGCCCATCTCGATCGCCTCGGCTACGACGAGTTCTGGTGCGGTGAGCACCACTCGTCGGGTTGGGAGACGATCGCCTCACCGGAGATGTTCCTCGCCGCGGCGGCCCAGGTCACCCACACCATTCGTCTCGGCACCGGCGTCGTCAGCCTGCCGTACCACCATCCGTTCAACGTCGCCCAGCGGATCGTGCAGCTCGACCACATGTCGCGTGGCCGGGCGATGTTCGGCTCGGGCCCGGGCGCGCTCCCGTCCGACGCCCGGGTCCACGGCATCGACCCGATCCTGCTGCGCGACCGGCAGGACGAGGCGCTCGGCGTGATCATCCGCCTCCTGCGCGGGGACGACCGATTCAGCCAGGAGTCGGACTGGTTCGAGCTGCACGACGCCAAGCTGCAGCTGCTGCCGGTGCAGGAGCAGGTGCCCATGGCGACGGCCTCGATGATCTCCCCCTCGGGCATGCAGCTCGCCGGCAAGTACGGCATCGGCGTGCTCTCGATCGGCTCCAACTCCACCGAGGGGATCCAGGCACTGCCGACCCAGTGGGGCTTCGCCGAGGAAGCTGCCTCGACCCACGGCTCGACGGTCGACCGCCGGTGACTGGCGGGTCCTCATGGCCTGGCACATCGCCGAGACGCGGGAGCAGGCGCGGGCCGAGGCCGTGCACGGGCTCCACCGGTGGCACAACGAGTACAACGTCTGGACACTCGGCCGGCCGGGCGCGGTGCACGTCGAGGATCCGTGGGATCTCCTCGACCGCACGACCGAGGGCGGGGCCGAGGGCGCCGGGTTCGCCGTCGTCGGCACCCCCGACGACCTCGTGGGGGCGATCCGCCACATGCGCGAGATCACCGGCGGCTTCGGCGTCGTACTCGGTTTCGCCCACGACTGGGCGAGCCGCGAAGCGTGCCTGCGTTCGTGGGACCTCGTCGCCCGTTACGTGATCCCCGAAGTGAACGGGTACACCACCGGGCTGCGGGAGTCGCAGCAGTTCCTCCACGAGAACCAGGAGGAGTTGATGGGCGGGGCGAGCCGCGCCGTGATGAGCAAGATCATGGCCCACGACGGCGCCGCCCAGGCCCTGGCGACGACGATGGAGCAGATGGCCCAGCGGGCCCGCCGCGACGAGACGACGAGTCCGAGCTAGCCCTCCATTTGGGCGGGATTCGTCCCGCCGGGCCTTCTGGGCGGGATTCGTTCCACCTGTCGCGACGGATCCCGCCCAGATCGAGGCGGGTCAGGTCAGGTTCGCGGCGGGCTGGATGAGGACCTCGGAGCCGACGGGCACGAAGCCGCACGCGAGGAACGCGCGCAAGGAGGCGGCGTTGCCCGGGGCGACCTGGGCCCAGCACCGCTCGCCGGGCGCGAGCGCGGCCAGCCCGGCCCGGATCAGCCGGCGTCCATGGCCCTGGCCGGCGGCACCGACGTCGAGCAGCTCGACCGAGAGCTCCCGCCGCCCGGCGAGACCGCGGCCGAGCACGACGAGGCCGACGTCGTCGCCGTAGACGGCGACATCGGTCCGACAGCCCGCCGCGCGGCGGACACGCGGGTGGTCGTCGAGGTCGGCGCGGCGGGGCAGGGACGGACCCGGCGAGCCCTCGGTGACGAGCACCACGTCGAGGCTGCCGACCCGCCCGTCGGGCTCGGCCAGCCATTGCAGGACGTGCGGCCGCGACGCCCCGCCGTAACCGTCGGCGCCGCGCGCCTTCAGCTCGGCCGCGTCGACGTCGGCCAGCACGTAGGCATGACCGGTGAACGCGACGACCGCACGGAGGCCGCCGACGTCCGGCGGGAGGACCTCGCAGGCCCCGTCGATCGGGGGAAAGCTGCCCGTCGGCCGCGGCCTCGAGGATCGCCGAGAGCGGGTGCGGCGCGGTGCCGCGCTCATCCGAGCACGCGGTCGAGGTACGGGTTGGCGAACGTACGGTCCGGATCGAGACGGTCCCGAACGGCGGCGAACGCACCCCACTCCGGGTAGCGCGGGGCGAGCGTGGCCGCCCGCTGGCCGTGCAGCTTGCCCCAGTGCGGCCGTCCCTCGTAGTCGTCCATGATCCGCTCCACGCCGGCGAAGTACTCCTCGTACGGCGCTCCGCGGTACTGGTGCACCGCGATCCACCCGGAGGTCCGCCCGAAGCCGGTCGACAGGGCGATGTCGTCGGCCGCCGACACGCGCACCTCGATCGGGAACTGCACCGGCGTCGGCAACGTCTCGGTCAACGTCCGGACCCGCCGCACCGCCTCGGGCACGTGCTCGACCGGGATGCCGTACTCCATCTCGACGAAGTGCACCCGCCGGGGACTGCAGAAGACCCGGTCGCTGCGGTCGACGAGCTCCCGCTCGGCGGCCGCCGACGCGACGAGCCGGGAGATCCGCGGCGTCAGGGTCGGGAACCGGCGGCCGACCCGGCACACCGCGCCGAACGCCAGGTTCTCCCCGATCCACTTGTCGCGGACGTAGCCGCAGCCACGGCTGCGGCGCCCGAGGCTCGTCGGTGCGGCGGTTCCGCTTGACCTGGCAGCGGCGGGTGCCCGGCATCCAGTACAGCTCGAAGTGGTCGACGGCGGCGGCGTGCTCGGCGAAGCGGTCGAGCACGTCGTCGAGGACCTCCACGGTCTCGTGGGCATGGAGATCGAACGCCGGGACGCACTGCAGCGTGACCTCGGTGACGACGCCGAGGGCGCCGAGGCCGACCCGGGCGACGCGCAGGACCTCGGGGTCGAGATCGGGTCGAGCAGCGCACGATCTCGCCGCGGCCCGTGACGATCTGCAGGCCGACGACGGTGGTCGCGAGGTTGCCCAGGGTGAGCCCGGTGCCGTGGGTGGCGGTGGCGATCGCCCCGGCCACCGACTGGCGGTCGATGTCGCCGAGATTGGGCATGGCGAGCCCGGACGCGGCCGAGCGCGTCGTTGAGCCGATGGAGGCGGATGCCGGCCTCGACCGTCACCCGTCCGCGCTCGCGATCGACGTCGAGAACCCGGTCGAGGCGGTCGAGGCTGAGCTGGATCCCGTCGGTCGCCGCGGCGGCGGTGAAGGAGTGGCCGGCGCCGATCGCCTTGACCCGCTGCCCGGCCCGATGCGCGGCCGTCACGATCTGGGCGACCTCGTGCACCGACGCCGGCGTGCGGCGCTCGGCCGGGATCCATCGTTGGTTGCCCGCCCAGTTCCGCACTCTGGAGATCACGCCCGGAATCTACGGGGCCGACCTCCTAGCCTCGCGTCCATGGCCAGCGCCCAGGTGATCCATGGCACCTGCCACCACGACTGCCCCGACTCGTGCGGGTGGGAGGTCACCGTCGCCGACGGGCGGGCGGTGAAGCTCCGCGGCCGAGCCGACCATCCGTTCAGCCAGGGCGAGCTGTGCCCGAAGGTGAACCGCTTCCTCGACCGCGTCTACAGCCCTGACCGGATCCTCCATCCCCTGCGCCGCGTCGGGCCGAAGGGCGCCGGCCACTTCGAGCCGGTCACGTGGGACGACGCCCTGGGCGAGATCGCAGACCGGCTCCACGCGGTCATCGCCGAGCACGGCCCCGAGGCGATCCTGCCGTTCAGCGATGCCGGCAACCAGAGCCTGCTGTCGATCATGGGCCTCGACGGCCGCTTCTTCCACCACCTCGGGGCGAGCCGGCTGGTCCGCGCGATCTGCGGCCCCACGGTGGGCCACGGCGTGCGGATGACCAACGGCAGCAGTCTCGGCCTCGACCCGATGGAGCTCAGCCACAGCCGGCTGATCCTGCTCTGGGGCACCAACACCCGGCTGACCAACCGTCACCTGTGGCCGACCATCGAGGCCGCCCGGACCGCGGGCGCCAAGCTCGTCGTCATCGACCCGATCCGCACGACCACGGCCGACGCCGCCGACGAGTTCGTCCAACCGCTGCCGGGCACCGACATCGCACTGATGCTGGCGATGATGCACGTGCTCGTCCGCGACGGCCTGGTCGACACGGACTGGGTCGCCGCCCACACGCTCGGCTTCGACGAGCTGGCCGCCCACGTCGCCGGGTGGACGCCGGAGCGGGCCGGCGCCATCTGCGGCCTCGACCCAGCGGTCATCGAGTCGCTCGCGTCCGACTACGGCACGATCCGGCCGGCCGCGATCCGCACGCTGATCGGCGCCGAGCACCACGAGAACGGGGCGATGTTCTACCGCACGCTCGCCGTGCTCCCCGCGCTCGTCGGGTGCGTGGGCCGACCGCGGCGGCGGGCTGTCGCGCAGCGTCGGCTCGTACCACGACGCCCTCATCGACGAAGCCGCCTTCAGCCGTCCGGACCTGCTCGCCGGCCGGTCGCCGCGGACGCTCAACATGAGCCGGCTGGGCGAGGCGCTCACCGACCCGGCCCTCGAGCCGCCGGTGGCGGCGATGATCGTGTGGAACTCGAACCCGCTGGTGATCGTTCCCAACGCCGAGCTCACCCGCCGCGGCCTGGCCCGCGACGACCTCTTCACCGTCGTCCACGAGCAGTTCCTCACCGACACGGCGCGCTACGCCGACATCGTGCTGCCGGCCACGACCCAGCTCGAGTCGACCGATGTCGTACCGGCGTGGGGACACCTCTGGATGGGGTGGAACGAGGCGGCGATCGAGCCGCTCGGCGAGTCGTGCAGCAACACCGAGCTGTTCCGCCGCCTCGCCGCGGCGATGGGCCTCACCGAACCGGCCCTCTTCGACGACGACGAGTCGTTGCTCGCCCAGGCCCTCGGCGCCAAGGTCGACCTCGCCGAGCTCCGGCGCGTCGGATGGCTGCGCGTGCCGTACCCGGACGACGGCCGCCCGTGGGCCGCGGGCGTGTTCCCCACGCCGTCGGGCAAGGTCGAGCTGGTGAGCGAGCGGCTGGCGGCGATGGGCCAGCCGGCGCTGCCGACGTTCGTCGCCCCGCGTGAGGGTCCCCACGGCGACGCCGACCTGGTCGCCCGCTACCCGTTGCAGCTGCTCACGCCCGAAGCACCACACCCGGTTCCTGAACTCGAGCTACTCCGCGCTGCCGAAGCACGGCCCCGCCGAGGGCGCCCCGTTCGTCGAGCTCGACGCCGGCCGACGCCGCCACCCGCCGACTCGCCGACGGCGACCGGGCCCGCGTGTGGAACGACCGGGCCAGCGTCGAGCTGCCGGTACGCGTCAGCGATCGGTTGCGGCCCGGCGTGGTCGCGATCCCGTTCGGTTGGTGGGGCACCCAGCACGCCGACGGGCGGACGGCCAACGCGCTCACCAACGACACCCTCACCGAGTGGGGCGGTGGCGTCGCCTACAGCGACACCCTGGTCCAGGTGGCGCCGCCTCGCCTGATCCGGCCTCCGGGCCCGTGAGCAGGGGCGCGGGTAGCCTGCCCTCATGGCCGGTGACCTGATCTACGCGTTCCGCGTGATGCGCCTGCCGCTCCTCGATGCCGGTGGCGCGCCGATCGGCCGGATCCAGGACCTCGTCGCCGTGCCCGGCCGCCCCGGGCGGATGCCCCGCATCGTCGGCTTCGTCGCCGAGAGCCAGCGGCGGCGGATCTTCGTCAACGCCAACCGGGTCGTCCGAGCTGGGCAGCGAGGGCGCCCGGCTGCGCAGCTGGGACGTCGACCTCAGCCCGTTCAAGTCGCGCCCGGGCGAGGTCCTCATCGGCGCCGACGTGATCGACAGCAAGGTCGGCGACGAGACCATCAGCGACGTCGGCCTGCGCTCCGTCGACGACGGCCGCAGCCGGGGATGGGAGGTCGCCAAGGTGCGGCTCGCCCGCCGCAACCTGCTCCGCCGGCGGCCGAGCTACCGGCTGGTCGACGTCGACGAGGTCCCGGGATTGTTCGCGCCGGTGAGCGAGATGGCCGCCGAGGCGGCACGGCTCCGCGACATGCACCCCTCGGAGGTGGCCGCCGTGGTGCGGGCGCTCCCGCTCGCCCAGCGCCGCCAGCTGGCCGAGGCGATGGACGACGACCGTCTCGCCGACGTGCTCGAGGAGTTGCCCGAGGCCGAACAGGTGCGCCTCGTCGAGGGCCTCGACCTCGAGCGCCTGGTCGACGTGCTCGACGAGATGGAGTTCGACGATCTCGCCGACCTGCTCGGCGAGATGCCGGGCGAACAGCGCCTGCGCATCCTCGAGGCGATGGACCACGACGACGCCGACGTCGTGCGCCGCCTGCTGTCCTACGAGAAGGCGACCGCCGGCGGGATGATGACGCCGGAGGTGATCGTGCTCGGTCCGACGACCACCGTCGCCGAGGCGCTGGCCCAGATCCGGCAGCCCGACTGGGTGGTCAGCATCGCCGCCCAGGTGTTCGTGTGCCAGCCCCCGTTCAAGCCGCCGACCGGCCGGTTCCTCGGCACCGCCCACGTCCAGCGCCTGCTCCGCGAGACGCCGAGCCTCGAGCTGCGCCACTGCGTCAGCAACGACCCGGTGGTCACCCCGGAAGCGACCGACCGCGCCGTGGCCGAGCTGCTGGCGAGCTACGACATGCTCGCCGTCGCGGTCTGCGACGAGGCCGGGCACCTGCTCGGCGCGGTCACGGTCGATGACGTGCTCGATCGCCAGCTCGGGGTGGGTTGGCGCCAGCGGGGGGTGACCTTCCGGACGAGGACGGCGTGACGCCATGAGCGGCAGCGTGACGAGATGGTGAAGCGTCGCGAGGACCTCACCGAACCGCGGGGCAGCCGCCGCATCGGGCTCCAGTACGAGCCGGACGTGTTCGGACGGTTCGCGAGTCGATCGCCCGGTTCATCGGCACCGGGCGGTTCCTCGTGTACCAGACGGTCGGTCATCGCCGTCTGGATCGTCTACAACCTCGCCGCGCCCCGGTTCATGCGGTTCGACCCGTGGGGCCGCGGCTCGTGCTGCTCACCCTCGCGCTTGTCGATCCAGGCCGCGTTCGCGGCCCCATTGATCCTGCTCGCCCAGAACCGGCAGGAACGGCGCGACCGCACCCAAGCCGAGCTCGATCGCCACGTTGCCGAGCGCACCCAAGCCGACACCGAGTTCCTCGCCCGGGAGATCGCCGGCGTCCGGGTGATGCTCGCCGATGTCGTCACCGGGGAGGAACTCCGCGACCAGCTCGACGACCTGGTCACCGCGCTCGACCTGCTCACCAAGCGGCTCGACGAGCTGGCCGGGAATCAGGCGGCATCCGGCGACGGAGGCACGTCGGCCGTCGAGGTGCGCTGAGCCGCGCTCACGACTTCATCGACGAGCTCGACCGTGAGGGCGGCGAACGGGGCCGGGTCGGCCAGGGCGGCGAAGTGGTCGCTGCGCAGCTCCCGCACTGTCGCCCCCAGCGCCGCCGCCAGCGCCCGTTGCTTGCCCGGGCCGACCAGACGGTCCCGCGTCGTGATCAGGCTGCCCGCAGGGACCCCGAGCGTCGACGACCCACGGCCGGGCGTCGTAGGCGGCGAGGGCGCGGCCGGCGTCGACCATCGCGAACGGATCGTTGCGGGCCATCTCGCTGAGGAGCCACGGCACGTAGGGCTCCATCGGGTGGCCGGCGCCGATCGAGCTTCGGCACCGCCTTGTTCAGGTACCAGCGGTAACCCCGGCTGCGCAGCCACGACCCGAACACGGGCAGCACCCGCCAGAGCGCCCGCTCCCGCCACGTCGTCGTCCACTCGAGCGCGGTCGCCTGCACGACCAGCCCGCGGACGAGCGTCGCGGTGGCGGCGGGCGAGGTGGAGGGAGATCGGTCCGCCCATCGAGTATCCGACCGCGACGACGGGTGCGATTCCGAGCTCGCGGATCACGGCCGCGGCGTCGTCGGCCGCGTCCTCGAGCTGGAACGGGGTCGGTGAGCGCAGTCCCCGCCCGTGCCCGCGGTGGTCGATGCCGACGAACGAGTACCGCTCGGCGAGCGCCTCGTAGGCGGTGAAGAACTGCAGATCGCTCGACGCCGTCCAGCCGTGGAGCAGCAGGACGGTCGGCGCGGTCGCGATCTCGAGTGCTCGTGGACGCGCACGAAGCAGCTCGCCCCGGCCGTCGATCCGGACCACCCGTCCCGCCGGTAGCCAGGGGAGCACGAGCTCGCTCACGGACCGCCAGCGTACGGCCGTCAGCCGGTGTGGGGGATCCCGGTGAACGCCTGCAGGCGGACGCCGCCACGGGCGACCGCGCCGAGCAACGCCGCCGTCGGCAGGTCGGCGTCGGACGTCGTGACCACCCCGGCGGGCGCGGCGCCGGAGGCGACGTGGTCGACGAACGCCGCCGCCACCGCCGCCGCCGCCGTACCGACGAGCTCGGCGATGCCGACGATCAGCGTCACCCTCGCGCCGTCGCCGTCACTGCCCCTGGCCTCGACGCGGAGCGCGCCGATGCCGCCCTCGCGGTGCGGCGGGCTCAGCATCGGGAGGCGGGCGGTGAAGCGGTCGCGACGCGTGGCCGACACGCGCGCGCTGATGCGCTCGACGTCGGGAAAGCTGCGATGCAGCAGCAGCGGGTCGGAGAGCTCGCCGCGATAGCAGTCGCGGGCGCCAACGGGCTCCGGGAACCAGCACAGCTCGCGGCCGCTGCCGGCCGGACGCTCGATCCAGCCGCCGTCACGCCACCCCATGGCCCAGCCCCGCAGGGCACGGTGGTGCTCGCGCGCGCAGGCCGGTCCGGCCGTGCCGTGGCGGGCGATGTGGAGCTCCTCGCACGCCGCCATCCGCCCGATGAGCTGACGGGCGAGCAGGCCGCTGAGGCCCGGCGAGACGGCCGCCCCGACGACGAGCGTGGCGCCGGCGCCGCGGGCCACGTCGTCGAGATCGAGCAGGTCGCGGACGTCGGAGACGGCGCCGCTCGTGGAGACGACGTGGACACCGGCTCGCACCAGATCGGCGGCCGTCGCCGCGTGGGGGCCGGCCGTCGCCAGCACGACCAGTCCAGCTCCGAGGTCGCCGCCGACGAGTTGATGGCGGCTGGCCGTCACCCGCCGCAGGCGCTCGGCGACGACACCACCTCCGACGACGGACACGGCCGCGGCGCGGTGACCGTCATCATCTCCCGGCGCGCCGACCCATCGCCATCCGAGTCCGAGCGCTCGTCCGGCGGGCATGAGCTCGCTCGCTCGCTCATCGCTCAGGGAATTCGACCGGCTGCCAGCCGCCGTGCTGCGGTGGCGTGCCGCCCCGGCCGCGCACGCGCAGTGCGGCGGCGATCGCGCCGGCCAGCCCCAGGGCCACGAGAGCTCGGCGCAGCAGTTTCACGGTGGGGCTAGCAAGAATCGAACTTGCGACCTCATCCTTATCAGGGATGCGCTCTAACCGACTGAGCTATAGCCCCGCGAACGGTCGAGGCTACCGGTGGTCCGGAACGGTCCTCAACCGGGTCCGCCGTCGCCGAACGGGTCTTCGAAGGCTGCCGTCCGGGTGGGCAGCTTCGTCGACGGGGGCCGCGGTTCGTCGAGGTTGCCGCTGCCGTCGCCGGATGGTCGCCGCACGACGAAGCGTCGCATCGGTGACGCCGTGCGCTCGACGACCTCCTCCTCCAGCACGGTCAGGCGGACGCCGCCGACGAGATCGGTGATCAGGTTGAACAAGGTGGCGCCGAGCACGGCGGCGCCGGTCAGCCCGACCACCGCGAACAAGCCGGCGACCCACGCGCTGTGGAAGATCTCGCCCCCGTTGAACTCGAACTCGCTCCAGCCGAACGACTCGAAGAACCGCTCGAGATTGTCGATCGTGCCAGTGGAGTGGGCGACGTTCCACAGCAGCACGCCGGATGTCAACGCCACTGCGTAGGCGACGAGGTTGAAGATGATCGCGACCTTGAACACGCTCCACGGGTCGACGTGGCGGACGACACGCGTGACCTTGCGCACCCGCGGACGGCGGCCGACGAGACGCGGCACCGGCGCCACCCGGTGCGTCGTCAGGCTCGTCGTGACCGGCGGCGGCTCGGCGGGAAGCGTCGGCGGCAGCACCGATCGCCGTCGGGTAGTCGGACACCTGCGATCCCCGCTTGGCCGGGGCCGCCGGAACGATGACCGGCAGCGGCGCGGGTTCGGTGACCGGCTCCGCCACTGTGGCCTCGGCGGCCACGACCGCCGCGACCGGTTCGGCGGAGGACTTCGCCACGGTGGCCGTCGCCGATCCACTCGGATCGACCGGCGGTGCCGTGCCGTCGGAGCTCGGCGCCTCCACCGGCGGCGCAGGCGGAGGCTTGCTGATCGAGCTCGACGAGGACCCACGCGACGATGCCGAACCCCGTTCGGGAGTGGGCACGGAGCCGTTCAGCGTCGTCCGCCGCGGGTCGAGGACTGGACAGGCGCGGTACCGTCCGCACGGCGCCATTGCCGTTCGCCGACGGACCGTTCGCCGACGGACCGTTGCCCGACGGACCGTTGCCCGACGGACCGTTGGTGCCGCCGGTGGCGACCTCATCGGTCGAAGGGGGCATCGACTCGACTTCGGGCACGGCTGTCCCCCCGGCGCGGTTCGTCGGGCTCACGGCCCCAAGTGTAGGCAGTGCCTCCCACGGAAACCGGGCGCGCTTCTCAGCGACCGTTGCTGACCAGGTCACCGCCGGTCGCCCGGGCCGTCGCCACTGCGTGGCCGACGCGCACGGTGACGACGACGTCGCGACCCGACCGTGACCACCCGATCGACCGAGGCATCGTGCCGGGCCGCGAGGACGTCGGCGGCGGCACGGCCGCCGTGAACGGCGGCGAGCGCCGATGCATCGGCGGCCGTACGGGCTCGGGCCGCATCGACGAGGTCACCGGCCAGCCGGCCGACGGCCACCGTGAGCACGACCGCCAGCGCCGCCGCGGCGGCGGCGAATGGTGCGGCCTGGCCGCGCTCCCCGGTCGATCTTCGGACGCGCATCGCGTCTCCCCATGGGTTTCGACCGTCGATGACGGTCCGTTGGTCGAGGGCCGCTCCGGGGCGGCCGATCGTCACTCGGCGTCGTTCGCCAGGATCGCGGCGACGGAGGCCACGAGTCTGGCCGTCGTCGAGGTTCATCACCCGCACGCCGGTTGCGGCCCGGCCCTGCGAGGAGATCTCCCGCACGGGCATCCGGATCGTCACGCCCCCCGAGGAGACGGCGACGATCTCGTCGTCGATGCCGACCATGAACGCGGCGACGACCTGGCCCTTGCGGCTCGTCAGCTTGATCCCGATGACACCCTGTCCGCCGCGGCCCTGGCGGTTGTAGTGCTCGAGCTGCGTGCGCTTGCCGAAGCCGGCTTCGGTGACCATCAGGATCGCCGTGTCGTCGCGGGCGACGTCGACGGAGACGACCTCGTCGCCGGACCGCAGCCTGATCCCGCGCACGCCCGCGGCCGTGCGGCCCATCGGGCGCACCTCGTCCTCGCTGAAGCGGATCGTCATGCCCTTGCGGGAGACCATGAAGATGTCGTCGCCGCCGCCGGTCTCGATCACCCGCACGAGCTGATCGCCGTCGCGCAGGTTGATCGCGATCAAGCCGTCGCGCCGGCTCGAGTCGTACGCGTCGAAGGCCGTCTTCTTGACGGTGCCCTGGCGGGTGGCGAAGAACAGGAAGCGCTCGCCGGCGAAGTCCCGGGTGTCGATGATCGCCTGGATCGTCTCGCCCGGTTGCAACGGCAACAGGTTCACGATCGGCATCCCCTTCGCCGTGCGCTCGCGTTCGGGAATGTCGAGCGCCGCGCAGGCGGTAGACCTTGCCGAGGTTGGAGAAGAACAGCAGGTGGGCGTGGGCGGTCGTGAAGATCACCCGCCGGACGATGTCGTCGGCCTTGAGCTTGCCGCCGCTGACTCCGCGGCCGCCACGCGACTGGGTCTTGAACGACGCCGCCGGCACCGCCTTGACGTACTGCGCCTCGGTCATCACGACGACGAGCTCCTTGTCGTCGACGAGGTCCTCGATCGACATGTCGCCGGCGTCGAGCGCGATCTGGCAGACCCGCGGGGTGGCGAACTCCTCGCGGATCGCCCGCAGCTCGTCCTTGATCACCCTGCGCAGCAACGCATCGTCGGCGAGGATCGCCTCGAGCTCGCGGATCGTGGACCGAACATCGTCGAGCTCGGTCTCGAGATCGATCCGCGACAAGCGGGTGAGCTGACGGAGCTGCATGTCGAGGATGTCGACGGCCTGGACCTCCGTGAACTCGAACGGTTCGGCCATCAGTCCGGCCTTCGCCGCCCCGGCGTCGTCACTTCCGCGGATCAGCGCGATGACCTCGTCGATGACGTCGAGCGCCTTGATCCGACCCTCGAGGATGTGCTCCCGACGGCGCGCCCGATCGAGGCGGAACTTCGATCGCCGCGTGATCACGTCGATCTGGTGGGCGACGTAGCCGGCCAGTACCTGCGTGAGGTTCAGGGTGCGCGGCACGCCGTCGACGAGTGCGACCGTGTTGATGGCGAAGCTCGTCTGCAGCTGCGTCAGCTTGAAGAGGTTGTTGAGCACGACGTTGGCGTTGGCGTCGCGCTTGAGCGTGATGACGAGGTTGGTCTTGCCGCCCGACGATGCGTCGTTGACGTCGGCGATGCCGTCGAGGTCGCCTCCGTCGACGAGCTCCTGGATGCGGGCCGCGATCGACGAACAGCTCGTCTGGTACGGCAGTTGGGTGACGACGATCTCGATCTGGCCGCGCTTGCCCTCCTCGATCTCCGCCGTGGCCCGCAGCTTCACGCTGCCGCGACCGGTGCGGTAGGCGTCCATGATCCCGGCCCGCCCGAGGATGCTCGCCCCGGTCGGGAAGTCGGGTCCCTTGACGAACTGCATCAGGTCGTCGGGCGTGGCGTCCGGGTGGTCGATGAGGTGGATCGTCGCGTCGATGACCTCGCCGAGGTTGTGCGGTGGGATGTTCGTCGCCATCCCCACGGCGATGCCCTGACTGCCGTTGACGAGCAGGTTCGGGAACCGGGCCGGCAACGCCCGCGGCTCCTCCGTCGAGCCGTCGTAGTTCGGCACCATGTCGACGGTGTCCTCGTCGATGTCGGCGAGCAGTTGCATCGCCAACGGGTGCAGCCGGCACTCGGTGTATCTGCTCGCAGCCGGGCCGAAGTCGGGGGACCCATAGTTGCCGTGGAAGTCGATCAACGGGTGGCGCAGCGAGAACGGCTGGGCCATCCGCACGAGGGCGTCGTAGATCGCGCCGTCGCCGTGGGGGTGGTAGCGGGCCATCGTGTCGCCGGATACGCGGGCGCACTTGACGAAGGGCCGGTCAGGACGGAAGCCCTGCTGCTCCATGTCCCAGATGATCCGCCGGTGGACCGGCTTCAGGCCGTCACGGACGTCGGGCAGTGCCCGCGCCATGATCACCGACATCGCGTAGTCGAGGAAGGACGTCTCCAGCTCGTCCTGCAGCTCGATCGGCTGGATCGGCTCCAGTGGCACTTCGGGGGTCACGTCGTCAGGCATGTCAGAAGTCCAGGTTTCGGACGTCGCGGGCGTTGGTGGCGATGTAGTCGCGACGCCGCTCGACGTCGTCACCCATCAGCACGCTCATGATCTCGTCGGCCAGCGCGGCCTCCTCGACGGTGACCTGCAACAGGGTGCGGGAGCTCGCCGCCATCGTCGTCACCCGCAGCTCCTCCCAGTCCATCTCGCCGAGGCCCTTGAGCCGCTGGAACTCCTTCTTGTGGTTCGGGACGCTCCCCCAGGAAGCGCGTCTTCGAGGCGTCGTCCTTGAGGTAGACCTTCTCCTTGCCGACCTCGGTCGAGTACAGCGGCGGCTGGGCGATGTAGATGTAGCCCGCCTCGACGAGCGGCCGCATCTGGCGGAAGAAGAACGTCAACAGCAGCGTGCGGATGTGGCTGCCGTCGACGTCCGCGTCGGCGAGGATGATCACCTTGTGGTAGCGGGCCTTGGTGACGTCGAACTCCTCGTCGCCGACCCCGGCGCCGATCGCCGTGATCAGGGCCTGGATCTCGTTGTTCTTGAGCATCCGGTCGATCCGCGCCCGTTCGACGTTGAGGATCTTCCCGCGGATCGGGAGCAGCGCCTGCGTGCGTGGGTCGCGGGCGTCGAGCGCGGTCCCGCCGGCCGAGTCACCCTCGACGATGAACAGCTCGCTCTCGTCGGCGTTGCGGCTGGAGCAGTCCTTCAGCTTCTCCGGCATCCCGGCGCCGGACAGGGCGGTCTTGCGGCGGATCGCGTTGCGGGCGTTCTTCGCCGCCACCCGGGCCTGGGCCGCGGCGAGACCCTTTCTTGACGACCTTGTTGGCCTCGGTCGGGTTCTCTTCGAGCCACTCGGCGAGCCGCTCGTTGGTGATCTTCTGGACGAACGAGCGCATCGGGACGTTGCCGAGCTTGGCCTTCGTCTGACCCTCGAACTGGGGGTCGCGGAGCTTCACCGAGACGATCGCCGTGATGCCCTCGCGGATGTCCTCGCCGAGCAGGTTCTCGTCCTTCTCCTTGAGCAGTCCCTTGGCGCGGGCGTACCGGTTGAGCACCGCGGTCAGCGCGCTGCGGAATCCCTCGACGTGCATGCCGCCCTCGGTGGTCGAGATGCCGTTGGCGTAGCCGTGGATCCCCTCGTAGTACCCGGTGTTCCACTGGATCGCGATGTCGAGCGCCTGGTTATCGTCGTCCTCGGCCTCGTAGTGGCAGACCTTCGAGAACAGCGCCTCCTTCGACGCGTTGAGGTGCTTGACGAAGTCGATCAGGCCGCCCTTGTACTGGAACGTGACCTTCTGTTCCTTGTCGGCCCGCTGGTCCTCGAAGACGATCTCGAGGCCACGGTTGAGGAAGGCCATCGTCTGCAGCCGCTCGAGCACGGTGCGGGTGACGAACTCGGTGCCCTCGGCGGAGAAGATCGTCGGATCGGGCCAGAACGTGACCGTGGTGCCGGTGCGGCGCCCCCGCCCCGGCGTGCGCCCGACGACCTCCATCTTGCCCTGCGGCTTGCCCCCCTTGGCGTACTCCTGACGGTGGCGCTTGCCGTCCCGGTCGATCTCGACGATCAGGCGCTCGGACAGCGCGTTGACGACGCTGACGCCGACACCGTGGAGCCCGCCGGAGACCTTGTAGCCGTCGCCCCCGAACTTGCCGCCGGCGTGGAGCACGGTGAGCACGACCTGGGCCGCGCTCTTGCCCTTGTGCGGGCCGGACGGATACGGGTCGATGGGGATCCCACCTCCGTTGTCCTCGACGCGGCACCCGCCGTCGGCGAGCAGCGTGACGACGATGCGGTCACAACGACCGGCCATCGCCTCGTCGACGGCGTTGTCGACCACCTCCCACACCAGGTGGTGGAGCCCCGCCAGTCCGGTCGACCCCACGTACATGCCCGGACGCTTGCGGACGGGGTCGAGCCCCTCCAGCACTTGGATGTCCTTGACGCCGTACTCGCCGGGGCGCTCAGTGGACACGGCGGGCTCTCTTCGGTGGTCATGGAAGTGGTTCGGTCCGATCGGTTCACGGGCAGGCTGATGACAGTTGGGAATGCGGCGTTCACGCTGCGTATGGCGGCCGTTCGGGGGGTCGAGACGGCCGTTGCGAGCGTGGCGGCGATGCGCTTCAGTCTACCAACGGGGTGTTCTCGCCCGGCGGAACTACGGCCCTCCGACCCGTTCTGTCCGCCGCGATCGGCCCGATTCGGCCGATTCCCGCGGACAGAACCTCTCAATGGCCGGGTCTTGCGACGCGGACCTCGATGCGCTCCACCGAGACTCCCGCAACCTCGCTCAAACGCGACCTGAGTTCGTCGGCGAGAACCCGGACCTGGGTCGCCCACGACGGGTCGTCGACGTCGACGAGGAGGACGCCGCGGTCGAGTCGCACCGGCCGGACGTGGGCGGCGATGGCCTCGCCCACCGCCTCGTCCCACTGCCCGAACACGCCGCGCACCTCCGCCCGGCCGGCTCCGCCGCGCAGCGAGCGCAGCACGTCGTCGAGGGCGTCGGTCAACGGGACCGGATCGTCGCCGGAACGGCCGTGATCGCTCACGAGCGCACCGGCTCGGTCGACAGGTCCGCCACGGTGCCGGCGTCGATGTGCAGGACGCGTTCGGGGGCCGCCGCCGTCGGGAGCGGCCCCGCGGTCGTGATCACGATCTGCCCGCCGGGCAGATGGCCGAGCAGGGCCGAGGCTCTCGCCGGGTCGAGCTCGGACAGCACGTCGTCGAGGACGAGCACGGGCACCGACCCCGTCCGTTCGGCGACGAGACGATGGGCGCCCAGTCGTAGCGCGAGGGCGAGCGTGCGCTGCTCACCCTGCGACGCGTGAGTGCGGGCCGGCAGCCCGCCGATCGTCAGCGTCAGCTCGTCGCGATGGGGGCCGACGGTCGACACCCCGCGGCGCAGGTCGTCGCGGCGGGCTTCGGCCAGCGCCGCGGCGAGCCCGACTGCGTCGCCAAGGCGGATCGTAGGTGAGGCCGATCGCGATCGGTGCCGGGGCCAGCTGGCCGTAGGCCTCGACGACGAACGGCTCGGCCCGCTCGACGAGCGTGGCGCGGGCGTGCCCGAAGCGCTCCCCCACCTCGACCAGCTTGGCGTCCCAGACGTCCAGCGTCCGCGCTGCGTCGTCGTCGAGTCGGCCGCCCGTCTGGCGCAACAGGACGCTGCGCTGGCGCACGATGCGGTCGAGCTCGCGACGGCTGTCGTCGTACTTGGCGGCGAGGGCGACGAGCGTGTCGTCGAGGTAGCGCCGCCGGTCGCCCGGGCCTCCCTTGACGAGGGTGAGGTCGTCGGGCGAGAACACGCTGACCCGCACCACACCGAGGAGGTCACGCGCTCGCGTCAGGCGTTGCCGGTTGACCTGCACCCGGTTGCGCCCGCCCGGACCGAGCGCGGCCTCGATCAGCGAGCGGCGGCCGTCGTCGTCACGCACCTCGGCGCGCACCACCGCCTCGGTGGCACCGACGCGAACGAGGGCCTCGGGTGGCGCACCGCGAAAGCTGGCCAGCGTTGCCGAGATAGGCGACCGCTTCCACGAGGTTCGTCTTGCCCTGGCCGTTGTCGCCCACGACGAGCGTGGTGCCCGAGGCGGGCGTGAAGACCGCGTCCCGATAGTTGCGGAAGTCGACGAGCTCCAACCGCTCGATGATCACGGCTCTGCTGGAGCGTCGGCGGGGATGCGAGCGAGCGAGCGCCAGCGAGCAAGCGGCCAGTCACTGCGCAGGCGGCATACGCGTGGCCGGGGAACGCCATGACGTCAGGGGACCCGTACGGGCATGAGGAGGTAGAGGTAGTCGTCACGTCCCACGGCCCGGATCACGGCCGGCTTCATCGGGTCGAGGGTCGACAGCGTGACCTCCTCGGTGTCGACCGCGTCGACGCCGGCGGAGAGGTAGTCGGGGTTGAACGCGACGGTCATCTCGGAGCCCTCGTAGGTGGCGTCGATCTCCTCGCTCGCGGTACCGACATCCTGCGTGATGGCAGTCAGCTGGAGGGTGTCCCCGCCGAGGACGAGCCGCACGGGCGTGGCGTCCTGGGCGAGGAGCTTCACACGTCGGAGCGCCTCGAGGAGCGCCTCGCGCCCGACGGTGAGGACGTTGGGGTACGAGGGAGGCAGCAGGTTGCGGTAGTTCGGATACTCGCCTTCGATCAACCGTGTCGTCAGCCGGGTGGTCCCCGTCTCGAACACCGCGTCGCGAGCACCGAGACGCACGCGCAGGTCGTCGGCGGTGGCGAGCACCCGTTGCAACTCGTTCAGGGCGCGGCTCGGCACGAGCACCTTTTGCGCGCCGGCCAGCATCTCGTTGTCGGGGAGGTCTCGGACGGCGAGGCGATACGAGTCGGTGGCGACCATCTTCACGCGGTCGTCCTCCGCCGCGATGAGCACCCCGGTGAGCACAGCCCGGGCGTCGTCGGTGCTGGCCGCCCGCACCACCTGCCGAAGGGCTTCGGCGACATCGGCCGACGGCAAGGTGACCGCTTCGGTAGCCGGTTCCGCTTGCACGGGGTAGTCGTCGAGGCTCAGTGGACGGATCGAGAACTGCGACCGTCCGGCGCTGATGTTGAGCTCCTCGCCGACCAGGGCGATCTCGACCGCACCGACGGGCAACGACCGCACGATGTCGGCGACCAGCCGGGCTGGAACGACGACGGCACCGTCCTGCTCGCCGCCCACCTTCACGGTGAGCCGGATCGACAGTTCGAGGTCAGTACCAGTGACGCACAGCTCGTCGCCGCTTGACCTCGAGTCGCAAACCGGAGAGCACCGGGAGCGTGCCGGTTCGACTCGTCGCGGCTCGGCCCGCGGTGGCCAAGGCGTCGGCCAGAACGTCTCGCTCGCATCGGAACTTCACAGTGCGGCCTTTCCCACATCGAGGTGATAGATCAAGCTGATAGCAGTAATAGGGGTTGTGGATTGGGGACAACTCTTCGTTGGGGCAGCGTAGAACGCGGGTGTCTGATGTCCCCGTTGTCCCCGGTGCTCCCCCGCCGGGAACTGACACCAGTGTCGTTCGGGGGATAACAACGAGTTGTCCCCGTGGTGACGATCGGGTGTCCACACGATGTGCGGAGGGTCGGCCCTCCACGCCCGTGACTCATGACTTGAGACGCTGCAGCAGGTCGGTGACCTGGTCGTAGATCTGCTTGCGCTCACTCATCAACCGTTGGATCTTCTCGACGGCGTGGATCACGGTGGTGTGGTCACGCCCGCCGAAGATCCGAGCGATGCCCGGATAGCTCAGATCGGTGAGCTCGCGGAACACGTACATCGCGATCTGGCGACCGGTGACGAGGGGCCGCTGCCGGCTCTTGCCCTTGAGCGCGGCGACGTCGAAGCCGAGGATCGAGGCGATCTCCTCGAGCAGTTCGCTGTCGGTGCGCCGTCGGGGCGTTGCCTCGCGCAGCAGGTCGGCCAGGAGGTGTTGGGCCATCTCCGTCGTGATCGGCACGCGGTTGAGACTGGCGAAGGCCGTCACCCGAATGAGCGCCCCTTCGAGCTCGCGGATGTTCGTCGAGATCTTGCTGGCGATGAACTCGAGCGTCTCGTCCGGGACCCAGACCCGGTCGCGCTCGGCCTTGTTGCGGAGGATGGCCAGGCGGGTCTCGAGGTCCGGCGGCTGGATGTCGGTGATGAGGCCCCACTTGAACCGGCCCCGCAACCGCTCCTCGAGGGTGGGGATCGCGTCGGGAATGCGATCCGACGAGATGACGATCTGCTTGTTGGCGCCGTGGAGCGAGTTGAACGTGTGGAAGAACTCCTCCTGGAGACCCTCGCGGTTCTCCAGGAACTGGATGTCGTCGATCAGCAGCACGTCGATGTCGCGGTAGCGGCGCTTGAACGCGGCGTTGGTGTTGGTGCGGATGGCGTCGACGAATTCGTTGAGGAAGGTCTCGGTGGAGACGTAGCGGCATTCGTGGTGCTGGTAGTTGAGATGCAGATAGTGCCCGATGGCGTGGAGCAGATGGGTCTTGCCGAGTCCGGCCGGCCCGTAGATGAACAGCGGGTTGTACGACCGTGCCGGCATCTCCGCGACCTGCAGCGCGGCGGCCAGCGCGAACTGGTTGGAGCTGCCCTTGACGAACGTCTCGAACGTGTAGCGCGGATTCAGCCCGGCCCCGGGGATCTGCACCCAACCGTCGTCGGTGCCGCCGCGGCCGCGTGTCGACCGAGTTCAGCGGTGGCGACGCGATCGTCGCGCTCGAGCACGTCCGTCGTCACCCCACCGGCGTCGACGACGATGTCCAACGCGCAACCCGGCGCGACGATGGTGTCGAGGGCTTCGCTCACCAGCGGGAGGTAGCGAGTGAGGATGCGGTCCTTCACGTGGTTGCTCGGCACTCGGATCTCGAGGTGGTCACCGTTGGCCTCGATCGGGATCACGTCCTGAAAGGTCGAGTACCACACGGCGTCGGTGAGTTGATCCCGGAGGTGCTGGGCGACCGCTGTCCACACCTGATCCTGGTCGCTCACCTGTGCGCTCCTACTCCCGACCCGTCGACCACCGGCCTCGAACCGAATCCACACGTTGTCCACAGCTTGTGGAAAGCCGCTGGTACTCGGCCGAATCACCGAACCTACCACGCCCACGACGAGACCCCGACACGGCCCGATCGAGCCAGTTCGCGGCCGGTTGCTACCGGCGGCGGGCGGGCCGTAGCCTTGATGGGTCGGCACGTGACGGCGCCGGTACGAGCTTCGGTGAGCGGTTCGAGCGCTCAGGCGAGGCCGCCTTCCGTCGTGCCGCCGCCGTTCGACGCCAACCTCATGTCCCGGAGCCTGCCGTGAAGCGCACCTTCCAACCCAACACCCGACGGCGTGCCCGCAAGCACGGTTTCCGTGCGCGGATGCGCACGCGCGCCGGTCGTTCCATCATCAAGGCTCGCCGGCTGAAGGGCCGCAGCCGGTTGTCGGCTTGAGGGTCGCCCGAGTCAGCGACCGACGAGCATTCGAGCGGTTGACGCGCGATGGCCTCCACGGACGAAGCGAGTCCTTGTGGTGCCGGTACGTACCCGACGCACAGGTGGTTCCGCCGCGACTGGCGTTCTCGATCAGCCGGAAGGTCGGTACGGCGGTGGCGCGCAACCGCCTGCGTCGCCGGCTGCGGGCGGCGGTCCAGTCGTCTGGCCGGTCCTCCACTACTGGCCGACGGACTGGTTGCTCATCGGGGCACGAGCGGCTGCGCTCGAACTGGAGTTCGACGAGCTGGAGGCAGAGGTCGCCGGCATGCTGAGCACCGTCGTGGCCACTCCCTCGTCGACGGTTCGGGGAGGCGGCGAATGACCGTCGAACACCCGTTCCCGGTCGAGCCGAGCCCGGACGCCGGCTGTTGCGAGCGGTCGACTGGTACCAGCGGGCGATGGAAGGCCGCCCCTCGCCCTGCCGCTTCACCCCGTCGTGCTCGAGCTACGCGCGCGAAGCGCTGACGGTGCACGGCACCCGCCGCGGCCTGTGGCTCACGGTCCGCCGGCTCGCCCGCTGCCGCCCGTTCGGCCCGTCGGGCTTCGATCCCGTGCCCGACCCGCGCTGCCACCAGGAGCGCTGACCGATGTTCGAGCTCCCCGCCTCGTTGCTCGCCTGGTTCTACAGCCTCGTCCGCAACTACGCGATCGCGATCGCCCTCATCGCGGTCGTCGTGATGCTGATCATCACCCCGCTGACGCTGAAGAGCACCAAGGGGATGCTCGAGATGCAGCGCCTGGCCCCCGAGATGCGCCGCCTGCAGCAGCAGTACCGCGGCGACCGCCAGAAGCTCAACGAAGAGATGATGAAGCTCTACCAGGAGCACAAGGTCAACCCGATGTCCTCGTGCCTCCCGCTGCTGGCCCAGATGCCGGTGTTCATCATCATGTTCCGGGTTCTCCACCGGGCTCACCTACCGGCCGTCCGGGGCGACCGGCGGTGATCTCCAACGGGGTCTCGCCGCGGCCGATCAGCACACCTCGGACTCGCTCGGCTTCGTCCCTCGATACATCTCCAACGACAGCGAGATGTTCATCGACCTCTTCAACGCGCGCCGCCCGAGATGAAGTCGTTCGGCATCGACCTCGCCATCTCCCCCGCCGAGGCGCTCGGCGAGTCGTTGGCGACCGGGCTGATCTACGCCCTGCTTGTTGTGGCCCTCGCCGGCTTGTACTTCCTGCAGCAGCGGATGGTCGCCGCCCGCGCCGCGGTGAGCCCGACGATGTCCCCGGCGCAGCAGAAGCTGATGCAGTACCTGCCGGTCGCCTTCGCGGTCTTCCAGATCTTCTTCCTCACCGGGCTGGTGATCTACTACGCGGCCCAGGCGGTGCTGCGGATCGGGCAGCAGGCCTACATCACGCGACGGTTCTACGGTCACGAGGAGGCCCTCGGCCGGCAGGCGCAACGAGCCGGGGAGCAGGCCCGGGAGCTGGCCAAGAAGGACGGGGGTGGGGGCGGCCTCTTCGCCCAGGCCAAACGCGACCTCGCCGGCGGCCAAGGGCGACGGCGCGACGAGCGAAGGCCGGCAAGGAGCGGCGGCGGCGGCGGCCACGGCCGGTGCGGTGAGCGGCGACGAGTCGAACCGGCGGGGGATCGAAGCGGACCACGGCGCCGAAGAACCGGCCGACCCCGTCGGGGAAGGGCGCGGCCGGCCGACCCCGGTCGAGCCCGCCGTCGGGCCGGCCGGGAGGCAGCCGCGCCGAAGAGCGGCGGCAAGCGGCGGAAATGAGTCGACCGTGCCGCCGGCCGGTGGCACGGAATGGAACGGAGTGACCGATGGAGTGGGTGGAGACGACGGCGCGGACCCGGGAGGAGGCCACGGAGTTGGCGCTCGACCAGCTCGGCGTGGTGCTGGAGGAGGCCGAGGTGGTCGTCCTCGAGGAGCCGCGGCCCGGGCTGTTCGGCCGGATGCGCGGTGAGGCGCGGGTGCGGGCGCGAGTGCGGCCCGCGCCGGTTCGGCCCAAGCAGGAGCGGCGCCGCGGTTCACGCAACTCGTCCGGCCGAGGATCGTGGTCGCCCATCGCCGAGCCGCCGCTGCCGAAACCGATCCGGCCGACTCGGTCGCCGTCGGCGACCGAGGGACGCCAGCAACGGCGACGCGGCGGCCGGCAGCGGCGCGGCGGCACCGAATCCCGACCGCGCCGCAGCCATCGTCGCCGGCTGACTCCGACTCGACTCCCCCGTCCCGTGCCCCTGCGAGCTCCGAAGGAACCGCCATGTCGACCGACCAGCCAGCCTCCGACGACGACACCCAGCCGATCGTCGCCACCGACGACGTCCGCCACGCCGCGGTGCAGTTCGTCTCCGGTCTCACCGACGCCTTCGGGTTCGACGCGACGGTCGACGCGCACGTGGACGGGAACGAGATCGAGGTCCAGGTGACGGGGTCGTCGTTGGGACTGTTGATCGGGCCCGGCGGTCGCACCCTGCTCGGCATCCAGGACCTCGCCCGAGTCGCCGCCCAGCGCCGGCTGGGCGATCACGACACGCGACTGCGCGTCGACGTCGCCGGCTACCGGGAGAAGCGGCGGCTCGCCCTCGAGCGGTTCGCGGCCACGGTGGCCGAACAGGTGAAGGAGAGCGGGGTCGCCCGATCGCTCGATCCGATGCCGTCCGCCGACCGCAAGGTGCTCCACGACGCCCTGGTCGGCGATCGATGGCGTGGAGAGCCGCTCCGAGGGCGAGGAGCCGAACCGGCGCGTGATCGTGGCGCCCGCCTGAGGCCCGGCCATGTCGTCACCGGCGCATGACGTCGCCGGCGACGCCGAGTTGGTCGCCGCGCTCGCCGAGTCCCAGCGCCTGGGCATGCTCGGGGACCGCCCCGATCGCCGACGTCATCGAGCACGCCGGAGCCTTCGTGCTCGCCCTCGCCGAGGTCACCGGAACCGTCGTCGACCTCGGCAGCGGCGGCGGCGTGCCGGGCCTCGTGATCGCCCGGGCGCGGCCCGACCTGCGGCTGGTACTCGTCGACCGTCGGTCGAGCCGCACCGACCACCTGCAGCGGCTCGTCGCCCGGCTCGCACCTGGCCGACCGAGTGCGAGGTGCTCACCGTCGACGCGACCACCCTCGGCGAGCGCCGGGCGGGCAGTGCCGACGCCGTCGTCGCTCGGGGCTTCGGAGCACCCGGCGTCGACGCTCCGGGCCGCCGACGCCGCTCGTGCGCGCGGGCGGTCTCGTCGTGGTCAGCGAGCCGCCCCGGCCGGAGCTCGGCCGCTGGCCCCAGAGATCTTCTCGACGGACTCGGACTTGGTCGCCATCCGCGCATGCCGACCGGCGCGTGGCGGTGTTCCGCCGCGCCGACGCGGTTCAGCTCGAGGGGGCACCGCGGTCAGGCGCAGTGCGGCCCAAGCCGTAGCTCGCCTTCATGTTCTCGTAGCGTCGATGGGCCCACTCGTCGAGCTCGTCCGTGAGGTGACGGTCGAGCAACGGCACCAGCTGTCCGCGCAGAACGGCGCCGCGGGCCATCCACTGGTAGTAGCTCCGGCCGCCGTGGGTGTACGGGCCGTAGAGCTTGCTGTCGGGGAATCGGTCGACCAGCCATTCGAAGATCCGCACGTGACGCGTGTGCATGCGGAGGGTGATCTGCGGCTGGCGACCGTCGCCGCCGAAGTGGCCCTCGCCGATCAGCAGCCCGACGAGATAGCCGGCGTCGAACTCCGTCAAGGCTGGATCGGGCGCCATGTCCATGATCCGGACGGTACGCCGGTCGGTTGTTTCACCGTCAAGATTCACGTGGAACATGAGGGTGGGTGCTTGACCGGCGGCGGCCGGCGCGTCAGGCTGTGCGGTGGCGGCCCGGCCCGGTCCGCTGGCGCACCACCGAACGACCCTAGAGGCCTCGATGACGCTACCTGACGAGGTGATGGCGATGTCATGGCCGTGGGGCCCGAGGCGTTGGCGCCACCCAGTGGCCGGCCCCTGCCCCGTGTGATCGCCATCGCCAACCAGAAGGGCGGCGTCGGCAAGACCACCACGTGTGTCAACCTCGGCGCCTGCCTGGCCGAGCTGGGCCAGCGCACCCTGATCATCGACCTCGACCCGCAGGGCAACGCGACGACCGGGCTGGGGATCGAGAATCGCGGGCTCGAGACCTCGATGTACCACGTCCTGATGCACGACGTCCCGCTGGAGAACTGCATCGAGCCGACCGACGTGAAGCGCCTCTTCGTCGCCCCGGCGAGCCTCGATCTGGCCGGGGCGGAGATCGAGCTGGTGCCGGCCTTCAGCCGGGAGACCCGCCTGCGCCGGGCGATCGCCGGCCTGATCAACGACTACGACTACGTCCTGATCGACTGTCCCCCGTCGCTCGGTCTGCTCACCGTGAACGGCCTGAGCGCGGCCAGCGAGGTCCTGGTCCCGATCCAGTGCGAGTACTACGCCCTGGAGGGGCTGGGCCAGCTCCTGCGCAACGTCGACCTCGTCCGCCGCAACCTGAATCCGACGCTCGAGGTCAGCACGATCGTGTGCGTGATGTACGACGCCCGGACGAAGCTGGCCGACCAGGTCATCGGCGAGGTCCGGGACCACTTCGGGGACAAGGTCCTGAGGACCGTCGTCCCCCGCTCGGTGCGCTTGTCCGAGGCGCCGTCGTTCGGCCAGCCGATCATCACGTTCGATCCCCGGTCCCGCGGGGCCATCGCCTACCGCGACGTCGCCAAGGAGGTGCACGATGAATCGTCGCAGCGGGTTGGGTAAGGGGATCACGTCGCTCATCCCGCTGGCCGAGACGGCCGCCGCCGACAGCGGCGGCCCGCCGTCGCTGGTGGAGGTTCCGGTCGCCGACATCACCCCCAATCCCCACCAACCGCGCGTGCACTTCGACGAGGAGTCGCTGAGCGAGCTCGCCGCGTCGATCAGCCAGCTCGGCGTGCTCCAACCGGTCCTCCTCCGTCCCGTCGACGGCGGGTTCCAGCTGATCGCCGGGGAGCGGCGCTGGCGCGCCGCCGAGCGAGCCGGTCTGGCCACCGTGCCGGCGATCGTGCGCGAGTCCGACGACGTCAGTGCGGTCGAGCAGGCGCTGGTCGAGAACCTGCACCGGGACGATCTGACCCCGCTCGAGGAGGCGGCCGCCTTCCAGCAGCTGATCGAGGACTTCGAGCTGACCCACGACGAGGTCGCCCGGCGGGTGGGCAAGAGCCGGGCCGCGATCACCAACACGTTGCGCCTGCTCGGGCTGCCGCCCGCGGTCCAGCACCTGCTCGCCGACGGCAGGCTGTCCGCCGGTCACGCCCGAGCGCTGCTCGGGACCCCGGATCGCGCCCTCCAGGAGCGCCTCGCCCGCCGGGCGGCGGCGGAGGGATGGTCGGTGCGGGTCGTCGAGGAGGCGGTGCGCAGCGGGGGAGTGCTGCCCGCGCCGCCCGGTGAGCGTCCGCCGGCGCCGGTCGACGGGGCCGAGCGAACCCGGTGGCGTCGACGCGCCTGCGGCCTCCCGGCCTGCTCGAGCTGGAGCAGCTGCTCGCCGATCGCCTCGACACCCGCGTGGGCATCCACATGGGCGCCAAGCGAGGCAAGGTGACGATCGATTTCGCCGATCTCGACGATCTCGAGCGGATCTACCGGCTCATCGCCGGCGACGGCTGACAGCAGCCGCCGCGACTCCTCGCCCGTGCCCTCTGAGCAGGGGAAATGGCAGGATATCCACAGACTTGTCCCCCCACTGTGTGTAACCGTGGAGATGAGGTCAAGACCATCGACTCGCGTTCGAGGGTTGAGCGGTGCGACTCGAGGCGCTCAGGCCGGGGAGAGCGAGCCCGGAATCGGTGACTCGGCCCAGGCCGTCAGCGCCTCGACCACGGCGTCGCTGAGCCGCGGCGTGGCGTCGACGACCCGCTGGACCGGGCCGATCGAACACACGACCGCCGCCATGCGCGTCTCGCGCAGCACGGCCAGGCGCATTCCCGCCATCCGGGCGGCAGGGAACCCGCTGACCTCGCCGAAGTGCTTCACGAGGTACGTGGCCAGGGCGTGCCCGCCGGCGGATTCGAACCCAGCCGTGGCGTAGTAGGCGAACGCGGCGTGGTCGTCGGGGCGAGCCTCGAACCCGACGTAGACCGTCGCCGCGTAGCGGTTCGCCGCCGCGGCCTGGACCGACGGATCGAGCTCGTCGACCGAGATCACCCGGGCGCCCTGCTGGCGCAGGCTCTGGGCGATCTGGCGGGTGAGCGCGCCGAGCCCGCCGAACTGGCCGACCACGACGCGCAGCTCGCGCAGCGAGCCGACCGCGTCGAGGCGCTCGATCTCGCGGAGGGTGGCCACGCCCGGCCCGCTGCCGGTGCGGGCGCTGTTGATCTCGAGGGCCCGCACCGTGGCCGGGCCGAAGATGCCGTCGACCTCGAGCCCGCAGTTGCGCTGGAAGTCCTCCAGGGCGCGCGCCGTCGCCGGGCCGAAGATGCCGTCGACGCGCCCGCAGTCGAAGCCGAGACGTCCGAGCCAGCTCTGCAGGGTGCCGACGTCGTCGCCGCGGAGGTACGGCGCGACGAGACGGAGCGGGCGGTCACCGAGTCGCCACGATGCCTCGACCAGGGCGAGCCAGGTCGGCTCGTCGCACTGCCCGTGCTCGTGCAGGCCATGATGACGCTGGAACGCCCGCACGGCTGCCTCGGTTGTGTCGCAGTAGGCACCCTCGGTGCCGGCGGGACCGAAACCGGCGGCCGCCAGGCGGCGCTGCAGGTCGCGGATGGCCTCGCCGTGCTGACCGCGGGTCAGCGGGAAGTAACGAGGAATTCGTCGAGCTCCTGGAGCAGTTGGGACTTGCCCTTGGCACCGACGAGGCGCTTGTGCACCTCGCCGCCGGAGAAGACCAACAGCGTCGGGATGCTCATCACGTTGTACCGCATCGCCAGCTCGGGGTTGTCGTCGACGTTGACCTTGGCCACGGTGACCTGGTCGTCGAGCTCACCGGCGATCTCGGTGAGGATGGGTGCGATGACCTTGCACGGACCACACCACTCGGCCCAGAAGTCGACGACGACGGGCTTGTCCGACGCGACCACCGTCTCGTCGAAGGTGGTGGTGGACAGGTTCACGATTGCGGCCATGTGACGGGCATCTCCAGGGTTGGGCCTTGTTCGGCGTGGCGAGTGTAACCAAGTGCAACCGTCGCCGGGGGCGGCGCATTCCCAGCACGATCATCGAACAGATGTTCGAACTGGAGCGGCGTGGGTCGGCAACTCAGTGCCGGGACTCGAGCCAGCGTTCGGCGTCGATCGCCGCCATGCACCCCGTGCCGGCGGCGGTGACGGCCTGGCGGTAGGTGTGGTCCTGGACGTCGCCGGCGGCGAAGACCCCCTCGACGTTGGTCGCCGTCGATCCCGGTGCCGTGATGAGGTAGCCGTTCTCGTCCATGTCGAGCACGCCGGCGAACAGGTCGGTGTTCGGGCGGTGCCCGATGGCGACGAACAGCCCGGTGACCGGCAGCGTCGACGTCTCGCCGGTCCGGACGTTGCTGATCTCGACGCCCTCGAGCCGGTCGGTGCCGACGAGGTCGTCGACGACGGTGTCCCAGATGAACTCGATCTTCGGGTTGGCGAACGCCCGGTCCTGCATGATCTTGGAGGCGCGGAGGGCATCCCGCCGGTGGATCACCGACACCTTGTCGGCGAAGCGGGTGAGGAAGATCGCCTCCTCCATCGCCGAGTCCCCGCCGCCGACGACGGCGATGTGCTGGCCCCGGAAGAAGAAGCCGTCGCACGTCGCGCACGTCGACAGGCCGTGTCCGATGAGCCGTTCCTCGGCCGCGAGGCCGAGCATCAGCGCCTGGGCGCCGGTGCTGACGATGACCGCGTCGGCCTCGTGCATCGTGTCCCGCACCCACACCTGGAACGGGCGCACGGCGAAGTCGACCTTGGTCGCCTTCTCGGTCACGAACTCGGCGCCGAACCGCTCGGCCTGCTCGCGGAACCGGGTCATCAGCTCCGGGCCCATGATCCCCTCGGGGAAGCCGGGGTAGTTCTCCACGTCGGTCGTCAGCATCAGCTGGCCGCCGGGTTGGTCGCCGGTGCTCGACGGCTCGCCTTCGATGACGAGCGGCGCGAGGTTGGCCCTCGCGGTGTAGACGGCGGCGGTGAGCCCGGCGGGGCCGGAGCCGACGATGATCACGTTGCGCGCACTTGCTGGCCATGGAGCTTCCGATCAGGCGTCGGGGGGCGGACGCCGCGTCAGTAACAACAACCCGGCCAGGCAGAGGATTCCGCCGACGATGAAGTAGCTCAGGTAGACGGCGGTGGCCCAGCCGACGGCGAGGTCGAGAAGCGACTGCAGGCCGCGTGTCGCGGCGACGAGCAGGAGGGTGATCGCGACCACGGCGAGGATCCCGGCGAGCACGCCGAAGACGACGCCGCGGGCGGCGTGGACCACCGGCTTGGTGGCCTTCTCGCGGACCGTGCCGACGAGCCGCTCGACGGTGTCGGCGAGGTCCGGCGCCCAGTTCGGATCGGTGAGCGGGTTCCCGGCCATGGCCGGCGACACTAGTGGCCGCCGCGACCCGGTTTGTGTCACCGCACGCGTCGCGGCACGTCGGTGACCCGCGCTGGCGAGCGGCTACGGAGCCGGCGCGGTGGCGATGACCGCGCAGGTCGCCGTGTCGACGGCACGTACCTCGCCGGCCGCCGCGACGAGGAAGACCTCGACCGCCGTCTCGACGCCGTCCTCGCACGTACGTCGCCGGGCCCAGCCACTGGCCGCGGACCTCGTCGCACGTCGTCGGGCGACGTCGGCCGCCGGGCGGTTCGCTCTCGAACAGCGCGCCGCTGGCGAACGCGGTCAGCTCCTCCGGCGACGTGAGCACGACGCCGCCAGCCGCGGCCGTCGCCTCGGCGCGGCGTGTAGCCGGCGGCCGGCGAACGTCCCCGCCGCTTCGGTCGGCGCGCCGTCCGTGGTCGCGCGGCAGCCCCGCCTTCGCCGGCCGAACGGGTGTCGCCCGTGGCTGCGGGCGCGGTGTCGGCCGCGGACTGGTCCTCCGCCGACGTCGAGCAGCACGTCGTCCTCGACCGTGGTGGCGCATCGCCGGCGCTGTCGTCGCCACCGCCGTCGCCGTCGCCGTCGTGGCGAGGATGCCACCGGCGATGATCACCACGACGGCCGCGGCGGCGGCCGGCATCAGCCAGCGGGCCGACCGGCGGGCGGCGAGCGAGGTGACGGGCGGGGGAGCGGCGGGCACCGCGACTCGGCGTCGAACACCCCGAGGGCGGCGTTGATCGCCGCGTCGCGCCGGGCCCGGTCGGGGGGCTCGACGGCGGCGAGGGCGCGGCGGAGCTCGCCCAGGCGCTCGACGGCCGCCATCACCTCGGGGTCGGCCTCGGCCCGCGCGCGCTCCTCGTCGGTCAGGGCGCCGTCGAGGTAGGCGCTGGCGAGGAGGTGTTGTTCGTCGTTCATGGCGAGGGTGCGGGGGGAGTGAGCGGTGGTTCCTTCGTTGGACGTGCGGCGAGGGTGTCCCGGTTCCCGAGGCTCTCGGCGAGCTGGCCCCGGCCGCGAGCGATGCGGGACTTGACGGTCCCGACCGGGACGTCGAGGACCTCGGCGATCTCGGCGTAGTCGAGGTCGGCGACGTCGCGCAGCACGACCGCCGCTCGGAAGTCGTCGGCCGAGTCCGGCGAGGGCGGCGTCGAGTGACGCCCGGTCGAGCGACGGCGTCGACCTGGCGCTCGGCGGTCGGGTCGGCGATGTCGGCGGCTGGACCCTCGTCGGCCACGGCGTGCAGCGCCGGGCGGCGGCCACGGCGGCGCAGCTCGTCGAGGGCGGCGTTGGTGGCGATGCGGTACGCCCACGTCGTGAACGCCGAGCGGCCGTCGAACTTGGCCAGCCCACGGACGATCCCGATCATCGCCTCCTGGGCGGCGTCGTCGGCGTCGCGGCTCGGATCCGGCGATGCGGCGGCACACGGCGTGGACCCGGTCGTAGTGCCGGCGCAGGAGGGCGTCGAGTGCGGACCGGTCGCCCGCCTGGGCGGCGGCCACCAAGCTGCGATCGTCGTCATCGCGGATGATCGATCGAGGTTACGCGCCGGTCGACGTTCGGGCCGGGCTCGCCAGCGTGAACAGCCCCGGACGTCACCCGAACCGGACGTTGCCGACCGTGCCGCGGTACGGGTTGGCGGCCGTGCACCCGCCGTCGGGTCCGATCTCGCGGAACAGGATCAGCAGGTGGCGCACCGGCGTCGACGTCGTCACCTGCACCGTGCCGGGCTGCTCGGAGAACGACCGCTCACCGACCTGCGGACCCCAGTCGGCGATCGCCGCCGGCACCGCTCTCGTCTCAGCGGCGAACACGTCGACCGTGTACGGCGCGTTGCCGACGTCGAACGACGAGCGTGCCGGTGCCGGCTCTCGTCAGGCTCACGGCGAGCCCGACGCCCTCCTTGCCCATGAACCGCGACGCGTAGCAGAGCGTCCGCCAGTTCGTCGCCGGGTCGTCGTCGGCGGCCGCCGCGGCGGCGAGGTCGTCGTTCTCCTCGCCGTCACCCTGGGGGTCGTAGGCGGCGATCGTCGCGATCTCGACCGGACCGGGCGGCTGCGGACGGCGCGGTGGCCGCCGGGACGGTCGTCGGCGATCCCTGCCCGTCCGCCGGTCGGCCGATGGTGGCCCACAGCACGAGGGCGACGATGAGGGCGACGAGCAGCAGCCCGCACACGACGATGAGCGACGGCGCGGTGCGCGTCTGCAGCCCGCGGGCCGGGCTGCCCCGCAGATCGGGTCCGGCGTGAGGGGTGTGGTCGCGGACCCGGCGCGGCTCGACCGGGTTCGGCGGGGTCGCTTCGCCGGGGATGCGCGGCGCGCCCGGCCGGGTGCGGACGACGGGGCCGGCCGGCCCGGCGCCGCCGACGCGACCGGGCGGTCCCGACAGCGGCGTGCCGTCGACCTCGGGCGGCGGCTCGTCGGCCACCCGCTGCAGCTCGGCGCGCAGCTCGGCGCCGGTGGCGGGCCGGTGGTTGGGGTTGCGGGCGAGCAGCCGGTGGATCAGGTTGACGAGCCCGCGGGGCACCGTCGGGCGGAGGCGGGCGAGATCCGTCGGATCGCGTTGCAGGCGGGCGAGGGCGGTGTCGGCGTCGGTCTCGCCGAGGAACGGCACCCGCCCGGCGAGGCACTCGTAGAGCACGAGCCCGAGGGAGTACAGGTCGGCGCGCCCGTCGAGCCTGCGGCCTCGGACCTGCTCGGGCGACAGGTACTTGGCCGTGCCCATCATCACGTTGTCGCTCGTGAGGTCCTCGCCCGACGGGTCGAGGCCCTTGGCGATGCCGAAGTCCGTGAGCATCACCCGCCCGTCCGGCGTGACGAGGATGTTGCCGGGCTTGACGTCGCGGTGGACGAAGCCGGCCGCGGTGGGCGGCGTCGAGCGCGGCGGCGACGCACATGCCGATGTGGATCGTGAGCTCGGGGCTCAACCTCGTCTGGACGTCGAGCAACTGGCGCAGGCTCTTCCCGTCGACGAGCTGCATCACGACCGCCTGGCGGCCGTCCTCCTCGAACACGTCGTGGACGGCGACGATGTTGGGATGGGTCAGGCCGGCGACGGCGATCGCTTCCCTCCGGAAGCGCTCGGCGACGACCGGGTCCGTGGCCAGGCTGGGCTTGAGCCACTTGAGCGCGACCTTGCGGTCGAGCGAGAGGTCGGTGGCCAGCCAGACCTCGGCCATCCCGCCCTGGGCGAGGCGGCGGTCCAGGCGGTAGCGGCCGGCGAGGACGAGCGGGCGGGCACCGCCCGGCGGCGTGGTGCTCGACATGCTCGTGTCGGGGGGAGGACTGGTCGACGCCGGCATTTCGCACCGTGACGCTAGTTGCGACGATCGCCGAATCTCAGGGAGGGTCGTGCGCCTTCGTGGTCGAGCGCGTGCGCCCGTCATGGCCTCGGATCGATGGTCAGGGCCGTTCCTGAAAGGCGACGCCGATCGTGCCGCGGCCGGCGTGGGCGCCGATGACCGGTCCGATCTGGCCGACGACGATCTCCTCGGGCGCGTAGGGACGGAGCGTGGCGACGAACTCGTCGACGTCGGCCGAGTCGGCGTGCAGCACGGCGAGGTTCTCGATGCGGCCATCGAAGGAGGCCACCTTGTCGACCAGGAAGGCGAGGGCCTTGGACCGCGTGCGCTGCTTGCCGTGCTGCTCGACGACGCCGCCTGCCACCTCGATGATCGGCTTGATCGAGAGGGCGGTGGCCAGCAGCGCCTTGGCGTTGCCGATGCGCCCGCCCTTCTTGAGGTTCTCGAGGGTGTCGAGGGCGCCGAACACCCGCGTCCGGTCGACGAGCTCCCGGGCCAGCTGCTCGACGGCGTCGACGTCGGCGCCACCGGCGGCGCGCTCGAGCCGCGGCGAGGGCGATCGTCCCGAGCCCGAGGGAGACGGTGCGGCTGTCGACGATGCGGACGTCGATGCCGTCGTCGGCCACGGCCCGCGCGGCGAGCTCGGCGCTCTGCATCGTCGCCGAGAGCGCGCCGGAGAGCGTGACCGCGACGATGTTGCGGGCGCCCCGTTCGGCGAGGCCGCGGTAGGCCTGCTCGAAGCGGCCGGGCGACGGGGCCGCCGTCGACGGCAACTGCGCCGACCGTGCGCAGCGCTCCCAGAACTCGGCGGTCGACAACTCCTCGCGGTCGACGAGCTCCTCGTCGCCGAAGCGGATCGTGAGCGGAACGACCTCGATGCCCCACCGCGTCGGCCAGGTCAGCGGGGAGGTCACACGAGCTGTCGGTGACGACACCGACCGTGTTGACCGGCGGCGCAGACTCCGTCACGGCTCGGGAACACTACCGGCCGGCGTGGCGCTCGGACGCGCAGCCGCCGTCCCGGCGATCGCCTCCGCGGCGTCGGGGGAGAGGTCCGGTGCCGGCGGGCCTCCGTTGCCGTCGGCGCCGTTGAGACGCGCTCGCCGCCGCCGCCGGAAGTGCCCGAACCACCACGACAGCAGCACCAGCACGGCGCCACCGGTGATGACCTGGCCGAGACCGGTGAGGGCGTTGACGCGGGCGGTGAGGACGACGGGGCCGTCGACCGTCTGCTCGAAGGCCGGGCGTCAGCAGCTCGACCTCCACCGACGAGGTTCCGTTGGACCGGGCGACGACGGGCAGCTCGATCTCGGTGTTGCCCGACGGCTCCAGCTCGACCTCCAGGTCGCCGTCGGGGAACGTCAGCTTCGGCGATCGGGCCCGCACCACGACGACGGCGCGGCTCGTCGGCGTCGTTGCGGATGTTCAGGCGCAGGACGCTCTCCCGACCCGTCAGCGTGAACGGGAAGGGCGGCGGCACGGCGACCGAGTCGCGGACGGCATCGGCTTCGGACGAGATCCGGTCCAGCGTGGCGTCCACGGTGGCGTCGTCGAGGCCGGTCGACAGCAACGTGTCGAGCTCGGCCCGCCACGCCTGCGCCTGGGTGTCGTCGACCATCATCGAGGCCGCGCTCTCGACCGAGAGGCGGGTCAGGTCGATCCGTCGTGCCCGGTCGGAGAGATCGGGCCCGGCCTCGGACGGCAGCGTCACGGTGACGGGGCTCTCCTGACGCGCATCGTGTCGGTCGCGCCGGGCAGCGCGGACAGCGGCACCAGCTCGACGTCGGGCACCTCGGTGGCGAGCGCGGTGAACGTGGCGACGACATCGCCGTCGGGGATCCCGATGTCGGGGGTCGCCAGCACGATGCTGCGGCGCCGTTCGCTCCGAGTCGCGACGGATCGTCACCGCCTCGGCGAGGAGCTGCACGGCGGCGTCGCTCGCCGTCATGCCCGCCGCGCGCAGGTAGTCGGAGTCGAGGAGCTCGGCGGACGGGGTGACGACGAGCGCGGGCATCACGAACCCGTCGCCGATGTCCGCTTCGACGCCGAGCGACGGGTCCTGGAAGCCGCCGATGTTGCCGTCGAGGCTCGTGTAGGTCTCGCTGTCGAGGACGAGCAGGCGGAACCCGAGGTTGCGCAGCTCGGCCGCGGCGGGGCCGCTGATCGGCGACGTCACCAGCCACGCCGACCGGCGGGCCGGCGCCGTGGGCAGGGCCGCGGCCAGGATGTCCTCGCCCTCGCGGAGCTCGCGGGTGAACGTCGCCGCCTCGCCGATCGCGACCGCCGACGACGGGTCGAGCTCATCGGCGGGCTGGGACAGCAGCTCGGCGCCGTCGAGGGCGGCGGCGAGGGTCGCCGAGGCCGGAGTCGGCGGACAGGTCCGCCACGAGCACGGGTGGGATGACCACGGTCACCGGCCCAGCCGCCCGCGTCGGCGAGGTCGGCGATCGCGGCCAGATCGCGGCGGCCGTCGGCGACCTCGGCCGGCGTCGGCGCCGGTCCGGGATCGTCGATCGCGGCGACGACGGCGAGGTTCAGCGGCGGCGTCGTCGGAGGGTCAGTGGCGAGTCGCTCGACGAACGTGATGTGCTCGGCGACGACCACGCCGTCGACGCGCAGCTCGACGCGCGATCGGGTAGAGGCCGGGCACGCGCATCGACAGCGCGGCAGCAGTCGGGGTTCGGCTGCGTCGTGGTCGGCGCCTCGACCGTCAGGGTGGTCGTCCCGCCGTTCACGGTCGAGGGCCCCGTCGAGGGGGAGCTCGAGCGTGTCGATCTGGTTGGGCAGATCGCCGGCGACCGCGGCGGCGAGCTCGCTCGCGCTCGTCGATCGAGCGGTACAGGACGACGCGGACGTCGGCGTCGACACGTGGAGGCGTCGCGGTCGCGGCGCTCGTCGCCGGCGCCGTCGACGTGGTGGTCCGGCCGGGGCGGGGCGTCGGCGTCGGCGCCGGGACGTGCCGTCGTCGTGGTGGTCGGTGGTGGTCGTGGTGGTCGTGGTCGTCGGAGGGATGAGGTCGGGGACCGTGCCCGACCACCGTGTAGACGGACCGCCACACGGCGTCGGGGGCGATGGCGAAGCTCGGCTCGGTGAGCTCGAGGGTCAGGCCGTCCGAGGGCTGACGCGTGGTCGACCGCCCTGGCGTCGCCGCCGCCGTGGACGGCCGGCGCTCGACCAGGCTCCGGCGATCCCGATCGCGGCGACGGCAGCCAACGACCGCCAGCCGACCCGCCAGCGCGCTCATCTTCCTGGCGCCAGGTCGAGCTGCATCACGACCAGGCGGTCGGGGAGGGCACGGAACCCGAGCGACTCGTAGAGCGCACGTGCCGGCTCGTTGTCGATGCCGGTGTTGACGACCGCGTGGCTGAGCCGCCGGCGCCGCATCCACGCCAGCGAGTCGACGGTGAGGGCGCGGCCATGTCCCCGGCGCTGGTGCTCCGGAAGCACCGCGAGCCGCTGCAGGTACCCCTGACCGCCGGCCGCGCCCGTGATCGCGAAGGCGACGATCGGTGGCCGGCGGAGCAGCCTCGGCGCGCCGGCGGCGACGATCGGCGCGGCGCACGCGGGCGCGATGGGACGTGGTGGCCCGCCGGATCTCGGCGAGGTCGGCCGCGCCGTTGCCCCACTCGGCTCCGAACGCGGCGCTGTCGATCTGCGCCGCCACGCCGTGGTGGCGTGCCCGCAACGGGGCGGTCGCGTCGTCGACGGCCGCCGCGGCGGACCGACGGCCGGATCGGCGAGGTCGGCGCGGAGCAGCATCAGCGTGTCGACGACGGAGAACCCGGCGTCGGCGAAGCGCTCGGCGGCCGCGGCGAACAGCGCACCCGTGCGGATCGCGCGCACGCCGTCGCGGCCGGCGAGCGTGTCGACCCATCCGGCGAGCTCGTCGGGATCCGGCACGATGCCCTGGTCGGCGAGGGCGAGATGGATCGACGCCGGGGTCGAAGGCCGACGGCCGGACGCGGACGCGGCGGCTGAGCGCCCGGTCGGCGGGCCCTCGAACCTTCACGTCCGACGACGGTACCGTGCCGCTGCCGTCGACCGGGGTCTGCATCTGACCCCTGCCCTCGTCGTCGCACCGCCCACGTAGGGTGGACTGGCGTGTCGGTGCTGTTCCTCACCCACGAGGCCTACCTCGAGCACGTGACCGGGCCGAGCCATCCCGAGCGGCCGTCCCGGCTGCAGGCGGTGGTCGCCGGTGCCAAGGTCGGCGAGGTCGCCGACGCGCTGGTGCCGCTCGTGCCCCAGGAGGCGACGCGGGCCGATCTCGAACGGGTCCACCCGGCTGGTACCTGGACCGGCTCGATCGCCTCGCCGCGGCCGGCGGTGGGTGGATCGACGCCGACACCAGCCTGAGCAGCCACTCGGCCGAGGCGGCGCGGCTCGCCGCCGGCGCCGGGCTGACCGCGGTCGACCGCCCTTCGCGACGGGGACGCCGCGGCGGCGTTCTGCGCGGTCCGTCCGCCCGGGCCATCACGCCACGCCGACCGACTCGATGGGCTTCTGCCTGGTCTCCAACATCGCCATCGTCGCCGCCGCGCTCGCCGACGAAGGCGAGCGGGTGTGGGTGCTCGACTACGACGCCCACCACGGCAACGGGACCCAGGCGGTGTTCGAGGACGACCCGCGGGTGTTGTTCGTGAGCCTGCACCAGTGGCCGCTGTACCCGGGGACGGGAAGGGTCACCGAGACCGGCACCGGCGCCGGCGCGGCGACGACGATGAACATCCCGCTGCCCCCGGGCGCCACCGGTGACGTCTACCTGCGGGCGTTCGACGAGCTGATCGCGCCGGCGGTCGAGCGGTTCGGACCGACGTGGCTCCTGCTGTCGGCGGGGTTCGACGGCCACCGCGCCGACCCGTTGACCGACCTCGGGCTCACCGCCGGCGACTTCGCTCTGCTCACGGCGAGGGCGCGGACGTTCGTGCCTCCGGCCGCTGCATCGCGATGCTCGAGGGCGGCTACGACCTCGATGCGCTGGCGGCGTGCGCGACGGCGACCCTCGGCGCCCTCGCCGGCGTGACCGCGGACCGGGAGGCGCCGAGCTCCGGCGGCCCTGGCTCCGAGGCGGTCGCGGTGGCCCGCGAACTGTGGGAGCGGTCGTTCGGGTTGACGTGACCACGAACATGATCCCCGACCGCTTCGCGCCGGTGCTCGACGAGCTCGCCCCGCTCGCCGCCCGGTTCGGGTCCGCCGGTCGCCGCCTGTACCTGGTCGGCGGCGCCGTCCGCGACCTTCTCGTCGGGACGGATCGGCCACGAGTTCGACCTCGACCTCACCACCGACGCCCGTCCCGCCGAGATCAAGCGGCTGGTCGACGGGTGGGCCGACGCCGTCTGGACCCAGGGCGAGAAGTTCGGCACGATCGGCGCCCGCCACGTGCGCGCCGACGGATCGCTCGCAGACGGTGGAGATCACCACGTTCCGGGCCGAGGCGTACGCCGACGACTCCCGGAAGCCGCACGTGACGTTCGCCGACGACATCGAGACCGACCTCAGCCGCCGGGACTTCACGGTGAACGCGATGGCCCTCGAGCTCCGCCCCGGGGAGGGCGGGTCCACGCCCGGCGCGGAGCTGGTCGACCCGTTCGGCGGCGCGGCCGATCTCGCCGCGGCGACGCTGCGGACGCCGCTGGCGCCGGAGGTCAGCTTCGACGACGACCCGCTGCGCATGCTGCGCGCGGCCCGGTTCATCGCCGGGTACGGCCTCACCCCGGTGCCCGAGCTCGTCGCCGCGGTGCGAGACCGCGGCGCGCGCCTGGAGATCGTGTCGGCCGAGCGCATCCGCGACGAGCTCGACAAGCTGATCGTGCTCGATCGTCCGTCGGCGGGGCTCTGGTTCCTGGTCGACACCGGCCTGGCCGAGCACTTCCTGCCCGAGCTCCCGGCGCTGCGGCTCGAGCGAGATCCGATCCACCGCCACAAGGACGTCCTCAGCCACACGATCGCGGTCGTCGAGAACGTCCGCCCGCCGTCACCCGACGGGCCGGCGTACGACTTCCGCATCACCCGCCTGGCCGCGCTGTTCCACGACGTCGGCAAGCCGAGCACCCGTGGCTACCAGGCCGGCAAGGGGACCACGTTCCACCATCACGACGTCGTCGGGGCGCGGATGACGAGGCGGCGGATGGAGGCCCTGCGCTACCCGACCGCCGACATCGCCGCCGTCTCCGAGCTGGTGTTCCTCCACCTGCGCTTCCACACCTACAAGATGGGCTGGAGCGACTCGGCCGTGCGCCGGTACGTCCGCGACGCGGGTCCGCTGCTCACCGAGCTCAACGTGCTCACGCGTTGTGACTGCACGACGCGTGACGAGCGCAAGGCCGCCCGCCTGGCCACGCGGATGGACGAGCTCGAGGCGCGCATCGCCGAGCTCGCCGCGGCCGAGGAGCTCGCCGCCATCCGGCCGGAGCTCGACGGCCACCAGGTGATGGAGCACCTCGGCATCGGGCCCGGGCCGCTCGTCGGCGAGGCCCTGGAGCACCTCCTCGAGATCCGGCTGGACGAAGGCGAGATCGGCATCGACGCCGCTGTACGACCGCCTCGACGCCTGGTACGCCGACCGCAAGACGTGACGGCGTTCCCCGGCCACGCAGGCCGTTGGTAGCACTCGCTCGCTGGCGCTCGCTCGCTCGCATCCGAGGTGACACGAACCGGTGGGGCAACCGCTCAGCCAGTACATTTGCTCGGTGCGCGAGGACGTGACCGACGGGATGGCGATCCGCCGGCGCACGGCGATGTGGCGGTGGGTGCTGTCGGTCGTCGTCGCGGCGGTGCTCCTCGTCGGTCTGGTCGTGCTGGTCGTGCGGCTCGACGCGGACCGCAGCCCCGGGATGCTCGCCGCGGCGATCGTGACAGCCGTGCTCGCCGCCGCTGCCGTCGCCGTGACGTGGTGGGAGTCGCGGCGCATCACGCTCCACCTCAACCGCACCGTCGAGCGGCTCATCGACACCGAGTCCGAGCTGCGGCTGCTGCTCGACGACCTGCCCGAGGCCGTGATCTCACTCGACGATGCCGGCGTGGTGCGCGGCGCCAACGCCAAGGCGGCCGAGCTGACCGGACGCCCGGTCGCCGAGCTGTCAGGGCGGCCGATGGCCGAGCTCGTCGAACCGGCCCGTCGGTCGGAGACCGCAGCCTGGCTGGCCGCCGGCCGCCACGGCCGGCCGATCGCGCCCACGTCGTTCCGGCTGCTTCACGCCGACGGCCCGCCGACGCTCGTCGAGGCCAACGTCGACCGGCCCCGCCAGACCGACGAAGGGGTGATCGTCCGGATGCGCGACGTCACCGAGCGCGAGGACCGGGTCCGGGCCCTCGAGCAGGCCCGCCGTCGCTTCCAGCAGGCGTTCCACTCTGCACCCACGGGCATGGCCCTCGTGCGTCTCGACGACTCGATCATCATCGACGCCAACCGATCGCTCGCCGACATGCTCGACCGCCCGGTCGAGGACCTCGTGGGGCGCAGCATCCGCGAGATCACCCACCCCGAGGACCTCCGGGCCGCCGCCGGGTACCGGGCCCGGCTCGAGCTGGGGATCGCCGACACGTACCTGCTCGACCAGCGCTACCTGCGTCGCGACGGCGAGTTCGTGTGGGCGCGGACGAGGGTCGCCGTCACCGAGGACGAGGGTGTGTCGCTCGCCATCACCCACATCGAGGACGTCACCGAGCAGCGCCGCACCGCCGAGCGACTGCAGTGGGCGGCGACCCACGACGACCTGACCGGCCTGCCCAACCGGACCGAGCTGATCGCCCGGGTCGACGCCATCCTGCGGGACGCCGGGCTCGGGGACGTCTCGCTCCTCTTCATCGACCTCGACAACTTCAAGTCGGTCAACGACAGCCTCGGCCACGGCATCGGCGACACGCTGTTGACCGCGATGTCGGTGCGGCTGCGGGAGGTTGTCGGGGCCGAGGCCGTGCTCGCCCGGTTCGGCGGCGACGAGTTCATCGTCGTGCTGACGGGCGGCGTCGACGCGCTGGCGACGGCCGAGCGCGTCCGGGAGGCGATGCGAGAGGCGGTCGTGGTCGACGGCACTGAGCTGTTCGTCGCCGCCAGCATCGGGGTGTCGATGAACGACCGCGCCGGCGTGTCCGCCGCCGACCTGCTGCGCGACGCGGACGCGGCGATGTACCGCGCCAAGGCCAGGGGCCGGGACTGCGTCGAGGCCTTCGCTCCCGGCTCGCACGAGACGACGGTGCTCGCGTTGCGCACCGCGGCGGAGTTGCGCCGGGGGGTCGAGCGAGGCGAGGTCGTTCCGTACTTCCAGCCGATCGTCGAGCTGACGACCGGCCACGTCGTCGGGTTCGAGGCGCTGGCCCGGTGGCTGCATCCCGAGCGGGGCCTGCTGACGCCCGACCAGTTCCTGCCGATGGCCGAGGAGACCGGGCTCGTCGAGGAGATCGGGGCGTCGATCCTCGAGGACGCCTTGGCCCAGTTCGCCCGGTGGCGGGCTCACGACCTCCCGTTCGCCAACGCCCACCTGTCGGTCAACGTGGGCACCCGCCAGGTGGTCGACCCCTCCTTCGCCGGCCTCGTCGCCGACCTGCTCGCCCAGACCGGGATCCCCGCGGACTCGCTGTGGCTGGAGATCACCGAGACCGCCCTGCTGGCCGACGTCAAGGCGTCGACGGTGGCGCTGCGCAACCTGCGCAGCCTCGGCCTGCACCTCGTCGTCGACGACTTCGGCACCGGCTACTCGTCGCTCACGTACCTCAAGCGGTTCCCCGTCGAGGCGCTCAAGATCGACAAGGGGTTCGTCGCCGGACTCGGCCTCGACACCGAGGACACGACGATCGTCGAGGCGGTCGTCAACCTCGGGCACTCGTTCGGCATCGCCGTGATCGCCGAGGGGCTGGAGACCCCGCTGCAGCTGTCGCGCCTGCGCGAGCTGGGCTGCGACCGAGGTCAGGGCTACCTGTTCGGCCGCCCCCGGCCGGCGTCCATCGTCGAGGCCGAACGGACGAGCTAGTACCTCAGGAGCCCTGCTTGCGGGCCTTGACGACGAGCGTGGTCGGGATCGGGTTTTCGTCGCTCACGCCGAGCTCGTGGAACGCCTCGACCCGGAAGTTGGCCCGGTCCAGGGCGGTGAGGAGATCACCCACCGTGCGATGGTCCTCCCCGTAGCGCCGCTTGGCCCCGGATGGGCCGACGCCAACGGCCGCGAACGGGTGATCCAGAGCCATGATGAGCGGAGCCCCCGTCTTGAGCACCCGGTGGACCTGCCGCAGCGTGCGACCGAGGTCGTCCTCCTCGTGGAGGGTGTGGATGGCGATCACGGCGTCGATGGTCCCGCTCGGGGCGAAGCCGAGGTCGGCGAGCTCGCCCTGGTGGCACTCGACCGCCACCCCCTCCTTGGCCGCCTCGAGCCGGAGGTCGGCGATGAGGTCGGCATCGGGGTCGACGGCGAGCGCCTTCGCCCCCGCCGACGCCAGGGGGACCGCATTGCCGGCCAGGCCGAGCTCGAGCACTCGGCGTCCGGCCGAGACGTCGCCGAGCAGGTGCAGCTCCTCCTCGCCCGGGATGCCCTCGCCATAGGTCACGCGCGCAGTCACGGACGACAGTGTGGTCCGCCCGCGCATCGGCAGCGGGGACCGAACGGCGCGACCCTGGCGATGGCGCGGGACTAGCCTGCACGGCCAATGACCGAGCGCGACCCGAGGGCAAGTCGATGAGCCTGTCGGTTGATGCCCTGCGGGCGTCGGGTTCCGGCCGCGGCCAGGTCGATCACCGGCTCGTACGGCAGTCGCTCATCAACGAGTACCGCCGCGGCCGGCTCAGCCAGGACCAGGTGTGCGACGCCCATCCGGAGCTGATCCGGGCGGCGACCAACGTCGGCACCGAGATCGAGCACGTCGTGCCCGATCTGCGAGCAAGAGCAGCTGCGCCTGGTCACCTACGTGTTCGGATCGCGGCTGCCGGCCCACGGTCGCTGCGTGTCCACCGCCGAGGAGCTCGCCCGCCTCGACCGGCGCCGCGACGAGCTGTGGGCGTACGTCGTGGAGGCATGCATCGGCTGCCACTGGCACCACCTCCGGCAGGTCCTGCCGGTGGGTGGCCGGTCAGGTGAGCACCCGGGAAGTGTGAGTCCAGCCAGCAGATCTCCGCTGTTTGCGCTCACACTTCTGGTCGTGGTGGATCACCGGCTGCGCTGCGGACGACGCCGCCGACGAAGCGGCTCCGTCTGTCGCGTCGTCGACGTCGACATCGGCGGCGCCGGCCGCAGCGGTCACGACCGTCGCCGCGGCGACGTCATCGCTTCTCCCACCGGTTCAGCCGGAGGGGTTCGACCTCGCGCCGGTCGAGGTCACGCTCGCCGACGGCGAGGTGTGCGCGCTGTGCCTGTGGGTCGCCGCCACCCCTGTCCAGCGCCAGCAAGGGCTGATGGGGGTGACCGACCTCGGCCCGGCCGACGGCATGGTGTTCGTCTACGACGGCCCCGCCAGCGGAGCGTTCTGGATGTGCGGCACGCCGATGCCGCTGTCGATCGCCTTCTTCGCCGACGACGGCAGCTTCGTCTCGGCGGCGGACATGGAGCCCTGCCTCTCCGGCCCGGCTGAGGACTGCTTGCGGTACTCGGCGGCGGCCCCTACGTGAGCGCGATCGAGGTACCGCAGGGCCGCCTCGCCGAGCTCGGGATCGGCGCCGGCAGTCGCCTGGCCCTGGCCACCGGTCCGGGCTGCGACGCCGCCGGACCGTGAGTTACCCGCACGCGAGGCACGGATGGAAGGAGGCGTTCTGATGTCGGACCAATCGAGGCCCACCCCGCATGTCCTGCTCGGCGGCCTCGCCTATGTCGAGTCGCCGCGCTGGCACGACGGCCGGCTGTGGTTCGCCCACTGGGGCACGGGCGAGATCGTGGCGGTCGACCTCGAGGGCCGCAGCGAAGTGGTGGGGTCGGGTCCGCCGGGCCTCGGCTGGTCGATCGACTGGCTGCCCGACGGCCGACTCCTGGTGACGGGACCAGAGCTGATGCGCTGCGAGCCCGACGGTTCGATGGTACGCCACGCCGACCTGCGCGACGTCGATGACCACGGGTGGAACGAGATCGTCGTCGATGGTCGCGGCAACATCTACGTCAACTGCATCGGCTTCGACTTCGGAGCCGGAGAAGCGCCTACATCCGGGGTCATCGCCCTGGTGACGCCCGACGGAACGGTCCGGCAGGTGGCCGATGACATCCGGTTCCCCAACGGCATGGCGGTCACGCCCGACAACTCGACGTTGATCGTCTCCGAATCCTTCGCCGGCTGTCTGACCGCGTTCGACATCGCCGCCGATGGGACGCTGTCGAATCGGCGCGTGTGGGCCGACGGTCTCGGTCCCGACAGCATCTGCCTCGACGCCGAAGGGGCGGTCTGGACGCACTCCGCCGACACTCGCACCCACAGCGGACGCGACGACGCTCCCGAAGGCGAATGCGTGCGGGTCCGGGAGGGTGGCGAGATCGTGCAACGCGTCGCGCTCGACCGGGCCGGGTTCGCCTGTGCTCTCGGCGGTCCGCATCGACGGACGTTGTTCATGCTGGCAGCCGAATGGAACGGCATCGAGAATGTCGACCACGCCATCGCCAGGAGGACTGGACAGGTGCTCACCATCGAGGCCCCCGCACCGGGCGCCGGCTGGCCGTGAGACCAGGTGACTCGGCATCGAGTTGTTACACCCCTTCGTCATGCTCGGTGCCGTGCTCATCGAACGACCGCCCCCGATACACTCCCCCGGTCATGTTCACCCTGCCCCCGACCAGGGGGCCCCGGGAGGCTCCGGCCGACCGGGTCCGAAGGGAGGTTCACGCACATGCTGCGTGCGTACGAATTGATGGTCATCATCGACGGCGACGTCGAAGATCCCAAGGCGCAGTCCTGGGTCAAGACGGTGACCGATGGCATCGAGGCCGCTGGCGGCACCGTCCACGGCCGGCCCGATTGGTGGGGCAAGCGCCAGCTCGCCTACCCGATCAACCGCAAGGAGACCGGCTACTACCTGGTCGTCGAGACGGTCGCGCCCGCCGGTTCGCTGAGCGAGCTCGAGCGAACGCTGCGTCTCGCGGACGAGGTCGTCCGCCACAAGCTGATCCGCCTGCCCGAAGCCGAGGCCGAGCGCCGCGGCATGACCGGCACCGCCGCCTGACGCGGCATCCCGAGAGGAACCACCAACCGCCATGGCAGACAACACCGTCACCCTCGTCGGCAACGTCACACGCGATCCCGAGCTCCGCTACACCAGCGGGGGCCGCGGCGTCGCCAGCTTCGGCCTCGCCGTCAACCGCCGCTACCAGGTCAACGGCGAGTGGCAGGAGCAGACCTCGTTCTTCAACGTCGTCGCATGGGGCACGCTCGGCGAGAACGCCGCCGCCTCGCTCAACAAGGGCACCCGCGTCGTCGTCTACGGCCGGCTCGAGCAGCGGTCGTGGGAGACCCAGGAAGGCGAAAAGCGCTCCGTCATCGAGGTCATCGCCGACGAGCTCGGCCCGAGCCTGCGGTGGGCCCAGGCCCACGTCGAGAAGACCGCCCGCACCTCCACGCCCGGCGACGGCGGCCAGGCCGGCGCGCCCGTCGGGTCGGGCGGCGGCGCCCGCCCGCCGGACCCGGCGTACGGCGACGAGGAACCGTTCTGATCCCCCCGATCATCGACACGAGGTGAACAACTGATGGCCAGCAAGAAGAACCGCGCGCGGGCGTCGAAGGACACCACCCAGCGCAAGTACAAGAAGAAGACCAGCGCGCTGATCACCGAGAAGGTCGAGTACGTCGACTACAAGGACGTCGACCTGCTCTCCCGCTTCATGAGCGACCGGGCCAAGATCCGCAACCGGCGGGTCAGCGGCAACGACGTGCAGCAGCAGCGGGAGGTCGCCGGCGCGATCAAGATCGCCCGGGAGATGGCGCTGTTGCCGTACGCCAGGCGCGTGGCCACCCAGCGCACCCGGCCGCCGCGGGACGGCCGTCCGGGACGGGAGCGGGACGTCGAAGGCTGCCGCGTCAGCGCCCGAGGTGTCCGAGGTGCGGGGCCCGTCGCCCAGGAGGCGGTCGAGAAGCGCGTCGAGTCCGCGGCTCCCGACGGCGACGAGGCCACAGTGGCGACGGAAGGTGAGGAGACGCGGTGAAGCTGATCCTCCGTGCCGACGTCGACGGACTCGGCAAACGGGGTGACATCGTCGACGTTGCCGACGGGTACGGCCGCAACTACCTGCTGCCGCGGGGCCTGGCCTTCGTGGCCACCGCCGGGGCCGTCGACCAGGCGGCGAAGATGCGCCGGGCCCGCGATCTGCGCGACGCCCACGACCGGGAGGCCGCCCAGACCGTCGCCACCACCCTGGTCCCGAAGGTCATCACGGTCGCGGCCAAGGCCGGGCGAGAGGGCCGCCTCTTCGGTTCGGTCACCACGGCCGACGTCGTCGACGCGGTGCGCGAACAGACCGGCATCGAGCTCGAGCGCCGGCAGCTGGACAGCGAGCCGATCAAGACGCTCGGCCAGCACGTGGTCACCGCGCGGCTGCACAGCCGACGTGGCCTTTCCGATCACCGTCGACGTCGTTCCGCACGGGTGAGCGGAGACGAGCGTGGATCCGATGTCCACAGCCTCGTCCCCAGAACTTCCGGGTTGCCCACACGCTTCCCTGCTCCTCCACTGGCTGCCCACAGGCGCAGCCTGGCAAGGGTGACTCCAGATGGACCGGCGGGAGGATCGGCGGACTGATCGGGCAGGGTCCCAACGCCGCGGGAGCCGGGTCCCGCCGCACAATCTGCCTGGCCGAGGAGTCGGTGCTCGGCGCCCTGTTGCTGTCCCGCGACGCGATCGGAGCGGTCAGCGAGGCCGGGCTGCGCCCGGACGAGTTCTACAAGCCGGGGCACCAGCACATCTTCGACGCGATCCGGGCGCTGTACTCGTCCGGCGGCCCCGTCGACACGATCACGGTCGCCGACGAGCTGCGGCGGGCCGGACTGCTCGACCAGGTCGGCGGCACCGAGGCGCTCCACGCGCTGCAGAACGCCACGCCGGCGATCTCCAACGCCGCCCACTACGCCCGCATCGTGCAGGACACGGCGATCCTGCGCCGGCTCATCCACGTCGCCGGCGACATCGCCGAGCTGGCCTACGGCGAGCCCGACGACGTCACCAAGGCGGTCGACGAGGCCGAGTCGAGGGTCTTCAAGGTCGCCGAGGAGCGGGTCGCCGACTCGACCCAGCTGCTCAGCGAGTCGATCAAGGGGGTGATGGATCGCCTCGAGGAGACGTTCGCCCGCGGCGACATCATCACCGGCACCGCCACCGGGCTACCACGACGTCGACGAGCTGCTCTCCGGGCTGCAGCCGTCGACGCTGAACATCGTCGGCTCCCGACCGGCGATGGGCAAGTGCGTCGCGTGGGACACCCCGATGGTCGACACCGCCACCGGGGAGGTGGTCACGGCCCTCGAGCTGGTCGAGCGCACGCGCTGCACGCGGCGTGCTCACGGTGCGGGCGCTCGGCGTCGACGGTCGCCAGCGCGAGGCCCGGGTCGCCGCGCTGCTCGACGACGGGGTGAAGCCGGTGTTCACGGTGCACACGTGGTCGGGCCGCCGGGTCACGATCACGGCGTCGCACCCGCTGCTCACCGCCAAGGGATGGCGCCGCCTCGGCGAGATCGCCATCGGCGAGCTGATCGCCGTCCCCACCAACCTGCCGGTCTTCGGCACCGCCGAGCTGTCGTACCCCGAGCTCGAACGTCTCGCCCACTCACGGCCGCAGGCGTGCGCCGCCACGGCCAGCGGCTGTCCCGGCGCTCGTGTTCATGCTGCGCCGGCCCCAGCTGGCGCGCTTCCTGAACCGCCTGTTCGGGCTCGGGGCCAGGGCGTGCGTGAGCCATTGCGGCGTCGCCCGCGTCGAGTACACGGCCGCCAGCGAGCAGCTCGGCCGCGACGTGTTCCACCTCCTCGTGCGGTTCGGGATCAGCGCCAAGCTCCGCGAGCGGGAGACGGGCTACAACCGGGGACGGCGCCGGCTGCTTCGAGATCGACGTCGTCGATCCCCGGTCACTCGTGCGGTTCTGCGACGAGGTCGGCATCGCCGGCCAGGAGCACGCCGTCGCCCACGTCCGCACGGTCGCCGCGGCGGCGATCCCCGGGCAGCGTCACCGACTGCGTTCCGGCCGAGGCCTGGAGCGACGTGCTCAAGGCGCTCGAGGCGGCCGGAGGACTGTCGTGGGAGGAGGTCAACCGGCGCTGCGGCCGGCCGGCGACCCACAGCTGGCACGTCGGTCGGGGTCGCCTCAGCCGCAAGGAGCTCGGCCGAGCTCGCCGAGGCGCTCGACGACGACCAGCTGCGCTGGTGGGCGTCGCCGGACGTCGAGTGGGACCGGGTGGTCGACATCGTCTCCGGCCGGCACGACCCGCGTCGATCGACTTCACGGTCCCCCGGCTCCACAACTTCGTCGCCGCCGACATCTTCCTCCACAACACCGCGTTCGGGCTGGGCATGGCGACGCACGTGGCCCAGACCACCGGACGGCCGGTGCTGGTGTTCTCGCTGGAGATGGGGCACAACGAGCTGACCCAGCGGATCCTGGCCAGCGAGGCGCGGGTCGACTCGATGAAGATGCGCAACGGCCGGCTGAGCGAGTCCGACTGGGCGAAGATCGGCCGGGCCATCGGGCGGCTCGAGGTGCCGCTGTTCCTCGACGACAACCCGCGGGTCACGGTGATGGAGATCCGCGCCAAGGCCCGCCGGCTCAAGGCCCGCCACGGCGAGCTCGCCCTGATCGTCGTCGACTACCTGCAGCTGATGAGCGGCGGCGGCACGGCCGAGAACCGCCAGCTCGAGGTCAGCGAGATCAGCCGCAACCTGAAGATCCTGGCCCGCGAGATGGAGGTGCCGATCGTCGCCCTCAGCCAGCTCAGCCGGAACCTCGAGTCCCGCTCCGACAAGCGGCCGATGCTGTCCGACCTCCGTGAGTCGGGCTGTCTCACCGCCGACACCCGGCTCGTGCGCGCCGACACCGACGCCGAGATCACGCTGGGCGAGCTCGTCGAGCGGGGCATCGCCGACATCCCGGTCTGGTCGCTCGACGAGCGCTACCGGCTGGTCCCGGGTCAGCTCGTCCGGGCGTTCCCGAGCGGGGTCAAGGACGTCTACCGCCTCCGGCTCGCCTCGGGCCGATTCGTCGACGCCAGCGGCAACCATCCGTTCCTCACCGTCGAGGGCTGGAAGCGGGTCGAGTCGCTGGTGGTGGGGGACTGCATCGCCGCCGACCCGCGACTGCGCGGGATGGCGCCCGCGTCCGTCAGCCGACGACGAGGTCGATCCCGGGCGCGGTCTGGGAGCACGTGCGGCGGAAGTCGTTGCCCGCCGCGGCTGACACCGCCTGGCAGCTGGCCTCGAGACTGGCGACGCTGTTCCACGGGCCGGCCCGCACCGGTGCCGGGCTGTCACGCGAGCTGTTGCTCCGGCTGGCGGCGGTCACGGGCGACGTGTGGCTGCACGATCTGGCGACCGCCGACGTGTGCTGGGACCGGGTCGTGGAGATCTCGCCGCTCGGCGCCCAGCCGGTCTTCGACGCCACCGTCGAGCCGACCCACAACTTCGTCGCCAACGGGATCGTCGCCCACAACTCGCTCGAGCAGGACGCCGACGTCGTGATGTTCCTCTACCGCGACGAGGTGTACAACAACGAGTCGCCGGACAAGGGCTCGGCCGAGGTGATCATCGCCAAGCACCGCTCCGGGCCGATCGGCACCCGGCGGCTGGTGTTCCTCGGCCAGTACACCCGCTTCGACAACGCCGCCCGCGGCGTCTGACCCCCTCCAGGGGTTGGGTCACCGTTCTCGCTGCATGAGGCGGAATCGGTGACAGTCTGAACGTGGTCAGACGAGGCGGATCTCGACCCCGCCGACGACGGCGGTCTCGCCGGCCCGTGAGCGGTCGGCCGCGACGAGATCGAGGCCGTCGATGCCCTCGCCGCGATCGGCCGCCGGCACGAACCGCACCGCGTGGTCGAGCCGGACGCCCGCCCACGGCGCGCGCATCGCCGCCGGGTCGTCGGCGCCGACGGTGATCCCGGCGATCGCCGTCACCACCTCGGTGTCGGCGTGGGCCGTCCACGGCCGGCCCAGGGCCACGATCCGTTCGGGACCGGCTGGTCGATCGACACGATCGCCCCGCCGATGTCGCGCGGGTGGAGGTGCCGGGCCCGGATGTCGGGCCGGTCGATGCTCCAGACGGTCCTGATCCCGGCCTTCTCGAGCTCGCCGAGCCGGTCGTCGAGGTCGTCGACCTCGAAGATCGCCATGTAGCCGCCGTCGCCGCCGCGCGCGATCGAGCAGCCGGCCGGCGGTGGTGCCGTCCTGCGTCGGCGCGACCACCTCGAGGAACTGGTCGCCGATCGTCATCAGCGCGTTGTGCAGGCCGAACGTGGCGATGCCGGGGTCCCGGAAGCAGACGCCCAACCCGAAGCGTTCGCAGAGCGACTCGACCACCGGGTCGAGCTCGCCGGCCACCAGCGCCACCTGCCGCAACCTGATCACGTCGCCGAACCTTACGATGCCGCCGCGATGTTCCTCGGCGACGATCTCCTCGCCTGGCTGGTGCTCGCCCTCGGTGGCGCGTTGCTCGTCGGCAACGTGGCGGCGATCGTCCGCCCGCCCGAACGCCGCTGGAGGAGGGCGCGCTCGAGCGCGCCCCGTCGGGCGCAGCGTGGTGATGGCCGTCGTCGGCCTGATCGCGGCAGTGTGGGCGCTGGCATCACTGCTCGCCGGTTGAGGCCCGCGGCCCAGCGCCCGGCCCGGCGGACGTAGGTTGATCGATGGTGGAGCCGGTGATCGCCAACCGCTACCAGCTCGGCCGGCCGCTCGGCGCCGGCGGCATGGCGCGGGTCGTCGCGGCCCACGACCTGCGTCTCGACCGACCGGTCGCGATCAAGCTCGTGCCGGTCGCCGGCATCGACCGCGCCGGACGGGAGCGTTTCGTGCGCGAGGCGCGATCGGCGGCGGGCTTCTCGCACCCCAACGCCGTGGCCGTGTACGACGCCGGCGAGTCGCGACGGCTACCTCTTCCTCGTGATGGAGCTGGTCGACGGGCCGTCGTTGGCGGACCGGCTCGCCGAACACGGTCCGCTGGACGTCGATGAGGCGCTGCGCATCACCGACGACGTGCTGGCCGCGCTCGGCGCGGCCCATGCGGCCGGCATCGTCCATCGCGACGTGAAGCCGGGCAACGTCCTGCTCGGCGCCGGCCGGCGAGGTGAAGCTCGCCGACTTCGGCATCGCCAAGCGACTCGACGACATCGCCGCCGACCTGACCAGCAGCGGTCAGTTCGTCGGCACGCCGAAGTACCTCGCGCCCGAGCAGGTGGTCGGCGAGCGGTCGACGCCGGCGACGGACGTGTACGCCGTCGGGGTCGTGCTGTTCGAGATGCTCGCCGGTCGGCCGCCGTACGACGCCGGCAACCCGATGGCGACGGCGATCGCCCATCGGGATGCGCCGATCCCGGATCTGCGCCGGGCCCGGCCCGACGTGCCAGACCACGTGGTCGCCGTCGGTCAGGCGGGCGATGGCGAAGCGACCCGGCCGAGCGTTTCGGATCGGCGGCGGAGATGGCCGCCGCCCTGGCTCAGCCGCCGGCAACGATCCGGCCGCTGCGCGATGTCGACGCCGGCACCGGTTGGAGCGACCGGTCCGTCGCCTGCCCGGAAGCCCGAGCCCACGCAGGTCATGGTCGGACCGCCGTTCCGACGCCAGAAGGCGTGGTGGTGGGCGGCGGCCGCGGGCGTCGCTGTCGGTGGTGGGGTCGCCCTCGCCGTCGCCCAGCGGCGACGACCCGCCCGACGTCGTCGGCGGGCCCGCTCGGCACCGGGTCGCTGGTGACGACGACCGTCGCACCGACGACGACCGTCGCACCGACGACGACACTCGCTCCGACCACGACGGTCGCCCCGACGACGACGGTCGCGCCCCGACCACCGCTGCGCACCGACGCTGCCGCCGTTGCCCGACACGATCGAGGAGCTCATCGCCCTGCTCGAGCAGGACCTCGGCCGCTTCGGCCGGCAAGCGCCCGACTTCCTGGACGAGCTCCGCGAGGTCGAGGAGGAGCACGGCAAGCAAGCAGGCTGACCGAGCCGAGGAGCTGCTGAGCAAGACGGAGGACTGGGTCGACGACGGCGAGCTGGCCGCCCGAGCTGGCGCCGCTCGCCGAGCTCCTGCTGGTCCCGATCGCCGACGCGGACCCGACGACGACGACGGCAACGACAACCGCGGTCCCGGCAACGGCGGCGACGACGACTGACCGTCAGGGCGGGCCGACGTGCTCGGGCCCGAGGGCGTCCACCCGGCCCGCGCCGACCAGGGCCATCGTTCGCCGCATGCCGTCGTGGAACAGCCCGATGACGTGGTCGACGCCGCGCTCGCCGGCTGCGCCCAGGCGCGTACAGGTAGGGACGGCCGGTCATGCACGCGGTGGCACCGAGCGCGAGCGCCTTGACGATGTCGCCCCCGCGGCGGACCCCGCCGTCGCAGATGATCTGGGTGCGGTCGCCGACCGCCTGCGCCACCGGCGCGACCAGCTCGATCGGCGCCGGAGCCCCGTCGAGCTGGCGGCCACCGTGGTTCGACAGGGCGATCGCCTCCACCCCGTGGTCGGCGGCCAGCACCGCGTCGGCGACGGTCTGGATGCCCTTCACGACGATCGGACCGTTCCAGACCGAGCGCATCCATTCGAGGTCGTCCCAGGCGAGCGCGGGGTCGAACTGGGAGTTGACGTACTCGGCGAGCGACACGGCCGTCGAGCCGTCGCCGACGTCGAGGCCGACCACGTTGGCGAACCGGATCGGCTCGGCGCGGACGAACCGCCACGTCCAGCCGGGGTGCAGGGCGCCGTCGACGAACGTCCCCAGCCCGATCTTGGGCGGGAGCGAGAACCCCCGCCGCACGTCGCGCTCGCGCCGGCCCAGCACCGCGGTGTCGACGGTGACCACGAGCGCCTCGAATCCCGCCGCCGCGGCCCGGGCGATCATCTCGGCGACCAGTCCCCGGTCCCGCCACACGTACACCTGGAACCACAACCGAGCCGTGCCGGCTGCCGCCGCCACCTCCTCGATCGACCTCGTGCCGAGCGTCGAGAGGGCATAGGGAAGCCCGGCGCGCGCCGCCGCCCGGGCAACGGCCAGTTCGCCCGTCGGGGTCGGCGATGCGGGTGAAGCCGGTCGGGGCGAGGACCAGCGGGAACGGCAGCGGCTTGCCGAGCAGGGTCGTCGTCGTGTCGACGGCGCTCACGTCGCGCAGCACCCGTGGTCGGAAGGCGATCCGCTCGAAGGCCCGTCGGTTGTTGGCGAGGGTGTACTCGTCCTCGGCGGCGCCGTCGATGTAGTCGAACACCCCGCGGGGCAGGCGCCGTCGGGCGATCCGCCGCAGGTCGTCGACCGACGCGGCCCCCGCCAGCCGGCGGGCGACCGGGTCGGTCTCGAGCGGTTTGAAGCGGACGACGGACCGCAGCGAGTCGGCCATCGTCCGGGCCGCGGCCAGCGGCGAGGCGCGGGTCACCGGGACGACTCCGCCGTCAGGTGTTCTTGATCGCCGAGATGTCGAACTCGAGGGTCACCTTGTCGCTGATGATCACCCCACCGAACTCGAGCGGTGCGTTCCAGGTGATGCCCCAGTCCTTGCGGTTCACCTGGACGGAGCCCTCGAAGCCGACGCGCTTGTTCCCGAACGGGTCGGTGGCCGAGCCGTTGTACTCGAGGTCGAACGTGATCGGCCGGGTCACACCTCTGATCGTGAGGTCTCCGGTGACGCGGAACGTGGTGTCGTCGACCGGCTCGACCTTGGTCGACTCGAAGACGATCTCGGGGTACTCGTCCATGGCGAAGAAGTCGTTGCTGCGCAGATGGGCGTCGCGGTCGGCGTTGCGCGTGTCGATGCTCGCCGCCTTGATCGTCACCGTCGCGCTCGACTTCGACGGGTCGGAGGCGTCGAGGTGGATGCGGCCGTCGAATTCGTCGAACGTGCCGCGCACCTTGGTGACCATTGCGTGGCGGGCGGCGAATCCGATGCTCGAGTGGATGGGATCGATCGTGTAGTCACCGGTCAGCTCGTCGAGATCAGTGGACATCGGTTCCTCCTCGGTGATGGGCCAATCAGACTAGGGCGGGTGGAACGAGACGAGGACCTGCTCGCGGCCGTTCGTCACGGGCTCGCCGCCCTGGCCGACCCGGTGAAGGCACCCCAGATGCAGGCGTACATGAAATCGGCGATGCCGTACCGTGGAGTGCCGACGCCGGCGCGGACGAGGCTGATGAAGGACGTGCTCGCGACGCGCGCACCACGCGACCGCGAAACCTGGGAGGCGACGGTCCGCGCGTTGTGGGACGGCGCGAGCTACCGGGAGGAGCGATACGCGGCGATCGATCTCTGCGGTCATCGCTCCGCTCGGGCCTGGCAGGACCCCGCGACGATGCCGCTCTACGAGCAACTCATCGTCTCCGGAGCATGGTGGGACCACGTCGACTCGACCGCGATCCATCTCGTCGGGCCGATCCTGCGCGCTCACCCGGCCGAGGTCGCCCCGACGATCCGGCGATGGGCGACGGACGAGGACCGTTGGCGGCGACGCAGCGCGGTCATCGTGCAGAACGGCGCCAAGGATTCGACGGACACCGGGCTGCTCGCCTTCGCCATCGCGGCCAACGTCGGTGACCGCGACTTCTTCATCCGCAAGGGCATCGGCTGGGCCCTCCGCGAGTACGCCAAGACGAACCCGGAGTGGGTCCGGGCGTTCGTCGCCGGTCACGATCTCTCCCCACTGTCCCGCCGCGAGGCGACCAAGCATCTCGCCTGACGGTCACTCGGCCACGGTGGCTGAGGCGGGTTGAACCCCCGCGAGTGGCACGATCGGTGTCCGACGACGAGGGGGAGCACGTGATCATTGTCGGTGGCAGGTTTGAAATGGACCCCGCGGAGCGTGATGCGTTCCTCGCCGAGCGCTACGAGATGATGCTGAGGTCTCGGGGTGAGGATGGGTGTCTCGAGTACACCTTCGCCCCCGACCCGATCGAGCCCGACCGCGTCATCCTGTTCGAGCGGTGGGAGAGCCAGGCCGCGCTCGACGCCCATTTGGCGGCGATCTCGTCGACGACGACCGTCACCCCGCGGTCGGCGACGATCACGCTGTACGAGGTCGCCGGCGAGCGCTCGTTGCGCTGACCCGCCAGTACGGTCGACGTCGATGACGCGCTCGATCCTCACCCCCCAGAGCGTCGACTTTCCTCGTTGGTACCAGGATGTTGTCGCCAAGGCAGAGCTGGCCGAGAACGGACCGGTGCGCGGCACGATGGTCATCCGTCCGTATGGATACGCGATCTGGGAGCGGTTGGTGTCGGAGGTCGACGTCCGCATCAAGGCGGCGGGAGCGGAGAACGCCTCGTTCCCGCTGTTCATCCCCGAGTCCTACTTCCGCCGTGAGGCAGAGCACGTCGAGGGGTTCAGTCCCGAGCTGGCGGTTGTGACGTTTGCGGGCGGGAAGGAGCTGGAAGAGCCGATCGTCGTGCGGCCGACCAGCGAGACGGTCGTCGGCGAGTACATGGCCAAGTGGATCCAGAGCTACCGCGACCTGCCCCTGCTGCTCAACCTGTGGAACAGCGTGGTGCGCTGGAGCTCCGGCCGGTCCTGTTTCTGCGCACCACCGAGTTCCTCTGGCAGGAGGGTCACACCGCCCACACGACGCGGGCCGACGCCGCCGCCTATGCCCGAACCATCCTCCACGGGTCTACGAGGACTTCATCGTCAACGTGCTGGCGATCCCGGTGGTGCTCGGCTGCAAGACAGCCAAGGAGCGATTCGCCGGGGCGATCAACACCCTGACCTTGGAGGGGATGATGCGTGACGGCAAGGCGCTGCAGATGGGGACCAGTCATGAGCTCGGCCAGAACTTCGCCAGGGTGTTCGAAATGGACTACCTCGACAACGCCGGCACCCGGCAGCTGTGCTGGACAACCTCGTGGGGGTCGTCAGCCCGGATGGTGGGCGGTCTGATCATGGGGCACGGGGACGATCGTGGACTCGTGGTGCCGCCGCAGCTGGCGCCAACGCAGGTGGTCGTGCTCCTCGTGCGCGACGCGGAACGGCGCGGCCGATGTCGCGCGCCGGCTCGTGAGCGACCTCGACGGTAGAGGTGTCCGGGTCCGGCTCGACATCCGTACCGACCAGTCGTTTGGCTGGCGCTCCACCGACTGGGAACTGAAGGGCGTTCCAGTCCGCATCGAGGTCGGGCCGCGTTATCTCGTGTCGGACAACGTCACCCTCGTGCGGCGTGACATCGCCGAGAAGACAACGGTCACACTTGGTGCGGTCGCGGCCCGAGTGATCGCCCAGTTGGCAACGATCCAATCCGAGCTTCTCGCCCGAGCCACGTCCGCTCGCGACGAGCGCATCACCGAGGTGATGTCGCTCGACGAGGAGTCGAGGCGGCCTCGAGGGTGGGCAAAGCTCCCCTGGTCGGCGGTGGGTGACGAGGGTGAACAACGGCTGGCCCAGGACGGCATGACCGTCCGCTGTCTCCAGCGCCCCGACGGTTCAGTTCCGGACGACGACACCGAACCCAACCTGGTCGCCTACTGCGGCCGTGCCTACTGACGCGGTGCGAGCGGTCGAAATACGCAACCACGCCCGGACCCCCTCACCGCAGTGATCCCATGGTGATCCGTTCAGCGCACCAGCACACTGTCGAAACGACCAGGTCGCCGTGACGCCGCTACTACAGCGAGCGTTGAGCACGCAATGAACGCGGACGGTGCTGCGTCAGTGTCGCAACGTACGTCGGATGTCCTTCATCAACAGCACGAGGTGCAGCTCATCGGTCGGGCTGTTCTCGAGCTCGGGCACGAGGTGACGATAGAAGGCGCTGGCGTCGGCAGACTCGGCGTGCACCAGTAGGCCACGACAACCGATGTCGTCGGACAGCTCGAGCAGCCGGGCGAAGACGTCCTGCAGCAGTGCCGCGCCGAGACCGCGACCCTCGTGTCGGAAGTCGACGCCGAGCCGGGCGAGTAGCGCGATGGGCTGCGGACATCGGCCCGCGCCCTTGCGAAGCCGCACCGGCGCAGAGCTGATGTCCAACTGGGCCATGCACCAGCCGTAGCAGGCGACGACCCCGGGACTGTCGACCGCGGTGACGACGAATACCTGTCGTGCCGGTCGCCACCGCTTGTCGGGCATGACGCCGCAGCCAGTCGGTCTGCTCACGAGACCGGCACTCGAACACCGACACGTCGTGGTCGCCGGCGAGGGGGATGGGAGCCAGGTAGCGGCTGGTCACTCGGCGAACGGCGACGGGCGCTCCATCAGCCGGCGCAGCCCAGGCACTCGCGTCCGCGTCGGGCGTTGATCGCTTCCCACGATGCGAGTGCGTCGTCGTCGAGTTCGAACCGGTCGCGATCGGCGAGTACGCGCTGCGCGGCCTCGACGGCGTGACCCACCACGAACTCGGTGAGATCGGTGGCCGTCACCGAGGCGGCCCGATCGATCAGCTCGCGCTCGGCCGGCGTCGTGCGCAGCTCGAGTCGGCGGCTCCTTCGACGAGTCTCGGTAGCGGTCATCCGGCAGCTCCCGGTGTACGGCCAGTGTACGGCCAGTGTGCGTCGAGAAGCAAGCTACATCGCCACGTCATCGACCAGCACGACACTCTCGCGGCGAATCGTTCCCCATAGTGGGCCCCCACGCGGTCGTCGCGATCCTCCGCGATCACGGCGACACGATGAGCCCGGTTGCTCCGGCTTGCCGCCGCTGACGCGACCTTCACACGCGGAACGTCGCAACTTGCTATTCGCTACAAGGCACGGACAATTCCGGAGCCCCACGTCCTCGATCGCCCCGGATGGTCCTCAGGTTGTCAGCCGCACGGCGCTACATGTAACGTGGGCGACGTGACTCGTCGCCGCTCCGCCATCTCGGTCGCTGATCGCGTCCGCGAGCACCGCAAGCGTCTTCGGGAACAGGGATTGCGGCCGATTCAGTTCTGGGTTCCTGACGTCCGGTCGCCCGAGTTCGTCACGCAAGCTCACGAGCAGTCGCTGGCCGTCGCCACGAGCGTTCACGCCGCCGATGACCAAGCCTTCGTTGACGCGCTCAGCCTCGACGACGAGTGAGGCGCGGGAGATCTGGACGGCCGCAGCCGATAGCGGCTACGTCGGCAAGCCGCGACCAGTCGTGATCGTGCAAGACGACCGGTTCGACGCCACCGTCTCGGTCACGGTGTGTGCGATGACGACTGATCAGACCGATGCCCCTCTGTTCCGACTAGTCGTCGAGCCGGATGCCACCAACCAGCTGCGCGAGGTCTGTCGCCTGATGGTCGACAAGCTCACCACCGTTCCTCGCTCCAAACTCGGTGAGCGGATCGGTCGCCTCAGTGACGATGAGATGATCCGCCTCGGCCGGGCGATCGTCGTCTTCGTCGGACTCGCCGGACCCTGATACGACCATCCGTGTGATCACCCACGCCCGCGCCCGGCCGACGCCGTTGAACGAGGCCGAGACCTGATGTCGTCTCTACACGACAGCTGTCCGAGAAAGTTGACACGATTGCGGGATGCAGATTTGGCGATATCGATCTCGCCGGTCGTCGACCGCCGCAGATGTGCGATCACTACCTCGTTTCGCGGATGGCGGCGGCCTCCGCGGCAAGCACGCACCTTGGCGGGTGTGTCGAGGCGCCGCCCGCAAGCGTGATCAACACGCCGCCCACATTGACGTTGTGCCACTCCTAGGGCATGATTGTGGCATGAGCCGGGTGAGGGTCAGCACGACGGTGGACGAGAACCTCCTGGCGGACGCCCGCCGAGCGCTCGAGGGTCAGCCCGACGCCGTCGTGATCGACGAGGCGCTCCGTTCGCTGCTGCTGCGCCATCGGTCGGCGGAACTCGACGCCGAATACGCCGCCTACGATGCCCACCCGCTCGAAGAGCCCGACGAGTGGGGCGACCTGGCGTCGTTCCGCAACGCCGCCGCCGCGACCTGATGGCCCAGCCCCTTCGCGGCGAGCTGTGGTGGTGCGAGCCACCACAGATTGGCCGACGACCCGTCGTCGTGCTCTCACGTGATGTGGCGATCCCACGGTTGCATCGAGCACTCGTCGCGCCGTGCACGACGACAATCCGTGGCCTCAGCAGCGAGGTGCGGCTTGAACCCGGCGAGGACCCCGTTCCGCGGGTCAGTGCGGTCAACTTGGACTCGATCGAGAGCGTGTCGATCGCCGCGCTGGTCGACCGTATCGGACGGCTCAGCGACGACCGAATGCGTCAGATCTGCGCCGCCCTCGAAGTCGCCGTCGACTGCCAACGCTGAGCCGGCGTTGCAGGTGACGCGTCACATTCCGCTGGCCGTGGTCGGGCCTCGGCGATTTGGCATCCAAGGTCACCGGTTTGAATTCTTCCTCAGCGGAGATCGCGCCAGGTCCACGCGGCGTTCTCCACGAGGAGTAGTGGATCGCCGGTCCACAGTTCAGCGTCGTGGGCTTGTGCGGTCGCGGCGGCGAACGCGTCGGCGTGGGCGAGTGGGTACTCGGACTTGATCCGGCCTGCCTGGAGCACCCGCTGTTCGTCGGGAAGCTCGGCGGCGATGACGTCGCGGAGGTCCCGCACCGTGGACGACGCAGCATTCTCGCCGTCGCTGTGCCGGATGACGTAGAAGACCTCACCGAGATTGATCGAGCTGATGAGGGACGTTCTGCGGTCAGCAGCCCGGCAACCTCACTGGCCGCCTCACCCTCATCTTCGAGATAACGAAGAATGGAGTTCCCCCGGATGACGGACACCTACCGTGAGGCGGCGAGGAGCCGTCTCGGAAGGAGTCCTGATGCCCCGACCGCATCCTGCGGAGTTCCGTCAACGTGCCGTGGAGCTGGCCCGGCTGCGGGAGAAGCCGATCGCCAAGATCGCCGAGGACCTCGGCATCTCGGAGTCGTGTCTGCGCAACTGGATGGTCCAGGCCGACATCAACGACGGTCGCCGCGAAGGTCTGACGAGCGATGAGCGGGCCGAGCTGGTTCGGCTGCGCCGCGAGAAGCGGGTGCTGGAGATGGAAGTCGAGATCCTCAAGCGGGCCTCGGCCTACTTCGCTCGGGAGAACGTCCTCCCAAAATGACCTACGCCTTCATCGTCGAGCGCTGCGCCGATCTGCCGGTCGAGCAGTGCTGCCGCACGATGAAGGTGTCCCGCTCGGCGTTCTTCGCCTGGCGGCACCGGCAGGCCAACCCGACGGCGAAGATGCTCGCCGACGCCGAGCTCGGCGACCTGATCGTCAAGATCCACGACCAGTCCCGCGGCACCTACGGCTCGCCACGAGTGACCGCCGAGCTGCGCCTCGGGCTCGGCCGCACCGTGAACCGCAAGCGGGTCGCCCGGTTGATGCGCGAGCGTGGCTTGCAGGGCGTCAGCCGCCGCCGACGCAGCGTGGGCTGCACCCGCCGACGGCTGATCGGACCCGCTGTCGGACGATCTCGTGCACCGCCAGTTCCGCCCCGACGGACCCGACCGGCTGTGGGTCCAGGACGTCACCCAGCACCCGCACCGGCGAGGGCTGGGTCTACCTCGCCGTCGTCATCGACGCCTGGTCGCGCCGTGTCGTCGGCTGGTCGATCGCCGATCACCTGCGCGCCGAGCTCGTCGTCGACGCCCTCGAGATGGCCTGCCTGCGCCGCCGCCCAGCGACGGCGCCGTCGCCCATTCCGACCACGGCTGCCAATACACGTCATGGGTCTTCGGCCAGCGCCTGCGCCGCGCCGGGCTGCTCGGCTCGATGGGCACCATCGGCGACGCGCTGGACAACGCCGTCGCCGAGTCGTTCTTCGCCTCGCTGCAGTGCGAACTGCTCGACCGCCACCACTGGGCGACCCGCGCCGAGCTCGCCCGCGCGATGTTCGAATGGATCGAAGCCTTCTACAACCCGACCCGCCGCCACTCCACCCTCGGCTACCTCAGCCCCATCGACTACGAAGCCGCCCACGCGGCATGATCACCCCACACCCACCCCGTCCGTGATCCGGGGGGAACTCCACTCGACACCTGGTGGCGATTCGCCAAAGGCGACAAGATCGACGTACCCCGACTCGCCGAAGTCGTCGACATCCTCGGCAACGTCGACGATGACCACGGCCACTACCGCTGGCTCGCCGACGCCGTCGAACAACACTGCCACGACGCCGGCATCCACCTCCCAACCCTCAAACCCGAAACCCCCGGCATCGAAACGCCCAGCTCGACATCGGGCTGTAACGACGCCGCTGTCCTTCCGCCATCGCTGGCCGTCACGCGCCCCGACCCAGACACTCAGTAGGTGACTCGTCGCGTGACTGGTCCGCGTCAGTCCGACCTCGCTGAGCGTCTGGGATCCATCACACCGGCGGGGCGGTAGCGCGGTGAGGGCCAACAGCCCGGAACGACTCGCGTCGAGAGCGCAGCGTCGACGGCGAGTTTCTCCGAGCCGCCGGGCAATCCGCTCACGTTGCCATCTACCGGCAGGGAGGCTTGCGTCCAAGACCGCCGTGCCTGGAGTCAGCGATCCTCGTCCTCCTGTTCGGCCTCGAACTCCGCGACGACCCGGCGCAACTGGACGATCACCAGACCTTTGAGGGTTTGACCGCGTTCGGCGGCCACCCGCTTGACCTGCTCGTGCAAGTCGTCGGGGAGCTCGATGTGCAGCCGGCCCACAACGTCGGACACTACGAGACCTCACCTTTCCACCATTGACACTAAGCGATCACTTAGATTTAGCTTAGTCACAGGACGAAGCGAAACGAAAGGGGTCCACATGATCACTGCCCGCCGTCGCCGCGACGGCCACGCCACCCACAGTCACGGCCGTCCCGCGGGAGCCGTCGTTCGCGCACGGCGAGACGGAACAACGGGACACCGGCGAATGCGGCTCGCCGCCGCCATGCTCGCCGGGTCGATGGTCGTAGGAAACGTCGACCCGACCTCAACATCGGCAGCGACACCAGGCGGTGTCGCCGGCTCGCCACCCGTGACGGCGAACGCTCCGGTCCCATCTGTGGCGACCGGCTGCAATCACCTCGTCTTCCACACCCGACGAGCACGTCTGTGGACGAACCGCGTTCACCGGCTCACGGACCTCACCTGCCGCCAGGCGCGGCGGGTCTTTCGGCGCGCCCGTCGTGGCGCGACGAGCTGCCGACACGCGTCCGGCGCACCGCCGGTGACCGACGGATCCCCAACCCGGCCGTCGTCGGACTCGACGAGCCCGCCGGCGCGACGGCGAACACCGTGTACTGCTGGGTGTGGACACGGGAGAGCTACCGGGCGCCGACGATCCCGTTCGGCCATCACACCCTGTGGAGCGTCACCGTGGGGCAGCCGTTCGCCTATGACGGTCACAACGTGGTCGCGGTCAGCCGCCCGACCGTGCGACCCGACACCACCGGCAACGGCTTCCGCTGGTTCGCCGACGGCGCCCCGTGGGGGTTCGACGTGTGGCAGCCGTTCTGGGCGCGCCTGCAGCACACGTCCGAGCGCTGGCAGAAGATGGGAACCTGGTCGATCCCGTGGGTCGGCCCGACCCACAGCACGGCGCACCTGCGCATCACCGTGCGCCGTGACGGTGCATGGGATGTCGAGGACGGCCCCGACGGTCACTGCGCCGACGGCCAGTGAGCGAGACGACGACCTTCCCGCCGAGCGGTGCGTGGTTCTGGTGCACCACCCACCGAGAGCCTCACCGCAGCGACGAACCCGCAGAGCGTGGCTGCACACTGGCCGGACCATTCAAGTCGAAGTCTGAAGCCGAGGCGTTCGGTCGGCGAACCGATCCCGAAGCCTTCAGCGACTGAAGCTCGCCGGCCCGGCTCTCGGTCCACCGCCCACCCGGCCACCAGCCGACCCGGGGCGGATCCGCCATTGTCGCACGGGCGCTCGGGCCGATCCCGAGCAGCCGCGCCCGCGCCGAGCCGGAAACTATTGAATTACAGCCAGAGACTTGCGCGATTGCTCGAAGTGTTCACGCGGCGATGATGGCCGTCGGCCGAGGTCGACGCTGTCAGCAAGGGGGGTGGGTGCTGCTCGTCACCGGTGACGCCAGGCCGCCAAGGCCCGCACGCCATCGCCGAGGCCCTCGGGCCGGAGGCCGACGTCCGCGATCCGGACCCGTACGAGGCGACGAGCGGCGACCAGGTCGTCCTTCGCGTCGACTCGAGGACGGAGCCCGATGCAATCGCCGATCCTGGGAGGGGCCACTGCCCCGCCGCCGTCGGCGTCAGCTCGTGTCGAGGCCGTCGAGGATCGTGCGGGAGATGTCGGCGAGCTGGTCGATCTGTTCGGGGGTGAGGCGATCGAGGAACAGGTGCCGGACGCGCCGGCGGTGGGGAGGTACCGCCGCCTCGAGCGCGGCGCGGCCCTCGGGGGTGATGGCGACGTAGACGGCCCGACCGTCGCCGTTGAGGCGCTCGACGAGGCCGCGGCCGCACATCCGGGTCAGCTGGTGGTGGAGGCGGCTCTTCTCCCACATGAGACGCCGGCCGAGCTCTAGGCGCGCTGCTGGCCCTGCGGCACCTCGGAGAGCACGACGAGCACGGTGTAGTCGGCGTTCGAGAGGCCGCTGTCGGCCTGGAGGTGCTGTTCGAGGCGGCCGCGCAGCAGCTCCGCATCTCGTAGAACGCCCGCCAGGCGGCGTTCCGCGCTCGCTCAGGGGTCGCTCCGCTGCCTTCATGCTGCGAGCGTACCAGGTGCGAGTTGACACATCAACTCAAGCGGTGTACAGTCGGGATGACACATCAACTCAGTGAAGGTTCTCCAATGTCTACTCTCAACGTTTCGCTGGTGGTGTTCGGTGCGCTGACCGCCTTGTTCATGCTTGGCGGTGGCGTCGGCAAGGTCACCGGGCAACCGGCGATGCGCGAGCGCGCAGCACTTCGCGATCCAGTGGGAGGACTACCAGTTCCTCGGTGTCGTCGAGATCGCCGCGGCTGTCGGGGTCGTCGCCGGCCTGTGGCTCAACGGCCT